>NZ_JBSIOT010001721.1:0-500 GCF_053613335.1 Bacillus sp. LR--39 | reverse complement strand
ATAGTAAATTTGTTCACTTGCTTCACGCCCAATCCCTTCAACCTGTACACCGTGGTGCACGCCTCCTTCTGCAAGAAGATAAGCTGCTTTATTGTGAATGGACGAATTGATATGGACTCCGCCATAATCCTCTGTTCCTGTGTAGCGGTTCGAGTAATGATCTGGATTTCCCTGCTTAGATGGGTCCTCCAATGACCGCAATGAATCTCCTGCAATACCAGGAGTATAGACATCTTCGCCGATCTCCCAATCATCACGGTCAGCCATCGCGCCCATAATGTCAGAAATGGACTCATTTAATGCACCGGGTTCTTCTTGATATAAAAGACCGGCGGAATACTGTGTGACTGCGTGTGTGATTTCATGCGCGACAATGTCGAGCGATCCAGACAGCGGCTTAAATTTCGAACCGTCTCCATCCCCGTATACCATCTGGACACCGTTCCACGCAGCATTGTTCCATTGTTTGCCGACATGCACGGTAGACGTAATCCTTGCTC
>NZ_JBSIOT010001720.1:0-500 GCF_053613335.1 Bacillus sp. LR--39 | reverse complement strand
CAGCAGATCCGGACACTTTTCCATGATCAGCACACCGTTCGAATACAGTTCCAGACCCTTCTCGAATTCCTTCGTGTAGTAGTTGAACGGAATATTTTCAGGAATGAATAAAATCGCATGGTATCTCACCGCGCCGTCTACGCTTGTATGGATGTGCGCGAGAGGCTTGTCAAAACCGTAATGCTTTTCCTTATAAAACGCCTCATAATCTTCATCTTTCAGTTCGCTTTTGTTTTTTCTCCAAATCGGCACCATGCTGTTGACCGTCTGTTCTTCCTGGACTTCTTCAAATTCATTTTCGGCGCCTTCTTTCGGCTTGTTGACCGCGACATCCATCTTGATCGGGTAGCGGATGAAATCAGAGTATGTTTTGATGATCGCTTTTAAGCGATGAACATCCAGGTATTCATCATAGTTTTCATCGTCTGTATTCTCTTTCAGCTTCAGAATGACATCGGTTCCGGCTGATTCTTTCGCAGCCGGTTCGATTGTATAGCCGT
>NZ_JBSIOT010001719.1:0-500 GCF_053613335.1 Bacillus sp. LR--39 | reverse complement strand
CAGCTTAGATGAGGCGGTTAAGGCGCTTCATGAAAAAGGGATAAAAACAGAGCCAATCAGAACAGACCCGCTGACCGGCAAGCGATTCACCTTCTTTTTTGATCCTGACCAACTTCCATTAGAGCTGTATGAACAATAACAGTTTTTGAAGAAAAAAGGAGATACCCACTTTCTTTGCCGAATCTTTTCTTGTTTTGTCTAACGGGAAGGGAACCGCATTCTATGGTCGAATACCTAGCTTAAAAGGAGGTATGGGATCATGAATACAAATATGGTAGCAAGTGAACTCGGCGTCTCCGCAAAAACGGTGCAGCGGTGGGTGAAGCAGCTGAATCTTCCGGCCGAACGCAATGAGCTCGGACACTATTCGTTCACGGCAGAAGACGTGAAGGTTCTAAAATCCGTTCAAAAACAAATCTCTGAAGGCACGGCGATTCAGGATATTCATCTGCCAAAAAGCGCTAAAAAGCGCACAGGCTTCCTTGTCCAAAAAACAAATA
>NZ_JBSIOT010001718.1:0-500 GCF_053613335.1 Bacillus sp. LR--39 | reverse complement strand
AAAATATGGATTTGCGCGGAGGTTTTTTTGTGGCTTCACAATCCTTTCTGCAGCTGAACTCAATATTTATCAGTATATTAATAGAAGCGATTCCGTTCGTCTTGATCGGGGTTTTTATATCAGGTTTGATTCAAATGTTTGTGACGGAGGAGATGATGGCGAAAATCATTCCGAAAAACCGATTTCTCGCCGTTTTGTCAGGAACATTTGCCGGGGTATTGTTTCCGGCTTGCGAGTGCGGCATCGTTCCGATTGCCCGCAGGCTGCTTTTAAAGGGAGTGCCGCTTCATGCGGCGGTCGCCTTCATGCTGACGGCCCCGATCATCAATCCGATTGTATTATTCTCGACATTCATCGCTTTCGGAAACAAATGGGATGTCGTGTTCTACCGGGGCGGGTTGGCGATTGCGGTGTCTCTCATTGCCGGGCTGATCATCTCTTATCAATTTAAAGGGAATCAGCTGATCGAAAACGGGACGCACGGACATCACCACCATGTC
>NZ_JBSIOT010001717.1:0-500 GCF_053613335.1 Bacillus sp. LR--39 | reverse complement strand
AAGCCGTCACGATCTTCATTCATTGAAATTGTGATATCTTCATCGGAATCAAAGCCAGTGATGCCGCCTGCATCCTGAAGCGTTGTCATGTATTGCGTGATCATCGTTTTTACATACTGCAGTCCGTCTTCAGATGCCGGGATATCGCTTCCGCTGCCTTTTCTTGATTTAATTAAGGCTTTCAGCTCGCGTGTTAAATCATTATTCACAGCATCCAGGACACGAACGATTTTGTTCTTCGCAAATTTCTTGTTTTTCTCAGCTGTGAACGTCACGAGTGAGTTAATGTCCTTTTCTACGCTGACGGATTTATCACGGGCGTCGAATGTGAATAAAAATTCACCTTTGCCCAGACGTTCAACAATCGTATCGTGGTCAAGGCGGTGTAACACATCAACTGCGCCTTCGTACTCTACAAATGTAAGTGATTGGTTAAAGGTTGCTCCTGCACTCGCTCCAGCTACCCAAGCTGTTGCTTTGTCCGGTGTAACTTCCGTGCC
>NZ_JBSIOT010001716.1:0-501 GCF_053613335.1 Bacillus sp. LR--39 | reverse complement strand
CTGCTTTTCTCATCGTAAAAACGGGTGTACTGTCGTTGCGAAGACGGGGCGCTGTGCGATATATGGCTTCGATGATCTCCTGTTCCTCTGTATAAGAATCTGTTTGTCTCCGGCTTTCTGAAAGGTAACGTACCATGACACAAGCCGAATAGCCGAGATAATAGCCCTTTAGATAGCCCTCCGGCGCAAATAATTGTTTGGCAAGGATCGGCTCATCATGCTGCTTCGCATAGACAATGATTTTTTCTGCATTCTCTTCTTTTGCCGCTGCCAAGATATCCGGCAGGGCCTTCTCAATAGCTCCGTCATAACGGACCACTCTGATTCGTTTATTAAAGCCGTCATGGTCCAAAACTGCTGTGACACCGCTACTCTTTATTGACTTGAGCATCCGCATCCTCCCCATCTGTATGAAGCCCGCACCAATCCATGACAAAAAGTGCAATAATTTTAGCAGATTCTATCATGGCTTCAACCTCAATGTATTCATTGGCCTGATGA
>NZ_JBSIOT010001715.1:0-501 GCF_053613335.1 Bacillus sp. LR--39 | reverse complement strand
AGCGGCAATGCTTGCTTCAGGACATACAAAAAAGAAAAAAATCGTCGTTTCGGAAACCGTCCATCCCGAATCGCGCGAGGTTCTAAAAACGTATGCGAAAGGACAGTACATCGATGTGGTAGAAGTCCCTTCCAAAAACGGAACAGCGCATCTTGAGGCTCTTGATGAAGCCGTCTGCGAAGATACAGCAGCAGTGATCGTCCAATATCCCAACTTTTTCGGGCGAATTGAGCCGCTGAAAGACATTAAACCGATCGCCCATAAAGGGAAAAGCATGTTCATCGTTTCCGCCAATCCGCTGGCTCTCGGGCTTTTAACACCGCCCGGGGCGTTGGGCGCTGACATCGTTGTCGGAGATGCCCAGCCGTTCGGAATCCCTGCTGCTTTCGGCGGTCCGCACTGCGGATTCTTTGCCGTCACGAAAAAATTGATGAGAAAAGTGCCTGGCCGTCTAGTCGGTCAGACGGAAGATGAAAACGGGAAAAGGGGATTCGTTCTCAC
>NZ_JBSIOT010001714.1:0-501 GCF_053613335.1 Bacillus sp. LR--39 | reverse complement strand
AGTCAAACATTTATTTAGTGACTATACGATCTATAACCCTAATGTCATCAGCGGCTCCATGCAGTCCTTATCGTTTATACAAATGATGCGCGCTATGATGTACTCAGGGGCAATCGTGAATTATGTTTTGTTTTTTGCCCTTGTATTGCTGATTTATGGCATAGCGCTTCATGCCATCCTGATTGTTCTGGAAATGGCGGCTTACGTCATGATCAGGCGGAATCCATCATCTTCATGGGGGTTCTTTTTCATTGCGGCGGGTGTGAAGCTTGCCATCTTGAATATAACCGGCATTCCATTTTTAGCTGCCGGCTTTCTGCTGATGAAACAGAAAAAAGCAGAAAACGGCGTCAAGGCAGAAAGAAAGCGGAAACCGCGCTTGCGTATCCGAAGACAAGGGCGTCGTCTAAATAGAATTCGGAGAAAACCATCCCTTCCGGTTGAATATCAAAAAGAAAAAACGATATGATGGGACTATAGCCTGAAAACGACATGAAGGAG
>NZ_JBSIOT010001713.1:0-501 GCF_053613335.1 Bacillus sp. LR--39 | reverse complement strand
GCGAGCTGTCGATGAACCGGTCGCATAAGACGATTTTCCCTTCTTCAAGCGCCGGTTTTACTTTTTCGACTAGGTGCTGCCTTCTTGCGGCCGCATACAACAAGGCCTCTGTTTTGTGATCCATTGCTGTATGGCTTGGATTTAAAATAACCTCGCGAATTCGTTCTGATATTTCAATGCCGCCCGGCTCCCTTGTCGCAAGAACAGAATGGCCGTTTTTCGTCAATTGGTCTGCCGCAGCCTGAAGGATTGTCGTTTTCCCCGCACCTTCAGGCCCTTCAAAAGTAATTAATAAACCGTTCATGATTTCTCCTCTTCTATATATACAGTTAATTGCTTTTGTTTGAGCTGATTGCTGCCCTGAATGTGTACATTCAGATCGACGAGCCGCGTCAGCCGGCTGATCGTCTCTTTTGTTATTCTCTCACCCGCCATGATCAACGGAATGCCCGGAGGATAAGGTGTGACCGATTCGGCGCTTATTCTGCCCGCTGCTTCGGT
>NZ_JBSIOT010001712.1:0-501 GCF_053613335.1 Bacillus sp. LR--39 | reverse complement strand
GGCCGCAGTCGAACATATGCTGATGGAGATGAAAAAGGAGTGCAAGCTGAAAAAAGAAGGACACGAGGATGTCGTCAGGGCGCTGCTGTTTCAGCTGCTTTTCACCATTTACCGGAGCCTTGCGGGCGGCGGCCGCAATCAAACACGGCCGCTTCACCCGATGGATGAAAAAATCTCGGAAATCGCTTCATATATCAATTGCAGCTTTCAAGAAACGATGACGTTAGACGGATTGGCCGGACAATTTTATATCAGCCCATCCTATTTAAGCAGAGTGTTTAAAAAAGTGACCGGCTTTCATCTTCAGGAGTATATCCGGCACATCAGGATCCGCGAAGCGAAAAAACGGCTTCGTGATACAGACGAGAAAATATTGGACATCGCTGCGGATACCGGTTTTAAGCATATCAGCCATTTCAATAAAGTGTTTAAAGAGATCGTCGGCATCCCGCCGCTTCAATACAGGAAAAAAAGCAGAGACATTTAATATGCAATATAGCG
>NZ_JBSIOT010001711.1:0-501 GCF_053613335.1 Bacillus sp. LR--39 | reverse complement strand
TCGTCAGTCTGCTGCTTGCTGTTTTTTATATAAGACGTAAAAAGCCCGGCTCTATATAGAGCCGAGCTTTAATTTTTTCTGTAGTTTTTCTTCGCTGAATATCCATCCCGTATAGGATGAACGAATTGTGAGATCATGGCCGATATGAACAATTGCGACAAACGGATAATGGCCTTTGCTCCGATAACGCAGGTCGATAAATCTCACCTCATAATGATCTTTAAACGTATCCACTTCCCACCGGTAAACCGGAGAAAAGGACAGAAACGCCGCGATGTTATCATCCTGCTTTGCCGCATGCATTACATCGGTTTCAGGAACAGGCACCCGATTAAATGTATCCAGAATCACGACATGTCCTTCCATGCTTCTTCCTACATAGAAAGCATGTGCTGTCGTCACTGCGATTCGCCATTGCCTGAATTTCATCGTTGGAGAAATAATAATGCTTTCGATCTCATCATGAATCATCTCATGAAGCTTCCGTTTAATTCTCAGCTG
>NZ_JBSIOT010001710.1:0-501 GCF_053613335.1 Bacillus sp. LR--39 | reverse complement strand
AGCGGGAAGGTATAACGCCGACTCATTGGGATATGTTCAAACCGTATTGAAATGGAACGGACGGCGTTTTGCCGTTGACCGGCAGAATGTTTCGATTGTTGGCGGTGCTGTCTCGTAAGCCTGATGGCTGTCACCCTTTATAGGGTGATAAAACACTACAGGTGTTCTGCAACGACAACCAAATAATAAGATAAACTGGCTTGCTGCTCTTCTAACATTCCTCTATGGAAATCATCTTGCATAAAAAAACGTGTTTGTTTTACGTAATCTTCTTTACTTGTCGGATGCCCGTTCTGATTTAGGAACTTAAGATGATTCATGACATGCTCTTGCACGGAAGGGTCATGATACGTTATACCATTTCTTAAAAAATCAGCCATCCTATCAAGAAAATGTTTAGCCTCTATTGCCATTTTGTTCATTTCATCGACATTGATTGTATGTGTATCCAATTCAAAATCGTAACGCTCTTTTAAATACCCATTTTGTTCTGCTAAAGAT
>NZ_JBSIOT010001709.1:0-501 GCF_053613335.1 Bacillus sp. LR--39 | reverse complement strand
GTCATTAGGGCTTGTCCTCGTATACACTAAAAATAAGAACAGAATTTGAACATATGAACGGAAAGGTTTTCTACATGCTAAATAGGTGACTAGGTCAATGTCACTGGGTGAAAAATGAATCCAATGCATCAAGCTTACCGATCATGTGTTCACATATAATGGAAGAAACAAGCTTTTTACAGATTTGCCGGTATGTAGATATCGAAAATCATCGGAATCGTTTAAGGGGGCTGGATGGCCTGAAGTCGCTTTACGAAATAAGGGCTTTAGGAAGGTGATGATGAAGATGCTGCATCAGGTACTCATTGCTTGTGTAATTGGAGGAATCATGGGGATTCTCGGTCATGTGAAAAAGAGAGGCAGGCTGGAGAAGCCCAGAATGACGAAGCGGTTTATCTACCTTGGATTTTTGGAAGATTGGTTTATCGGCATGACGGCTTCCATTTTACTTGTATTATCCGCTGACCCCGATTCAGGAATTCAACTTGTCATCTTATACAT
>NZ_JBSIOT010001708.1:0-502 GCF_053613335.1 Bacillus sp. LR--39 | reverse complement strand
AAATGGGTGATCGCCTGATTGTGCAGCAAAGCTTTCATTTTCCCTTGGCTCATGCCTTTTTCCTGCATGCTGTTATACTTTTCATTTTTTAAAACCAGCAGGCTATATGGAATAGTTTTGATCAGGTTTCGGGCAATCTCGATGATTTGCGGATCTTTTAAATCTTTAGAATCCTTAACACCGAGTTCCTTCATTAAAGGAAGCATGGTTTTGTCGACGTACGCACATACAACCGTCATTGGGCCAAAGTAATCTCCGGTTCCGACTTCGTCAGAACCGATAACAGACATTCCGGCGATATCTGCCGGAGGGGCATAGCGGGAATCAGCCGGCTTTTTGGCCATTTTCTTCTTTTCCGGCTCTGCTGTTCCCCAGCGTGCGGATTCTGCCGCTGCGTTTTTGCCTTGAAACAAGACCTTGCCGGATTGATATGCTGTAATGGTACAGCCGGGCGGTTTCGCCTGAAAAACGGCTCCCTGCGGAACAGAGGCTGTAAGCGAAC
>NZ_JBSIOT010001707.1:0-502 GCF_053613335.1 Bacillus sp. LR--39 | reverse complement strand
ACAACTGCGCTTCCAGAAAAGATCGTGCCTTTTTCATCCGGATACAGCGCAACAGGAAGGTGTTCCCATGTAACCAAATCTTTGCTGACGGCATGCCCCCAATGCATGGGCCCCCACTGAAGCCCGTATGGATGGTATTGATAGAACAAGTGATATTCCCCGGCATAATATACCATTCCGTTTGGGTCATTCATCCAGTTTGCCTCCGGTGTGAAGTGATATTGAGGACGGTAATCCTCATCATAGTAGCTTGAATCGGCTGCATCTGCCGAAATGCCATAGTCAACAGCAGGGTGAACATGATCATGACTTGAATAAGTCTCTTTTTCATTTGTTCCTTCGCTCCTCTCTTCATGTTTGAACACTTTCAAGAGAGACTGCTGCGCAAGCTGGTCCGTTTCTGGCAATTCTTCTCTGTTTCACTGTTATCCGAATGATTTATATATGAAAAGACTGCTGCAGTTTCTCTCTCTTTCCTTCACACACCTTATGCTAAGAATCC
>NZ_JBSIOT010001706.1:0-502 GCF_053613335.1 Bacillus sp. LR--39 | reverse complement strand
AGGCACCGGCTTGCCATTTGAATCTAATGCGACAAATGTCAAAAAGGATGTGGCAGCGAGTTCCCGTTCGCCAGTCATCAAATGTTCTTTAATGACTTTCACAAATACTTCCATGGAAGATGTGCCGACCCATGTCACATAGGACTCTAGGCAGACAGAATCCTTTTGCCCGATCGGCTTTAAAAAATCTACAGAATCCATTGAAGCTGTTACCGTTTCACGTCTGCAATGGCGCGCCGCTGAAATAGAGGCAATGTCGTCTATGTAGCTCATTAATTTTCCGCCAAACAGCGTATTATGGTTGTTCGTGTCAAGCGGGAACACCCTGCTGGTTTTCACAACCTTTGACTCTTTACAAAATCTTGTTTCCGGTGTTTCCATACCTTTCTCCCCTTTGATGTCTGATCTTTTAGCTAAATGCACTTATATTCTCCTATTAAACAATATTCTCTTCCATTTGTCTAAAATTTAAAATGGTTTAATGATTTTCATGATGAGGGAA
>NZ_JBSIOT010001705.1:0-502 GCF_053613335.1 Bacillus sp. LR--39 | reverse complement strand
ATGCTTGTCAGCTTCAATTTCTTTGACAAGCGCGTCCTTCACTTCATACGCACTCATCTCAGGCTTCAAGTCATACGTTGCAACTTTAGGCGAGTTGATGAGAATACGCTCTTCACCCGGGAATTCAGCTTCACGGCCGCCGCTCATAAAGAACGTGACGTGCGGATACTTTTCAGTTTCTGCAATTCGAAGCTGTTTTAACCCGTGCTGAGATAATACTTCTCCGACTGTGTTATCAAGATTTATCGGTTTAAACGCTACATAGCCGTCAACAGTTTCACTGAAGTGAGTCAGGTAGACGAAATACAGGTTCTTTGGATAATTCTCGCCGCGGTCGAAGTCACGGAAGTCTTTGTTTGTGAACGTGTTGGAAATCTGGATGGCGCGGTCCGGTCTGAAATTATAGAAAATCACAGAATCGCCATCTTGGATTTTCGCAACAGGCTCACCGTTTTCTTTTGTGATGACAGATGGAATCACGAATTCATCGTAGATACCATTT
>NZ_JBSIOT010001704.1:0-502 GCF_053613335.1 Bacillus sp. LR--39 | reverse complement strand
GCCTAAGCCCGTTTCAAAAATAACAAAATCTGTCCGCCTGTATTTAGCAAAATATAAAAATGCGCATGCCGTAATAATTTCAAATTCTGTGGTGGCTCCGAATTCGGTTTTTTCAAGCTCAAGGACAAGAGGCCCGACCTCATTAAAGAGCGCCGTCCATTCTTCATCTGAGATCGGGGCGCCGTCAACGCTGATCCGTTCGTTAAAGGTGATGATATACGGTGATGTGAAGGTGCCTGCTGTATAACCGGCTTCATTTAATACCGAACGGAGAAAAGCGATCGTTGAACCTTTTCCGTTTGTTCCGGCGACATGAACCGCATTGAGCTTTTTCTCGGGGTGCCCGAGCTTTCTCAGCAGCCATTCCATTCGTTCCAAACCCGGCTTCACGCCGAATTTAAGCCTTCCGTTAATCCAGCTGAGTGCTTCATCAAACGTTTTGAACAAGCGCATTCCTTCCCTTCAATTGATGAAGGTGTTTTCCAGCGGCTTTAGAAAGACC
>NZ_JBSIOT010001703.1:0-502 GCF_053613335.1 Bacillus sp. LR--39 | reverse complement strand
CCAAACAGCTATCACTTCTATATGAATGACCGTTTATTTCAGCATATCGACAGCAAGCCTAGCCGGCATTTTATTCCGAATGGAAATGCAGACGATTTGGAAGCCGAATGCAGACGGTATGAACAGCTAGTCGAGTCCCTCGGCGGCACTGACATTCAGCTTCTCGGCATCGGCCGAAACGGACACATCGGCTTTAACGAACCGGGAACGTCTTTCAAGTCGCGAACTCATGTTGTGACATTAAATGAGCAAACCCGCCAAGCGAATGCCAGATATTTTCCTTCCATAGACAGCGTGCCGAAAAAAGCGCTCACAATGGGAATTCAAACGATACTCTCAAGCAAGCGCATTCTGCTGCTCATTTCTGGAAAAAGCAAAGCGGAAGCTGTTCGTAAGCTGTTAGAAGGAAACATAAGCGAAGATTTTCCTGCATCTGCTTTGCACCTACATTCCGATGTTACGGTTTTGATTGATCGTGAAGCCGCGTCATTAGGACCTTGAA
>NZ_JBSIOT010001702.1:0-503 GCF_053613335.1 Bacillus sp. LR--39 | reverse complement strand
AACGCGGATACCGCATAATAAAGCCAATAGCGTCCATTATAATAGCTGATATCAGGCGCCCATTGGTTTTCTTCATGGTTCGGCACGTACTTTTTCCACCATGATAATGGAGTTGCAAATATGCTTGGCGCTGCGCTCCATGTTTTTCCGTCTGTCGATTTGATGACGCGGATTCCATTGCCGATACCCGTGCCGAATGTATACCACGTATTTCCTTCTTTAATCATGGAAGGATCATGAATAATGTTGTCTCCTTTTGTATCCCAAAAAGCCGCTGATGTTGGTTCAGCCGCCGAGAAAATAAGCAGAAAAAATAAAATAAAACCAGAAATGATAGTCTTAGCCACAGTTGTTCTCCTTTCAAATTTCGATGTCTTTAACATTCGGCCCTCCCTTTTGTGAAATATTTCCCAACAAGACGAACTTTATTTTAGCAGGGATTGGCTGTCTCTCAATCAGCCAAAGGACTTGTTTTCTAGTCCTAAAATAAAACGAAAAAACCA
>NZ_JBSIOT010001701.1:0-503 GCF_053613335.1 Bacillus sp. LR--39 | reverse complement strand
AGGCGCTCTCCCAGCTGAGCTAAGGCCCCGAATAATGGTCGGGAAGACAGGATTCGAACCTGCGACCCCATGGTCCCAAACCATGTGCTCTACCAAGCTGAGCTACTTCCCGTTATATATAATGGCGCGCCCGAGAGGAGTCGAACCCCTAACCTTTTGATCCGTAGTCAAACGCTCTATCCAATTGAGCTACGGGCGCATATATCAATGCCGAGGGCCGGACTTGAACCGGCACGGTAGTCACCTACCGCAGGATTTTAAGTCCTGTGTGTCTGCCAATTCCACCACCCCGGCGTGGATGGTTGGAGCGGAAGACGGGATTCGAACCCGCGACCCCCACCTTGGCAAGGTGGTGTTCTACCACTGAACTACTTCCGCAGATCTTTTTTTATAATGCGGGTGAAGGGACTCGAACCCCCACGCCGTAAAGACACTAGATCCTAAGTCTAGCGCGTCTGCCAATTCCGCCACACCCGCGTAACATGGTGAGCCATGAAGGACTC
>NZ_JBSIOT010001700.1:0-503 GCF_053613335.1 Bacillus sp. LR--39 | reverse complement strand
AGGAAGCATGCTGTATTTGCGGATGTTTACGGAAATAGAAGATACGAGAGTGCAGGTGTTAGCCTTAAAAAGGATAGGGGTTACGGACAAAGAGATTCACTCGATCCTTGGAAAGCAAATAGGATTTTTATTCTTCATCCCATTTATCGCAGGTACGATTCACGCCGGCTTTGCGTATGCAGCGTTAAGTAATATGCTGAATTCCAATTTATTTCTTGAGGCAGTAATTGTCATCTTCATTTATTTTGTATTCCAGGCTCTTTATTATATCGTCACCCGTCATATTTATAAGCGTGCTGTTCTTCAGCGTATGTAATATGAAATCCGGTCTGTTATCAGACCGGATTTTTGATTTATTGAAATTCTCTTGTGAGATTTTTCGGTGTTTGTCCTTGAATGGCTGCGATCATATTTTCGGCGGCCTGTTTGCACATGTTGAAGCGCACTTTAGCTGTTGCTGAACCGATATGAGGAAGCAGCGTGACATTATCCAGCTGCAGGAG
>NZ_JBSIOT010001699.1:0-503 GCF_053613335.1 Bacillus sp. LR--39 | reverse complement strand
ACCATCCAAGTAAGAAAGAGGAAAAAGAAGTCCGCTAAACAAGCGGGCTTTTTGCGTTGCTGTCATATTAGAGTTGAATTCAAAAGTCCGCTCCTGTAAGATGAACATAGTATGTACTTTTAGTAGTAACCTATAAAAAAGAAATTTCATACATAGGAGTGCGATTGAATGTTAAATATCAAAGAAATCCACGAGCTGATTAAAGCAATTGACGAGTCTACAATTGACGAATTCGTATATGAAAATGAAGGTGTATCCTTAAAACTGAAAAAACACGAAGCAGGCACGGTTCAAGTCATGCAGCAGGCACCGGCAGCACCTGTACAAGCACAGGCTCCGCAGGCAGTCCAGCCGCAAGCGCAGCAAGCAGCGGCACCTGCCCAAGAAGCACCAAAGCAAGATGAGAATCTGCATAAAATCACTTCACCAATGGTAGGAACATTTTATGCTTCTTCATCACCGGAAGCTGGCCCGTATGTAACAGCCGGTTCAAAAGTAAATGA
>NZ_JBSIOT010001698.1:0-503 GCF_053613335.1 Bacillus sp. LR--39 | reverse complement strand
ATATCTTTAAAAATGAAGAGATCAATACGATCATTCATGCGATCGGCGGGGGAGTCGGGGCAGATTTCTCAATCGATGACATCAACTACGACAAAATCATCATTATGACTGATGCCGATACTGACGGCGCCCATATTCAAGTGCTGCTTCTTACCTTTTTCTATCGCTATATGAAACCGCTCATTGAGCATGGCAAGGTGTTCATTGCGCTGCCACCTTTATATAAGGTCAGTAAAGGAAGCGGGAAGAAGGAAATCATTGAATATGCATGGTCTGATGAAGAGATGGGTGATGTCCTGAAAAAAGTCGGCAAAGGCTATACCATTCAACGATATAAGGGTCTTGGAGAGATGAACGCAGACCAGCTGTGGGAAACGACGATGAATCCGGAGTCCCGCACACTTGTTAGGGTCAAAATTGACGATGCGGCACGTGTAGAGAGACGTGTGACGACGTTAATGGGAGACAAAGTAGAGCCGCGCAGAAAGTGGATTGAGAAAAAC
>NZ_JBSIOT010001697.1:0-503 GCF_053613335.1 Bacillus sp. LR--39 | reverse complement strand
ATCACTTGCGGGAGGTTAAACGGATCGACGTCTTCGTCAACGAGGATCACCATTTTGCAGTAGCCGAGGCCGTGCGGAGTTGTCAGCGCGCGCATGCCGACGGCTTTGGCGAATCCGCCGTAGCGGCTTTTCGTTGATACAATGGCGATCAAGCCGTGCGTATACATCGCGTTTACCGCGACAATTTCATTCGGATACGCCTCTTTAAGCTGCTGGTAAAGCGGCACACATGTATTAATGCCGACCATATAGTCAACCTCAGTCCAAGGCATGCCTAAATACAGGTGTTCAAAAATCGGATTGTTGCGGTGGCAGACGCGCTTGATTTTGATGATCGGCATGCTTCGTCCGCCTGAATAGTGGCCGGTAAACTCGCCGAACGGACCTTCATACTCGCGTTCGCCCGCAAGGATCTCACCTTCGAGAACCACTTCTGCGCCCCATGGGATATCTAAGTTAGACAGTTTTGATTTGACGATTTTATATGGTTCGCCTTGCAGGGC
>NZ_JBSIOT010001696.1:0-503 GCF_053613335.1 Bacillus sp. LR--39 | reverse complement strand
CCCGGATATGTCTGCTGAAGAGGCTGGTGATCTGATGGCGGAACACCAAATTCGCAGGCTGCCGATTGTTGAAGATGACCGTCTTGTCGGAATCGTTGCTTTGGGGGATCTCTCCGTCTCACATGCGGATGAGAAAGCGGGAGAAGCTTTAAGCGAAATTTCAAAACCGGCTTAAACAGGTTGAAGGAAGAGCGTTTTTAGCTCTTCCTTTTTTATGTTTCTTCACTTTCCCACTTTTTCAGCGGCCAAAATAAGACGTGCTGCCTTTTTGCATAATGAAGAAGGGGCGCGGTGTCTGGGAGTGTGAGATCGTTTGCGCTTGTGAGCGGACCCGGAAAAATATCAGCTTCAGCCTGCTGCAGCTGCCACTCTGAATGGTGGATATCTTCATAATAGAGCTCGTTTTTATGCGTGGTGTACAAACGGTACCTTTCAGCAAGCCAGTATTCAAGCGTTCCTTTATCAGCTGAGAAAGGCTCCGAAACCGGTTGATATTCTGCATA
>NZ_JBSIOT010001695.1:0-504 GCF_053613335.1 Bacillus sp. LR--39 | reverse complement strand
TGCCGTCAAAGACAGGCTTGCAAACAGCGGAGCGAAGGTCATCGTGACGACGCCGGAATTGCTTGAACGGGTGCCGGCCGATGAACTTCCGGATCTTGAATCAATCATTGTCGTTGGAGAAGGCGTAAAGGAAGAAGGACCTGTCATTGATTATTACGCGAAAGCGGCGGAAGCAGACACTGATCTTGAGATTGAATGGGTGGATCAGGAAGACGAGATGCTGCTTCACTATACGTCGGGTTCGACCGGCGCGCCAAAAGGGGTTCTCCACGTCCATAAAGCAATGATCCAGCATTATCAAACAGCCAAATGGGTTCTTGATCTGCATGACGATGACATCTATTGGTGCACCGCTGATCCCGGCTGGGTCACCGGAACGGTTTACGGGATTTTCGGTCCGTGGCTGAATGGAGCTACGAATGTTGTCGTAGGCGGCAGATTCAGTCCTGTGGCATGGTACGAAACGATTGAAAAAATGGAAGTGACGGTATGGTACAGCGCGCC
>NZ_JBSIOT010001694.1:0-504 GCF_053613335.1 Bacillus sp. LR--39 | reverse complement strand
AGGTTTGAGTGCGGACGGCCAGCATCACCACATTTGGGATACTTGTGTGCCGACATTTATATTTTATAATATTCCGCTTGTCATCTTTGGCTGGATTGCAGCGCTTGTTTTATAGGAAAAAGGCTCCCCTTTACTGGGGAGCCTTTTCTCGTTATGATAAAAAAACCGTCCAATAGAACGGCTTTACATGGACGATATGTGATTTCTGTTAAAGCCGGTTGCTTTATGAATCGAGCGGTAGATTGCTGGTGCGATAAACGACAGTATCACAGCCAGCGCTGTATCTTTTGCCATAAACCAAATCATAAAGCCCCAAGCCGTGCCGTAGCTCACTGGCGTATGAATCCACAGCTTCAGTGCAAGATACATATAGGTAGTGCCGATGAGATACATGATCGCCGTTCCGATAAATGAAGCAATGAGAAATCGAATTTTACTTGGCTGAATGTTTCGTTCTAAAAACCACCCCGCTGCAAATGCTGGCGGGATGTATGAGATAATAAA
>NZ_JBSIOT010001693.1:0-504 GCF_053613335.1 Bacillus sp. LR--39 | reverse complement strand
ATGGCCTCAGCCGCGCTGACTTGTGTAATCTTAAGCGTGCTGACATACCCATCATTATTCACCGTTCATCAGCAGCTGAAGCAGAATGAATGACAGACAAAAGCCGCTTTCCGAGGGAAAAGCGGCTTTTGTACTTGTTATTCCTTTTCTTCATAATACTTGGCCAGCTCAACAATCATCGCACCCATCCGCTCAATCTCTGGCGCAAGCAGTCTCGTAATGCCCTCTTCCCGCAGTGCTTCAGCAGTCACTTTTCCGACAGCAGCTGCGATGGCGCGTTCTTCGAATACCTTCTTCACTTCATTGATATAACCTCGCCCCTTAGCAAAATCAAACAGGGAACGAACCTGAATGGCCGTTGTAAAACAAACGGCATCGACCTCACCGTTCATCAGCTCTCGGCATAACCGCTCCACCGTTTCCTCCTCCGGCGGGATGTGCTGATAAGGCAGAATCGGCAGGACAGACGCGCCTTTTTCTTCAAGAAATGCCATGAGAGCCGGC
>NZ_JBSIOT010001692.1:0-504 GCF_053613335.1 Bacillus sp. LR--39 | reverse complement strand
GAAAGCCGCTGCTAAATGAAAAAGCGACACTCGAACAGGTGATTGGAGAATTTCCGGAACACGCAGGACAATTTCCTGCTGACGGACTGCATCAGCTGGAAAAATATGAATCCCATCTTCACCCGAAATCAGCACAGCTTGAGGCGCTTCGGGTGAAGATGGCGGAGTTGGACAAACAGAGGCAAAAGCTTATCCCCAATAAAGAACTATTGGCGAAAGAAACGCTGATACAAGAGCTTTCGGCAGGGTTTCATATGTACCAATCCTGGGGAGAACAGCTGGCCGCCATTCAGGCGCAGCTGCGCCAGACGTCTGCGCAGACAGCGGCAGGGCTGGAACAGCTCAATAAAACGGATGAAAATGAGCTCCTGAATATGAACACCTCATATGATTATGAATGGCAGCTTCAGCAAGCGGTGCAGCAATATGTACAGGCAAGAGACAGAAAACGGCAGCCTGACGAGACGTTTGAACTTGCCCGGCAAGAGCTGGAAGACGCGGAAA
>NZ_JBSIOT010001691.1:0-504 GCF_053613335.1 Bacillus sp. LR--39 | reverse complement strand
AACAGGCTGGCCCGGGAAATCATGGTGCCGAGAACGGAGATGGCGACGCTTTTGGCCGATCAATCCATAAAAGAAGCGATTGAAACCGTCATTAATGAACGCTACACGAGATATCCGGTTATTAAGGACGATAAAGACCATATTATCGGAATTGTCAACAGCAAGGACTTGTTTAAATCGTATTTTCTCGACGAGACGATTCCTTTAACTGACTTAATGAGGCCTGTCATCAGGGTGATTGAGAACATACCGATCCAGGAGCTCTTGATTCGCATGCAGAAGGAACGGATCCATATGGCCATTCTTGTTGATGAGTACGGCGGAACGGCAGGGCTGGTTACGGTAGAAGACATATTAGAGGAAATCGTCGGAGAAATCAGGGATGAGTTTGATCAGGACGAAATGCCGCACATTATAAAAAAAGGCGAACATCATTATATTATGGACGGAAAAGCTTTAATCGACGAAGTGAATGACCTCCTTCATATCGCGATAGAAAACGAA
>NZ_JBSIOT010001690.1:0-504 GCF_053613335.1 Bacillus sp. LR--39 | reverse complement strand
CACGGTCTGTTCCCCGGCACCGACTATCCCGGTAACGGCGTGATCGACAACCAAAAAGGAACGATCAACGGCATTCCTGTCGTCATGCCGAAGAACTGGGGCAGCCATTTAGGAATTATCGATATGCAGCTTGAACTGGACGGCGGCAAATGGAAAGTGAAAGATGCCAGCGCAAAAACGGAAGCGATTGCCGGAAATGTGACGTCGCGAAACGAAACCGTCGTTTCCGCGATTAAAGATACGCACGAAAAAACGCTCGAATACGTCCGCGCGCCGGTTGGCCAAACAGAAGCTGATATTAACAGCTTTTTCGCGCAGGTAAAAGACGATCCTTCAATCCAGATTGTCACAGATGCACAAAAATGGTATGCGGAAGATGTCATGAAGGGAACGGAATACGAAAACCTGCCGATTTTATCAGCGGGCGCGCCGTTCAAAGCAGGAGGACGCAACGGTGCTGATTATTATACAAACATTAAAGCAGGAAACCTTGCGATCAAAAAC
>NZ_JBSIOT010001689.1:0-504 GCF_053613335.1 Bacillus sp. LR--39 | reverse complement strand
ACTCGGCGTCCAGCTTTACTTATCTCAGACTTTGGGAGTAGAAGGAATGATTATGGGGGCGCTCGCTGGTCTGATTGTTCTGTTTGTCAGCGGTGTGATGAAGCGTGATGAAGCGGACTCACTGATTACTGATGGAATGGTTTTAATGGCCTTTATCGGCTTTGTCATGCTTGTTGCAGCCGGGTTTTCAAACGTATTGACGAAAACCGGAGATGTCGAGTCACTGGTCAAAACGTCAGCCGGTTTTATCGGACACAGTCAGTCCTTGGGCGCATTGCTGATGCTCATTGTTGGCTTATTAATTACAATGGGGATCGGATCTTCTTTTGCGACGATTCCTGTTATCACAACCATTTTCGTGCCTCTATGCATGCAGCTTGGATTCAGCCCGATGGCAACGATTGCGATTATCGGAGCTGCTGCTGCGCTTGGCGATGCCGGTTCACCTGCCAGTGACAGTACGCTTGGACCGACTTCAGGTTTGAGTGCGGACGGCCAGCATCA
>NZ_JBSIOT010001688.1:0-504 GCF_053613335.1 Bacillus sp. LR--39 | reverse complement strand
AGGCGCGCTGTCGTCGTCCATCTCGTCAAGGCGAATATTAAAATCAGTTTATCTATGCCCGGCTGGAAGATGGTGACCAGCGTGATTAACAGAAAGATGTCGGGTATGGATAATACAATATCCACCAGTCTCATCATAATAGCGTCGATTATTCCGCCAAAGTAGCCGGCGATTGCGCCGACCACCGTACCTATCGTAATCGATCCAAGTACAGAGGCAAAGCCTACAAGTAAAGAAACCCGAGCCCCATAAAGTAAACGGCTGAAAATATCTCGGCCAAACTTGTCTGTTCCCATTAGATGTTCACCACTTGGCGGTTTTAGCTTATTCAGAAGGTTTTGCTGTTCCGGCGGGTATGGAGCGATCACCGGAGCAAAAATCGCTGATAGGATAATAATAAATAATAAAACTCCTCCAATTACCGCCAGCTTGTTTTTATAAAACTTTTCAAAAAAGATTTTTGTCATTGTCTCGGGCTTTGGTGCGACATTTTCCTGCAATGTG
>NZ_JBSIOT010001687.1:0-505 GCF_053613335.1 Bacillus sp. LR--39 | reverse complement strand
ACAGGCTAATAGTTTTTTATTATAGGGCTCTACTACGGAAGGTGGTCGACATGTACAAAATCATCATTCCTGCCATACTAGCCATCTTTTCGCTCTGGATACTCTTACAGATTTCACTAGAGATGAGCATCGTTAAGAATCCAATGAACTACTTTATCGTATTCATTATCTTTTTCCTCTTTGTAAAGATGGTGAAAGAAAAACAATAATAGTTTGGGCGATGCAAACAGAAAAACATCCTTCCCTTAACAAACTCAGCCAGTCACATGCATTAATCTTGATGTTAATGATATATAGGTGCACATAAAAAGCTACTTCATTGTGAAGTAGCTCCCTTTATTAAATGCCCATTTTGATCCATCTAGTTTTAGAAAAGCGAAGGATAATCGCATTTATGATAATAATTGAAACTAAATACAAAATAATAAATAAAACATCATTACTTTCAAGTGTCATGTTATCAGATTGCAGCACTCTTTCTATTCGGGGATACATAGTGTTACCT
>NZ_JBSIOT010001686.1:0-505 GCF_053613335.1 Bacillus sp. LR--39 | reverse complement strand
ACCGAGATACTTTTTCACCATTGCTGAGCATTCAATGTGCCAGCCCGGACGTCCTTTCCCCCAAGGGCTATCCCAAGAGATTTCTCCTTCTTTTGCCGCTTTCCACAGTGCGAAATCAAGAGCATCTTCTTTTTTCTCGCCGACCCGGATGCGTGCACCTGATCTTAGTTCATCGATTGATTGCTGAGAAAGCTTTCCGTACCCTTCAAACGCTCTGGTTTTGAAATATACGTCACCTTCTGATTCATATGCGTAGCCCTTTTTCACGAGCTGATCTACGAATTCGATAATGGCATCCATGTTCTCCATTACTCGCGGATGAAGGTCGGCTTTTCGGCAGCCGAGCGCGCCTACGTCTTCAAAGTATGCTTTAATAAAACGCTCTGAAATGGTGGGTACATCCTCACCGAGTTCATTTGCCGCTCTAATTAATTTATCGTCTACATCTGTGAAGTTAGAGACATACTGCACATCATAGCCTTTATACTCCAAATAGTTTCGAACC
>NZ_JBSIOT010001685.1:0-505 GCF_053613335.1 Bacillus sp. LR--39 | reverse complement strand
GGCTTTTATGATGAAGGAGCGGCGCTTTTCGATTAGAAAGGGAAAAATAGGCCTGCTGAATTCAATGCTGGTCGGAATGATTTTTGCGGCGGGCTGGACGCCGTGCATCGGGCCTATATTCGGAACGATCGCATACGCAAATTTTCAGAACCCTGATTTTGGGAGCGCATTCATGATGATCACCGCATATTCTTTAGGCTTTGCCATTCCTTTTTTGCTCATGGCGTTTTTTATCGGAAACATCAGGCCGCTTATGAAATATTCGAATATGCTCATGAAGATCGGAGGCGCGCTGATGATCGTCATCGGCATCCTGCTTTATACGGACAACATGATATGGATTAACATCTGGTATTCGAATTTGACGAATCTCTTTTGAAAAACTTCCGCATGCTGCATTATGTGAGTAAGATTGTGAAAAACAGCAAAATCGCGTTAAATAAACTATGGATGATCATCGCAGGTATAATCGATCGTGTTTTTTCGTATGTCCAGGCAAACACGA
>NZ_JBSIOT010001684.1:0-505 GCF_053613335.1 Bacillus sp. LR--39 | reverse complement strand
AACTTTTGTAATGATATTGTTCTCTATTTCATACATGCATTCATTTTTATCCCTGGTTAGATAGCCTAGGTTAGCATTCATGTCGAATATTTCAGGTAATGTAATGACGATAACATCATTGACTTCATGCCATGCCACTTTTTCATTCTCCTTATCTTAAATAATTATAAGAAAACTCACGCTGGTTGAAATTTAGTTTATCACATAATCATCTTTACTCATTTTGTTATCTTGCTATTACATTCTAACCACCTTATTTTTTTCTATTTATGAGGTTATAGTGTAGTTATCAAGAATGCTAAACGGGAGTAGATAAAAATGGCCCAAGATATAAAAAAAGCGTGTCAAAAATTTAAATTGGGATTCAATTCAAAATGAATTAGATGAGCCATGTAAGGAGAGATGAGATAAATGCCGGATAGTATCAATAACGGATATAAAGAGAGCCATGATCATAGAATTTCGAATGATGCAGAAATGATAACAGATGAAAAGTGGCAAGCCA
>NZ_JBSIOT010001683.1:0-505 GCF_053613335.1 Bacillus sp. LR--39 | reverse complement strand
TTCTTATACAAATCATACAACATTGTCAGAAGCGCTCGAGAAATGGCCGATTCATTTGTTTAAGCCGCTGCTCCCGCGAATGTACATGATTATTGAAGAGATCAATGAGAGGTTTTGCCGCGCAGTTTGGGAAAAGTATCCGGGAGACTGGAAAAGGATAGAGGACATGGCGATTACAGCGCATGGTGTTGTCAAAATGGCTCATCTGGCCATAGTAGGCAGTTACAGTGTAAATGGCGTTGCAAAAATACATTCCGATATATTAATGGAAAGGGAGATGCGCGACTTTCACTTGCTGTTTCCGAATCGTTTTAACAATAAGACGAATGGAATTGCCCACAGGCGCTGGCTGTTAAAAGCGAATCCAGGCTTGTCTGCCATCATTACAGAGGCGATCGGCGATGAATGGGTCAAACAGCCGGAATCACTGATCCGTTTAGAACCGTACGCCACTGATCCTGCATTTATTGAACAGTTTCAAAACAACAAAAGCAAGAAAAAACAA
>NZ_JBSIOT010001682.1:0-505 GCF_053613335.1 Bacillus sp. LR--39 | reverse complement strand
GGCAATCGCGAGCCCGAGACCCGTTCCGGCAGTTGAATCTTTTGTGTTCGTCCCTCTGTAGTAACGGTTAAACAAATGGGTAATGGTTTCTTCATCCATTCCTTTCCCATTGTCCTTCACCTTTAAAGAAATATGATTTTTTGTTTGTTCCAGAATGACTTGAATCTCTGTTCCTTTGCCGTTGTGCTTCACGGCATTCCCAAGGAGGTTTTCTAATATGCGCCTGAACCACGCTTCATCAAGGGCAAATTCAATATGCTCTTCTTTGGATACAAACGAGATATCATACCCTTCAGAAAACGGATTTTTCTTAAAATCCTCAATGACATTTTTAAAAAACGGGATAAGGCTAGTGAGCTTTCTATCAATAGGAAGAGCATCATTTTTCAGCCGATACGTTAAATTTAAGTCTTCAATCAGCTTGGACATGTATTCAGATTTTTCTCTGACAACCTGCCCCATTTCTTTCACTTCTTCCGGCGACCAGTCATACTGCTTCGACTCA
>NZ_JBSIOT010001681.1:0-506 GCF_053613335.1 Bacillus sp. LR--39 | reverse complement strand
ATGGCAATGACGCCAAGAGGAGGCTATTTCGGCGTATTGGCGGGTGTATTGGTCGCTGCAGCTGTATCGTTCATCGTTTCAGCAGTGATCCTGAAATCCTCAAAAGCTAGTGAAGAAGACCTGGCTGCCGCAACAGAAAAAATGCAGTCCATGAAGGGGAAGAAAAGCCAAGCAGCAGCTGCTTTAGAGGCGGAACAAGCCAAAGCAGAAGAAGCGTCTGAGCTGTCTCCTGAAAGCGTGAACAAAATTATCTTTGCGTGTGATGCGGGAATGGGATCAAGTGCCATGGGGGCATCCATCTTAAGAAACAAAGTGAAAAAAGCGGAGCTTGACATCAGTGTGACCAACACGGCCATTAACAATCTGCCAAGCGATGCGGATATTGTCATCACCCACAAAGATTTAACAGACCGCGCGAAAGCAAAGCTGCCGAACGCGACACACATATCAGTGGATAACTTCTTAAACAGCCCGAAATACGACGAGCTGATTGAAAAGCTGAAAAA
>NZ_JBSIOT010001680.1:0-506 GCF_053613335.1 Bacillus sp. LR--39 | reverse complement strand
CTCTCGTAGACGGAACATTTCAGTTTACCGATTTTGGCCGCGGATTGCTGCTCCTGTTCTGGGCATTGGTCGGATGGGAAATCGTCGGCAACTACAGCATGGAAGTGAAAAACCGCGGGAAAACGATTCCACGGGCTGTCGTGATCAGCAGCCTGACGGTAACGGTCATATATTTGGCGACCGCGGCAGCTGTTCAGTGGATTGATCCTGGATTCTCCGCAAACGGACAATTGAAGCTGGCGATGATGCTGACGCCGTTGTTCGGATCTTTTGCATTGCCGGTGATCGCAGTGCTCACCGCTGTCCTCTGTATGTGTGCTTATTTTCAGGTGACAGGCGGAGCAGCCAGGCTGGTGGCCTCGCAGGCCGGCGGGCTGTTTGCCTACAGATCAAGGGGAAATCAGCCGACTGCAGCGCTGGGGCTTATATTTCTCATCCATACGATCGTTTTCGTCTGCCTGATGTTTCACTTTCTTAATGTTGAGACGCTGGTTCTGATCGCAAAC
>NZ_JBSIOT010001679.1:0-506 GCF_053613335.1 Bacillus sp. LR--39 | reverse complement strand
AATACGACACTGTGCTCTTGCAGGTTGTGTCCGATACCAGGAATGTAGGCTGTAACCTCGATTCCGTTAGTTAAGCGAACACGGGCATATTTACGAAGCGCTGAGTTCGGCTTCTTCGGTGTCATTGTACCAACACGGGTACATACTCCGCGTTTTTGTGGTGAAGATACGTTAGTGTGCTCTTTCTTGAAGCTGTTGTATCCTTTGTTAAGTGCTGGAGACTTAGAAGTTTCAACTTTGCTTACGCGTCCTTTGCGGACTAGCTGATTAATTGTAGGCATTTTGTATTTCCTCCCTTCATTACGTTTTATAACCCACATACCCAGGTGGTTCATTTAAAAGCAAAAAACAATGCCTTTGCATAAAAGCAAAAACAACGAGTACGTTATTGAATAATGGCAACAGCTGCAGCTCCGACTTCAATTCCGCAGGCTTTGCCGAGCTTTTTCATGGACTCTGCCATTGAGACTGGAACCCCTTGTTCATTTGCCAGATTGATAACACCT
>NZ_JBSIOT010001678.1:0-506 GCF_053613335.1 Bacillus sp. LR--39 | reverse complement strand
GTCCGATATTGACGGTGCTTTGGTCGGCGGCGCGAGCCTTGAGCCACAGTCATTCGTTCAATTATTGGAGGAAGGTCAATATGAGTAAAAAACCAGCTGCACTCATCATTCTTGATGGGTTCGGATTACGTAACGAAACAGTAGGGAACGCAGTCGCTTTAGCGAAAAAACCGAATTTTGACCGCTATTGGAACCAGTATCCTCATCAAACATTGACTGCTTCAGGCGAGGCTGTAGGTCTTCCTGAAGGGCAAATGGGGAACTCCGAAGTAGGTCACTTAAATATCGGTGCGGGACGTATTGTGTACCAAAGCTTAACACGCGTAAATGTTGCCATTCGTGAAGGAGAGTTCGAACGCAATCAAACATTCCTTGACGCGATCAGCAACGCGAAAGAAAACAACAAAGCCTTGCATCTGTTCGGTCTTTTATCTGACGGAGGCGTGCACAGCCATATCAATCATTTATTCGCACTGTTAAAGCTTGCGAAAAAAGAAGGGCTGACA
>NZ_JBSIOT010001677.1:0-507 GCF_053613335.1 Bacillus sp. LR--39 | reverse complement strand
GACAGCTTAAAGCATAAGCTGGCAGAAATTTTGGATGTCATTCCAAGGCATTCATCAGTCGTTTACTTGGACTACCCGCTATACGGAAACGTCGGGGATCTATTGATCATGAAAGGAACGGAAGCTTTTTTTGAAGCATACGGCATCAAGGTGCGCGAAAGATGGAATGCGGAGAATTTCATTCCGGGCCGCCGCATTCCAAAGGACGCCATCATTGTTTGTCAGGGGGGCGGCAATTTCGGCGACTTGTACCCTCACTTCCAGCAGTTCAGAGAACGGGTGGTCGAACATTACCCGGACAACCGGATCGTCATTCTGCCGCAGTCGATTTATTATGAGCATGAAGAAAATATAATAAAAACGCGCGGCATTTTGGCGGCTCACCCGGATCTGCACTTATTCACGCGGGAAAAGGCATCATTCGATTTTGCCGTCAAGCGTTTCGAAGAGGTGAAAAACATCAAAATGATGCCCGATATGGCTCACCAGCTCTGGCCGATCGCGGCA
>NZ_JBSIOT010001676.1:0-507 GCF_053613335.1 Bacillus sp. LR--39 | reverse complement strand
TCAGAAAAAGACACCAGCAGGTCGGGAAGCATCGAAAGCATGAATGTCTCTCTTACTGACCTCCGCACTGTGATTCAAGAGGTCGTGAAAAAAACGGCGGACGGTGTTGATCTCTCCGAAGCGAAAATTATCGTTGCGGGCGGCCGAGGAGTCAAAAGCATGGAAGGATTTCAGCCGCTGCAGGAGCTTGCAGAGGTGCTAGGGGCCGCAGTCGGGGCTTCTCGCGGGGCATGTGACGCTGATTATTGCGATTACGCGCTCCAAATCGGGCAGACCGGGAAAGTCGTCACTCCGGATTTGTACATTGCATGCGGCATTTCCGGCGCCATCCAGCATTTGGCCGGCATGTCAAACAGCAAGGTGATCGTCGCCATCAATAAAGACCCCGAAGCCGATATCTTTAAAATAGCGGATTACGGCATCGTCGGTGATTTATTTGAAGTTGTCCCGTTATTAACTGAGGAATTCAAACAATTGAATATACACTCATAAAGGAAATCCCGGACT
>NZ_JBSIOT010001675.1:0-507 GCF_053613335.1 Bacillus sp. LR--39 | reverse complement strand
AAAGAATGCTAAAAAAAGGAAAAGTTATTTTAGAGCCCGGGACGAAATACGGGCCTGGCGGAGAAGGATTTATGCGCCTGAACGCGGGATGCTCTCTTGCAACCCTGCAGGACGGCCTGCGCCGCATCAAAGCCGCATTATCGTAAATATAGCTGTAAACGCCTTTACGTCTTCATTTGTAAAGGCGTTCTTAATAAAGGAATTTTATATTTTACTTCTAATATTTAGTGTTATAATAGATTCATATTTTATACGAAAGGATTTTACACGAATGGAAATTCTAAAAGACTATCTTCTGCACATCTGCTTTATTTTGTTTCCTATTCTTCTTTACCAAGTGTTTTGGCTTGGAAAACCTGCGATTCTTGTGCCAAAAATAAACAGCGGTTTGGTCACGCTCTTCGCCTGCGGCGCCTCCGTTTTATGCATTATTTTCCCGATTCATGAAATGGACTACATACAATACGGCCTTCAGATGATTCCCGTTATCATTTGTTTATTTTACAT
>NZ_JBSIOT010001674.1:0-507 GCF_053613335.1 Bacillus sp. LR--39 | reverse complement strand
GCTTTTCTTATTTTCACAGTTTCAGGGCAATCTCTCAGAACGCCTTATAGCTGATCAAGTTTATTCTCTAGTTCTTTAATCCGCTGATTCAAAGCCTCTGTCATTGCTGCAAGTCTTTCCTTTGAAGGCAGGTGGGCAAAATCAGCCTGGTGAAGAGGCTCACCGATAATCAGCTTCATTTTTCCTTTTTTGAATAACTCTTTTCCGCTTGAAGGGCCCTGATGTGCAGCGGGGACAAGCGGCGCTTTCCCCATTTGCGCAATCGTCACCGCACCTCTTTTCAAAGGCACATCCTCAGAGGTTCTTGTTCCGCTTGGGAAGATACCGACGATCTCTCCTTCTTTCAGCAGCTTAATCGGCGTTTTAATACTGCTTGGCCCGGGATTTTCCCGATCTACCGGAAAGGCATGAATTTTCTTCAGAAACGAACCGATCCATTTATTTTGAAAAAGCTCTTTTTTCGCCATGTAGTGTATTTGATAAGGAAGAATCCCGACTCCGAGTGTA
>NZ_JBSIOT010001673.1:0-507 GCF_053613335.1 Bacillus sp. LR--39 | reverse complement strand
CAAAGGAAATGCTTCCAATCGTAGATAAGCCAACCATTCAATATATTATTGAAGAAGCCGTTGAAGCCGGCATTGAAGACATTATCATCGTAACCGGTAAAAGCAAACGAGCGATTGAAGATCATTTCGATTTCTCGCCGGAGCTCGAACGCAACCTGGAGGAAAAAGGGAAAACCGAACTCCTTGAAAAAGTGAAAAAAGCGTCAAATCTCGCTGATATCCACTATATTCGCCAAAAAGAACCAAAAGGACTCGGACATGCCGTTTGGTGCGCCCGCAACTTTATCGGAGACGAGCCGTTCGCAGTGCTCCTTGGAGACGACATTGTCCAAGCGGAAAAACCTGGCCTTCGCCAGCTGATGGACGAGTACGAAAAGACTCTCTCATCCGTAATCGGCGTTCAGCAGGTGCCTGAAGACCAAACGCACCGCTACGGGATCATTGATCCTTTGACAAATGAAGGGCGCCTATACCAGGTCAAAAACTTTGTTGAAAAACCAAAACCGG
>NZ_JBSIOT010001672.1:0-508 GCF_053613335.1 Bacillus sp. LR--39 | reverse complement strand
TTCATTAGAAGAAATATGAGGAAAAACCGCCTGCGTGTATTCATGACCATTCTCGCAACAACGGTGGCCTGCGCGTTTTTAATCGTGCTCGCATCGGTCGGATTCGGACTGCAAAAATCAATGACTGAACAGCTGATGAAAGAGCAGATCGTGACCGAGATAAATGTTGTCGGAAAAGAAGGGCAAAGCGATCAAAAGGTTCAAAAGAAAGACCTGAAAGAATTTGAAAACCGCAAAGATGTGTCCGCGATTATCGAGCGCACAAACGTGTTCGCACCTGCTGAAGCAAAATTGGGCAACAGGACCAATAATCAAATGTCGAATATTACAATTACCGACATGGCCGCTGAGCAAAAAGCCAATATCAAACTCGATCGCGGCCGCGTAGCGAAAACACCGAATGAAATTGTCGTCGGCTACCATTTCGGGAAGAACCTCTGGACGAAAAAGGAAGCCGCAGATTATGAAAAGCAGATGGAAAATAATGCTGAGGAAGCAAAAGAGCCGA
>NZ_JBSIOT010001671.1:0-508 GCF_053613335.1 Bacillus sp. LR--39 | reverse complement strand
AGGGCACCTTTTTCCGTTATGGGCTTTTTCAGATTATCTTCGGAGCAGGCGTCGTCAACAAAATATATAAAGAAGTCGTTCATGTATGGGAGACTGTGCCTTCTGAAGAGCCTGTCCACCAGAAAAAAGCCAGCCGGAAGCTGAACCCCGCCGCAGCTTTTGCGAAAACACTGTCCGATATTTTTGTGCCGATTATTCCGGCAATAACAGCAAGCGGCCTGCTCATGGGGCTGATCGGCATGATTAAGGTGTTTCATTGGTTCGCTGCCGGCAGCCCATGGATTAAAATGCTCGACCTCGTGTCCAGTACAGCCTTTATTTTACTGCCGATTTTAGTCGGCTTCAGTGCCGCACGGCAATTTGGCAGCAACCCATACCTAGGGGCAGTGATCGCGGGGCTTTTGACGCATCCTGATCTGCTGGACCCGTCTATGCTCGGCAGCAAAACCCCGTCTTCTTTAGACATATGGGGGCTTCATATCCCGATGATGGGGTATCAGGGTTCCAT
>NZ_JBSIOT010001670.1:0-508 GCF_053613335.1 Bacillus sp. LR--39 | reverse complement strand
TCATTTCATCAATCTTGTGAGCGTCAATATCAATGCAGGTTACATGATGTCCAATCTCAGAAAGAGAAACACCTGTCACAAGACCGACATAGCCTGTTCCGATGACTGTTATATTCATTGTTTCCCTCCAACAGTTAAATTGCTGCTTTGCAGCTTCCGTAATATCGTATGAGAACATCCTATCATGAATGCGAATGATCTCCCGCATAGCCTGTCGGGTACAGCCTGTACAGATTTCTGAAATGTGATTCAACCATACAATACACTATTATATCGCTCTCAAAAAGAAAGTGGTGAAATGAGAATCGGCTGTTAAAAAAGACCAAACAATTTTCTTCTTTTGACCGGCTGCGGAGGCTGTCTGAAGATGGTCTGATTCCGCAGGAGAAGCTCTGCATTTTCCGTCAGCATATAAGGAAGTTCCGAGCCGAATTCTTTCTCTAGAACATAAAGGGCCTCTTGAGTGTGAAAATTTCTCGTTTTCACATTATGGGCATCTGAGGCTACG
>NZ_JBSIOT010001669.1:0-508 GCF_053613335.1 Bacillus sp. LR--39 | reverse complement strand
AATTAAGTGTCGTTCTGGATTCAAATCCGTACTCAGAACAAGCTATTGCGACAATAAACCAAATTAAAAAAGCGGTCGCAAACGAAGTTGACGGCACTCCTTTGGAGGATGCACAGATCGTATACGGCGGGGTCACGAGTATGAATGCGGACTTAAAAGAGCTATCCACAACGGACTTCTCCAGAACAATGGTGATTATGATTATAGGCCTGTTTATCGTGTTAACCATTTTGTTCCGCTCAATGATCATGCCGATTTATATGATCGCGTCATTGCTGCTGACGTACTATACGTCGATATCCATAACAGAATTAATTTTTGTAAACGGCTTAGGAAACGCCGGCGTCAGCTGGGCAGTGCCATTCTTCAACTTTGTCATCTTGATCGCGTTAGGGGTAGATTATTCGATCTTCTTGCTGGATCGATTTAAGGAAGAGGTGCACCTTGGCATTGAGCAAGGTGTCGTCAGGTCAATGAGCAAAATGGGATCTGTCATTATTACAGCTGC
>NZ_JBSIOT010001668.1:0-508 GCF_053613335.1 Bacillus sp. LR--39 | reverse complement strand
AAATGGGAATTGTCATTTCTACGCTCGGCGGTATTTTCATCCTGCGTGAAAAGAAAACGAAACGCCAGCTAATAGCAATTGCGATCGGGATTATCCTGATTATTGCCGCCGCCGTATTCTTAGGAATCGCCAAAACAAATTCATAACAAATGGAGGAGGATGTATATGTATCCGGATTTAAAAGGAAAAGTCGTCGCTATTACAGGAGCTGCTTCAGGGCTCGGAAAGGCGATGGCTATTCGCTTCGGCAAGGAGCAGGCAAAAGTGGTTATCAACTATTATAGTAATAAACAAGATCCAAACGAGGTAAAAGAAGAGGTCATCAAGGCGGGCGGTGAAGCTGTTGTCGTCCAAGGAGATGTCACGAAAGAGGAAGATGTAAAAAATATCGTGCAAACGGCAATTAAGGAGTTCGGCACACTCGATATTATGATTAATAATGCCGGTCTTGAAAATCCTGTACCATCTCACGAAATGCCGCTCAAGGATTGGGATAAAGTCATCGGCA
>NZ_JBSIOT010001667.1:0-508 GCF_053613335.1 Bacillus sp. LR--39 | reverse complement strand
CAAGAGAAGGTCTGCGTGAGCTTCTGTTTGAGGTTGCCAATCAGCTTGAGAACACGCCGGAGTTCCCGCTGTATGACGAGGAAGAGCTTACACAAAACCGTGTGATGTACACGATGGAAAATGAAGAAGTGCCATTTAACATTACACGCGATCCAGACGGTGTATTTGTGCTTTCAGGAGACAGCCTTGAGCGGTTATTCAAGATGACTGATTTCTCACGTGATGAATCGGTTAAACGGTTTGCAAGACAGATGCGCGGAATGGGTGTTGATGAAGCACTCAGAGAACGCGGAGCCAAGGATGGAGATATAATCAGGCTTCTGGAATTTGAATTTGAATTTATTGATTAATGAATGTTGGCTGAAAAGAGAGCCTGGTGTCAGGCTCTCTATTTTAAAGGGGGGATGCAAATGAAAGAGGAGACATTTTATCTTGTCCGTGAAGATGTATTGCCCGATGCAATGAGAAAAACATTGGAAGTCAAAAAGCTGCTTGATCGAAAAAAAGC
>NZ_JBSIOT010001666.1:0-508 GCF_053613335.1 Bacillus sp. LR--39 | reverse complement strand
AGGTGTGTGTGCAAGCTTACTTTTTGATTGGGAGGCCTTTATGTCAGCTTTTAAGATTGAGAACGAAACGATTGCAGATGGATTTTACGCGTGTCCGGCCGTCTATGAGGATGCAGAATCGATTACCGGGTTGCTCGTCCGAACAGCTGAATGGCTCCGAGATCGGGGTTCTAACCAATGGAGCGGACTTCTGAAAGGGCAAGATATACATGATATCACGGGGGCAATTGAAAAGGGACATGTGTTTGTGTTTAAAAAAGATGAAGAGCTTGCGGCTGTCGTGATGCTGCTGCCTGAACCGAGCGAGTGGGACCGGACGCTTTGGGGAAACGATGGGCATGAGGAGTCCATTTATTTACATCGCCTCGCAGTAAGCCGCCGGTTTGCGGGACAGGGGCTTGGAGCCCGCGTCCTTCAGTGGGCGGAGACGGGCATACACTTTCCGGAAAAAACGCGGATCCGGCTTGACTGTGTCGCTGATAGCGACGCCCTGCATTCCTTTTATCGG
>NZ_JBSIOT010001665.1:0-509 GCF_053613335.1 Bacillus sp. LR--39 | reverse complement strand
GGGGATGGCTATGCTGGTAACCTGGCGCGGCATTAGACGATCCGCCCTTTTTCTTTAAGATATTGTTCAATGTCTTCAAATGTTTCAACGGCTACAAATGGCACCCCCTGCTGACGCAGCAAATCCTGGAGCGCATCCTTTGCAAACGTAACATCCGCAAATTTAGCCGGGTGCGAATCCGGTTCACTGTCGCCTGCAAAATAAACCGTCTCATACTCTTCTTTCAGCTTTTGAATGACCTTTGATTTATCAATCCCATAGCGCTCAGAGTAATGCCAATGATTCTCATCAATGTCCATATGAACATTGTCTTCTTTAAAAAAGCCTTTATTTGAATAGACCTCAACGTATGTAATCCCGTATTTCTTTAAAATATAATGAATGTAATAATCCGTGCCGGCGCTTAAAAAGTAGAAATCAACACCGCTTTTCTGGACATGCTGAATGAAGTCAGGCACATATTCATCAATCGGTATGGAATGGATGTCATCAATGATTTTTTGTTCGCT
>NZ_JBSIOT010001664.1:0-509 GCF_053613335.1 Bacillus sp. LR--39 | reverse complement strand
AGGAAATCACCAAGTCATTTCAAAATTTAACTTCTGAGCTGAACGACTTGATGGACGTCAAAAAAGGGCATGTGAGGATCGGTCTGCCGCCGATGATCGGCTCCGGTTTTTTTCCGAAAGTGATAGGGGATTTCAGAGATAAGTATCCGAACGTCACCTTTCAGCTTGTTGAACACGGGTCTGTGAAAGTGCAGGAGGGAGTAGAGGACGGATCGCTTGATATCGGCGTTGCCGTCCTGCCTGCAAAAGAGGAGATTTTTCACTCCTTTACAATTGTTAAAGAAGACTTAATGCTAATCGTCCACCCGTCCCATCGTTTTGCCGATGCGGAAGAGATCGAGCTTCGGCAGTTAAGCGAAGAACCGTTTATTTTCTTCCGGGAAGACTTTGTTCTTCACGAACGGATCATTACGGCCTGCTTGAAGGCGGGATTTCAGCCGAATGTCATTTATGAAACCTCACAATGGGATTTCATCAGCGAAATGGTTTCCGCGAACCTTGGGATAGGT
>NZ_JBSIOT010001663.1:0-509 GCF_053613335.1 Bacillus sp. LR--39 | reverse complement strand
AAAAATCTGACTGACAAAGTGGAGAACGAGCTTTCCTCTGAGCTTCATCCTTCGCTCTCTTTTCGTGCAGGATTGGGAACGAACTTATATCCAAGGCCGCGAATCGTGACAATATATTCGGGGCTGCTCGGGTCTTTTTCGATTTTCTCCCTCAGCTTTCTGATATGTACCATGACGGTGTTGCTGTCTCCATAAGATGGAACGCCCCACACTTTTTCATAAATTTGATCCTTGGAAAGCACCCTGTTCGGATGATCGCAAAAATATTGCAGGAGCTGGAGCAGCTGCGCCGAGCAGCTGACCGTTTCGCCGTCCACGATCAGCTCCGCAAAGTCGGGATGAAATATAAAGCGTTCATATTCGTAGGCTGAAGATACTGAAGCAGCTGCAACTTCTTTATGTATATACGTTCTTTTTAAATGGGCTTTAATCCTGGCGATTAATTCCAGAGGATTAAAAGGTTTTGTAATATAATCATCAGCCCCGTAGGCAAAACCCGACAGTTTATC
>NZ_JBSIOT010001662.1:0-509 GCF_053613335.1 Bacillus sp. LR--39 | reverse complement strand
AGGGCAAAGTGAACTGAAGCTTGATGCAGGTGATTTTCTAAAAACAGACTTCTTTTTGGAACGGCGTGAAATCGGGATTATTAATGTCGGCCAGCCTGGTGCCGTTAGAGTCGGCGATGATGAATATGTGCTTCAAACAAAGGATTTTCTCTATATTGGAATGGGCAATCAGGATGTATCGTTTTCAAGCCTGAACGGGGAAAAAGCGAAGTTTTACTTCGTCTCCGCTTGCGCCCACAAAAGCTATCCAACACAAAAAGCCGCCCTAGCTGAACTGACACCGGACCGCCTTGGTGATGATGCAGCGTCTAATATCAGAAGTCTGTACAAAGTTATTCATCAGGACGGCATTAAAAGCTGTCAGCTGATGATGGGAATAACGATGTTAGATCAAAACAACAACTGGAATACCATGCCAGCACACGTTCATGACCGTCGGATGGAGGCTTATCTTTATCTGGATCTTGAAAAGGATTCAAAGGTATTTCATTTCATGGGCCAGCCGGACG
>NZ_JBSIOT010001661.1:0-509 GCF_053613335.1 Bacillus sp. LR--39 | reverse complement strand
GATAATGTCATTATCTGATAGATCGACAATGGATTCGTCTCCGCCTTTTCCGACATATGCCCGAAGCAGCGTTTTGCCTTCCGGCGCTGCGTGCGGCCATTTTTTATTCGTCCACGTACAGGCTGTGATCGCAAAGTCACTGTTTCTTGAAATGACAAAACCCGTGCCCTCATGCTCCATTTGGACGGAGCCTTCAGGGAAACCTAAAGCGACGTTTGCCACGGATGTGGAGTGCATATTTTTCAAATGAGAAATGGCAGGAAGCTCAGAAAGCATTCCCGCAGCCGCTTTATGCGGAGCAGTCACAATTACTGAATCAGCATCAAGTGTGACGCCGTTATCCAGTTCGAGCGAATAGCCAGAGCCGCTATGGCTGAGTTTGGTCACTTTTGTGCCTTTATACACCTTCGTCAGCTTTAACTGCTTTTCGATCTCTTCTACAAGGGTCTGCAAACCGGTTGACAGAGTCTGGAACTGCCCTTGTTTTTTTGCCGTCAGCTGCTGGCCTG
>NZ_JBSIOT010001660.1:0-509 GCF_053613335.1 Bacillus sp. LR--39 | reverse complement strand
CACCCAATTCTTCCCTGTTCTCATAATAAAAGGGCAATAGACACGCTATTACCCCTAAGATTATATCATATGAATTTATTTTTTTCTTGTTAAAAGTGACCCCGCCAGCAAAAAAGTAGGGATGGCGGACATACCGATGACGAGCATCCAGTCCCCCGGCGTGATGGCTACAGTATGGAAAATCGGCTGAAGCGGCGGATAGTAGATTACTACAAGCATCAGCAAAATGGATGACAATACCGCGCCGATTAAATACAGGTTTTGAAACGGGTTTCTAGAGAAAACAGAAGTTTCGCTGCGGCAGTCAAACACGTGAATAAGCTGAGCGAGAACCAATGTGGCAAACGCGATCGTCTGGGCATAAGCTAAGTTTTCCGGATTGCGGTGGTATACAATGATAAACGCTAAAATAGTGGCAACTCCGATTAAAAATCCTCTGGAAACGACCTTCCATCCTAGCTTGCGGGCAAATACCCCTTCTTTCGGATGACGGGGCTTGCGCTTCATGA
>NZ_JBSIOT010001659.1:0-509 GCF_053613335.1 Bacillus sp. LR--39 | reverse complement strand
CACGCAGACCTTCACCTTCATCCTTAATTGTTACACCCATCTCTTCCATTTTTGCAATTAAAGAGGTGAGGTGTTCAGGAACGGCTCCTTTTACTAATACGTTTCCTTCAGTGATTGCAGCAGCAACCATAAATGTGCCCGCTTCAATGCGGTCAGGAATAATATGGTGTTTTACGCCGTGAAGCTTTTCGACTCCTTCAATTTTGATGGTGCCGGTGCCAGCTCCGCGGATTTTTCCGCCCATGCCGTTGATATAGTTTGCTAAATCAACGATTTCGGGTTCTTTTGCCACGTTTTCCAGCGTTGTTGTTCCTTCAGCTAGAGCGGCTGCCATAATCAGGTTCTCTGTAGCTCCTACACTTGGGAAGTCCAGATAAATTTTTGCGCCTTGCAGTCGGCCTTTTACTTCAGCTTCAATGAAGCCATTACCAACTTTGATTTCTGCGCCCATTGCTTCAAAACCTTTTAAATGCTGATCAATCGGTCTGGAACCAATTGCGCATCCGCCA
>NZ_JBSIOT010001658.1:0-509 GCF_053613335.1 Bacillus sp. LR--39 | reverse complement strand
TAAAAAGTAAAATGATCAAATTAAAAAAAGCATTCAAAGCTGTCGCTGATTTAGATGATAGTGAGTTTTCAGGTAAAGGTGCAAATAATATCAAATCATTTTATGAAGATCAAGCCGGCATTGCCGACCAATGGATTGATCTAATTGAGATGAAAATTTCTTTTTTAACGAGTATTCCTGGTATTTTGGAAGACGCTAGCTTATCAGATGCCTACATAGAAGAATCTTTCCTAGAGCATGAGTTGGCCAATGCTAATTCTAAATCCAAAGCCATCATGTCAGAACAGAAAAAGGCCATCAAAGACATCTTAAATGAAATACATGATGTCCTTCCTTTAGATGTTTTTTCAACAGAAGATTTTAAAAATGAGTTATCCTCTGCAGAGAAAAAACGCAAAAATGCAGTCGAGAAAATAAGTGAAGTTGATGGGAATCTGACATCAGAATACGCCCTCTCAGAAGCAAATGAACAAATGATTCTGGCTGATTACCAAGCACTCATGAACGCT
>NZ_JBSIOT010001657.1:0-509 GCF_053613335.1 Bacillus sp. LR--39 | reverse complement strand
GATTCCTAACCCGGAGAAACAATAGCTCTCATTGCTAATGGCTTTATGTAACGAAGTAAAAGTAAATCTGATGATATAAATCACATATCTCCTTTGTGGTTTTTTTGCGTTTTTATGAACTTTTTTCTAAATATGCAAAGGGAAAGCGATATTAATCTAGAAATATTTGTTATACTCTATACATTAAAGTAAGGAGAAGATTCATGAATGCGTTAGTAGCTCATAATAGCAAAGCCTGGGATAAAAAAGTAGAAACAGGCAATGAATGGACTGTTGCTGTTGAGCAGCAGGTGATCGAACAAGCAAAAAAAGGCAATTGGGATATAAGGGTAACACCAATGAAAGATGTACCGAAGGATTGGTTTCCGCCTGTCAAAGGTCTGAAAGTACTCTGTTTAGCATCAGGCGGCGGCCAGCAGGGCCCAGTTTTGGCAGCCGCAGGCGCGGATGTCACCGTACTAAATAACTCAGAAAAACAGCTGAATCAGGATAAAATGATTGCTGAGCGA
>NZ_JBSIOT010001656.1:0-509 GCF_053613335.1 Bacillus sp. LR--39 | reverse complement strand
GATTTTACGAGGTTTGCAGCCTCCCAAAAAGAACAAATCAGAGGACAGTTTTACGGTTTGCCGGGCACATTCGTTCTGCAAGCATCACCGTCACCTCCGGCTCACAGGCTGCCTTCGGGGAGCCGATTTGGGACGTGGTCGATATTCTCGCCCATTTTGACAATCCGTACGTGATCGCTCTTTCGGTCATTACGCTTTGCATCGCCGCCATTTCGGTAAACGTTGCGGCAAATATTGTCTCGCCTGCCTATGATCTGGCCAATTTTTTGCCGAAATACATCGATTTCAAGCGAGGCAGCTATTTGACAGCAGTTTTGGCCCTGTTCACTTTTCCATGGAAGCTGATGGAGAATGAAGCGAGTGTGTTTTCGTTTCTCGGCACGATCGGCGGAATATTGGGCCCGGTCGCAGGCGTTATACTCGCCGATTATTTCATCATCCGGAAGCGCACCCTCTGCCTCGAAGATCTCTATTCCGCAAAAGGACAGTATATGTATTATAAAGGCTAT
>NZ_JBSIOT010001655.1:0-510 GCF_053613335.1 Bacillus sp. LR--39 | reverse complement strand
GGTAGACATCGTGATCGGCACTCACAGGCTGTTGTCCAAGGATGTCGTATACAAAGATCTTGGTCTGCTTATCATCGATGAAGAACAAAGGTTCGGTGTCACACATAAGGAAAAAATTAAACGCATTAAAGCGAATGTCGACGTTTTGACGTTAACGGCAACTCCGATACCTCGAACCCTTCATATGTCCATGCTTGGTGTCAGAGATTTGTCAGTCATTGAAACGCCTCCGGAAAACCGCTTCCCGGTACAGACGTACGTTGTCGAATACAACGGGGCCTTGGTCAGGGAAGCGATAGAACGCGAGCTGGCCAGAGGCGGTCAGGTTTACTTCCTGTACAACCGGGTGGAGGATATTGAAAGAAAAGCAGAAGAAATCTCGATGCTTGTACCTGACGCCAAGGTGACGTACGCCCATGGAAAGATGACAGAAAACGAAGTCGAATCGGTCATGCTGAACTTCTTAGAGGGAGAATCGGATGTACTAGTCAGCACGACGATTATTGAGAC
>NZ_JBSIOT010001654.1:0-510 GCF_053613335.1 Bacillus sp. LR--39 | reverse complement strand
GCCTCCTCCGATAATCGTTACTTTTCCGCGAGAAACACCCGGCACCCCGGCAAGCAAAATGCCTTTTCCGCCTTTAGGCTTTTCTAAGAATTGAGCGCCGATTTGCGCTGCCATTCTGCCCGCAACCTCTGACATTGGCGTGAGAAGAGGCAATGTCCGGCCTTCACTGACCGTTTCATATGCGATGGCAGTTACTCCTTTATCCTTCAAGGCCTGTGCAAGCTCAGGCTCAGCTGCTAAATGAAGGTACGTAAACAGCACAAGCCCTTTGCGGAAATAAACATATTCTTCCGGCAGCGGTTCTTTTACCTTCATGACCATTTCGGCGTCCCAGACCTGTTTCGGATCAGCAATGATTTCCGCTCCTGCTGACTCATAGGCTTCATTTTCAAATCCGCTTCCAAGGCCCGCGCCTGTTTCAACCAGCACCCGGTGGCCGTTTGAAATGAGCTGAGAAACGCCCCCGGGTGTTAATGCGACACGGTTTTCATTGTTTTTTATCTCTTTAGG
>NZ_JBSIOT010001653.1:0-510 GCF_053613335.1 Bacillus sp. LR--39 | reverse complement strand
TGACAGCCACTTCAAGGTCCGATGGTACATAAATATCAACGTTACCAATGACTCCGCTAATGACGATTGTGCTTTCTCCCTCGGGAATCATCGCTTTAGATAAATCGATTTTGATATCACCGATAAAACCAGAGACATTTAAATCATTCAGGTCAAACGGCTGCTTCATCATTTGCAGCTCACCGATAAAAAAGCTGCGCATGTCGGGATGTTTTACATCTTTTGGCGGATCATGATGTTCTTTTTTATTGAGGTTGACCTGTTTCTCATTCGGTTCGAATATCGGCTTCCCTTTGACAAGCCTGTAGCCGGCGTAAATCAGAAATGCGGCAAACGCATAGCCGAATAAATTAAAGGTGATGCTGAAGAGGTTTTTCAAAAATAGAAACGCGGCAAAGATATACATGACGGAGCCAAGCCAATCACGGGAATATTTTTTAAGGAAATAGCCGGCAATCAGAAAAAAGAGCGGCCAAAACAGCAGATCGCCTATTCCGATAATTTGCAAAA
>NZ_JBSIOT010001652.1:0-510 GCF_053613335.1 Bacillus sp. LR--39 | reverse complement strand
AAATAAAAACGCCTGCTGTCACTAGGCCAGCAAGGCGTTTTTATTTTGTTTGACGCATTTCGTTAAACGGGAAAAAGACAAACTTCGATGTGCCGACAATTCGATCTTCCTCGATCAGTCCCAGCCCGTTTCGGCTGTCCATAGAATTCAGCCGGTTATCTCCCATGACAAAGTATTTGCCTTTCGGAACCTTAACCGGTCCAAAGTCTCCTGTCAGACTGACACCAAGTTTTTCTGCTTCCTTCTTGTTTTTAGACAAGTAAGGCTCGGCTACTTTTTTACCGTTTATATAAAGCGTGTCATCCTTCATTTGAACGGTTTCTCCAGGCTTTCCGATCAATCTTTTTACATAATGGATTTTAGAAGTTTCACCGTTGATAATAACGATATCTCCGCGCTTCAGCTCGCCGATATAGTTGACTGTTTTATTCACAAACAGCCTTTCTCCGTCATGTAATGTGGGATACATAGATGAACCTTCAACTAAATACGGTTCAAACAAAAAGTGAC
>NZ_JBSIOT010001651.1:0-510 GCF_053613335.1 Bacillus sp. LR--39 | reverse complement strand
CTGCTAAATCAACGGCTTCGTCAATCATTTGTTTAACGACATCTGTTTCAGAAAAGTAGTTTTCAACCTCTTTAATCGTTTTTTTAGATAAGATCGCGCCTCCCTTTGACCAAGTGTTCACCTTTTCAGTGAGCTTGGATAGCTGAGCGATCGAATTTGACGATTGTTTTAATATAGAATTAGCATCGCGATCAAGCTCTTTTAAATCAGACACCGTGTTGTTCACATGTTTTTTGGCTTCGGAAATATGCTCATTAAATGATGCCAAAGAGATAGATCCGCCCCCAATCAAGTGGCTGATTTTATCAAATTCGTCATTAATCGAATCAACCGTATCATTCGTTTGACGTTTCAGTTCTGTTAAGCCCTTTTTGACATCATGCGTCAGAAATTCTTCTTTTACAAAACCTTCTGTTGATTCATAAGTTCTGATTTTCGCTTTAATATCTTTTAAATTCTGTATGTATTGATCAATAAAGTGCTGAAAATATAGCAGCACGGGAAGATGAA
>NZ_JBSIOT010001650.1:0-510 GCF_053613335.1 Bacillus sp. LR--39 | reverse complement strand
AAGTCCTGTATCAAGAAACACAATCTCTGCGTCTTTTTTCACTTTATAAATTAAGTCAATCAGAACGATTCCCTCAATTCCGAAACTGCAGGCATAAACAAGCTGATTGCCGTAATGGCCGTATGCCCATTTTAAAACGGACAGCGCGCCTTTATAAGGATCGTCTTCCGGAAATGTAATCGTTGGTTCTTCCCAATTATCATACGTTAACATTTCTTCTTTCCTCCTTTCGGAGACAAACAAACAGTAGCTTTCTGCCGGTTGTCTTTTCCCATGTAATGTGATTCGCGGCTGCTGATATACAGATAGCCTTTTTACCTCTTAAAATAAAAAACTTTCAATCCGGCGGAAAGAAAGACAGGAACAGCATGCAGCCCTTATCTTTCAAAATGGAATTCATTTTGCTGGAAGTAGCACCTTACAAACTATGCAGGTTGCCGGGCTTCATAGGTCCAGTCCCTCAGCCGCTCTTGATAAGTTTTTAGATTTGTAGTAAATTTTAGCACAATT
>NZ_JBSIOT010001649.1:0-510 GCF_053613335.1 Bacillus sp. LR--39 | reverse complement strand
GACACACGCGCCGTACAGGAAAGGGATGCCTAATTTGACCGCCGCGTCGTTCATGATCAGCCGTGTTTCAAAATTATCCGTCGCATCGACGATCAGGGACGCTTCCTCCGCAAGCTCGAGCGCTTTTTCCGCAGTAACATCCGCTACGATTCCGGTTACTTGAACAGAGCTGTTGATCAGGCGCAGCCTTTTTTCAGCGGCGGCGGCCTTTGGCATATGATCAATCACATCCTGTTCCGTATAGAGCTGCTGGCGCTGGAGATTGCTCCATTCCACATAATCCCTGTCGGCTATCGTCAGCGAACCGACCCCGGCCCTCACCAGCATTTCTGCGCTGGCCGCGCCCAAAGCCCCAGCACCGATCACGAGGACGCGGGCGCGGCTTAATTTTTCCTGGCCGTCCGGTCCGATCGGGTGAAAGAGCTCCTGTCTTGAATACCTGCCGGTCAAATCGTCAACTTCCCTTCTTCAGGGGTGCTGGCGATGCCGTAGTTCTTTTCCGGAATTCGT
>NZ_JBSIOT010001648.1:0-510 GCF_053613335.1 Bacillus sp. LR--39 | reverse complement strand
CTGCTCCTGTTAATTGTCTTTCGGGCATTGCAGGCTGTCGGCGGGGCATTGCTTACGCCAAACAGCATTGCCATTATCCGGCATGTTGTTTCTGAAAAACGCCTACCGAAAGTGTTTGGATTTTTCGGACTGGGCGCGGGACTTGGTGCAGCACTCGGGCCTTTTATCGGCTCTATACTGATTGACAGCTTCAGCTGGCATTCGATTTTTTGGGTCAACATCCCGTTCCTCGCCATTGCTTTATTTACGGCATTAACGATGTTTCCTCAATATAAAGAAAATAAATCTGACGCGCCGCTGGATATCATCGGCTCTCTCTTGCTTGCAGGCAGCATCGTTTCCATTATCCTGCTGACGAAAAATGAGGCTCCATGGGGATATACTGTATACAGTGTATTGATACTTCTTTTTGTTCCGCTTTTTTTCAGAAGAGAAAAACGTACCCAGCACCCCATCATTGACTTTGCACTGTTTAAAAGCTCAACCTTTACAAATGCGAATCTATCAGTC
>NZ_JBSIOT010001647.1:0-510 GCF_053613335.1 Bacillus sp. LR--39 | reverse complement strand
GCTTCTATGACTCACAATTTATTGCCTCGTGAGGAAAGAGAAAAAGGTGGAATTACAGATGGAATGCTTAGACTTTCAGTTGGAATTGAGGAAGTTGAAGATATCCAAGCTGATTTAGAAAATGCATTAAATCAAGCAAATTTAGTAACAAATTAATATAAATAATAGGGTGCCATTCGGCTCCCTATTCTAATTAATAACGGAGGAAAAGTCATGTCTTCAGTGAACTCTATCTTTTCACAAGAAACTAGAAAAAAATTAACCAAACTTTACAAGAAAAATAACTGGTATAACTTCTTATGTATCTTCTTTAATTGGGGCGTGATAAGCAGTTCGATTTATTTATCTATGAAAACCCCTAATATTTGGATATACCTATTAAGTATTATCTTGATTGGAAGTAGAATGAGAGGTTTTGACAATCTCATGCATGAAGCAAGTCATAAAATGTTATTTAAGAATAAACACTTAAATAAATGGGTTACTTGCTTTTTTTATAGCCTTTCCTAT
>NZ_JBSIOT010001646.1:0-511 GCF_053613335.1 Bacillus sp. LR--39 | reverse complement strand
TTGTCCATGTCAATCGTTTGTGCAATTGTTGTACCAGCTTGTACGGTTTGTCCGTTTTTCACTTCGTTTTTCACAATTGTTCCATCCATAATGGATTTTACGTCAACAGTTTTTTCGCCTTTGATTTTTGCAACTGTTTCGCCTTTTTTCACTGTTTTTCCTTCGTCCAGATCCCAGTCAGATACTTTACCTGCCGCTGGAGCAGTAATAGCAGCCATATCGCCCGCTACTTTTGCTTCATCTGTTTTTACGTAGTTTGTGCTTTGATAATAGTAGTAAGCACCTCCAGCTATAATTGCAAGAACAACAATCAAACCGATAATGTTGGTCAGAATTAAACGTCCTCTGTTCATTTTGTTTTCTCCTTTCGTTTCATCCTCTATCATTTTGTGGAAAGCTGGTGAAAATATGTGAGAAGTTTTTAATTACCGCTTTTTTCTGAACAGCCTTCAGCAAGCTTCGTTAAGCTTCCGGCTAGTTTGCGCAAATACTGCAGCTGGGAGGTATCAAG
>NZ_JBSIOT010001645.1:0-511 GCF_053613335.1 Bacillus sp. LR--39 | reverse complement strand
CTATAACCTTAAATCCGCGATGCTGATTTATTTCGCGCAGTATAACCTCGGGAACGCCGAACTGATGGCCTACATGAATTTCATCATCATCGGCTCATCCTTTATCGGCGTCATCATGCTGCCGAAGCTCGTGAAGCTTTTTGGGAAAAAGCATACCGCCATTTTGGGGCTCGCGGTTTCTGTCTGTGCCGATCTGATCAATTTTTTCGCACCGGGCAATGTCTTTGTTTTTACGATTCTCGCAAGCATCGCCTTCATCGGCATCAGCATTCCGAACGGAATCACCTGGGCATTCGTATCAGATGCGATCGATTACGGCGAGTGGAGAACAGGGGAACGGAAAGAAGGAACGGTATACTCGCTGTTTAATTTTTCGAGAAAGCTGGCTCAGTCGCTCTCCGGCTTCCTGTCAGGGATCGGTCTCAGCATCATCGGCTATGTGCCGAATGCGGCCCAAAAAGCGGGGACGCTGCTCGGCATTAAAGCGATTCTCCTTTTGTATCCGGCAGCA
>NZ_JBSIOT010001644.1:0-511 GCF_053613335.1 Bacillus sp. LR--39 | reverse complement strand
CGGCGGAATTCTTGATCAGCAGTCGGAAAATCGCTGGTTTAAACATATCATGACCGGCGGAGAACACACCTTTACCTGGACATATACCGCCCCCCACAATACGAGCCAATGGCACTACTATATCACCAAAAAAGGCTGGGATCCTGACAAACCGCTTAAGCGCGCAGACTTTGAACTGATTGGCGCCGTTCCGCATGACGGTTCCCCTGCATCTCGCAATTTATCTCACCACATTTATATTCCTGAAGACCGCCTCGGGTATCATGTCATACTTGCCGTTTGGGATGTGGCTGATACTGAAAACGCTTTCTATCAAGTGATTGATGTTGATCTAGTAAACAAATAAAGCCTGGACTTTTCTTGTCTGTCTGGAAAACCGATTTGTGAATCAGCGGGTTTTGGTGCAAACAGAGAAAATAAGCGATCAAAACCCCGGCATGTTTTGGAGAGCCGGGGTTTTTGAGATTCGTTATTTCTTTTTCTTCATTGCGGCAGCCATAAACGGCAGCAG
>NZ_JBSIOT010001643.1:0-512 GCF_053613335.1 Bacillus sp. LR--39 | reverse complement strand
AGCCTGTATCAATGTTGATGGTGCGATTGACCTTCCGAGGCTCTTTCACAGGTGTATGACCGTATACCACCCAAGCCTTTCCGTTATAGGCTGCCGCCCAATCACGTCTGACGGGTCTGCCGTCCGGATATGTTTCACCCGTCACGTCACCGTAAAGGACAAAGTCCTTCACTCTGCGGGTATATTTGCCGATATCGTCAGCTCTTATGCCAGCATGGGCGACAACTAATTCTCCATTATGTAAGATGTCGTAAAGCGGCGCTGTTTCGTACAGCTTCATAAACTGTTCGCTGACTGCTTTTCTCTCATCTTTGGAAAGTTCCTCAAGCTCTGCTGCTGTTGTTTCGAGACCATGCATCACTTTTACCGGATTTCCTTTTAAGTAACGATATAATTTATTGCAATGGTTTCCTGGGACATAACGTACAGCGCCTTTTTCGTAAGCGCCGGCTACAAATCGGATGACCTCTATCGATTTAGGCCCTCTGTCAGTTAAATCTCCGGCAAAAACA
>NZ_JBSIOT010001642.1:0-512 GCF_053613335.1 Bacillus sp. LR--39 | reverse complement strand
AAAGCTTAAAAAGGCAAAGGAGCTGCTTCAGCAGTATCAGTCCGTGTTTCCAGGGCTTCAAAACGAATATAACATGTGGCTTTCAGAGGTGTTCGGATTTGTGACGGAGACAGGCGAGAATGGGGCGAAGGATGTCCTGCGGCTGTTCATCACACCTGAATCTGTCAGCAGTTTGGATCCATGCCAAATATTTTTGCGGTCTGAGGGCCATTTCGTCAAACAGATATTTGATACACTCTTCACGTTTGATTCGGATATGCAGGAGCCGAAGCCTCATTTGGTTCATGGATGGGAAGAGGTCGAAAAAAAACAATGGAGATTTTTTCTTCGAAAAGGTGTGTCATTTCATAATGGACAGCCGCTGACATCGCGGGACGTTGCGTTTACGTTTCAGCGCTTTTTGGAACTGGGTGACAACCCGTATAAATGGCTTCTGCACGGAGTGAAACAAGTCTTAGAAAAGGGCCCTTATTGTGTGGCGCTCATACTCGATAGGCCGAATGCGCTTTTGC
>NZ_JBSIOT010001641.1:0-512 GCF_053613335.1 Bacillus sp. LR--39 | reverse complement strand
CTTTGTGATCGGAAAGGCCATCGACCATTTTATCGTCGGGAAAACGGTCAGCGGCTTGATTCCTGTTTTGCTTCTTCTGCTCGCTATCTATATCATTCAGTCCCTGTCGCTTTGGTTTCAAAACTATTGGATAATTACGATCTCGCAGGGCACGGTTTTCAGAATGAGAAGCGAATTGTTCACCCATCTGCATGAGCTGCCGATTCCATTTTTTGATAAACAGCGGCACGGCGAGCTGATGAGCCGGGTGACGAATGACATCGAAAATGTCAGTTCTACCTTAAACACGTCAGTCATTCAAATTTTGTCAAGCGTGATCACCTTTGTTGGGACGATTGCGGTGATGCTGTACATGAGCCCGCTCCTTACATTGATTACGCTGACCATTATTCCGGTGATGGCAGCGAGCCTGAAATGGATCACCAACCGAACGGGAAAGCTGTTTAAAGAACAGCAGAAAAATCTTGGTGATCTGAATGGGTATATTGAGGAATCTGTTTCAGGCGCAAAGG
>NZ_JBSIOT010001640.1:0-512 GCF_053613335.1 Bacillus sp. LR--39 | reverse complement strand
ATCGTGCATGGAAACAAGACGATCGTCTTTAATTAAATTGTTTGATCTGCCTCTTGACAGGGGCGTTTTTCCTAGGCATAATAATAAAAAATCACGAGCGTTGAAGAGGGCCAGTAAGCAGTTCTTTCTGTGAAAGAGAGTGAAATGGCATGCTGAAACATTTCACCACATGAAACCTGCCGAACCTGCCTCGGAGTCCCAGGGGGAAAACCTGGGCGCATACCCTGGCGTTAAAGGGGAAAGAGGAGTGCGCTTTATTTTCTCGCGCATTCAATGAAGGTGGTACCGCGGAAAGCTCTTTTCGTCCTTTTTTACTTGGACGAAAAGGGCTTTTTTTATTGGCCTTCTGCCAGATCATCTCGGAGGGAAAAAACGTGAAAAAACAACGGATTGTCATTAAAATCGGAAGCAGTTCATTAACCAACTCGAAGGGCAGCATCGATGAGGAGAAGATCAATGACCATGTTCGGGCGATAGCTGCTCTGAAAAAAGAAGGCCATGAAGTCATCTTC
>NZ_JBSIOT010001639.1:0-512 GCF_053613335.1 Bacillus sp. LR--39 | reverse complement strand
CTGTCCTGTCGTCCCTGATGTGTATAGCAGCATGAGCGGATCTGAACTGTCCATTTCTTCGGTGTTTTGCATGGGCTCGTTTTTCATCAATTCATTCCAGTCGATATCTCTCTTATAATTCCAATCTTGATCGCCGCCGTGAAGCTTGCAGACGACGACTTTTTGAACAGTGGGGGAACGGTCCGCGGCTTTGTCAGCTTCTTTCTTCATGCAGACCTTCTTTCCCCTTCGCAAAAAGGCATCTGCTGTGACAAGGATTTTCGCTCCGGCAGCGGTAAGTCTCGCCGCTGCTGCATGGGCGCCGTAGCCTGAAAAAACCGGTGAGAATACCGCTCCGATTTTAGCGGCGGCCAGCATGGCGATGACCGTTTCGGGGATCATCGGCATGTAAATCGCAATGACATCCCCTTTTGAGATGCCTTGCTTTTTAAAGCCTGCCGCCGCACGGGCGACTTGTTGGTGTAAAGAAGAATAGGTGATCTGTTCTGTTTTTCCGTCTTCACTTTCCCAGA
>NZ_JBSIOT010001638.1:0-512 GCF_053613335.1 Bacillus sp. LR--39 | reverse complement strand
GCCGAGGGCAGAAGCGAATGTTTGATCTTTCGGGATATAGGTAATCCCGTAATTTAAGTCTTCGGCTTCTTCCAGCCGTTCAATATTCCAGGAGCCGTTGATCATCATGGCGAGCTGACCTGCTGCAAACTGTCTGGCCAGATCATCCTGGGTGGCGTTTAACACTTCCTTGCTCATTGCGCCTTTCTTGATCAGATCTGTTAAAAACTGAAGAGAAGAGGCTGCTTCTTTTGAATTCAGCTGTTTTAGATCTGCTCCGGAAGACAAAAGAAACGGATAAAATTGAAAAGCGCTTTCCTCTGATTTTACGGCTGACAGGGCAAATCCTTTCGTTTGGCCTTTGCTCGTTTTTTCCGCCGCTTTTTTCAGATCGCTCCACGTTTCAGGCGGTTTGGAGATCCCTGCATTCTTCAAGAGGTCTTTGTTGTAAAACAAGGCAAGCGCATTGCTTGCGAAAGGGATGCCGTAGTACTTCTCTTCATATCCGGCTGATGATAGAGGCCCCTCATAAA
>NZ_JBSIOT010001637.1:0-512 GCF_053613335.1 Bacillus sp. LR--39 | reverse complement strand
AGAAGGATTTGCAGCTGCTGCGTCGTTTCCAGCAAGTAATGGAGCTGCTTTTCGGTTTTTTCTTCGATTTCGTCTTTCAGCCGGATGATGATGACCGAATAAGTTGAAGGAACTCCGATGCCAAGCTGGTGAAAGCCGTCGGAGATTTCCTGATCTTCCGAAATGTGCCCGGTCAATAGCTTCCAGAAAAATTCCTGGCTGCGCTGTTCATTTTTTCTTTTTCGGACCTGATAAGGCAGCAGCTTGTTCTTTACGGAATCCGCGGCCAGCTTCAAAAGGTGAAGCTCGTCTTCCGACAGCGTTTTTTGGCTTTCCAGCGCCCAGATAAAACCGATAACCTCGCTGTTTTTCCAGATTGAAATCGCCACGCGGCTCGACAGGCCGACTTCATCGATTTGTTCGACCCTGATCGGTTCGTCGGTTTTCATCAAGGCGGGAATCGTTCCATCCTTCCAAAGCTTGTTGATGACTTTTTCCGGAACGCGCCTTCCGATGATTGTTGACGTTCTCGC
>NZ_JBSIOT010001636.1:0-512 GCF_053613335.1 Bacillus sp. LR--39 | reverse complement strand
GGCAGCGCTTCGCAAGAGTGGCAGGATGTTGTCAAAAACGGTGAAACGTCCCGCTATAAAGACTGGTTCCATATTCATTCTTTCCCTGTTAAAGAAGGCAGCTATGATACATTTGCGTTTACTCCCGAGATGCCGAAGCTCAATACGGCCAACCCGGAAGTTCAGGCTTATTTGCTTGATATTGCGCTGTACTGGATCCGCGAATTTGATATCGACGGCTGGCGTTTGGATGTGGCAAATGAAGTTGATCATGCGTTTTGGAAGAAATTCCGGCAAGCCGTCACGGCAGAAAAGCCCGACATTTTTATATTGGGCGAAATCTGGCATCAGGCTGATCCGTGGCTTAGAGGAGACGAATTTCATTCGGTCATGAACTACCCGTTCACAGAACCGATGATTGACTATTTTGCAGACGGATCGATTTCAGCTTCGCAAATGGCCAGCCGCATCAATTCGCATTTAATGAGCGGGATGAAGCAGGTCAATGAGGTGATGTTTAATTTGCTGGACAG
>NZ_JBSIOT010001635.1:0-512 GCF_053613335.1 Bacillus sp. LR--39 | reverse complement strand
GGCGGCCCGTTCCAGCAGGATGCTACACCTGTTTTTACATGGCAGGGAAAAGAGCGTACGTATTTCCGTGTGGAAACGAAGGATACGTATACCGGGAAAGGCTGGATTGAAACAGACACAGGCATGTCGTATCAGCTTAGCAATGGAAAAGTTGAAAATCTGTGGTTTGACCATAAGGTTGCGACAGAGCGCCGCACCGTCCGTGTAAAAGTCGATAAGCACTACGGGTATAACCATCTGATGTATCCGATTGGTGCGGAAATCATTCAGCCAAAGCAGGCTGTCTCACTTGAAATGAACGGCAACACGGAGCAAATTTCTCCGATCAGTGAACAAGCCGGTGAAATCAGAAATATGGGGAATTATACTGTAACGTACGATTCCCCGGTCTATAAGCTGGATGAACTGAGAAAGGTAAAAGTGAGAAAAAACAGTGAGGAGTACACATTCAGCGATCGCTACATGCAGCTTCCAGATTCACTGCCAGAGCGGGTGAGAACCCTTGCGATCAA
>NZ_JBSIOT010001634.1:0-512 GCF_053613335.1 Bacillus sp. LR--39 | reverse complement strand
TTATGTACAAGAAATGCCGCAATTTCAATGCTGTTTTTCCCGAGGTGCGGACGGGCGCCATGAGCCTCTTCCCCGATGATCGTTCCCTCAATGTGCTGGCTTGATCCGTGCAGAATAGACGGAGCGCAGCGGCCGTTCTGTGTTTCCTGGATCGGACGGACGTGAACGCCATACAAATAGTTGATATCATCAAGCACGCCTTCTTCTATCATTTTCAAGGCGCCGCCGCCTTTTTCTTCTGCCGGCTGAAAGATAAAACGGATTGTGCCCTTCGGAAGCTCAGGTTGTTTTTTGAGCAGCATTAACGTGCCCAATGCCATTGTCATATGTGAATCGTGTCCGCAGGAATGGTTGGCGCGAAATGTGCCGTTAACCTCCTGCCACAGCGCGTCAATATCAGCGCGTACCGCTACAACAGGTGAGCCTGAGCCAATTTCGCCGACAACCCCGGTGCAGTCTGAAAACGTGCGCGTCCGGCACCCTAAATCCTCAAGCTTTTGTTTCAAAAATGA
>NZ_JBSIOT010001633.1:0-513 GCF_053613335.1 Bacillus sp. LR--39 | reverse complement strand
TGTCTCTACCCAAAAAGAAGGATGGCTATGCATTGGCATGTGCATCGGCTATATCAGAAACATCGTTTTCGCCAATTTGATAGACGCTGCAATGTCCCGCGCCGTTCTTTCCATATATTCCGCGGCATGTTCAAACGCGTCTTCTAGCGGCACGGCTCCGGGGACGATGCTGAAAAGCGCATCGATCCCGTGTTGATAGACGGCATCACTGTCTCGTGATACTGATCCCGCAATACCGATGACAGGCACATCATATGATTTAGCCGCCTTGGCTACGCCTATCGGCGTTTTTCCATGAACCGTTTGGCTGTCGATCCGTCCCTCGCCGGTAATCACAAGATCTGCATCCTGAACGATACTTTCAAAATCAACCGCATTAAGGACAATATCAATGCCTCTTTTCAGGTCAGCCTGAAGATAAGTCAGCAGGCTCCATCCAAGACCGCCCTCTGCACCGGCGCCCTCTGTATCTCGGAAGGTTGATCCGAGCTCTTTTTCTGCCATATCAGCGAA
>NZ_JBSIOT010001632.1:0-513 GCF_053613335.1 Bacillus sp. LR--39 | reverse complement strand
AAAATGAACCGACATCTTTTGATCCGCCGATCGGCTTTAATAATGTCTCATGGCAGGCGCTGAACAATCTGATGGAAGGTTTGACAAGACTTGGCGCAGACCATGAGCCCGAAGCGGCGTCCGCCGAAAAGTGGAACATTTCCGACGACGGGAAGACATATACTTTTACAATCCGTGATGATGCCAAATGGTCAAACGGAGACCCTTTAACCGCCGGGGATTTTGAATATGCGTGGAAGCGTCTGCTCGATCCGAAAACGGGCTCCTCTGCCGCGTTTTTAGGCTACTTTATCGAAGGCGGTGAGGCCTTTAACAGCGGAAAAGGTTCAAAAGATGATGTCAAAGTCAAAGCGGTGGATGAAAAGACGCTTAAGGTGACGCTTGAAAGTCCGCAGCAGTCGTTTTTAAGCATTGTAGCCAATCCGGCCTTTTTCCCGGTTCCTCAGAAAATCGCCGAAGACAATCCGAAATGGCATGAAGAAGCAGCCACATTCGTCGGCAACGGTCCGTTTA
>NZ_JBSIOT010001631.1:0-513 GCF_053613335.1 Bacillus sp. LR--39 | reverse complement strand
AGTTTTGCTCCGAGCCGAACCGCGGCACACGGCGCTTCTGTCGGATGCTCGCTATGATCGGAGAAGCCGATGACCGCCTCAGGAAAAGCGGCGGCAAGCATCGGTATGACGCTGAGGTTGCTGTACTCCGGCGGTGCTGGGTATTTCGCCACACAATGCATTATGGCAATTTGATTGTTTCCCTCTGCCCTGATGGTGCGCCAAGCTTCGTGAACATCAGAGATTTCAGCTCCGGCTGTCGAGAAAATCATCGGCCTGTTCAGCCGGGCGACATATTTGAGCAGCGGGAGATGGTTAATTTCATAGGATGCGATTTTAAAAGCGCTCGGCGAGGTAGACTGAAGCAGATCAGCTGACCCCTCGTCACATACCGTACTTAAAAAGATCACCTGCTTTTCGCGGCAGTAATCCAATAGCGGTAAAATCCACTCAGCAGGCATTTCCATAGATTGAACCAAAGAAAAAATAGAGACGTCCTTGCCCGCTGCCGTCTTGTACAAACCAGGATCTTTC
>NZ_JBSIOT010001630.1:0-513 GCF_053613335.1 Bacillus sp. LR--39 | reverse complement strand
ATGCGGCGCAGCAAATCAAAAAGCAGGCGATCGACAGCCTGATCGGACAGGCATTAATTACGCAGGAAGCGGACAAAAAAGGCTACAAAGCATCTGAGAAAGAAATTGAAAAACAGCTGGACGAAAGCAAAAAGCAGTATAAAAACGAGCAAGATTTTGAGGAAGCGGTCAAAAAAGCAGGCTTAAACATGAACACGCTGAAAAGCGACATTGCCGACAGCATCAAAACAGAGAAATATATTGACAAAGAACTGCCGACAGATCAGGTTACAGACAAAGAAATCAAAGACTATTATGATCAATTTGCCGCACAGCAAAAAGACAGCGGACAGAAAAACACACCTGCGTTTGACGATGTCAAACAGCAAATCCAAGATATGCTCAAACAGCAAAAAAGACAGGAAAAACTCGGACAGCAGGTCGAAAAGCTTAAGAAAAGCGCCGATGTGAAAGTGGAAATTTAACAAAGTCAGCCATCCTGTAGCGGATGGCTGACTTCGTTTTATTTATTAA
>NZ_JBSIOT010001629.1:0-513 GCF_053613335.1 Bacillus sp. LR--39 | reverse complement strand
TTTTGTCTTCAAAAAAGATAACCGGGTCCTGATCCTCAATCGCAGCGAGCAATAAGCCTTTCGCATCGTACGGGGTCGACGGCACAATCACTTTCAAGCCGGGAATACTTGTAAATAGGGCATACAAGCTTTGCGAATGCTGGGCGGCTGCCCTAAAGCCGGCGCCGTGGGTCGTCCGGATCGTAATCGGAACTTCCGCTTTTCCGCCAAACATGTAGCGGAACTTCGCTCCCTGGTTCAGCACCTGGTCCAAACACGTGCCGATAAAATCGTTAAACATCAATTCCGCGATCGGCCTTAAACCTGTTGAAGCCGCCGCCATGGCTGCGCCGATGTACCCCGCTTCACTAATCGGCGTATCAAGGACGCGCTCCCGTCCAAATTCCTGAACAATCCCTTTCGTGACGCCAAGCACACCGCCCCATGCTTCATCATCCTGCAGATGATCGACATTCGCTCCTCCTGCGACATCTTCCCCCATTAAAATGACGTGATCGTCCTTTCTCATCGCAA
>NZ_JBSIOT010001628.1:0-513 GCF_053613335.1 Bacillus sp. LR--39 | reverse complement strand
ATGCATATTGATTTGTCACAGGCCGCCTTCATGAGCCTTGCATATGTGCCTGGTGATTTGATAAAAGCGGCTGTATCTGCATTTCTGGCGATAAAAATCACTCAAGCCTTGTCTCTTTCTGATACGATGTTTACAAAAGGAGGATGACACTACATGACAATTACCCATACCTATTCATCTACCGCCGAAACATCGCCCGGCCGTGTAGCGATCCAGACTGAATCGGAGCAAATCACGTACCATGATTGGGATCGGCTTGTCTCTCAAACCGCAAATTGGCTGCGGTCACAGCCGAGCATGCCGAATCGTGTGGCGATCCTGCTCCCAAATAGTCTGGCGTTTTTACAGCTGTTTGCCGGAGCCGCAGCGGCTGGATGCACAGCCATTCCCATCGACACACGCTGGAGCCCGGCTGAATGTAAGGAATGTCTGTCCATAGGTGATGCGGATCTTGTGATTACTACAGCCTTTTTTAAAAACAAACTGACAGATAGCCAGACACCTGTTGTTTTG
>NZ_JBSIOT010001627.1:0-513 GCF_053613335.1 Bacillus sp. LR--39 | reverse complement strand
CATCCGCCTGCATTTGTTATGATAAAGTCCGCGTTTGAATCCTCGAATGCCTGAATATTTCGTTTTGCGAGCAGGATGGCCTTAGACTTTTCGCTGCTGTGTCCGTGGAGGGCGCCGCAGCAGGTCTGCTGTTCGGGAATTATGATCTCGCAGCCAGCCAGCCGCAGCAGCTCAATGGTTGCCATATTCGTATCCAAAAACAGCGTATCCATGAGACAGCCTGAGAAAAAGGCAGCCCGTTTTTTTCTCTCCCCGATCGCAGGGAGCAGGTGCGGCCGTTTTTTCAGCTGTTTCATATTAGGAACCTTCGGCAAAACCGCCTCCATCTTCGCGAGGTGGTCCGGCAAAAGCCGGAGCAAGCCGGATTTGCGAATCACGTTTTGCATGCCGGAACGCTGATACAAGCCGAGCATTCCGGTCAGCGCCCTGATTCTGTTTGGATGGGGGAAAAGCCCTTTGAATACTGCGCGGCGAAGCACTTTAACCGGAAAGGCGTGCTTTTTGTTCTGCTGA
>NZ_JBSIOT010001626.1:0-513 GCF_053613335.1 Bacillus sp. LR--39 | reverse complement strand
AATCTGATGTAACCTTGAAACCTTTCATTCTTATAATTTCTCTTTTTAGTTAACGAAGTAATTATATGAATGTTTTATTTGAAATCTAAGTTCTTCATATTTCGTCTCCCCTTTTAAAATATACCTTTCATATATTAGGTGGCTTACGTATGACACAACACCTCATAAACAAATAAAGCTCTATGTGTTATCAAATTGGATAGGAAGAAGGTTAATTGTGGAGGTATTACATTCGAACATAAAAGTTCTTAATAACTTAAATATTCACTTATAAATATTCAGATTAAAACGGATAAGGATTCAGCCATTGCCCTCCGTCCATTGTGATACAATCCCCGTTTATATAGGATGCTTCATCAGAAAGCAAAAACGCTGCCAAAGCGGCGATTTCCTCCGGTGTGCCCAATCGGCCGAGCGGCACACTGTTCATCGTGCGGGCCATCGCTTTTTCCGATTCAAATAGCTTCTCCGCACCGCCTGTTCGTTCAATCGGTCCGGGGGCTATCGCGTTTG
>NZ_JBSIOT010001625.1:0-513 GCF_053613335.1 Bacillus sp. LR--39 | reverse complement strand
TCATTGAATTCCAAGTGTTAATATTCCTTAAAAAACATTTACTTCCATGGAAAATGATGATAGATTAATTTTTAAGAAAAAGAACTGGTAATTCGCGAATTATGAAAAAGCGCTTTTTCTGCAGAGGACGCTCTGGCCAAATTTCAACAATCATTTAGGGGGAAATGTCATGCTAAAAAGAACTTCATTCGTATCTTCATTATTCATCAGTTCAGCTGTTTTACTATCAATCTTACTTCCTTCGGGCCAAGCTCATGCACAGTCTGCATCAATCGAGGCAAAAACAATTAACAGCACGAAAGAGTGGACCACTTCTGATATTGAAGTGACATATAAACCAAATGCGGTGCTTTCTCTCGGAGCGGTAGAATTTCAATTTCCTGACGGGTTTCATGCTACGACAAGAGATTCAGTGAATGGAAGAACACTGAAAGAAACACAGATTTTAAACGATGGAAAAACAGTCAGACTCCCGCTTACGCTTGATTTGTTAGGCGCATCCGAATTTGACCT
>NZ_JBSIOT010001624.1:0-513 GCF_053613335.1 Bacillus sp. LR--39 | reverse complement strand
ATTCGCTGTCGGCATTGCGATTACAATAATGCATGTATGGCTTGAATCACCGTTTGTTCAAGCAGTATGGAAAGGCATTTCTGTTTCTGTTTGGCTGATCTTAGCTGCATATATGATCTACTGGGTGCTGATTGGGTATCAAGGCGTGAAGGAGTTTGGAAAACGCGGAGAAAAGCTTGTTCTACATACGATTCTGATCTCAATGGTGCCAAACGTCATTTTTATGCTTGTTTTTCTATTCAATGTAATTCCTGCTGCGCTGTTTCAATCCTTGTTGACACCTTGGTTTGTTGGAACTTGTGCTTTTGCAACGCTGTTATTTCCGTTATTTGGCCGAATGGGCTGTTATATTGGCAGGCGTCAGCTTGTCTGATTTTTTAGGTATATACATAGAATTTCTATGTAAAGGAGGTGTATGTCGTGAGGATTAGCTCTTGTTTATATGGTTTTGTAGCTCATGGGGCAGTATTTTTGTTTACTGGTGGCTGCATGCTCTTGGCTATGGCAGCCAGC
>NZ_JBSIOT010001623.1:0-514 GCF_053613335.1 Bacillus sp. LR--39 | reverse complement strand
CAGGGTATATGTACATATCCCCTTAGCTAAAAAAACACTCCCCTGTTTTTTTCAAATGCAGCCGGGAAACATAAAACCATATACTGTCATACAGGGGGAATCAACCATGGAGCAATATTCTGAAGCTTGTATTGAGGCTTGCATCGATTGTATGAAGGCTTGCAATCATTGTTTCACTAAATGCTTGCAAGAAAGCGTACAGCATCATCTCAGCGGATGCATCCGGCTTGACAGGGAATGCGCGGATATTTGCGCGCTGGCGGTCAAAGCCATGCAAACGGACAGCCCGTTTATGAAAGAAATTTGTGCACTTTGCGCCGATATTTGTGAAGCGTGCGGCACTGAATGCGGAAAGCACGATCATGATCATTGCCAAGCATGTGCGAAAGCCTGCTTCACCTGTGCTGAACAATGCCGCAGCATGGCAGCGTAAAAAAGAGGGTTCAAAAAAGAACCCTCTTTTTATTTGGACAGCCACACGGAGTAAAAATCAATCCATCCCTCTTCATCAAGC
>NZ_JBSIOT010001622.1:0-514 GCF_053613335.1 Bacillus sp. LR--39 | reverse complement strand
GGCTCGAAAGAACGCCGCCTGAGCTGTCAGCCGACATTATCGACAGAGGCGTGATCATTACAGGAGGCGGCGCATTGTTAAACGGTCTTGACCAGCTTCTTGCCGAAGAGCTGAAAGTGCCTGTTCTCGTTGCTGAAAATCCGATGGATTGTGTGGCAGTCGGTACGGGTGTCATGCTTGATAACATGGACAAGCTTCCCAAGCGCAAACTGAGCTGATCAGAAGCCTCATTCTTTTTGAGAATGAGGTTTTTTTATGTGAAATGCTTTAAAGGAGCTGAACGGCTGCCGATAAAAAGAGTAGTATGTTTGAATACCATTATAGAACAAACGTTCTGTATTAGCAAATATAAATTGCAAGCATTTCGCAAAAGAGGTTTTTTCGATAGGAAACTCTGGAGCATGACACTTATTTTGAGGTGAAATGATGTTAAAAGGACTTTATACAGCAACTTCAGCAATGATCACCCAGCAGCGCCGCACAGAGATGCTGACGAATAATATCGCGAATGCAA
>NZ_JBSIOT010001621.1:0-514 GCF_053613335.1 Bacillus sp. LR--39 | reverse complement strand
AACAGACGATTTACAATGAAAAGGGCGAAGCAATGACACTCAGAGCTTCACGGCATCAAAATACGATTGCCGTGAAAACAACGGGCGTCCAAAAGAACTGGAAGCTGCTCCTCCGCGGTCTTTCTGTCACCTCTGTTATTAACGGAGCTGCGGAAGCGCTTCAGGAGGGAACAGCGGTTCAGCCAAAAGAAAAAGAACGGGATGTCTTCATTTATTTCTAAAAAGGAGTGATCAGGATGCTGAAAACGGGCCGCATCATCATATTGGGCGCAATGTGCACGATCCTTTCCGCCGCCGGTTTCGATCCGCCGCAGCCCGCAGCCGCTAAAAGCCAGGCTGATGAATATGAGTATCCCTTTCAAGATCCCAGTCTCCCTGTACAAAAAAGAGTCAGCGACTTGCTTTCACGGCTGACCCTTGAGGAAAAAGTGTCACTGATGCATCAATATCAGCCCGCCGTTCCCCGGCTGGGCATTCCCGCTTTTAAAACGGGCACAGAAGCGCTTCACGGCGT
>NZ_JBSIOT010001620.1:0-514 GCF_053613335.1 Bacillus sp. LR--39 | reverse complement strand
ATGTTTGGGCATATGAATAATGTAACCCCTTTTATATATTTTGAGGAGGCGCGGATTTCTTATTTTAAAAAGCTGAATATGATGAGTGAAAACAAACAGACCATGACAGTCGTGGCAAGCCAGCAATGCGATTATTTGCGCCAAGTCATGCCTTATGAAGAGTTGCGCATCTATGTGAAAACAAGCGCAGTCGGCAGTTCATCTCTTACCTTGCACTATCTCGGAGAGAACCTCGAAGGCGAACCCTGCTTCACCGGGGCAGTCGTGATGGTTCAAGTCTCAAAGGAAAGCGGCAAAGCTGTCAGCTGGACAGATGAGGAGAAAGAAACGCTTCTTCATACACGATAAACTAATTATCTTGTAAACGTCACCTCCTGCGCCCTTCTTACATATGTTATCTCGACTATATCAAAACCCATTCGTTTCTGATTCGCTCTCACCTTAGCAAGGAGGGTTACAATACTTGAAGGAGAAAGAATTTCAATCGAAGCCGCTGCTAACGAAAAGAGAAAGA
>NZ_JBSIOT010001619.1:0-514 GCF_053613335.1 Bacillus sp. LR--39 | reverse complement strand
GTCGAAGTCCAATATACAAAAGGTGAAAATGGCGTTTTGGAGCTGAAAAGCATCGAAACAAAATAAAGAGCTGAATCAAGGGGGTACATAACGTTTTGAAAAAGATGAAGCTTCTGCTTCTGTCGTCAGTAACTGCCGCAGCTCTGATGTTTACACAATCTGCCCAGGCTGCCGACAAAACCATTTCGGTAAAGTTAAGCAATTATTTGGGCAATAAATCAAGCGTTGATGTCGACATTACCGGCGCATACGAAATCCCGGGCTCGGGAATCGCCGCGACAGAGCGGTACGGCGGGGCGACCCGCTTCGATGTGGCAAACAATGTCGCATCTGCCGGATGGACGAACCCGAGCACTGTCGTGGTTGTCAATCGGGACGCTTTTGCGGACGCGCTTTCTGCAACTCCGCTTGCAAAGAAGTACGATGCGCCGATTCTATTAACGGATGCGGGTACGCTGACGGCGAAAACCGAAACTCAAATTGCCAAGATGAAGCCTGATAATATCTTAATTAT
>NZ_JBSIOT010001618.1:0-515 GCF_053613335.1 Bacillus sp. LR--39 | reverse complement strand
GAAATTAGTTCCAAAGACCCTTCCAGCTCTGGCGCAAGTGTGACTAATTTAATGTTATTCCCTGAGATGCGCTGCCATTCTTTAAATAACGAAAGATCCGGCGCTATAATGTCATCCGGCGGCTGGGCGCCGCACCGCTTTTCTGAAATAAAAGGGCCCTCTAAGTGAACGCCTAATACTTCGGCTGTTCCGGGCCGTCCGCCGGCTTCCTTATACCGGTGAACGTTTGCCAGCGCATGCTCGATCGTGGCTTTATCTTGGGTCATCGTCGTCGCCAGGAAGCTTGTCGTTCCTTCTTTCGGCAGGGCTTCAGCCATTGTTTGCAAAGCCTCGGCTGTTCCGTCCATGACATCTGCGCCGTTTGCCCCGTGAATGTGGACATCGATCATGCCCGGCAGCACTTTGAAGTTCTCCGGAAATGTCAGCTGTTCTGCCGTTTGTGCGGAAGCTGGAATATCAGCCATTGGTCCGTAAGCCTCGATTTTTTCTCCATTCGTCAGAAGAAAACCGTCTTC
>NZ_JBSIOT010001617.1:0-515 GCF_053613335.1 Bacillus sp. LR--39 | reverse complement strand
CCAGTCCGAAGGCAGCCGTAATGCCGATCGCCGGAGCGCCCCTTACTTTGAGCGTGACAATCGCATCAAATACATCCTCTTTCGTCGTCAGCTCCAAATATTCCGTCTCATCAGGAAGCTTTTGCTGATTTAAAATGGTAATAGCTGTTTCTTTCCATTCAACAGAACGTGGAACAGCAAATGAATGGGTCATGAATAGATCATTCCTTTACAAGTAACTTAAATAATTCAATAACATCTGTTATCGTTTTGAATTCCGAACGTTTTTCGATAAAGGCTGTGCCGGTTTCGAGCGCCAGGCGTTTTCTGCCAATTCGTTTATCAAACGGCACGATCGTATCCAGGTCAGCTACGTGGGCAAGGCCGATCGTGCGTCGTATCAGCTCACAGCCCGCAAATCCGATTGCTTCTTCAAAAATTTGGCTGAGCGTATCAGTGAGGTAACCGTCGATGTTGGCGTAAACATCCAGACTGTCCTTCTGCCAGGCTTCACTAAACGTCTCTTCAGACGTTTC
>NZ_JBSIOT010001616.1:0-515 GCF_053613335.1 Bacillus sp. LR--39 | reverse complement strand
TTATATCAGGCCGGCCATTTTTGACAACGTCACTTCCGGCATGACGATTGCCCAAGAAGAAATTTTCGGCCCGGTCATCGCTTTAATCAAGGCGGATACACTTGAGGAAGCGTTGGAGACGGCAAATGACGTCAAATTTGGCCTGAGCGCCTCCATTTTTACGCAAAACATTAGGCGGATGCTGTCATTCACAGATGAAATCGAAGCGGGGCTCATTCGCGTCAACGCCGAGAGCGCCGGTGTCGAACTGCAGGCGCCATTCGGAGGCGTTAAACAATCGAGCTCGCATTCACGGGAACAGGGGGAGGCAGCCAAAGAATTTTTTACAGCCGTGAAAACCGTATTTGTCAAACCGTAAGTCAGTCGTTTCGGTACAAATGAATAAAGGAGAAGATGCTATGAAAAAAAATCGTGCAGCCTCCCCCGATACCGCGGGGAAAAGAAGTTCTGTCCGCTGGTTTGTCGTGTCTATGCTGTTTCTCGTCACATCCATTAATTATGCCGACCGTGCGACA
>NZ_JBSIOT010001615.1:0-515 GCF_053613335.1 Bacillus sp. LR--39 | reverse complement strand
TTCCGGCTTTTCTGCCGGCATTTGTCGATAAGTTCTTACAGGAACAGCGGCTTTCTGCTTGAATAGTATCAAGAGGAAGGAGTGAGCCGTATGAAAGTAAGCACCAAAGACAAAATTATTGAATCTGCTGTCATGCTTTTTAACCAAAAAGGATTTTCTGGCACGTCTGTCCGTGAAATCGCAAAGTCAGCTGATGTAAATGTTGCGCACATCTCCTACTATTTTAAAGGCAAAGGAGGCTTGATGGAACACTTAGTTTCAGAGTTTTACGAAGGCTACAGCAAAACGCTTGAAACAGCGGCAAGCAATATCTCTTCTCAAAGCACGCAGGAACAGCTTCTTCAATTGGTTTTCGATATTTTATCCTATCAGCATAATCATCGTCAATTAACTCGTTTTGTCTACCGGGAAGTCACAATTGACTCCACATTAATCAGGGAAATTATGTCGACATATCTAATGAAGGAAAAGTATATCTTCCAGCTGATCATTGAGGAAGGAGAAAAACAGCGTGA
>NZ_JBSIOT010001614.1:0-515 GCF_053613335.1 Bacillus sp. LR--39 | reverse complement strand
TGAAGAGATTGAGGAAAGTGCATTACATCAAAAAATATTTACAGTCGTAAGCTGAGGAGGAATTAAACATGGGAAACATGCCAAAGGATTTTTTATGGGGCGGTGCTTTAGCTGCCCACCAATTTGAAGGCGGATGGAATCAAGGCGGTAAAGGGCCGAGTGTCGTCGATGTGATGACAGCGGGTGCGCACGGCGTGCCGAGAAAAATCACGGACACGATTGAAGAAAACGAATTTTATCCAAACCATGAAGCCATTGATTTCTATCACAGATACAAGGAAGATATCGCTTTGTTTGCGGAAATGGGATTAAAATGTCTGCGGACGTCCATCGGCTGGAGCCGGATTTTTCCGAAAGGCGATGAGGCTGAACCGAACGAAGCTGGTTTGCAGTTTTATGATGATGTGTTTGATGAATTGCTGAAGCATGGGATCGAGCCGGTCATTACGCTGTCTCACTTTGAAATGCCGCTGCACCTGGCAAGAGAATATGGAGGCTTCAGAAACCGGAAAGTC
>NZ_JBSIOT010001613.1:0-516 GCF_053613335.1 Bacillus sp. LR--39 | reverse complement strand
ACTCCGGCTCCTCACCTTTTTCAAGCTTACCGGCCGGAATTTCAACGATCGTCCGCTCAAGCGGCTTACGGAATTGTTTGACCATGATGATTTTCCCTTCATCTGTGACGGCTAGTACCGCTACAGCTCCAGGGTGTTTCACAATTTCACGTTTACTGGCTTTGCCGTTTGGCAGCTCTACATCCTCGACATAAAGATCAATGACTTTACCCGAAAAGATCTGTTCTTTGGCAATTGTTTTTTCTTCTAATGATTTCATTTCTTCATCTCCCGTTCTGTCTCTATATGATGCCCCATACATTTTATCATACTAGAGCAAAAGGGGGCTTCTTCGTGAAAGTGCACCGCATGCCAAAAGGTGTTGTCTTAGTCGGAAAAGCATGGGAAATTCGGGCGAAGTTAAAAGAGTATGGACGCACATTTCAATATGTGAAAGATTGGATCTCAAAGCCATAAAAGTTGAAACTTTAGCTCCTTTATATTACGGTCAATACAAAGCCTAAAAAAGGAGTGTGC
>NZ_JBSIOT010001612.1:0-516 GCF_053613335.1 Bacillus sp. LR--39 | reverse complement strand
CCCATTTTGAAATCAGGTACACATTATAGACCGGTGAACTCAATAAAAAGTTTCTGTTTTTGGAAATAAAAATTGAAAAAAATTCTAATTTATTCTGTTTGTTCAGCATCTTGTTGACTGTTTGAACGGCTGTCCTGACGAAAAATTCACACATTGATTCGATACGCCCTCCAGTTTAACCGCAGAAGAAGAAAATGAAAAAAACGAAGAGTTTTTTTAAACCCATTGACATTTTTATAAAAAGTATTAATATTAAAACTATTAAAAAATCGCATAAAAAGGTTTTCCTTATCAAGAGTGGTGGAGGGACTGGCCCTGTGAAACCCGGCAACCGCTGTCTATGACAGAATGGTGCTAAATCCTTAAGAGCATGTTCGTGCTCTTGAAGATAAGGAGGAGATTGAATATATCAAGCTCTTCCTTATCGGGAAGAGCTTTTTTATGTCTATAAAGAAAGAGGGATGAAGCATGACACAATCAACCGATGTACTGAAGCAAACGCCTGGAAGAAAAATC
>NZ_JBSIOT010001611.1:0-516 GCF_053613335.1 Bacillus sp. LR--39 | reverse complement strand
TAAGACCAAGAACGAAACTCCTGTAAAAGGCAAATGAGGATACATGCTTTACATCATCATATTTTTTCTCCCCGAACAAATGGGAGATTGATGTACCGCTGCCCATGCCAATCAAGTTGCCTAGCGCCATAATGATTGCAAATAACGGCAAGGTTAATGCGAGTGCGGTTAATATGGCGGTATTGTGGAGTGTACCAAGGAAAAAGGCATTTAGAATGGAATATATGACACTCATTGATGTACCTAGCATCATCGGTATAGCGAAGTGAGCAACAGCTTTTGCGATCGGTGCTTTTTCAAAATAATAGAGGTTTTCTGTATCCATTATATTTCACTTCTTTCTTGTTTATATTTAATCTAACACTGTTAGTTTGAGTCTTACAGTGTTAGATGGTATCATCATTTTATAAACCTGTAAAGAGAAACTTACACTGTTAGATAAAAGGACGGATAATATGAAAAAGCAGCAGCCTCAGATTTCAGAGGAAAAGATTTTAGAAACCTCGTGGGAACTTC
>NZ_JBSIOT010001610.1:0-516 GCF_053613335.1 Bacillus sp. LR--39 | reverse complement strand
ATCAGGCGGGAGAACACATGCACCCACGCTATGATGTAGCGGACAATCGCCTGTAGGAGAGAAATTTTCTCGTGTGTTTCGTCCCTCACGATTTGCAGCCCGATGATTTTTTTGCCCAGTGTGCCTTTCCAATTTGTCAGCGGCATCAGCAAAGGGTACACAATCAGCATCAATATGGCGACGATAATGACACCGGCGGACCCATCGCCAAACGTAAATCCGGCTGCCAAAATCACTGCTGCGGCAATGATTACATCAAGTAAAAGAGCGCAGGCGCGCAGCATGAAACCAGCTAGTTCCAATAGAAACACTCCTTAAAATGTTAAATAAATACCTAATGATTGTAAAAAAGAAGGGCCTAAAGTAGGAATAGGTGATAAGCCTTAAATCACAAAAGTTGGTGAAAATGTCATAGGTAAATTGGCATAATCAGCCAGCTTATTACATTACCAAATTCTTTTTTAGCCCGAAACCAAGCCCTCAGAAGTTATTTTTGTTAAAATAGAAAAGTTACAA
>NZ_JBSIOT010001609.1:0-516 GCF_053613335.1 Bacillus sp. LR--39 | reverse complement strand
AGGTATAAATATGTTGAAAATCTCTCTTCTTATAGGAGGGATTTTTTAAGTTTCAGAAAAAACAAAATCCCTCTGGTAGAGGGATTTTGATTCAGCATTTTAAGATGTTCTACACGTATAATACTGGAGTTGATACTTTAAAAATCTCGCCATCTCTTATATAAAAACGAGGGATGCGTCGGCTTAATGTAGACACGACTTCATAGTTAATCGTATTGAGCATTTCAGCCACTTCATCAACGGAAATCTCGGCTCCTTTTTGCTTACCGTAAATCACGACTTCGTCTCCTTGTTTACCTTCACCGTTTTCTCCTAAACTGACCATGATCATATCCATTGTTACTCTTCCCGCCACTGGCACTCGTTTTCCGCGATGAAGAACAAATCCGCGATTGGAAAGGGCACGAGAATAGCCGTCAGCATAGCCAATCGGGAGTGGAGCAATTACTTCATTAGGTTCTGCGATGTATGTAGCACCATAGCTAACGGTTCGGGGTTCTGTCCGCATGGTTTTCA
>NZ_JBSIOT010001608.1:0-516 GCF_053613335.1 Bacillus sp. LR--39 | reverse complement strand
ACAGATTGCAAACGGCATCATCTATGCCGCCGACCACGGTGCAAAAGTCATCAATTTAAGTCTTGGCGGGCCATACAGCCGGGTGATGGAATATGCGCTTAAATATGCGGCTTCCAAAAATGTGACGATCGTTGCCGCCACCGGCAATGACGGAGTATCGGAGATTTCCTACCCTGCATCTTCGAAATATACGCTTTCAGTCGGGGCGACCAATAATCTCGATCTTGTCTCGGACTACTCCAATTATGGAAAAGGTCTCGATATGGTGGCGCCGGGAACCGATATTCCAAGCCTCGTTCCGGACGGGAATGTCACTTATATGAGCGGAACATCGATGGCGGCGCCGCACGTGGCAGCTGCAGCAGGACTTCTTTTGTCACAGAATCCGTCCTTGAAACCAAAGCAAATCGCAAGCCTATTGACCGAGACGACAGCAGATGTGGCATTTGAAGAGCAGGATAATCCCAACCCGGATTATGACCTGGATATAGAACCGGCTGCACAAATTCCCGGATA
>NZ_JBSIOT010001607.1:0-516 GCF_053613335.1 Bacillus sp. LR--39 | reverse complement strand
TGATCACTGCCGGTATTCTGGTTTTTTTCGCCGTCGTCGTAAAAGATGTGTTTGCTGCAGGCCTAGGTTTCATAAATGGCACAGAAGCCGATTCAGCCAGCGCATCGCCGCGGGACATTGACAGCATGGTCATTGAGTCGGATAGCAAGGATGTCCGGATTATAGCGGAAGAACGAAGTGACATATCGGCAGGCATTTCAGGAGACTCAGGAAAGTTATTTGTTACTGAAAACAAAAGAAAACTGGAGCTGACCGTAAAGGAAAAAGAATTTCAATTTTTGAATGGGTTTAACCGTTCAACTCTTATCGTCAGGCTTCCGTATGATTATAAAGGTGATCTGGCAGTACGAACCTCAAGCGGCGACTTGTCTGTGGCCGGGAATGACCATCTTGCGCTTTCCGGGCTGAACGCAGTATCTGCGAGCGGAAATACGAGCGTGACGGACGTCCGCCTTCAAGATCTGAAAGTGAAGGCATCATCGGGGGATGTTTCCATTTCAAATACCGTCTCTAAAA
>NZ_JBSIOT010001606.1:0-516 GCF_053613335.1 Bacillus sp. LR--39 | reverse complement strand
GATATTTACACTGCCAAGAAAAAAGACATCTTTGACGATATTGATAGAAAATATAATTATTCATACAGTTATTTTGGATATGTTAAGTCTACAGAAGAAGATAACTTAGGAGTAGAATACGCCTTTACTCTTGGATGCAAAAATGAAAATCAACCATGCTCCTTAGATGAAGAAAAGGCTAAAAATAAAGTTGAGAAATTAATTAATTCTATCACCTTTTTAATAGATAAAAAGGAGAAATAAGATGGGAAATAAAAATGTATTTGAGAATGAGAACGTAAAGTTAAGGCTAATTGATTTAGAATATGACTATAAACAAAAGTTTGCCTCAACTATTGATAGTGAAGTTAAGAAAGCTAAGAAGGATTTCGAAGCAGATATACGCAGAATTTATAAAGAGGAAACCCACCACGATCTTCCTGAGAATATGAAAATTGAAATTTACACCTCCAATGAACTTGTAAATCAGAATACAAGTATACAAAGTTCGACCAGAGAATCAGGTTACGATGGAAC
>NZ_JBSIOT010001605.1:0-516 GCF_053613335.1 Bacillus sp. LR--39 | reverse complement strand
TACTGCTTTTCAATAGGAGCAAATGCTGCTAACAGGCGTTTCACGCCGACAGGGCTCGGGAAGGCAATATCGAGCTCCGTCCCTTCTCCTTCGCCTTTTACGCTGACGACAGTTCCTGTTCCCCATTTTTTATGGCCCGCCTTATCTCCGACTGCCCAGTTCAAGGTGTCGCCGCCTGTTTTGCTGGCGTAGGATACAGGGCGTGAAACAGGGCCGCGTCTCGGCTGCATTTTTCTCGCAGACGTCGCTCTCGTTTCTTTTTTCTCATTTAGGTTTTCCAATAAATCATCCGGTATTTCAGCAATGAAGCGAGATTCCGGGTTCATATTCGTCCGGCCAAACAAGGTGCGCATTTTGGCATTGGTCAGATAAAGCTCCTGTTCCGCCCTTGTAATCCCAACGTACGCAAGGCGGCGTTCTTCTTCCATTTCCGCTTCCTCCATAAGTGAACGGCTATGAGGGAAGACGCCTTCTTCAAGCCCCATCAAGAAAACAACCGGGAACTCCAGTCCTTTC
>NZ_JBSIOT010001604.1:0-517 GCF_053613335.1 Bacillus sp. LR--39 | reverse complement strand
CACTCTTTTCTTAACCCAGCGATATGAGTGCCAATGAAGCAAAGCAAAAATGGCGATTAATATGGTAAACGCATTAAGCAATAAAATGGACCAGCCCCCAGAAACAAATTGCAGCACGATAGAGGCTATATAGATCATGAGAATAAAAGCCAGGCCCGGCACTCTGAGTGCAAGCATGTTTAATGCCCGCCTATCATGTGAGTAATATTTATCTTTAAAAGGATTCCTTATAAGCAAACCTTATCCACTTCCTTTACCTGTTTCACCGAATAGAGATTCATGAAAATCGAACCCATATTTCAACGTGCAAACATACATGTATCCAATCATTTTATAGGAAGAGAAGGAACACAACAATATCAGGTGCAGGGAAACATTAGAGTTTCCAACAAGTGATCATTGCCCAAACGTACATGAACGTTCTGCCTCTATGTACGTTTTATCTTTTCAAATTTACCTTTAAAATCATAAGGAACTTACTATTCATTGAAGGAATGATCATCATTGAAATCGATTG
>NZ_JBSIOT010001603.1:0-517 GCF_053613335.1 Bacillus sp. LR--39 | reverse complement strand
AGGTTTGGAACAGTGACCAGGGATATGAAAAAACATTGGCGGCTTTTGATGAAAGCCTTCGAAAACTCGGCCTTGACTACCTTGATTTATATTTGATTCATTGGCCAGGAAAAGACAAATATAAAGATACGTGGCGCGCACTTGAAAAGCTGTACAAAGACGGCAGAGTGAAAGCGATCGGCGTCAGCAATTTCAATGTCCACCATTTGGAAAGCTTATTGGAAGATGCGGAAATTAAACCGATGGTCAATCAGGTTGAATTCCATCCGCGCCTCACTCAGACTGAGCTTAGGGACTACTGCAAGAAGCAAGGCATTCAGGTGTAAGCATGGTCTCCGCTCATGCAGGGAAAACTCCTCGATGATCAGGTGCTGACTGACATCGCTAAAAAATACAACAAATCCGTTGCTCAAGTCATCCTGCGCTGGGATTTGCAAAATGAAGTCGTCACCATTCCGAAGTCCATCAAAGAACACCGCATTATTGAAAATGCCGACATTTTTGATTTTGAATTATA
>NZ_JBSIOT010001602.1:0-517 GCF_053613335.1 Bacillus sp. LR--39 | reverse complement strand
ACTGACTGTACTCGTTGTCGCAAGAGGGGTTCAAAAAGGGATTGAACGGGTAAGCGCGGTGATGATGCCGATTTTGTTTTTATTGTTTATTCTGCTCGTTCTTCGGTCTCTTACGCTTAATGGTGCAATGGAAGGCGTAAAGTTTCTGCTTGTGCCTCATTTCGGCGATCTGACTCCGGAATCCATATTATTCGCGCTGGGACAGGCCTTCTTTACGTTAACACTGGGGGTTTCGGTGATGGTGACCTACAGCTCCTATTTGCCGAAAACACAAAATATCCCTCGTTCGGCAGCCTCCATTGTCTTGATGAATATCATTGTGACACTCTTGGCAGGTTTGGCTATTTTTCCGGCGGTTTTCTCATTCGGTTTTCAGCCAAATGAAGGACCGACACTGCTGTTTACAGTGCTTCCGGCCGTTTTTGAACAGCTTCCGTTCGGCACGTTGTTTTTTATCGGCTTTCTCGTTGCATTTTTATTTGCAGCCTTAACCTCAGCATTTTCGATGGTTGAAATT
>NZ_JBSIOT010001601.1:0-517 GCF_053613335.1 Bacillus sp. LR--39 | reverse complement strand
CAATTCGAACACAATAACATTTGCCAGCATGTCTTTTCCTGCCAAAGGAAAGGTTCCAAGCGTTCGTTCTTCATGGAGCGCAGACCGATGGAGGCGCCTCCAGGCAGCCTCGAAGCGGCTGTCTCCGTGTTGTTGGAAGACAGGGCCTGCCAGTCCGACTTGTTTCAGACAGATGCCGGGTATGAATCCTTTGTTCTCTTCAAGGCAAAACGTTTGAAGATCGTGGAGATCATCTGTGAAGCCGCGGTCAGAGACATACAAAACCCAATCGGCAGATCGCACCGCTTCCCGCCAATGTTGCGTTTCGGCGAAGCCAATCTCCAGTCCGCTTTCTGTTTGCTCTGATATTTCTGCCAGTTCGTCTAAAGCATGCCCGGATGCATCCGTCACGATCGCACGGATTCTTGAAAAACCGGAATCGATCAGCGACCGGACCAATTTCGTGAGAAAGGAGCCAGTCCCTGCAGCCAATATTTTGGTTTGGCGCGACAGCTGAAAGCGGTAAGCGCCGGAATCG
>NZ_JBSIOT010001600.1:0-517 GCF_053613335.1 Bacillus sp. LR--39 | reverse complement strand
TTCAGGCAAGAGGCGCATACCCGGGATATATGAAACGCTATCTGGCAGAAAACAATATTGAAATTGAAATGGCTGAAGGCGATGAAGAGCTCTTGAAAGAACATACGGTGGATTATATTGGATTCAGCTACTACATGTCGATGGCGGCGAGCACAGATCCGGAAGAGCTTGCAAAATCAGGGGGCAACCTGCTGGGCGGAGTCAAAAACCCTTACCTCAAATCATCAGAATGGGGCTGGCAAATTGATCCAAAAGGCTTGCGCATCACGCTCAACACCTTATACGACCGTTATCAGAAGCCGCTGTTCATCGTTGAAAACGGCCTTGGCGCTGTAGACAAGGTTGAAGAGGACGGCGCGATTCAGGACGATTACAGAATCAACTATCTGCGTGATCATTTATTTGAAGCGCGCGAAGCCATTGCGGACGGCGTTGAATTAATCGGATACACATCATGGGGGCCAATTGACCTTGTCAGCGCATCTACTGCGGAAATGAAAAAACGCTACGGTTTCAT
>NZ_JBSIOT010001599.1:0-517 GCF_053613335.1 Bacillus sp. LR--39 | reverse complement strand
TAACAGGGTAGTGCCAAAGATAAATTCCGTAAGACCTCGTTCCAAGCCACCGAAGCGGCCTCCATGAAAGCAGATTGCCTAAAAAGCTGCTCGGATGGCAAACACATGCAATAAGGATTGCGGCAGTCACGCTAATGAATAGCATTCCGCCTCTGTAAAGAAAAGGCTCGTATTCATCTGTGAAATAGACACACAACACTAAAATACAAAATGCCGAAAATTCAGTGGCGTGCAAAGTGTGCTTCAGTTTGCTAGGCAGCCTGTTGGAAGACAGCCTTTTCATCGGCCATACCAAAGCCAAGGCACATCCGATGAGAAGTCCAAACGAACGAGTGTCTGTGCCATAGTAAACGCGGCTCGGATCTCCGCCAGGTTCATACAGTACGCTCATCATCACGGCTGAACAAAGCGCAAGCAATGATATCACCGCAGCCAATCTGGCGCGGCTTTTCATTATGTACATTCCAACAACTAAGAACATCGGCCATATGATATAAAATTGTTCTTCAATCGCCAG
>NZ_JBSIOT010001598.1:0-518 GCF_053613335.1 Bacillus sp. LR--39 | reverse complement strand
ACGCTGGCTTGCCGCTTCAACTTTACCGCCAAGGTAATGAGTCATCAGCTGCATGCCGTAGCAAATTCCCAAAACAGGAATATCAAGCTCGAAGATTTTCTCGTCACAGCGGAAAGAATTTTCATCATACACACTGTTTGGACCGCCGGATAAAATAATTCCTTTTGGATTCATTTTTTTAATTTCTTCAGCCGTCAATGTATGTGGATGCAGCTCGCTGTATACACCGAATTCACGGATACGGCGTGTAATCAGCTGGTTATACTGACTGCCGAAATCAAGGACAAGAATCATTTCATTCACTAACTTTGTCATGGTTGTCACCTAATCTCCTCTAAGTTTTTTGACACAGAAAAAAACGAGGACAGATATGAAGCTCGCTCCGCCCTCTTTGGCAAGGCCGTTTGCCGGAGTCAGGCCAACTCGCTCCCAGACTCCGATAATATTCACTAATTCTAACAACACGTCGATAAGCGGTCAAGACCATCTTCTTTTAATTAAATTTTCCCATAACTCTC
>NZ_JBSIOT010001597.1:0-518 GCF_053613335.1 Bacillus sp. LR--39 | reverse complement strand
ATGTCATTGAAATTGACTCAGACATATTTGTGGTTGATGCAGGCCTTATGCATCCAGAAAACGAAATGCTCGGTATTGATGTAGTGATTCCTGACATATCATATTTGATTGAACGGGCTGACCGCGTCAAGGCAATCTTTTTAACGCACGGGCACGATGAAAATATCGGCGGCGTTTTTTACTTATTAAACAAGCTGTCCGTTCCAGTGTACGGAACAAAACTGACGCTTGCACTGTTAAGAGAGAAATTAAAACAATACGGACATAACCGAAAAACTGATTTAAGAGAAATTCACTCAAAATCTGTCATTACATTTGAATCAACAAAAGTATCGTTCTTTAGAACGATTCACAGCATTCCTGATTCTGTAGGTGTGAGCTTTAAAACATCACTTGGATCTATTGTATGCACGGGAGACTTCAAATTTGACCAAACACCTGCACTTAATCAGACGTGCGACATTGGCGAGATCGCCAAGATCGGCAATAGCGGCGTGCTCGCTCTGCTTTCTGACAGT
>NZ_JBSIOT010001596.1:0-518 GCF_053613335.1 Bacillus sp. LR--39 | reverse complement strand
TTCGATCCGCCGCAACCGTAATGATATCTCCGGTCAATAGACAGCCTTTCCCTTCATTGCCCTTGCTCCAATGCAAAACAGCACCGCCTTTAAAATGTCCGCCCAGTCGGTAAAGGTCCAGTCCCGGCTTCATATTGAGCGTTTCCCCTGACCAGCAGTGAATGTGATTGCTTGGCCTTGTCACCCATTCTTTATCATCCTCATGGATATAGATCGGCGCCTGAAACGCTTCAGCCCACTCAACCTGAGTAGAGTAATAATGCGGATGAGACAAGGCGATGGCTTGAATACCGCCTAATTCGTTGATTTGGTCAATTGTCTTTTGGTCAAGATATGTCATGCAATCCCACAGCACATTGAAGCCCTTATGCTGGATAAGATGGGCTGTTTGTCCGATCGCAAACTCTGGTTCAGTTTTGATGCTGTAAAGATGCTCTTCTTCCTTTTTAAGGATGTTTTGAAGGTTTCCTTTCTCACGCATGTCTTCAAGGGTTGTCCAAGTTTGTCCATCGGGATGA
>NZ_JBSIOT010001595.1:0-518 GCF_053613335.1 Bacillus sp. LR--39 | reverse complement strand
ACGTTCTCCGGACTGGTTCGTAAATGTACGATTCACAGCAAGAGTAAACGTAGCAACAGCCGCACCGTTTGGCGTATAACGAAGCTCTGGGTCTTTTGTCAGTCTTCCGACTAATACAACTCGGTTAAGCATAAGAAAGACCACCTTTTACCATTATATATTTCAAAATTGCTTATTCTTCTTCTTTAACAACAATGTGGCGAATGATATCGTCACTGATCTTAGCTAGACGGTCAAATTCTTGAACTGCCGCAGCGTCAGATTGAACGTTTACGATTTGGTAGAAACCGTCGCGGAAATCGTTGATTTCGTAAGCAAGACGACGTTTACCCCAATCCTTTGTTCCAGTGATCTCCGCACCGTTAGAAGTCAGAACGTTGTTGAAACGCTCGATAACTGCTTTTTTAGACTCTTCGTCAATGTTTGGGCGGATAATGTACATAACTTCGTACTTTCTCATCTGTTTGCACCTCCTTTTGGACTAAGCGGCCCATAATGGGCAAGGAGCAATAATTCTA
>NZ_JBSIOT010001594.1:0-518 GCF_053613335.1 Bacillus sp. LR--39 | reverse complement strand
CTCATTTATTCGTTTAGTTTCACTTGTCAAAATTATAGCATAAACCGCTTACAATGAAAGTTAGTGCGTAAATATTTTGTTTCGGCATTGATAAATTATACCGGTACAATCATAATGAAAGCGTAACCAAAACGAAGGGGTGGGTGAAATGTCGGGGAAAGTGAGAGATTATACGAGACTAGCAAAAGACATTTTAGAGGCCGTAGGCGGGGAAGAGAATGTGATTGGGGCTTCTCGCTGCGCTACCAGACTTCGATTGGTGCTGAAGCGGTCTACCCCTAAAGCGAAGGATATCGTTAAATCGATGCTACCATCCCGGCGTCATTACGGTTGTCATGGTTACGCCTACAAAGCATGCGATTGGCCTGCGTTCAGCGTCTGGCGTCGAATTGCTTGCGCACATCGGGCTGGATAGAGTGACATTAGACGGCACGTCTTTTTCCTTGAAGGTAAAAGAAGGCGATACCGAAAAAAGGCGAAGTGCTTGTTGAGTTTGATAAGCTTTCATTGAAGAGATT
>NZ_JBSIOT010001593.1:0-519 GCF_053613335.1 Bacillus sp. LR--39 | reverse complement strand
AAAGAAAAAGGCTGGTTCGAAGATGCATTTGAAAAAGAAGGCATCAAAGTGAAATGGGTGGAGTTTCAAAGCGGTCCGCCCCAATTTGAAGGCCTTGCGGCAGACAAACTTGATTTTTCTCAAGTCGGTAATTCGCCTGTGATCGCTGGACAGGCGGCAGGCATTGACTTTAAAGAAATCGGTTTGTCTCAGGACGGTTTGAAAGCAAACGGCATCCTTGTCAATCAAAACAGCGGCATTCAAGACGTTGAGGGCTTAAAGGGGAAGAAAATTGCAGTCGCCAAAGGCAGCAGCGGGTTTGATTTTTTGTATAAAGCGCTTGATCAAGTGGGGTTGTCAGCTAACGATGTGACAATTATTCAGCTTCAGCCTGATGAAGCAGCTTCCGCATTTGAAAACGGATCTGTTGATGCCTGGTCCATTTGGGAGCCGTACTTGTCCTTAGAAACAATGAAACACGGAGCAAAAATCCTTGTGAACGGAGAAAGCACAGATTTATATTCACCGGGTTTTACTTTA
>NZ_JBSIOT010001592.1:0-519 GCF_053613335.1 Bacillus sp. LR--39 | reverse complement strand
CCGACACTTATATTATTGATGCTGTTTCTGTGTAATGAAAAACCCCTGAGAGAATAACTCTCAGGGACTCTTTATAAACTTTCTCCGTTCGTCTTGATGACATCTTGATACCAATAAAAGCTTTTTTTCTTCAAGCGTTTTAAATCGTATGTGCTTTCTTCATCACGATTGACATATACAAATCCGTATCTTTTTTGGTAGCCGTTCAGCCAGCTTAACAAATCAGTAAACGACCAGCTGCAATAGCCGATTAAATCGACACCGTCACTGATGGCTTGTCTGCATTGCTCAAGATGCGAACGTAAATAATCAATTCGATAATCATCCTGTACAGAGCCGTCCTCAACTTTATCAAATTCACCCAAACCGTTCTCTGTTATAAACACTGGAAGCTGATAGCGGCTTGTAATTCGGCGAAGACCGATACGCAGCCCAATTGGGTCAATTGTCCAATCCCAGTTGCTCGTTGTCAGATACGGATTTTTTTTCGTTTTGAACACTCCGGGTATCCCCGTCTCA
>NZ_JBSIOT010001591.1:0-519 GCF_053613335.1 Bacillus sp. LR--39 | reverse complement strand
AGGGAAAGTATCTGACACCTCTGAACAATTAACGACTGTCGCTGCCGAAACAAATGAAACAAGCGGACAAATTGCAAAAGCGATTGAAGAAGTAGCCGCAGGGGCATCGGAACAGGCTTCTGAAGTTGAAACCATTAATGAAAAATCGGAAAGCCTGTCAACGAAAATCAGGCAAATCGCTGAGGAGGCAGGCGGAATTAAAGAACGCTCAAAATCGTCCGAGGATGCAAGCTATAAAGGACTTGACGCGCTCGGCCAGTTGCTGATGAAATCAAACGAAGCCAATATGGAAACGAAAAAGGTTGAAACAATGCTGCTGGATTTGGAAAATCAAACTAAGAATATTGAAGAAGTCGTTACAGCGATTTCAAACATATCTGATCAAACCAACTTGCTTGCCTTAAATGCCAGTATTGAGGCAGCAAGAGCCGGAGAAAGCGGGCGCGGTTTTGCCGTCGTAGCCGATGAAGTGCGGAAGTTAGCTGAGCAATCAGCCCTTTCTACAAAGCATATCAGCGA
>NZ_JBSIOT010001590.1:0-519 GCF_053613335.1 Bacillus sp. LR--39 | reverse complement strand
TGCTTTTTCACAGGTATGGTCGGCTGGTGCGACGCGCACTGTGACGGAGAATGGGTTGTAACGATTCGCTGTGCCGAGGCGGAGGAACACGCGCTTCGACTGTACGCAGGTGCCGGAATTGTCGCCGGGTCGAAGCCTGAAGACGAACTTGCCGAAACGTCTGCAAAGTTTCGGACAATGCTTCTTGCGATGGGAATGAACAGTGAGTAACGGAGGGATAGAGATGCTGAAAGGATGCACGACATGGCCGAAGGAGTTTGCGGATAAATATCGGAAGGAGGGATGCTGGCGAGGCGAAACTTTTGGAAAAATGCTGAGGGAGCGGGCCGAAAAATACGGAAGCCGCATTGCCCTTACATACGGAGATATCCATTTAAGCTATCGTGAGTTAGACAGGAGAGCCGATTCTTTGGCTGGCGGTCTTTTAAAGCTGGGGATCAAAAAAAATGATCGCGTCGTTGTCCAGCTGCCGAATATCATCGAGTTTTTTGAAGTTTGCTTTGCGCTCTTCCGGATCGG
>NZ_JBSIOT010001589.1:0-519 GCF_053613335.1 Bacillus sp. LR--39 | reverse complement strand
AAAGCGCTGAATTTTTTGCATCATACCAGAACCCCCTGCTACTCATTGTCATTTTTTTTTGCCTCTTTGTAATCAACATATGCGCGGAACAATGCTTCGCCAACGAGAAAAAACGGTGCAAAAGCGACAATTTCCGTTTTATCGCTTAATGTCACAGGTTTGCTTGTCGCATAAAGATTATGCGGAGTCAGCTGGGCGAGGACATTGTTTTTTAAATTCGTAATGGAAATAAAGGGAATACCCTTTGCAGAAAGCATTCTTGCCTGAGGAATCAGCTCCGGTGTTTCTCCGGAAAGAGAAATGATGATAAACAGATCGTTTACTTTAAAATCATCGCGCATCAAATTAAATTCATTTGTGTCTTCAATTAAAATAAGATAGCGATGGCGCGGAATAAACATTCTTTGCAGGTCGCGGGCGCATATCTTTTGCGCATTTCCTGAACCGTAGACGAAAATGCGGTCCGCTTCATCAATCAGCTGGCACATGTCCGTCATGTCCTTTGTCCGTAAGAACTTC
>NZ_JBSIOT010001588.1:0-519 GCF_053613335.1 Bacillus sp. LR--39 | reverse complement strand
GTGCGAAAGGCTTCGGCATGAAAATTTTATATCATAACCGCACCCGCAATCCAGATGCAGAAGCAGAACTGGGCGCATCCTATCTGCCCTTCGATGAACTGCTTGAACAGGCGGATTTTGTTGTCTGCCTGACACCTCTGACTCATGAAACGAAGCATCTGTTTAACCGCAGCGCTTTTAAAAAGATGAAGCGCTCCGCTATTTTTATCAATGTCTCAAGAGGACAGGTTGTCAATGAAGACGATTTATATGAAGCGCTGGTCGAAAAAGATATTGCCGGCGCAGGACTCGACGTCTTTGCGGAAGAACCTGTGCAAAAGGATCACCCGCTCGTCAGCCTGCCGCAAGTCACCGCGCTGCCTCACATCGGCAGCGCCGCCGTCGAAACGAGAGAAGCCATGATGAGGCTTTGTGCGGAAAATATTGCGCTTGTCCTGAGAGGAAAGCAGGCAAAGACCGAGATTTGACGTTTCTTCCGGCTGCCCTGAGCGGCTCGGAAGATTTTCTTACAAAAATATT
>NZ_JBSIOT010001587.1:0-520 GCF_053613335.1 Bacillus sp. LR--39 | reverse complement strand
TTTGTCAGCTGAGACAGATAAGCGGCGTTTGTCGAAGAGATTTTTTTGACGAAATCCGCGACTTCTTTTCTTGTGCTGACCCTGATCGAAGCTGTTAAGTCTCCGTAGACCGGATGTTCAATCGTTACATCTTTAACCGTTACGCCAAAGTCGACGATCAGATTCAGCTCTTCTTCCGTTTTTTCGGGTTCGTGGTCACAGGCGATGATCCGCTGAACCGGCTGTTTTTTGCCGAGGGCTGACCGCAAATACATGTACCCTTGGCTTGTTGCGATGATCGGTTCGTTTTTTGCTTTTAATAAAGAAATATCCTGTACGATGACCTGCCGTGAAACAGATGCTCTTTTGGCCAGCTCGCTTCCTGTAAGCGGAGCCTCTGACTCCTTCAGCCAAGCCAGCAGCTGCTAGCGCCGCTCAGCTCCCGTAAGTTTTAATCCGTCTGTCAATCCGATGGTCTCCTTTCTCATTCATCATATCTTCAAGAACGTCCAACAGCCTATCAACATGTTCGCTTGTCGTA
>NZ_JBSIOT010001586.1:0-520 GCF_053613335.1 Bacillus sp. LR--39 | reverse complement strand
CGATGCAAAATGGAGAAACGCCTAAGACGTCCCAAGCCTCACCGCAAACGATTAAAAATGTGTTTTTGCAATATGCCGAAACAGGTGATCCCGCTCTTTACATTGCCTTTTCCTCTGGTCTCTCCGGCACGTATCAGACAGCTGTAATGATCGCCATTGAAGTGAAGGAGGAATTCCCCGATTTCGATTTGCGGGTCATTGATTCCAAATGCGCTTCATTAGGATACGGTCTGGCTGTCCGGCATGCTGCCGATCTCTGTATCAACGGGAATACAATACAAGAAATTGAAACGTCTGTAAAGAACTTTTGCAGCCAGCTTGAACACATTTTTACCGTTGATGATTTAACATATCTCGCGAGGGGCGGCCGGATATCCAAAACATCCGCTTTTGTCGGCGGCCTGTTGAATATTAAACCGCTGCTTCAGATGGAGGACGGCAAGCTTGTGCCTCTGGAAAAAATCCGCGGACAGAAGAAACTTTTCAAACGGATCATCGAGCTTATGAAAGAGCGCGGGGA
>NZ_JBSIOT010001585.1:0-520 GCF_053613335.1 Bacillus sp. LR--39 | reverse complement strand
TTCCGGTCAACAAGCCATCCCCACAGGACCGCAAGCACGATGAATACTCCGCCATAAGCGGCGTATACACGGCCGAAGGATGGGAAGGACTGAAACGTCGGAAGAATGCCGTATACAATGAGGATCAGCGCCCCGGCGATTCCGTAGCCGGCTGGCTTTGCCTCTCTCAGCCATAGCCAAACCAGATATCCGCCGCCAATTTCGGCAAGCCCTGCCGCGATAAATAAAAGAATGGTAATCAGCATCATGAGCACTCCTCAATTTGCATTTATCTTTCATTATAGAGGAGGAGAGCTTTTAAAGCTTCGGATGATTCTCAAATTCCTTCAAATACGCACTGCGTTGGATGTCTGTAAACTGTCCGATCCAATTGCTTTTCGCCTCTTCACTCAAATGGGGAAGGATATAGCGTTCAACCGCTTCGAAAAACAACGGATTCGGAATGATGTTCCAAGTGGGAATGCGAATGGTCTTCTGATCAACGGTTTGGATCAATATATCTTCTTGGAAGATTCCTTTT
>NZ_JBSIOT010001584.1:0-520 GCF_053613335.1 Bacillus sp. LR--39 | reverse complement strand
AACCACATTGCTTTTCGACATCTCCTTCTATATTGTTGTAAATTCATTCATCAGTATATAGAATCACTATGAATTCTCAATCGGCATTATGTAACATAATCTTCCCTAATCGACTAAGCCAAACTTCTCTTTTGAAAGAGATTTTATACCTACAAACTGTTTTCTATTTTTGGAAAACAGCAGGACTTATACCTTATCACTTTTTTGAAAAATCAAAGAGAATGCGCTTTCATTTTTCTCCTGATATCCTTCTGGACGTATAGTCACACCCTGCTGTTTGTATTTAATATGCATTTCAAATCAATCTTTTTTTCAGCCTTTGTTATCAAGCATTTCCTGCTATCATGCGTGTTTCCGGTTCTTATGAACACAAAATAATTTTATCCTGTTTCTTAAGGACAAGGTCATAATGTCATCCTTTCTGCATGGAATAAGCAATATGAGGCCCATTCCAAAATGACTAAGGAGGTTCGAGATGAAAACGCTAAACATACGAGTCCGAATTCTCTAACATAATTAA
>NZ_JBSIOT010001583.1:0-521 GCF_053613335.1 Bacillus sp. LR--39 | reverse complement strand
GATCTCTTTCAAGAGCATGGTTTTACCCGCTTTAGGCGGAGCGACGATCAGACCGCGCTGTCCAAAGCCGACCGGCGCCATCATGTCCATGATCCGTGTTGACAGGTGATTCGGCTTCGTTTCAAGCACCATCTGGCGATCTGGATAAAGAGGCGTTAATGCCGGAAAGTGCACGCGTTCTTTTGCTGATTCAGGATCGTCGCCGTTAACCGCTTCAACGTGCAGCAGGCCGTAATACCGTTCGTTTTCTTTTGGAGGGCGGACCTTTCCGGACACTTTATCACCGTTTCTCAAATCAAAACGGCGGATTTGTGAGGCGGAAATATAGATATCCTCTGAACTAGGCGAGTAGTTGATCGGTCTGAGAAAGCCGAACCCTTCGGACTGGATGATTTCCAATACGCCTTCCATGAACAGCAGATCTTCCTGTTCGGCGTTTGCTTTCAGAATGGCAAAAATCAGTTCCTTTTTTGTCAGTTTGCTGTAATAAGAGACTTTATAATGCCTTGCAAGCTCATACA
>NZ_JBSIOT010001582.1:0-521 GCF_053613335.1 Bacillus sp. LR--39 | reverse complement strand
CACCACATAACCCATATTCTTCAAACTGGTTCTGATCATGCTGATATAAGAAAATAATAGCTGTCGTTTTTCCCTGCTGGCTTCAATGATGTTGAAAGCCTCGTGAGCAGCCGCACAGCTGGCTGGCGGAATAGCGGTTTGAAAGATAAATGTTCTGGCATGGTTCAGCAAAAAGTCGATGAAGACCGCTGATCCAGCCGCAAAACCTCCTTCCGTACCAACAGCTTTGCTTAAGGTGCCGATCACAATGTCAGGATAAACACCAAAGTATTCACTCGTTCCTCGTCCCGAATCACCTAAAACTCCTGTTGCGTGGGCGTCATCAACGACCACGAAGGCATGATAGCGTTTCGCAAGTGAGATGATCTGATCAAGAGGGGCGATTGTGCCATCCATGCTGAATACCCCGTCTGTTACGATAAAACGGCGCTGATAACGCTGTGTTTCATTCAGCTTGTTTTCAAGATCATTCATATCAATATGCCGATAAACAACTGTATCAGCATTAGAAAGTCGGCAGC
>NZ_JBSIOT010001581.1:0-521 GCF_053613335.1 Bacillus sp. LR--39 | reverse complement strand
GGCATCAACCTGCTTGCACTTGTTGATGGCCAGCCGAAAGTTTTAACTCTTAAGCAATGCCTGGAGCATTACCTTGACCATCAAAAAGTTGTCATTAGACGCCGTACTGCTTATGAATTGCGTAAGGCAGAAGCGAGAGCTCATATCTTGGAAGGATTGAGAGTTGCACTGGATCATCTCGATGCAGTTATCTCCCTTATCCGTAATTCTCAAACGGCTGAAATTGCGAGAACAGGCTTAATTGAACAATTCTCACTGACAGAGAAGCAAGCACAAGCGATCCTTGACATGAGGCTCCAGCGTTTAACGGGACTGGAACGTGAAAAGATAGAAGAAGAATACCAATCTCTTGTTAAATTAATTGCAGAGCTAAAAGACATCTTGGCAAATGAATATAAAGTGCTTGAGATCATTCGTGAAGAACTCACGGAAATCAAAGAGCGTTTTAACGATGAAAGACGTACTGAGATTGTCACTTCTGGACTGGAGACAATTGAAGATGAAGATCTCATCGAGAGAGA
>NZ_JBSIOT010001580.1:0-521 GCF_053613335.1 Bacillus sp. LR--39 | reverse complement strand
AGACAGGCAAAGGGCGCTTGAACAAATCGATCAAGGCCTTGCCAACAGCCTTAAAAAGCTGAAGCTCGATAAACAAAAGGAAATTCTCGACCAAAATATCGCGGAAGACAAAGAGCGGCTCAAGGAAGGGCATATCGGCCAGGAAATGGTCAAATACCTTTCTTATTTCTATGAGAAGCCTGCTAGTTTACTAGATTATTTCCCGAAAAATACCTTGCTTATACTAGATGAAATCAGCCGTATTCATGAAATGGAAGACCAGCTGCAAAAGGAAGAGGCAGAATGGATTACGAGCCTGCTTGAAGAAGGGAAAATCCTTCATGATACATCGATGTCATTTCCTTTTCACAGCCTCATTTCAAAACAGTCCCGCCCGATTTTGTATTACTCGCTGTTTTTAAGGCATGTGCAGCACACCAGTCCGCAAAACATCGTCAATGTTTCAAGCAAGCAAATGCAGAGCTTTCACGGACAAATGAATGTGCTCAAAAATGAGATCGAACGGTTTAAAAAATCGAAAT
>NZ_JBSIOT010001579.1:0-521 GCF_053613335.1 Bacillus sp. LR--39 | reverse complement strand
GGCACCTTCACAGCTTGTTTCAAAATGATGAGGAAGCAAGACATTATTGCACTGCTATTTATCTCGAGATTGACATAGCACGGCAAAGAATTGATTATGTCAACGCAGGGCATCCGCCGGCACTTTGGCAGGACGATAGTGGAACTCAACATCTGCTTCACGCTACCTCGCCTCCGATCGGGATGTTTGAAGACTTAGTGTTTCAGTCAAGCAGCCTTTCATACACGGAGGGCGGAAGATTGCTTCTGTATACGGATGGCGTGATGGATCCTACGGCTTCATGTTATTTATTTGATTTACTAAAGGATCATCCTGATTCGCCAATCGCTGACCTGAAGGAGAAAATCCTTACATCACTGCAGCATCAAAAGGAAGCTCATCATAAGAGTGATGACGAATGTTTTATATTAGTTGATGTAAAATAAAATGATCCATGAGACATAACAATGATTTGTTACATCTCATGGATTTTTTGTTTCAGCGTTTCTTTGGAATATGTCCTGACTCCGCATATTGAAACA
>NZ_JBSIOT010001578.1:0-521 GCF_053613335.1 Bacillus sp. LR--39 | reverse complement strand
AGGTTTGGACATCCCCGAAGTATCCCTTGTTGCGATTTTGGATGCGGATAAGGAAGGTTTCCTTCGTTCGGAGCGGTCGCTGATCCAGACCATCGGACGGGCAGCGAGAAATGCGGAAGGCCGCGTCATTATGTACGCCGATAAAATAACGAAGTCTATGGAAATTGCGATTAATGAAACAAAACGCCGCCGCGAGCAGCAGGAGCGGTTTAACGAAGAGCACGGCATTACGCCGAAAACGATAAATAAAGAAATTCGCGATGTCATTCGTGCCACAGTAGCAGCTGAGGATAAAGCGGTATACAAAACAAAAGCCCCGCCGAAGCTGTCGAAAATGACGAAGAAAGAACGCCAGAAAGTCGTTGAACAGATGGAGCATGAAATGAAGGAAGCCGCCAAGGCGCTTGACTTTGAAAGAGCCGCGGAGCTTCGCGATTTACTTTTAGAGCTAAAAGCGGAAGGATGATGAACAAATGGCTATGGATCGGATAGAGGTGAAGGGAGCCAGGGCGCATAACCTG
>NZ_JBSIOT010001577.1:0-521 GCF_053613335.1 Bacillus sp. LR--39 | reverse complement strand
CAGCCGCTGAAAACAGTATGATCCCAAGCCCGATCAAATTCAGGCTGCCGAGAAGCATGCCTCCTAAGAAAAGCAAAGGAGCTACACCGGATGCAAAATTCACGACTGGGAAGATTTTATGTCTCAGCACAAGCGCACCATATGACTCCTGATGCTGCAAGGCATGTCCGACTTCATGGGAAGCTACGGATATGGCGGAAATTGAGCGGCCGTAATAGACCGGCTCAGATAAACGCACCACCCGTCTTGTCGGGTCGTAATGGTCTGTTAAAGTGCCTCTTACCGGTTCGACCGGCACGTCGTAAAGACCGTTTATATCTAAAATCCGTCTTGCCGTTTCTGCCCCTGTACGTCCGCTTGAGGCTTCCACTTTTGAATATTTTTCAAAGTTGCTCTTTACTTTAAATTGTGCCCAAAACGACAATCCCAATGCGGCTATTGTTAAAAATATAAACAGCATTTTTTCATCATCCTTTTTCCATTATCATTTCTCTATTACGATTATTTTAATGAGTTTTCTT
>NZ_JBSIOT010001576.1:0-521 GCF_053613335.1 Bacillus sp. LR--39 | reverse complement strand
TGATTTCAATATCATCAGGATAAAGCACAGCTACAGACCTGGCATTGATCGTGCCTGTCAGTTTACCATCGTTCACTTGAAATGAACCCGCTCCAGCTTTATTGTCATACCTGCCATCAGGCAATTTTGTTGGCGTATTGATAGAAACAGAGGATGAACCTGCATTTGCCAGCACAACGCCATGTGAGCCGCGCTGATTCATAAATATCTGGTTGTTTCCATTCGGGTTCGAGAGTTCCTCAGGCTGTCCAGCCATCACATTGTGAAATCTATTGACCGCAGTGATAGACTGATCTTCAAATAAAGCACTCCCGCGATCGCCTATTTGGCTTTTCCCCGGGAATCTCACACCATTTCCGCCTCCCTCAGGTCTGGAAAAGAAAAGAGGCGTACTGCCTGAACGAGAAGCTATCACCGCCCAGCCTAAACGGATATCATCATCGCTCATCCATGTCGACTCTTCATCATCATTGGCATACGTATCATGCGACTCCACCCATGTCACCAGCTTGTCCGCAGAC
>NZ_JBSIOT010001575.1:0-522 GCF_053613335.1 Bacillus sp. LR--39 | reverse complement strand
GACCAAAAATCCTAATGAGCGGATTAGCAGTTTATATGAAGAACGCCACGGGTAAATGTGCTGTAGAATGTTTCGTTTTAAAAAGGGGGAGCAGACATGTGTGAAGACCAAAACAAACGTGTAAATGAACACTCAAAGGACGAGCAGCTTGAGCAGTACAGGGCCGATAACAGCGGGAAGAAAATGACGACAAACCAAGGCTTGCGGGTGTCAGAGGATGAGCATTCGTTAAAAGCCGGGGTTCGCGGCCCGACGCTGATGGAGGATTTTCACTTCCGGGAGAAAATGACGCACTTTGACCATGAGAGGATTCCGGAGCGTGTTGTGCATGCGCGCGGATTTGGCGTGCATGGCTTTTTTCAGGTTTACGAACCAATGACGGAATATACTCGGGCCAAATTTCTTCAGGACCCTTCAGTGAAGACACCGGTATTTGTCCGTTTTTCTACGGTCGCGGGTTCTAAAGGCTCCGCAGACACGGTGCGGGATGCCAGAGGCTTTGCGACTAAATTTTATACTGAA
>NZ_JBSIOT010001574.1:0-522 GCF_053613335.1 Bacillus sp. LR--39 | reverse complement strand
AAGCTGTCGATGAAATCGTGGCGCAGCCAGATCGGCTACGTATCTCAAGACAGCCCGATGATGTCCGGCACCATCCGTGAGAACTTATGCTACGGCTTGGATCACGCCGACAGCATTGATGATCAAGAACTGTGGAAAGTCGCGGAAATGGCGTATGCCGATACATTTATTAAACAATTCCCTGAGCAGCTTGATACAGAAGTCGGCGAACGCGGCGTCAAGCTGTCCGGCGGACAGAGACAGCGGATCGCCATCGCCCGCGCCTTCCTGCGCGACCCGAAAATTTTAATGATGGACGAAGCGACGGCCAGCCTCGACAGCCAATCAGAAGCCATCGTCCAGCAGGCGCTTGCCCGCCTCATGGAAGGCCGCACCACCTTCGTCATCGCCCACCGGCTATCGACAATCGTGAACGCGGACCAAATTATGTTTATCGAAAAAGGCGAGATTACAGGGCGGGGACGGCACCATGAGCTGATTGCTTCGCATGCGCTGTATCGGGAGTTTGCTGAGCGGCAGTTG
>NZ_JBSIOT010001573.1:0-522 GCF_053613335.1 Bacillus sp. LR--39 | reverse complement strand
AAGGTTGCGCCAGACCTTGCAAGCGACGGCGATGGCCAGGTCTACGTAGCACTTAACGATAGAGATCTGCCCGACGAATTTACTTGGTTTGGCGGCGATGGTGCAGGCAAGATTGTCGGTAAGGACCGGCTTGAAACCTCCTACCCCGATGGGTTCTATCTCGTGACCGGTGAAAAGGCTCACTTGAGCGAGTTTGAGGACACGCTGAAAAGTGAAGGCGTGAAGGTCGGTCGCGGGGATGCGTCCATTTTTAAAAGCCTTGAATTCGTTGTGCGAGAAAGAGGATTTGCTGCCGCTGTTCTTGCAGCATTTGCGCTGATTGCGGCGCTTGCGTTGTTCTGGTTGTCGTTAAGAGCGCGTGGGCGTGCTCTTCGGGTTCTGGGCGGGTGCCCGACCTCGCGGATTCAGGTTCAGGACCTGGCCGGGTTCGGGGGGGCGCTGCTGGTTTCGGCGGTGGCTGTAGCACTGGTTGCGTCTTGCTACGTAGGTTTGTTTCATGGCTGGATATATGTCGGTACCTTC
>NZ_JBSIOT010001572.1:0-523 GCF_053613335.1 Bacillus sp. LR--39 | reverse complement strand
GGACAGAACCAGTTAGGATTTTCAATCTTAAGAATTCATGTAGATGAAAATCGAAATAATTGGTATAAAGAGGTGGAGACTGCAAAGAGTGCGGTCAAACATGGAGCAATCGTTTTTGCTTCTCCTTGGAATCCTCCAAGTGATATGGTTGAGACCTTTAATCGTAATGGTGACACATCGGCTAAACGGTTGAAATACAACAAGTATGCAGCATACGCGCAGCATCTTAACGATTTTGTTACCTTCATGAAAAATAATGGTGTGAATCTTTATGCGATTTCGGTCCAAAACGAGCCTGATTACGCTCACGAGTGGACGTGGTGGACGCCGCAAGAAATACTTCGCTTTATGAGAGAAAACGCCGGCTCGATCAATGCCCGCGTCATTGCGCCTGAGTCATTTCAATACTTGAAGAATTTGTCGGACCCGATTTTGAACGATCCGCAGGCTCTTGCCAATATGGATATTCTCGGAACCCACCTGTACGGCACTCAGGTCAGCAATTCCCTTATCCTCTTTTCAA
>NZ_JBSIOT010001571.1:0-523 GCF_053613335.1 Bacillus sp. LR--39 | reverse complement strand
CGATTCCAACCAATATCAAACCGCCAAGCTTCTCCGTCACATATACAGGAAAAAACTTCGTGAGAAAGCTTCCGATCAGCATGGATATAAACATGACAGCACCGGAACAGCAGGCGATAACCAAAATCGCTTTAAACGGTATTTTCATTTTTCTCAATCCGTACGTAAATCCGACTGAAAAACTGTCCAAGCTGACAGCCAACGCCAGCAGCAGTATAGAAACCATTTGCATATCCGTTTCTTCCTTTCTGTTGGTGCTCTTGTATCAGATGTGAAATGCCCGGGATTCATCACAATCATATATATGGGAAAGTGAAAAATCCGTGTTTCGAAAATGGCATCCTCCATTACAGAGTTACTGATATATGCACCGACAGCTTGGACAATGAAGCATTATGCTACTTTTTTTTCTGGCAGTTTGCGCAAAAATGCGTGCCTCTTCCTCCAACGACAATTTTCGAAATCATCGTTCCGCAATTTTTGCATGGCTCGTCTTTTTTTCCGTACACAAAATGCTGCAGCT
>NZ_JBSIOT010001570.1:0-523 GCF_053613335.1 Bacillus sp. LR--39 | reverse complement strand
TCCCTCTTATACACATGGTTAAAAACAACATCCAGAATGACTCGCAGACCGTGCTGATGCAGGGTATTGATCATTTGTTTCAGCTCTGTTTTTCTCGTTTGAGGATCATGAGGGTTTGAGGCATAGCTTCCCTCCGGGGCAAAGAAATGAAGCGGGTTATATCCCCAATTGTATGAATCAAGCGGCTTCTCTTCATCAACTCCGGCAAAATCATTCACCGGCAGAAGCTCCACATGTGTAACACCAAGCTCTTTTATATACGCCAGTCCCGAAGAACTGCCATTTGCGGTTTGTGTATCAGTTTCCGTCAGCGCTAAATATTTTCCCTTGTTTATCATGCCGCTGTTTTCATGGATGGAGAAGTCGCGAAGATGCGTCTCATAGATGACGGCATCCACAGGGTGTGAGAATGGTTTAAGAGGAGCAGTCCATTTCATTTGATCCGGGCGCAAGACGACGCCCTTCTCTCCATTTACAGTCACAGCCTTTGCATACGGGTCAACGGTTTCCATCCATTCTGAAT
>NZ_JBSIOT010001569.1:0-523 GCF_053613335.1 Bacillus sp. LR--39 | reverse complement strand
AAATGAAGGAGTCTGAAGAACCGATTGTCATGCTGACCGCTTATGATTATCCGGCAGCTAAACTTGCTGAACAAGCGGGAGTTGACATGATTTTAGTCGGTGATTCACTCGGAATGGTCGTCCTCGGCCTTGATTCAACTGTCGGTGTGACAGTTGCGGACATGATCCATCATACAAAAGCCGTTAAAAGGGGTGCCCCGAATACCTTTATTGTGACAGATATGCCGTTTATGTCTTATCACCTGTCCAAGGAAGATACGCTGAAAAATGCAGCGGCTATCGTTCAGGAAAGCGGAGCTGACGCACTGAAGCTTGAGGGCGGAGAAGGCGTGTTTGAATCCATTCGCGCATTAACGCTTGGAGGCATTCCAGTAGTCAGCCACTTAGGTTTGACACCGCAGTCAGTCGGCGTACTGGGCGGCTATAAAGTACAGGGCAAAGACGAACAAAGCGCCAAAAAATTAATAGAAGACAGTATAAAATGCGAAGAAGCAGGAGCTATCATCCTTGTGCTGGAATGTGT
>NZ_JBSIOT010001568.1:0-523 GCF_053613335.1 Bacillus sp. LR--39 | reverse complement strand
CAGCGCCCGCTGTTTGGCTGCTCGGCTCCTCAGGGGAAAGCGCAAGGCTTGCCGCCCAAACAGGGGCATCATATACATTTGCTCAATTTATTAACGGTGAAGGCGGAGAAGAGGCGGCCAGACTGTACAAAGAGAGGTTCGAACCTTCTGTATTGGGGGAACAGCCAAATGTGATCGTTGCCGTATTTGTGATTTGCGCTGAGACAGAAGAGAAAGCGGAGAACCTTGCCAAAAGCTTGGATTTTTCTTTATTGGCCAATGAACAGGGGATGGTGACCGAAGGCTTTCCATCATTGGAAACGGCCCTGTCCTATCAATATTCTCCTTATGAAAGAAAGAGAGTGGAAGACAATCGAAAACGGATGGTCATCGGAACGCCGCAGCAGGTAAAGGAACAGCTGCTTGAACTGGCCGGCGCTTACGGAACGGACGAAATCATGGCGGTGACGATCACCCACGATTTTCAAGACAGATTGGATTCATACCGGCTGCTGGCCGAAGCGTTTCATCAGTCAATTTAGCG
>NZ_JBSIOT010001567.1:0-523 GCF_053613335.1 Bacillus sp. LR--39 | reverse complement strand
GCTTTATCAAAGGACGAAAAAAACCTCGGAGTGGCTTTAATCGACATCGGGGGAGGATCAACAACGGTTGCCGTATTTGAGGACGGCCACCTTCTTGCGACCCGTGTCATACCACTGGGAGGAGAAAACATCACCAAGGATATTTCAATCGGATTGCGCACCTCCACGGACGAAGCTGAGCGGGTGAAAAAGCAGTTTGGACATGCTTTCTACGAAGAAGCGTCGGAAGAGGAAACATTTGAAGTCGCCGTGATCGGGACGGACCAAAAGCAGACCTTTACTCAGCGGGAAGTGGCAGACATTATAGAAGCCAGGCTTGAAGAAATCTTTTTATTCGTGGCAGAGGAACTGCGGAACATGGGAATAAAAGAATTGCCGGGAGGCTTTGTGCTTACAGGGGGACAGGCTGGAATGCCGGGGGTCCTCAGCCTCGCACAGGATGTTCTTCAAAATAACGTCAGAGTGGCTAGCCCGAATTATATCGGTGTAAGAGAACCTCAATACATGACAGGAGTCGGCCTCA
>NZ_JBSIOT010001566.1:0-523 GCF_053613335.1 Bacillus sp. LR--39 | reverse complement strand
ACCGATCAGCCATTACGCAATTAGCTCTCCATCAGGTGAAACAGAAACCCCCCAAGCCTTCAGAGATGCACTCCGCTATACGTTTTTCCACTGGGGTTTGCACGCTTGGGCCATTTATGCCATTGTGGCATTATGCATTGCCTATTTCCAATTCCGCAAAGGCGCACCCGGGTTAATCAGCAGCACACTGTCACCGATTCTCGGGGATAAAGTAAACGGACCGATCGGAAAGGCCATTGACTGTATTGCAGTTTTCGCCACTGTTGTCGGGGTGTCAACAAGTCTTGGTCTTGGCGCAACCCAAATTAACGGCGGTTTGAATTACCTGTTCGGCATTCCGAATGCGTTTATCGTCCAATTGGTTTTAATCATTATTGTGACAGTGCTCTTTTTACTTTCTGCGTGGAGCGGACTCGGAAAAGGAATTAAGTATTTAAGCAACACAAACATGGTATTGGCCGGATTGTTAATGTTGTTTATGCTCGTTGTCGGGCCTACAGTGCTGATCATGAACTCATTTACA
>NZ_JBSIOT010001565.1:0-523 GCF_053613335.1 Bacillus sp. LR--39 | reverse complement strand
CGATCTTTGAAAAAGGCGAGCTTGTCTATGAGAATCCGAGCATTCAGGATATTAAGCGGTATGTTCAAGAAATTCTCAGTTTGCTTTGGGAAGAGTATAAGCGGATCAGCAAGCCCGAAGAATATCCTGTCGATTTAAGCGAAGCTTGCTGGAACAACAAGATGCAGCAAATTCACGAAGCGAAAATCAAGGCGAAAAAAGGTCTGGATCAAGGTTGACTCTGTAAACGATAGTTTTTAACATAACTGGGGATTGAAACAGATAATTTCTTCGGGGATTATCTGTTTTTCAATATTAAGTTCAAATTTGGGTGAATTTTTATACAGCAGACGGGATTTGCCCAATTATTTGATATACTTAAAAGCGAAGGCACCTCAGTCGCTAGGGGGAAGAAGAATGAGGGTATTCGTTGCCAGACAGCCAATATTCAACAGAAAAGAACAAGTTGTCGCATACGAGCTTTTATACAGGGAAAGCGAGAAAAACTTTTTTTCCGGTATTGACGGTGATCAAGCGACAACAG
>NZ_JBSIOT010001564.1:0-523 GCF_053613335.1 Bacillus sp. LR--39 | reverse complement strand
TGGCTTATCATTTTCAGGCGGCCCCGGCTCCTGTTTCTAACTTTTGATAAATGAGGTGTAACAAGATGAACACCACAGACCGGCAAATGACGTTCTCCGCTCTTTCCACTCTTCTCTCTTATCCGGATGAAGAGTGGAGAGCCGAGATTCCCGATTGGAAGGCTCTTATCCATGAAATCAGCAACCGGCAAATCCGGGAGAAGCTGCTGCACTTTTTCGAAGCGTCAGCCAGCTTTTCACCGGAAGCGCTGATTGAACACTATGTCTATACATTCGACTTTGGGAAAAAAACAAATATGTATGTCACCTACTTTAACTCGGGCGAGCAAAGGGAACGCGGCGTTGAATTGCTGCATTTAAAAAACACATACGAGCAATCCGGTTTCCTGCCGACAGAGAAAGAGCTGCCTGATTATCTGCCGCTGATGCTGGAATTTGCTGCGGCTGCAGAAATTGAAGCAGCGAGAAGCGTGTTTGAGAAATATCTGTCCAATGTGAGGGAGCTGACATCCCGTCTCGAAAA
>NZ_JBSIOT010001563.1:0-524 GCF_053613335.1 Bacillus sp. LR--39 | reverse complement strand
CTTCACGATTTGCAGCAGTACTCTGTAATCAATCCCTATATTCCCGAAACGATAAAGGTGAGCCGCTACGAACAAATTCACTCCTTTTTATCCAAAGAAAAAGCCTGCATCCTTAAACCGGCATTTGGCGCGGGAGGCAGAGGCGTGATTCTTTTGAAGCTGGGCAAGAAAAACATCACTGCTACTTATCACATCGGAAAGGATAAGCAGACAAAAACGTTTTCCAACCAGACTTCTTTTAAAACATGGTGCAAAAAAGTGCTTCAGCATCAATATTTGCTTCAGCCTTACTTAAACATTCAAGATAAGGAACAATACCCTTGTGATATTCGTCTGTTTATGGAAAAAAACGAAGCAGGTGAATGGAATACAGTCGGAAAGGCAGTAAGACGCGGATACAAACACGGGCTGCTGGCCAATTTGTCAGGCGGATCTGATGCGCTGACATTTGACTCCTGGTTTGAAGATATACCGAAAAAACAGCAAGTGGTCTTACTAGATGATGTGTTTTCGATTACCCAATC
>NZ_JBSIOT010001562.1:0-524 GCF_053613335.1 Bacillus sp. LR--39 | reverse complement strand
ATTTCATCAGATGTTGTAATAATTTTTGAGTTTGATTGGAATCCGCGCTGGGCTACGATCATTTCAGTAAATTCGTCAGTTAAATCGACGTTAGACATTTCGAGAAATCCTGATTTAAGAGCACCAGTTCCGCCGTCACCAGGCTGGTTCGCTGCACTGGCCGTTCCAGAGTTTAAAGATTCACGGTATAGGTTGCTTCCGATTTTATCCAATCCATCACTGTTGGCAAAAGTAACAATCCCGATTTGTCCCCCGTCTTGTGATTGACCACCGGCATCAACAATTGACACCTTTCCATCAGAACCAATGCTAAAGCTTTGAGCATCAGTAGGAATTTTAATTGTTCCGCCATTCATATTTAGTACATGGTAGCCATCACCTGTAACCAGTGTTCCAGTATTATCTAAATAGAAGTTCCCTGCTCTTGTATAAGCTGTCCCGTCACCTGTATCAATTCGGAAGTAACCGTCGCCGTCAATTGCTAAATCAAGTGTTCTTCCTGTGCTTTGTGTCGCGCTTGTTGA
>NZ_JBSIOT010001561.1:0-524 GCF_053613335.1 Bacillus sp. LR--39 | reverse complement strand
GCTCCGCAGTCTGCAGCAGGCGAGCCGTTTTCATGCTATTTTTTCTCGTATGTCCATCCATTTTCCTGATACACTTTTCCGTTTTTCATCAAATGGCCCAGCGCGCGTTTAAAGGCGGCTTTGCTCATATTAAAACGTTCTCTGATATCGTCAGGCTGGCTTTTGTCACTGTACGGCATGGCACCGTTTCTCATTCTCATATACGTTAGAATGCACTCAGCATCAACAGACATTGCATCCTGTTTTCTCGGAAGCAGCGACAAGTTGACTGAACCGTCTTCTTTCACTTGAATCACCCGGCCTGTGACTTTTGAACCCAGTCTTGGCTCCTCTTTTCTTTCTGACGGGTGAATAAAACAGCGGATACCGTCATCCGTGATCACGAATGAACCCGATGCGATCAGCCTGTACACCGTACCTGTCAGCTCTTTATTCATCAGATCTTCTGAAGCGTCGGTAAACAGTTCGCTGATGATATCTTCCGGCGCTGGTTTCGCAAACATGCGCCCCCGGTTCGTCACCTT
>NZ_JBSIOT010001560.1:0-524 GCF_053613335.1 Bacillus sp. LR--39 | reverse complement strand
AGCTTTCATCGAACGGCCGTCCTGCTGTTTCGGCGCTTTTCTAAAACGAAAATAGTGAAATGCCCCGAGTCCGATCATGAGAAGGACGAGCGCCGATTTCACAAGGAGCGCTTTTCCGTAAGCCGTCCCGAACAGGTTATCCAGTGTATGAACAATGAAAAAGCTGTTGAAAAGGCCCGAGAATATGAGTAGCCCTGCTGAAGCGAGCGCCCATGGCGAGAAGCGCCGAATGGTTTCCCATATCAAACTTTTGTCAGGCTTCAGCCAGTCTTTTCCGAAAAACAGCACAAACATCGCGAGTCCGCCAGTCCAAATGGAAGCGGCATTCAGATGGATGAAGTTCATCGCGATTGTCATATAGCCTGCGCTCGTCGAAGCGGCATGGCCGTCGAGCGATTTGACGAACAATAGTCCGGCAAAAAGGAACAGGCTCAAGATCGCGCTCTTCAGGCCTTTTCTATTCGAAGAGAAAACAAGCAAGGCGATGATGGCGATGTTGATCAGCCACAGCGTTCCGCCCGTCG
>NZ_JBSIOT010001559.1:0-525 GCF_053613335.1 Bacillus sp. LR--39 | reverse complement strand
AAATTATAAACACGATTTCCGCGGCTGACGGCACTTATGATGAGCTTGAACGCGGAGAGAAGTCGAAGCTCAGGGACGATGTTGTTGATATTCAAAAAAAGCCGTTCTCGATTCTTTTTATGGGGGTTGAAGATTATTCGACAAACGGCGAGCACGGCCGGACGGATTCCCTGATTGTCGTGACGCTCGATCCTAAAAAGAAGTCGATGAAAATGCTGAGCATTCCGCGGGACACAAGGGTTCATTTGGCCAGCGACACAACCGGCACAAAAACAAAAATTAATGCGGCCTATGCAAAAGGCGGCAAGGATGAAACAATTGAGACGGTTGAGGATTTCCTCGGAATCCCGATCGACTACTATGCAACGGTCGATTTTGACGGGTTTAAAGATGTCATCGATGAAATCGGCGGAATCGATGTCGATGTGCCGTTTGACTTTAGCGAAAAAAGCGATGTCTCCAAATCGAAGAGAATCTATTTTAAAAAAGGAAATATGCATCTAAATGGTGAGGAAGCTCTTGCCT
>NZ_JBSIOT010001558.1:0-525 GCF_053613335.1 Bacillus sp. LR--39 | reverse complement strand
ACCGAGCAGTCCGGCTGGTTTTCAAAAATCGGCGATGGATCTGCATAGAAAAAGAGATCCCCGTCAATATACGTCACACGCTCCAGCTCAGGATTGCTGTTCAGCACAGCTTGCAGAAAGATCGGCTTCATCGTCCAGCAATACTCACTTTGATCTCTAGTTTCCTTCAGCTTCAGAAGCAATTCATTTTCAAGAGCGGCCACCGGCACAAGGTTCAGCTGCTTCATCTTCAGCTTCTGTAACACGCGGTGCGTATCTTCATCCATGCAAAGTATAAAAATGGGACTGTCTTGATCAACTAGCTCTAACGACTTAAACAAAGCGACTGCCTGATATAATCTTCCTTTTGATAAAACGGTGCAATACGCGCTGGTCACAGTCTTGTTCACCTCGTTTCACATTACTTTTTGAAGAATTCCGTATACCACTCAATCGTTTTTTCAAGTCCCTCATCAATAGTGTAGGCCGGTGTCCAATTCAGCAGCTTTCTTGCTTTTTCCGCGGATAAATATTGATGTTTGATTT
>NZ_JBSIOT010001557.1:0-525 GCF_053613335.1 Bacillus sp. LR--39 | reverse complement strand
CGGTCGAGAAAACCCATTTCTTCGAGAGAACAAACCATGCGGTAGACAGATGTTTTCGGCATGCCTGTCAGCTCAATCATGTCGCCCAGCGAGAGCCTTTCTCTCGTCAGGAACAGATTGAGCAGGGTCATGGCTTTGACGACTGTTTTGTTTTTATGTTCCATGCCTTCCCCCTCCTGATACACATCACACCTATCATAACATGTATTCAAGCTTCAATCGGGCAGAAAGTTCGCTGATTTTCGTCTCCCGTTCGATGTAAACGCGCTCTGCTTCCTGAAGGCTGACAAGCTGAAACTGCACCTGCTCGCCCGGCATCATCTGCGTGACCTGAGAAAAATCAGCTGATGCGATATGGGCGATTCTCGGGTATCCGCCCGCTGTCTGCCTGTCTGCGAGAAGAACGATCGGATTGCCGTCGGGCGGCACTTGAATCGTTCCGAATGATACCGCTTCAGAGATCATTTCCAGAGGCTGAGTGAGTTCGAGCGCCTCTCCTTGAAGACGGTACCCCATCCGGTCGGA
>NZ_JBSIOT010001556.1:0-525 GCF_053613335.1 Bacillus sp. LR--39 | reverse complement strand
ACCATGACCGATGCCTGAATTCAAGCGCACACGGGATATCTCCCATTTTCTCTTTTACCCATCTTAAGTAATTGACGTTTTCTTTCTTGCAATCAAACCATGGCGGAAACTGAAAGAGGACCATCGCCAGCTTACCCGCTTTTATGTATGGCGTTAATGAGAGCTTAAAAGCAGCAAACATGTCGTCTTTCGTTTCAAAGGGGATTTCCCCGCGCTGATGCCCTGTCATTCCCTGATATGCCTTAACGATAAACTGAAAGGTTTCCGGCGTCTCCTTTACCCACTTTTCATTGTTCCGCTCGGGCTGTATCGCGTAAAAGCTCGCATCAAGCTCGACGATCGGAAAATGCGATGAATAGTGGATCAGCTTGTTTTGACTGCTTGTCTTGGGCGGATACAGGCTGTCATGATCCCCCCATCCTGTTAATCCAATATAAATCAATGCAGTTCACCTCTTCTTTTAGTTTATCACAGGTTTTTTTCGAAAATCTTGATCCAGGTCTGCTTGTAGCATTTCCTTTTTCA
>NZ_JBSIOT010001555.1:0-525 GCF_053613335.1 Bacillus sp. LR--39 | reverse complement strand
TTTTGCCTTCAAGCATATCTTTGTGTTCTTCGATCCATTCAGGTAATTCGCGGAAGGCTTCGATGTCAGGACGGACCGCGCCTCTGAAATGGCCAAGGTCATACTCGTAATCGTTACGCGCGTCGATGACAATTGTGTTTGGATCCTGCATCTTCTCATAAAATTCTGCAGGCTTCAAATGCTGGCCTGTTGTTTCGTTCGGATCGACATCATCTTCAAGACGAAGCGTTACAAGCTCTTTTTTATGGCGGACGAAGATTTTTTTGAAGGCATGGCCTTCTGCTTCATCAATTTTAAATACCATGTCCGCAAAGCGAGGATCAGCTTTCATTGTTTCCATATATTTTTCAGTCTGTTCAACCGTACCTGATACCGTACCGTTAATTCCTTCAGAAGAAACAAGGATACGGCCTAACAAACCAAGCTCCTTACAAAAAGCCAGATGCTGCTCTCTAAACGCCTCTGGATCTTCAATCGGAACATATTTATAGTAAAGTAATACTCTGTATTGTTTTTCCATGTTTT
>NZ_JBSIOT010001554.1:0-525 GCF_053613335.1 Bacillus sp. LR--39 | reverse complement strand
GGTCATTCTTGTCCAGTTCGTGATCGCTTCCATCGACAGCGTAGAGTTCGGCACCGTTACAAGCGCCCCCTGTGCTGTTCTGAATCTCGTGCTCCTAAAGGTAATATCCTCGACTGATCCTGTTACTGTTGACGTCTCCACCCAGTCACCAATTGTAAACGGCTTTTCAGTAATAATAATAATACCGCCGAAGAAGTTGCTGATGGTATCCTTCGCGGCAAGCGCAAAAGCCAGTCCGCCAAGACCAAGGCCCGCTACAAATCCGTTTACATCATAATTGAATTCCTGAGCGATCACACTGACACTGAGCGCAATGATCACAAAACGGAGCAATTTGGATAAAAACGGGGCCAGAATGTCATCCATGTCAAGCTCGAAGCGCTGATTCACCTTATGGAAGATAAACGACGATGTTGCGGTCAAATTACAAAGACCCCAGCACAAGAGCGCCACAATCAGTGAGCGGTATATTTTGCTGATGACCGGCATTTGCTCATCTAAAAACGGTGAATACCGGATCGCTAA
>NZ_JBSIOT010001553.1:0-525 GCF_053613335.1 Bacillus sp. LR--39 | reverse complement strand
CTGATCCGTCATGAAGCCGTTTCTAAGTTCAAATGGATCGATGATGATGAATTCGGGGAAATTTTGGCGATTGCCAATGCACTGCCCGGGCCGATCGCTACGAAAATGTCGGCATATTTAGGTCATAAAGTAAAAGGCGTTCCTGGTGCTGTCGTTGCTACAGCAGCCCATATCATGCCGACATGCGCCGCGATGGCCGCCTTGTTCGCAGCCGTTAATGTGCTCAGCCACTCAAAAATCGTAAGCGGCATGATCGGCGCTGTCACCCCTGTCATCGCCGTCATGCTCGGCATCATGGCTTACGAATTTGGGCAAAAAGCATTGAAAGGCTTCGGCTTGCTGACCGGCGTGCTTTTCTTTATTCTTGCGTTTTTGGGTCTTCAAGTGTTTTCCATCCACCCCGGCATCATTGTCATCCTGTTTTTAACGTATGGCGCGTTCCATTTTAAATTAAAAAGAAAAGCGGCCCGAGAAAAGGATAAAGGAGTGTCCGCTTCATGATCATCTTTTATCTGTTTTGGGCCT
>NZ_JBSIOT010001552.1:0-525 GCF_053613335.1 Bacillus sp. LR--39 | reverse complement strand
TGATGCCCAAATGTCTCACTCCCTCTTATGTCGTCACAAAGTTTCCGCCGTTGACATGCAGGGTCTGTCCTGTCATGTAAGAGGACTCATCTGATGCCAGGAGCACATAACAGCCGACGTGCTCAACAGGCTGTCCAGGACGGCCCATCGGCGTATCTTGCCCAAATTGGGCAATTGTTTCTTCAGGGAACGTAGCTGGGATTAGTGGCGTCCAGATTGGACCTGGCGCGACTGCATTTACACGGATGCCGTCTTTAACAAGCGCCTGCGCCATTGTTCTTGTAAAGGCGTTGATCGCCCCTTTTGTCGCTGTATAATCAATCAGTGTCGGGTTCCCTACGTACGGGTTGATGGATGTCGTATTGATGATGGCGCTGCCCGGTTTCAGGTAATCAATTGCTTTTTTAGTCAAATAAAATTGAGAATAAAAGTTTGTTTTGAATGTGCGGTGAAGCTGTTCGCTCGTAATCTCTTTGATGCTTTCCTCCGGATGCTGTTCACCTGCATTGTTGACAAGGATATCAA
>NZ_JBSIOT010001551.1:0-525 GCF_053613335.1 Bacillus sp. LR--39 | reverse complement strand
AGTTTGTCAGCGTGACCAAAAACAGCATGATTTCACCTTGAAACAGCTTGCCGTCATATTCAATCTCGACTTCTGTCGGACGAAGTGAAGGCAGCATTTCCATTCCTTTTAAATAATAAGCAAGCTGGCCGAGCATTGTTTTCAGTTTGCTTGGCACGTCGTACGTCAGCTCCGTCAGACGGCCTCCGCCGGCGATATTGATAAAATACTGGCCGTTGACCTGTCCGATATCAATCGGGCGGGCAACGCCGTTAATGACCGTATCTGCCGCTTTTAAAATATCCTCGCGTGGGATTCCGAGCGCTCTGGCGAAGTCGTTCGTTGTGCCGACAGGAATCACACCGAGTGTCGGACGATTGTCTAAAGGCGCAAGCCCGTTGACGACCTCGTTGATCGTTCCGTCTCCGCCTGCCGCAATGATCAGGTCAAACTCACGCAATGCCGCTTCCTTGGCAGCGTGTGTAGCGTCTCCTGCGCATGTCGTCGCATGGGTGGAGCTTTCATAGCCGGCTTGTTCAAATTTTT
>NZ_JBSIOT010001550.1:0-525 GCF_053613335.1 Bacillus sp. LR--39 | reverse complement strand
TGCTGGGCAGGAGAGATATAGGCTGGTGGATGGCGCTCGGGGCATTTGTGGCGTGCGCGGTGATTTATTCATTCAGCGGCTGGGCACTGCTTTATCCGGCAGCGCTGGCAGCTGCAGGATATATCTATATAAAAACAAAGGGAGGGCATAAAAAAAAGCTTGATCACGTTTTGTGATCAAGCTTTCCCATTTATCCGTTTTGATGCTCGTTATTTCCAGAATCGCTGTGTTGAAACATGTAGGTCACAGGACAGAAGCGCAAGATTCCCGAACCCGCTTTCATGGCCCCCATAAAGATGTAAAAGAGATGCATTCTGCACCAAGGTTTTTTCGTAAACTTTGCACTGGCGGCTGACATAATCGTCAATCCGCAGGCGATTCTGAACACGGCATTGATGAGACTGATGTTTGGCTTCAAGGAAATTCGCTCCTTTTACATAAAAAAGTTTTTTAATCGAACCTTCAAAAATTTGTAACGTTTTTATCGTGCGTGATGAGGAAGGATGTGATACCATGAGTCTAATA
>NZ_JBSIOT010001549.1:0-526 GCF_053613335.1 Bacillus sp. LR--39 | reverse complement strand
AGCTCGCCGTAAAAACGGTAATTCTCGGAAAAGAATCGACTGTCATCGACTATGAAGTATCCAATTCAGAGGAACATCCGAACGATCGTACATCGGTTATAAAAGTGACCGATGATAAAGGAAATGAAATTCCTTATTTGAGTGGCGGGCAGTGGACGACGGACAGTACAAAGAACGGAAACAAGGTTCGTCACGAAGAAAGGCTGATCCTTGGAAAAGTGAATAAAGGAACAAAACACCTCAAGATTGAGGCGAGCAGCAGTATGGGCGATTCCGAAAAGACGCTGCCTCTCACAAAAACGCCCGCCGCGCTGAGCGCTGACCGTCATGACTTCCAGATTGCCGTTGATCAGGTGAAACAAAACGGAAGTAAATTGTCTGTCGACTATCATCTGAAACATGTCGATCAATCTAAGATTGATATTGACAGCATGCAAAACTTTTTAGAAACGATGTCACTGGTTGATTCTGCTTATAAAAGCATTGACGAAGCGCCGATGGGACACAGCGTAAAAGGTAATTTTAC
>NZ_JBSIOT010001548.1:0-526 GCF_053613335.1 Bacillus sp. LR--39 | reverse complement strand
ATTTCCTCTTTATTTCTCCGAACTGGACATTCAGCGCTTTAAAAAGAAAGGCGTTCTGTCTTTAAATAACCATTATTACCAAGGAACATTAAAAGAAGCATTTCAAATTATGGCTTGTCTGCAAATGATACATATTATCCTGACCAAGCCTTCGCCGCACTCTGATTTGAGTGATCAGGCGATTTTTGAAAAAAACAGCAAGATGCTGAATGATTTTGGGATTTATTTTCCGTTTGCTTTTTCTGACTTTCAAAAGAAGACTAACAAAGCCTTTTTCGGTCAAAGAAGGCTGATATAATCATGCGGCAAGGGCTTTTCTATTTTTAGAAAAGCTCTTTTTGTATCAGAGAAATCATATCATAAAACCTTTCCTCTAACTCCCTTTTTAAACGGCTCGTGTCTGAACATACTAATGATTGAAAGGGGTGCTGACAATGAGTTCAGTTAAAGATACAATGACAACGCAGGTGGCAACCGTTTCTCCGAATCAAACGATTCAGGAAGCGGCTTCTCTAATGAAACAGCA
>NZ_JBSIOT010001547.1:0-526 GCF_053613335.1 Bacillus sp. LR--39 | reverse complement strand
CCTCTTTTTCAGTAACTTTAAATCAAAATGATAACGATTTTGTAATTCTATATCATAATAAACCGAAGTCATTACGTTTTGCAAGAATAAATTTCATTTTCATTTATTCTTCCCGCCTGCAGAGCGAATATATGTACTAAAAAAACCCGGCTAAGAATGCCGGGCTACTTCAATCATTAGTTTGTTTTGTCCAGAAGATAGACCCTGCTCTCATAAGGCCGGAACACCATTTCGTCAGCAAGATCATCGTTGTTATAATTGCTGAGAAGCAGAGAGGCCTGAGCTTTGCCGCAGTTCTTAGGCCACTGAAAAACAGCCTGCTCTTTTGAAAAATTATTGACTGACAAAAGCTGCTGTTTACTGTTTTCTCTCATGTATACAAACAACTGCGGATCGTCCGGAAGCAAAAGATCAAAGCTCCCTTTCATGAGGTCAGAGTACTGCTTTCTCAGGCTGATCAGCTTTTTGTAATAGATTAAGACCGAATCAGGATCTCCCTGCGCTTCCTCCACATTGATTGCGGTGA
>NZ_JBSIOT010001546.1:0-526 GCF_053613335.1 Bacillus sp. LR--39 | reverse complement strand
CGAAAATCATGCTGTGTGACATGACACCGGGAGTCGAGGCTCTCGCATGATAACCGAGAAACAAAGCGCCTGTAAACGTATCATCCAGTCCCTCCACCATTGAAAATGGTTTGACGTCACCAGAAATCAAGTCTGCTTCAGGGTGAAGCTTTTCAACCATCAGATTATTCATCTTCGAATGACTGTCATTGACCAGCACCTCGGTACACCCGCTGTTAAACGCTTCAGCAATACAGTAGTTTGCTTCTTCAGTCATGATAAGCCGTCCGCGTTCATAATTCCGCTTGCCGGAATCCACAAAGGTATCGTCCGGAAGACCCGAAATACCTTCCATATCTACTGACATGTACAATTTCATAACGCTCCTCCTTTTTTACTAAATTATTAATATTCTAACAGATTATATTAAAAAAAGAGGAAAAATGCAATATAACTGGGGAAAATCTCAACCACTCAGTGATAAAAAAAGAATCCTCTTTCAAGGATTCATGTCTGTTTACCAACCTGTTCTGTAAGCAGTTCATAT
>NZ_JBSIOT010001545.1:0-526 GCF_053613335.1 Bacillus sp. LR--39 | reverse complement strand
AATCATTCATTGAAAAAAGAAACGGTCATGAATAAAGTAAGAACTGATTCTCAATATGGGAATGTTGAGATCGCAACGCTTGTGAATGACGGGAAAACTTTTAATTACGCGGTTAACTATCCCGTTTTCAAAAATGAAAAAATGGATTCGGCATTAAAAAGATTCGCAGAAAAAGAGGTTCGTCAATTTCAAAAGGAAACAAAAGACGTTGACCAAGAGCATACGACAAAACGCAACGAATTAAATGTTGATTATAAAATTGTCCATTATGCCAAACAGACAGTGGCGATTATATTTAATGAATATAAATACATCGGCGGGGCACACGGGCAAACCGTGAAAAAAACGTTTAACTATGATTTTAGTAAACAAGCGTTTCTTTCCATTGATGATATTTTCAAAGAGGACGCTGACTACTTACATAAGCTTTCGTTAATCGCTTATCACGAGCTGAAAAAGAATAAGGACATTGCCGCGGACGATGCACTGTTAAAGGAAGGGACGGCTCCGAAAAAAGAAAATTTCA
>NZ_JBSIOT010001544.1:0-526 GCF_053613335.1 Bacillus sp. LR--39 | reverse complement strand
TAACGGCATAGACGCCTTTTTCCAACCGAGTCATTTGGAATGTGCGCCCGCTTTTATTGGGGTGTGAAAGCTTGACAGCAGCTGATGTTGCAGCAGGCGCCCATACTTTAAATACGGTATGATCCGCGGTATAAACGGCGCCCAGCTCTCCGTCATAATAAAATTCGTCATCAAACGCAGCCGTCCGGATGACCGCGCCAATTTGGAGATCCGTTTTGTGGCCGCTGGATGCTCTGACGCAATGGATTTTTCCAAATGTCACAGGATGGTCGGATACGCAGACGTACTTGTATTTTGCTTCAAGGGAGTATTCCTCCCTGACAGCCAGAGGAAAAACTGTTGTTTCTGTCTCAAGCCGAAACGGCGGTGTCATGATTTCCTTTTGTTCAGCAGGAATCAGAACAGTAATGATATTCATGTCATCGACATACGCTTCGAAGCTGCGGCGGATGCTGACCATCGGAAGCTCTCTCCTCCAAACACGTTTATGTTTTGATTCTTAGGGGCGAAGGACTAGATGCCAGAC
>NZ_JBSIOT010001543.1:0-527 GCF_053613335.1 Bacillus sp. LR--39 | reverse complement strand
ACCGTGGACAAGCACAATATCCGGTTTGATAGACTGAAACAGCTCGTCCAGCTTCACAAGCGCATTAGACGTAATTTCAGCCAGCGTTTGCCTTTCTTTCATGATATTCAAATCAAAATCAGGCTTTATGTTAAAAGCTTCAAGCACCTGGTCAAGCATTTGCCTGTGCTGGGCTGTAACCGTCACATAAGACTCAATTTCGGGATATTTTCTTAATTCTAGCACGAGCGGAGCCATTTTTATGGCTTCAGGGCGCGTGCCGAATACTGTCATGACTTTTAGTTTCTTCATTTTTCTATCACCTGTTTTCTGTATGAACAGCTTTTTCAAGAATCGTCTGCTGAATCGATTGATTACCGCTTTGCCCGTGTTTTCTCGTTGGAATTAATCCCGCCCATCGATTGCTTATGGACGATATTCTCATCATAAAACATCCGTTGATCAAACCGCAAACCATCCTGTTGAAGAATGAGATTTCCCTTCATTATATAACATCTTTGCGCTTTATACCTGTTTAGACTTGTTTA
>NZ_JBSIOT010001542.1:0-527 GCF_053613335.1 Bacillus sp. LR--39 | reverse complement strand
TGCTCATCTCCGCTGTTATAAATCTCGACCAGTTTCTCAGAAATCACTGACTGGACTTCCTTTGGATCTTGAATATTTCTGCGTTTGACTTCTTTTTTCAGCTCATCTATTAATTCCATAACGGTTGTAAAACCGACATCCGCGCTGATAAGAACCTCTTCAAGCTCTTCGAAGAAATCCTCATCCACTTTACGGTAACGGGATACAAGATCATTCACTTTGTTTTGAAAGGAGTTTCTTGTTTTTTCAAGGCCATCCTTAAACTTTTCAGATACGGAATCTGTCTGTTTTGTGATTTTCTCTTTTAATTTTTTAAAAAAGCTCATCTTTTAACCTCTTTCCTCGTTACTGAACGAATTCTTTTGTTTCTTCCAGTTTAACTGAGATTACCTTGGACACACCGGACTCCTGCATGGTTACGCCGTATAGGACATCCGCTTCCTCCATCGTCCCTTTTCTGTGGGTAATCACAATAAACTGGGTATCTCTGCTGTATCTTTTTAAATACTGCGCAAACCGGAACACAT
>NZ_JBSIOT010001541.1:0-527 GCF_053613335.1 Bacillus sp. LR--39 | reverse complement strand
TCCATCTTACATAAACAAATCCTGCAAGTCAAGATATAAAATTTATCACAACATTTGCTATTATATCAGGACACATTTCAAATAGCAATGCTATTTTTTTATTTTTCTTTCAGCCGCTCTATCCGCCGATCATTTGAACACATAACGGAACGACAAACACGGTCACGACGCCGACGACGACAACTGCAATACTCGCCATTGCCGCTTCGACTTCCCCCATCTCAATTCCGACGGCGACGCCGAGGGCATGTCCTGATGTTCCGAGCGCCAACCCTTTGGCGATCGGATGCTGCACTTTGAAGATTTTCAAAAAAAGCGCGCCGAGCGCATAGACGATCACTGCGTTAAAGATGACGGCGAAGGCCGTAATATCTTGAATCCCGCCGATCCCTTTTGATAAAGGAAGAGCAATCGCCGTTGTGGCGGCCTGGGGCAGCATGCTTTTCATGACGGCTCCGTCAAGATGGAGCGCGTTTGCGATCAGATAGACGACGGCAACCGAGCAGACGGAGCCTGCAATAATGGCA
>NZ_JBSIOT010001540.1:0-527 GCF_053613335.1 Bacillus sp. LR--39 | reverse complement strand
AGGAAACTCATAAAGCAGAAGAAATTGAGAACAACCCCAATGTCCACATTTTATTAGGCTATGATTGTGAAGGTTTTGGCGACGCATATGTCGAAGTTACCGGAAAAGCCAAAATCAACAATTCGGCAGAACTCAAGGACAAAATATGGAGTTCCAAATTAGAGCGCTGGTTTGACGGCAAGGATGATCCGAATCTGGTGATTCTTGAAATTGAACCGGAGGATATCAGATTGATGAATGCCGGGGAGAAAACACCGGTCTCACTCGAACTATAAAAAAATTGTGTTTTCAGGGGCGATATGTTATTATGAATAGCTAGTAAGAAAAATAAGCAAATAAAAAGAAAGTAAACTTCTTTTTTCTGTTTTGAGAGAGAAGCTTACCGCTTCCCAAGCAGCATAACCAGCTGCCCTTATTCTTTTCCTTCATAACAAATCGCCCCTAACGATGAGATGGAAAAAAGACTTTTTTGTTTTACAATTCACACCGGCGCGGCTTCGGAGCCGCAGTGACGATTGAGAGGTAGG
>NZ_JBSIOT010001539.1:0-527 GCF_053613335.1 Bacillus sp. LR--39 | reverse complement strand
TATTCTTTTGGTTGTTCAATGTCGCTCTTTTCTCTGTATCACTCAGTGATATACCTTGTTTGATTGGAGTCCAATACTCATATGCATACTCGGTATCCCATTCAATCCATTTAGAAACTACCTTACTAAAATCTCGTACCTGTGTTGACATATCAACGGCTTATCTTATACATACTCTTAATATGATTAAGCTCTGTCTTCTCCTCTCCTTTTCGAAATCAATACAACCATTTTCTTCAACTATTTTTATTAGTCCTTCTTGAAACGATTGACAATATTCAGCTTCTTCATTTATAAGCTTTTGATTAAAAATACTATTCAGAAATTTCTCTTTCCTATCTGTAATAATCACCGTATAACTAATCGAAAATTATTTCGCTCGGACCAACCAGGGTGCCGTCATGATCCCGGGCGAAAGACGAACGGTCCGTGACGTCAAGCACGGACCGACCGCCAATTGTACTGAAACGCCCTGGGCTTCATCCGACATCTTACCTCCGGTCAAATTCGCCGTTTGCTGGCTCTAT
>NZ_JBSIOT010001538.1:0-528 GCF_053613335.1 Bacillus sp. LR--39 | reverse complement strand
AGTATGATCTCTTTTAGAAAACAAATCGCTTAATCTGAAATCAGAGCGGGGGACCCAATAGAACGGCTTTTTGCCGTTGGGGTGAATCCTTTTTAGGTAGGGCTAACTCTCATATGCCCGAATCCGTCAGCTAACCTCGTAAGCGTTAAGAGAGAGGGAGATAACCTGGGAATAAAAATCCGATTCCGCAGGGGCTTTTGCCTCTGCGCTTTTTTGTGCGAAAAAATACTGAAAAAACAGCAAAGAAGGAGAAGACAATGATGTATAGTGCAATAAAGCGGTTTTTAATCGGGAAGCCATTGAAATCAAAAGAGCTTAGAGAACAAAAGATTACAAAAACAAAAGCATTGGCTTTGCTTTCCTCTGACGCCCTGTCTTCCGTCGCTTACGGAACAGAGCAGATTCTGATCGTTTTAGCGGCTGTCAGTTCCGCCGCATTATGGTATTCTCTGCCGATTGCCGCAGGCGTCATGATTTTATTGACGGCATTAATTCTTTCATACCGGCAGATCATTTTTTCTTATCCGC
>NZ_JBSIOT010001537.1:0-528 GCF_053613335.1 Bacillus sp. LR--39 | reverse complement strand
TTTTGCTTTTGTTTTGGTGATTTAGTTTGATCAAAAGATAATCGGATTGCATCATTATTCTCATGTGAAAAATTTGTATACTTAGCTCAGAAGAAAGGGGGGATTACACGGGAAAAACACTGATAAATTACTGTTTTAGACAAAATCTTTTCATCTCGCATCCAGATATTTCAGTCTCCGCAACGATTGCGGAATCACCCCTAAAACAAATAAGCATTAAGGATTTTTCTAATGATTTGAAGCCATCCATTACCTCTGAAAGGAAGCTAGAAAGAGTGAAAAAATTAGGGTTTGTACTGTTTATGTCGATGTTTGCTTTTGTCAGTGTAGTACCGGCAGCTGAGGCGAAAGTCATTGATCATGACAAAGTGCAAGGCTTCAGCGAAGTGACCCCTGTGACGGTTTCCCAAAAAGCGGCCAAACGTTTTCAGCCTTATTTGAAGGTTGCGAGCGGCTGCGTGCCTTTTCCGGCAGTTGACGCACAAGGCAACACAAGCGGAGGTCTGGAGCCTACCGGAGCGCCCGAAG
>NZ_JBSIOT010001536.1:0-528 GCF_053613335.1 Bacillus sp. LR--39 | reverse complement strand
ACGACGCGCCATGTGGAGCTGATCGATATAAACGGCGGGCTCGTCGCGGACACCCCGGGCTTCAGCTCGCTTGAGTTTGCCGGTATTGAAGCTGAAGATTTAGGGCAGACATTTTTGGAAATCGGCGAAAAGAGCGCCGAATGCAAGTTCCGCGGATGCCTGCATATAAAAGAACCGAACTGCGCCGTCAAACGCGCCGTGGAAAACGGTGAAATCGCCCAGTATCGCTACAACCATTATGTTGAATTTTTAACAGAGATCAAAGATAGAAAGCCGAGGTATTAAGATATGGTATATGTTGCTCCTTCTATTCTTTCAGCCGATTTTGCCCGTCTAGGGGAGGAAATTCGAGATGTTGAACAAGGCGGCGCCGATTTCATCCACATCGATGTGATGGACGGCCATTTCGTTCCCAACCTGACCATCGGGCCGCTTGTAGTGGAAGCCGTCCGCCCGATCACTGAGCTTCCGCTCGACGTTCATTTAATGATCGAAGCGCCTGACCGCTATATACCTGCTTTTGCAAAA
>NZ_JBSIOT010001535.1:0-528 GCF_053613335.1 Bacillus sp. LR--39 | reverse complement strand
TTCTGATCTGAGATTGTAGAGAAACAAGTGAAAAATGGCCCGGATACGGTATTCAGGGTGCCTTTCAGCTTTTCGGTCTCAACTGAAATCTGATGAGACGCAGACAGCATTTTGGCATGCTGGTCAAGCAGCAGCACGGGAAGCTGAAGGAGGTCTGACACCTTTTTGAGGAGGGATTGCAGCCCCTTGCCGCTCATAATGTGGTTTGTGAATTTTTTGTGCGCGTAAATGGCTTGCTGCAGCTCGTTAGAACGCATATCGAGAATATGGCTGAGTGTGGCATTCACAATATCGCCGAGGCGGATGTGTTCCGGAAGCTCAATGATCGGAAACGCATATGAATCGGCCAGTTCGATGATTTCCTTCGCGATATCTTCCAGATAGCGCTTTGTTTTAATGCCGAGGCCCGCGCAGCCGCGTTTTGCCATTTGCCGAATCAGTTCAGATAATTGATGCGGGTGATCCTTCAGGTGATAGGCGGTGGTGACGAGCAATTCATTCTTATGCAAAAAGTCTGCGATATCCGGA
>NZ_JBSIOT010001534.1:0-529 GCF_053613335.1 Bacillus sp. LR--39 | reverse complement strand
TGAGCGGAGCGTTTACGTCTTCTCCGTTTTACGGTTTTTCTCACGCTCTTTTACTCGGAAAATTAAATCGATATTGCGGTGCTGACTTCAGCCTCTTTCCGTCTCCATATGGTTCGGTTGCGCTTCCAAGAGCAGACGCACTGGCGATCCATGAAGAATGTGTGAGAGAGGATGCTTTTAACCAAACATTTGCGGTTCCGTCAGCAGGCATTCATCGCGGCATGGTTCCGCTATTAATGCGTGATTTCGGCATAGACCACATTATTAACGCCGGAGGAGGCGTACATGGACATCCGAACGGTGCCCAAGGCGGGGGGCGAGCGTTCAGAGCCATTATTGATGCGGTCCTAGAGGCCCAGCCGATTGATGAAAAAGCCGAACAATGCAAGGATCTTAAGCTTGCGCTAGATAAATGGGGAAAGGTTGAAGCCGTATGACGACTCGAAAACCTTTTGTTATTTGTGATTTTGACGGAACAATCACGATGAACGACAACATTATAAATATCATGAAAACATTTGCTCCCCCA
>NZ_JBSIOT010001533.1:0-529 GCF_053613335.1 Bacillus sp. LR--39 | reverse complement strand
CTTCTCAAATGGGATTATCTTTTTAGGCGTTGCTTCCATTGTGCTCATCCTGTTATTCGGGGGACAGACAGAGCACTTAATTCCGTTATATGCTGTCGGCGTATTTATTCCATTTACGCTTTCGCAAACCGGCATGTGCGTTAAATGGATCAAGCAAAAACCAAAAGGCTGGATCGGAAAAATGCTGATCAACTCCTGCGGCGCTCTGATATCGTTTATGGTTCTATCCATTCTGTTTGTGACAAAGTTTAATGTTGTATGGCCTGTGTTAATCTTTATGCCTATCGTCGTTCTGTTGTTTTTTGCGATTAAAAATCACTACACCGCTGTCGGCGAACAGCTTCGCATCGTAGACAAAGAGCCGGAAGAAATCAAAGGCACCGTTGTGATTGTGCCTGTGGCCGGTGTCACCACCGTTGTGCAAAAATCGATTCACTATGCGAAATCACTGTCCGATCAGGTGATCGCCGTTCACGTGTCATTTGACAGAGAACAGGAAAAGAAATTCGAAAAACGCTGGGAAGAGCTT
>NZ_JBSIOT010001532.1:0-529 GCF_053613335.1 Bacillus sp. LR--39 | reverse complement strand
TGCAGTTTGATTGTGCCGATGATCCGGAAGCCGTTCAGCTTCAAAGCATGATCGCTGAAAAAGGCTATGCCGGCGTGCTTCGCGACGTATGCGGACTCGAAGAGGATCATTCTTTATTCAAACTGGTAATCAGCCATTTGAAAGCATAGCTTTAGATAGAATCGGGAGAGGGCGGCAGCCGGGCGGGGGCTGCCGAAAACAGAATGTATGAACAGGGCGGCGCAGATGCAACCTAATCTAGAAACATCAGCTGTGAGCTGATGTTTCTTCACTTCTTGAAAAGTATTTGCACAGATTTTAATAAAAAATTAATTAGTTTGAATTGAAGATTTTTTGACAGCGTTTTATGATAGGGATACCGTTTCAACCGCCGGAACCCCTTTCACCCCCCCCCCCCCCCGCAAAAACGACAACACCGGAGGCGGCGTTTTATGTATATGACAGCAAGGGAACAAAAACTAATGAAATACCTTTTGCATCAAAACCGTTATGTCAAAGTCAATGAAATTGCCGGCTATATAGAAGTCAG
>NZ_JBSIOT010001531.1:0-529 GCF_053613335.1 Bacillus sp. LR--39 | reverse complement strand
AGCTTGGCTTCAGCCCGATGGCGACAATCGCCATTATCGGGACGGCCGCAGCTCTCGGAGACGCCGGTTCACCTGCGAGCGACAGCACGCTTGGACCGACATCCGGCTTAAATGCAGACGGACAGCACCACCACATTTGGGACACCTGTGTTCCGACATTCATCTTCTATAATATTCCGCTGATTTTGTTCGGCTGGATCGCGGCGATTGTTCTTTAAAAAAATTCCCCTCAAAACGAGGGGAATTTTTTTCTATGTTTGTTAAAATAAAATGAGAACCGCACCACGGGCTCTCTTTATTAAAAAGTCGGATTTCTTCTGAAGCCTGCGCCTTTTTGAACCGCCCGGAAAACCTTTGAGGCGAGCGCGGCGAGCAGAACGGAGAATGCCAAGTCTTTCACGAAGAACCAGGCCATCATTTTCCAAACGGCTGAATATGACATCGGTGTATTGAGCCAAGTGGAAAAAGCGAGATACGTATAGTTGACGCCGATCAGATAAATGATCAGCGTACCGATCAATGAGGCTGC
>NZ_JBSIOT010001530.1:0-529 GCF_053613335.1 Bacillus sp. LR--39 | reverse complement strand
GAAAACTGTTTTTTCAGCCCGCAGAAGTGCCCGCAGGCATCATTTTGGCGATCCTCGGAGTTCCTTATTTCTTATATCTGCTTTTCAAGCAAAAAAAGGGGGAGAATGCTTGAAAGGATCTCTTTCAGAACACAAAGCCGGCAACAGGAGGTTCACGCTGTACCTCCCTCCTTCCTACAGCACAGACAGCGGGGGATTTCCTGCTGTTTACGTGCAGGATGGCAGTTCTTTGTTCCAAAACCAAATCGAATTACTAGAAAGCGCCTTTCAACAGCAAAGGCTCCCTGAACTCGTGCTGATCGGTATCGAACCCGAAAACCGGCTTGATGAATACACCCCATGGCCGGCTGCATCACTCAGTGATCGGTTCACGGACTTCGGCGGAATGGGATATCACTATCTGTCTGATATAACGAACCAGTTCATTCCGCTAATCGAAGAAAACTGGAACGTCACCAGGGAACCGCAGTCAAGAGGAATGATCGGTGCCTCATTAGGCGGCCTCATCTCAATGTTCGCCATATTAAAA
>NZ_JBSIOT010001529.1:0-529 GCF_053613335.1 Bacillus sp. LR--39 | reverse complement strand
GTTTTTTTATTGATCAGGATTCAGTGTGTAGTACATCCAGCCCATCATAACTATTCCCGCGGTCAGATTGCCGAGCGTAACGGGGATTAAGTTTCTGACTGCTCCCATCAGTGTCACTGTATCAGGGTGCTCGATCAAAAGCGAGATGGCGAAAGTGCACATATTGGCAATGCTGTGTTCAAAGCCTGAAATAAAGAAGCAGAAAACGAAAAGCATCATGGTAAAAAGCTTTGCTCCTTCACCTTTGAGAGACATTGGAATGAAAAAGGCGAGGCACACAAGCCAATTGCACAGCATTCCTCTGAAAAACAATTCGGAAGCCGGCGGCTCCATTTTGTGTTCTGCCAAATGAATCAAAAAGGAATGAACAGAAGGCTCCTCAAAAAGTCCCGTCGCGCTGATCAGGATGGCAAACAGAATGGCACCGATTAAATTGCCGGCATAGCTTGACATCCACAAGTACAGGTTGTCGCGCCAGCTGAGTTTTTTCCGTAGCGCGGTATAGGTGAAATAAAAGGTGTTGCCGGTA
>NZ_JBSIOT010001528.1:0-530 GCF_053613335.1 Bacillus sp. LR--39 | reverse complement strand
GCTCACACTGAGCGGCGGACAGCAGCAGCGGGTATCAATTACAAGGGCTTTCTGCTGTGACACGGATCTTATCGTAGCCGATGAACCGACCGGAAACCTTGATGAGGACACATCAAAAGAGATCGTACGGCTCTTTCAGGATCTGGCGCACAAGGAAAATAAATGCGTCATTATGGTGACGCACGATGAACAAATTGCAAAAGTGTCAGACATCAATATCAGACTTTCAAGAGGAAGCTTTACTGTGAAGGAAAACGTCGCAGTGGTATAACAAAACGCGCCTCTGCCAGTGCAGACAGGGGCGCACCCTATATCCCCCTTTTATATAGAAGTGAACATAAAAAGAGCGGCGGCTGCATCCCCCCGCTCTTTTTATCATTCCTTTGCTCCTGTCCCTTTTGACTTCTCTCTTCGTTTCTTTTTCCAAACAGCCACAATAAACAGAAAGAGCGGAAACAATAATTGAAAAGGCAAATGAATATACAGCGGCACCACGTTCAAGCCTTCGTTCAAGTGCTCTGAAAAGTTAG
>NZ_JBSIOT010001527.1:0-530 GCF_053613335.1 Bacillus sp. LR--39 | reverse complement strand
TATGAAGACAATGAAAGGCTTGAATTTTTAGGTGACGCTGTTTTGGAACTGACGATCTCCAGATTCTTATTTGCCAAATACCCGGCTATGAGTGAAGGAGATTTGACGAAATTGAGAGCCGCAATTGTTTGCGAACCGTCTCTCGTTTCATTGGCTCACGAGCTGTCATTCGGCGATCTTGTCCTGTTGGGTAAAGGCGAGGAAATGACAGGCGGAAGAAAGCGTCCTGCTCTATTGGCGGATGTTTTTGAGGCATTTATCGGAGCCTTGTACCTTGACCAGGGATTAGAGCCGGTCGAAAGTTTCTTAAAAGTTTATGTGTTCCCTAAAATTAACGATGGTGCTTTTTCTCATGTGATGGATTTCAAAAGCCAGCTGCAGGAATACGTGCAGCGGGACGGCAAAGGCTCTCTGGAGTATAAAATCTCCAACGAAAAAGGACCTGCGCACAACCGTGAATTTGAAGCCATCGTATCTCTAAAAGGTGAACCACTCGGAGTCGGAAACGGCCGTTCAAAGAAAGAAGCCGA
>NZ_JBSIOT010001526.1:0-530 GCF_053613335.1 Bacillus sp. LR--39 | reverse complement strand
CTCCCCCTTCCATTAAAGAAAGAAAGCCATCAAGCGCCCAGCGATTTGGCACCGCTTTGGATACAGACTGCAAGACGTCCGGAAATTGGTACAGCGGCAGCATGGACCCGCCGAGAACCGCAAGCAATTGAATGCCGAAGCCGCCTATCGCATCTGCAGATTTCATATCGCTGATGCACGACGCAAGCAGCATTGAAATGCCAGATACAGCGGCAGCGTAAGAAAGCCCGAGTACACTCACAAACAGCAAATTGCCGCCCCAGTCCACACCAAAAACATTGATTGTGACGATCAGAAATATGAAAAATTGCATGATAGCAAACAGATACGTCCCAAGCCATTTTCCGAAGAGAATGACGGATTTTTGCGCAGGCGTCATCAGCATTCTGGCAAGCGTCTCCGTATCCTTTTCCTGTAAAAACGATTTTGACCCGACTGTCATATGAAACAGCATAAACATGCAAAGCATTGCCGCCGAATAGTATTGAAAACTGGTAACGGCCTTGCTCCCGACAGATTTTTCCGCAATA
>NZ_JBSIOT010001525.1:0-530 GCF_053613335.1 Bacillus sp. LR--39 | reverse complement strand
GCTTAGAACATTTCACTGATTGTTTTTGCTTGCATATGCAGAGCCAAGTAATCCGGCCCGCCTGCTTTTGAATCCGTTCCCGACATTTTGAAGCCGCCAAACGGATGGTAGCCGACGATAGCACCTGTACAGTTGCGGTTGAAGTATAGGTTTCCGACATGGAATTCCTGTTTCGCACGCTCGATGTGCTTGCGGTTGTTTGTGATAACCGCGCCTGTCAAACCATATTCAGTATTGTTTGCCACTTCTAAAGCTTCATCAAAGTCTGACACTTTACAAAATGCAACGACAGGTCCGAAAATTTCTTCCTGCATGAGTCTTGCTTTCGGATCAAGGTCAGCGAAGATCGTCGGTTTGATGAAGTATCCTTTCGAATCATCACCAGTACCGCCGCTTACTAAACGCCCTTCCTGTTTTCCGATCTCAATATAGCTCATAATTTTATCATAAGAACCTTGGTCAATGACAGGTCCCATATAAACATCTGCACTGTCAGGTTTAGCAGTTACTTTTGATTCCGTAATTTCAAT
>NZ_JBSIOT010001524.1:0-530 GCF_053613335.1 Bacillus sp. LR--39 | reverse complement strand
TTTCCTTAGTGCAAATTTATATCATCATCATATGCCCGCAATGATCAATTGTCAACCATAAGATGCTATAGTATATGCGAGAATGGTTTCGGCCAAACAAAAAAACCAGCACCGCTTTCGGGCGATGCTGGCTGGAAGTTATGCTTGAGAACCCATTCTTCCGCGGAAGATCAGGTTTAAAATGAAGACGAGAATTGCGGCTCCGATAATCGCCGGAAAGATGGCGAATCCCGCAATATCAGGCCCCCACGTACCAAACAGCCCGTGGCCGATCCAAGCTCCGATAAAGCCGATGACCATGGAGCCCGGTGCACCGTGGCCTCCGATTGCACCTCCGATTAATCCGATGACAATGGCTACGATTAAAGAAACGAGAAATCCTAACATTGTCTTTCCACCCTCTTTCAATTGATTTATATTAAATGTTTAGCCCGTCTCGGGCGTCTATAAACGCTTGAAAGCATATTGAGAAAGACGGATGGCTATTCCTCGAGAAGCGAAGCGCCTGCGATGCCCGGATGCGTCATTTA
>NZ_JBSIOT010001523.1:0-530 GCF_053613335.1 Bacillus sp. LR--39 | reverse complement strand
CGAAAGCCTTCCAAACACATTGCCGACATCGTCGAATCTTGTGTCAAGCCCGAAAGCAGACATTTCCGTTTCCACAGCAAGCTGTGCGTCCATCCACTCTTTTGTGTATAAAAGCCTCGTTACGCCGCCATCCGCAGACGCACCGTATTGGGCGAGCCATTCAATATAATCTGTGATGCTGTTTTTTACTGAAAGCTTCTGCTTTTCCATGTACTCCCCCCTCTGGCCGCTATGGTGACTTCATTATAGAAGGAGCAACATGATAGTGCATTGACAGATTAACCAAAAAAACGTTTATTTTTTAGCCACAGTATCCATCCAGCAACCAGATACACCCTACATGTCACAACTATTTTGATGTAAAGGTCAAAAGAAAACACGGTAAGGAAGAGAGCCAGCAAGAGCGAAAGAGAGGGTCAAAATGCCTTTCATATGAACAAGCTAAGCTGGAGAGGCGATGTTCGCGGAACGGATGAAAACAGAAATGCCGGCAGCCCGCAAAAACAGGACCTAAAGATATGGAAACAGGA
>NZ_JBSIOT010001522.1:0-531 GCF_053613335.1 Bacillus sp. LR--39 | reverse complement strand
ATTCATGAAACCTATCAGCGCTTAAAAGAGGTCATGGATCAAACGAAGGAAAACTACGAGCTGCTTTTTGTCAACGATGGCAGCAAAGACCGCAGTATTGAGATTTTAAGAGAGCACAGCCTGATCGATCCGAGAGTGAAAATTATTGATTTTTCAAGGAATTTTGGACACCAGATCGCCATTACGGCGGGTATGGATTATGCACAGGGGAATGCAATCGTCGTCATTGACGCCGATTTGCAGGATCCTCCTGAACTGATTTTAGATATGATTGAAAAGTGGAAGGAAGGCTATGAGGTCGTGTACGCCGTGCGGACTAAACGAAAAGGGGAAACCTTTTTCAAAAAACAAACCGCGGCTATGTTTTACCGGCTTCTCAGCGGTATGACAGATATTGATATCCCGATTGATACGGGGGATTTTCGCCTCATGGGCAGAAAAGTCTGTGATGAAATGAAGAGATTAAAAGAAAAAAATCCATTTGTCAGAGGGCTAGTCAGCTGGGTGGGCTTTAAACAGACAGCGGTCGAG
>NZ_JBSIOT010001521.1:0-531 GCF_053613335.1 Bacillus sp. LR--39 | reverse complement strand
GGCCGCAGATTTTACCTTCCGTAATCGGATGGTTTGGATCTCCGTCCACTTTTGTTACCTTTCCATCATCAACAGTCACCAAAAAGCCGCAGCTGTCCCAACAATTCAGCGGACATGCCGACTGATGCACTTTGCTCATCGCCGTCTTCTCCTTACCTTCTATATGAAAAAGCATGAGTGTCGGCCTATTTATGAAGTAGGCTCCTCATGCTTGACTAGTACTTTTTTTAGTTTTCTTTCAAATTCTCTTCTCGGAATCATAACACTGTGAGAGCATCCCTCACACTTAATTCGAATATCCATTCCCATGCGTATAATTTTCCAGCTGTTCGCTCCGCATGGATGCGGTTTTTTCATTTCTACGATATCATTCAGGCCAAAGTCTTTATCCGCCAAGACCCTTCACCTCTTTTCCTAAACTGCTGTATCTATTGTACAAAAAAACTGATCATAAGAGCAATCAAGATACCTGAAAAGAAATACATCCTCTTATTTCCATTTACTCAAAATAGGATATAAGAGCAGACAAAC
>NZ_JBSIOT010001520.1:0-531 GCF_053613335.1 Bacillus sp. LR--39 | reverse complement strand
CGCAAGCAATTGTTAATTGCCGGGTTCGGCTTTTCCGTCCTCAGCAGCCTGCTTTTTCTGATGTTTGATTCTTTCTTCTTCGTGCTGGCCGCCCGGCTTTTCGCGGGAATCACTGCTTCTACGTGGGTGATGGCGACCATTTTATACGCACATTATTTCAACAATGGCAATGCATCAAAAGCAATGGGCATCATGCAGTTTTTTACCGTCATGCCTCAGTTTGCCAGCATTGTGTTCTGCGGGCTCGCCGCAGCCCATTTAGGGAGGCAGGTTCCTTTTTGGATGGCGCTGGCAGCTTCTGCCGCAGGTCTGGTGATCTGCTGCTTTATTCAGGATCCGTCTGCTCCTCCCGCAAACCGTGGCACCATTCGTGTCAATCAGTACATCAAAGATACATTGCGGCTGCCAAAGCTGAAGCTTTTCACCATCCTGTCTATGACGGCCCATGCCGTATTATTTATCACAGTGTTTGGTTTTACGCCGCTTTACATGAATCAGCTCGGAATGGGCGACGCGGAGCTTCTTTGGGTG
>NZ_JBSIOT010001519.1:0-531 GCF_053613335.1 Bacillus sp. LR--39 | reverse complement strand
TGGAACTCCGATATCTTCGGAAGGTCGCTGAGCTCAATTGTGAGAGAAGGGATTCAGGCAAAGCTGTCATTAATGCCTGAAAACGCACGGTATAAATTAAAAGAAACATTAGAAAGAATCATAAACGAAGGCTCTGGCGGCTTAATCGCCATCATCCTGTAATACCGGTAGACCTCTTTATAGAATGGGAGGTCTTTTTTCTTTGCTCTTAATAATGGAAAAGGATCAAGGAATAGGATGAAAAAAGGAAAAAAAGGAATATTTGTTCGATATATCACCTTAAATCCTTGACGAGCAAGGGATTGACGCTTTAAAATGCTTGATATGGCTTTTTATATGTGTTACTCTACATACAGAAATTCTTCACTTTGTTGGACAAACATTCCTCAGAGTGCAGTTTTTCTTAAAAAGCCGTTTAATTGTCTTTCTCTTACTTGCTCTCATTTTTTTCTGAGACAGGTTTAGAATCAGACTGAACTGTGAAGAAATGATAATAAACGAACTGAATGTATCCTTTTGGGAGGAGGTGAA
>NZ_JBSIOT010001518.1:0-531 GCF_053613335.1 Bacillus sp. LR--39 | reverse complement strand
CTCGACGAAGCCACCTCCGCCCTTGATACAGAGACGGAAGCGGCGATCCAAAAGGCGCTTCAAGAGTTGTCTGAGGGGCGCACGACGCTTGTCATCGCCCACAGGCTGGCGACGATCAAAGACGCGGACAGAATTGTAGTCGTCACAAACAACGGTATTGAAGAACAAGGCCGTCATCAAGACCTGATCGAAGCCGGAGGCCTATACAGCAGGCTGCATCAAGCGCAATTCGGGCAAATGGTGCAGCGATAGGAGGAGAACATGGAAAGAAAAACTGTGCTGTACATTGCTGTTTCATTGGACGGGATGATCGCAAGAGAAGATGGAAGCATCGACTGGCTGGATGGATTCGAAGGTGAAGGCGACAACGGCTACAGTGATTTTTATCAGACTGTTGATACAGTCATTTTAGGGCGGAGCACATATGAGCACGTTAAAGTGCTAACACCGGTTTTCCCGTATCAGGATAAAACCTGCTATGTTTTTACAGGATCGCCCGACAGTTATCAAGATGAACATGTGACGTTTATC
>NZ_JBSIOT010001517.1:0-531 GCF_053613335.1 Bacillus sp. LR--39 | reverse complement strand
CGGCCAAAATGACGAGAAATTGTCCTCCGTCAAGTCCGCCGATCTTCGGGAGTGATGTCCCAGGAAGTGTAACCGCCAGCGCTACTGCTGCTAAGATGGAATCAACAGCAAACGCGATATCTGCCAGCTCAACTTTTAAAACAGTCGGCCAAAAACCGCTTTGCTTCGTCTCTTTATGTGTGTCTTCTTTCTTAAATACATATCTTTTCAATAAGTGGCTTGCTGAGATATACAGCAAATAGATCGCGCCAATCGCTTGAACCTGCCATACGTTGACCAAGAAAGAAATTGCAAATAAAGAGCCAAATCGCAGAACAAAAGCCCCTGCCAATCCATAAAATAACGCTTTTTTTCTTTTTTCCTCCGGCAAATGTTTTACCATTACCGCCATAACCAGCGCGTTATCGGCGGCTAAAATCCCTTCCAGCCCGATCAAGACGAGAAGAACCCAACCATACTCTAATAATAATGCTGCATCCATAAATGATACCCTCCCAAAAAAGTTGTTTTCTTTCTCTTCATCCGATCTTA
>NZ_JBSIOT010001516.1:0-531 GCF_053613335.1 Bacillus sp. LR--39 | reverse complement strand
CTCAGTATACTTCTCCAGCAATCCATCCAGCTGCTCCTGAAGTTTTTGTTCCATTTTCCATCTTCCTTTCGAAAAAACAGCAAGGAGCTTTCTCAATTGAAAGCTCCTTCGCTGCGTTATTTATCCATGTGATGTGAAAGCCGCTTCCTGGACAATGCATCTGCCCCTGCCATGAGGAATGCAAAGAGGCGTTCCGAAGAGCGGGTCCTGTGTAACCTGACAGTTCATAGAAAACACATTTTGCACAAGATCACAAGTGATGACCTCTTCCGGACAGCCTTCTGCATAAATCCGTTTGTCTTTTATGGCCACGAGATGATGTGCATAGCGGCACGCCAAGTTTAAGTCATGGAGAACCATAACAATCGTCCGGTCTTCCTTTTCATTCAGCTCAAACAGCAAATCAAGAATTTCAATTTGATGCGTCATGTCTAAATACGTCGTCGGCTCGTCAAGAAGGATGATATCCGTTTCCTGGGCAAGCGTCATCGCGATCCAAGCCCGCTGGCGCTGTCCGCCTGACAAAGAATC
>NZ_JBSIOT010001515.1:0-531 GCF_053613335.1 Bacillus sp. LR--39 | reverse complement strand
AGGTTTTTCTCCTGTGAGTCTTTTTGCTCAGGTGAAATTGTCCCCGTTTTTGGAATTGCTCCCATGTCATACACCCCCATGTATTGTTTGTTACAGTCTACAAGAAAGCGTTAACACTTCATATTTTTTTAAGTTAAAAAACTAATAAACAATTAAGAGGGTCTTTTGAATTAGAAAAAAACCCCTGAGAATCGTCTTCCCAGGGGAGAATGTTTATCTTTTTCCTTTAATATAAGGCACGCCATTGGCTTTTGGCGCATCTGCCCGCCCGATAAAGCCGGTTAAAGCGAGAATCGTTAAGACATAAGGAGCCATCAGCATATACACATTTGGTATGTCTTTAAAAAGAGGGAGCAGCGATCCAATGATGCTTAAGCTTTGGGCGAATCCGAAAAACAGGGCGGCCCCCAGTGCTCCGATTGGATGCCATTTTCCGAATACAAGCGCTGCCAGGGCGATAAAGCCTTGCCCGGAGATGGTAGAGTGCGTGAAATCAAGCGCAATAGTGGAGGCATATACGCCGCCGCCGAG
>NZ_JBSIOT010001514.1:0-531 GCF_053613335.1 Bacillus sp. LR--39 | reverse complement strand
GGAGGCTCGCACAGCCTTGACTGGACGATCGTCATGCCTGTTTTTTATAATCGCAAGCCGATCCTGCTTCCTGCTGTACGAAGCCATATGGCCGATAATGGCGGTCCGGTTGCCGGAGGGTACAATCCGCGCTCAAAAGACATTTGGCATGACGGGCTGCGGATTCCGCCGTTAAAAATTTATGAGCGGGGAGAAAAGCGAAGGGATGTATTCGATTTAATCGTTGCAAACAACCGGCTTTCACATTGGCTTGAAGGCGACTTAAATGCGATGATCGGGGCGTGCAAGGTCGCTGCCTCCCGAATCCAGACGATGCTGGATAAGTATGGCGCCGAGAAGGTGATTACAGCCATTGACAACCGGATTCAATATACAGAAAACAGGGTTCGCGATGAAATCAGCAGCTGGCCGGACGGCACCTATGTCGGTGAAACATTCGCTGATCACGACTTTCAAGGCAACCGCGATATTAAGGTTCGCGCAACGGTGACCGTCAAAGGCAGCGATCTTCACATTGACTTTACCGGTTCA
>NZ_JBSIOT010001513.1:0-531 GCF_053613335.1 Bacillus sp. LR--39 | reverse complement strand
GATTGGGAATATAATGGACTTGGAATGACTCCTGAAAATGAATCGATCCGTCTTTACAATCACCTGCAATTCCTCTATACTTTTTCCTTAGGCAAAAGCCGATGCTTCAGTGCAGAATAATCGCCGCCGCAGGCGAGAAAAATAGATTGAAATACAGCTTATCACGAAAGGAAGATGACGCTTTGAGCGGACTTTGGTATACAGAGAAGCAAACGAAAAATTTCGGTATTACAATGAAAATCAACAGGACTTTACATACAGAGCAGACAGATTTTCAAAAGCTCGAAATGGCCGAGACTGAAGAATTCGGCAACATGCTGTTTTTGGACGGCATGGTCATGACATCTGAAAAAGATGAATTTGTCTACCACGAAATGGTGGCGCACGTGCCCCTGTTTACGCATCCGAATCCTGAGCATGTGCTTGTGGTCGGCGGCGGAGACGGCGGCGTTATCCGTGAAATTTTGAAGCATCCGAGCGTGAAAAAAGCGACGCTTGTCGATATTGACGGCAAGGTGATCGAATATTCCA
>NZ_JBSIOT010001512.1:0-532 GCF_053613335.1 Bacillus sp. LR--39 | reverse complement strand
CTTTTTGATAGAGGGCCTTTATCGATTCATAGTCTTGCTTTGTATCAATGGTCAGCCGATATTGAGGGGCGTGAAATCGTTCCGGCGCCTCTAAAAACTGAACACGATAAAGAGCTGGATGATTCCTTATATATAACGTGACATGCTCCTGATATTGATCCTCCATATTCTGAATACGGCTGATGTCAATTAACAGGTTGGCGTTGACCACTTCGCCGCAAATCCCTAATGGGGCATTCAGGATATACGTATAATCTGATCCTTGATCAAAATGCGCCTTAATCATTACATCGAGCAGCTCCGGATCGACAAACGGATTATCACCCGTTAACCGGATAATGACTGACGGTTTAACAGCTTCTATGACCTTCACAAACCTATCGAGGACACGTTCTTCGCTCCCGCGGAAAACACGAAAGCCTTGTTTGATACAGTGCGCCTCTAATATATCGTCAGTTTCTTTGTCAGACGTGGCGATGACAAGATTATCCCGATCCTTTTGGTAAAACGCGCTTTGCCGGACACGGTGAAC
>NZ_JBSIOT010001511.1:0-532 GCF_053613335.1 Bacillus sp. LR--39 | reverse complement strand
ACAAAAAAGGGAGGTGAAATTGATGGAAAGAGAGACACAAACATACTTCTTTCCGGATGACGGCAGGATTCCGAATCATCCTGATTTTCCGCTCGTGGTGTATCAAAACGCGCTTAAGGACACCGGACTGGCAGAGCGGATCGTCATCCGGCATGGCTGGTCAAACAGCTGGTCAGGGAGTGTTTTTCCATACCATCATTATCACAGCAATACGCATGAAGTCCTGATTGCCCTTAGGGGAGAGGCTGTGATTCAGTTTGGGGGAGAAAAAGGGGCTGCCATCCCTTTCAAATCAGGCGACGCAGTCGTGATTCCAGCCGGAGTCGGACATAAAAAGCTCAGCTCAAGCCCCGATTTTACTGTCCTTGGCGCCTATCCCGGTGGCGTTCAGTATGATATGAAGACGGGGAAGCCCAATGAGCGGGAGGAAGCGGTCAAACAGATTAAGCAGGCGGCGTTGCCGGCGAATGATCCGATCACAGGAAAAAGAGAGCCTCTATTGGAAATTTGAGTAAAGTGAAGGGGAGAAATT
>NZ_JBSIOT010001510.1:0-532 GCF_053613335.1 Bacillus sp. LR--39 | reverse complement strand
TGATCCGGTTTGTTTTTCATAGATTCACATCTTTGACTAGACTTGCTCTCATTTCCAATATTTATAGTTTAAGTCGAAAATCACGGATGTTGAATAGGCTTTAAAGACTGTTTTTAGGGATATATACACAGTTCGCCATCATCCTCACACCGCATTTCAAGGACATATAACCCGTCTTTTTGAATCATCTGTACACCGCTTTCATTGCGGACAAGTCTAAAGGCACGGGAACACGGCGGTTTAATGGTCACAAAAAATCGCCAAATGATTCCGTATGACGTTTTCCAATTTTAGTTATTAAACTGTTGCTTTTGACCTGATTTGCGCTTTTAACTATAGACAAAATGAATAATATATATTCTGTATATGTATTTTACCTATACTTGAAACTCATGTACACTCTTGTTTAGAAAGGGGGATAATGACATGAAAACATTCATTAAAGGATTAGGTCAGGTCGCTCTTTTGTTTTTATTCGCCCGTTTCATGAATCTGATTGTCGAGGTTCTTCATATAAACATTCCCGGCAGCA
>NZ_JBSIOT010001509.1:0-533 GCF_053613335.1 Bacillus sp. LR--39 | reverse complement strand
ACATGTAGTGAGGGTATGTGCCTTTTTCGATATCGCTCGCATCAAGCTCTGCAATATATGAGGCACGTGACATCAATTCTCCGTCGAGGTTTTTGATCACGACTTTTTTGTCTGTGACAATCACCATTTCTTTATCCATAAGCTCCACGTATTCGTTTGTCACTTGAAGCATCGCCATCGCATCAGACGCGACAACATTGAAATTGTCTCCAAGGCCGACAAGAAGCGGGCTTTTATTTTTCGCAACATAGATTGTTTCTTTGTTTTCATGATCGAATAATGCAATCGCATAAGAGCCTTTGAGCAGCATGAGCGTTTGGCGGAACGCTTCTTCTGTGTCAAGGCCGTTATTGACGAATTGCTCAATCACTTGAACGACAACCTCTGTATCCGTATCGCTTTTAAGGGTTACATCGTGTAAATATTCGCGCGTCAGTTGAACATAGTTTTCGATGACGCCGTTATGAACAAGTGTAAAACGGCCTGATGCGCTTTGATGCGGATGAGCGTTTAGACGGCTCGGTTCTCCGTGA
>NZ_JBSIOT010001508.1:0-533 GCF_053613335.1 Bacillus sp. LR--39 | reverse complement strand
CTTGTTGAAACAGCTGCAAACGAAGTAAACGGCGTTATCCTGGTTGACCATAACGAACGCCAGCAAAGCATCAAAGACATTGAAGAGGTTCAGGTTTTAGAGGTTATCGACCATCACCGCATCGCTAACTTTGAAACAGCTGAGCCGCTTTACTATCGTGCTGAGCCTGTAGGCTGTACGGCTACCATCTTAAACAAAATGTACAAAGAGAATAACGTGAAAATCGAGAAAGAAATTGCCGGCCTGATGCTGTCTGCGATCATTTCTGATTCCCTGTTATTTAAATCTCCAACTTGCACGGACCAAGACGTAGCGGCAGCAAAAGAGCTTGCGGAGATCGCTGGCGTAGATGCTGAAGAATACGGCTTGAACATGCTGAAAGCAGGCGCTGATCTAAGCAAAAAAACAGTGGAAGAGCTCATTTCTCTTGATGCGAAAGAATTTACGCTCGGCAGCAAGAAAGTCGAAATCGCACAAGTAAACACAGTGGACATTGAAGATGTGAAAAAACGCCAAGCTGAATTAGAAGCTGT
>NZ_JBSIOT010001507.1:0-534 GCF_053613335.1 Bacillus sp. LR--39 | reverse complement strand
GCGCTTTTAACAGTTCGGTTTTACGGAGTGCTTATCAGGCCATGCAAGAACGTCATCAGTCTAAGGATGAGTATGCGGTGATTGCCATCGGAAGAGTGGGCCGTGATTTCTTTAAGAAACGGGAGATTCCGATCATTTCCGAGTTAACAGGAATTGGGGATGAAGTAACGTTTACAGAAATTAAAGATCTTGCCCGTCAAACGATTCAAATGTTTATAGACGGTGCGTTTGATGAATTGCACCTTGTTTATAACCATTTTGTCAGCGCCATTACTCAAGAAGTAACGGAGAAAAAACTTCTGCCGTTATCTGATTTGGGCAGCGGCGGCGGAAAAAGAACGGCGTCTTATGAATTTGAACCATCTGAAGAGGAGGTTCTGGAGGTTTTGCTTCCTCAATATGCAGAAAGTTTAATCTTCGGTGCGCTTCTTGACAGTAAAGCAAGTGAGCACGCTGCAAGAATGACGGCGATGAAAAATGCGACAGACAATGCAAAAGAGATTATCGCCGATCTTGAACTGTCATACAACCGTG
>NZ_JBSIOT010001506.1:0-534 GCF_053613335.1 Bacillus sp. LR--39 | reverse complement strand
CACAGAGGTATAGCACTCTCATTAATAACAAAACCCCCGAAGCTCTATAGCTTCGGGGGTTTCTATTCATTACTTCATCCATTCAGTATGGAAGATGCCTTCTTTGTCAGTACGCTCATACGTATGAGCGCCAAAGTAGTCGCGCTGTGCTTGGATTAAGTTTGCAGGCAGTACGGCTGTGCGGTAGCTGTCATAGTAGGCTAATGCGCTTGAGAATGATGGCACCGGCACACCTTGGGCAACTGCAAGTGAAATCACTTGGCGAAGCGCTCCTTGGTAGCTTTCTACAATATTCTTGAAATAGCTGTCAAGAAGCAGGTTGTCAAGCTCAGGCTCGCGATCGTAAGCTTCTTTGATCTTCTGAAGGAATGCCGCGCGAATGATGCAGCCACCGCGGAAGATCATAGCGATTTCACCATATTTCAGATCCCAGTTGTATTCTTCAGAAGCAGCTTTCATTTGGGCAAATCCTTGCGCGTATGAGCAGATTTTACTCTTGAACAACGCTTTTCTGACCGCTTCAATCAGCTCTTC
>NZ_JBSIOT010001505.1:0-534 GCF_053613335.1 Bacillus sp. LR--39 | reverse complement strand
CCGGTAGTCGTGTTTGTTCAACTGGGGGGAATTGCGCCGGCGTTTTCGGAAGTGAACGCGGTTAACCCGGATCTCCTCCGTCCGTTTCAAGGAACAACCGTAATCGGTATCATATCTTTACTGGCATGGGGTCTCGGCTACTTTGGACAGCCTCATATTATTGTCAGGTTTATGGCGATTTCAAGCGTGAAAGAATTGAAGAGTGCCAGAAGAATCGGCATGGGCTGGATGATCTTTTCGATTTGCGGAGCGATGCTGACAGGACTCGTCGGCATTGCCTATTTCAGTGCGAATCATCTTACGTTAAAGAATGCCGAGACGATATTCATTAAGCTTGCCGACCTTTTGTTCCCTTCAATGATTACGGGGTTCTTGCTGGCCGCCATATTAGCAGCGGTGATGAGCACAATTTCTTCACAGCTTCTTGTAACCTCAAGCGCGCTGACAGAGGATTTTTATAAAGCGTTTATCCGGAAAGGGGCTTCTGATAAAGAACTTGTACTTGTCGGAAGGCTGTCTGTCCTCGCCATTTCA
>NZ_JBSIOT010001504.1:0-535 GCF_053613335.1 Bacillus sp. LR--39 | reverse complement strand
ATCCGGGAGCGGAGTGGACGATCAAATTGAAATACAACGGCGAAGCTTTTGACGCGGCTTTCATTGAGCAGGCCGCAGGGCATTTAACGAGACTTGCAGAAGAGGCGATTGCAAATCCCGAATCAAAAGCAGGCAGCGCCGACATGTTATCAAAACAGGAGCAACAAACGCTGCTCGCTTTTAATCAAACGAAAACCGGTTATCCAAGAGAAAAGACGATTCCGGAGCTGTTTGAAGAACAGGTTGAAGCGTCTCCTGACAAAACGGCTGTTGCCGCTGACGGAAGAAGCCTGACTTACCGCAGGCTGAATGAGAAAGCCAATCAGCTCGCGAGAAGGCTGAAAGCAAGAGGCTTGATGCACGGAAATGCCGCCGCCATTATGATGGAGCGGTCGCTTGAAGCAGCCGTCAGCATGCTGGCGGTACTGAAAGCAGGAGGCGTGTACGTACCGATCGATCCCGGATATCCTGAAGAGCGGATTCGCTTCTTGCTCGAAGACAGCGGAGCAAAGATCGTCCTTACAAAAGACAGCCC
>NZ_JBSIOT010001503.1:0-535 GCF_053613335.1 Bacillus sp. LR--39 | reverse complement strand
CCCAGGCTTCCCGCATTTCCGGTGTAAACCCGGCGGACATTTCAATTCTATTGGTGTATTTAGAGCAGGGACGCATTGCGAAGATAGCCGAATAGAAAGGATGACGGCATGAATATTGAAGAATTCACTTCTGGTTTGGCGGAAAAAGGGATCTCCCTTTCTCCCCGTCAGCTGGAGCAATTTGAGCTGTATTACGACATGCTGGTTGAATGGAACGAAAAAATCAATCTCACTTCAATAACAGAGAAAAAAGAAGTGTATTTAAAGCATTTTTATGATTCCATTACAGCTGCTTTTTATGTCGACTTCAATCAGGTGAACACGATTTGTGATGTTGGAGCGGGAGCGGGTTTTCCAAGTCTGCCGATAAAAATATGCTTTCCGCACCTCAATGTCACAATCGTGGATTCACTGAATAAACGGATCACGTTTTTAGAAAAGTTATCTGAGGCTTTGCAATTGGAGAATACAACATTCTGCCATGACAGAGCTGAAACGTTCGGGCAACGGAAAGACGTGCGTGAAAGCTATGATA
>NZ_JBSIOT010001502.1:0-535 GCF_053613335.1 Bacillus sp. LR--39 | reverse complement strand
ATTTCGTGATTGAGCATCTGCTTGGACATCGCGGCAAACACCGCGTTCGGAACGGAACCGACCAATGTGGCAAGTCCGCCGATCGACGCCGCATACGCGACAGCCAGCAAAATGCTTTTGCTGAACTTCTGCAGCGATTCGCCTTTTAAAATTTCTTTTTCCTGCACTTCTTTAATGACTGCTAGCGCTACGGGAAGCATCATCAAAGCGGTGGCAGCATTCGAAATCCACATCGATAAAAACGCAGTCGCCGCCATCACGCCAAGCACGATCCGGTGGCTTTCAGCCCCGATCCGCTTTAAAATGTGCAAAGCCATCCGTTTATGAAGATTCCATTTTTCGATGGCGATCGCAATGATAAATCCTCCCATATACATAAACACAATCGGATCGCCGTATGCTTTGGCCGTCGTTTCCATATCTAAACCACCCAATGTCGGCAGCAAAATGACTGGCAAGAGCGATGCCGCCGGAATCGGCACGGCTTCCGTAATCCACCAGACGGCCGTCCAGGCTGTAACCGCAAGAACGATTC
>NZ_JBSIOT010001501.1:0-535 GCF_053613335.1 Bacillus sp. LR--39 | reverse complement strand
ATATTTTCTCTGATCCATTCAATCGCAAGATCTATCGTTGTAAACTCCTGCGTCTCAAAGGTCATTTCATCCTGCAATAGCCAGACATCTTTCTTGATGGACTCTGCTCCTCCGATTGACCAGTGAAGCAAGGTATAGGGATGGTTTTGATTCAGGAAGGATACCCACGTTTTATTTTGTGCTGTGTTCTTCATTGCCTTCAGCTTTTGTTCCACGTTTCGCGTCTCCTACTTTACTAATATGCTCATTCTGGGGCTGAGCATTTCAGCCGGGCTTTTCAGCGCCAATGTTTTGGCTTTTTCATTGTAATCGATCGTCATTTGATCGTCAAAAAACACTTTTTGCGACGATTGGATATACAGCGGAATGCCGTTCGTTTCCAGCTGCTCGCACTGTCCCGTTAATTCTTCTGCCAGCCAGATTGTCGGGACACCGCTTACCGCGCAGCCGCATCCTTCTGCATCGTAACGAAGCTGGGCTTTTTTCCCCGGGTTGGCGTCAAACGCCTGCTGCAGTGCCTGTTTTGCTGCATCTG
>NZ_JBSIOT010001500.1:0-535 GCF_053613335.1 Bacillus sp. LR--39 | reverse complement strand
CGCAAAACACCTTTATATGAAAAGCGGGTTCCTTGATAAAGGACGGCGAAGAATCGGCCCGCTTGGAGAACAGTTGATCCTTCATCATTTCTTATAGACTTGAGTGAAATAAAATTTCAAAAATTCAAAAACATAGTTGAAATATCATAACAGAAATGAATATACTGAATATTGAGATATATCATTTTAAAACAGGGGGCATCCTCATGTCAGAACCATTAAACCTTCACCGTCTCACAACGGAATCACGCAATAGCCAAACAGTTGAAATCCACAAAGCAAACACTCTCGGCATCCTCAAAATGATCAACAACGAAGATATGAAAGTCGCTGCAGCCGTTCAAGAGGTTCTCCCCGACATCAAAACAGCTGTAGACTGCGCTTATGAATCGTTTCAAAATGGAGGCCGGCTCATATATACAGGCGCCGGCACAAGCGGCAGACTCGGCGTCATGGATGCTGTTGAATGTCCTCCCACCTACAGCGTAAGCCCAGATCAGGTCCTCGGAATCATAGCTGGAGGCCCCGAAGCCTT
>NZ_JBSIOT010001499.1:0-535 GCF_053613335.1 Bacillus sp. LR--39 | reverse complement strand
AGGAGCCGTGAGGCGTATGCACTTTGCCCAGCCGCGCTCCTGTTTGTTTGCATTCTTTTATAAATTCATAGCGTATTGGTTGTTCAGCCACTTTTGATGAGGCCTCCTGTTCTCAAATTATATAATCAGCATCGCGTCTCCGAAGCTGAAGAAACGGTATTCCTCTTCCACTGCATGGTTATAGGCACGCAGAATGTTTTCTCTTCCAGCAAGCGCGCTGACCAGCATAATCAATGACGATTTCGGCAAATGGAAGTTTGTAATCATTCCGTCAATGGCTTTAAATTCATAGCCCGGATAAATAAAAATAGATGTCCAGCCGCTTGATGCTTTAAATTGCCCGTCATGTTCCCCGGCAATCGTCTCAAGCGTGCGTGTTGAGGTCGTGCCGACAGAAATGATCCGGCCGCCATTTTCTCTTACTTTGTTTAAGGCCGCAGCCGTTTCTTCCGACATTTGATAAAACTCTGCATGCATATTATGCTCTTCCACTTCATCGGCACTCACAGGGCGAAACGTTCCAAGGCCTACGTGC
>NZ_JBSIOT010001498.1:0-536 GCF_053613335.1 Bacillus sp. LR--39 | reverse complement strand
ATAATGCGGCCTTTTTCATCGATGATAAACAGGTTGTTGGCGTTTGAATAGCCAGGCATATTTTTGACAAGCGAACAGCTCGGGATGCTTGCGGCGGCCAATCCCTTTGTATTTGTGCTGTTCAAAGGAAGCTGCTTAATTAAATTGATATTATAGCGGCAGTTTTCTGATGTGCCTTCTTTGGTTGAAATCAAATGATTGTTTTCCTCAAGCGCCCAATAGGAGCGGCTCGCTTTGTGTTTAGTGTACGCTGAGGCTTCTTCATGAAGAGTGTCTGTATTCAAACGGTACAAACCGGAATTGTTCATGTACCATTTTTTCGTATAACTGACTAACGTCATGTTGGACAGATCGGTATCAAAGCTTTGCAGATAATTGAGCTCTTGGTTCACTTGGTTATAGATTTGAAATTGGTCTGAGTGCAAAGGCTCGGACAATGTGCGAAGGAGAGGCGGCGAACTCACATAGTGGGTTAAAGAGTGATCGACGGTTTTCAATATATGCTCGATGCTTTGCTGGGTCTGCTGGAGTGTGTC
>NZ_JBSIOT010001497.1:0-536 GCF_053613335.1 Bacillus sp. LR--39 | reverse complement strand
CATGGGTGTATGCCATTATCAGCGTTGTTAATTTTCTGATCGGGCGCTGGCTTTTGGCATATGTCATCAAGCTTAACCTTTCAGCTTATTTCCAGTCGATTATGAAGCCATTTCTGATTACTGCGGCGATGGGCATCATCGCGTTTGGTGTAAGCCTCAGTACCGAACACTTCAGTATGCAGGCAGAAATGCGGCTGGCCATTTCAATTGCGGCCGGGGCGCTGTGCTATCTCTTTCTTTTGGTAAAAGCGTACCCTCAAACGAAAAGCAAACTACTAAGAAAAGGACGTTTGTCATGAAGATTTTGTGGATCACAAGCGTATATCCGAGCAGTATGAAACCCGGTGAGGGTGTGTTTCATGAGACACAGGTGCAAGAGCTGCAAAAACTCGGGCTTGATATCACTGTGATATGCCCACGGCCTTTTCATTCAGCGCCTGTCCGCATGCTGAAAAAGACATATCGAAAAAAGGATGCCAGACCGGAGTATGAGATTAGAAAGGGAATACCGGTTTACCGGCCTTTCTATCGGGCAG
>NZ_JBSIOT010001496.1:0-536 GCF_053613335.1 Bacillus sp. LR--39 | reverse complement strand
AGCGATCATCATCGTTTCCAAAGTAAGTCCTATGGCACTTGAGAGCGATGTGCGCTTTTTCGCCAGTCCGTAGAGCCCGAAGCTGAATGCGAGCATCAGGGCGATGTACGGCACGGACCCGTACTGAAAAGCTGAAATAAGCACGCCGAGGGCAGCGAGAAGAACTGCCGCTCCCTGCATCCGCGTTAGCTTTTCCTTTAAAAAGACAATTCCGAGAACGATCGATACGAGCGGATTGATGTAGTAGCCCAGGCTCGCTTCAAGAATATAGCCGTTGCTGACGGCCCATATGTAGACATACCAATTGATCGAAATCAGAACGGACGACAAAATGAGCGGAACAAATTCCTTTCGGTTTCCCGAAAGCGAGCGAAATGCTTTGACTCCGTTTTTCCACTGCCGCAAAACGAGAAGCACCCCGCACATAAAAACAAATGACCAGATAATCCGGTGCGCCAGAATATCGAGCGCGGCCGTCTGATCGAGCACTTTCCAATATAAAGGAAGGAGCCCCCACAGCAAATAAGAAAGCGCTG
>NZ_JBSIOT010001495.1:0-537 GCF_053613335.1 Bacillus sp. LR--39 | reverse complement strand
CCCCGCCCTGATGAATCCCTTTCAGACGCTGAACGGCTTTTGAACGAATGAGGTCTGTCAGCACAGGCTCCAAATCTGCCTCCCCGTAAAGGCGGTCATTGATCTTCATGATGCTCTCCTGCAAATCGTTCCGTCAGTTTGCAGCGATGGGCATCCATCATGTCTTCCAATGAAACACCGTATATGCCGGCAAGCATGATCAAATTCCCCATTACATCGCCCATTTCTTCGATCAGTTCTTTTTTCAGTTCAGCAGCCGGCCGTTTTGCTTCGTCAGGACGGTCCCTTCCGATTTCGTATGCTCTAACCGCTCTCGCCAGTTCGCCAGCCTCTTCCATTAAAAATCCCATCCTGATGAAAGGTCCGTATTCGCTCCATCCTCTTTCCCTGTAAAATGCCTTTGTCCATTGCTCCGCGTCTGTGATTGTCATAAGTTATACACTCCCGTTTAGAAATTCAATTATATTATCGCACACGGAACAAACAATATATAGTACAATGTTAATTGCTTTTATCAATATATGGAGTTGGAGTGAG
>NZ_JBSIOT010001494.1:0-537 GCF_053613335.1 Bacillus sp. LR--39 | reverse complement strand
AACGCGGTAGCACTGCCTGAAGTAACTCCTAAGCGGAATGCTTCTTCAAGCGGGAGCTGTTTGGAAATTCCGGCAAGGAAACCTGCAACAACGGAATCCCCTGCTCCGACTGAGTTTACCAATTTCCCCTTTGGCACGTTAGCAAAATAAACAGCTTCGTTCGTAAACAGAAGCGCTCCGTCTCCGGCCATTGATACGATTACATGTTCAGCGCCTTGTTCTACAAGCTTTTTCCCATAAGGAACGGCTTCCTCAACAGATGTAATGGCCGTGCCGAACATTTCTCCAAGCTCATGATGATTTGGCTTCATCAAAAATGGTTTCATTTCTGTTGCTTTCAAAAGAGCCTCGCCTGAGATATCCAGAACAACTCGTGCGTTCTGCTGTTTGCAGGCCTCTGCGATTTTTTCATAAGTATCGTGAGGGAGTGAAGATGGAATGCTTCCTGCAAGAACAACGATATCTCCCTCTTGCAAAGATTGGAACTGTTCTAAAAAGGCTTTGAAATCTTCATCCGAAATTGTCGGTCCCTGCCCA
>NZ_JBSIOT010001493.1:0-537 GCF_053613335.1 Bacillus sp. LR--39 | reverse complement strand
CGACGCTTGCAATTTCAGGCGAAGTATAGATGCAGCGCGGAATAATGTCACTGTTGACCTTCATGTCTCTGCCTGAGGCATGGGATGCGGCGACGGTTCCTTCGTGAAAAGCGGCATGCGCCAGCTGAACCCCGCCTGTGATATCCCCGCACGCATAAATATGCGGGATGTTTGTCTGCATATGCTGGTTGACATGAATCCCTTTCCTGTCATATTGGACTCCGATATGGTCAAGCTTCAGATCATCAGTCCTCGGCTTTCGGCCGACGGCGACGAGACATCGATCAGCTTGAATATTAAAGCTGTCATCGCCATTTTTCAGAAAGACGCGCTGCCTGGCAGGATCAAGACGCTCCACTTGTACAGATGTGAAAACACGGACGCCGGACTCCTCGAGACTTGTGCAAAGAAAGGCGGCAATATCCGGATCTTCCTCAGGCAGAATCTGTTCCGCCTGCTCGGCTATGATCACATTCGCTCCCAGCCTGCTGTATATACTGGCAAATTCACAGCCGATGATTCCTCCGCCGATAATAA
>NZ_JBSIOT010001492.1:0-537 GCF_053613335.1 Bacillus sp. LR--39 | reverse complement strand
GGAATAACGGTTATAAAACGGTTGGCAGATATTTGACCGGAAATGTGCGGACAAGCAGCGGCCTCACATCAAAAGCCCTGACATCTAAAGAGCTTGCAGTTATTCTTGATGCCGGATTGAAGGTTTTCCCAATTTATCAAGACGGCGGCTATGAATCTTCTTATTTTGTCAAAGACCAAGGCACAAGAGATGCATATAGTGCCGCTTCTGCTGCTAGAAGATTAGGTTTTCCGTCAGGCACGACCATTTATTTCGCTGTCGATTTTGATGCATACGATTATGAAGTGACCGATAAAATCATTCCTTATTTCCAAGAGATTAAGTCAGCATTTACAAAAATGCAGACATTTTCAACCGCACCTAAGTATGAAATAGGGGTTTACGGACCAAGAAACATTTGTATCCGTACATCAGAAGCAGGAATGACAAAGTATAGTTTTGTGGCAAATATGTCAACAGGATTTAGCGGCAATCTCGGCTATCCGATGCCAAACAATTGGGCCTTTGATCAATTTTATGAAGGAACCATCGGAAGCG
>NZ_JBSIOT010001491.1:0-537 GCF_053613335.1 Bacillus sp. LR--39 | reverse complement strand
CATGCAAAAGCATGAATCCTGTTCGTTTTATATCACTCATGAAAACGTCATAGATGACCGGTTCACCCACATGATTCAGCGTACCATCAGTGAATCCCCGCTGCACATGGTCATTTGCCCGAACAAGCTGTCCGTTCAGCAATTGATCAATGGTGGCGAACAAATTGGCATTTCGCCGGAATTGTCAGCAAGCCGGCCCCCTATCGTCTGTATAGGCGATGACTCAGCTGCCGAAGCTTATGGATTCACAGCTGTACAAGAACAGGATGAATTGCTAGCTTTCATTCAGAATCAACAGACGCAGAAAAAGCTCCTTCACAGCTGATGGCTGGCAGCCCTTTCCCCCAAGGGCTGTTTTATTTATGTACCAATTTTTTATGATGGGTGGAATACATCGCCATATTCTCGGCCTTAGGGTCCAGATAAGCCTTGGCACTGTTGACCGCTGTCGGGCCTTCGGTAAAGCCGCCGGCAATCAATCTCAGCTTGCTTTCATAAAAAGCCGCGTCACCCGCTACAAACACGCCCGGAAGATTC
>NZ_JBSIOT010001490.1:0-537 GCF_053613335.1 Bacillus sp. LR--39 | reverse complement strand
ATGGAAGATAGACAAAATCAAGATTTCAAAGTAAAGATTCAACGTTTCGGAAGCTATTTGAGCGGAATGATCATGCCGAATATCGGTGCATTTATCGCATGGGGGATCATTACCGCATTGTTTATTCCGACGGGATGGATGCCGAATGAAGCGCTTGCTTCATTGGTTGATCCAATGATCAAATTTTTGCTGCCGCTCTTGATTGGATACACGGGCGGTAAGATGGTGTACGATCACCGCGGAGGCGTCGTCGGTGCGACTGCAGCGATCGGCGTTATCGTCGGCGCGGACATTCCGATGTTCCTCGGCGCGATGATCATGGGGCCGCTGGGCGGCTACCTGATGAAACTGACGGACAGGCTTTTCAAAGATAAGGTCCGTTCCGGATTTGAAATGCTGATCAACAACTTTACAGCCGGAATTCTCGGCTTCATTCTGGCGGTGCTCGGCTTTCTTGCAATCGGTCCGGTGGTGCTCGGCTTAAACAAAACATTGGCGGCCGGCGTGGAAGTGATCGTCAATGCGAATCTGCTTCCG
>NZ_JBSIOT010001489.1:0-538 GCF_053613335.1 Bacillus sp. LR--39 | reverse complement strand
AAACGCCAAGTCAGCGGTTCTCCGCTTGAGTTGGCGTTTTCTGCTACTTCTTCAGCAAAGTAAGCTTATAATTGCTTTTTGAATTTATTTTCCATCAGTTCTGCCATTTGTTTTGCATTTGGATTTTCTTCATTTTGCAACTGTTCAATGATGTTCATATAATCCGTTTCATTTCGGTTCTGGCTTAATTTATATGCCGCTTGAATGTCTTCCACCTTAATCTTAAATCCAACGATACCTTTCAATTCACGTTCTAAGAGTTTTGGAGAAAGCTTATCCCATAAAACAGGATTGTCACGATGTTTTTCGTATTTCTCCAGCATGATTGTTAATTCTTCTTCTAATTCATTTTTCTCTAACATACTTGCTTTTCCATACATGTGGACAGCCTGATAATTCCACGTCGGAACATTTTCGCGCGAATACCAGGAAGAAGAAATATAAGCGTGCGGTCCCTGAAACATCACAAGCACATCTTCACAGACTTCAAACGTTCTCCACTGAGGATTTCCATAAGCGAAATGCCCCGTAATATAGT
>NZ_JBSIOT010001488.1:0-538 GCF_053613335.1 Bacillus sp. LR--39 | reverse complement strand
ATTGATACAAACACCCATACTGTTGTGACAACGATTGCTCTTCCGTACAATCCGGCAGGTATTGAAATTACGCCAGATAAAAGCGCTGTGTTTGTCTTACATCCCAACAATAATGTGATTTCTGTCATCGATTATGACACATTAACAGTGACAGCAACTATATTGCTGGATCAGCCGCCTCGATTGATTAGATTTATCCCTAATCATGAGTTTGCTTATGTTTTCACCGGTACTGCCATTTATGTGATTGGAATTGATACGTTGACTGTTGAGAGGTCTATTCCTGTAGAAGGTTTTGATATTGCAATTGACCCCAATGGGTTGTTCGCCTATGTTCTTAATTTTGGGTTAGTGCAAAAAGTGGACTTATCTACCGGTGAAGTCTTAGGAACGATTGAACGAGAGCTTATCGTATCATCCATAGAAACAGATTCTACGGAGCGGTATGCGTATGTATTAGAACAAGAATTCTTATTCAATTATTTGACGGTTATTGATTTAAATACGTTTACGATCAGGGATACCCAAGAGCTGGAGC
>NZ_JBSIOT010001487.1:0-539 GCF_053613335.1 Bacillus sp. LR--39 | reverse complement strand
GGCTGTGCTTCCGATTTACGATAAGCTATACAATTCAGGGTTGGTACATATCCTTCCCCGTCACGAACAAGGAGCAATTCATGCAGCGGAGGGATACGCAAGGGTCTCCGGAAAACCGGGTGTCGTCATTGCCACGTCAGGGCCGGGAGCGACAAACCTTGTTACAGGCCTTGCTGATGCCATGATTGATTCATTGCCGTTAGTTGTCTTTACAGGGCAGGTAGCAACCTCTGTAATCGGGAGCGATGCATTTCAGGAAGCAGACATTTTAGGGATTACGATGCCAGTAACAAAACACAGCTACCAGGTTCGCCAGCCGGAAGATCTGCCGCGCATCATTAAAGAAGCGTTCCATATTGCAACAACTGGAAGACCCGGACCTGTATTGATTGATATTCCGAAAGATGTAGCAACAATTGAAGGAGAATTCAGCTACGATCATGAGATGAATCTCCCGGGATACCAGCCGACAACAGAGCCGAATTATTTGCAGATCCGCAAGCTTGTGGAAGCCGTGAGCAGTGCGAAAAAACCGGTGA
>NZ_JBSIOT010001486.1:0-539 GCF_053613335.1 Bacillus sp. LR--39 | reverse complement strand
CGGCGCCGGATGAAAGAACAAAAAGCAAAACACCGCGCCGGACATAAGGGACGTGTCAGCCACCTGCGAAGCGTTCCGAGCGCCAGCAAGCCTAAGCCGATGATTCTCAAGAAAAAAAGCCAGACTCAGCTGACTGTTATAGAAGGGAAAAAAAATAAAAAGAAAAACAGAGCGCTTTTTTAATAGGTCCACTGCTTTAAAAACAGCTCTGTCCGTCTTTTACCTAGCTCAATCAGGGCTAGTTTTTTTTGTTGTGTTAAATGAAAATCAGTGGCCATTACGTCATCGACAGGGAGAAAAATGATATTTTGTTCATAGCGTGACGCAATGTGCCTTGCGTCATGAGCATCCTTCATCGTTTCAAACAGGGTGCCGAACAGTTCAAAAGCGTTGCGGATATTTTTTTTCGGACGCTCTCTTTCACGCGGCGCAAGCGTGACACCGATCACAGGGCGCTTTCTTTCCTTTGAAAACAGCCAGATTGGGAAATTGCTTAACACACCTCCGTCGACAACCGTGGCGGTGCCTGTGTCCGTTTT
>NZ_JBSIOT010001485.1:0-539 GCF_053613335.1 Bacillus sp. LR--39 | reverse complement strand
GGCGGCAGAAACACGCCTTCATCGGCCATTCCTTTATAATATTCGGCAAACAGTCCGAGGTCAGACTGTTTCGCTGTATCATAATTGATGACCGGTCCATTTGTGAAGAAAAAGCCGATCATAGACCCCGCCCTGTTGAATGTACACGGAATGCCATTTTTCTCTGCAGCTTCAGAAATTCCTTTTTCCAAGCGGTCAGCTTTGCGGGAGAATTCCCGGTAGGATTCAGGGGTCAGCTGTTTCAACGTTTCAAGTCCGGCTGTCATGGCAAGCGGGTTGCCGGACAGCGTCCCGGCCTGATAGATCGGACCGCTCGGCGCGATCTTCTCCATGATTTCCGCCTTTCCTCCATAAGCGCCGACAGGAAGACCGCCGCCGATCACTTTTCCGAGGCATGTCAAATCAGGCGTCACCCCGAAATAGCCTTGGGCACAGTTGTAATCCACCCTGAATCCTGTCATCACTTCATCAAATATCAGCAGGGCGCCATGCGTCTCAGTCAGCTCGCGAAGCCCTTCGAGGAACCCTTTAACCGGCGG
>NZ_JBSIOT010001484.1:0-539 GCF_053613335.1 Bacillus sp. LR--39 | reverse complement strand
TCCATATTTATGAACAGTTTTAGACATCTTTTCGACAGGAAGCTCTAAACGCTCGCGAGCAGCTTCCATGATACGGATGTTCGCCTGATGCGGAATCAAAAAGTCGACATCCTCTTTTGAAAGTCCGGCTTTTTCAATGACATTTACGCATGATTCTCCCATTTGGCGGACTGCAAATTTGAAAACTTCTCGTCCATTCATGATTGTATGTCGTTTTTCATTCAGATACAAGTGCTGACCGCCTGTGCCGTCGGCTCCTAGTTCAAATGAAAGGATTCCTCTGTCATCACTGACTGGCCCGACTACCGCAGCGCCTGCTCCGTCTCCAAACAGAACGGCTGTATTGCGGTCTTCCCAGTCGGTAATGCTTGAGAGCTTCTCTACACCGACAACTAAAACATGCTTGTAGGTTCCGGATTCAATAAATTGTTTACCGGTTACAACCCCGTACATGAAGCCCGCACAAGCCGCGCTGATATCCATAGCACACGCTTTCTTCGCGCCGAGCTGTTCTTGAATCATACAAGAGACCGTAGGAA
>NZ_JBSIOT010001483.1:0-539 GCF_053613335.1 Bacillus sp. LR--39 | reverse complement strand
CATTGTTCCAATTCAGTAATTAAATCAGTGTCCATCTCTATATCACCTGTTTGAACGAGCTGATATATCTTGAGAAACGCCCCTAATACAATCGCAATTAACACATTAGAGGGCAGGCTGCGAATCACGCCTTCCGCTTTTCCCTTATTAAAATAGTCATCAAGCATTTGAGTCAGATTTTCTATCATTTTTTTGCTTGTATGATTTAAGTAATGAGCGTCTTTTTTGGTTTCAAGAAAAAAAAGCGCATAGTCGCTCTCTTTCGTAAACTGAACGAGACAGCAAAATACGTGGTGAAAGCCTTCTCTGACAGGCAATTCTGAAACGTCTTGCTTCAGTTTTTCCGTAAATCGCTGGATGCTTTCTTGAAACAGTACGTTAACGAGTGTTTCTTTGCTGTCAAAATAACGATAGATCGTTCCTGTCCCTACATGAGCACGTTCAGCTATCATAGGAATAGTGGTAGCGTCAAAACCCCTTTCCGTAAAAAGTGAGACCGACGCTTTCATAATCATGTCGTATTTACTGCTGGATGCGGA
>NZ_JBSIOT010001482.1:0-539 GCF_053613335.1 Bacillus sp. LR--39 | reverse complement strand
AAAATGAACATGATTGTAAACAGCACAATAGCAAGTCCGCTTTCCGCCCCAAAAAACTGCCATATCTCCTGACCGCTCGCATATCCGGCCCCGATCAGGCTCCCTAATATGAGCAGCGTCCACTTCATTCCGGCTCTCCACAACACTATCACCTCATAGACAAAGTTCAGCTTGTTCCCGTTATTGTTACTATATAAATAAAAGTAAGCAAACATGCCATATTTTCATAGACATTTAATTACAAGGTGTAATTATCATACGAAATACACATAAAAAAAGACTGCTAATACGGCAGTCTAAAAAGAGATATTTATTTGTTTGTCCGCGCGGAATGAAGAAGTGCACTTCACTCTTCACTTTTTTATAACCATTCCTACCTATTCAAGTGTTTCATAAGCAGACCATTGCTTGATCATGATCGAAGCAATGGGGGACAATACTTGTAATCGCCCACTAACCATTCATATCATGCCCTCTACTTTTTTAAAATCTCCGGTGCCATACACAAAGCATAAAAAACCGTACTGCTGGATATACTG
>NZ_JBSIOT010001481.1:0-539 GCF_053613335.1 Bacillus sp. LR--39 | reverse complement strand
GGTCATACGTTTCAAAATCGGATAAATCGCTCCCTCTGAAAGAGCCAGCGCCGAGGTGGTTTTTAAGGATGACGTCAGCTCATAACCGTACATCGGTTTAGAACGCAGTAGGGATAGGATGGCCAGCTCGAAAATCCCTTTTCGAAATTGAACAATCCAGCGGTCATTAACTTGATTCGTTTTCATGGTTTAAATATATCGAAAAAAACACTATATATCAATCACATATAGCAGTGTAAAATGTCCTGTTTTTTCTTTTAACAAAAATGGTATTTCTCATACTTTTTAACCTTTTTATTACATAAATGTTTTTATATTATGAAAAGTGTAAAAACGATTCTTCAGGTTAAAAGGAGCAGTCGAATGCAGAAATCAATATCATTTTTTGTCATTTTTTCAATCCTTTGGGGTTCGCTATTTCTGTTTTCTATTATTGGCAGCTTAGGGACAACCCCGATTCCGCTGACAAAGGACTCCAAATTTCTCATGTCCAGCATCCTCCCTCAGGGCTGGGGCTTTTTTAGCAAAAATCCGCGTGA
>NZ_JBSIOT010001480.1:0-540 GCF_053613335.1 Bacillus sp. LR--39 | reverse complement strand
GACCGTAAACAGCTTTCTTTCGATGAATGGCGCAAGATCCGCTACATATGTCACACCTTCAATATCCGGCACTTTTCCGGCGAATTCCGTTTGATCAACGGCCCATTCGAAAAAAGGCTCCACCGTTACTTTCAACGGATCATCATGGTGCTGGATCGGCACGATTCTGTCGACTGCCGAGTTCGGAAAGCCGACTGAATCGCTGATTGCGGCGCGCTCCGTTTCAGTTAAGCGGGCGAAAATTTCCTCGCGAAGATGAGCGCTGCCCCCGATCATATTCTCGCAAGCTATAATATTTAAAGGCTGCTTGTTTATTTTCATCCGACGCTTCAAACCTTCTGCAATCGGCTCTGCGATCAATTTAAGCACCGCCGGGCCTACCGCTGTGGTGACAAGGTCGGCTTTCGCTATCAAATCATACAATTCGTCAAGCTGGGTCGCACTGTTGATCGCCCGGACCGGTCCGATCGTTTCCTGCTTCCTTCCGGCATCGGCCATTTCGACGGTATAGCGGCCCTTATCGTTCAGTTCATTGATCAC
>NZ_JBSIOT010001479.1:0-540 GCF_053613335.1 Bacillus sp. LR--39 | reverse complement strand
TCCGAAAAGCAAAGGGACACATGCATTTCATTACGGAAAACTCATTTCTTCATTATTTCCGCTTTTGATCAAGGAGAAAGTGTTAAGAAAAGCATGTGTAAACCAAGGCTTCATGTTCGGCGCCTTCAGTTTATTTTGGACGACGTTAGTGTTTATGGTGAGTGAACCTCCATTCTCGTTTGGCAGCCAGACTGCCGGAACAATCGGTTTGGTGGGAATTGGCGGGGCTTTTGCAACTCCGCTGATCGGCCGGATTATTGATCAAAAAGGAGCTGCTTTTTCCAACAAGCTTTGTATGTCTTTTACCTTATTGTCATTTGTTTTATTAATGGCAGGCCAGACTTCATTGATTGTGATTGTATTGGGCGCTTTATTCATCACCATGGGCATTCAGGCGAATCAGGTGGCGTGTCAGGCGGAGATTTTCCAATTGTCGGCTGAAATGAGAAGCAGATTGAATGGCCTCTTTATGGTCAGCACGTTTTTAGGCGGCGCCTTGGGATCGTATGCAGGAGGTGCAGTCTGGATGCTGTTTCATTG
>NZ_JBSIOT010001478.1:0-540 GCF_053613335.1 Bacillus sp. LR--39 | reverse complement strand
TTTTCAGCCGGAGAATTTATCCGTTCAAGGATTTGCACCGTTTGGATTTACAGGTATTCAGGCTGCCATCTCGACAGGCGGCGTCATGTTTGCGTATCTCGGCCTGCACCCGATTGTATCTGTAGCAGGTGAAGTCCCAAAATCCAAAACGCAATATCCCGATCGCTTTAATCATTTGCATCATCGTTTCAACCATCATTTATACTGTTTTGCAGGTCACCTTTATTGGTGCAATCCCGACAGAAACACTGAAACATGGCTGGCCGGCAATTGACCGGGAGTTCTCATTGCCGTTTAAGGATATTGCGGTCATGCTCGGGTTAGGCTGGCTTGCAACGCTTGTCATTTTAGACGCCATTCTGTCTCCCGGAGGAAACGGGAATATCTTTATGAATACGACATCCCGCCTTGTTTACGCCTGGGCGCGTAACGGCACATTATTTGGCATATTCTCAAAGGTCAATAAAGATACGGGGACACCCCGCGCTTCGCTTTGGCTTTCGTTTGCCCTGTCCATTTTCTGGACACTTCCCTTTCCTT
>NZ_JBSIOT010001477.1:0-540 GCF_053613335.1 Bacillus sp. LR--39 | reverse complement strand
ATATTGCTGCCATTATCAAGAAATGCAAAAACGGCAGGAGCGCATATATCATCGACCGGCTTGCACCGAATGACAGCGATTATTTTTTAATCAAACCAAAGCACTCAGCCTTTTACGGCACTGCTCTTGAAACATTGCTGCATGAACTTCATGTCGATCATTTGATCATCACTGGGATCGCAGGCAATATCTGCGTATTATTTACGGCAAACGATGCTTATATGCGGGAGTACGAGATTACGATTCCGCGCGATTGCATCGCCTCAAACAATGAAAAAGACAACAAATACGCCTTGACGATGATGGAAAATGTTCTGTTCGCCAATATCACGACGGCTAAGGCGATTACCTCCGAAACTTAGAGCATGAAACACTTCCTTTCATCATATAGTGGTAGCAATGAGAAAGGAGGCGTTTCCCATTCAGATCTATGTCGTGAAAAGAGGCGATACCCTTTACCAAATCGCGAATCGTTACCGAACAACAGTTAATGAAATTGTCGCGACGAATGAAATTCCGAACCCGAATCGGCTTGTTGTC
>NZ_JBSIOT010001476.1:0-540 GCF_053613335.1 Bacillus sp. LR--39 | reverse complement strand
GATGGGGTGCGACAAAGCCGTTCTGATCAACATTGAAGACGACGTGGAAGAAGCGGACCAATATACGGCTTCAGCCATCCTTTACAACTATTTGAAAGACCGCGAGTACGACATTATACTCGGCGGGAATGTGGCGATCGACGGGGGATCGGGACAGGTTGCGCCTCGTTTGGCCGAACTGCTGGGCATTCCTTGTATTACGACGATTACAAAGCTGACGGTAAACGGCGGAGATGTTGAAGCGGAACGCGACGCCGAGGGCGATCTTGAAGTGATCCAAACATCGCTTCCAATCGTAGCGACTGCACAGCAGGGGTTGAACGAGCCGCGTTATCCGTCTCTTCCGGGAATCATGAAGGCAAAGAAAAAGCCTCTCGAGGAGCTTGAGCTTGATGATCTCGACATCGACGAAGAAGACGTGGCTGCGAAAACAAAAACGATCGAACGGTTCCTGCCTCCGAAAAAAGAAGCCGGGAAAATCCTTGAAGGGGAGCCGGAGCAGCAGGCGGCAGAACTTGTATCACTGCTGAGAAGCGAAGC
>NZ_JBSIOT010001475.1:0-540 GCF_053613335.1 Bacillus sp. LR--39 | reverse complement strand
TAGGCGGGTTTAAATAAATCAATTTTATCGTAATACCGGAGCGCTTTAATCGACACGTTTGCCAGTTTTGAAACTTCCCCAATTGAGTAATACGATTCCTTCATGCCATCACTCCTTCTATCATCAGTATAAAGAAGAAGCGCATTCTTTGCAGTACACAAAGAATGCGCTTCTTATCACGTGCTGGCTTTAAGATGTGCAGGCGCTTTCCAAGCAATGGTCAGTGCAATCCCTATTGCTAAGGTGACCGTTGCAAAGTAGAAGGGATAGTTTACATCAATATCGAACAGCATTCCGCCGATAATAGGCCCGAATACATTGCCGATACTTGTAAACATTGAATTCATACCGCCGGCAAACCCCTGTTCATTTCCCGCAATCTTTGACAGGTAAGTCGTTACCGCAGGCCGCATGAGATCAAATCCGACAAATACGGTGACTGTAACCAGCAGAATCGCAACATATGAATGTACCGTTGTCAGCAAGAATACCAGACTCGTAGAGAGAATTAAGCTGTACCGAATTAAATGGATTTCGCCA
>NZ_JBSIOT010001474.1:0-540 GCF_053613335.1 Bacillus sp. LR--39 | reverse complement strand
CTTTTGCTCTTGATCCTGTTTTGGATGAAAAAGAATGGAACCAGCTTCAAACCATCATGGATGAAGCCGGCGAGCTGCCGAAGCGCACCCCTCATCAAAAGCTGGTCAATACAAAGATCGCCGAAAAGGTCACAAAAAATTACTAGGAGGTGGCCGCAGTGTCTTTTCTGCAAGTTCAGGATGTCACACATACTTACTTTTCATTGAAGGAAAAAACAGCGTCGCTGGAAAACGTGAGCATTGAAGTCGAAAAAGGCGAATTTGTTTCGTTTCTCGGCCCAAGCGGATGCGGCAAAACAACGCTTTTATCGATCATCGCCGGCATCGTTTCCCCCACGGAAGGACGCGTCTTGGTTGAAGGGCGCACACCTGATGGAAAGGATCGGCACATCGGTTATATGCTCCAGCAGGATTATTTATTTCCCTGGAAAACCATTGAGGAAAACGTCTTAATCGGTTTGCACATTTCCAAAAAACTAGGCCCTGAAACGAAGGAAACCGCTCTCGGCCTACTGAAAAAATTCGGGCTTTACGAGGTTG
>NZ_JBSIOT010001473.1:0-540 GCF_053613335.1 Bacillus sp. LR--39 | reverse complement strand
GTCGTACATATGAACGTTCATCGCCGGAGCGATCCACACCGGCGCTGTCGTCGCCAAAAGCGTCGTCGTCAGCATGTCGTCAGCGATGCCTGAGGCGAGTTTTCCGATCACATTGGCCGTAGCCGGAGCAACGATCACGAGATCCGCCCAATCTGCGGCATCGATATGGGCGATGACACGGGGATTCGGTTCTTCGAACGTATTGGTATATACTTCATTGCGCGAAAGCGCCTGAAAGGTGAGCGGAGACACAAATTCACAGGCGGATTTTGTCATGATGACTTTCACATTGGCTCCTGCCTGCACGAGCTTGCTCGTTAAGGCGGCCGCTTTGTATACCGCGATTCCTCCGCTTACTCCCAGCAGGATGTTGCGATTTTTCAGCATCGTATTTCTCCCCCTTATGTTCTGTTCGCCAGCCCTGAAAAAAATAACAACCTAGTGTATAGGTTGCTATTTTTAAGGCTATTAGCGATTTTCCTTTTCGAATGTAAGCAGTCCGGCATCAATTTCTTCCAATGCTTTGCCTACAAATTTATA
>NZ_JBSIOT010001472.1:0-540 GCF_053613335.1 Bacillus sp. LR--39 | reverse complement strand
AGAAATGAAATTCAAACGCTCTTCGAAGAGAGGGAAATTTCCCGGGACATTTCCCATGAGCTTCGCCAATACATTAATGATGTCGAAGCCGCCATGCTTGAAGGCGGCGAATAAATGGAGCAAAAAAGCTGGCGTTAGAGCGCCAGCTTTTTTCTATATTAAGGGCGATGAAATGCGACAGTGCTGCCATCCCGGTCGAACCAGCCTCTGAAGGCCCAGTTGATCCAGCCGCCATCGCCTTTGTTTGTAAAGGTTCCGTCTTCAAATACCCAAATGCCATACGTAATGCCGTCGTAAACGGCTGAGCCGTAAAATTGCACACCGTTCAAATGATCTTCATATTCCTGGCTTAAATTAAAGACCATGACATTATATTTTTGGCCGGATGCGTAGAAGGAAGACTCCATGAGGTTTTTCACAAACCCATCTCTGTTCTGTGCGGATTTGATAGCATCAGCGATCTGGTTGGCAATTCCAAGTACATCCAGGTTGACGTTTAAACCTACATCAGCGGCAGTTGTTCCAGCAGTAGTTGTCTGC
>NZ_JBSIOT010001471.1:0-541 GCF_053613335.1 Bacillus sp. LR--39 | reverse complement strand
CAAGGCTGACGAAGCAAAAAGGCTTCGATTTGATCAAGCGGGTATTGCATGAACTGTTTGAAGAAGAAGACATGCAGCTGATCGTTTTAGGAACCGGAGAAGCGGAATTTGAAAATTACTTCCGCTATATGGAGCATGCTTTTCCGGACAGGTGCAAGGCGTATATCGGTTTTCATGAACCGCCCAGCCGCAAGATTTATGCCGCGAGCGATCTTTTCCTGATGCCTTCAAAATTCGAGCCGTGCGGTCTTGGACAGCTGATTGCCCTCAGGTACGGCGCGGTGCCGGTTGTCAGGGAAACAGGCGGGCTTCATGATACGGTGACCGCTTACCGGGAAACAACCGGTGAAGGCAACGGTTTTACGTTCGCCCATTTTAACGCCCATGATATGAAGCATACGATCAAAAGAGCACTGTCATTTTATCACAGGAAAGAAGAGTGGGGCAGGATCGTTCAAAAAGCGATGACACATGATGTCAGCTGGGCTTTGTCAGCCCGTCAGTATCAGCGGTTATACAGCCGGGAGATAAAGGGGGAAGC
>NZ_JBSIOT010001470.1:0-541 GCF_053613335.1 Bacillus sp. LR--39 | reverse complement strand
GAGAAGTTTCTTTCTTGATGTAGCCTGCTTAGATTTAGACGCATTGGCGCTGAATCTAGCGACAAACTCTTGAAGCTGTTTAATCTGCTCTTCTTTTTTCTTGTTCGCTTCTTGAGAAAGCTTTAACGCCAGTTGGCTTGACTCGTACCAGAAATCATAGTTTCCGACATAGATTTGAATTTTGTTAAAATCCAGGTCGGCAATGTGCGTACATACTTTATTTAAGAAGTGGCGGTCATGGGATACGACAATAACTGTGTTTTCAAAGTTAATCAGAAACTCTTCAAGCCACTGGATTGCCTGAAGATCCAGGTGGTTCGTCGGCTCATCGAGCAGCAGAACATCCGGTTTGCCGAATAATGCCTGTGCCAAGAGAACTTTTACCTTCTCCGAACCGCCGAGGTCTGCCATCTTTTTTGTGTGCAGATCTTCTGAGATACCAAGGCCTTTTAACAGGATCGCAGCTTCACTTTCCGCTTCCCAACCGTTTAGTTCCGCGAATTCACCTTCTAGCTCAGCAGCACGAATCCCATCCTCATCT
>NZ_JBSIOT010001469.1:0-541 GCF_053613335.1 Bacillus sp. LR--39 | reverse complement strand
CTGTAAATCTGCTGAAGCGCTAAACCTTCAGTAATGCGAATATTGGTTTCAACGTTTTCGCTGGCTTTTTCTGCGATTTTATCAATTTTAGCAATGTTGCTTGCACTTGACATTCGGTCAATCAGCGCGTTTAAGATTTGTTTTTGTCTGTCATTACGGCCAAAGTCTCCGCGTTTATCCTGTTTTCTCATCCGGGCATATGCCAAGGCTTCTTCGCCGTTCAAATGCATCTCGCCTTTTTTGAAGTAAATCCGTTTGCTTTCGTCTACATCACTTTTTTCATCGAAATCGAAAGGCACGTCTACATCAATACCGCCGACTTCATTAATCACATCTTTAAATCCGTCAAAATCAACTGTGACATATTTATCAATCGGGATTTGCAAGAAGTTTTCAACAGTTTCAACTGTCTCATCTTTACCGCCTTTGCTGTAAGCGGCATTGATCTTCGTCTTGCTTCCCGTTGTGTCACAGTTGATTTTGACGGATTTAAAGATGTGATTAATGAAGTCGGCGGTATTGATGTAGACGTGCCTTTCGA
>NZ_JBSIOT010001468.1:0-541 GCF_053613335.1 Bacillus sp. LR--39 | reverse complement strand
TTGAGTCCGAATTGAGACGAAAGCAGCGTTTCTATCGGATTGCCAACCTGTTTACTGATGTGCCGCATTTGCGAAAGCAAGCCAAACGCAGAGCTTATCTCGACTTTTTGCTGCGGCTTGTGCCGTTTGAACAGTGCAAAACATTTGCCTATATGTTCACCCGCGCCTTTTTGCGTTCGAGTGATTATTTGGGCATTCTTGTCAGATTAACGATCGTTTTCGCGCTGATCATTATGTATGTCTCAGCTAGCCCGTTGATTACAGCGGTTTTGACTGTGTTTGCCATTTTCATTACGGGCATTCAGCTTCTGCCGCTCTTCGGCCACTTTGACCATCTGGCGCTTCAAGAGCTGTACCCTGTGAAAAAAGAAACAAAGCTGAAAAGCTATTTCTCTCTATTAAAAACTGCACTTAGTATTCAAGCGCTGCTGATGTCTGTTGCATCTGCCTATGCAGCCGGCTTGACCGGTTTTCTGTACGCGCTGATCGGTTCTGCCGTTCTGATTTTTGTTGTTTTGCCTGCTTATATGACAACCAGGCT
>NZ_JBSIOT010001467.1:0-541 GCF_053613335.1 Bacillus sp. LR--39 | reverse complement strand
AATATGGTTCAAGAATTATAGAAGCAATGGAAACAAACGAACCATTCACCTTCGGAGGAAACGTCTTGAATACAGGGCTGATCACCAACCTTCCTTCAAAAGCGGTTGTGGAAGTGACATGCGTCGCCGACAGAAAAAAAATTACACCGTGCTTCGCCGGAGAACTGCCTGAGCAGCTTGCCGCCTTAAACCGGACGAATATTAATACACAGCTGATGACAATCGAAGCGGCTGTCACACGGAAAAAAGAAGCGGTTTACCAAGCTGCAATGCTTGATCCGCATACAAGCGCGGAGCTTTCCATGAAGGACATCATCTCCATGTGCGACGATTTATTTGCAGCACACGGCGATTGGCTTCCGGAATACAAATAAAAACTAGGGGACTGCTGTCCCCTAGTTTTTTGGTTTTGTTTCGCCTCCCCAGGCCATCATGCCCCCTTCAACATTGACTGTTTTAAAGCCTTGCTCATCCAGGTACTTGCAGACGTTCATGCTTCGCATTCCTCAGCGGCAGCTAAATGCCTACTCTTTGTTTTTAT
>NZ_JBSIOT010001466.1:0-541 GCF_053613335.1 Bacillus sp. LR--39 | reverse complement strand
AATGGGCAATTGCTTTTTCGTATTGTTTTAAATCCAAAAAGTTGGCTCCGAATAAGGACTGGCATTGAATCATTCTGATATCATATGTAGTCTGTTCACTGTATATTTCGAATGCTTGACGTGCATAGTCCATGGAGACATAAGTTTGTTTCATATAATAATAGACTTCTGACATTTTGAAAAAGAATTCAGCTTTATCGATTTTATCTTTGACAAAAACCAGCTTGCTCTCAGCTTTTTTAAAGAATTGAATGGCTAATACATATTCACGGCGATCCAGCTCATACATGCCTCTGAAGAAATTAAAATAGTACTCAAGCAGACCAGTTAAACGAGCCTGTTTTTTATCAATCTCAAGCAGCAGATCAGACAGTCTCGGCTGTTCCTCAATCCTCATTTTTTCTAACGGTTCAAGGTACTCAAGCATCAGGTTGTGCCGAAACTCCATCAGTGAATAGTACAAATGAAGGTCTTGGTCTTCTTCCATTTGATCCAGCTCTTGCTTGATTTCTCGTCGCAAATATTCTGCATCGGGTATGCT
>NZ_JBSIOT010001465.1:0-542 GCF_053613335.1 Bacillus sp. LR--39 | reverse complement strand
CGCAATTCCATCTTCATGGCTGACAGGCTTCATCACCGATAAGCGTGTGAAAGAGTCAGCAACAGCCTTGAATCCGAGTATGTTTCAAGGGCTATATTTACAAGATCAGATGCTCAAAGATCCGACATATCTTCCGATTTACGGGTCTTCTGAGCTTTCTCGGCTGGACGAGTTCCACCCATCTAATTATTTTCAGGTAAACAATGAGGGATTCACGCCATACCTTGTCGGCAAAGGCGGATCCCAGTCATTGATTCATTCTTTAAACTTCGCTGCCCATATGGATCAGCTGAAGGGCAAAAAAATCGTATTCATCGTGTCTCCGCAATGGTTTATTAAGCGCGGGTCTGATGAACAGCATTTCGCGCCGAACTATTCTGCGCTGCAAGGGCTTGATTTGGCATTTAACGATCAGATCGACCCTGAAATTAAAAAGAAAATGATGAAACGCATGCTTCGCTTTAAGGCTGTGCAAAACGATGCCATTCTTTCTGAGCTGTACAAAGCAATGGTAAACGGCCAGACGTGGAAAGTGAACGCGC
>NZ_JBSIOT010001464.1:0-542 GCF_053613335.1 Bacillus sp. LR--39 | reverse complement strand
ATCGGCAAAGCCATCGAAGAGCGGGCGCTTGAATGGAAGATGAAATATCCGCAGATTGGGGAAGTCCGCCGACTTGGCGCAATGGCTGCGATTGAAATTGTCAGGGACGAAAAGACGCGGGAGCCGGACAAAGCAGCTGCGGCCAAGATTGCCAAGTACGCCAATGAACACGGTCTGCTCTTGTTGACGGCAGGGATCAACGGCAACATTATCCGTTTTCTGTCTCCGCTCGTCATTACTGATGAATTACTTGAGGAAGGGTTCGGCATCATTGAAGAAGCGCTGGAACAGCTCTAGTTTGACATCTTCTAAAAGAAGGAGCGGATTTTGATGGGTAAACAGCAAATGAAAAAAACGATGTCGCAGACGGATGTGCTATTTTTAGCGATCGGAGCTATGCTCGGCTGGGGCTGGGTCGTCCTTTCCGGCGACTGGATTTCGACAGCCGGCTTTTTGGGCAGCACGATCGCGTTTATCATCGGCGGCATACTCGTCATCTTAATCGGGTTAACGTACGCGGAGCTGTCTTCTGCCATCCGTGA
>NZ_JBSIOT010001463.1:0-542 GCF_053613335.1 Bacillus sp. LR--39 | reverse complement strand
TTCGACCGGTTTCGTATGTTCTTCGGCTTTCAAGAAAACAGAACCGATTTCATAAAAAGCAGCTGAATCGGCCTGCCTTGCCAAGTTGTATGCAACCGAATCGAGCAGATTAGGGAGCAGGCTGTGCCTCAGCACGCTTCTTTCCTCGCTCATCGGCAGTGAAAGGATCGTTTTAAACGATTTTTCCAATGCGTAAGCCGTCGCTTTTTTATCGTTTGTTAATGAGTATGTGATCGCCTGGGAAAGCCCTGCTCCTTCCAGGAAGCGTCTTACTTTTCTGCGCTTGTCCTGATAAGGTGTCAGTCCGCCCGCAAAGCCTGTTACTTCCGGCAGTGTCGACGGAATGTTGTCATATCCGTACAGTCTTGCGACCTCTTCGATCAAATCTTCTTCAATCGCAATATCGCCTCTTCTTGACGGAACCGTCACGACCAGTTCACGTTCAGCGTCTTCAACTGCAAAGCCGAGCCTTTCAAAAATGTTGACCATTTCTTCTTTGCTGATGGACATGCCGAGAACCTTCGTCACTTTATCAACGGAAA
>NZ_JBSIOT010001462.1:0-542 GCF_053613335.1 Bacillus sp. LR--39 | reverse complement strand
GAATTAGCCCATATTTAGGCTGATGGCACAGGAGGTAATGAGGAATATGGCAGGATTAATTCGTGTCACACCCGAAGAGCTAAGAGCGATGGCGAAGCAATACGGCGTTGAAAGCCAAGAAGTATTAAATCAGGTTGATCGTTTAAACCGAATGATCTCTGATTTGAAAAGCATGTGGGAAGGTGCTTCAAGCGAAGCGTTCGCAGATCAATACGAGCAGCTCAAACCTTCATTTATCAAAATGTCAGATTTGCTTCAAGATGTGAATCAGCAGCTTGATCAAACAGCAAATACACTTGAGTCTACTGACCAAGACATCGCAAATCAAATCCGCGGATAACAGTATGAAAGGGAAGGAGCGCCTGATTCAAAAGAAGACGGCGCTCTTTCTATGTAAGGGTGATCCTAAATGTATATTGATATTACAATAGATTTGAAACATTATAACGGCAGTGTCTTTGATCTCAGATTGTCAGATTACCACCCGGTGAAAAAAGTAATTGATATTGCTTGGCAGGCCCAAAGCGTATCTATGCCTCCGC
>NZ_JBSIOT010001461.1:0-543 GCF_053613335.1 Bacillus sp. LR--39 | reverse complement strand
AGAGATCTGGAAGATATGAAACAGTTTATCTATTGGCGCTCTTACCATAAAGGCCAGATATTATTTATGGAAGACGACCCCCGGGAACGAATGTACCTTCTTCTCGACGGCTTTATCAAACTCGAAAAATCAAACGAAGCCGGATCCATGTTTTATACCGACTATGTACGTCCTCATACCCTCTTTCCATTTGGAGGCTTGTTTCGGGATGAGCATTATCACTATGCCGCCGAAGCCTTAACAGATATTGAACTCTACTATATACCCATGAACATCTTCGAAGATCTCGTCCGGGACAACAAAAACCTGCTTTACGATATTCTCAATCATTTATCAGACATCCTTGCCCTTCACGAGGAAAGGCTGAAGCGCATCACACTCTCCCATGCCCACGACAGGGTTACACAAGCCATTTATTATTTAACCGAAAGCCTCGGTCAAAAAGAAAGCAACTCAACCGTCATCAACTGTCCGATCACCGCTGCCGAAATCGCCAAAATCTCGGGGACATCCCGCGAAACCGTCAGCGCCGTCCTGAAAAAG
>NZ_JBSIOT010001460.1:0-543 GCF_053613335.1 Bacillus sp. LR--39 | reverse complement strand
CATCATTCCACCGCTAACGATAATCTTTTTCTCCCGGAAAGCTATGTGAAACAGCTTGACGGACTCAAAGAGTATGATCCCGACCTGTACCGGATTGCCCGCAAAGGACGATTCGGCGTCAACGGGATCAGGGTGCTGCCGCAGTTCGAGGTACTCCCGCATGATCAAGTGAAAAAATGTATCGCAGCCATCAGCAAGCCAATCTTTCGTACAGGCATGGATTTTGGATTCGAGGAATCCTATAATGCCGTCGTCCGGCTTGCTGTCGATCCTGAAAAAAAATATCTCTACATTTATTGGGAGTATTATCAAAACAAAATGACAGATGACAGGACGGCTGAGGAGTTGCGTGAGTTTATTGAGACACAGGAATTGATCAAAGCCGACTCGGCTGAGCCGAAAAGCATTCAATATTTCCGCCAGCAGGGCTTTCAGATGGTTGGAGCCAGAAAGTTTCCCGGCTCCAGGCTTCAATATACCAAAAAGGTAAAACGGTTCAAAAAAATCTTCTGTTCGGACCGCTGTGAAAATGTCATCTATGAG
>NZ_JBSIOT010001459.1:0-543 GCF_053613335.1 Bacillus sp. LR--39 | reverse complement strand
TTGACGATGGCCGGAACGTCACCGCGGAAATGGTCAAGATGATGAAAGAGAAAGAAATGCAGAAAATCATCGATGAAGCAGGCGTGGAACATTTTCGGAGCGGCCGGTTTGAAGAGGCCGGACAGGTATTTGAACAGCTGATTTTGGATGATGAATTCGCGGAGTTTCTAACGATACCGGCTTATGAAAATATATAATGGGGGAATGTGCGATGCTGAAAGAAAAACAACTCGCAGAAAGCTGGGAGCATGATGAACGCTGGAAAGGGATCACAAGGCCGTATGAGGCGGCAGACGTCATTCGGCTGAGGGGCACGCTCGAGATTGAATACACGATTGCAAGGCGCGGCGCCGAAAAGCTGTGGAAGCTTCTCCATACAGAGGATTTCGTCCCGGCGCTGGGCGCTTTGACCGGAAACCAAGCCATGCAGCAAGTAAAGGCCGGATTGAAAGCGATTTATTTAAGCGGCTGGCAGGTGGCTGCCGATGCAAATATGTCAGGGAGCATGTATCCTGACCAAAGCCTTTATCCGGCAAACAGCGT
>NZ_JBSIOT010001458.1:0-543 GCF_053613335.1 Bacillus sp. LR--39 | reverse complement strand
GATCCGTTTAAATATAGTTTTGACAGACTTGAAGATGTGGCTGATCATATCAGCGACGTTCTGCGGTGCCCGATCACCATAGAGGATGTTAACCACAAGCTGCTTGCCTACAGTACACACAGCGACTGCACAGACCCTGCCCGGACGTCTACCATTATTGGCAGAAGGGTACCGGAGAAGGTGATTAACAAGTTGTGGAAAGATGGGACAATTCCAGCTCTCTTAAAAACGGACCAGCCGATCAGAGTCAAGCAAATTGATGAAGTCGGGCTGAGCAATCGCGTCGCTATTTCGATTTGGAAAAACAAGCAAGTACTTGGCTTCATATGGGCGCTTGAGATCCAAAAAACATTGTCCGATGAAGATCTGCTGACATTGCAAATGGCAGCAAAAGCAGTGAAAAACAAGCTTCTCAAACTTCAAATCAGAAAAACGAAAAATGAAGAACGCAGCCAAGAATTTTTCTGGAAAATGCTGACCGGACACATCCATCAGGAGGATGATATGGCGGATGGGTTCCATAAGCTTGGAATCGCCGCTCCT
>NZ_JBSIOT010001457.1:0-543 GCF_053613335.1 Bacillus sp. LR--39 | reverse complement strand
AGTCTGAGGCTGCATCGCTGCGTCCGGGTCTTGCCGAGCTCGTCTACCGTTCCAATCTGATCGGCGCTGACCGTTCGGTCTGCAACTGGGGCGGGGGAAACACATCGATGAAAACGACAGAAAAGGATTTCAGAGGCAGGGACATCGAGGTGATGTGGGTGAAAGGCAGCGGCTCGGACTTGGCGACGATGTCAGCGGGCCAATTTACCGGACTGAGGCTGGATGATATTCGTCCGCTGATGGAACGGAGCAGCATGACCGATGAAGAAATGACGGCATATTTGTCCCATTGCATGATGGACGGAAAGCATCCGCGGCCGTCGATCGAAACGCTTCTTCATGCTTTTTTGCCGTTTCCGCATGTCGATCACACCCACCCCGATGCAATCATCAGCATCTGCTGCTGCGATAATGGAAAAGAGATCGCAGAGGAGATATACGGCAGCCGATTTGTATGGGTGCCTTATGTCAGACCGGGCTTTGCTTTATCGAAGATGATAGCAGAAGGTGTGAAAAACAACCCGAATGCAGAGCTTGTTTTAA
>NZ_JBSIOT010001456.1:0-543 GCF_053613335.1 Bacillus sp. LR--39 | reverse complement strand
CGAATATGTTCGTAAAATGCGCGCATCCGTATTGGTGATGGGTCCACTTCTTGCTCGCACAGGCCATTCGAGAGTGGCTTTGCCTGGAGGATGTGCAATCGGTTCAAGACCGATCGATCAGCATCTGAAAGGCTTTGAAGCAATGGGGGCAAAAATTAAGGTCGGAAACGGCTTTATTGAAGCGACTGTAGAAGGCCGCCTTCAAGGAGCGAAAATTTACCTTGATTTCCCTAGTGTCGGAGCAACTGAAAACCTGATTATGGCTGCAGCTTTGGCTGAGGGCACGACAACTCTCGAAAATGCTGCTAAAGAGCCTGAAATCGTTGATCTGGCTAACTATATCAATGCAATGGGCGGTAAAATTCGGGGTGCCGGTACAGGCACCATTAAAATTGAAGGCGTTAAGGCGCTTCATGGGGCAAAACATACGATTATTCCTGACCGGATAGAGGCGGGAACGTTCATGGTTGCCGCGGCGATTACCGAAGGGAACGTACTGGTAAAGGGAGCGGTTCCTGAGCACTTAACATCTTTAATTGCGAA
>NZ_JBSIOT010001455.1:0-544 GCF_053613335.1 Bacillus sp. LR--39 | reverse complement strand
ACCGAAACGATGACAAAGGGTGCTACTTTGTGAATCCGACAGTGCTCACCGATGTCGATACGTCCATGAACATCATGCATGAGGAAACATTCGGCCCGGTCGCCCCGATCGTCACGTTTTCTGATATTGATGAAGCGATTCAGCTTGCCAACGATACACCGTATGGCTTGGCTGCTTACTTCTTCACAGAAAACTACCGCCGCGGCATCTATATTTCCGAGAATCTAGAGTATGGCATTATCGGCTGGAATGACGGCGGACCGTCAGCTGTTCAAGCGCCATTCGGCGGAATGAAAGAAAGCGGCATTGGCCGTGAAGGCGGTTCAGAAGGCATCGAGCCGTACCTTGAAACAAAATATTTGTCCATCGGTTTATAAAAGAATGCACGCTCCTGAGAGCTGCCGGATTTTCCGGCAGCTCTTTTTGTGTTCCGGCGAATAATCACAACAATTCCAGCCAAAATAACAGCAAATACATTTTGAAAGAAGGTTCCCCAACAATGGATTTATTATTGGCTCTTCTCCCGGCTTTGTTTTGGGGGAGC
>NZ_JBSIOT010001454.1:0-544 GCF_053613335.1 Bacillus sp. LR--39 | reverse complement strand
AAAAACCGGGGACATGATCAACGATGGAGAGGACAAATGCGGCCCTCTCATCGAGAAGGCGAATGAAGAACTTTCCCTTTCCGATAAGATTATTAACGGTGATTTGCTGAGATTTTACAAAAAATAATCCGTCCCCTTTAAACCGGCATTCTCGCCGGCTTAAAGGGGCTGTTTAAATTGAGGGACAGCTGGGTATTATATACCGAATGTTAAAAATGAACTTGCGGTTTTGCAGTTCCTTCGTTACCCTAAATGAAAAGAGAAGTTATTTCGAGTGCCGATTATTTCATAAAGTGTTATAAAAAATGATAAATAAGAAGGTTTTAATATGAGTGAAACACAGCACAAGACAAATCAATTGCCGATTGTTGCCGTCTTGATTATGGGGACATTTATCGCCATTTTGAATCAGACGCTTTTGACGACGGCTCTGCCTCCGATTATGAGGGACTTAAACATTACGCCGGGGCTTGCCCAATGGCTGACGACCGTTTTTATGCTCGTGAATGGGATCATGATTCCAGTTACGGCTTTTTTAATTGAA
>NZ_JBSIOT010001453.1:0-544 GCF_053613335.1 Bacillus sp. LR--39 | reverse complement strand
TGAATGACTACGGACGCTGGATCACGGAACAGCCGCTTTACATCGAAAGCGGGTACACACCGGAAGCAATTTCAACCGGCCCGCGCATCGGCATTGACAACAGCGGGGAGGCACGCGATTATCCATGGCGTTTCTGGGTGACGGGAAACAGGTACGTGTCGCGTTAGCATGTTTAAGGAAGAGGCAATCAGGGGAATGGTTGAGAAAAAAGAAGGGAGAATCGGAGCTTTGAAAAAGATGATCAAAACCGTTATCAAATGGGCGCCGGTCATTTACCCGATTGTTCGAAAAATCATGAAGGACCGCAAGGCGTCTAAACAAAAGAATATGTCCGCATCTAGAACAGCCGGCTGATCCCGGCTGTTTTTTTATAGGTCAGTTTTCCCTCTAGTCCTACGGATGTTCATTGACTTGCCATTCTCTCCATTATAGAATTTATATACATTTCGCATCCCTTCATCATCCTTTCTGCCTATTCACTGAATTCCTGCATCTACTAGTTAGGAGGTTTTTCTCATGCTTCATGGGCGACTACGTGATATTC
>NZ_JBSIOT010001452.1:0-544 GCF_053613335.1 Bacillus sp. LR--39 | reverse complement strand
TGACGATCCGCTGGATCTCGCTCGTGCCCTCATAAATTTCACACACTTTCGCATCCCTGAAATATCGTTCAGCGCTGAAATCCTTTGTGTATCCGAAATCTCCGAGCAGCTGCACGGCCTCTCCGGCGACATACATCGCCGTTTCCGAAGCGAACAATTTGGCCATTGAAGCAGCTTTCCCCGTCTGCATGCCTTGCTGTTTCAACGAGGCGGCCTGGTAGACGAGAAGCCTGGCCGCCTCTGTCCTCGCCGCCATGTCGGCCAGCTTAAAGGCAAGCGCTTGGCCGTTCTTATACAGCTCTCCGTCCGGATACCGTTTTTTTAGAAATTGAACGGCTTCAGAAAGCGCTCCCTCGGCGATACCCAGAGCCTGCGCCGCAATTCCGATCCGGCCGGTATCCAGGTTGGACAGGGCCATTTTGAATCCCATTCCTTCCTCCCCCAGCAGCTGCCGGGCGGGAATGACAGCGTTATCAAAATTTAAAGTGACCGTTAGCGAACCGTGGAGCCCCATTTTCTCTTCATTTTTTCCGATGAAAAAGCC
>NZ_JBSIOT010001451.1:0-545 GCF_053613335.1 Bacillus sp. LR--39 | reverse complement strand
CTCGGCTTCGGCCAGACGAATATAGTTTGGAACAATGCTGTGCACTGGCTCGTCCTCTTTAAGTTCTCCGATTAAAGCCAATTCTGAAGGTCTTGGAAGCTGCAGGGCAGGGTCTGCAATAACCGCTTGTTCATCGAGAATCCGTTCGATCATTTCCCTGTGAATCCCGGTGTCGCTTCCTATGAAAAGGACTTGCTGATCCATGGCTTTCAGCTTTTTTAGCCAATCTTCAAGCAGAATGTTCTGGTCCTCTTCCAATCCATGGAGTTTGCCGTCCCTATACTGGTACAGTCCCGTATAAACCTGACCGCGCCTAGCATCAAACAACGGACAAATCAAGCCTTGGAAAAAACGGCCGTTTGCCGCAAGCACTTCAAGGCTTGAAACGGTTTTAACCGGAATATTTAATGACCATGCAAGCGTTTTGGCAATCGTCACGCCGATCCGCACGCCTGTATATGAACCCGGGCCTTTGGCAACTGCAATTTGGGTCAGGTCACTAGGCTTTAAACCGCACTCTTTAAGGAGTTCGTCGATTGCCGGCA
>NZ_JBSIOT010001450.1:0-545 GCF_053613335.1 Bacillus sp. LR--39 | reverse complement strand
AGAAAAGAATTAAAGAAATCAGGGAAGGCTTGGAAGCGTCCTATCCGGGTGTTTTCATTACGGGGGCCTCATTTGAAGGGGTCGGCATCCCTGATTGCATCGACCAAGGCAAGCAGGCCGTCGCCGATGTACTCTCGCACCTTTTCGAATAAAGAAGAGCAAAAAAAGCTGACCGAAACCATTCGGCGGCTTTTTTTATTTTCACTCTTTTTACAGCTTTCATCATTTTAAAGTTTGTTTATGGAAAAGATAACATTTAATCTTTGCATTTTACATTTATATGTGTTACATTACTTTTTGTACTTACTGACCAAAATGTTCAAATAGTCAATTCCGGGGTGAGAAACCGTGAGCAAAGATCGAAAAGCACTGATTTTAGAAGCGGCGACAAAATCGTTTACACAATTCGGCTACAAAGCGACGACGATGGATCTGGTGGCGAAGCTTGCCAATGTCGGCAAGGGTACGATCTATACCTTTTTCAAGAATAAAGAGGAACTGTTCGATGACATTTTTTCTTCGCTTCTGATTGAAATGAAGCAAAC
>NZ_JBSIOT010001449.1:0-545 GCF_053613335.1 Bacillus sp. LR--39 | reverse complement strand
TTGCTGATAGATATAATCGGCTTGCTCTGAACGATCGAGTGTAATTGTGATATCCATTTTGTAGTTTCTCCTTCTGATACCATCAAAAAGTTATAATTGGTACTTTTCATCATACCAAAGAGAAGTCAGAATGATAAGAAAATACCGCAGGGGGATATTCACATGAGTCAAACAACAGTAAGCATCACAACTGCACAATGGCAGCAAAAACGGGATCAATTTGTGTCAAAAGGTGTGAGCAACGGCAACCGCAGTCTTGCGGTCAAAGGACAAGGGGCCGAGCTGTACGATCTGGACGGCCGGAGATTTATTGATTTTGCAGGCGCCATCGGCACGTTAAATGTCGGACACTCGCATCCGAAGGTTGTTGAGGCTGTGAAGCGGCAGGCAGAGGAGCTGATTCATCCTGGTTTTAATGTCATGATGTACCCGACTTATATCGAATTAGCCGAAAAACTGTGCGGCATCGCGCCGGGCAGCCATGAGAAAAAAGCGATTTTTCTTAACTCAGGGGCAGAAGCAGTCGAAAACGCTGTGAAAATCGC
>NZ_JBSIOT010001448.1:0-546 GCF_053613335.1 Bacillus sp. LR--39 | reverse complement strand
GGTAGCCGCAATACAGGTAGACAGCTCCGCCAACAGCGGCCGCGATCACCACAACAATCGCAGCTTGCAGCTGGCCATCCTGATAGGAAATAAAGAAGCCTAATACCCACTGCACGATTTTCACGGCAATACCCATAATGGCTGATAAGACAAGCATCAAAACAGTTCGTTTAACTAGTATCTTATACGAATAGCCTGCATGGCGCTTAATCATGATAAACCCATATAAAAGGGAAGCGATATATCCAAGCGCCGTCGCTAAAATCGCTCCGTCAGCCTGCATCAGCTTGATCAGCGGAACATTCAGCACAAGCTTGATCACGACGCCGATCACAAGGCTGACAACCGCAAATTTTTGCTTATTGATGCCCTGCAGAATGGCTGCGTTGACTGTAAACAAAGAGAACAGAATTGCGACTGGCGAATACCATAGCAAAATGTTTGCCCCCAGTTCAGGGTGAAGGCTCTCTGACCCGTAAAAGAACGTATACGTCGGTCCTGACAATAGAGAGATCCCGACAACAGCCGGAATAATTAAAAACAGGA
>NZ_JBSIOT010001447.1:0-546 GCF_053613335.1 Bacillus sp. LR--39 | reverse complement strand
AATTCCGGCAATGACCCCAGCAATAATTGGATAGATGTAATCACTCATGACATTTTGGTAGCTCCTTTGTTTGATCTTTTGTTTTTCTGACCAATCTGGTTTGCGAGGTGTTCGTATTTAGATATGCCAAACAGCAATATGATCCCCGCAGAACACGCATTCAGCCATTGAAAGCCGCCGACAGCCATAGCCCCGGCCAACTTCTGGATCACAAATGAATACACCAGTTCGCCTTGGCACATCCCTAGGACAAATAAGACAAGCTGCTTCTCAAAATTCCTTTCAACAGAAGCTGTTAAAAGCACTATTAATATAACAGCAGCCCACTCAGGTTTTATGATGAACCAAACCGGGTCATATAATGCAAAAAGATAAACAAACGCATACGCGGCAACAAGCGTCAGATAGACCATGAGGTAACGAAAACGATACATTCCCAAATACCCGGCATAGACACATCCGCAAACGAAAAACATCATATATGCAGCATTCAGGGAAAAATATAAAGCGATGTCATGTATGCTTAGAATAATATTAGTTAAAATA
>NZ_JBSIOT010001446.1:0-546 GCF_053613335.1 Bacillus sp. LR--39 | reverse complement strand
CACGTTAACATTTTTCTGTATAAAGAATGCCCGCTGAAAAACGGGACATCACGTCATCAATCGTCTGACTGAATCACGCACCATGAATTCTGTGTTTTCCAAGATTTTTTCTGCTTTTGTTTCGGGCTTGCTGATCAGCGACAAGAGTTTTTGCGCGCCGAGCACGCTGATTTGCTCCACTGGTCGCTTTACTGTTGAAAGCCTTGGCGTGATGTACTGTGAAAACCCAATATCATCAAACCCGATCACCGAAATATCATCAGGAACGCGCAGTCCCTTTGCGAATATCGCATTCATCGCTCCGATTGCCATGTCATCATTCGAACAAAAAACAGCGGTAGGAGGATTCGGCAGCGCCAGCAGCCGCTCCATCGCTTGAAATCCGCTTTCCATATCGTACTGTCCTTTGACACTGTATTCATGTTTGATCGGAATATGATGTTGAATCAGTGCAGATAGGTAGCCTTCCTTTCGCTGCTGGGAGGATTTAAAGCCTTCGATCCCCTCGATGATGGCGATGTTTTGATGTCCGTTCTTAATAAAGTA
>NZ_JBSIOT010001445.1:0-546 GCF_053613335.1 Bacillus sp. LR--39 | reverse complement strand
TTCATCGTCCGTTCTGTAGGCAGCAAAAAGCTCTTTGATCCGAGCCAATTTTTCTGGCTCCCACCCCGGCAGTGTCATGTCAGATGCATCCTCCACCGTCCGAATCAGCTCTTGAGGATCAAGGCTTTCCACCTTGGCCTTTTCAAAAAACAGAGCGGTCGATCCATCTGCTAGCGGCCGGAACATGTCCGTGCGTGTCCAATCAAAAACCGGCATAAAATTATAGCAGATCACTTTCACGCCAAATCCGGCAAGGTTGCGGATCGTTTGCTTGTAGTTTTCAATATACCGGCCGCGTTCTTCGTTCCCAAGTTTAATTGCTTCGTGAACATTCACGCTTTCTACAACTTCAGCATGAAAACCATAGGATTGAATATATTCAGTCTCGGCTCTGATTTCTTCTTTTTCCCACACGTTGCCGACGGGCTTTTGATGGAGAGCCCAAACGATGCCTTTGACACCGGGAATTTGCTTCACGTGTTCAAGTGTGACTGTATCGTTGCCTCGTCCATACCATCGGAATGTCATATTCATGCTCGCACCTCC
>NZ_JBSIOT010001444.1:0-546 GCF_053613335.1 Bacillus sp. LR--39 | reverse complement strand
ATAAAAAAACACACCCATCCCTCTAAAAGGGACGAATGTGTTGATCATCCGTGGTTCCACCCAAATTCCCGATCAATTACACATGGTGATCGGCTTAAAGATGCTGTAACGCAGCATGACGGTATCAGATACTTGTTTTCCCCGATACGGCTCAAAGGCGGTAAGCTGCTTTCCCTGCGTTAGGAAGATCTCAGCTGTCCTTCCCTCTCTGGAAACCGTAAAAAGCATCTCGTGTCCTTATCAGTGCCTGTTGTTTCAATAATTTTTTATATCTTACTATATATTCCCACAAAGCGCAATCAGTGATTTACATTTTTTTCTGACGCGGCAGTCCCGTTATGGGCAGCCAGAAACAGCCATACAAGCAATGCAGCGAGGCTGTATGCCGCTCCCATCATCAAAAACGTAAACCCGGCACCGGCATACCAAGTGGCGGACAGATGAATGATCACCCCGGTTATCGCTACGCCGACCAAGGCTCCGATTTGCCGGTTTGCATTTAACGCCGCACCGGCGATATTCGCATGTCTTTGCCCGGCAGCCTGC
>NZ_JBSIOT010001443.1:0-546 GCF_053613335.1 Bacillus sp. LR--39 | reverse complement strand
TTATGCCGGTTGATTCATCCGTTCTGCCTTACAGAACGATTTTTTCCCGGTAATTTATGCAAGAGGAGCCGGTGATTATGGAAATACCTGCGGTTAGTCTGTTAGTCGCTGTTTATAACACAGAAACATATATCAGAACGTGCCTCGAATCACTGCGGAACCAGACAGTGGACAATATAGAAATCATCATTGTTAATGACGGTTCAGCAGACGCCAGCCCGGATATCGCCGAAGAATACGCCAAAATGGACAACAGGTTCAAGGTGATTCATCAAGAGAACCAGGGTCTCGGTGCGGTTCGGAATAAAGGCATTGAGGCGGCACGCGGCGAATTTATCGCGTTTATCGATTCAGACGATTGGATTGAGCCTGATTATTGCGAGCAGATGCTCCGGGCAGCAGGCGATAAAACTGATCTGGTCATTTGCAATTACGCCGCAGAGTTTGAGGACACTGGCAAAACCATGGACTCAGACATTGCCCAAACCTATCAGGATCAGCCGAAGGAGCACTATATCAAGGCGTTATTCGAAGGGAAGGTCAGAG
>NZ_JBSIOT010001442.1:0-547 GCF_053613335.1 Bacillus sp. LR--39 | reverse complement strand
GAAGTATGACATGGGCGATCGTGATGTTAATTCTCATGAGTCTGGTGAAAATCGTATTAACCTGTCTTCCTACAGGCGTCATAGAATGGCTGCTCGGTAAATTTGAAGTGCACGCCAAGCTGAGTGGCGAAAATGCGAGTCTCTCTCTAGATGGAAAACGCCTCGAGGGTGCAGAGAAGCAGAAAGTGATTGATCAATTTAACGAAGCTATCTTCCTGGAAAAATATTATATCTATCCAGGTGATGAAGAGCGTTATTTACATCCGGAAAACGGCGGGACGCCGCTGGTGATAGATACAAAAAAAGGAAACAAAGACGTGAAGCTGTTCGTGTACCGCTATGACGACCATATTGACGTCGTGAAACAGTACAAGAAGAAAGTGATCGCGTATCGAGTGCTTTCTGAAAGCCTTCAAAAAGAGTCTCTGTCAGTGGCGGGAAGTTTAGCTTAAACAGGAAAGTGAAAGGCGGGTGCTTTATGCTACTCGTCTTTTTTATTGTTTTTTAAAACTTAACGTTTACGTTAAGGTTTAATAAGGTGTATAAT
>NZ_JBSIOT010001441.1:0-547 GCF_053613335.1 Bacillus sp. LR--39 | reverse complement strand
GAACCATGAAGAGCTCACACAATTGAGAAGAGAGCGGTTCGCCAAACGCATGGAAACAGAAAAAGCGAGACCTGGTGTCGAAGCGTATTTGAATGCGGCAAAGGATTTAGGCTTAAAAATAGGCCTTGCTTCCAGCTCTGATTATAAATGGGTGTCCGGCCATTTGAAGCAAATCGGCCTGTTTGATGATTTTGAAGTTATTCAAACGGCTGATGATGTGGAAGAGGTGAAGCCGAATCCTGAGCTCTATTTATTGGCGGCAAAGAACCTGGGGGTATCGCCAGCGGAATGTCTCGCGTTTGAGGATTCTGTCAATGGTTCGATTGCTGCGAAACGCGCAGGCATGAAGTGTGTCATTGTCCCGAATAAAGTAACGGGTACCTTAATGTTTGAAGACTATGATCACAGGCTTGAATCAATGGCGGAGATGGAGCTCGCCCTATTGCTTGATCATCTGAACTCACAAAACTAGAAAGGAGCGAGTAGGTTGTCTGAGAAATTAGATTTGACCCGGTTTGAAAAGAAAATGGTTATCCGCAATATCGAA
>NZ_JBSIOT010001440.1:0-547 GCF_053613335.1 Bacillus sp. LR--39 | reverse complement strand
ACGTGATCTTTTATAAAAGGAGGAGGTCATTCACATGAACTTTCAACTCGAGGAAGCCATCGAAATCCTGGAGCGCACACCACAAACATTGAGTCAGCTGCTGACCGGATTATCAAACCCCTGGATCAGCTGCGATGAAGGCGAAGACACTTGGAACGCCTTTGATGTAGTCGGCCATCTGATTGAGGGAGAAAAAAACAACTGGTTGCCCCGAATCAAAATGATCGTGACAAAAGGAGCAACGGAAACTTTTCCGCCGTTCGACCGCTTCAGCCGACGGGAAAACGATTGAACAGCTGCTTAACGAATTTGCTGAAATCAGACGGGCGAATCTGAAAACATTGCGGCAGATTCTTGATCCTGAAACCGACTTCGAACAAACGGGGATGCACCCGGAGTTTGGAATCGTCAAGCTTAGAGAACAGATCTCAACTTGGGTTGCCCACGATCTCACTCACCTCTCGCAAATCGCAAGAGTGCTGGCGAAGCGGTATCAGGATGATGTCGGACCTTGGAAAGCTTATTTGCGGATTTTAGCTGAGTAAAA
>NZ_JBSIOT010001439.1:0-547 GCF_053613335.1 Bacillus sp. LR--39 | reverse complement strand
GACAGGCTTTCCGCGACGCGGTGAAGCTGATCCGATTTTTCAAGGCTCGTGCCGAGCCCGACTCCGCCGATAACCCTTCCGTTCTCGTCGTGGAGCGGGATCGCTCTCGCCGCAAGAGGGAAGCCGAACAGCTCCTTAGGCACCATGCTTACTTTCTTTTTGTTTTGGCGGATGGCGTCTGTAATAATATCGCCTTCCTGCAAAGGGTCACCCGCTTTGACATTCAGGGAAAATGTCTTTCCCGGGATGTTGACGATCAGCTTTTCGGTATCGTAAATCCCCACTGTCACATCGTCCTGAATCAGCTGATTCAGGAACGGCGCCACTTTCACAAAAGCATCCAGCAGCGGGTGGATGTCCGTTTTTACTGCTTCATTCATGTATCAAATCCTCCTCTTAATATGGAAAACTCCTTTTTTGGTGCTGGACGGAAATCCATTTTAATGTCGTAAATTCGTCAAGGCTCCACTCTCCGTTCAGCCTTCCGATCCCCGATTGCTTTTCACCGCCGAAAGCGACATGCGGCTCATCGTTGATCGTCGTGTCA
>NZ_JBSIOT010001438.1:0-548 GCF_053613335.1 Bacillus sp. LR--39 | reverse complement strand
GGCAAAAAGCCGAAAGGAGAAGGGACGGTTACACCGCTGCAGGCTTTGACATCGGCTCTCAGCTCAACAGTCGGCGCCGCCAATATCGTCGGTGTGCCTGCGGCCATCATGTTCGGCGGTCCGGGAGCCGTTTTTTGGATGTGGCTGGTCGCGCTGTTTGCCATGGCGATCAAGTTTTCGGAAAGCGTCCTCGCCGTTCACTACAGAGAAAAAAATGAAGAGGGCGAATATGTCGGTGGACCGATGTATTACATTACAAAAGGGCTCTCCATGAAATGGCTCGGCGTCTTTTTTTCAGTAGCGCTGATGATCGAACTTGTACCGAGCATCATGGTGCAGGGAAATTCGGTTTCCGCATCGCTGGCTGAGACGTTCTCGTTCAATCGTTTATACACCGGAATCGGGATTGCTTTTTTGATCGGTTTAGTGGTGATCGGAGGGATTAAACGGATTGGAAAAGTGACGGAGCTCGCAGTTCCGCTTATGGCAGGGGCGTACATCGGGGCCGGTTTCCTGATTGTCGTCACAAACCTTTCCTCTGTACCCGC
>NZ_JBSIOT010001437.1:0-548 GCF_053613335.1 Bacillus sp. LR--39 | reverse complement strand
GCAAACACGTCGATACGGTTCAGTATACGTTAGGAGCGGGAAATCCGCTGATGGGCGGAAGTTCAAACGGCGCGTTGTTCTATATCAAATATGAGGAAGACACGCCTGATTTTGATCAAGAAAAGGACAGCGTCTTAAAAGACATTCAGAAGCAATCCAAACGCGGAGAATGGAAAACTCAGGATTTCAGCTCCTCAGGCAACAACAATGAGTTAACGTATTATGTGTACGGGGATTCTGAAAAAGAGATTAAAGGCACTGTAAAAGAGATCGAAAAGATAATGAAAGACCAAAAAGACCTGAAAAACGTAAGCTCAGGCCTGTCCAGCACATATGACGAATATACATTTGTCGCTGACCAGGAGAAATTAAGCAAACTCGGGTTAACGGCATCACAGATTTCTCAGGCGCTCATGAAAGAAACATCGCAGGCGCCGCTTACAACCGTGAAAAAAGACGGGAAAGATCTTGATGTTACGATTAAAACAGAAGAAGAAACATATAAAAGCGTCAAAGATTTAGAAGACAAAAAAATCACAACTCCGACC
>NZ_JBSIOT010001436.1:0-548 GCF_053613335.1 Bacillus sp. LR--39 | reverse complement strand
AACCGCTGACAACAATCTTTTTCCAAAGGCTCCGGCTTTGGGCAACCCCAATGCTGCTGCAGCGAAAAAGCCGCCAATCAAGCCGCCGATATGTCCTGAATTATCAATATTCGAAACCGCAAAACCAAAGCCCAGATTGATGATAATAATGACAATAATATTGGTCCCTATGGTTCTTAAAAACATTTTTCGATTAGACAAAGCAACATACAGTAATGCGCCTAAGCATCCGAATATGGCTCCTGATGCGCCTGCCGAAGGATACGGGCTGAACACAAAACTCGCAATCGAACCCGTAATGCCAGCAGCCAGATAAATCAGCAAAAACCGGCCCGATCCATACATCCGCTCAACCGCTGTACCAACCGACCATAAAGCCAGCGTATTAAAAGCTAAATGCGCTATGCCGATGTGAAGCACGATCGGTGTCAGAAGCCGCCACCATTCTCCTTGTGCAATCAGGCTGTTTTCCTTTGCTCCAAAAGCGACCAGCGTCTCCGTATTAGTGCTGCATCCGTTTATTTCGAGCAAGAAAAACATCAGGATCT
>NZ_JBSIOT010001435.1:0-548 GCF_053613335.1 Bacillus sp. LR--39 | reverse complement strand
AGACATTTGTTATCTTAGTCGAGCGCAGTCTGGAAAACGCGTTAATCTGTGCTGGCTATCTTTCTGTAATCGACAGGGGAACGGTTGTTGACCATGGCAAGGCTGATGAAGAAACGGCATGCCGCTTTGAAAGGCATCTTACCGTATGACCCCCAGTCTCGAAGAAAGGGAGGTGATGTCCCGCCTGACTGTTCCGCAAATTCGTAGTAGCCGCATCTGCTTTATATGACAAAAGAAGGAGGACTACAGATGAAACTGACACCGGTTGAACAAGAAAAATTGCTCATTTTTGCAGCGGGGGAATTAGCCAAACAGCGAAAGGCGCGGGGCGTTCTGCTGAACTATCCTGAGGCTGCTGCTTATATCACCTGCTTTATTATGGAAGGCGCACGTGATGGGAAGGGAGTAGCAGAGCTGATGGAAGTCGGCCGCCATGTATTAACGGAAAAAGATGTGATGGAGGGTGTCCCTGAGATGCTTGACAGCATTCAGGTGGAGGCCACATTTCCGGATGGAGTAAAGCTTGTTACGGTACATCAGCCAATTTC
>NZ_JBSIOT010001434.1:0-548 GCF_053613335.1 Bacillus sp. LR--39 | reverse complement strand
AGGGAAGCGAAGCAGCGAAATTTAAAAATCAGCCGGTGGAAGTAAGTGGTCTAAACTCCTGGATCTTCTCATAAGCTTGTACTAGAACAAGCGAAGGAGATGAGAAGATTCATGGAGCCTATTTTTATTATTGGGATTATTTTAGGACTGGTTATTCTTCTTTTTTTATCAGGTTCAGCTGCGAAGCCTTTAAAGTGGATTGGCATCACAGCTGTTAAATTTGTGGCAGGTGCTTTGCTGCTGGTTTGTGTAAATATGTTTGGCGGCAGTCTTGGCATTCATGTGCCGATTAATCTGGTTACAACAGCTATCAGCGGAATTTTAGGGATACCCGGGATAGCTGCGTTAGTCGTTATTAAGCAATTTATCATTTAATTGATATTATGTATTGACTTAGACAACTGAAGGTGTTATTCTAATATACGTCGCTGATGACGAACAGCTTTTTTAAAAAGGAAATGTTAAAAAGTTGTTGACAGTAGCGACGGTAAATGTTATGATAATAAAGTCGCTTAAACGAGCGGTAAACAAAGTTCTTTGAAAACTAA
>NZ_JBSIOT010001433.1:0-549 GCF_053613335.1 Bacillus sp. LR--39 | reverse complement strand
GATGGAAACATGCAAAACCCTCGGTGTGAAATATGTGGTGGCTGTTCCGCTTGTGACAGAGCAGAAGATTGTAAAAGAAGAGATCAAAAAGAGCAGTGTAGACGTGCTGACTGAGCTGTCAGATATCGCGGAGCCGTACGGCGTAAAAATCGCGCTTGAATTTGTCGGCCATCCGCAATGTACGGTCAATACGTTTGAACAGGCGTATGAGATCGTAAACACAGTTAACCGTGACAATGTCGGGCTTGTCCTTGACAGTTTTCACTTCCATGCAATGGGTTCAAATATTGAGAGCTTAAAGCAGGCGGACGGAAAGAAAATCTTCATCTATCATATTGATGATACAGAAGATTTCCCAATCGGCTTTTTAACAGATGCGGATCGTGTATGGCCGGGACAAGGGGCGATTGACTTAGATGCCCACTTATCAGCACTGAAGGAAATCGGCTTCTCTGATGTTGTATCGGTTGAGCTCTTCCGGCCTGAATACTATAAGCTGACTGCTGAGGAAGCCATTCAAACAGCGAAAAAAACAACAGTGGACGTCGT
>NZ_JBSIOT010001432.1:0-549 GCF_053613335.1 Bacillus sp. LR--39 | reverse complement strand
TGTATTCAAGTTTTTCCCGATTGTAAATTGATTGTTTGCCATTGCTGAATTTCCGGCTTTATCTTCAATCTGCTTCTTCGTATCGGTCAAAACCGTCTGAAGGCGTCTCATGATGCCTTTTTCATTGTAATTTTCCGTGCTGCTCGTTCCCGCCATAAAGAGGTTTGCCACACTGTCAGGGTCTTCTTTAATTTTCGCTTTCAGCTTTTCTTCGTTGATCTCTAAATGACCGCGCTGACTGTATACGCTTGATGTCGTAATTCCAAACTGAGTGAGCTGCAGCGATTCGCCGTTCACAGAGACATTCGAATAAAAATCTGTCCTCATTTGATTGGTGGCGCCGCTTAAAATCGTGTCGCCCCTTAACAATCCGCTTTTCGCTTTTTCTTCCCACAGCTCAATTTGCTTTTCCGTCATATCTTTTTTCTGTTCTTCTGTCAGCGGCGTATAGTCGCGGTATTTCTTTTCCGTGAGCTTGCCGTTGACCATATCGATCAGTTCGTTGTACTGTGTGACAAAGTCTTTAATCTTTTCATAAATCCCGTCAAC
>NZ_JBSIOT010001431.1:0-549 GCF_053613335.1 Bacillus sp. LR--39 | reverse complement strand
TAATATTAAAAAAGAAACCGGAAACAAATACCATTTCATCATATGTACCTTGTAAATGCGCCCTGATTCCGCCGATTAATGTATCAAGTGCGGCAAGCACCGCAAGCGATAAATAGTTTGAGTATTCACTCGGTATCGTTAAGTTTGTCATTAGTCCAATCGCTATTCCGAGCACCACTCCCAACACGGGCAGCCACATGACAATTCTCCTCCTTTTCAGTCTTTAAGCAGTTTCAGCTGTTGTACGTCCAGTGGTCTGTCATATGCTTTTAATGTTAGTTTGCTTTCAGATTTACCGGCTTTTAATGCTAAATTTTCAGATGCAAAAAGATCCTCAAGGCCTGACCCCTTCACTCTGCTGTGTAACATGTCCGGATCTTTGGCAAGCACTTTTACTGTTAAAGGATAATCGTCAAGGGCGTATCCGTCTATTTTTGTAGTGCCGTTTATATCTCTGATGACTGTATGATTCACAACTCTTCGCTCGTTAATCGAGATATGCTCTGCACCGTAGGAGTTGAGTTCATTTATCAGCTTTTTCAGCAAATC
>NZ_JBSIOT010001430.1:0-549 GCF_053613335.1 Bacillus sp. LR--39 | reverse complement strand
AACTCTCTTCTAATCCTGCAAGCTGACCGCATAATCCCGCCATACCCGGTACACCGGCACAAATTCCCCGCCAGCCCTTCTTCTATATCTTCGTCAGAAGGTTGAGGGGTTTCACGAAACAGTGCTTTAAGCGCAATTATCATTCCTGGGGTACAGTAGCCGCATTGGAAGCCTCCTTCTTCCAGAAAAGCGGCTTGGCAGATATCCAGTTCCTCTTGTTGTACGCCCTCGATTGTTGTAATGGAATGGCCGTCCACTTGGTAAGCCATGGTCATACACGCATTGGCCAGTTTTCCGTCGATTAAAATAGAGCAGGCTCCGCAGCGGCCGATTCCGCAGGACACCTTAGTCCCGGTCAGCTGAAATTCCTCTCTAAGCAAGTCACTCAGATGTGTCGTAGGAACGGCAGCAACCTCCCACTCCTGCCCATTCACGGTCATCCGGAACTGTTCCTTTTTTACAGGAAATGGCCCGGCCTCTTTTATGTCCATTGCTTCAGCCCCTTTCTGTCGATCGCTTCAAGCAGCTCTTCTCTTGAAATTGGCAGCT
>NZ_JBSIOT010001429.1:0-549 GCF_053613335.1 Bacillus sp. LR--39 | reverse complement strand
ACAGCGGGGCAAAGAAGGATTCTGGGGCTGAAGTGATTGGATAATTTAAAAAAGAATCCGCACCCGAGTGCGGATTCTTTTTGGTTTCAAATTAGTTAGGTCTAACAAGGATTTTGACTTGGCTTTTCTCTTTAATAAGAGCCCCGAAGCCTTCCTCGATCAAATCATCTAGTACGATTTTTTTCGTTACGAGTTTGTCGGCTGAGAAATAGCCTTCTTCCATTAATGACAATACAGCCGGGAAGATGTCGCGGTATCCGATAATTCCTTTTACTGTACGTTCTTTGATTACGATATCGTTCGGATGGATTTCAGCACCTTTTTCCCAAATGCTGACGATGACGGTTTCACCGGCAATTGTAGTGGACTGGATGGCTTGTCGTAACACCACTGGGACACCAGTGACTTCGAATGCTACGTCAACACCGCCTCCTGTACGTTCTGCAATCTCAGCGACTACATCGTCTGTTTTAGACGGATCAACGATGATCGCGCCAAGCTCCTCAGCTTTTTGCTGGCGTTCAGGAGAAAGCTCAACAGCGTAAATAT
>NZ_JBSIOT010001428.1:0-550 GCF_053613335.1 Bacillus sp. LR--39 | reverse complement strand
AATTCCAGTAGATTGTTCTCTTGACAAGTGTTTTTTCATTTACAAGTTCACCTCTGGCTGCATCTAAGCTCAAGGTGTTTTCGGATACATAAGTGTTTAACGTATAGCTGCCGTCCGGCGATTCAACCGATTGGACGAGATTGCCTTTCGGAACGCTTTTTAGTGAAAATAACATCCAATAGATGGCGCCGCCGAAGAAGACCAGCAGGGCAAACATAATAAGCGGGATGTTGCTGCGTGTCTTAATGTGACTCTCTCCCTTTTTTTCTCTCATTTTACTATATATCGGATTCATATGATCTTTACATTTCTTTAAAATTACCTTAATAAAGCAATGATAAGATGAAATAAAGCCAATAAAGGGTGAGGGGAGACAGAAATGGAAAAAACGTATTGTCATTCCGGCGAGAAGGACCCAGAAGCGGTCTACTTAACTGTGAGAGGCTATCGAATTAAGCTGTCGCCTGAACAAATGAAACTGATTTCTGCCGTCAGAAAGTAAAAAATACATGATAAAGGCAGCCGCTTGTGCGGCTGCCTTTTTGATTTA
>NZ_JBSIOT010001427.1:0-550 GCF_053613335.1 Bacillus sp. LR--39 | reverse complement strand
AGAGGATTTTGCAAAAGCGCTGAGGGAGCTTGAGAAAAAAGAAATAGAAGGACTTGTCATTGATGTACGCGGCAACCCGGGCGGATATCTTCAAAGTGTGGAAGAAATTCTTAAGCATTTCGTTACAAAGGATCAGCCGTATATTCAGATTGCTGAACGCAATGGGGATAAAAAACGTTATTTTTCAACATTGACCCATAAGAAAGCGTACCCTGTCAATGTGATTACGGATAAAGGAAGTGCCTCTGCATCAGAAATTCTTGCCGGCGCATTAAAGGAAGCTGGCCATTATGATGTTGTAGGCAATACGTCTTTTGGAAAGGGAACGGTTCAACAGGCTGTGCCAATGGGGGACGGCAGCAACATTAAATTAACGCTTTACAAGTGGCTGACGCCAAATGGAAACTGGATTCATAAGAAAGGAATTGAACCGACCATTGCGATTAAGCAGCCTGATTATTTTTCCGCCGGGCCCTTACAGCTGAAAGAGCCGCTTAAAGTGGACATGAACAATGAAGACGTCAAGCATGCGCAGGTATTGTTAAAAGGT
>NZ_JBSIOT010001426.1:0-550 GCF_053613335.1 Bacillus sp. LR--39 | reverse complement strand
TAATGTCCGTCTGAGTGAGGCACCGAGTCACGGAAAACCCATCATTTTATACGATCCGCGGTCAAGAGGTGCGGAAGTATATTTAGATTTAGCAAAGGAAGTGGCTGCGAATGGCTAAAGGCCTTGGAAAAGGGATTAATGCGTTATTTAATCAGGTAGATTTGTCTGAAGAGACAGTTGAAGAAATTAAAATTGCCGATTTACGCCCTAATCCTTATCAGCCAAGAAAACACTTTGATGACGAGGCATTAGCTGAACTAAAAGAATCTGTGCTGCAGCATGGCATTCTTCAGCCGCTTATCGTCAGAAAATCTTTAAAAGGCTATGATATTGTTGCGGGTGAACGGCGTTTTCGAGCGGCAAAGCTGGCAGGTTTAGATACAGTTCCGGCCATTGTCCGTGAATTATCAGAGGCGTTAATGAGGGAAATTGCTTTATTAGAAAATCTTCAGCGTGAAGATTTATCTCCGCTTGAAGAGGCTCAGGCATATGACTCCTTGTTGAAACACTTAGATCTCACACAAGAGCAGCTTGCCAAACGTCTTGGGAA
>NZ_JBSIOT010001425.1:0-550 GCF_053613335.1 Bacillus sp. LR--39 | reverse complement strand
GAATCCGGCCGAACCGAGAAAGGAGGAGGTCATAAATCATGCACAATCAAACAGTCAGAGCAACTGTATTTAAAGCCAATGCCACGGCTCCTCAGACAAAGCAAATCTATGAAGATGACTTTTCTGAGCTGTACGGAGAGGACATTATCGCTCCGCCCTACAATATCACCGAGCTCAAAACCATTGGCGAATACTCGACCATTCTTCAGCAATGCATTGATGCGTATAGAGTGAATATTACAGGCTTTGGATTCGATGTTGAGTACACATTTGATGTCAATGCAAGTGATGTCGATCAGGCAAAAAAGGAAAGAGCGGAAAAAGACTGGGCCAGACTCGAAGCCTTTTATAAATGTCTTCACTTTGATGAATCAGCTGAAATGATTTTAGGCTATGCCATCGAAGACAGAGAAAAAACAGGCAACGGATTTATGGAAGTGCTTCGCGACGGGGCGGGAAAACCTGCCGGCATCGAATATTTAGATGTGAAATATATGCGTGTATGCGGAGCAGGCGAGCCTGTAGAGGTCTCATTTGTATATGAAGAAAA
>NZ_JBSIOT010001424.1:0-550 GCF_053613335.1 Bacillus sp. LR--39 | reverse complement strand
AAGGTTATCGAGAGTATGCTTCAGATCCAAATCGATGTAAACAATGTCCATTACTACATACGTGTACAGAAAGTAGAGATCATCGAAAGATGATTCACAGACATATCTGGCAGGATCATTTAGACGAAGCTGATCATCTTCGGCATACGGAAGAGAATAAACAAATCTATGCCAAACGTAAAGAGACGATCGAACGAGTTTTTGCCGATTTAAAACATAAGCATGGCTTGCGCTGGACAACCTTACGGGGAAAGAAAAAATTGTCCATGCAGGCGATGCTTGTTTTCGCTGCCATGAATCTGAAAAAGCTGGCGAATTGGACCTGGAAAGGTCCTAACCGCCAGCCTTCTGATCGAAATAATAGAATAAAATGGACAAAAACAGGTCGGATTTTTAAAATCCGACCTGTTTTGTCAACGGTCTGGCTCCAGACCGGAGCGTCTTTTTTGATCTTCATCACAGTTTTTTATAATAAAAAACGGATGCATCGAGCCGGCCGTCTGCAGATTCCGCGTATTCAGGAATGCGTCCGGCTTCGGCAAAGCCGAGC
>NZ_JBSIOT010001423.1:0-551 GCF_053613335.1 Bacillus sp. LR--39 | reverse complement strand
GCGCTTGCTGGACGCGGGGTGTTTGTTGCAGCGGCTGATCAAAATCGAAAAGGGCTGCTTGAACTTGAAGACGAACTTGAACAAAAAGGACTGCAGGGTTCAGGTTTTGCCGCGGATGTGGGCGACAGTGCCGCAGTTGACCAGCTTATCGCCGATATTGAACGCGAGATCGGTCCGATAGACATGCTTGTCAATGTAGCCGGCGTGCTCAGAACGGGTCTGATCCATTCGTTGAGTGATGAAGATTGGGAGAAGACGTTCAATGTCAACTCCACCGGGGTTTTTAACGTATCGCGTGCCGTCGCCCGCCGGATGGTACCGCGCAGGACTGGAGCGATCGTGACTGTCGGATCAAATGCGGCAGCTGTGCCCCGGATGCACATGGCCGCCTTCGCGGCCTCCAAGGCGGCCGCTTTAATGTTTACGAAATGCCTCGGCCTTGAACTTGCCGAGTACAATATCCGCTGCAATATCATATCGCCCGGATCAACGGATACCCCGATGCAGCGGTCGCTATGGCAGTGTGAGGAAGCTGCGCAAGGCGTCATTGA
>NZ_JBSIOT010001422.1:0-551 GCF_053613335.1 Bacillus sp. LR--39 | reverse complement strand
GCCAGATTCTTGATAGAAGAACGCTTGATAAAGTACTGCCATACTTAGAAAACGGAATCGGTTTTAGAAAGCTGTATCCGAATGGCGGCGTTGTTGAAGATGAAGTGACTCTTCAATCAATTAAAATCTTTGCTCCGACTGATCAAGAAGGAGAACAGGTTATTAATGTAATCGGCAATGCTTACATCGAAGAAGAGATTAAAAACATCACGCCTGCTGATATTATTTCGTCAATCAGCTACTTCTTCAACTTGCTGCACGGAGTAGGCGACACAGATGATATCGATCATCTTGGAAACCGCCGTTTACGTTCTGTAGGCGAGCTTCTCCAGAACCAATTCCGTATCGGTTTAAGCCGTATGGAGCGTGTGGTTCGTGAGAGAATGTCAATTCAAGATACGAATACAATTACGCCTCAGCAGCTGATCAATATTCGTCCTGTTATTGCATCCATTAAAGAGTTCTTTGGAAGCTCACAGCTTTCTCAATTCATGGATCAGACGAACCCGCTTGCTGAATTAACGCACAAGCGCCGTCTGTCAGCATTAGGA
>NZ_JBSIOT010001421.1:0-551 GCF_053613335.1 Bacillus sp. LR--39 | reverse complement strand
ATTTCATGCAGAGGAAAATCAAGCATGAGCTCCGTGAAAAAATCGATGATATTGAAGAAATCATTATTTCGCCTACGATGAAATTCAGGCAATGGCGAATCGCCGTCAAAGCAAAATCGGCTTTTTACGTCGGACGGAGCATGGATGGAAACGTCGTGATCGTCGACACATTCAACAGGGTGCCTTTACCGGATACGGATGTGATGAAAGCGGCGAAACAGGATAAGAACATTTCGGCGTTTCTTTCGTTCTCACCGGTTTACAAATGGGAGATCGATACGTATAAGGATCATTACGAAGTCCGCTTTATCGATCTGCGATACCGCAGCAAAGGACACTACCCTTTCGTGGCGATCGCACACATCGACAGGGACACGCTCGAATTAATCACCTCCTATACCGGATGGATTTTCAGCGAGGAAAAACTTCAAAAAAAATTAAAGCTTGGCTCTGTTTAAGAGCCAAGCTTTTTTCTCCTTCTGCTGTACCAGATTCCGATGATGAGGCTGATGACTGTAACCGCCAAGGTAGCTTTGAAGTACGGCGGGTAA
>NZ_JBSIOT010001420.1:0-551 GCF_053613335.1 Bacillus sp. LR--39 | reverse complement strand
GACAGGACAAACGCCAGACCCATCATCACGAGGGAAGAGGATACATCATTCTGCCCGATCGCAAGCAGAGTGGATGTTTTGACATACGTCTGCATAGCGGCTGCGATAAAGGCGCCGATGATTAAATATTTTCCCACGGAGAAAAATTCATCAATGGCATGCCGCAAGGTCCCGCCCAGTTTTTGGAGCAAGGTGCCGTGATGATGATGGTGGTGCCCGGGTTCATCAGGCTTTAAAAGCTGGTTATCCTTAAATTGATAGGATAAGATGACCCCGATGATCAGCGAAACGGCGAGAGCCAGTCCGCCTCTGTAAAAGACAACGCTCCATCTATTCCCGAACGCAATATAAGTAGAAAATAAAACGATAGGATTAATGATAGGCGCGGTCAGCATGAAAGCAACGCCCGCATGCAGAGGAACTCCCTTTAACAGAAGCCGCCTCGTAATCGGGATGATGCCGCATTCGCAGGCGGGAAATAAAACGCCGGCCAGCGCACCGAATAAAACGGCGAGAAAACGGTTTTTCGGCATGATTCTTGCAATCATTTC
>NZ_JBSIOT010001419.1:0-551 GCF_053613335.1 Bacillus sp. LR--39 | reverse complement strand
AATTTGAAAGTAAATCGATATCGCCGCAGACAGACTGCTGAGCAGCATGCTTGTTACCGTCCCGATTATGGCAAGTTGAACCGGCATAAAACCGTTTGGAATCACCGAGGCGAGGCCGAAGACAAGGCCGGCGCCGACGGCTGATCCGATAAACGAATAGCCCATCATCTCCAGAGAGGATGAACCCGGAATCACCACCATCAACAGCGTGATCACAAACGCTGACCCGTCGGAAACGCCCATAATCGACGGGGAAGCCAAGTAATTTCGGGTGACACCCTGCATAAGCGCACCGGACACCGCCAGCGCCGCTCCGATTAAAAGAGCGCCGACAGCGCGCGGAAGACGGGAATGCCAAATGATTTGATGATCTGTGTTGCCTGGATCAAAATGCAGCAGCGCCGAAAAAATCACCTCGGGCTCAAGCTGTTTTGCACCGTAACATACCGACAGAAAAACAGACAGCAGTATGGCAAACGGAGCGGCGATCATAATGATGCGGGTCATTTGCTTTGAATGCATAGCTCAATGAACCTTTTCTATTTGTTCTG
>NZ_JBSIOT010001418.1:0-551 GCF_053613335.1 Bacillus sp. LR--39 | reverse complement strand
ACGCTTGACAGCATCCTGCTGAAGGTAACCTTCATCCAAAAGTGTAGCGGCCAAATTGAATGTACTGCTCTGAGGCAGCGAAAGTTCTTTGCTGATTTCCTTTACGGTTAATCCATCCGGATGATTTGACAGCAATTCAAATATACGTACAACACGTACCGCGGATTTTACTGACATGACACCCTCCAAAATTCACATATGTGATTCAAAATCAGGATCCTGATAATTCGGACGTATTCTAAACAGAAAGAAGGCTCACGTCAACCATCCTATCAAACAAAAAAATTTTTTTATTAAACTTCAAATTACCAGTCTATCGAATCATTTATCTGAAGCATGCAGGATTCACCCGTTCTGCTGCGAATATCTCTTCTCAGGAAAACAAGACCATCAAGGGGGTTTATGTATGAAGAGAAAAATGATGATGTTCGGATTGGCGCTATCGATCATTGCAGGCGGCGTGGTCGCCGATGGAACGGGGAATGCAGCTCAAGCGGCCCCTCAGGAAACAGCCATCGCAAAAGATATCGAAAAATTCAGCAAAAAATTCA
>NZ_JBSIOT010001417.1:0-552 GCF_053613335.1 Bacillus sp. LR--39 | reverse complement strand
TGGTACGAGGAATCAGGGCATGTCATTACACTCGACAAAGAACGTGACCTCGTCCATCAGGATGTGTATGAATTTTTAGAGAAGCTCGATTGGTAATCAACAGGAGGTCGGATAATGGAAAAAGAAGCATTTATGGAAAAGCTTCTCTCGTTTATGAAGGAAGAGGCGTACAAACCTCTGACCGTTCAGGAACTTGAGGAGATGTTAAATATTACGGAAGCCGAGGAGTTTAAAGAGCTCGTCAAAGCGTTAGTCGCCTTGGAAGAAAAAGGGCTTATTGTACGGACGAGAAGCGACCGCTACGGCATTCCGGAGAAGATGAATTTAATAAAAGGAAAGATTTCAGCCCATGCGAAAGGATTCGCCTTTTTGCTGCCTGAGGATACGTCGTTAAGTGATGTGTTTATTCCGCCTAATGAGCTGAATACGGCAATGAACGGCGATATCGTCATGGTTCGTCTGAACTCACAGTCAAGCGGCTCCAGGCAGGAAGGAACCGTCATACGGATTTTAGAAAGAGCGATTCAGCGGGTTGTCGGCACGTATACAGAA
>NZ_JBSIOT010001416.1:0-552 GCF_053613335.1 Bacillus sp. LR--39 | reverse complement strand
AAAGTCAGCGCCCGTCACCGCTATAAGAGCAGGTTTTTGAAAGCGGAGAGACGGCCCCGGCCCCATCAGCGTCACTTCAAGCGCAGCTTCGTTCTGGCTGTTCCCCGCGAGCAGATTGGCAATCCGCAAAGAATCGGCATCCATGGCACCGCTGACAAGCACGCCGTATTTTTGAAAACCTGTGCGGCCCAAGTCTTGAACCGTTGTCATCAGACCCGGCTTTAACACTTCTATGCTCAAGATTTCCCCTCCTTCAGCGCGTGATACTCCTCTTCTGTCACGCTGACAAATTTCACGATATCCCCTGCTCTCAGAAGGCTCGGAGGCTGTTCATAAGGCTTGAATAATTCAAGCGGCGTATTGCCGATCAGCTGCCAGCCGCCCGGCGTTGAAAGGGGATAGACGCCTGTTTGCATGCCGGCTATTCCGACTGAACCGGCGGGAATCGAAGTCCGAGGAGATGACCGCCGCGGTGCGGCTATCTTTTCAGACATTCCGCCTAGGTAAGGGAAGCCCGGCGCAAAGCCGATCATATAAACGAGGTACTCACCC
>NZ_JBSIOT010001415.1:0-553 GCF_053613335.1 Bacillus sp. LR--39 | reverse complement strand
GTGGATAAACTCACGCAGCACATATTCCTCATGAACATCATCCTCTGCTAAAAGGCCTGCGTTAAAATCAATCCAATGCGGCTTCGCTTCATACAGCTCGGTGTTTGTCGCTACTTTCACCGTCGGGACAAAGGTGCCAAACGGCGTGCCTCTCCCCGTTGTAAAGAGGACAATTTGGCAGCCGGCCGCCGCCAATGCGGAGGAGGCGATCAAATCATTGCCCGGTGCGCTCAAAAGAGTCAGCCCTTTTGTCTTGAGCACTTCACCGTATTTCAAGACATCCGTGACAGGAGAAATCCCCGCTTTTTGCGTACAGCCCAGCGATTTATCCTCAAGTGTAGAAATGCCGCCCGCTTTGTTGCCCGGTGAAGGATTTTCGTACACCGGCTGATCATGTTTAATAAAGTATTGTTTGAAATCATTGATTAAATCGACTATCTTATGAAACACTTCTTCATTGGCAGCCCGCTGCATCAGGATGGTTTCTGCGCCGAACATTTCCGGTACTTCCGTCAGCACAGTACTCCCTCCCTGTGCAATGAGATAATCTGAA
>NZ_JBSIOT010001414.1:0-553 GCF_053613335.1 Bacillus sp. LR--39 | reverse complement strand
GACGACACCCTTTTTCTCAAAGGACAGCCCGTCGTCAGAAACAGCAAGGCATTGATACGTTTCCCGGTTTCCATCCTGATCCCTGACATTTCCTGTGTAAAACAGATAGAGCCGATCGTCTTTCGTGACAGCGCTGCCCGAGTAGCAGCCGTTTTTATCAAACCAATCACTCGGAGCCAGCGCAATCTCTTCCCGCTTCCAATTCACAACATCCTGTGTCGTATAATGCCCCCAAAATTTTGCGCCGTGCCCCGTCTGAAACGGCTGCCACTGAAAGAATACATGATAGCTGCCCTTCCAATAAATCAGGCCATTCGGGTCATTCAGCAGCCCAACCGGCGGCATGATATGAAAATGCTGGCGGTGCGGATCGCTGTCAGCGATGGGCTCTTTTTTCTCCACTTCTTCATAAGCCCGGCGACGAAGCTCCTGATCATGTGCTGTCATTTTTTCCTCTCCTCATCCTCATTAATCTTCATGACAAATGCTGCAATGAACGCTGACACTGCCGCAATCGCCATGCCAATCGGATAGTGAATCAAGTTGCTGAAGC
>NZ_JBSIOT010001413.1:0-553 GCF_053613335.1 Bacillus sp. LR--39 | reverse complement strand
CAGATTGGCTGGAGGTTGTCGAGATCGCTAAGACACTCGGTTTTGAATGGGGCGGGGATTGGAAACGATTCAAGGACTACCCCCACTTGGAGATGATTCCTAACTAGACACCCCTCACAGCCTTTTCTTTTTCCTTATGTGCGCATCAATATAGGAAGGGTAAACCGGCTTATAGACAAGTTTGTAGTGCTGGTCACTGCCTGCAGTAAAGTCAGGCTGCCATTCCAGCTTCACATCAAAAGCGGCTAAAAGCGCTTCTCTCGCTTCTTCAGCGGAAACATCCGGCCTGTGATTTATCGCTTCCAATTGTTCAGGTTCAATATCAGGCGCCATAAAAGCGTCAATCAACCCAGTTTCCGGATTGACAATGATGCGGGCAGCGCCGAACTGCAGCGGCACTCCTTTATACCAGACAGAAAAATGGTTGCGGACTCTCCCTCTTTCATCAATTCGGACGGGATTCACCCTGAAAAACTCAGCCGCTCTCGGATAGAGGGCATACAAAAATTGAAGCGCTATCTCTTGGCATTCTTCCGTGGAGCATTGGCGGTTA
>NZ_JBSIOT010001412.1:0-553 GCF_053613335.1 Bacillus sp. LR--39 | reverse complement strand
TCGACTCATTTCTATTCTTACTATGAACTGCTTAACGAACTGAGCAAAGAGCAGCCTAACATAAAGCGTGTGACAGAGTACATAGAGCGGGATTTATCACTGTCCTATCAAATTTTAAAATTTTTAAACTCATCCCACAGCCGTTTGAGCCAGAAAATTGAAAGCATTCAACAGGCCATTATGCTGCTGGGATTTAATGAAATCAAACGGTGGATCTATATTCTTTCCTTTAAGGATTTAAGCAGGAAAGGCCATTCCAGCAAGCACGAAATCATTAAGATTTCTCTGATAAGAGCAAAGCTTTGCGAACTGCTGGCGAGAAAGACATCCCGGCCGCAGCCAGCTTCTTATATGCTGATCGGAATGTTTTCTCTCATAGACACCCTCCTGCATAGAGAAATAGAGGAAATTGTTCAAGAATTGCCTTTAAAAGATGAAGTCGGGCAAGCATTATTAGGCCATCAAAACGACTACTACCAAATGCTTGAGCTTGTGAAATTAATTGAAAGCAACAACTGGGACACTTGCTCGGAATTAGGCAATCAACTCGACA
>NZ_JBSIOT010001411.1:0-553 GCF_053613335.1 Bacillus sp. LR--39 | reverse complement strand
TAATGTTCCATGATCGATAAGGTGTTTGATCTGTTCAGCGTCAAGCGTTTCAACTTTCAGAAGCGTTTGGGCAATCAATTCAAGCTTGTCACGATTTTCAGTCAGGATTTGTTTCGCACGCTCATAACATTCTTTGATGATGCGCTGAATTTCCTGATCAATTTCGTAAGCGATTTGATCACTGTAGTTCTGTTCGTTGTTGAAATCACGGCCTAAGAATACCTGACCGCCCTGAGACTGTCCAAATTGCAACGGTCCCAATTTTTCTGACATACCGAATTCCGTAACCATTCGTCTTGCAATATTCGTCGCACGCTGGAAGTCATTGTGCGCCCCTGTGCTGACTTCACCGAAGATAATCTCTTCAGCAACACGTCCGCCCAAGAGGCCGACAATTTTATCAAGCAGCTCCGGCTTTGTTTGGAAATAACGGTCTTCTCTTGGCAGCATAACAGCATAACCGCCAGCCTGGCCCCGAGGAACAATCGTTACTTTATGAACCATATCCGCCTCATCTAAAACGAGACCGATAACGGTGTGTCCGCCTTCGTGA
>NZ_JBSIOT010001410.1:0-554 GCF_053613335.1 Bacillus sp. LR--39 | reverse complement strand
CTCCGGATACTCCTCTAGTTTTTCTTTCATTTCTTCCAGCATATACGTTTCCATTACGTCAATTCTCAGCTGAAGAGAATGCATAAACATCTCATAAGCTTTCGGCTCTTTTGGAAGGTTTTCTTTTAGCTCTGAAGCATGTGTTTTAGTGAACTTGATCAGCTTCTGATAGTTTTTCACAAGCTTTTCCTTCTTTTGCGAAAATTCATCGAACGTATTGCTGTCTGTCACTAATGTTGAAAAATCATTTTCTGATTGGGAGAGCAACTCTGCTTTCTCAGGGTCCACCGCTTTTACCCAATGAGTCGCAGCATCATTGAATGAATTCTTCATGCTTTGAATATCAAAACCGGTAAGGATCAGCGGATCGCCTTTCTCTTTTTGCTCTTTCATGTAATCAAACAATTCAACGACATCTTCTGTGTGCCATACAGCGTAAATGGAGTTTTTCATCGTGCTTTTAGGGGTTAATTGGTCCATATTAAGGTAGGATGCATTTGTATCAGGAAAGCCAGACTCAAATGCCAATACATCGTATCCCAGCTCTTCGTGGA
>NZ_JBSIOT010001409.1:0-554 GCF_053613335.1 Bacillus sp. LR--39 | reverse complement strand
CCACTCTTGAAAATCCGCTGACGGAGACATGCCTTTGATAGCGTATGATAATGTACTGTTTTTATCGATAAAAACCCACTTTTCTTCATCAGTGGTGTTGCAAGGGTTGTTTTCCTTTAAACCGGTCGTGACGAACTGAATATCAATGTAGCGGTTTTTATGCAGCAGTTTAGGGTCCACTTTCACTGTGACATGATAGAATCCGTTTTTATCTTCTTTTCCTAATTCATCAAGCCGGACCGAGTGCGGCTGGCCGTTGAGCATCACTTTCAGTTCTGCGGCCTGAGAGGCTGACTCGTTTTCAGCCGTTGAGGCTTGAATCGTTTCAGACTTTTTCAGTTTAAGCGACAGCTTCGCCGATTGGTTTTCATCTAAAACAGCCGAAGCCGGATAAAAGTACTGAAGATGTTTTGTCGGCTCCAATTGTGATATCACCCGCTCCAAAATTCTCGAGGGTCAGCTTATCGCTTTCTTTTTTTTCAGTCTGCTGAAGCTTGCTGATTGAAAGTGTATCGCCGCTGAGCTGGCCTGTATATGTCTGATCTGTCATCACG
>NZ_JBSIOT010001408.1:0-554 GCF_053613335.1 Bacillus sp. LR--39 | reverse complement strand
CTTTTAAAAATGGATTTTCCTCAGCTGCGATGCCAAGCCGCTAAAATGATCGCCGACCTCTTTAAAGTCACGGAGTCGTTCGCTGTCAAACGGATCGAGCTCTTTGAAAAACGGCAGGCCGGAATCCAGTTTCATGAGGCGTGGATGGCAAGCCTTTCCCAAGAGAGCGAATCGGCGAATGCACCACGCTTTGAAGAAGTAGACGAACTTGCACGCTACCGGCGGGAAACCCGCCGCCCGTACGCAGCGGCAAACGGCCTCGGCAAAATGGTCGCTGCGGAAAGCCGGCCGGCTTATATGCTGAGAAAATAAAAAAACAGCCGGCTCAGCTGCCGGCTGCACTCGGCCCATATGCGATGCATGCTCCTTCCTTCAAAGCTTTGACATAGCGGGAAAACACCTCATTTTGAGACGTTCGCCTGCCCTTTAATGTGAATTGCTCAAACATCGCCTTCCGCTGGGCTGTGCTGATTTCAAATTGCACGCTTAAACCGGTTTGGCAGCGATTGTTGATGCTTGCAGGGTTTGTACCTGAAAGATAGCCCCTTTCAGCC
>NZ_JBSIOT010001407.1:0-554 GCF_053613335.1 Bacillus sp. LR--39 | reverse complement strand
GGTGACATTGTCATCCGCGCAGTCAAAAACATCATCCGCGGTCAGGTGTTTGATGAGCATTTCTTAATGGCTCTTGCCACAATCGGCGCTTTTCTGATTCAGCAATACCCTGAGGGGGTCGCCGTTATGCTGTTTTATAAAATCGGTGAGCTTTTTCAAGGTGCCGCGGTCAGCCGTTCCAGAAAATCAATTAGTGCGTTAATGGACATACGGCCTGATTACGCCAATCTCAATACAAAGAACGGCATCGAACAGGTTTCCCCGGAGGACGTTCAGACAGGAGACATCATTGTGGTTAATCCGGGAGAAAGCATACCCCTGGACGGTAAGGTCGTGCACGGGTCAGCGATGGTTGATACATCTGCTTTAACAGGTGAGTCCGTTCCGAGAAAAGCTGCGGAAGGACAAGATGTAATGTCAGGCTTTATCAATCAAAACGGCGTTCTGCATATTGAAGTCACAAAGGGCTATCAGGAATCAGCAGTATCAAAAATATTAGACCTGGTTCAGAATGCGAGCAGCCGTAAAGCCCGGACAGAAAACTTTATCACGAA
>NZ_JBSIOT010001406.1:0-555 GCF_053613335.1 Bacillus sp. LR--39 | reverse complement strand
CTTATATCCATCGGTCTCATCATGTCATAGTCTTCATGCTCTAGAATATGGCAATGCCATACGTATCGTCCGCTGTACGGACCGAATGTCGCCGCGATTCTCAGGACTTCACCTGCATGCGCTTGAATGGTGTCTTTCCAGCCCTTTTCACTTGGCGGCGGCGGGACAGCCGGACCGGTATAGGACAATTCCCCGCTTTCTTGATAACGGGCGATATCAAACGGCCGCCGGTCTAATACACGGAAGGAGACTAGATGCAGGTGAATCGGATGTGTTCCGCGTGTCGGGTTGATAATGGACCATATTTCAGTTGTGCCCACTTTTGGTGCTTCTGTGACGGGATCGTGCCAGCGTTTGTTATTAAGCAGAAGGACGGGTCTGCCGTATTCGTCCTGGGTGCCTGCCAGTTTTAACGTTCTGATGTTTTGTATTCTTTCATGCTGTACCGAAGGGTATGAGGCGAGGTACTTCGGCTTTCTGCTTTCGTCTTTTTGTGCCAATGGTTTTGTGACTCTGAATTGCATGATATTCGCATCTGTTTCAGGATTGACGTCA
>NZ_JBSIOT010001405.1:0-555 GCF_053613335.1 Bacillus sp. LR--39 | reverse complement strand
CTGAGCTTTATGCTTCCGTCATACAAGCGAGAAGGAAAAAGCCAGCTTGTCATCGCGATTGGCTGCACCGGCGGACAGCATCGTTCTGTGACGCTGGCTGAATACCTTGCCGATTATTTTAAAAAGGACTACTATACTCATGTTACTCACCGGGACATCGAGAAGAAAAGCAGAAAATAGCATGGCAGATCAGAAAAAAATCGCAATCTTTGGCGGAGGAACTGGCCTTTCGGTACTGCTCAGAGGATTGAAGCAGCAGCCGGTAGACATCACGGCGATTGTGACAGTCGCAGATGACGGCGGAAGCTCGGGGAGGCTGCGCGACGAGCTGAAAATTCCCCCGCCGGGGGACGTCAGAAATGTCCTCGCTGCACTGTCTGACGTCGAACCGCTTGTTGAAGACCTGTTCCAGCACCGCTTCTCTAAAGGCGGCGATTTAATCGGCCATTCATTGGGAAATTTGATTTTGGCGGCGATGACGAATATAACCGGTGATTTCTTTCACGCCGTCACTGAAATGAGCAAAGTCTTAAATGTGAGAGGAAGGGTTCTGCC
>NZ_JBSIOT010001404.1:0-555 GCF_053613335.1 Bacillus sp. LR--39 | reverse complement strand
CCGTTCACCGAGCTGTTCTTCAAAATCTTTTCATCTGCCTGGCTTAAATTCTTGTAGTCTTTTAAATAAGGAGACAGCTCCCAAAACGCCCCTGCTTTGACAGACTTGATAAAGCCGGCTGACTTATCTTTAATGACAATCGCGTGAGGCATCTCTCCTGAAGCCATGACGATGTTGAATTTGTCGTTGTAGGATGAATCAGGCACCCATGTGACCTTAATCTCTTTGCCTGTGTATTTTTCGAGCGCTTTTAATGAAGGACTCTTATCACTCGAGCTTTCCGGCGATAAAAGCGGCGCCATAATTTTGATCGTATCTTTCGAATCGCTTGCTGAATTGGATGTTTCCGAATGGCTGCATCCGGCGATCATCATGGCAGCAAGCGGCAAGGCCATCCATTTTTTTCGCATTCTTATTTTCATGATGCGTAAGTCCCCCTTTTTTCAATGTGCATTTCCCCTTTGCCCCTCTCAATATAAAGCGCTTACATAAATTCTTGCAATCTTCATTTTTTGCACCATTTCTCCTATGAAATTCCGGCTGTTATCCTTTTTT
>NZ_JBSIOT010001403.1:0-555 GCF_053613335.1 Bacillus sp. LR--39 | reverse complement strand
TGTTATCTCATGAAGGACCGGCAGCAGACTGTGATCTACGTAGGGAAAGCAAAAGTGCTGAAAAACAGAGTGCGCTCCTACTTCACCGGTTCTCACGACGCGAAAACCCAAAGGCTTGTGACGGAAATCGAGGATTTTGAATATATCGTGACGTCCTCCAATCTTGAAGCGCTTATTTTAGAAATGAATCTGATCAAAAAGCATGATCCGAAATACAACGTCATGCTCAAAGACGACAAAACCTATCCTTTCATAAAACTCACCCATGAACGCCACCCAAGGCTAATTGTCACCCGCAATGTCAAAAAAGACAAAGGGCGCTATTTCGGGCCGTATCCGAATGTACAGGCAGCAAGGGAAACAAAAAAACTGCTCGACCGTCTGTATCCTCTCAGAAAATGCTCCAAGCTCCCGGACAGAGTGTGCCTTTACTATCATCTGGGCCAATGCCTCGCTCCGTGTGTAAAGGATATTTCCGAAGAGACGAACAGAGAGCTGGTTGAAAGCATTACACGTTTCTTAAGGGGCGGCTATAATGAGGTCAAAAAAGAGCTT
>NZ_JBSIOT010001402.1:0-555 GCF_053613335.1 Bacillus sp. LR--39 | reverse complement strand
CCTTCAAGAGGGACGTTCAAATATCATAAACGCCGGCTTGAAAAAAGACGGATCTCTTAGATCAGACTCGGCCGCAGTCGGTGAAAAGGAATTTGATCTTTTGACAAAGCATGTGCGCCGCACCTTCCAGGAAGCGGGCGAACAAATCACCGACGGACGCGTATCCATTGAGCCGTACAAAATGAAGAACAACACGCCGTGCACATACTGTGCGTTCAAATCAGTATGCCAATTTGATGAATCACTGGAAGAAAACGAGTATCGCCTATTAAAGGCTGAAAAGGACAAGACAATACTTGAGTGGATAAAAAAGGAGGCGGATGGCAATGAACATTCCTAAACCAGCAGACAGCACATGGACAGATGACCAATGGAATGCCATTGTTTCAACCGGCCAGGATATTCTTGTGGCAGCGGCTGCAGGCTCTGGTAAAACCGCTGTGCTCGTTGAACGAATGATTCGGAAAATCACCGCGGAGGAAAACCCAATAGATGTAGACCGTCTTCTCGTTGTGACATTTACAAACGCCTCAGCGGCAGAGATGAAGCACCGAA
>NZ_JBSIOT010001401.1:0-555 GCF_053613335.1 Bacillus sp. LR--39 | reverse complement strand
TAGGCGATGATGCTTTCCGATGGCTCTAAATATGAACCATCCTCGTGCTGCATCTCGTAATCATCAAATCCGAACTGAAAACCGCAGCACGGGCAGATTTCATGAGAATGATTGCCTTCATGATCATATGGCGGTTCAGCCAATCCCTTAAACCCGCAGACTGGGCAAGTATGCTTCATTTTGCTTTCCTCCCAATAAAATAAGCTGCCGGACATGCCGGCAGCTATTCGACAGCGAAATATGTGGTGACATAGGAAGGCCGGGAGAAGATCGATGTTGTGTCAATTCCGGCAGATGTATCGCGTTTTTTGTGGGCTTCTTTGTAAGAACCGGACTGCTGCCAGTCTTGAAAGGCGCTTTCCGTTTCCCACAAGGTCAGAATGACATAGGTGTCACTGTCAAGCGGACGGAGCACTCGAATTGCTTCAAAGCCAGGCTCTTTTTCGACTTTTCCCGCTCTGTTTTTAAATCTGTTTTCAAACAGCGGACGCCCTTCCTGAGTGACGGCAATATTGTTCAATACTGCAAAACCGGGATGCTTGATCTCTCCGACTT
>NZ_JBSIOT010001400.1:0-555 GCF_053613335.1 Bacillus sp. LR--39 | reverse complement strand
CGATTATCATTTGGAATTCACCCAGTATGAAGGGGAAAGCACTGCCCCCATTCTCCATCCCGACAGCCTTCTTGTTTTTTATGTGCCGAACGCAGATGAACTGGCAGCGATCACTTCAAAGCTAAAACACATGGGCTATCAAGAGGTCGAATCAGAGAACCCGTACTGGAGCAATGGGGGCGTGACGATAGAGGACCCGGACGGCTGGCGAATCGTTTTTATGAATTCTAAAGGGATATCGGGCAAGTGATTCTTTCTTATGCTAAAGGATGAAAGTTTCGCAAGCTTTTTATGACAAAGCAGTGAGAAAACGCTTATAAAACGAATGGAAGCGAACGAATATAGATTTACATTAATTTAATGTTCGGATTTACAATTGACTTTCTGTTTCTTCACTGATAAACTTGATTTGTTTGAATAGAATCGTTTTGAAAGTTTAACGGAGGTGCACGGACATGTCTTCAGTAGTTGTAGTAGGTACGCAATGGGGCGATGAAGGAAAAGGTAAAATTACAGATTTCCTATCAGAAAATGCAGAAGTGATCGCACGTTATC
>NZ_JBSIOT010001399.1:0-555 GCF_053613335.1 Bacillus sp. LR--39 | reverse complement strand
CACCAAGGAAAGGCTCGGTTGCGATGATGAACGGACGGATGTAAAGGGACGTGCCCTCCGCATTTGGAATCCAGTCTTTATCAATTGCGACAAGCTGCTTTAAGCCTTCAAGAACCTGTTCTTCATCAATTTGCGGGATGCAGAGGTGGTCGTTTGATTGATTCAGGCGTTCCATATTTTTTTCCGGTCTGAAAAGCAGAACATGGTCATCCTCTGACACGTAAGCCTTTAACCCTTCAAACACGGTTTGGCCGTAGTGATAGACCATTGCGGCCGGATCCATTGATAAGGGCTGATAAGGAATGATTCTTGGATCGTACCAACCTTTATCTGCCGCATAGTCCATTACAAACATGTGGTCTGTAAACACTCTTCCGAACGAAAGCTGATTTGGGTCTGGTTTCGGTTTTTTTGTTGATGTCAATTCAACGCGAATCGTTTGTTTAGTCATGGTCAATCTCCCTGCTGTTAAATTGTTTATATTATCAAACTTATTTGAAAATAATTATATTCTATTGTATACCTTCAACAAATAATCGCAATAGGTTTGCTCAA
>NZ_JBSIOT010001398.1:0-555 GCF_053613335.1 Bacillus sp. LR--39 | reverse complement strand
CTGGCCTTTAAAGTCGGACGTTTCGGCGGTTATGTGCTGACAAAAGACAAACAACGTCCAAAAGTGCTGATAGGCCGCGATACACGCATCTCCGGCCATATGCTGGAGGGAGCCCTTGTCGCCGGACTTTTATCCATTGGCGCAGAAGTCATGCGCCTGGGTGTCATTTCTACACCAGGTGTATCTTATTTGACAAAAGCGATGGACGCAGAGGCGGGCGTCATGATTTCCGCTTCTCATAACCCAGTGCAGGATAACGGCATCAAATTCTTTGGGGGAGATGGATTTAAGCTTTCTGATGAACAAGAGGCTGAAATTGAGCGCCTGATGGACGAACCTGAAGATAAGCTGCCAAGACCTGTCGGAGCAGACCTTGGACTTGTAAACGATTATTTTGAAGGCGGACAAAAATATCTGCAATTCTTAAAACAGACAGCTGATGAAGATTTCACAGGCATTCATGTGGCATTGGACTGTGCCCATGGCGCAACATCATCCTTGGCGACACACCTGTTTGCTGATTTAGATGCAGATGTTTCTACAATGGGGACTTCC
>NZ_JBSIOT010001397.1:0-556 GCF_053613335.1 Bacillus sp. LR--39 | reverse complement strand
CAAGTGTGAATGGGGCAGACTTGTTTTTTTCTTATCTGAAGGAAAATCAGCTTATTCTCCCTGCGCATAAAAAAATTGCAGCCGTCGGTGAAAAAACCGCCCGCCGTTTAAAAACGCATAACGTATCGGTTGATGTGATGCCACAGGAGTATATTGCTGAACAATTGGCTGACGCTCTTAAGCAGCATGCTGAACCGGGGGAGCCCATTACCGTGATGAAAGGGAATTTGTCACGTGATGTGATAAAACAAGAGCTTGTACCGCTCGGTTTTGAAGTAAAGGAATGGGTTCTCTACGAAACGATTCCGGATGAAGAAGGCATTGAGGCATTGAAAGACGCTGCGGGTCAATATTCCTTTGACTATGTAACATTTACGAGTTCATCAACCGTACATACGTTTATGCATGTCTTGGGAGAAGAATTAAAAAAGTGGAAGGCGAATGGGACGGCCTGTATCAGCATTGGGCCTTTAACAAGTGATGCCCTTCTGATGTACGGCATCACATCGCATACGCCTGATACATTTACAATAGATGGCATGCTTGAGCTAATGTG
>NZ_JBSIOT010001396.1:0-556 GCF_053613335.1 Bacillus sp. LR--39 | reverse complement strand
TGGCGGAAGCAGCAATGCTAGCTTCAGGCCACACGAAAAAGAAAAAAATCGTTGTGTCAAAAACCGTGCATCCTGAATCGCGAGAAGTGCTGAAAACGTACGCAAAAGGTCAGTATATTGATGTTGTTGAAGTACCCGCTGCGGATGGCGTTACGGATCTTGATGCATTGCGCCAAACCGTTTGCGAGAACACAGCCGCAGTGATCGTTCAGTACCCGAATTTTTTCGGCCGGATCGAGCCATTAAAGGATATTGAGCCTATCACTCATCAAGGGAAATCCATGTTTATTGTTTCAGCCAACCCGCTGGCGCTAGGTCTTCTCACTCCGCCGGGCAAGTTTCAGTCTGATATCGTCGTCGGTGATGCGCAGCCTTTCGGCATTCCTTCAGCATACGGCGGCCCGCATTGCGGCTTTTTTGCCGTTACTAAAAAATTAATGAGAAAGGTGCCGGGCCGTCTCGTCGGACAAACGGAAGACGAAAACGGAAAAAGAGGCTTTGTGCTTACCCTGCAAGCCAGGGAGCAGCATATCCGCCGGGATAAAGCAACATCAAA
>NZ_JBSIOT010001395.1:0-556 GCF_053613335.1 Bacillus sp. LR--39 | reverse complement strand
CCGAAAACGCGGCCCAAATTTATATCAAGCTTGAATCTTTTAATCCGAGCGGAAGCGTAAAAGACCGCGCGGCCTATCAAATGATCCTGGATGCCGAAGAAAAAGGCCTGCTGAAACCGGGTTCAACCATCATCGAACCGACGAGCGGGAACACCGGCATCGGCCTTGCGATGAACGCGGCGGCAAGAGGCTACAAAGCCATTCTTGTCATGCCTGATACGATGACAAAGGAGCGTATCAATCTTCTGAAAGCGTACGGAGCCGAAGTCGTCCTGACGCCGGGGGATGAAAGAATGCCGGGCAGCATCAAAAAAGCGCAGGAGCTCGCTCGGCAAATACCAGGCAGCTTTATTCCGATGCAGTTTGATAATGAAGCCAATCCGGAGGCTCACCGGAGATCAACCGCTCTGGAAATTGCCCGGGCAATAGAAGAAATCGGCAAACCGCTCGCTGCATTTGTTGCAACAGCAGGGACAGGGGGAACGATTACCGGAACAGGCGAAAAGCTGAAAGCTTTATTTCCGGGAATAACCGTTCACGTGGCAGAACCTGCAGG
>NZ_JBSIOT010001394.1:0-556 GCF_053613335.1 Bacillus sp. LR--39 | reverse complement strand
TAAGTGTTCAGCGCTTTTCTCAAAGATAGCATGGACAACTTTTTTTCCGGCTCGGATTGGGGGATTTGTAAGAATAGAAGCAAATGTTTGAGCAGAATCAACGTTTGAAAACAAATCGCTTTGATAAATCTTAACGTTTGTTATTCCGTTTTGTTCCGCATTTTCATTTGATAGTTCTACGGCTCTCTCATTAACGTCAATCATGTGGATAGTCCGGTCTTTAAAGTCGCTGGCGAGCGATAAACCAATCGGGCCGTATCCGCAGCCTACATCCAAAATGCCGCCCTCAACCTCAGGCTCTTCAAAAGAATCAATCAGCAGGCGGGAGCCGAAATCAACTTCTTTTTTAGAAAAAACCCCGCTGTCGCTGGTAAACGTGAAATCTTTATTCCGAAGCCTAAAAGACCAGGTTTGCTTGTTGCTTTTTACTGAAGGTTTTTCTGAATAATAGTGCTCACTCATTATTAGAACCTCCTTTTTTCATGGCTTAAAGAATGGCAAAGAAAAAGCTCGCCTCATAAAAGCGAGCTTCCCCTACAGGTAAGTGAAGATTACT
>NZ_JBSIOT010001393.1:0-556 GCF_053613335.1 Bacillus sp. LR--39 | reverse complement strand
ATTTGGGAAACAAGCGTATCCGGAGATTCTTGAAGCCCGACTTTTTTCATTAATTCGAGCGTTTCCAGCTTTGTCTTTCGCCAATTGATGACGCCGCGGCTGGCCTGTTCATTGCCCAAAAAAAGATTTTCCGCAATGGAAAGCTGGGGGACGAGCGCCAGCTCCTGGTGGATGATGACGATCCCCGCTTCCTCGCTTTGCTTAATATTTTTGAATTGGCATACTTCCCCTTTATATAAAATGTCGCCCGTATACGCACCGTACGGATAGACGCCGCTCAGCACCTTCATCAAAGTCGACTTGCCCGCCCCGTTTTCCCCGCAGAGGGCATGGATTTCGCCCGCTTTAACGCGAAGGTGGACATTGTCGAGCGCTTTGACGCCGGGAAACTCCTTCGTGATGCCTCTCATCTCTAAAATGCAATCGGACATCGGATCACTTCCCTAATTCCGATTCTTTATAGTAACCGCCGTCAACGAGCACTTTTTTGTAGTTCTCTTTGTCGACGACGACCGGTTCAAGCAGGTATGATGGAACGACCTTCTCTCCGTTGTCA
>NZ_JBSIOT010001392.1:0-556 GCF_053613335.1 Bacillus sp. LR--39 | reverse complement strand
TTTCCGAGCTTCGTGAGGCCGGCGCCAGAATCAAATTGATCAATGACGGCGATGTCGCAGGCGCCATCAACACGGCTTTCGACCACACGGGCGTTGATATCCTGTTCGGATCAGGCGGCGCTCCTGAGGGTGTGCTTTCCGCTGTTGCGCTAAAAGCACTCGGCGGAGAAATCATTGGTAAACTTCTTCCGCAAAGCGAAGAAGAAATCACTCGCTGTCACAAAATGGGCCTTGATTTAAGCAAAGTGCTTCGCATGGAAGACCTTGTGAAGGGTGATGACGCGATTTTTGCAGCTACAGGGGTTACTGACGGCGAGCTGTTAAAAGGAGTTCAATTCAAAGGCTCTGTCGGTACAACTGAAAGCTTAGTTATCCGTGCAAAATCGGGCACTGTTCGTTTCGTTGACGGCAGACACAGCTTGAAAAAGAAACCAAATCTTGTAATCCGTCCATAACAAACAGAAAAAGCGGGTGTGAGCCCGCTTTAACTTTTGCAGAAAAGCGTCAACTCTATCAATTCCGTGTCAAAACCTTATTTCAGTTGAATAATTTTTTG
>NZ_JBSIOT010001391.1:0-557 GCF_053613335.1 Bacillus sp. LR--39 | reverse complement strand
GGGTGTGCAGCCAGGATCTGTGTACAAATTCGAAGTAACAGCCGTCAGTGATGATGGCAAAAGTACAGCTTCCACATCCTATGAGGTGCCAAAAGCTGAAGACGATGAAGATAAAAAAGACCAGCAACAAACGGATGATGAAAAACAAGATGATGAGAAGACTCAGGATGATACACAAACTGATGATTCTCAAAAAGATGACGGTCAGACGGATCAAGATCAGACAGATGATTCAACAAACGATCAAGACAAAAAACAAGACAATACGAACACCAATCCGTCCGACAACAATAACCAAGACCAATCAAACGATAACGATAACGACAACAGTAACAACCAGGATACGTCGGATGGTGATTCGAACTCTGGTAAGAATGATTCAACAGGTTCTGACACGAATAAAAATAAAACAGACACATCTAATAAAACACAAACAAACTCATCATCCATTGAAAAAACAAATTAAACAAAAAAGCCGTCACCTTTGGGGTGATGGCTTTTTTGGTACACAATAAAAAACCTCCCGTTTTAACAGGAGGTTTTATCGATTCATCGCA
>NZ_JBSIOT010001390.1:0-557 GCF_053613335.1 Bacillus sp. LR--39 | reverse complement strand
AAAGATTGAAGCAGTTGTTCGATTTGGCTGTTTGTAAAGTAGCCATTGGTTCCAAGCTCAATGATGACAGCCTTGTTCGGCTGATTAAAAGACTTGTACTCCCTTGCGAGTTCCAAAGCTTGAGACATTTGTCTTCCCACCTTTCCATCAATCGTCACATGTGAAAGTGACTGACGCAGGTGTGAAGAAATATCAAGCATGACGGAATCTCCTATAGCTAACACCTCTTTCGCAGTATCTGCGGGTTCTTTCGTCTGTTGAGATTGCGTGTCTTTCTTTTTATGAGTCTCTTGCCCACTATCTTTGTTTTCCTTTTGACCCTGAATGGAATCTGTTGTTTTTTGTTCAGGATTGTGTTTTTTATCTGCTGCAGCGTTCTTTTTATCCCCAGAAGCCTGGCTGGTGTCAGCATTTGTTTCTTGTGAGCTATAGGTCCATTTGGTAGGGTGCTTTTGCTCGCCGGCTAGCCCTGACAGCCCGCCTGCAAAAATAAGTATAGCGAAAATGATGAAACCAATTGACATTTTGCTGATGACAGATGTCGTTTTCCATTCCTT
>NZ_JBSIOT010001389.1:0-557 GCF_053613335.1 Bacillus sp. LR--39 | reverse complement strand
AGCCGCTTGTCAGTAAAGACAATCAAATCGCGAACCAGCTTAAACGCGGCTTCAACATTCTCACCCTCCAGCAAAATATGGGCAAGCTCTTCTTTCACAGCTGCCGTTGACAGTGTTGACGCATTGCCGAGTAATCCATCAATAAACCCCATCATATACCTCCTCCTGCGTATTCTATCAAATCATACTATAAAAAAGGTTTTCATTCATAGATGAGTAGAGTAAACTGGTGCTGACTGGTAAAGGGGGCGTTCAAAATGGAAGATATGTATGACAGCTTTGCGGCCCTTTCTGCTTCTGAGTCGGAGTACCGGATTATTTATGAGGAGAAAAACGGAAGTGAGCTTATCGTCCTCGGTCCTCACGGCGGCAGAATTGAGCCTGGCGTCAGTGAACTGGTGCGGGCATTTTCGGATCGATGTTCCATCTATTTGTTTGAGGGTCTAAAGCAGCGAAACAACCGTTCCTTGCATCTCACTAGCATTCGTTTTGATGAGCCGCTGGCTTTAGAAAAAGTGAATGACCACCATTACGCATTAGCGTTTCACGGGTATTAT
>NZ_JBSIOT010001388.1:0-557 GCF_053613335.1 Bacillus sp. LR--39 | reverse complement strand
TGACGGAACACCTGCAGCTGACTGCGCATCGTGGCTTGATGGACATCGCCAAATTGCAGCACTCGGCATCAACTGCACGCCGCTTCAGCATATCCCTTCCTTGATAGAGGAGTTAAAACAGAACACGTCAAAACCGATCATTGTCTACCCGAATTCAGGTGAGCAATATGATCCTGAAACAAAAACGTGGAACGGCGCAGCATGCGCAGAATCTTACGGGGCGAGCGCCCGCACCTGGCATGAAAAAGGAGCGAGGCTGATTGGCGGCTGCTGCCGGACAAAACCCGAAAATATTCAAGAAATTGCGGCGTGGGCCCGCTCTTTAAAAACAACTTGACTTATCGTAATAGTTTGTATATTCTAACTTAAAGCCGGTTCGCCGGAGTCTCGTGTCACTTTCTGACATGAGATTTTTTATTAGGAGGAAATAAATCGCTGATAGAAAGTTGGAAAAAGATGAACGCTGCCCACAACAAGAATGAGACAACCTTTCAGAGAAGTATGAAAAGCCGGCACCTCTTTATGCTTTCCTTGGGAGGTGTCATCGGAACCGGGCT
>NZ_JBSIOT010001387.1:0-557 GCF_053613335.1 Bacillus sp. LR--39 | reverse complement strand
TTGAGGTAACCCCATAAGCCATACCTAACGAACCGTCTATTAACTGCGACAATAAACCAATAAATGCAAAAACGATTAATTTCTTCATCAGAACACCCCATCTATATCAATCAGATATTTTTGACTCTTCATTCGAATCTAACAATCTCTTGGCGCTTTCATATAAAAAATAAGAGGCTTTGATAATGGCAGTTTCATCAATTGTAAATGCAGGGTGGTGCCAATCATGATCACCGTCTGTTCCAAAAAACGCAAAGGATCCCGGAATATGCTCAAGATAATAAGCAAAATCTTCCCCCGCGGTTGATGGGGCGGGATCAATGACTTGAAGTTTCGCTTTATGCGCAGCGTCTCGCACCAGCCCCGTAATTGCCTCATCATTACAAAGCGGCGGCGGTCCGGAATGCCACTTCACATTTGCCTTTAACGAGAAAGCAGCAGAAATCTGCTCTGTGACTGCCAAAAAACGCTGTTTCACTTGATTACGAACCTCTGAATCAAATGTACGAACAGTGCCCTCAATGACAACTGTATCCGGAATGACATTCCAAGTGCTG
>NZ_JBSIOT010001386.1:0-557 GCF_053613335.1 Bacillus sp. LR--39 | reverse complement strand
CACCTGTTTCTAAAGGAGAAAGCCCTGTGACAACTCTCCAGCATTCGGTTGAGCTTGCCCAATTAAGCGAAGAGTGGGGCTATAAGCGTTATTGGTTTGCCGAGCATCACAGCACGAAAGGACTGGCAAGCACAGCGCCTGAAATCATGATCGCCCGCATCGCAGCACAGACAAACACTATTCGTGTCGGATCAGGCGGCGTGCTTCTGCCCCAATACAGCCCATTTAAAGTGGCTGAAACCTTTCGCCAGCTTGAAGCCCTGTATCCAAACCGGATTGACCTCGGCGTCGGCCGTTCCCCCGGCGGCACGACAAAAACCAGGATTGCGTTAACGGACGGGGTGAAAAAAAGCTTAACCGAATTTAACAGACAGCTGCAGGATGTCTCTTATTTTCTAACAGATTCCCTTCCTCCCGACCATCCGTATGCCGGAATCAAAGCGGCGCCCCTTATTGGCACGGCACCCGAGCTATGGGTGCTTGGTCTTGGTGAAAACAGCGCAAGACGCGCGGCGCACCAGGGGATTGGATATGTGTTTGGGCATTTCATTAATCCC
>NZ_JBSIOT010001385.1:0-558 GCF_053613335.1 Bacillus sp. LR--39 | reverse complement strand
TTGCGTCATGCTCGGATCTTGAACCATAGCTAACCATGACCAGCCCTCGGTTCTCGTCATCAGGACACGGCTTTCCTACTTCGACCGTAATGTCATCACCCAAAGCTTTAATCTCCTCGACGAGGTCTTGATGTCTGGAAAGCGCTGCATTGGCCTCTGTTACGTTCGGCAGCTGATCGCACGGCGGATGAGTGTCTCTTGACACTGTGATCCATCCGTTTAGGAATGCAATTGTTCCAACTGCAAGCAATAATCCTATGACGACACCGATAATGATCTTCGTGGTTGATTTCATGAGTTACCTCCTAAGTTGCCGGGATCGTTGGTCGACAATGGTTTTGACGAACTGCTGGAACCGACCTTATGCCGAGCACCACACGCGTTGATCATCTCAGAGTCGTGCGTAGACACAATAACCGTGCGGCCACGCGCAGCGAAGTCCGCAAACAGATCGATAACCTTTCGCCGATTGGTTGAGTCAAGCGAGGCGGTCGGCTCATCGACAAACAAGAATGCAGCGTCCTTGTAGATGGCACGAGCCAGTGCGAGTCGATGCTT
>NZ_JBSIOT010001384.1:0-558 GCF_053613335.1 Bacillus sp. LR--39 | reverse complement strand
CGCAACAGGTCCAACAGGAACAACCGGAGCCACGGGAGCGACAGGTCCAACGGGTGCAGCAGGTCCAACAGGCGCCACAGGCCCCACAGGAGTAACCGGACCAACGGGTCCGACGGGAGCCACAGGAGCGACAGGAGCGACAGGAGCAACAGGGGCCACGGGAGCCACAGGAGCGACGGGTCCAACGGGAGCAACAGGGGCCACGGGAGCGACAGGTCCAACAGGAGCCACCGGAGCCACGGGTCCAACGGGAGCCACAGGAGCCACAGGAGTAACAGGCGTCACGGGAGCAACCGGAGCGACGGGAGCAACTGGAGCGACAGGAGCAACAGGGGCGACGGGAGCAACTGGAGCAACAGGTCCGACAGGCGCCACGGGAGCCACAGGAGCGACGGGTCCAACGGGAGCCACAGGAGCGACGGGTCCAACCGGAGCCACGGGAGTCACAGGTCCAACAGGAGCTACCGGAGCCACGGGAGTCACAGGTCCAACAGGAGCTACCGGAGCCACGGGGGCAACGGGAGCAACAGGAACAACCGGAGCCACGGGAGCGACAGG
>NZ_JBSIOT010001383.1:0-558 GCF_053613335.1 Bacillus sp. LR--39 | reverse complement strand
AATGGAGCGGTTTGTTTGTGATTGCAGCGTGCTTTTTATTAGTTGCAGCATGCGGCAACTCATCAACAAAAGGGTCGGCGGATTCAAAGGATGATAAACTGCACGTTGTCACAACGTTCTACCCGATGTATGAATTCACAAAACAAATTGTAAAAGACAAAGGCGATGTGGATCTGTTAATCCCATCTTCCGTTGAACCGCATGATTGGGAACCGACGCCGAAAGACATTGCCAACATTCAGGATGCTGATTTGTTCGTTTATAATAGTGAATACATGGAGACATGGGTTCCGTCAGCTGAAAAAAGCATGGGCCAAGGCCATGCCGTTTTCGTTAATGCAAGCAAAGGCATTGATTTAATGGAAGGCTCTGAAGAAGAACACGAAGAGCATGATCATGGGGAGCATGAGCACAGTCATGCAATGGACCCTCACGTATGGCTCAGCCCTGTTCTGGCACAGAAGGAAGTTAAAAATATTACGGCGCAAATCGTGAAGCAGGACCCGGATAACAAAGAATACTATGAGAAAAATAGTAAAGAATATATTGCAAAACTGC
>NZ_JBSIOT010001382.1:0-558 GCF_053613335.1 Bacillus sp. LR--39 | reverse complement strand
AGCACAGGGAACATGGAAGACGATTTTGAAAAGATTAAAGATGCCGACTGGATTATTGAAGTTGTTGTCGAAAACCTGGAGATCAAAAAGCAAGTGTTTTCAAAGGTCGATCAATACAGAAAACAAGGAAGCATCGTCAGCAGCAACACATCAGGCATCTCCGTCAGGCAGATGGCTGAGGGAAGGTCCGCTGATTTTAAAAAGCACTTTTTAGGAACGCACTTCTTCAATCCGGCCCGCTATTTAAAGCTCCTTGAGGTGATTCCGATTGACGAAACGGAGCCCGAAGTGCTGTCCTTTATGAAGAAATTCGGCGAAGACGTTCTTGGCAAAGGGGTTGTTGAAGCGAAAGACACGCCAAACTTTATCGCCAACCGCATCGGAACCTACGGCTTGCTTGTGACGGTTCAGGAAATGCTGAAAGGCGGCTACACGATAGGCGAAGTCGATTCGATTACAGGTCCGCTGATCGGACGCCCGAAAAGCGCGACCTTCAGAACGCTCGATGTCGTCGGCCTTGATACATTTTCACACGTTGCCAAAAATGTCTATAACCAA
>NZ_JBSIOT010001381.1:0-558 GCF_053613335.1 Bacillus sp. LR--39 | reverse complement strand
TCGGACCTTCCCCTGATATCATCGCAAAGATGGGCAGCAAAATTGAAGCGCGAAAAGCAATGGAGGCTGCAGGAGTCCCTGTGGTGCCAGGCGTTTCTGAATCCCTCGGAGATATAGAGGCAGCCTGCCGCACCGCAAGTCAAATCGGCTATCCTGTCATGCTGAAAGCTTCAGCGGGCGGAGGGGGCATCGGAATGCAGCGTGTTGAAAATGAAGAAGCATTAAAAAAAGCGTACGAGGGAAACAAAAAGCGCGCAGCAGATTTTTTCGGTGACGGGTCGATGTATATAGAAAAAGTTATTGAACATGCGCGTCACATCGAGGTTCAGCTTTTGGCCGATCAACACGGCCATACAGTACATCTGTTTGAACGTGATTGCTCTGTTCAGAGGCGCCACCAAAAAGTCATTGAAGAAGCACCGTCTCCATTTGTAGACGATGAACTAAGAATGAAGATCGGGCAAACAGCGGTAAAAGCAGCGAAGGCAGTCGGCTATACGAACGCAGGCACCATCGAATTTATAGTTGACCAGAAGCAAAATTTTTATTTCCTCGAAA
>NZ_JBSIOT010001380.1:0-559 GCF_053613335.1 Bacillus sp. LR--39 | reverse complement strand
GCTCGTCAAAGACGGCATCCGTGTCAATGCCGTTGCACCGGGACCGATTTGGACGCCGCTGATCCCGTCAACGTTTTCAGGGGAGGAAGTGGCGAAGTTCGGTACAGATACACCGATGGGCCGTCCAGGTCAGCCGGTCGACCATGTGGGCTGCTATGTGCTTTTAGCATCTGACGATTCTTCGTATATGACAGGGCAGACCCTCCACGTCAACGGCGGAGACTTTATCACGACATAAAAGGGGGAAGCTCGTGTGAAGGTGACAAAGGAAGATGTAATTGAATACTACGAGAAAGCGGGCATTGTGCTGAACGACGATGATAAAGAAAACATCCAAATCATGGACTACGGATTAAATAAGCTGGATAAGCTGGGGCTTCAGCTGTTCGTCTATGTCAACACAGACCGCTACTGCGCCAAAGAGCTCGTATTATTCCCTGAACAAACATGCCCCGAACACCGGCATCCTCCTGTAGACAAGCAGAAAGGGAAGGAAGAGACATTCAGGTGCAGATACGGAAAAGTGTATTTGTATGTAGAAGGAGAAAAAACGGAAGCC
>NZ_JBSIOT010001379.1:0-559 GCF_053613335.1 Bacillus sp. LR--39 | reverse complement strand
CCGGCAAAATACGTCCCTTTACTTCCCCGGTTATTGTTCCCGAACGAATCGGAATGAATCGTCTCAGTCCCAGGCTTGTCTCACCAATCGTGATAGGCGGATCAACCTTGATTTCTAAAGAGGCGAATGGTTTTAAAACCGGCTTCTTCACGAGAACCACCTCACCTCCAGAAAAAAATCATGTAACTATTTACATGTTTACTTTAACACCATTGTAAGTTAACTGTCAAACAATAGGAACATAAAAAAACAAGGACTGTTTGAAGACAGTCCTTGTCTGAAGCTAGCTTTGATAAGCAAGATATGTGCTGACAGTGCTTTTGGCAAGACAGGCAGAGGAATCTATCATCGGAATCTCACTTTGAATATGATCTAACACCGCATTTAAATCCGTGCAGGCTGAAATGATGATGTCTGCATGCTGACTGATTTCTTCATATAGCGTCTGCCACAATGCTTGTGTATGCTCCATATGATTAGGCTGTTTGATTGCGGCGATAAGCTGGTTCACAGCCTGCTGCCAATGGTCCTTGTGAACAACTTCTTGTCCATTTGCCTT
>NZ_JBSIOT010001378.1:0-559 GCF_053613335.1 Bacillus sp. LR--39 | reverse complement strand
CAGCTCTTATAAAGTAGCGGAGCAATTCCATCTTCTATCAGCGTTAGCTCCCGGCCGTATAGATCTTGGAGTGGGCAAAGCGCCCGGCGGGTTTCAGCTGTCCACAGACGCGCTGCAGGCCGAATATAAAAAACCGGTGCGTCAGTTTGATGAAAAACTGGAGGAGCTTACTCATTTCGTTCGGGATGATTTTCCTGATACCCACCGCTATGCCGCATTGCGTCCTATGCCGCAGGTTGATCGGAAGCCGGGTATTTTTCTATTGGGAGGAAGCGCAGAGAGTGCCATTTCGGCTGCAAAACTGGGAATCTCTTTTGTCTTTGCTTACTTTATTAACGGTGAAGAGGAAGTGCTGAAGGAAGCCCGCCGAGCATTTGACGCGCATCTCCCGCCAGGATCTAAGGCTGAATTTCATCTTGCCCCCGCTGTTTTTGCGGCACATACAAAAGAAGAAGCGGAAAAACATATTGTGTCGCGTGAATCGATAAAAGTGGTTTTGAAAGACGGGCGTAAGGTCAACGTCGGTTCCCGCGAACAGGCTGAGGCCTATCTGGAAAAC
>NZ_JBSIOT010001377.1:0-559 GCF_053613335.1 Bacillus sp. LR--39 | reverse complement strand
AGTAGAAGAAGCCATTGAACGTTCACATCAAGCGTTTAAAACGTGGTCTAAAACATCAGCGAACGAAAGAGCGTCTCTTTTGAAAAAATGGTATGAGCTGATTGTTGAACATAAAGAAGAACTTGCAGATTTAATTACAAAGGAAAACGGAAAACCTTACCAGGAAGCAGTCGGCGAGGTACTTTACGGTGCAGGCTATATTGAATGGTTCGCAGAAGAAGCGAAGCGTGTGTACGGAAGAACGGTCCCGGCCCCGACAACGGGTAAACGAATTGTTGTCACACGCCAGCCGGTCGGCCCCGTTGCAGCTATCACGCCCTGGAATTTCCCGAATGCGATGATTACACGCAAAGCGGCGCCTGCTCTTGCCGCTGGCTGTACATTTATCATCAAGCCGGCGCCGGACACACCGCTGTCTGCTTATGAACTAGCACGCCTCGCATATGAAGCGGGCATTCCGAAGGATGTTCTTCAGGTTGTAATCGGCGATGGAGAAGAAATCGGAAATGTGTTCACAAGCAGTCCGAAAATCCGCAAAATCACGTTCACAGGCTCAACA
>NZ_JBSIOT010001376.1:0-559 GCF_053613335.1 Bacillus sp. LR--39 | reverse complement strand
TATACTCGTATAACTAGGAAGGTGAGTGTATGAGCGAATCTAAAGGCCTTTTATATCCGGAGAAGTGGCTTTCTAGAGCTTCAACTGGTGTTCGCGTCGCATGCGAGCTGAGAATGCGCATTATTTCCGGTTTGATTGAAAGCGGTACCATTTTATCTGAAAATAAATTGGCTGCGGAATTCTCGGTGAGCCGGTCTCCCATCCGCGAGGCTTTAAAAATACTGGCATCGGAAAAAATCATCCGTTTGGAACGGATGGGGGCCGTTGTCATCGGTTTAACCGAAAAAGAAATAGGAGAAATTTATGATGTGCGCCTGGTGATGGAAACATTCGTATTCGAACGGCTTGGACAGACCAATGTCGACGAACTGGTAACAGACCTCAGCAAAATATTGGAGATGATGAAAGTCTCCATCAAATACAAAGATGCCGACGAGTTCTCATTTCAAGACGTCTTATTTCACGAAACGATTGTCCGCTCCATCAATCATTCTTACATTTTGATGATATGGAACAATCTCAAACCTGTGATGGAAAGCTTTATTCTTTTATCCATGCG
>NZ_JBSIOT010001375.1:0-559 GCF_053613335.1 Bacillus sp. LR--39 | reverse complement strand
TACCGTCCTTGTGATCTGGATGCTGATTGCCGCCGCCCATTTAAAATCGAGGAAACGGAATCAAACAGCTGGAAACGGCTACTATGTCAAATGGTTCCCTTATACGACTTGGGTGGCAATCATTTCGCTGACAGCCATACTGATCGGTGTCATCCTGACCACGTCGATTGTCATTACATTGGTGACGGCGGGGATCTATTTGCTCATTAGCGCTGCTTATTTCTTTAAAGGAAGAAACCAGACAGCCGGCCAAACGGCCGCTTCTTAAAAAAGGGCTTGCCTCCCAGCGGAGGCAAGCTTTTTATACATTAGTTCGATTTTTTTCGAACTAATTTCTTTTATTCACCGGGACGATTATGTTATCGTCTAATTACATGACCACTACACTTCAGGAAGAAGGAAAGACAATGTCAGAACAGCATTTCAAAAATACGAAGTATTCCGTATTAAATCTGTCTCCTATCGTACAAGGCGGAAATGCGGAACAATCTTTTAAACAATCTATGGATTTGGCGCAGCATGCCGAAAAATGGGGGTACCACAGGTTCTGGCTGGCTGA
>NZ_JBSIOT010001374.1:0-559 GCF_053613335.1 Bacillus sp. LR--39 | reverse complement strand
CAATAAAACCGATAAACGAACCGTGTGAATATTGCGTATATTTTACCATTCCCCCCGCTTCAGGGAACATAGAACCTAGTTCACTATAAGAAAGAGCAATAAATAAAATGACGACCATTCCAATAACCCATGAAATAATAGCAGCTGGTCCTGCTATTTGAGCCGCACGCCAAGCCCCGAACAGCCAGCCTGAACCGATCATCGACCCGAGCCCGACCATCATGAGGGAAAACGTTCCCATTCTTCGATGCAATTGATTCATATCGTAAACACCTTTCATGTATGATGACATTCTCTTGCTAATTATATTATTATTCTGATTACTTTACTTTGTCAATATTTATCGAATTTTGACTGAAACTATAATAAGTCAATGTATATTACCTTCCAATACAGGAATGAAGTCACTAATTTCTTCTTAAATGGAATTTACTGTGAATTCCAATGATAAAAACACAATAGGTTTAGCTATTTCCAAAACGGGAATGATACAGGAAACACTATTCTTAAAATAGAAAGGAGTATCACCATGAAACAAAAGCTGTTACTTTCAGGTCTC
>NZ_JBSIOT010001373.1:0-559 GCF_053613335.1 Bacillus sp. LR--39 | reverse complement strand
GCATCTTTTGGATTGATCATGACATCCCGGCGATCTGCAGCGTTGAAAGGATCTTTTTCACTATAAATCATCGAGTTGAACTGTTTTCCGCGCCTTGTCGTAACGAGAAAGCGTCCTTCCGTTTGTCTGTTTTCAGGAAGATCGACAGGGATCAGGTTGCCCCTGCCGTCTGCCGTCGGACAAACACCGCCTTCACAAAGCCAGGCGCCGCCCCATTGAAAGACATCTCCGCGTTTTTTTAAATGCTGAATCCCGTCATAATTCCGGTTGGCAGCAGCGATTTCTTCACGGATTTCCGCAGCGCCGTCAAAATGGATCAGTTCTTTGTCTTCGGGCCGGACCCGTTTGGCGAGATCTACATAAATTTCCCATTCTGAACGGGCTTCTCCGATGCGCGGTCCTTTAATTTCGGGGCTGAAGTATACCATCCGTTCCGTACTGGTCGAGGTTCCTCCGCCAGGCTGTTCATACCTTGTCATCGCAGGGAGAATGATGACTTCCTCTTTGGCATCGACCAGGGTAGAGGTATTGAAGATGATGTCCTGATGGACTCTCACTT
>NZ_JBSIOT010001372.1:0-560 GCF_053613335.1 Bacillus sp. LR--39 | reverse complement strand
CTTATGTCATACTCGTGATGCTCGGACTGATGCAGGGAGTGCCGTCTGACGAGCCGGTGCTCGGCAAGTTGATAGACAACGGACGGGCGGCGGAAGCAGGCCTCCAGGAGGGAGACCGCATTCAAACGATCAACGGGGAGAACATGAGGTCGTGGACGGATATTGTCAACACGGTCAGAGAACACCCTGAAAAAGAACTGAAAATCGTTTTGATGCGCGACAATGTCAAGCTGACGAAATACGTAACACCTGAAGCTGTCAAGGCAGGGGATGAAACCGTCGGCAGATTCGGCGCTTACAATCCTGTGAAAACAGGCGTTCTGACATCGATTTCCTACGGTGCGACCGAAACGGCGACAGTGGCCCAGAGCATCGTCACCAATCTCGGAAAGCTCGTCACAGGACAATTCTCAATCGACATGCTGGCCGGTCCTGTCGGCATTTATGACATGACAGACCAAGTGGCCAGGACAGGCGTTATCAACCTGCTGAAGCTGGCCGCATTTTTAAGCATCAACCTCGGGATCGTCAACCTTCTGCCAATCCCTGCGCTGGACGGC
>NZ_JBSIOT010001371.1:0-560 GCF_053613335.1 Bacillus sp. LR--39 | reverse complement strand
CGTCGGGGAAAGCAACGATCGTTTCATTGCCTTTCAAGACAAGGGTAATACCTTGTTCCTCCGCATAATCTCGAGCATAACCGGCCCGGTTTGCTTCAATTTCTCGAATGGACAAGCCTGTCATTTTCGAAAATTCGCCCGGATGCGGCGTTAATACCACCGGCGCTTCCCGTTCATGATACGATCGTTTTGAAAGAGCACCCGCATCAAGCACAACCGGGCAGTCTTTCGCTAATACGCTTTGAACCGCTTGCTCAGTCATTTGCGAAGGCGGCAGCCCAGGCCCGATCGCAATCGCCCGGTAAGGTTCGGCAATCTCGCCTGACGCCGCCTTTTCGGCGCCGTCCCGCCAATACGTCGCCTCAGGAAGAACGGGGAGGATCAGCGGAATCGCACTCCCGCACGTTCCGATGACAAGCTTTCCTAGACCGCTCCGCATCGCCCCGATTCCTGCAAGGAGAGCCGCTCCCGGCATATCATCGCTTCCCGCGAGCAAAAGGCCGGTTCCATAAGTTCCTTTATGACTATCATTTCCCCTTTTCGGCAATGAGCCCTTCACG
>NZ_JBSIOT010001370.1:0-560 GCF_053613335.1 Bacillus sp. LR--39 | reverse complement strand
AAAGCATCTTCACCCTCCGCGCCCAAGCGAACGGCCTCTATGTCTCGCTTCAGGATGACGGCCGGCTGATCGCTGATCAGAAACAGCCGAACGGCCGGACCGTTAAAGAAACATTTCAGTTCGAACAGCAGTCTGACGGGACATTTGCCATCAAAAATACGGCAAACGGCAAATATCTCACTGCCGGTAAAGACGGCACATTAACAGCCGCCGCCGAAAAGCCGGCAACAGCAGCGGAAAAGTTTTCAAAGACGATCATCAAGAGCGGTACGGATGAAGCGGTTCAGCTGGCAAAATCCGCGGACAAAGCCATCGTGTTTGTCGGCAACAATCCTTACATCAACGGCCGGGAAACCGAAGACCGGAAAGAGATATTACACTCCCTCCGGCCCAGGAAAATCTGCTGAAAGCTGTTTCTAAAGCCAATACCAATACGGTGCTTGTCGTAACGAGCAGCTATCCGTTTGCTCTCAACTGGGCAAAAGCGCACATTCCTGCGATCATATATTCCGCTCACGGAGGCCAGGAGGCGGGAAGCGCATTGGCGGACATTCTCTATG
>NZ_JBSIOT010001369.1:0-561 GCF_053613335.1 Bacillus sp. LR--39 | reverse complement strand
TCAAAACTGAAAAGAGAGCTGCTCAGCCGGGAGCGGAAGTGCTTGCGATTGACGGCATAACTGTAAAGGATACCCGCGGAATAGAGACAGTCAGAGATTTGTCTCTTTCTGTCAAAGCGGGAGAAATAGTCGGCATAGCAGGCGTCGACGGAAACGGGCAATCAGAGCTGATCGAAGCGGTGACAGGACTCCGCAAAACAGATTCAGGAACAATCACCTTAAACGGAAAACAGATCCAAAACCTGACGCCAAGAAAAATCACTGAATCCGGGATCGGCCATATCCCTCAGGATCGCCATAAACACGGTCTCGTCCTTGATTTTCCAATCGGAGAGAATATCCTGTTGCAAAGCTATTACAAAAAGCCGTATTCAGCATTGGGCGTTTTACATAAAGGCGAAATGTACAAAAAAGCACGCAGCCTGATCACTGAGTACGATGTCAGAACGCCGGATGAATATACACACGCTCGGGCATTGTCAGGCGGAAACCAGCAAAAAGCGATTATCGGGCGGGAAGTAGACAGAAATCCTGATTTATTAATTGCCGCCCAGCCGACTC
>NZ_JBSIOT010001368.1:0-561 GCF_053613335.1 Bacillus sp. LR--39 | reverse complement strand
CACACATCATGCTGATCTATTCAATTCGTGCATTTGGTATGTCTCTCTTAATGATGCCAGTCATGACAGCCGGGATGAACCAGCTTCCTGCCCGTCTGAACAGCCACGGAACGGCGATGAGCAACACGCTTCGCCAAATCAGTGGATCAATCGGAACAAGTTTAATTACGACGATTTATACAAACCGGACGACATTCCATTATTCACAAATTGCAGATAAAACAAGCACGGCGGACCCGAACTTCCTCCATGCGTTCCAAAATGCAGTTTCGAATTTAATGGTGAATATGAATGTGTCTTATGATACGGCGAAAACATATGTGTACTCACATATTTATAAACACGCGTCACTCGATTCCAATGTCATGGGGATAAATGATGCCTTTATGTGGGCAACCTTATTCTGTGTAGCAGGTTTGATTTTAAGTATCTTCCTGCGTGACGTCAGAAAAGATAAATTGCGTAAGAAGAAAAAAGAGGAGCTTTCATTACTTCCTGCTCCAAAAGAAGCTAAGGAATCTTAATCTGTACAGGGAGGTTTCCTGAATGAAAATTTATGTA
>NZ_JBSIOT010001367.1:0-561 GCF_053613335.1 Bacillus sp. LR--39 | reverse complement strand
TGGAGCCACGGGAGTGACAGGTCCGACGGGTGCAACGGGCGCAACAGGTCCGACAGGTCCGACGGGAGCCACAGGAGCGACGGGTCCAACCGGAGCCACGGGAGTGACAGGTCCGACGGGAGCCACAGGAGCGACGGGTCCAACCGGAGCCACGGGAGTGACAGGTCCGACGGGAGCCACAGGAGCGACGGGTCCAACCGGAGCAACAGGAGCCACAGGAGCAACCGGAGTAACAGGTCCAACAGGTGCAACGGGAGTCACCGGAGCGACAGGGGCCACAGGAGCAACCGGAGTAACAGGTCCAACAGGTGCAACGGGAGTCACCGGAGCGACAGGGGCCACAGGAGCAACCGGACCAACGGGGGCAACAGGCCCGACAGGGGCAACCGGAGCAACAGGAGCGACAGGTCCTACAGGAGCGGCGGGTCCAACCGGAGCCACGGGAGTCACAGGTCCAACAGGAGCAACCGGGGCGACAGGCGTCACGGGAGTCACAGGTCCAACAGGAGCAACAGGGGCTACAGGAGTAACCGGACCAACGGGTCCGACGGGAGCCACAGG
>NZ_JBSIOT010001366.1:0-561 GCF_053613335.1 Bacillus sp. LR--39 | reverse complement strand
CCCTGAGATGACTTTCGATTTCGCAGCCTGAACCGGTGTATTGATATCCACTTCTTCCAGAGGAAGATCGCGGGTAATTTCAAATGCCATGAGTGTAGCCACTTCATCTACTAACTCTCTAAAATCCTTCGTACCTGTATTTTCATTCCGTATATATGTCAGCTTGTGCTGAATTAAAGGATGATCAAATACATAAACCTTTCCCATACTGTGTTTCAGCTCCTTTTTTATTGTCCCATCAACAATTACACACTTCTATTGATTCTACAAAAAAAGACATTGAGTTTCAAGAACATCGTCAAAAAACCCGCCGGGCATAAGCCCAAGCGGGTTTTAGGATCTTAATAATCTAATTCTTTATATAAAGGAAATTTATCAGTCAGAGCAACTACACGCTGTCTTGCTTCTTCAAGTTTCCCTTCGTCTTCGTGGTTTTTCAATGCAAGCGCAATGATAGCACCGACTTCTTCTAAAGCGTCTCCGTCAAAACCGCGGCTAGTTACAGCAGCTGTACCAAGACGGATGCCGCTTGTTACGAAAGGTTTTTCAGGATCATATGGA
>NZ_JBSIOT010001365.1:0-562 GCF_053613335.1 Bacillus sp. LR--39 | reverse complement strand
ACGAGATAGCGGCGGAGATCGATGATCTTATCGACGTGCTCATTCATGACCGGGCACTGATCTTCACAATTCCGGCATGTTGTGCAGGCCCAAATTTCTTCTTCTGTGATGATGTCGCCGATTAAGCTCGGGTTGTAAAGTTCTGAAGCAGCCGCTTCCCTTGACCCTTCTCCCCCTGCCGCCATGGCCAGCTGGTTGCCTTTCGTATGCTGAAAGAGCGGTGCGGGTACCCAAGGCGTTCTCGATGTCACTGCTGCTCCCTTTTCTGTCAAATGGTCTCTGAGCCGCAAAATCAGATCCATCGGCGAAAGCATCTTGCCTGTTCCTGTAGCCGGGCACATATTGGTACAGCGCCCGCATTCCACGCATGCGTAAAGGTCGATCAGCTGGGACTGCCTGAATTCCTCGATCCGTCCGACGCCGAACGTTTCTTTTGTTTCATCTTCAAAATCGATTTTTTGAAGCTTTCCCGGGTTTGTCAGCCGGCTGAAAAATACGTTTGCCGGTCCGGCAATTAAGTGGGCGTGCTTTGACTGCGGTACATAGACTAAAAATGTCAGCA
>NZ_JBSIOT010001364.1:0-562 GCF_053613335.1 Bacillus sp. LR--39 | reverse complement strand
CTGTTTGAATGCTTTCGCCAGGTGGATCGCTTTTTCCTCGTATTCGTTTTCATCTGTCCAAGTTTTGGCCGGGTCAAGCACTTGATCAGGCACACCCGGAACGTGGACCGGTGAATGAAGTCCGAAAATGCGGTCAGTCCTCATTTCGGCTTTATCCAGTTCTCCTTCTATTGCGGCCTGAACCATCGCTCTCGTATATGCGAGGCTCATTCTTTCCCCGGTTCCGTATCCGCCGCCGGTCCAGCCTGTATTGACGAGAAAGACGCCGACCCCGTGCTCATCGATTTTTCTTCCGAGCATTTCAGCGTACACACGTGCCGGAAGCGGGAGGAACGGTGAACCGAAGCAGGTCGAGAATGTGGCTTCAGGAGTGGTGATCCCGCGTTCGGTGCCGGCGAGCTTGCTTGTATATCCGCTCAGGAAATGATACATGGCTTGTTCTTTCGTTAACTTGCTGATCGGAGGAAGCACGCCGAAAGCATCTGCGGTCAAAAATACGATGGTCTGCGGGTGCGCTGCGATGCTCGGCTTGACGATGTTGTCAATCGCGTCAATCGGGTAA
>NZ_JBSIOT010001363.1:0-563 GCF_053613335.1 Bacillus sp. LR--39 | reverse complement strand
CTTTTACTTCTATCACATGGTCATTTTTATTCGTATCAACTGCCAAATTCACAATATCACCTCTGGTTCTCTTAATGAGCTACTGGTTTATTACCCAGCGAAGAGAAGCTTTAAACCTTTCTTTTTAAAACAATGAGAGTAAAATCATCATGAAGCTGAAAATCCTGAAGCTTGAGCAGATGTTCGTATATATTGTCAACCATTTGCTGAGCCGGTTTCTCCATATGTACAGTAATCAGGTTCTGCAAGTCAGACCGCTCCAAAAACCCGCTGTCTGTCCGGCATTCAGTTACAGCATCTGAAAAAAGAACGATCATATCGACAATATCCAGTTTTTGCTCGTACTGCTCATAGTCGTAATTTGATGAAATGCCAAGAACGAGGCCTTTTGCGTTTAAATCGTAAAATTTATTTTCCCTGCAAGAATAATAAAAGCCAGGTTCATGACCGGCAGATGAAAACGTAAATAGGTGTTTTTGAAGATGATAGTTGCCATAAAACATTGTAATAAACATGCTTGGGTCTACATTTTGTTCAACGACCCTGTTCAGGTTTTTCAGCAC
>NZ_JBSIOT010001362.1:0-563 GCF_053613335.1 Bacillus sp. LR--39 | reverse complement strand
GCGCTAAGGCCTGTTTATCACCCTTTTTTAATAAGGTCCGATAGGCGTGTTTGATAATCCAGTCTGTATGGGGATGTGTTCCGTACCATTGATCTGCGACTTTTCTCAGTAAATGAGGATGCGTTTTTGATATATCATTAAGGTTGTTGGCCACGCTTTTTCTTACATATAAGGACTCGTCCTGCATCAGCTTCTCAAGGATCGGCAATACGGGGGAAGGGTCCGATTTCAAAGCCGGTATCGATTTTCCCCATGGCAGGCGGGGCCTGCTGCCTTCGCTCGCAAGTCTTCTCACGTGTTCATTTTTATGCTCAGACCATGCAAGCAATTGTGCAACCATCTTTTCTTGATCTAACAGCAAAAAAGGCCTTACAGCAAATTCTGAGGTCGAATATTGCGTAAAGTATTCCAATGCCTTTATTGATTCTTCCCAATGCGCTAACCCGTACTGTTCCACATAATCTGGAAATAAAATTCCGCTGAGTCCTTTAAAATGAGGGGCTGTATCCCGTAAAATTGTGAGCGCTTCAACGTATTGTTTTGGCAAAGTTTCGTATAAAGAA
>NZ_JBSIOT010001361.1:0-563 GCF_053613335.1 Bacillus sp. LR--39 | reverse complement strand
CAGGGATTCCGTTATTCATTAACGCTTGTTCGAACGTAAAGCTGCAGCCGATTAAAAAACCGACCATGTCGTCTTCCCATAAAGAAGAGATATCTGTCACTTCATCCGCCAATTCGCCACGCTTGTATACGCGGTATTTTGGAAAATCGGTGCGGATATCAGCGTCCGGCGCCGTGATGGACGGAACCGGAGATCCGGGGTCCGTGACATCAAGAATCGGACACGGCTTTTGATTGCGCTGGCAAAACAGCAAGAACTCAAAAGCGAGCTCTTTTTTCAAAATCACCAGGTTTGCCTGGGTAAAACCCCCGGCCATGCCGGCTGTCGGACCCGTTATTTCCCCTTTTCGAATCAGAGCCCTGACTTCGTCAGGACGCATTTCATTTACATGCAACGAGATCATCCCCATAACTTAGGAATTTCATTGATTAACGTATAGCCTCCCATGATGGCCATGACAATAACGACCAGAATGCCCGGAATTGTAAGCCAGATCGGATGCCTGTAGTCGCCGATGACATTCTTCTTATGCGCGCCGATTAAAAGGGAGCCTAGTGCGATCG
>NZ_JBSIOT010001360.1:0-563 GCF_053613335.1 Bacillus sp. LR--39 | reverse complement strand
TGTGTTTAAAAATAAACAAGTCCTTTTTTCTTTTGCTATCACGATCTTTGGCTATTCGGGCGTATTCATCGCCTACACGTTTATTGAACCGATGCTGCGGCATTCTGCCGGTTTGGGCAGTCTCGGCATTACAGCCGCCCTTTTCGCCTACGGGTTTGGCGGGGTCGTCGGCAATTTCTACGCCGGAAAGGTGCCGTTTCACCTGTTAACCCGCTCCATGATCGGGGTGATGATCGCGCTCATGGCGATCCTTGCGGCCTTTCCTTTTGTCAGCGGACATCCTGCCGGCGCCATCATCGTGACGTTTTTATTCGGAGCCGGCGCGTTCGGAACGGTGCCCCTTTTGCAAACAAAGGTCGTGGCTGCGTCTGAACACGGAACAACGATCGCCACCTCCGTCAGCATCGCTGCATTTAACTTGGCCAACGCGCTCGGGGCTTGGATCGGCGGACTCATTCTTAATGCATCAGAGTCCTACACATACCTTGCCACAGGCGGTGCGCTTATGACCATGTGCGGGCTGACGCTTACGATGTTCGCCTATATGTCTGAGAAAAGACAAG
>NZ_JBSIOT010001359.1:0-564 GCF_053613335.1 Bacillus sp. LR--39 | reverse complement strand
TCCTCGGATTCCGCACCTCTGAACCGATGGTCAACGTGAGCTGCAATAACAATCGCTGAACGGCCGCATAACGTATGCAACGCCTGAAGAAGAGCCATTGAGTCCGGACCGCCGGAAACGCCTACAATGATTGTCGCCCCTTTTAACGTAAGATTGTGTTTGTTTAAAAAATCTTTGACACTTTTCACAATGTCCTCCTCACAATGAGCAGGTATTTTAAAGATATTCATATCCTAACACTTTCAACCCCTCCAAGCAAAGAAGAAGCATAGGCTCTGCAGTTTGCACCATTCAGATTAAGAAAAAGATAATATAGGCGAAATAAAGCGCTAAAACACTGATCACGATCAGCGTTGTTTCAAATAACCCCCCCGACTTAGCCGGTTTCTGTTTTGGGGTATATCGCGTCTTCGTTATTTTTCCTTGGCGCGGTTTTTGCTGTCTTTGTCGTGTGGCAGGCTGCGGTGATGCTTTTATAGGCTGTTTTCTTTGTGCTGCTTTTTGCCCCGCGTCTAGCATATCCTTTTTCATTTCATCTGCGGATTGATAATCTCCGTTCAAGGC
>NZ_JBSIOT010001358.1:0-564 GCF_053613335.1 Bacillus sp. LR--39 | reverse complement strand
GGCCCGCTTGATTGCCACCTCTTTCGCATGATAGCGCGGCATTTCTTCCTGTTTATAGGAAGACTCGTGCTCTTCATCGATGATTATCATTCCTAGATTTTCAAACGGAGCAAAAATAGCCGACCTGGCGCCGACGACAAGCCGCACTTCCTTCCGGTGCATTTTACGCCACTCGTCGTATTTTTCTCCTGTGGATAAACCGCTGTGCATGACTGCCACCTGGGAGCCGAAGCGGCCCTTGAAGCGGTTGACCATTTGCGGCGTCAGCGATATTTCCGGTACGAGGACGATGGCTTCTTTTCCTTTCGCTAGTACTTTTTCAATTGATTGCAGATAAATTTCCGTTTTTCCGCTTCCTGTCACGCCGTGAAGGAGGAACACTTTATGCTCATCGCTGTCCAATGTCTCGCGTATGGGCTCGAAGGCAGCCCTCTGTTCGTCTGTCAGCGGCAGGGGCTCTGTTTTTTTGAACATTTTGTCCTGATAGGGATCTCTGTAAACCTCTTCATAGCTTTCCTTCAAAAGCCCTTTTTGGATAAGGGTTTTGATGGTTGCAGAGCTCGT
>NZ_JBSIOT010001357.1:0-564 GCF_053613335.1 Bacillus sp. LR--39 | reverse complement strand
AAAACACACTCAAAGAATTAGAGGCCAAAGAAAATCAGCTTTACGATAGTGTTATGAAGCTCAATATGGATGATTATAAAAAAATTGTTGCTTTATCTAATAAGGCGCTTGAAAATGTCAGCAAGCGCGAAGAACACCTAAAGCTTGAAAATGACAGCATGAAAAAATCGGAAACAGAATTTGAGGAAGCAAAAACGTCAGCGGAACATATTAAGGAAAAAGACATAAAAGAAAAGGCCGATGCCGCAGCAAACCATATGGAGAAAAGATATACATCATATGGCACTATGTATAAAGAGTATAAAAAAGCGCTTGAGCTTAATAAAAAACTGTATATGCAGCTGAAAGACAAAGATTTGACAAGAGATGATCTGGATCAGCAGATCGATAAAGTCAATGCTTCTTATGAAAAGATCCTTAAATATAGCGGAGAATTTAATGAACAAACCGAAAAATATAATAAAGCCCGGGAAGATTTATATGATGCTGCAGGCTATCGTGTGAAAAAGAGCTGACTCGATCAGCTCTTTTTTTGAATGAAATGCGATTCGGATTTCGTTCAAA
>NZ_JBSIOT010001356.1:0-565 GCF_053613335.1 Bacillus sp. LR--39 | reverse complement strand
TTTCATCATGCAGCAACTTTGAAGCTTTCCAGGCCAGACGGGCGAATATCAGATTCAGAAGGGAAGCAAAAGGCAAGCCAGAGCATGTCCATACGCTAAACGGATCCGGCTTGGCAGTCGGCAGAACGGTTGCCGCATTATTGGAAAATTATCAGCAGGAGGACGGAAGCGTCATCATCCCTAAAGCGCTTCGTCCATACATGGGGAACAGAGACGTTATTCAACCATAAAAAAGTGCGCGCCAATAGGCGCTCTTTTTTTATTCGAGTGACCAGACGGCGGCTACATTTCGCGCACAGCGCGTAAGATTTGAACTTCCATCGGCAAGAGCGTTCTCCAAGGAGCTGATGCCGGGCACGATCGAAAAGAGAGCGGAAATGCCGATATCATAAACAAGCTCGCAGCCTTCACCGAGCGATCCGGCAAATGCAATAACCGGAATATTTTCGCTGCAGGCGCGTTTTGCGACGCCGGCCGGCGTTTTTCCGCTGACCGTTTGGCCGTCTATTTTTCCCTCGCCTGTAATTACAAGATCGGCCCCTTTAATGCGTTCAGAAAAAGACAA
>NZ_JBSIOT010001355.1:0-566 GCF_053613335.1 Bacillus sp. LR--39 | reverse complement strand
CAACGTACCGGGATCCACGCTTTCCCGTGAAGCGGACTATACGCTTTTACTGAATGCCGGCCCTGAAATCGCGGTAGCGTCAACAAAAGCATATACGGCGCAAATCGCCGTTCTCGCAATTTTGGCAGCCGTGACTGCGGAAAGCCGCGGCAAAGAACTCGGCTTTGATCTTGTCAAAGAGCTCGGCATTATCGGAAACGCAATGGAAGCCCTTTGCGACCAAAAAGACGAAATGGAAATGATCGCCCGTGAATACTTGACCGTAACACGCAATGCATTTTTCATCGGCCGCGGCCTCGACTATTTCGTCTGCCTCGAAGGATCCCTGAAGCTGAAAGAGATTTCTTACATTCAAGCTGAAGGCTTCGCCGGCGGCGAATTGAAGCACGGTACGATCGCATTGATCGAAGACGGCACACCGGTCATCGCCCTTGCGACACAGGAGCACGTCAACTTAAGCATCCGCGGAAACGTCAAAGAAGTGACAGCCCGCGGCGCCAACCCTTGCGTGATCTCCCTGAAAGGCCTGGAAGAAGCAGACGACCGCTTCGTCCTGCCTGAAGTGC
>NZ_JBSIOT010001354.1:0-566 GCF_053613335.1 Bacillus sp. LR--39 | reverse complement strand
TTTCTTTTGAGCAAATCCGGGTCATTCCACATCCGTGCATAAAAAGCCGCACGGTGAAAAAACGAATGAAAAGCGCGCACTACTTTTTTTCCTACGGAAGATTTCTTCCGGAAAAAGGGTTTATCGAATTGCTGCACGTCTTTCAGAAGCTACGCAGCCGGCGTCCTGATCTTGAACTTGTCATTGCCGGGGAAGGGCCGCTTCAAAGCGGGATCGAGACCATAGCAAAAGAATTGGGCATTAAGGACAGTGTGACCATTCTTCCTTTCCTTTGTGAAGAGGAAAGAGAGAGCTGGCTGGCATTTTGTGAAATGGCTGTTTTTCCAAGTTCTTATGAGCCGTTCGGCATTGCTGTTCAAGAAAGCATGGCCGCCGGCGCTGCCGTCGCTGCCGGAATCAACGGGGGCTGGAACGATTTCGTTATCGATCGGGTGACCGGCTTTCGAATTGATTTTAGTGATCCGCATAAGGCTGCAAATGCGCTCGCAGAAATTGTCGGCAATAAGGAGCAGCTGCTCAAGGTCGGACAAACGGCAAAGGCTTATATATTTGATTTGCATGATCCT
>NZ_JBSIOT010001353.1:0-566 GCF_053613335.1 Bacillus sp. LR--39 | reverse complement strand
CATGGTTAATCGCTTCAACTGTTTGCGGCATGACACCGTCATCGGCAGCTACGACAAGAATCGTAATATCAGTTACTTCTGCACCGCGTGCACGCATTGTTGTAAATGCGGCGTGGCCCGGTGTATCCAAGAACGTGATTTTCTTGCCGTTCTCTTCAATTTGATAAGCGCCGATATGCTGAGTGATTCCGCCTGCTTCCCCTTCAACAACCTTTGTTTTACGGATGCTGTCAAGAAGCGTTGTTTTCCCATGGTCAACGTGGCCCATGATTGTCACGACAGGAGGACGAATTTCAAGATCCTCTTCATTATCAGGCTCTTCGTATTTTTCCAGCTCTGTTTCTTCAAGCACAATGACCTCTTCTGTTTCAACACCATATTCTGATGCAATGAGTTCGATTGTGTCTTTATCAAGCTCTTGGTTAATGGTTGCCATTACGCCAAGAAGCATCAGCTTTTTAATGATTTCTGATGGCTCTTTGCCAAGCTCTTCAGCAAGTGCGCCAACTGTTAAAGTGCCAGAGAATGTAATTTTCTCAGGAAGCTCTTTTTTCGGCTTTACAGGC
>NZ_JBSIOT010001352.1:0-566 GCF_053613335.1 Bacillus sp. LR--39 | reverse complement strand
GACTCCGTTCGATCAGCTTGAATATTGTTTAACCGCTTCAGACGGTGAGGAGCAGCGCATCCGGATGAAATCGATTGAATTGAAATCCAGTCTGGCTTTCAAAGGCATCATCGATGATTACGTCAAATATTTGGCAAAAGGGCACCTGGTGTTTAAACATATCACCTTTCGCGGAAAAAGGATCATCACAAGCGGTCAGATGCGGAAATTTTTCGCGGCCCTTGATCATTCAGACACGCTGTCCAACCGGATTGAACAAACGGGAAAATGGCTGTTGCAGCTCCTGAATAAATATGAACGCCAGGAAAGAAAAAAAGACTGGGTCATCGAAGAAAGCGAGCTGCTGGATAAAGAGGAATACTTAAAGGCTTATAAACGTCTTCAGGAGGAACAGCGCTTTACGGAGAATACGTTTGACGATTATGAAAGGGAGCGAAACCTCCTTGCCTCCATCGTTGCCGAAAGGGAGTTCAAGCCGCTCAAGCAAGTGGTAAAAGCGTTCGGCTTTATTGATTTTAAAGGAACATACCTTCAGCTTTTTTCCGGACGCTATACCCCGCAAACGC
>NZ_JBSIOT010001351.1:0-567 GCF_053613335.1 Bacillus sp. LR--39 | reverse complement strand
CCCTTATCACATGATTGAAGCGCTCAGCGAAGTGCCGATTTTTGATGACGTATTCTTATCCGTTTATCCGAACAGCAGCCTTCCTTCGCTTGAAGAGGGACGGCTCGTCTATGAAACAGACGACACGTATTTTCAAAACAGCGCGTCAGAATTCCGTAAGCAAGGTGCGCGGATTATCGGCGGCTGCTGCGGCACAACGCCGAATCACATCAGGGCGATGGCGGAAGCGGTTGGCGGGCTGGCTCCGATTACAGAAAAAGAAGTCAAAACCCGGGCAAAAGAATTCATTTCTGTTCATCACGAGCGAACCGAGCCCGGCCTGGATAAGATCGCGGCCAAAAAACGCTCTATTATCGTAGAACTGGACCCGCCGAAAAAACTAAGCTTTGACAAATTTCTATCGGCGGCTGCTGAATTAAAAGAAGCGGGAATCGATGCCCTGACACTCGCCGACAATTCTCTGGCGACCCCGCGGATCAGCAATGTTGCCTGCGGCGCCCTTGTCAAGCAGCAGCTCGATATGCGTTCACTTGTCCATATTACGTGCCGTGACCGTAACATTATCGG
>NZ_JBSIOT010001350.1:0-567 GCF_053613335.1 Bacillus sp. LR--39 | reverse complement strand
GAGGTATGGTTTGTCGTAAAGACAGGGATTACATGCTTATTTTCTATGACAGAGATAGTAGATACATACATGAAGATAGAAAGGGAGTGTCTGGCGATGAGTTTGAAACAATACTCAGAGGAGCAGCTAAAGGAAATGGCTTTAGTTGAAATCGCATACGAAATTTTCTCGGAACACAAAAAACCGATTACATTCCAGGAGCTAACAGATCAAGTGGCTTCCTTGCTTGGAATGGGGAAAGAAGAGCTGGAAGACCGCATCGCCCAGTTCTACACAGATTTAAATATCGACGGACGCTTTTTGGCGCTGTCAGACCAAACGTGGGGCCTGCGCAGCTGGTATCCGTATGATCAGCTTGATGAAGAAACCCAGCCGACTGTAAAAGCGAAAAAGAAAAAAGCGAAAAAAGCGGTTGAAGAAGATCTTGATCTTGACGAATTCGAAGAAATCGACGAGGATGATATTCTTCTTGACGATGTCGAAGAAGATTTGGACATTGACGCCGATGAATTCGATGAAATCGATGAAGCCGACGATGATGAGCTGGATGATCTTGAAGACGAGATC
>NZ_JBSIOT010001349.1:0-567 GCF_053613335.1 Bacillus sp. LR--39 | reverse complement strand
TACGCTCGGCGATGTTTCAACTCACAATAAATCGAACCGCCAGGCTGGCGACGCGCTGACATTTATATCTGAAAACGAAGAGCGGCCTGGAGATTTTCTTCATTAAAACATATTTTGTCTCACATCTTAATAGGCTGTATTAACATTGAAAATTCATGTCAGTTCTGTTTAAATGACACTAAAGGCAAGTTTTTGATGCGTGCGCAGCTTAATGGATAGATTGATCCGTCAGTCGGAGGTGAAAGTTTGAAAAATATATTAAGAGCGGTCGTGATCCTTCTCATCGTTGCGGCTTCATACACGCTGTTTATTCAATACGGCTCAACGCCTGAGAAAATTGCGAAGGAAGACAAGCCGCAAGTCTCAAACGAAGATGCAAAAAAAGAGAAGCCCTTGAACATTCCCGATTCCGGCCTGCTTTCCTTTATCGGGGAATCGGCCGAGACGATCGAAAAGAAACTGGGGAAACCGGACAGAGTCGATCCTTCAGCGTATGATTATGAATGGTGGGTCTATAACCAAGGGAAAAAACAGTACGTTCAAATCGGCTTGCTGGGCGGCAAGGCT
>NZ_JBSIOT010001348.1:0-568 GCF_053613335.1 Bacillus sp. LR--39 | reverse complement strand
CAAACTCCGCATGCCGAAAGCCATGGCTGCCAAAGAGCATCTATCAGCGATTAACAGCGAGATACATATTGAGGCGTATGTTACCGAAGGAACAGCCGAAACGCTTGAGCCGCTGATTGAAAAAGCAGATGTCGTGATCGACGCGACAGATAATTTTGAAACCCGCATGCTGATAAACGATCTTGCCCAGAAAACAAAGACACCTTGGGTCTATGGCGCCTGTGTAAGCAGCCAGGGAATGTTCATGACTGTCATTCCCGGAGAAACCCCTTGTCTGTCTTGTTTGTTTGAGCAAATTCCTGTTGGCGGGGCGACGTGTGATACTGCCGGCATTATTCCGCCTGCTGTGCATATCGTTTCAGCATATCAGCAGGCTGAGGCATTAAAGCTGTTAACCGGCCAAATAGAAGCAATACAGCGGGGTTTTGTGACATTTGATGTCTGGAACAATTCGCATATGAAGATTAACGTTAATCATGTACGCCGTGAGGAATGCCCATCTTGCGGAGCAAATGCGGTATATCCTTATCTTCAGGATTGGAACACACCAAAAGCTGCTGTACTATGA
>NZ_JBSIOT010001347.1:0-568 GCF_053613335.1 Bacillus sp. LR--39 | reverse complement strand
AAAGGCGAGCGAGGCGTTCCAGTCTCCGACAAGGTGGCGGATGCGATTAAACCGAAGCTGAATGAGGAAGAAACCAACATCGTGGAGTATGTAGAAACCGCGTCAAAAAACATCAGCAAAGCCGATCCGCCAGAGCCTGTGGGAAGCGCGGAGGTCATCAAACTGCTGAAGGATACGTCAGATCAGATTCTGTATCAGAAGGTATCGCCGGAAAAAGCCGCCAAAACGTTCCGGAAAAAGGCCAATGAGATATTAGAGAGGAATAATTGACGGGAAATGGGGCTGACGCAATGAAAAAAAGCCGGAGTATAAGAAAAGACAATCTGGCGGGATATGCTTTTATTTCTCCGTTTATCATCGGGTTCCTATGCTTTACGGTGATTCCGATGGGGGCGTCCCTGTTTCTGTCCTTCACGAGCTATGACTTGTTTACGGCGCCGAAATGGATCGGGCTCGACAACTTTAAGGAAATGTTTACGGGTGACGAAAAGTATTGGCAGTCTCTGAAGGTGACGTTTACGTATGTGCTTGCCGGGGTTCCGCTCCGCCTCGGCTTCGCGCTTTTTAT
>NZ_JBSIOT010001346.1:0-568 GCF_053613335.1 Bacillus sp. LR--39 | reverse complement strand
TGTGTTCGGCAGCCATGTGGCAAATGTGATCCGGCGGCTGAAGCGGATCTGCCGGTTTTATGGAAGTGATCCGGTTTTTATTTGTACTTCCGCAACAATTGCCAACCCAAAGGAATTGGGAGAACAGCTGACAGGCAAACCGATGCGGCTGGTCGATGACAACGGCGCACCGAGCGGACGCAAGCATTTTGTGTTTTACAATCCGCCAATTGTGAACAAACCGCTGAATATTAGAAGGAGCGCAACCGCAGAAGTGAATGAACTGGCGAAAGAGTTCCTTAAAAACAAAGTGCAGACCATTGTTTTTGCCAGAAGCAGAGTTCGGGTGGAAATTATTTTAAGCCATATCCAGGAGCTTGTGAAAAAAGAGATTGGAACAAAATCAATCAGAGGCTATCGGGGAGGCTATCTGCCGAAAGAGCGAAGAGAAATCGAAAGAGGCCTGAGAGAAGGCGACATTTTAGGAGTGGTCAGTACGAATGCCTTAGAGCTTGGTGTTGATATCGGCCAGCTGCAAGTGTGTGTAATGACGGGGTATCCCGGAAGTGTCGCAAGTGCTTGGCAGCAG
>NZ_JBSIOT010001345.1:0-568 GCF_053613335.1 Bacillus sp. LR--39 | reverse complement strand
TCATCATTTGCAACAGGACAGCGGCGATTTTGCGATTATCATCAACAGAACATATGAGCTGAACATTAAGGAGGTGCTCAAGGATTTTTGGAATGACAGCTTTTTGACGGGAATCAAAAAAACGGCAGCTGCTGATACTGACCGCTCAGTGCCTCTCGACATTCAGCGGCGGTTTGTGATTTCCGCCTTCGCGGGCACAGCCGCATGGTGGCTTGAAAACGGCATGCCTTATCCGCCCGAATTGATGGCTGAATCGATGATCAAGATCATCCAAAAAAATTGAGCTCAAAAAAAGAGACAAAACGGGTGCTCCCGCTCTGTCTCTTCACCTATTATTTCTGTGCTGCCTTGAGCGCACGCGAGCCGATGTCCATCCGGTAAAACAGCCCCGGTTTTCTTACTCGATCCACCGCTTGATAGGCTGCTTCCCTTGCCGCATCAAACGTCTCTGCAAACGCGGTGACATTGGCGACGCGGCCGCCGTTCGTCACAAACTGATCGCCGCTTTTTTTCGTGCCTGCGTGAAAGACGACGGTCTGCTCCATGTCAGGCTCAAGCGTGCCGATCG
>NZ_JBSIOT010001344.1:0-568 GCF_053613335.1 Bacillus sp. LR--39 | reverse complement strand
ACAGTAATTGATGAGATCGGAGATCCACTCGTTCACTTGATCAGAAACAGTATTGACCATGGTATCGAGGCGCCGGAAACACGTTTGCAAAAGGGAAAACCGGAATCAGGAAAAGTTGTGCTTAAAGCTTATCACAGCGGCAACCATGTCTTTATCGAAGTAGAGGATGACGGCGCAGGCCTTAATCGCAAAAAAATTCTGGAAAAAGCGCTTGAGCGCGGGGTCATAACGGAAAAAGAAGCTGAAACCTTAGAAGACAACCAAATTTACGAATTGATTTTTGCTCCGGGGTTCTCAACTGCTGACCAAATTTCTGATATTTCCGGCCGCGGTGTAGGACTTGACGTTGTAAAAAACAAACTGGAGTCTCTTGGCGGTTCAGTCAGTGTGAAATCAGCCGAGGGTCAAGGCTCTCTATTCAGCATCCAGCTGCCGCTTACCTTGTCTATTATTTCAGTTCTGCTGATTAAGTTGGAAGAAGAGACATTTGCTATTCCGATTTCTTCAATCATTGAGACAGCAGTTATTGACAGAAAAGACATTTTGCAAACGCATGACCGTGAAGTGA
>NZ_JBSIOT010001343.1:0-568 GCF_053613335.1 Bacillus sp. LR--39 | reverse complement strand
GAAATCAAGGCGCCGATATTCGTGTCCGGATCAAAAGGATCGCCGACTTTGAGCTTTTTCGTTTTCTCAACGAACTTGTTCAGAAATTCGTCATACGCTTCCCTCTCGACATAGATGCGGGAGCCGCTCATACATACTTCCCCCTGGTTGACGAAACTCGATTTCAATGAGGTGCTGACGGCTTCATCCATGTCGGCATCGGCAAAAATAATGTTCGGGTTCTTCCCTCCCAATTCAAAGGAAAGTTTCTTTAATGTTTTCGAAGCAGCTTCCATAATGACTTTGCCGGTTGTCGTTTCTCCGGTGAAAGATATCGCATCGACATCGGGATGCTCAGAAAGCGCAGCACCGGCGGAATCTGGTCCAAATCCGTGGACGATATTAACGACTCCGTCAGGCATCCCTGCATCATGGCAGATTTCCCCGAGAAGGGTGGCTGTCATCGGCGTCAGTTCAGCCGGTTTGATAACGGCTGTATTTCCCGCCGCCAGGCAAGGCGCCAATTTCCACGTCAGCAAAAGAAGCGGCAAGTTCCACGGATTGATCAGCCCGACGACGCCGACCGGAC
>NZ_JBSIOT010001342.1:0-568 GCF_053613335.1 Bacillus sp. LR--39 | reverse complement strand
TAAACACATCCCCATTTCTTAATATTTTCAAATTGTAATAAGAGAAAAGACGATACAAGGGTGAGGGGTCTTAGCTGGATTTCATTTATAGATAAACAAAGGCCTGTAGAACTTTTGGTTATACAAGTTTCCTCGGACTCTGGTTCAGCATGAACTCATCCACTGCATATTCCTCTCGACAGGCTAAAATCCTGAAGGAGCTGCCTCTCGGTTCCTTCAGGCAACATGTTGAAGACCGCCTATCTCAGTCTCGCCGGTCCCGTGACGGGTCCCAAATTGCTGAATGCCCGGTCAAAGCGTCGCATCGCTGTCTCGAGCGGACCGGTAGGAAGCCGTGCAATCAGCCACCCTGTCACCGTCGCCACGGCCGCGACGAACAGATCACCGAATGGAATTGCCCCGATATCATACTTGGCCCCCGAGATTTCAAGAGCCCATATGACAACAAACTGAGCTGCATACATCGTCAACGCTACACGTCCGACTCCCGCGAACGGCTTTAGCACTGCAGAAATCTTCTGCGGCACGAGACATACCATTCCTAGAACCAGAAAGGCAGCCCCAAGCC
>NZ_JBSIOT010001341.1:0-569 GCF_053613335.1 Bacillus sp. LR--39 | reverse complement strand
ACAAGATCCGTCCGAATTGGCCAAAATGATTGAAACATACGAAATTACAATAATGCAGGCTACACCGACCCTCTGGCATGCATTGGCCTCGAGCGCCCCGGACAAGCTCAAAGGTCTTCGTGCGCTTGTCGGCGGCGAAGCTTTGCAATCCAGCCTGGCCCGGCAATTGCAGCAGCTCGCGTGTTCTTTAACGAACCTTTATGGACCGACGGAAACAACGATTTGGTCTACAGCCGCTGCGCTGGAAGGCAACTGTACGGAACCTCCGGGAATCGGCTGTGCGATTTGGAATACGCAGCTTTATGTCCTGGACGCCGGATTACAGCCAGTGCCTCCGGGAACGGCTGGAGAACTTTATGTGGCAGGAACAGGGGTAGCGCGCGGCTACTTGAACCGACATGCTCTCACGGCTGAGCGCTTTATTGCGAATCCATACGGGCCGCCTGGATCGCGGATGTACCGGACAGGCGACATCGTGCGCTGGCGCGAAGACGGGTCGCTTGATTATATCGGCCGTGCAGACCATCAAGTCAAAATTCGGGGGTTCCGAATTGAAATGGGAGAAATAG
>NZ_JBSIOT010001340.1:0-569 GCF_053613335.1 Bacillus sp. LR--39 | reverse complement strand
AGCTTGTGCTTGCAGACGACGGGAACAAGCTCGATTGCATCGGATTTTATAAAGGCGATATCGAAGAAGGAATCGTTCCTGGAGCAAAGATCTCGATTGTCGGGGAACTGTCGATTAACGAATGGAATAACAGAAAAAAACCGCAGCTGATGATCAAAGATGCGGCCGTCAATGAATGGCAGCTGTTTGATCTGCGGGGAAAACGGTCATGGGAAGAAAAAATATTGAAGCTGGACCCTGCGAAACGGGCGTGCATCTGCTTCCGCGAGGAAACAAAAGCAAAGCTGGCAGGGACAGGCCTTGAAGAAGAGCTGACCGTCATCAGCGGCCCTGAAGATGCAGAGCGGCTCGACCTTGAGAGCCGTTATGCGGTATTTATAGATATTCCGCAGTCGCTCGACATCTTTGATCATGTAATAAACGGCAAAAAGCTGGAGCGCATTTATCTGATTTTTTATCAATCAGACGAACATTTTTTCTCAACATTCCCAACAAGGGAATATTTTAAATGGTACTATGCTTTCCTCCTGAAAAGAGGTTCTTTTGACTTGCCGAAATACGGCGGAGAG
>NZ_JBSIOT010001339.1:0-569 GCF_053613335.1 Bacillus sp. LR--39 | reverse complement strand
CATCACCGGCTTCAACATGAGCGCCTCGCACAAAGTCTTCGCCTTTCATTCGTTTTTTGCCTGCCGGCTGGAGTTCGGTTAATAACAGGGCCGTATCATTACCTGTGGCAACGATAATCCCTTCCTTTTCAACCGCAACGACTGTGCCGGGCTCAGCTTTGGTTGGTGCGGGTGTTTTTTTCGATTCCCACACTTTCAAGTTTTGTCCGTTTAGAGTCGTATAAGCAACAGGCCATGGATTTAAGCCGCGGATCTGGTTGTAAAGCTCTTCGCCCGTTCTGGACCAGTCGAGCAGCTCTTGCTCTCTTTTGATATTAGGCGCGTATGTCGCTTTCTCTTCATCCTGCTTTTCAGGTGAAATGCTGCCGGCAATAACGTTTGGAATCGTTTCAGACAATAGCTTCGCGCCAGCAACGCTTAATTTATCGTGCAGCGTTCCGACATTGTCGGTTTCTTCAATGTCCACTTCCACTTTTGAGATCATATCGCCCGCATCCAATTTTTCTACCATATACATAATGGTAACCCCGGTTTTCTTCTTTCCCTGCAGAATGGAATAATGGATGGGT
>NZ_JBSIOT010001338.1:0-569 GCF_053613335.1 Bacillus sp. LR--39 | reverse complement strand
CCCTATAATAAAAAACTATTAGCCTGTACCACAAACTGCGACTGCTCATAATTATACGAAATCTTCGAGTAATCAAACGGCTGCCCATTTGTTAGGTGAAAAATACTTTCTATATACAGCTTCGGCAGTCCAGCCTCTAATCCCAAATATTCCGCTTCCTCCTCATTAAGCTGGTCCACGTGCAGAAACAAATCAGAAAAACCAATCTTCAACCCCAGTCCTTCCCGGATGTAATGGAAGATGGAGTGGGAGACGATTTCGTTGTTTAAAAACGTCACGATGGATTTATTGTAATAGGATTCTTCATAGCAAAGGGTCTGGCCGTTGATGTAGCGGACCCTTTTGACATAGTAGATGTCTTCGTTTATTTCGATGTTCAGGTTTTCCGCCGCTTCCGGTGTTGGCTTTCTCACGTCCAGTTCGATAACTTTTGAGGTGACGTTGAAATCCTCGAGGTCTTTTTTAAATCCCTGATTCGACAGAAGGCTGATATAGCCTTTTCGTTTATGTTTTCTGACGAAAATGCCGCTTCCTCTGACCTGAAAGATCGCGCCTTTTTGCTCTAATAG
>NZ_JBSIOT010001337.1:0-569 GCF_053613335.1 Bacillus sp. LR--39 | reverse complement strand
TCATATTGGCACCCATTCGTCTCAGCTCATCAATGTGCTTGAATCTTGCCGTGTAGATGGTGTCTGTGACGACACTCGTCCCTTTCGCCCTTGTCAGGAGCGCCGTCATCGGCTGCTGTAAATCAGTCGGAAACCCCGGGTATACGAGGGTTTTGACGTCAACCGGCTTTAAGTTCTTCTGCCCGCCGACAATGAGAAGCTGGTCGTCGCTTGTTTCGATATGATAGCCCATTTCTCTCAGCTTTGCCGTTAACGACTCTAGATGAGTGGGAATGACGTTATCGATAATGACTTCCTTGCCCATTGCAGCCCCTGCAATCATAAATGTCCCGGCCTCAATTCTGTCCGGAATGATCGTATGCTTGCAGCCCTGCAGTTCCTTCACGCCGTCGATTCGAATCACATTGGTGCCCGCACCTTTGATTTTGGCGCCCATGCTGGTAAGCAATGTCGCGACGTCAATGATCTCAGGCTCCTTGGCAGCGTTTTCGATGATCGTTTTCCCTTCTGCCAAAACAGCGGCGAGCATAATGTTAATCGTTGCCCCTACGCTTACGACATCTAAATAA
>NZ_JBSIOT010001336.1:0-570 GCF_053613335.1 Bacillus sp. LR--39 | reverse complement strand
GACCGCACTGTCTGCAACTGGGGCGGGGGGAATACATCTATGAAAACAACGGAAAAGGATTTTAGAGGCCGTGAAATAGAAGTAATGTGGATAAAAGGAAGCGGTTCGGATTTGGCAACAATGAAAGCGCATAACTTTACCGGTTTGAAATTAGATGATATCCGCCCGCTGATTAAAAGGGACCAAATGCCAGATGAAGAAATGGTAGACTATCTGTCTCATTGTATGATAGACAGCAAACATCCCCGCCCTTCAATTGAAACGCTGTTACACGCTTTTCTGCCATACAAACATGTTGACCATACCCATCCAGATGCGATTATCAGCATATGCTGTGCAGATAATGGAAAACAAATCGCTGAAGATATTTACGGAAACCGGTTTGTATGGGTGCCATACGTCCGTCCTGGATTTACTTTGTCTAAAATGATCGCTGAAGGCGTAGCAAACAATCCCCACGCCGAGCTTGTATTAATGGAGAAACACGGCTTAGTCACTTGGGGAGAGACGTCTGAAATATGTTATCAAAAAACGATATCCATCATTCAAGAAGCCGAGCAGTATATTAAC
>NZ_JBSIOT010001335.1:0-570 GCF_053613335.1 Bacillus sp. LR--39 | reverse complement strand
GCTTAATATATCCATCTATACCAAAAATATTGTTCGGTTCAGGACAGAATGAACCGACTGCCTTTCGGATATATTAAATTGCGATTGGCCGGAAGAAAAGCCAATCCCATGACAAATCTAATTCATCATTGGTCAGGTGGTAGCATGAATTTCACTTGGGAATCTCTAGTTCTCATTGTAGCCGGAGTCATTTTGCTGAGAATTTCAGGAATCGGAACTATTATCGTTCAGCCAATCATCGAGTACAGCCTCTTCAAAAATTGCGGCGGCAATTTTCACAATCACACTCATCGTTATAGAATGGATCCAAATGAGATCGAACTTCATTGAAAAGATGTTGACCGGAGAAGCAAAAGTTGTTATTGAAAACGGACAGCTTCATATCGAAAACTTAAAGAAGATGAGACTTACAGTTGATCAGCTTGAAATGCAGCTACGGCTTCACGGCGTTACGGGTATACAAGATGTCAAAATTGCGACATTAGAGGCAAACGGGCAATTAGGAATAGAATTAACTGATGACGCCAAGCCTTTAACAGTCAGGGATCTGAAAAAACTCATTCACCCCGA
>NZ_JBSIOT010001334.1:0-571 GCF_053613335.1 Bacillus sp. LR--39 | reverse complement strand
TTCGATAGACGAACCTGGTGAAGACGAGATTTTCACAGTCGGCACCTATACAAAAATTAAGCAAATGCTGAAGCTTCCGAACGGTACGATTCGTGTGTTGGTGGAGGGCCTCAAGCGCGCCCATATCGTCAAATACAATGAACACGAGGATTACACGTCGGTTGACATTCAACTTATTCATGAAGATGATTCAAAAGATACAGAAGACGAAGCATTGATGCGGACTTTGCTAGACCACTTTGATCAGTACATAAAAATTTCTAAAAAAATCTCGGCCGAAACGTACGCTGCGGTTACTGATATCGAAGAGCCGGGGAGAATGGCAGACATCGTTGCTTCTCATCTGCCCCTTAAACTAAAGGATAAGCAGGATATTTTAGAAACGGCTGATGTCAAAGACAGGCTGAACAAGGTCATTGATTTTATTAATAATGAAAAAGAAGTGCTGGAGATTGAGAAAAAAATCGGCCAGCGCGTCAAACGTTCGATGGAGCGTACGCAGAAGGAATACTACTTGCGTGAACAAATGAAGGCGATCCAAAAAGAGCTTGGCGATAAAGAAGGCAAAACT
>NZ_JBSIOT010001333.1:0-571 GCF_053613335.1 Bacillus sp. LR--39 | reverse complement strand
TATAGTGGATAGGAGTTTTTAAATGCTCTTGATCCTGTGTGACTTCAAAGGCCCATTCTTTCAGTATAGGCAAGTATACGTCCTCATCATCTATAAAAATACGGTTTATTTTATAGTTAAAGGCAAGATTCTGGCTCTTTAAATTGTGAATGACAACAGGGTCTGTTGATGCATAAATGGAATTGGGATCAGTCTCCTCGATTGTTTCATACCATGTTGAACTGATGGTTTCCGCATGCTGAGAAAGATACTCGAATAATTTTTTGTTTTTTGCCATGATTGATCACCTCTTTTACATGTGTTGTTTTTGCGAATAACGTTTTTGCAGTTTTGCCAGCCTGAAAAACAGTCCAACTGCTCCGGCGGCGAGTCCCGCTATTAATCCAATCCAATAGCCGAATGCACCGAGGCTTGTAAACGTACCGACCATATAACCGACCGGAAGGCCAATGACCCAGTAAGAGACAAAAGCGGCCCCAAGTGTATAGTTCACATCTTTGTACCCTCTGAGTGCTCCCTGGATCGGTGCGGCAACAGCATCTGAAAGCTGAAAAAACAGCGCATAAATTAA
>NZ_JBSIOT010001332.1:0-571 GCF_053613335.1 Bacillus sp. LR--39 | reverse complement strand
GTAAATACAATATCATATTTTTTTAGGCCTAAGGACCTTTTGATTTGATTTTTGGCTGCTTGAAGCAGCTGTTCCGTTTCGGCTCCATATCGGTGCAAAGATGAAGGATTGCCAAAGTATCGGCTGCTTGTCTGTTCATATACGTTCAAGACTTCATCGTAAGGCTTCGTCGTTGAACTATTATCTAAATATATCATCTTTTTTACTCCTTTATGAAAGCGGTACAAGGTATGATATTTATGTTACCATAACAAAATTTAATAGAAAATTACGAAAAACTAGTATTGACTTCTAATTTTTTTACCATATAATAAGATTTGTTCGTTTCGTCATATTATCTGACAATTAATTGACAGAATATTTTAACATAATTATTAGGAGGATTTTTTTCATGAAACACTCACTGCCTGTCAAAGATACCATTATTATTGGTTTCATGCTATTTGCGTTATTCTTTGGAGCAGGAAATATGATTTATCCGCCGGAACTTGGACAAGCAGCCGGACACAACGTCTGGAAGGCCATCGGCGGATTTTTACTGACAGGGGTAGGCCTGCCGCTTCTCGGCATT
>NZ_JBSIOT010001331.1:0-572 GCF_053613335.1 Bacillus sp. LR--39 | reverse complement strand
GAATCCAAAACCTTTCACAACACCAAGTCCGGTTTCTTTCAATCCTTTATGCCGCTCGACAACTGCAATCTTTAACAAATCAAACTCAGTGTCAGGCTCAAATTCGCGGGCATCAGGAGCCGGAACTTGTACTAATCTTGTTTCAAGCTGATTTGGTATGATTTGAATGACATTGATTTGCTGCTCTGAATCGATTGGCATATGAAAATCCTGTTTGTTAAGAGGAGCAGCAAGCTTAACAGAATCAAGCAGTGCCTGATCTGGTGCTGCAGTTGAAGCATGATCCTGATAGACCGCTTTGCTGTCTTCAGCAACAGTCTGCCCTTTTACCATCGTCATTGTGACAGTGACATTTTCCAGATCAGATACAAAGAGCAAATCAGCGTCAAAACCCGGGGCAATCGCTCCCTTTGTATCTAATCCGTAGCACTCGGCCGCATTGAGGCTTCCTAATTGATAGGCTAAAAACGGATCAAGTCCGGCTTGAATCGCCATTTTCACCTGATGGTTTACACTTCCCTCTGACAATAAATCATCCACATGCTTATCATCCGTACAGAAAAAGAACCGAC
>NZ_JBSIOT010001330.1:0-572 GCF_053613335.1 Bacillus sp. LR--39 | reverse complement strand
ACTTCCATGAATCCCGGCCAGAGCAGGGCTAGCTGCGTGCCGGCAATGGTTCCGGTCGGTATGGCGACCCCGAGCAACACGGCCTGCGCCTTCGTCCATCTTTTGGCCATAATGGCGTAGTGGGGATCTTTCGTTCTTTGATAGATCAGCTCGGCCAGCAAAATCATCAAAGGAATTCCGACACCGAGCGAGGCAAAAATAATATGGAATCCCATCGTTGTTCCGAAAAGGCTTCTTGCAAAAATCAAGTCATTCATCCGGAAAACCACCTTTCATTTACACCATTTTGCTTTTTATTGTTTACCGCCTTTTTTAGATTATTCTTCCTGTAGGAGGTTAAAATGGATAAAGGGATTAAGTATGGCAAATGAACATTCATTTTTGACACAGGGATTTGAAAGGTATATAATAAAACGTAATTATTACGTTTTGATAGGAGGAATGGCATATGAAACCAAATATTCATCCGAAAACTTATCAAGTGATCTTTCAGGATGTAAACAGCGGGTACCGTTTTTTAAGCCGCTCAACTAAAACTTCCGATGAGACGGCCGAGTGGGAAGACGGCAAGA
>NZ_JBSIOT010001329.1:0-572 GCF_053613335.1 Bacillus sp. LR--39 | reverse complement strand
ATTACGCCTCATTTCTTAATGACGGCCATTGGACGTCAAAACAAGATGTGAGATGGGTGCCGGGGTGTTTTCAAGGCTCACGGTTTATTTATGATCCAGCGGCTTCAACGGGAATGGCGCTCAAGAAAAAATGGATACCGGGCACGGGCTACTGGGATCATGCGCTGCTTTTATATGAACAGCTGTTTGAAAAATCGCTGGAAAGCAAACTGCGCCAGTGGCTGAAGAAGCTGTAAAGGAGGAGCAGGATGAACAGTGAAACAGGATCGATCATGGCGTTTTTGTACAGCCGGTGGTCTGTTCCAATTTATGAACGCGAGCTTCCTGATCACTTTCAGGTGCCGTCGTTATACGTCCCGCCACCATCTGTTTTCGAGGAAACAGATACGGTCTCCACATTTAAAAAAACCTACAGTCTCAATGTAAAACTGTTTCATCTGGACTCCGTTCAGGCGCTGGATGAAGCGGACAGGCTCGCGGATGCCATCAGAGAAGCGAGAAATATGATTCCGCTGCTGAGTGAATCCGGCGAGAAGACGGGGGATATGGTTCGCATCTCCCAAATCGAGACA
>NZ_JBSIOT010001328.1:0-572 GCF_053613335.1 Bacillus sp. LR--39 | reverse complement strand
CATGATGCCATTAATGAACAATGGAACCGTCCACGGCACTGTCACACCAGTCGGAGGCGGAACGAGCCCGGCTGACATAGCCAGATAGGTGACGAGCGTAACAACCATCGGTGCCAGCACCCAAGGCACAATAATGATCGGATTCATGACAATCGGAAGCCCGAAGATAATCGGTTCGTTTACGTTAAAAATACCGGGAGCGAGGCCAAGTTTTGATACTTGCTTCATCTGCCTGCTTTTCATGAATATGAGAATGGTAAACACAATCGCAAGCGTCATCCCGGTTCCGCCCATCCCTACTGTATAAATCTCCATAAACGGTTTTGAAATAATATGAGGGATTTCTTTTCCCGCCGTGTAAGCAGAAAGGTTTTCTACCTGCAGTGTATTCCAAATCGGGTCCATCACGGAGTTGATAATGATCTGTCCATGCAGTCCGAAAAACCAAAGAATTTGTATGAAAAACACGGCAATCAGCGTTGGAATGATACCGCTTCCAAGTCCGACAAGCGGAGCCTGAATCGCGTGATAAATAACGTCGTGCATATTTGTTTTAAAAAACAGAGTCACCA
>NZ_JBSIOT010001327.1:0-572 GCF_053613335.1 Bacillus sp. LR--39 | reverse complement strand
ACATATTTACGACGCAGTTTTTTGAGATTTGGATCAACATCGGCGGCAGCGGCGCTACTTTGGCTTTGGTCATTACGATGTTTCTTAGGACGCGAAGCAAGCAAATGAAACAGCTCGGCAGACTCGCCATCGGCCCCGCTGTTTTTAACATCAACGAACCGATTATCTTCGGCATGCCGATCGTCATGAACCCGATGCTGCTGATCCCGTTCATCGTGTCGCCGCTGCTGATGATAACGGCAACCTATATTGGAATGAGCACAGGTCTTGTTGCAAAGCCGGCTGGGATTGCCGTGCCGTGGACGATGCCGCCCGGCTTTTCCGGATATTTGGCAACAGGAGGGAAAATTTCCGGAGCGGTCATGCAGCTGATCAATCTGTTGATCTCGTTTGTCGTATACTATCCGTTCTTTAGAATGTGGGATAAACAAAAGCTGAAAGAAGAGAGCGAACTGGAGACCGGAACGGCTGCAAGCGATGGTCAACAGGTCAGTGTATAGAAAAGGGGTGCCAAAATGTCCGAGGAATTGGAACAAACGATATTTCAAATTATCCTTCACGGAGGAAACGGC
>NZ_JBSIOT010001326.1:0-572 GCF_053613335.1 Bacillus sp. LR--39 | reverse complement strand
CGGCAATGCGTTCAAAGTCGCTCTTATTCAAAACGAAATCCTTTGAATCACCATCTACGGTTAACACTGTAAGTTCAGGGTCTGCTTCCTGCAGCTGCTTGATGGCGACTTCATAATCTGAAATCAGCTGCTCCAAATAGCTAGTTTCAATTTTTTTCTCAAAGGGGCGCCCGCGTTTTTCAATGCGGTGTAGCAACGTAGGCAGACTGGCCTTTATGTAAATGATGAAATTCGGCTTTGGCAGATCATCCGTTAGCAGGTGATAAATCTTTTTGTATTTTTCCAGCTGATGTGGAGACAAGGTGCGTTCCGCAAAAATCACATTTTTATAAATATGATAATCAGCTATTACAGGCTGTCCCTTTTTTAAAAAGTGATCACTGGTGTCTTCAAGCTGTTTGTATCTGTGACAAAGAAAAAACATCTCGAGCTGGAAGCTCCATTCCTCTATATTGTCATAAAACTTATCAAGGTACGGGTTATCCTCTACAATCTCATTGATCATAGGGAATCCGAACTCTTGTGAGAGCATCGTTGCGAGAGTTGTTTTTCCTGCCCCGATAGGACCTTCT
>NZ_JBSIOT010001325.1:0-572 GCF_053613335.1 Bacillus sp. LR--39 | reverse complement strand
TGATTTGAGAGCGCAGACTGGCAAGGGAAAGATCCTTAATCGGTATACCGTCTATTTTAATGGTGCCTCCGGTCGCATCATAAAAACGGCTGATTAAATTGGCAATCGTCGTCTTCCCGCTCCCTGTATGCCCGACAAGCGCAAGCGTCGAGCCCGCCGGAATAGAGAAAGAAACGGCGTAAAGGGCTTTTCGTTTTTCATCATACGAAAATTCAACCTCTTCAAAACTGATCTCCCCATTTATCTTTTCATTATGAATGGCATTGGGCTTCTCCTTGACATTTGGCTGTTCGTCCAGAAACTCAAAAATCCGTTCTGATGATGCCATCCCCATTAACAGCTGATTATAGACCTGACCCAGTCTCGAAATAGGTTCCCAAAACATTCCCAGATAGAAAGCAAAAGAAACGAAGACGCCAATCGTAATGGTTTCATTCATGATGAGTGTGGCTCCATACCAAATCAAGACAGCCGTCCCAATCGCATTCGTCATTTCTACAAGCGGACGGAACATGGCATTTTTTCTAGTTGCTTCCCGCCATGATTCGTAGTTCTCCTGATTGACACCGTCA
>NZ_JBSIOT010001324.1:0-572 GCF_053613335.1 Bacillus sp. LR--39 | reverse complement strand
ATGATGAGGTCAAAGACTATTCGGGCAGGCTGGGCATGGTTTCCGAAGAAAAAAGCATGATCGGAAAAGCAGCCGCTTCTTTAATCAGAGAAGGCGACCGCATTATTTTGGACGCTTCCACGACAGTCCAATCATGCGCAGAGCATTTGCCGGATGTCAATTGCACGATCATCACCAATTCGATTAACCTTGCGGACGTTCTTTCCTCAAGAAAAGGGGCTGACATCCGCCTGCTTGGAGGAAAGCTTCAAAAAGAGCACCGGTTTTTGTACGGCGCCTCTGTCATTGAAAAGCTGTCATGCTATCATGTTGATAAAGCGCTGATCGGCGTGGTGGGGGTTTCTGAACATGGGCTTACAATCGCCCATGAGGAGGACGGAATGGTGAAGCGGAAAATGATTTCCCAAGCGAAGCAAGTCATAGCGCTTGCCGACCATTCGAAAATCGGGAGAACGGATTTTTACCGATACGCTGAACTCAGTGACATTGACCTTCTCATTACAGACCGGCTGCCGTCGAAACCGTTTGAGAAGCTGGTTGATGAACAGGATGTGGAGCTGCTTGTGGCTGAA
>NZ_JBSIOT010001323.1:0-573 GCF_053613335.1 Bacillus sp. LR--39 | reverse complement strand
ATCTGTAATCCAGCTGATGATTTGTTTCTCCATAAGTCTCACCTTTCTTCAAAAAAAGAGGCGCTGCGTTTATGCAAGCTCCTCTTCTTACTCTTCGTAACCTATCAGTTCTCCGACTTGAACTTCTTGGCCTTCTGCTAAATGGGCGGACGGCTGGAACGCGTCTTTTTCAAAAATCAAAATGACGGTTGAGCCAAATGAAAAGTATCCCAGCTCTTCGCCGATCTCCAATTTAGTACGGGTATTCGTCTGCACGATAGAATTAATATTCATCGCGCCGACAGGAATCATCAGGACATTTCGGCTGCCGCTATTCAGCTCGTACACAAACCGATAATTTTTCGACAGAACATCTTTCCCGTATTTTAAGCCTAGTTGATTTACCGGGTATGAGCGATTTCCGAGCTCGGCCAGCTTTTGATACCTGCAGCTGATCGGAGAATGGAAACGGTGATAATGCCTCGGGCTTAGATACAGCACGACGAAGTAACCGCCGTTGTATTGATGGTCTGCCCTTTTACAGCCGGTCAGCTCAGCGAATGAGTAATCTTTTCCCTTCACCGTAAAGGTTTG
>NZ_JBSIOT010001322.1:0-573 GCF_053613335.1 Bacillus sp. LR--39 | reverse complement strand
AAACAAATCAGCAGCAATCAGCCGAGCGAGATCCTCAACAAACCTCGGATTTTCATAGGCCGTTTCTGTCACGGCTTTTTCATCAGGCCGCTTCAATACCGGATGCAGTCTCGCAGAAGCATTTGATTCTGCGGCGTGAAGCAAATCAGCTTTAACATCACTTGGCAGTGATGCAGCCGGGTGAATATCCGCCCAAATGCTGACCGTTCCCCTCTGATTATGGGCACTGTATTCGCTGATTTCCTTGGAGCAAGGGCACAGAGTCGTTACTTTTGCTGAGATGCCGGCACGCTGTTTAAACGGCTGATCTTCTTTGCGATAGGTGACAGACATGAATATATCAGCATGCATCAAACCCGCTTTCTCAAGCTTCGGACTTTTCCGTTCGAAAAACCACGGAAACCTCACTTCAACTGAGGCAGGTGATGTGTCCATGTTTTCTGCAAGCTCTTTCGTGAATTGCTGAAGAGAGGAAAATGAGAGAATCCAGCCATTTTGATGATAGACTTGCAGCAGCTCTGTTAACCGGCTCATGTTAATCCCCTTCTGATTTCTCGGCAAATTACAAGTCAT
>NZ_JBSIOT010001321.1:0-573 GCF_053613335.1 Bacillus sp. LR--39 | reverse complement strand
ATTCCGATGATTGCGATTGTCGCCCCGCTTGGAATGGGCAACCTGATCCACTATTTAATCGGAATGGCGATTTCTGTGACTGTCGCATTTATCACAGCCTTTATCTTAGGCATTAATGAAGACGAGAAAAAGTGACGGAGGGAGGGAAAACGATGAATCAAGATCAGGAGCTTCGTCAAAAGGCAATGAACCGGGTTGAAGAATACCGGGATATTGTAAACCTTGATCCCTATCGGCTGCATTATCATATCATGCCTCCTGTCGGACTGCTGAATGATCCGAACGGGTTCATTCAGTGGAAAGGGGTGTACCATCTTTTTTATCAGTGGATGCCTTTTAAAACGGGGCACGGTGCAAAGTTATGGGGACACTACTCCTCAGCAGATCTGGTTAACTGGCGGCATGAAGAGATCGCCCTCACGCCGAGCGACTGGTTTGATAAAAACGGTTGTTATTCAGGAAGCGCGATCGCTGAAAATGATGTGCTGCATCTGTTTTACACGGGGAATGTCAGAGACGGCGAGGGAAATAGGGAGACCTATCAATGTCTCGCCGTCTCAAAAGACGGCATCT
>NZ_JBSIOT010001320.1:0-573 GCF_053613335.1 Bacillus sp. LR--39 | reverse complement strand
CGCTTTTGACTATGACAAACAAGTTCAATGTGACCCGCACAGGCACAACATCCTGCACGTAAGCCGTAACTTCCGTCGGACTCACTGCTTGTAAACGATAGACTGAATCCTGCCGATATAAAATAAGGGCTTTTTTGATCAGCTGAACATTTTCCTCATTGTAAGGAAGAAGTTCTTTTAACTGTTCAGCATATGCCAGCACATCGTCTTTGGAAATCATATTCTGAAGCATGATTATCGCTCCTAACCGAGTCACGTAATAAAAAGATCCAATTTCTCTATTATATCGCAACACATCGGCCTTAAAAAGTTTTTCCTAAAAAAGGACATAAAAAATGGGATGTGTCGAATGATGTATTAGAGATTGCAAATTGATAACCAGCATCATATAATAATCGTGTTTTCAACTTAATGGAAGCTGAAAGGAAAAAAAAGATGAGTGAAAAGAAATTGAATCAAGAAGAATTTCTGAAAATTTTGATGCATGCACATGAAATTGGTGAGCAGTCATCTGAGATGACGACGAAGGAAATGCTTGAAAATTTGATTTCTCATATTAAAAATGGATATGCA
>NZ_JBSIOT010001319.1:0-573 GCF_053613335.1 Bacillus sp. LR--39 | reverse complement strand
ATCTCCGACGAAAAATGTTTCAATATCTTGCATAAAAGCATCACATGCCGTCATCAGGCAGCCGATATGGGCATAGATTCCGGTGATTATGAGCTGATCCCGCCCCTGCTCCTCCAACACGCCTAAAAGGTTGGTTTTTCTGAAGGCATTGTACCTCCACTTGGTCAAAACAATGTCGCCTTCATTCGGTTTCAGCTCATCCACGATCTTCTGCTCATCGGGATCAGGACCGATTCCGGGTCCCCAAAAGTCTTGGAGAAGCCCCCGTTCTTCCGGTGTCTGGGCGCCGGGTTGAGCCGTGAAAATAACCGGCATGCCGAGCTCGGCACATCGCTTCCGAAGCTTCTTGATATTAGCCAGCAGATCTGTGACCGGAGACTCGCCGTAACGGTAAGCGTTGAGAAAATATTGCTGCATATCGTGGATCAGAAGCGCCGCACGCTTCGGATGAGGAGTCCATGACACCTTGTTTTTCGGCATATTTGATGCTTCTGGCATTTGGTACGGTAAGATGGCAGGAATGGCCATCAAATCACATCCTCTCATTTTTTATCATCTGACATTCTCAGCTGC
>NZ_JBSIOT010001318.1:0-573 GCF_053613335.1 Bacillus sp. LR--39 | reverse complement strand
CCACGAAATTCTTCCGGAAGAAAATTTTAAACAAGAAGGCGAATCTGATCAGGAATATATGAAGCGCCAACTGCAAATGATGAGAGATTCCCAGGAAAATGCGATGATCGCCGCTTATAAGCGGGCCGGAAAAGAAGTCAGCTACACGTTTAACGGCGTATATGCCATGTCGGTCGTCAGCGGCATGCCTGCAGAAGGGAAAATACAAGTCGGGGACAAAATTAAAAAAGCGGACGGAAAATCGTTCCGGTCAGCGGAGAGCTTCGTCCGCTACATCGAGTCAAAAAAAGCCGGGGACCGCGTGAAAATCGTAGTTGAACGGGATAAAGAAGAAAAAACATATGAGATGAAGCTGAAAACATTCAAAGAAGATCCAAAGAGAGCGGGGCTCGGCGTCTCCCTCATCACAGACCGCAATGTCAAGGTGAAGCCGGAGGTCGATATGGATATTGAAAACATCGGCGGCCCTTCGGCAGGGCTGATGATGTCAATGGAGATCTATAACCAGCTGACAAAAGAAGACGAGACGAAAGGACACCATATTGCTGGAACCGGAACGATCGACGACGAAGG
>NZ_JBSIOT010001317.1:0-573 GCF_053613335.1 Bacillus sp. LR--39 | reverse complement strand
AGGAATGAGCCGATGCCGAATGGGAATAAAGTTTGTTTCAAGCATGTGCGGTTCGAGATAGCGCGCATAGCCCAAGCCGCCGGCAGCGGTAAAGAGCCCTGCTGCGGCAAGGCCTAAGAAGCCTTTTAAAAATTGTCTTCTGGACGGATTTTTCATAATCAACCAACCTTTAATAGATTCTCTACATTATATCATCCAGAAAAGCCATTTTAGGACAGTCCGCATGTTTTGTTAATTTTTTTTAATTTATATGATAAACTATCAATTGAATGAATACTCATTCATAACAAGGGGGATGGATATGGACAGAAAAGTTGTAATCGTGACCGGCGGGTCGAGCGGAATGGGAAAAGCGATCGCCAAAAAGCAGGCTGAAGAAGGATGGAATGTGATGATTACGGGCAGAACACAAGAAACGCTCGAAGCGGCCAAAGAAGAAATTGAAACTTTTGCCGGGCAGGTGGCCGTATGCCGGATGGATGTCCGGTCTGTTGAAGATGTGGAACAGATGATCACAGAGGCGGCAGGACGGTTTGGCACGATCGACGCTTTGGTTAACAATGCCGCAGGCAA
>NZ_JBSIOT010001316.1:0-574 GCF_053613335.1 Bacillus sp. LR--39 | reverse complement strand
AAGAGTTGGCCGCCACAGACAGCACCGGCTCCATTCCGACTGACTGTGCCGTCATTTTTTGCAGGCTTCCGAACAGCAAATTGGCCGACGTATCTGAACCGGTTATAAACACACCGAGCCAGCCGAGAACGGGAGAAAAGAATGCGAACATTGAACCGGTCATCGCAAGGGACATGCCCAGTGTTGTGCTCATGCCCGAAGAATTGGTGACATAGGCAAAACCGACGACGGAAGCGATCGTTAATATCGGCTTGCCGAGTTCCTTCAGCGAATCTGTAAATACGGCGCCCCATTCTTTCCAAGGCATGCCTGTGACAAACTTTGTCAGTACGGCGGCAATCAGGATCGCCGTACCTGCCGATCCAGCGAGATCAAGTTTGTAAAGAGCCTCAAGCGGTTTTCCGGAACCATCGAGAATTTGATTGTGCAAAAAAGGCACGCCGGGTGCAAACGTCAGCCTGCCGCCGATATCATTTATGAACAGCAGCAATGGATTTGAACCTTCATAATGGCCCGTCAAGGCCTGTTTGACAGATGGAATTCCCCAGATGGAGACCATTGCCGTGAGCAGCAA
>NZ_JBSIOT010001315.1:0-574 GCF_053613335.1 Bacillus sp. LR--39 | reverse complement strand
GATCGCCGACCATGCCGTGGGAAGCGTTTTTCGTGATCATGTCCTGGACTTCTTTCGGATAATTGAAACTCATGATGTTAAAGCCTGTTATCGTCATGCCGTCGCCGACAATCTCCATATCAAGATCTTCCTTGATTCCCTTTGCGATATCAAAGGCGTTGGCTTGAAGGTTGAACATATCTTTTCCTTCTTTTGTGATCCACTTCATCAGAAGCTGATCGAGAATGGATGTGATCCGTATTTTGATATCTTCCACAACATACTGATCTTTCACACCGGCAATTTTATCGATTAATGCGACATAATCATTCACCTTAAAGTTAAATGTTCCGTTCGCCCTGATCGGCATGCCGCCCGGAAGTCCTGCAGCCGGGATATTGATGGCATTCTTCGTCCCCCACTTGACGGTAAATTCCTTCGTGTTGACAAACAGGACTTCGGCGCGCATCCCGCTGTTAAAGCCAAATTTAAAACCTTTTAAAGTGGATAAAAAAGGAATAATTTCGGATTCAATATCATAGTCACCCTCATCCTGGAAAATGCCTTCAATTTTTCCGTTGTTTAAAAAGACGGC
>NZ_JBSIOT010001314.1:0-574 GCF_053613335.1 Bacillus sp. LR--39 | reverse complement strand
ATTTTCCGCTGTCACCAAAACTGTCAACCAGCTGGTCAAGCTCTTTTTCTTTAGATGAAAAAGTGACACTCTGAATGCCCTTCAGTTCCTTAATATCGTTCTGAAGCTTGTCCTGTGCCTTCTGATCTGCAGTCAGATCAACCAGCACTTTGATTTCGACTTGTTTTTCTGCATTCGTGGCCATGTTATTCAAATTCAGCATAATCACTAAAAACACGCCGACTAAAATCAGCGTAACGGTTACAGCACTAATGGATGCAAATGTCATCCATGTGTTTCTCCCGAGAGATTTAAAACTCTCACGCAAGTGGCGCCCGAGAATTTTAATCATATGAACCATACTCCCCTCTTGACTCATCACGCACAATGATACCATCTTCGATTGCAATGACACGTTTCTTCATGGTGTTTACGATTTCTTTATTATGTGTCGCCATCACGACTGTTGTCCCGCGGTTGTTAATTTCCTCCAGCGTCTTCATGACTTCCCAAGACGTATCCGGATCAAGGTTTCCTGTCGGTTCATCAGCAATGACAACATCAGGGTTGTTCACAATTGATCTTGCAATAGATA
>NZ_JBSIOT010001313.1:0-575 GCF_053613335.1 Bacillus sp. LR--39 | reverse complement strand
TTGACATTGCTGGCAGAGCATATCCCGCTTGCGGAAGATATAAAAGGCGCCCATATCTATGTGGATGGCTTTTATCAGTTTACACCGCAGGAATTCAGGGTGTTGGAGCAGCTTATGGTTCATGCGGAGCATATCACGTTTTCGCTCACAGCGGACAAGCCGTCATATGAGCGGGAGCCGCATGAACTGGAATTGTTCAGAATGACGGGGAAAACCTATTACCGCCTGCATCAGAAGGCGAAGGAACTGAATTTGGACATTACGTATAAAGAGCTGAGCCGGACTGAGCGGCATACAAAGACGCCGGAATTGGCGCATCTAGAGGCACAGTATGAAGCGCGTCCGGCCATTCCATACGCAGAAAAACAAGAAGCCCTTACTGTGATGCAGGCCGCAAACAGACGAGCTGAGCTGGAAGGCATTGCCCGGGAAATTCACGCCCTAGTCAGAGAGAAGGGATATCGCTATAAGGATGTAGCAATTCTTGCGCGCCAGCCGGAAGACTACAAGGATATGGTGAAGGAAGTTTTCGCAGATTACGAGATTCCTTATTTCATTGACGGAAAAGCATCTAT
>NZ_JBSIOT010001312.1:0-575 GCF_053613335.1 Bacillus sp. LR--39 | reverse complement strand
CCTTCATATTTCACTTGGATTTCTACTTGTTCTGCCACATCTTGAGGAACCGGCACTTCTGGCGGCGCCAGTTTTGTGACTGTTTCATAGTTCATTTCAGGACGTTTCATCAAGTCTGTGCCACGAACTCCATCTTTCAATTCGCTTCCGCCAAGAGAACGGATATATTCTTGATTTTCCGGAGACGGCTTGATAATTACAGAATGAAGACGTTTTTTCTCCGCCTCGATCGCCGCTTTTTTCTTCTCAAAAGCCGCATAGCGCTCATCAGAAATCAATCCAATGCGGTGTCCGATTTCTGTCAGACGCAAATCAGCATTGTCATGTCGAAGCAGCAATCTGTATTCAGCACGTGATGTCAAAAGACGATATGGCTCATTGGTACCTTTTGTCACAAGGTCATCAATCAGAACACCAATATAGGCGTCAGAACGGCTTAGAATTACTTCTTCTTTTCCAAGCGCTTTTCGTCCTGCATTGATTCCCGCCATAATCCCTTGTCCCGCAGCTTCTTCATAACCGGATGTTCCGTTAATTTGGCCTGCAGTGTAAAGGTTTGTGATTTTTTTTGTTTC
>NZ_JBSIOT010001311.1:0-575 GCF_053613335.1 Bacillus sp. LR--39 | reverse complement strand
CGAAGAGCTTGCTGATTTCACGTTCAGTCAACGCTGCGGTCGGTTCATCCATAATGATGACCTCGGCATTTGTCATAAGCGCTTTTGCGATTTCGATCATTTGCTGCTGTCCGACGGAACATTCGCCGGCTTCTTGATCAAGAGAAAGAGAGACGGAGAGTTTGTCAAATTGCTCTTTTGCTAGCGCTTTCATTTTTCTTGTTTGTAAGACGCCCAGCTTGGAGGATATCTCTTTACCGATAAATAGATTCTCAAGAACGGTCATTTCCGGCCAGATATTCAATTCCTGATGGATAAAGGCTATTCCATGCTGTTCCGCTTCTTTTGGATTGGAAAAATACGTTTCGTTTCCGTTTATGCTGATTTGACCATGATCCGATTTGTGCAGGCCTGTCAAAATGTTCATAAGCGTGGACTTGCCGGCGCCGTTTTCTCCCATTAATGCGTGAACCTCGCCAGGCATGAGCTGAAAGGAAACACCTGACAGCACCTGGTTTTTTCCGAATGCTTTATGAATGTCTTTCATTTCAATCTGCATGTTTCATCCTCCTTTCTAGAAAAGCACACCCGCCTGC
>NZ_JBSIOT010001310.1:0-576 GCF_053613335.1 Bacillus sp. LR--39 | reverse complement strand
AGTCGTCCTTGAACTGGCCCGAATTTTGAAGACAGTGCCAGCCGACAAAGAAATTCGCTTTATTACATTCGGAGCCGAAGAAATCGGACTCCTCGGTTCGCGCCATTATGTCAGCACATTGTCAAATCAGGAAGTCAAACGGAGCGTTGCCAACTTTAACTTAGATATGGTGGCGACAAGCTGGGAGAATGCTTCACAGCTGTACATCAATACGCCCGACGGTTCGGCAAACCTCGTCTGGCAGCTAAGTAAAGCCGCTTCTTTAAGCCTTGGAAAAGACGTATTATTTTTACATCAAGGCGGATCATCCGACCATGTCCCATTCCATGAAGCCGGCATCGACTCGGCCAACTTTATTTGGAGAGAGCCGGGAACAGGCGCTTTGGAGCCTTGGTACCACACCCCTTACGACACGATTGAACATATCAGCAAAGACAGGCTGAAAACAGCCGGTCAAATCGCGGGAACAGCTGTGTATAACTTCACCAAGAAGGAAAACAGAAAACCGTCTTACAGCTCAGTTGCCCAGTAATTTTAAAAAGGAGCAGATTGAAAATCTGCTCCTCCTTCTTTTCA
>NZ_JBSIOT010001309.1:0-576 GCF_053613335.1 Bacillus sp. LR--39 | reverse complement strand
AAAAAGCAAACACAAAAATCCATCTTTTTGTCTCGATGGAGCAGTTACCACGGAATAACTTTGGGAGCGCTTTCATTGTCTGGTTTTTATGAAAGGAGATACCGGTTCACCCATCTCATTGAGCGGTATCCAGCTATCTCAGCTCCACATATTTATCGGCTGAATTATGAGACGGAAGAAGACGTTGTTCAGACTGCAGCTGATGAACTGGACACTATGATCAAAAGAATCGGAAGCCAATTCATCGCCGGCTTTGTGGCTGAGCCTATTATTGGTGCTGCAGGAGCAGCGATTACTCCGCCTCCGGGATATTATGAGAGATTAAGTGAGGTATGCCGCACACACGATGTGCTTTTTATTGCAGATGAAGTGATGACGGGGCTTGGGAGAACAGGAAGGATGCTCGCGACAGAGCATTGGGACACCGTACCTGATATTGCTGTACTGGGGAAGGGACTCGGTGCCGGTTATGCGCCTATTGCTGCTGCCGTCGTATCTGATTCTATTATTGAAACGATAAAACAAGGGTCAGGTGTGATTATGAGCGGTCACACATATAGTGCACATCCCTATTCA
>NZ_JBSIOT010001308.1:0-576 GCF_053613335.1 Bacillus sp. LR--39 | reverse complement strand
TGTTACGTTTTTCATATTTCACCTCTTTTTTTGATTTGAAAGCTCATCAGTTTTTGAAGCCGTGTTTTCTTCTGCGGAACATCACCCCCTTTCGTGATGATGTCGAATGTTCTCAAGGCATCTTCAATTGCAAGACGTGTGAGGCGGTCGTGCCGGGCAAGCTCCGCTTGTCCGATCTTCAGCAAATACTTTCCTTCAAACCCTTTTAAAGGTCTGATTCTTGAAAAGACGGTGACACCTTGCATTTTTGATGCCTTCAAAATTTTGTTGCGTTTGTCGATGACAAACAGGACGACCGTTCCGGCTCTGAGTAAGCCGGTCTTCCTTCCGACCGCGACTCTCCCTATACGCCTGTACGCGGCGAACGTTCGATTGAAATGCCTGATTTGCCAAAAACCTAAAACGCTCTGGAGAAGCCATGCAGCTCCAAGGGCGATGATAAAGTAAATGATCATGATTGATTTCTCACCTCCTCGGCAATTTCTCTGGCTGTTTCGGCAGTTGTCACTAAAACATTAATATAGCGGCCTTTTGCAGCCCCGATAATCGAAGGAACTTTTTCATGGGATTCGGCAA
>NZ_JBSIOT010001307.1:0-576 GCF_053613335.1 Bacillus sp. LR--39 | reverse complement strand
TGCCGTGCCGAACAGAAAACCAAAAGTGATCCCAATGCTTATGAATGAGTGGGGGGTTTTTAAACACAAACAAGTGCTGTTTTCCTTCGCGATTACCATTTTAGGCTATTCCGGTGTCTTTATCGCCTACACCTTTATCGAACCCATTTTGAGGCATTCAGCCGGATTCAGCACGGTTGGCATTACAGGTGCTCTCTTTGCGTATGGATTGGGAGGCGTTGCCGGGAATTTCTTAGCGGGAAAAGTGCCGCTGCCTTTGCTGACTCGGACGATGATCGGTGTAATGATCGGTTTAACCGGTGTTCTGGCTGTATTTCCTTACATCGCCATTTACCCGGCTGCAGCCATTTTGGCAACGTTCCTATTCGGGGCATGCGCATTCGGCACGCCGCCTCTTTTGCAAACAAAGGTCATTTCATCATCTGAGGGCGGCACGACCATTGCCGCAGCTGTCAGCGTATCAGCATTTAACCTTGCCAATGCCCTTGGTGCATGGATCGGCGGAATGATTTTAAACGGAACAGGCTCTTATTCCTGGCTGTTTGCAGGCGGTGCGCTTATGACCGCATGCGGACT
>NZ_JBSIOT010001306.1:0-576 GCF_053613335.1 Bacillus sp. LR--39 | reverse complement strand
AAAAAAAGAAGAACAGAAGAAAAAAGAAGACGAGAAAAAAGAAACAGAAAAGAAAGATGAGAAAAAAGATGACAAATAACGTGAGACATGAAGCACAGGTCATCGCATGCTGCCATTCGGCCGTAAGGGGGTTCGCCATTTGAGTCTATTATGGGTTTTTTACCAAAATAACGTTCAAAAATTAAATCTGTCTAACCTCCCGTCGTCTCATCCGGTGACCATAGGGCCTGATGTGAAGGATTCTGTTACGATCAGCTCCATTCCATTTAATAGCGGAGTGATTTCTCTTAAAAGAAAGGAATCCGGCGGCCAATACGAAGTTTTCCTGCGAAATGATTGTCTCGGCACGATTGAGACGGATATATCATTTACTCTCCAAACGGATCAGCAGGATATACGCTTGATATTGACGGGCAGTGAACCTGAGAAATCCGTTTATTTTACTGGAAATCGGGATGAAATTGTATGTTCCTCAGAAAAAACGAATGCAGATATTTATCTGAATCCGCAAGATTTTGCATTTGCAGAACAAAGCACGTTTTCTTTGCTTCGTGCAGGCGGCAGCTGGTCGGTCCG
>NZ_JBSIOT010001305.1:0-577 GCF_053613335.1 Bacillus sp. LR--39 | reverse complement strand
CACATATGCGAACATTGATCCATTTGTTGAGCAATATGTCTGTGAGAAGCTCGGATTGAAAGCAGCACCGATTTCCACTCAAACCCTTCAGCGTGACCGCCATGCTGACTATATGGCAACACTTGCTTTGATCGCGACAAGCATTGAGAAATTCGCTGTGGAAATCCGCGGACTGCAAAAGAGTGAAACACGTGAAGTTGAGGAATTTTTCGCGAAAGGGCAAAAGGGTTCATCTGCAATGCCGCATAAACGAAATCCGATTGGCTCTGAAAACATGACAGGCATGGCGCGCGTGATCCGCGGCTACATGATGACAGCTTACGAAAATGTTCCATTATGGCATGAGCGCGATATTTCTCATTCTTCAGCAGAACGGATTATTCTTCCGGATGCGACAATTGCGCTGAACTACATGCTGAACCGCTTCTCCAACATCGTGAAGAACTTAACGGTCTTCCCGGAAAATATGAAGCGCAACATGGACCGCACTCTCGGCCTTATCTATTCTCAGCGTGTGCTGCTTGCTTTGATTGACACAGGCCTTACACGTGAAGAAGCCTATGATACTGTTCAGCCA
>NZ_JBSIOT010001304.1:0-577 GCF_053613335.1 Bacillus sp. LR--39 | reverse complement strand
CGGCATTCAGCAAAGATGGCTGACAAGTGAATCGTCGAAGTCGCTGTCAGTGCCGATCGGCTATAAAGGGAAAGATGACATTGTGTATCTGAACCTTCACGAAAAAGCACACGGTCCGCACGGCTTGCTTGCGGGGACAACGGGATCAGGGAAAAGTGAATTTCTCCAGACCTACATCTTGTCACTTGCAGTGCATTTTCATCCGCATGAAGCGGCTTTCTTACTAATTGACTATAAAGGCGGAGGAATGGCGCAGCCGTTCCGCAACATTCCCCACCTCCTCGGCACGATCACAAATATTGAAGGAAGCAAAAACTTCAGTATGCGTGCGCTTGCTTCCATTAAAAGCGAGCTGAAAAAAAGGCAGCGCCTGTTTGACCAGTATCAAGTCAATCACATCAATGACTATACAAAGCTGTACAAGCAAGGGAAAGCAGAAGTGGCGATGCCTCACTTGTTCTTAATTTCTGATGAGTTTGCCGAGCTGAAAAGCGAGGAGCCTGATTTTATCAGGGAGCTTGTCAGTGCCGCGCGTATCGGACGAAGCCTCGGCGTTCATTTGATTTTGGCGACACAG
>NZ_JBSIOT010001303.1:0-577 GCF_053613335.1 Bacillus sp. LR--39 | reverse complement strand
ATTATGAAAGCGTCGGAAGCAGGCGCTGACATCATCACCGTTTTAGGGGCTACAGACGACGCAACGATTAAAGGCGCAGTAGAAGAAGCCAAAAAACAAAAGAAGAAAATCTTAGTGGACATGATTAACGTGAAAGATATCGAGTCCCGTGCGCAAGAAATTGACGCACTCGGCGTTGACTACATCTGCGTCCACACTGGCTATGATCTTCAAGCAGAGGGCAAAAACTCTTTCGAAGAATTAACGACAATCAAAAATACCGTAAAAAACGCAAAAACCGCAATCGCGGGCGGCATCAAACTTGATACACTGCCAGAAGTGATCAAGCAAAACCCTGACCTTGTCATTGTTGGGGGCGGAATTACAAGCGCAGATGATAAGGCGGAAACAGCTTCAAAAATGAAGCAGCTGATTGTCCAAGGATAACTCCTATGAAAACGACTGAATACGTAGCGGAAATTCTCAATGAGTTACACAATTCAGCAGCTTATATTGCTAATGAAGAGGCTGACCAGCTTGCCGATCACATTCTTTCATCCCGCCAAATTTTCACCGCGGGTGCGGGGCGGTCTGGCCT
>NZ_JBSIOT010001302.1:0-578 GCF_053613335.1 Bacillus sp. LR--39 | reverse complement strand
AAAGTCTGAAGAGCAATATTCGGAAAAACATCCGGATACACAATCTCATTACTGTCAGTCTTATAATCTGCTGAGGTATCTTTCGGAGTAAGTGAAGTTTTATTCGGGCCTTTCGCTTCTACAAGTGAATATGTAACCTTATGGTCATTATGCTCAAAAGTCGCGTAAAGCCCGTTCTTCATTTGCTTTTGAAAATCTGAATTCAAAATGGCGTTCTCTGTCTCGACTTGTTTGCTTGTCGACTCTTTTAACTCAGGAGAAATGTCTTCCCAGTCGGCATCAGGTGTTTCCTTTGTATGAATAGGATCAAGATATACTTCCTGTTTATAGACACCGTCACCTTCATAATAGAGTTTTGTATTTTCTGTTCTTTCAGAGGTGATCTCACCCTCTTTGTTTATATCTTTTGGATCAAAAGGCACAGCTTCCTCAGTTTGTTCTTTCTGAAGAGTTTCTTCTGGATCATCGGCAGCAATACGATTTCCATTCTCTTCTTCTGTGGTTTTTGCTAGTACATCGGCTGGCACTAATGAAATGATTAAAGCCAACACTAAAAATGCTGCTATGAACCTTTTAAA
>NZ_JBSIOT010001301.1:0-578 GCF_053613335.1 Bacillus sp. LR--39 | reverse complement strand
CAGGGAGCAGGCTTTCCGAGCCGTAAAAGAACGTGTAAACCGGCCCCGACAAAAGAGCCATACCGACTGATGCCGGAAGAACGATGAAGAGAATGATCTGCATCGCCTGATCAATCTGTTTGTTTAAAGCAGGGAAATCTTTGTTGGTAAAGTTTTCAGTCACCGCCGGAATCAATGTCAGCCCGAATGCCGTCGCGAGAGATACCGGAATCATCACAAGCTTTGGCACGTACAGCGTCACGATCGCCATCAAATCCTGGCTGATGTTTTGATAGCCGGCTGCAATCATCGCTTTATTAAACGTATTCGTATCAATGTACTGGTAAAGCGGTATCGCCAGCCCGACAAAGACATAAGGGGCGGCATAGCTGAACAGCTCTTTAAACATTTGCCGGTACGTAATATCGGCTGAAGGAACAAGGTTCGGCTTCAGCGCCAGGAGCGCCCCTTTTCTTTTCTGCCAGGAAAAGTAAAGAGTGAACAGTCCGGCGAACGCTCCGATCAAAGCCGCAAAAGTCGCATAGCCGACAGCGACGACAAGCCCGCCGTTTAATACTTTGATCACCAAGTAAGTGGCC
>NZ_JBSIOT010001300.1:0-578 GCF_053613335.1 Bacillus sp. LR--39 | reverse complement strand
ATATGGGTGAATTCTGATAATTAAAAAACTTTTTTAAGCAGATTTAGCTGTTCGATCTTCATTTTAAGTTCAAAAGAACCAGAAATTAAAAAAACGCAGCTATATTTTTAACACCTATTTATTTCCGATATAATGAAATAGACAACAGCCATAAAGGGGGAGCCTTGTTGAAACCATTTGTATTTATCACAAAACCGATTCCTGAAGAGATTGAAGCATTCATCGGTGAACATTGTCGTTATGAAGTATGGCAGGAGGATACGCTTCCGAGTGACGTGCTATTTGAAAAATTAAAAGAAGCGGAGGGACTTTTAACATCAGGGACGTCCGGGCCGTCAATCAATCGTGAGTTGCTGGAACACGCGCCTAAGCTCAAAGTGGTCAGCAACCAATCAGTAGGCTACGATAACTTCGATATAGAAGCAATGAAAGAAAGAGGAGTCGTCGGGACTCATACACCTTATACACTGGATGACACAGTTGCAGATCTGGCTTTTTCACTGATTCTGTCTTCCGCCAGACGTGTTGCCGAACTGGACCGTTTTGTCAGAGCAGGAAAATGGGGAACCGTGGAAGAG
>NZ_JBSIOT010001299.1:0-579 GCF_053613335.1 Bacillus sp. LR--39 | reverse complement strand
CCATCATTTTATTCTATTTTATCGTGGCTGCCGTGTTTATTTTATATTTCATAAACAGGCTCACCAATACATTATGCCTTGTCAGAGAGATTCCTGAAGAGCGGCAAGATAAGGTATTCCGATTTATTAATGTATCTATATTAATTTTACTGATCTCTTCGTTTGTGGAGATCTCCTTTACAGTGTAAATACGAAAGAAAGCATAGCTGCTGATGAAGCAGCTATGCTTTTTTATGTTGATTAGTACAGCCAAGAAGCGCCGATGATAATCAATAAAATAAATAACACAACCAATAAAGCGAATCCGCCTGCAAATACTTCACCCATCTTAAAAAGCACCTCCTGTAATAAGTTTTATTTACCAATTACATGTTATGCAATTCATGTTTGAAACGATTAGGCGCTAGTGAAAATAAAGGATCGCTTATATTACAAGCGATCCTCGGGCTGCTTAGTAGATGTAAGCTGCACCTACGATGATAAGCAAAATGAACAGTACTACGAGCAACGCAAATCCGTTAGAGTATCCTCCGCTCATGTTACATACCTCCTTTTCCTGATCAATATATAAGTATGTCA
>NZ_JBSIOT010001298.1:0-579 GCF_053613335.1 Bacillus sp. LR--39 | reverse complement strand
ATCAAAGTGCTGAAAAACGGCGAAGAAACCTTCCCGGACATTTTCAAAGCAATGAGAAAAGCGGAATCTTACATACATATTGAATACTATATGTTTAAATCTGACATGCTCGGACGCGGCATGATGGATATTATGATGGAGAAAGCGCGCCAGGGTGTCGAGGTGAGGTTTTTATACGATGCGGCAGGAAGCATGAAGCTGGCAAGAAGAGATATTATGAGAATGAAACAAGCGGGGGTGGACATCGTCCCGTTTTCTCCGCTGAAATACGGGTTTTTCAACCAGAAGCTGAATTTCAGAAATCACCGGAAAATCGTGATCATCGATGGGAAAACCGGTTTTGTGGGCGGATTAAATGTTGGAAAGGAATATATCAGCAGAGATCCGTACATCGGATTTTGGAGAGATACACACCTGCGGCTTGAGGGGGAAATTGTGCAAACGCTCCACGCTATCTTTATGCTGGATTGGGAATACGTCTCCAATGAAGTGTTAATTGATCAAGAGGAGTACAATACCCCGGTTCCCGTGGAAGGAGGAGGCATTTATCAAATTGTCGCGACAGGCCCTGACATGAAG
>NZ_JBSIOT010001297.1:0-579 GCF_053613335.1 Bacillus sp. LR--39 | reverse complement strand
GGCATGATTTCCGGATTTGGATTTGCCATTGCAAAGATAATCGGATCTTTTGCCATGCTTTGAACCATTTCTTTTGTTAACGCGCCTGCTACAGAGACACCGATAAATACGTCAGCATCAACGATGACATCTTTCAGAGAACCGTCTTTTCGATCTTGGTTCGTGAACTTCGCCACTTCATTTTTGACATCGTTCATGCCGTTCGGGCGCCCTTCATAAATGGCCCCTTTGGAATCGCACATCACAATGTCGCGAACGCCATAATGATGAAGAAGCTTGATAATCGCAATGCCAGCCGCACCCGCGCCGTTTGCGACAACTTTAATGGATGACATGGATTTTCCAGACAGTTTCAGCGCGTTCACAAGACCTGCTACGGTTACAATGGCAGTACCGTGCTGATCATCATGGAAAACCGGGATGTTTGTTTCTTTTTTGAGGCGCTCTTCAATGATAAAGCAATTTGGCGCTGCAATATCTTCAAGGTTGACGCCGCCAAATGTCGGTTCCAGCAATTTTACAGTTTCAACGATTTTATCAACATCGTTTGTGTTTAAAGCAATCGGGAACGCATCTACG
>NZ_JBSIOT010001296.1:0-580 GCF_053613335.1 Bacillus sp. LR--39 | reverse complement strand
AGTCGAGTGCTTCCGCATTAGCAGAAACGCCAGCCGCTGTAAAAATCGCGGCTGCGGCCAAACAAATAACAAACAACTTAGATTTCAATTTCATACAAACCTTCACTCCTTTGTATTTGTTTTCTTGCCTCTTCAACTTGTAGAAAGTAGGAAGCAGACAGTTTAAACCATTTCTGTTCATAGTAATATTTTGCTACTTCTAGGGCTAAATCCTCTATATCAGCGTACATATTTTTATTTTTTAGGTATTGGAAACATCGTTCGATTCCTTCTTCATTGGGCTGATCCTGATATAGGGATTGCAAAAACTCGAATTTTACGGCATAGTCTGCATCGTCTGTTTCTTTAGCATATTCATAGCCCCGCTTGTGATATTCCGAAGCTTTATCATGTTTTCCCCGTTTATAATAAATCAAGGTAATTAAAAAGTATGCTTGCGGCAGTGAATTGACGATCCTGCTGCTTTCAAAAGTGGAGACCGCTTTTTCAAAGTAATCAATGGCAGGGTCTAGAAGGTCTTGATTGTAATAGCATAATCCGAGATTGTAGTATGCTCTTCCGACCAGCTGGGCTTTTTGTT
>NZ_JBSIOT010001295.1:0-580 GCF_053613335.1 Bacillus sp. LR--39 | reverse complement strand
TCTTTGAAACGCTGGCCGACTACGGAAAGCTGACGACGGATTCAGATATGCTGACCGAGTATGTCAGACAGGCTCTGGCCAAGCAGATCACCGCCCAATATGCGAAGGAAAATGAGACGCTGAAAGTGGTGACTTGTTCGGGCCGCGTCGAAAAGGCCGTGGCGGAAGGAATTCAGCAGACTGAACACGGCAACTTTTTATCTCTTGAACCAACATTATCCGAAAATATCATTCAATCTGTAGCAAGAGAAATCGAACAGCTCTCATTGAGGCAGGAAGTGCCGATCCTTCTATGTTCGCCGCCTGTCAGAATGTATGTCAAGCAGCTGCTTGAGCGCTATTTCCCTGATCTGCCGGTTCTTTCCTATAACGAATTGGAAGCCAATGTAGAAGTTCAAAGCATCGGAGTGGTGGATATTCAATGAAAATCAAAAAATTTGTAGCTGGTTCTATGCAGGAAGCCACAAAGCAAATTATACAGGAGCTCGGGAATGACGCCGTAATCTTGAATTCTAAAAAAATTCAAAAGAGAAAATTTCTCGGCTTTGTGAAAAAAACCGGGGTTGAAGTGATCGCGGTC
>NZ_JBSIOT010001294.1:0-581 GCF_053613335.1 Bacillus sp. LR--39 | reverse complement strand
ATTGCCTGTTATTACGATTTTCGGCTTAATGATTCCTTCCTTTATTGGCGGAGCGGTTGTCGTAGAGCAGATTTTCACTTGGCCGGGATTAGGAAAGCTGTTTGTCGATTCAGCATTCCAGCGCGATTATCCGGTTATCATGGCAATGACTGTGATCTCGGCGGTTCTTGTCGTTGTCGGAAACCTCATTGCAGACATCCTTTACGCGATTGTTGATCCGCGGATCGAATATTAAAAGGAGGGAAACAGAGATGTCAGAGCTGCAAACAACTCCCTCGCCGGAGATCAGGCTGAAAGAAAATATTTCGAAAAAGCCAGAAACAATGACAAAGATTTTCTGGGAAAAATTCTCGAAAAACAAACTGGCCATTTTAGGTGCCGTTATTCTTTTTATCATTATTATGTCTGCTGTTTTCGCCCCTTTAATTGCACCTTATCCCCAAGAGCAGCAAAGCCTGCTTGATAAATATAAGGCGCCGGGCCTTGAACATCTGATGGGAACGGATAAATTTGGACGTGATATTTTCAGCCGGATCCTATATGGAGCCCGTGTCTCTTTATTGGTTGGATTTGCGTCCGTA
>NZ_JBSIOT010001293.1:0-581 GCF_053613335.1 Bacillus sp. LR--39 | reverse complement strand
CTTCACAACGGGAATCGCTTCTTCTGCGCTTGCTGCATCCAGTATATTTCGATAACCTTCTTTTTCGAGAACGCGTTTGATCATGTCCACAATCGCTTTCTCATCGTCTACGATTAAAATTGACGCATTTTCCACTTTTATGTTCCTTTCTGTCACTGTTTTTTTCATCTTATCATTATATCGTTTATTTATGGTACATTTTTGAATACATTGGAGCTTGGCAAATCAAAACAGCAAAAAAGGAGCAAACAAGCGCTCCCTTTTGATGTTTTTTCATATGAAAATATTATGAGTTCTCATCTACCATGTACAAAATAAACTCCCAAAATCCCGGGACATCCTGACACAAAAGCATATCAGCCTTTTCAAACATTTTGATCTTCAGCTCTTGCTCTAAATCTTCTCTTTCTTGATAGGACGTATTGCTGAGTTTTTTTCTGATCATCGGTGAAAAGCATGCAATCAGATGCTCAATGTCATAAGTCTCGTCTTTTTGTTTCTTTTTTTGTTCAAACTGGCCGTCCACAGCTTACTTTTCCCCCTTTTTTTGCGCCGCTAGCTGCTTTCTGATATTCTCCAGC
>NZ_JBSIOT010001292.1:0-581 GCF_053613335.1 Bacillus sp. LR--39 | reverse complement strand
TTTCAATTTCGAACAAAGGCGATAGATAAGAAGATTGATGTGAAGGATGTTGTCGATAACACTTTTATCAAAAAAGCATTAGAGGAACATTCCTCAGGAGGTGATCAATGATGAAAGCAGAGGCTGCGGGCTCGCTGCCCAAAACGAATGCGGAAGCGGTGCGAAAAAAGCCTGGAAGGAAGAGATACGGCTGGATGAAGGGGCTTTTACTGCCCGCTGTCATCATTGCCATCTGGCAGGTCATCGGCGGGCTGGGGGTTGTGTCCGCTACAGTGCTGCCTACACCTGTTACGATTGTTCTGACCTTTAAGGAGCTTATTTTGTCCGGCGAACTGTTCGGCCATCTGCAAATCAGCATTTATCGGGCGGCACTTGGTTTTTTGCTTGGCGCGGGGCTTGGATTGATGATCGGGATTTTGGCCGGATTCTCCAAACGGACGGAGCTGTATCTTGATCCGTCGTTGCAAATGCTTAGAACCGTACCTCATCTGGCCGTCACACCGCTGTTTATTTTATGGTTCGGATTTGACGAAGTATCTAAAATTTTGCTGATTGCGCTCGGTGCCTTCTTTCCTGTCTAT
>NZ_JBSIOT010001291.1:0-581 GCF_053613335.1 Bacillus sp. LR--39 | reverse complement strand
TCGGACGAGAAATGGGATCATATGCCTTGGATAATTACACAGAAGTCAAAAGTGTATGGATAAACCTTGAAGACTAACATGTATGTTTAAAAAACTGCTGCCTGCCAGCAGTTTTTTTCTTTCTGTAATGGCGGTAAAAGACGCTGAATATATATGCTTCTGAAGGAGTTGAGCGTGATGGGCACACTTCAGGAGAAAGTGAGGCGTTTTCAAAAGAAAACCATTACGGAGTTAAGAGACAGGCAAAATGCTGATGGTTCATGGACATTTTGCTTTGAAGGACCAATCATGACAAATTCCTTTTTTATTTTGCTCCTTACCTCACTAGATGAAGGCGAAAATGAAAAAGAACTGATATCATCCCTTGCAGCCGGCATTCATGCAAAACAGCAGCCAGACGGCACATTTATCAACTATCCCGATGAAACGCGCGGAAATCTAACGGCTACCGTCCAAGGATATGTCGGGATGCTGGCTTCAGGATGTTTTCACAGAACTGAGCCGCACATGAAGAAAGCTGAACAATTTATCATCTCACATGGCGGTTTGAGACATGTTCATTTTATGACAAAATGGATGCT
>NZ_JBSIOT010001290.1:0-582 GCF_053613335.1 Bacillus sp. LR--39 | reverse complement strand
CAATCATCATGATTGGATATATTATACATCGCTAGACCACTGAAACCTTGAAAACAAAATGAAAAGTATCCTTTTTCCTATATAATCAAATAGATATATTTAACAAAGTACCCAAGTGAAGGGGTGAACATTATTGTCTGCGGAAGTAACGTTACATGACAATATACATCATAATTTAAGTGCGGATTGCCAGCACTGTTTTGGCCTGTGCTGTGTCGCCTTGCCTTATGCGAAGTCGGCAGATTTTGCTTTTGATAAAGACGGGGGCACGCCTTGCCGCAACTTACAATCAAACTATCAATGTTCTATACATAAAGATCTCAGAGAAAAAGGATTTCGAGGCTGCTCTGCATATGAATGCTTTGGCGCCGTCCAAAAAGTATCCCAAATCACTTATGAGGGAAAGGATTGGCGAAGCAGCCCCGAAACGGCCAACCAGATGTTTGACGTTTTTCCTATCATGCAGCAGCTGCACGAAATGCTCTGGTATTTACATGAAGCTCTTTCTATAGATATAGCCAAGCCGATTCATCCTGAACTGAGAACCACTTTCGAAAAAATAGAAAAGCTCACCAGACTCAG
>NZ_JBSIOT010001289.1:0-582 GCF_053613335.1 Bacillus sp. LR--39 | reverse complement strand
CTGCTCGATCAGCGGCGCTTTATCGGATGCATTCCCTTTTCCTAAGAAACCGACGTTGATCGGAAACTCCTCGGCCGCTTCCAGCATCCTTGCCATATACCACGCGCCGGATGTACATGTTGTCGCTTTGCTGCCTGTTGCGGGTCCTGTTCCGCCTCCCAAAAGGGTTGTCACACCTGAAGAAAGCGCAACTTCCATCTGCTGAGGACAAATAAAATGAATGTGCGTGTCCACTCCCCCGGCTGTTAAAATTTTACCTTCACCGGAAATCACCTCTGTCCCCGCTCCGATGACCATGTGCGGATCGACTCCATCCATGATATCAGGATTTCCGCTTTTTCCGACACCGACAATCCGGCCGTCTTTCACACCGACATCCGCTTTGACAATGCCTGTGTAATCCAATAGCACGACGTTGGTGATAACTAAATCCAAAGCGCCGTCCTTCCCTGTGATTCTGCCGTTTTGGCCCATGCCGTCGCGGATTGTTTTTCCGCCGCCAAAGATCATTTCTTCACCGTATACTGTGAAATCCTTTTCGACTTTGATCCATAAATCCGTGTGGCCCAATCTGATTTTATC
>NZ_JBSIOT010001288.1:0-582 GCF_053613335.1 Bacillus sp. LR--39 | reverse complement strand
AAGAAAACATACAGCCTGATAGGTTTTCTCCTGCTGTGTGTATATAAAATAGTCATGGTTCTGTGTTTTCCGATCCGTTTTATCGGGAAACAATGTTTGAAACTTCTTCCTGTGAAAATGCGTCTAACTTTTAGACGTTATTTTGAAAAAGGTGCAGGATTTCTCAAAAAGAAGAAGAAACTATTGATAACCATAAGAACGACCATTACACGGTTTTTGAAGAAATGAAAGGAGGACCGTCTGGTTTGAATTTTTCCAGGGAACGAACGATAACTGAAATACAAAACGACTATAAAGAACAAGTAGAACGGCAAAATCAGCTGAAGAAACGAAGACGCAAAGGGCTGTACAGACGGTTAACTGTATTCGGCGCCCTAGTATTCCTGACGGCAATTGTGCTGGCAAGCTCTGTATGGTCCCAAACATCTTCCCTTAGTGCAAAAGAAGAAAAGAAAGAACAGCTTGAAAAAGAACTGAAAAGTTTAAAGACAAAACAAACGGATTTAAAAGAAGAAATATCCAAATTGAAGGATGAGGATTACGTCACAGAGCTTGCCAGAAGGGACTTATTCATGTCTGGAG
>NZ_JBSIOT010001287.1:0-583 GCF_053613335.1 Bacillus sp. LR--39 | reverse complement strand
TCAGTCCGCTGTGCCCGATCAAGCTTAATCTTAAAGGGGTTATGACATGAGTATTTTTAATGGAATCAAAGAAGAGCAGATGGACATTTTGCGGGAAGTCGGCAATATAGGCGCCGGCCACTCCGCCTCTGCAATGGCCCAGCTGTTAAATAGAAAGATAGATATGGAAGTCCCATTTGCAAAGCTGCTGTCTTTTGATGAGCTTGTTGATTTTTTCGGCGGCGCCGATGTCCCGGTTGCCAGCATCTTTTTAAGAATGGAAGGCGATTTAACGGGTTCAATGTTCTTTATAATGCCTTTTTTTCAGGCGGAGCAGTTTATCAGAGAGCTGATTGGAAACCCCGATTTTGACATAGAGGACTTAGGTGAAGACCACATGAGCTCATCCGCTTTGCATGAACTGGGCAATATTTTAGCGGGGTCATATTTAACAGCTTTGGCGGATTTGACGAAGCTCCAGCTCTATCCAAGTGTTCCTGAAGTCTCATTGGACATGTTCGGAGCTGTGATCAGCGAAGGGCTGATGGAGCTCAGTCAAGTTGGAGAACACGCCATTGTTGTCGACACGTCAATTTTTGACCAA
>NZ_JBSIOT010001286.1:0-583 GCF_053613335.1 Bacillus sp. LR--39 | reverse complement strand
ACACCCGCTGCAAGCTTATCAACAACGGCTTGCTTACGCTGCTGCACTTTTTCAAAGTTGAGGGACACGCCAGCCGTTTCCACCCCGAATTGATCGGCTTCACGAGCTGTCCGGTATACCTCTGCACTTCTAAGCAGCGCTTTACTCGGGATACAGCCTTTATGCAGACATGTTCCTCCGAGTTTTTCTTTTTCCACAACGGCTGTTTTTAAGCCGAGCTGAGCGGCTCTGATGGCCGCAACATAACCGCCGGTACCGCCGCCCAGAATGACTACGTCATACTCAGTTGCCATGGTAACTCACTCCTGTCTGTCTATTCAATACGATATTGTTTGGATTGCTCTTCGCCCTGCAATACTCTGAGCGCCCCTTGGGCAAGAGACTGCAGTTCATTTTCACCCGGATAGACTAAAACGTCTGAAATCCAATCTATGTATGATCTGATAGCAGAAACAAAGCTTTTGCCGTACGCAAGGCCTCCCGTCAGCACAATCGCTTCAACTTCGCCTTTTAACGCCGCGCTGGCTGCCCCGATTTCCTTTGCTACCTGATATGCCATGGCATCATAAATGAAGCGGGCTTT
>NZ_JBSIOT010001285.1:0-583 GCF_053613335.1 Bacillus sp. LR--39 | reverse complement strand
CAATTGGCAAGCTGCCGGCAAGTTCAGAAAAAACGTCCCTGCAGAAACGCCTTAACAAAGTGAAGAGCACCAATTTGAAGACGGCACAGCAATCCGTATCTGCGGCTGAAAAGAAATCAACTGATGCAAATGCGGCAAAAGGACAATCAGCCGTCAATCAGCTTCAAGCAGGCAAGGAAAAAACGGCATTGCAAAAACGGTTAGACAAAGTGAAGAAAAAAGTGGCGGCGGCTGAAGCAAAAAAAGTGGAAACTGCCAAGGCAAAAGTGAAGAAAGCGGAAAAAGACAAAACAAAGAAATCAAAGGCATCCGCTCAGTCTGCAGTGAATCAATTAAAAGCATCCAATGAAAAAACAAAGCTGCAAAAACGGCTGAACGCCGTCAAACCGAAAAAGTAACCAAAAACCTTTAAGACTTGCATTCCAGGTCTTAAAGGTTTTTTACATTCTAAGAAAATCGTACACAACCTTTTTCCCATCCGCCTCACAGGCTTTTCATACTATTGCTATACAGCCATGAACAGCATAAAATGAACGTTATTACAGTTATCACCACATATGGCGGGATTGTGACTGGGCAGGCA
>NZ_JBSIOT010001284.1:0-583 GCF_053613335.1 Bacillus sp. LR--39 | reverse complement strand
GGCCGCATTCAGCAGACAGCATCGCTACATCGAAGGAAAAGTTGCTTACAAAGGCCGGGACCACATCATTCTGATCGGGTGGAATGAAAAAACAAACCGGCTTTTGAAGGACCTTCAGCTTGCCGCCCCTTCCAAAACAGTCGTACTAATCGATGAATCCTTAACAGAAGGCCCGCTTATTGAAAACGTTCATTTCATACGCGGGCACGCTGCCGATGATGGGACACTGAAACGGGCCAATATTACTGAAGCGGAATCAGTGATGATTACTGCCGATCAGTATAAAAGTGAAACTGATGCTGATATGCTGTCAGTGCTGACTCTTTTATCTGTTAAAGGGCTTAATCCCCTTGCTTACTGCATCGTCGAGATTTTGACTGACCGTTTTGTCACCAATGCAGAGCGGGCAGGCGCAAACCAAATCATCGGAACTTCAGAATTTATCAGCCGGGCGATGCTGCAGCATTACCAAGTCAAGTTACGGCCGTCTAAACAGCAGAACGGAATCAAGCTGTCACTTGATCAGCATGTGGAGCTTCTTGCTGTTCCTGACGAACTAAAGGGAGCGGCTTACAAAACCTGT
>NZ_JBSIOT010001283.1:0-583 GCF_053613335.1 Bacillus sp. LR--39 | reverse complement strand
CTCCCCTTCAAGAACAATAAACAATTCGTCTGAGTCAGGGTGATGGTGCCAGTCATATTCTCCCGTAAACACCGCAAGGCGCACGCAGTGGTCGTTGACCTCTGAGATTGAAAAATTGGCGTGCTTTTCTTTGACTTCATTTGCGATGGCGAGCAAGTTTTGCATCTTGGACATTAGCGAAAACCCCTTTTTCACTTATTGTATCGCAATAGCGGCATAAATTGAGAAGATTCCAAAAAAAAGCGATCCAGCTGATGTGCCGGATCGCTTTTTTATTTACAGGTTGTCTGCCTTTATGCTTTTGATTAGTCGTTGTTGCGGGCGTTTCCGCCTTTTGAGCCAATTTCTTGGTAGAATTCTTTATCATGATTTTTGCTTGTTGCCTCTCCGCCTTTTCGGCCGATTTCTTGATAGAATTCTTTGTCATGATTTTCGCTAGTGGCTTCTCCGCCTTTTTCACCGATTTCTTGATAGAACTCTTTGTCATGGTTCTTGCTAGTGGCTTCTCCGCCTTTTTCGCCGATTTCCTGATAGAATTCTTTGTCATGGTTTTTGCTGGTGGCTTCTCCGCCTTTTTGACCAA
>NZ_JBSIOT010001282.1:0-583 GCF_053613335.1 Bacillus sp. LR--39 | reverse complement strand
CCGGGCGGAAATGTAGGCAGCAAAAAAATGCTGGAACACCAAGCTTTGCACAAGACGCTGACAGAAGCGGCGGATGCAGGAAAATATGTCGCCGCTATCTGCGCCGCAACGATGACGCTCGGAAAAACGGGGCTTGTCAGCGGGAAAAAAGCGACCTGCTATCCCGGGGTTGAAGAACATTTAACAGGAGCGGATGTCACTGCAAATGAAAATGTTGTCGTAGATGGAAACATCATTACTTCCAGAGGCCCGGCGACCACGATTCCATTTGCCCTCAAGCTTGCCGAATTGCTGAACGGCAAAGAAAAAGCCGATGCAGTTGCCAAGGGAATGCTCGTCTGCTAAGACGGTATTCCTCTTTTTTATCCATAAAAGAACGGTATTGACATCATAAATCTTAAAAGATATGATATTTAAAAAGTAATTCCGTAAAATCAATAATTGTAATCTCATGCAAAAGAGCTTTAGCATTCGGCTATAATCCCTATGGTCGCGTGAAAAAGCACCCTTTACCATGTATGACATTAACATTTTGATAGGACGGTATATTTCATTTTCCCTATACTCATGTATAAGGAAAAGA
>NZ_JBSIOT010001281.1:0-583 GCF_053613335.1 Bacillus sp. LR--39 | reverse complement strand
GCGTTTTTTTATACGTCTCCAGCAAATGGTACCGGCTGATATCCGCCTGTTTCCAGTTGTGCTGAAAACAACCCTCCAGCGTGAGGCTGCTCGTATCTCTCTTTTTCTGTCATTTGTTCTGTTGCCGTTGTAATGTAAAGGGTTTTTAAGTCTCTGCCGCCGAACGCGCAGCACGTGACATATTTAGCCGGCACGCTGATTGAATTGATTTCTTTTTTCTGAAACGGGTCAATGTGAACAACGCGGCTGCCGCCAAACAGCGCCACCCACAGCATGCCATTTTGGTCAATTGTCATGCCGTCCGGCAATCCGTCTGACTGATCAAAACGATAGACAGGTTCTGGATTCGAAACATCTCCGCTTTGAGGATCATAGCTGTAACGCACAATCTCCTGCGTCGGCGTGTCGATGTAATACATCAAATTCCGCTCGCGGTCCCAATCCAAACCGTTTGAGGTAGAGACTTGATCCTTGATTTTGACAAGACTGCGGTCTAGATTCAAACGGTACAGCGACGCCTGTTTTTGCTCGCCTTCCATGCTCGTCGTCCCCGCCCAAAGCCTTCCGTACGGGTCACATTTAG
>NZ_JBSIOT010001280.1:0-584 GCF_053613335.1 Bacillus sp. LR--39 | reverse complement strand
CTCCAGTTGGAGACAACCAAAACTCAATGACAGCTGGTTCACGCGGACCGACGCTGATTCAGGACGTCCACTTGCTCGAATAGCTCGCCCACTTCAATAGAGAGCGTGTGCCTGAACGGGTTGTGCATGCAAAAGGCGCCGGTGCGCACGGTTATTTTGAAGTCACAAATGACGTTTCCAAATATACAAAAGCCAAATTTTTATCAGAAGTCGGAAAACGCACGCCGTTATTTGTCCGTTTTTCAACTGTTGCCGGCGAAAACGGTTCAGCCGATTCCGTCCGCGACCCGCGCGGTTTCGCTGTTAAATTTTATACAGAGGAAGGGAACTATGATCTCGTTGGAAACAATACACCTGTTTTCTTTATCCGCGATGCGATTAAATTCCCTGACTTCATTCATACACAAAAGCGCCATCCGGTCACACATTTGAAAAACCCGGATGCCGTATGGGATTTTTGGTCATTGTCTCCTGAATCCCTGCACCAGGTAACCATCCTGATGTCTGACAGGGGCATCCCTGCGACTTACCGGCACATGCACGGCTTCGGCTCCCACACATTCAAATGGGTGAATGCCGAAGGA
>NZ_JBSIOT010001279.1:0-584 GCF_053613335.1 Bacillus sp. LR--39 | reverse complement strand
GTTGCGGCTGTCAGCTTCAAGCTGGCCGAGTCATATCACACAGATGGTCTGTCTGCCGCATTAATCGGGGTTGGCGCATTCGCCGTGCTTACACCGACCACTGAAGACTTTGGCTTCTCAATGACTTGGCTGGGAGCCCAAGGTCTGTTCGTCGGCTTAATCGTGGCTTTGCTGTCGACAGAAGTCTTCCGGCTGTTTTCCAAAAATGAGAAATTGAAAATCAAAATGCCTGAAGGAGTGCCTGACGGCGTCACAAAATCCTTGAATGCTCTATTGCCGGCTGCCGTCATCTTATCCACTGCCGGGCTATGTAACGCTCTGATCGTTCACTTTTCGGGGCAAAGCATCCATGAGCTTGTTTTCAGCACGATTCAAGAGCCGCTTCAAGGCCTTTCCAACACGGTTGGGTCAGCCTTGATTTTTACTTTCTTGAATCATTTGCTCTGGTTCTTTGGATTGCATGGAACAAACATCCTCGGGCCGATCATGGAATCCGTCTACCTCCCGCTCATTCAGGAAAATCAGCACTTATTCTCGCAAGGAATGAGCGCTTTTGAAGTGCCGTATATTGTGACAAAGCCTTT
>NZ_JBSIOT010001278.1:0-584 GCF_053613335.1 Bacillus sp. LR--39 | reverse complement strand
CGAGATGAGGAGCCGAGTACAGAGATTGGTGAGATACTCGGTAAAACAGACAAAAACGGAGATATCAAATGGGATACTGGCAGAAAAGGCGATTACTGAGTCGCATTGAGGAAGGGTGAAACATCAGTAACCCATCAGATCTCGTTAACAGAGGATAAAAAAAATCATGCCATTCTATTAGTCTTCAAAGAATAGCAGTTTCCTTGATTTTAAGGGAACTGCCTTTTTTATTTATTGCAGGAAACCAAACTATATACTGGAAATTTATTATGTGAGATAATAAGAAATAGGTATTTTTTCTTACGAGACAAAAGGGGCGTTATCCTTTATTTTATATCAATCAAACCCGGAGGAAAAAGAAGAAAATGATACAAGATTCAATGCAGTTTGCCGCGGTTGAAAGGGGTCTGCGCTTTTACCAGGCATATGATCAAAGCCTTTCTTTGTGGCCGATTGAGTCGGAAGCATTCTATGTTTCTACTCGTTTTGGAAAAACACATATCATTGCAAGTGGGCCAAAGGACGCACCTTCGCTTATTTTGCTTCACGGGGGCCTTTTCAGCTCTGCGATGTGGTATCCGAAT
>NZ_JBSIOT010001277.1:0-584 GCF_053613335.1 Bacillus sp. LR--39 | reverse complement strand
TTGGAAAATCCAGCAGTTAGTCTACTGGTCGCTGTTTATAATACAGAAGCTTTTTTGCCGAATTGTTTGCAGTCGCTGATCAGCCAGACCTTGAAAAATATTGAAATCATTATCGTCAATGACGGTTCAACAGACGGAAGCCAGAAGATCATTGATCATTACGCCCGAAAGGACGGGCGCATTAAAACGATTCAGCAGGACAATCAGGGCCTCGGCGCTGTCCGCAATAAAGGCATCGAAGCGGCGTCAGGCGAGTACTTGGCATTCATCGACTCCGACGACTGGATTGAGCCGGACTATTGCCAGTCTATGTATGAAAAAGCGAAGGATGAGGATGCCGATCTTGTCATCTGTGATTATGCCGTTGAAATTCAGGATACCGAAAAAACGGTCTGCCCGCACATCGGGAAGAACTATGAAGGAAAGCCGAAAGAGGCATTTATGAAGGATTTGTTAAAGGGTAAAGTAAGCGGCTTTTCCTGGAACAAGCTCTACAGGCGGAGTCTGATTGAGCGGCATAAGCTCGTTTTCCCGCTCCGCGACGAGCTGGAAAACATCGAAGATCAATATTTCAGCTTCAGATG
>NZ_JBSIOT010001276.1:0-585 GCF_053613335.1 Bacillus sp. LR--39 | reverse complement strand
TAACAAATGTCTTTTTTTCTGGAAATTTCTATAATAACTTGTCTGACTAGTTCGACAATTAAAATCTGAATTCCTTCCAATTGTTTATTAAGTAAAATATTTTTCAGATTTACCATCAGCGCTCTGGCGATTGCAAGCTGCTGTTGGCCGCCTTTTCGCTTTGAACAAACGTTTGATTAAAATAAATAGCCCCCCTGTTTAGCCGGAAGCAGGCCTATGGAGTGGATGGCCGACTCCATTTCGGCCTAATACAGCGACAATCTGCCCCGGGTGAACCTCCATGCTAAGGCTGTGCTAAACCATCGATTGATCATAACCAGACGTTACATTCCTGATGGCAGCCCGTTGTTTTGCTCCGCAATCGGAAGCATGGCATGGAGGCCAGTCTGAGGCGCCGTCCTCCACGATACCGAGAACCCGACTATTGCCATTAACTCCGCATCATGGACGGTCACTTCGCTGATCGCCACCGTTCCTTTTAATGAGTGAAGAATTCCGGCCTTCACTGATTCCCCGCTTGTGTCGATATCAATTGTTTTCTCACACCCCCGTGACTCCCGACACTTTCTTCGTTGCAGTACATTC
>NZ_JBSIOT010001275.1:0-585 GCF_053613335.1 Bacillus sp. LR--39 | reverse complement strand
AGGTTTGTAAATACAATCGGTGTCATGAGAGATGGTACATTCGGTTTGACTTTATCCAGATCAACTTCAAGAAGTTTTTGTCCAGGCTCAACGCGGTCTCCTTCTGATACGAAAGACGTAAATCCTTCGCCCTTCAGGCTGACGGTATCAATACCAAAGTGGATTAAAATTTCTCTTCCGCCGTCGGATTGCAGGCCGATCGCATGTTTCGTCGGGAACACATTTAGAATTTTTCCGCGAACCGGTGATACGACAATTCCTTCAGAAGGGAGAATCGCAAAACCGTCACCCATCATTTTTCCTGAGAAGACTTGGTCAGGAACATCCGTAATCGGGTGAATTTCCCCGGTAATCGGAGAAACGAAAACTTCCTCTCCGATTTCATTTTGCAGCGGTTCTGCAATCACTTCCTCAACCTGCTGTCCTACTTCCTCTTGAGCAGATGTTTTCGGTTCAGGTCTAGGCTTGCGTCCCGCAATAATGTCTTGCATTTGTGTTTTTAACCCGTCAGAACGCGGTCCGAAAATAGCCTGAATGTTGTTGCCGACTTCCAGCACTCCGGAAGCGCCAAGCTGTTTCAGACGG
>NZ_JBSIOT010001274.1:0-585 GCF_053613335.1 Bacillus sp. LR--39 | reverse complement strand
GAAGACCTCCTCTCTTCTTATCTCCTGTCATTGCTTCCTTTTATCACAAAAGACATGTTCCAATATTCAAGAGAAAATGCCAATCAATATCTTTTAAATGAAAGAAATGCCGATGTTTTTCACCTTTTTCTGCCCGATTCTGTACTGAAGAAAACATTTCGTGCAATCCGCTGATCTTTTGCTAAACCTCTTTTTTACGTGGTAAGTTATAAGTAAAAGGAGGAATCATTATGCCGCAAAAGCAAATTGAACTTGCAAGACGTCCGCAGGGCATACCTGTTATGGACGATTTCCGCATAAAAGAAACGGAAATTCCGGAAGCAAAAAACGGTGAAGCGCTTGTAAAAACGCTTTATGTCTCAGTGGACCCTTATATGAGGGGAAGAATGCAGGATACGAAATCCTATGTCGAGCCATTTCCGCTTGATGAAGTGATCACCGGGGGCGTGATCGGCGAAGTGATATCTGCAAAAGGAGACAAGCTCAAAAAAGGGGATATTGTTTTGGGCCGCTTGGGCTGGCAGGAGTATTCAGCGGTTCGCGAAGACAATCTCCAGAAAATCGATCCGTCCCTCGCACCTGTTA
>NZ_JBSIOT010001273.1:0-585 GCF_053613335.1 Bacillus sp. LR--39 | reverse complement strand
TAGATATAAGAAAACACTTGTTTCTGTTGCATGACGCCGCCGCCAAGAATGATTTTTTTAGGGGCAAGGATCAAAATATACTGAGCCACCGCTTGGGCAATATAGTACCCTTCCAGTTCCCAGACTTGTGCTATATCTGATAAATCCGCGGCTTTTTTTCCCCAGCGGGCTTCGATAGCGGGGCCTGAAGCTAAACCTTCAAAACAATCTCCATGATAAGGGCACTTTCCTTGGTATGCGTCATCCATGTGCCTCCGGATATAAATATGGCCCATCTCTGGGTGCGACAGCCCCTGAAGGAGCCTGCCCCCTACAATAGCCCCCGCTCCGATGCCAGTGCCAATCGTTATATACAGGCAGCTGTCAAGACCCTTCGCTTCACCGAAAAGGAATTCACCCAGCGCCGCAGCGTTGACATCTGTACTAAATCCGACTGGGATTTTCATTTCGTTCTTAACAGTTTGCAAAAAGGGGTAGTGTCTCCAGCCCGCTTTCGGCGTGGCCATAATGGTACCGTATGTTTGACTGGTTTTATCGTTATCAACGGGACCAAAGGAACCAATGCCGATTGCCTGTAATGAAAAT
>NZ_JBSIOT010001272.1:0-585 GCF_053613335.1 Bacillus sp. LR--39 | reverse complement strand
TAGCGAGTGGAAGGTAATGACTGATACCCTGCCCCCTGGCTTCAGAACCTCAATTGCCTGCTCCAAAGCTTCTTCAAACACCCTAAGTTCATCGTTTACGGCAATTCTGATTGCCTGAAACACGCGTTTAGCGGGATGTCCGCCTCTCCTTCTCGCTGGAGCGGGAATCGCGTCTTTTATTAGATCGACCAGTTGGCCCGTAGTTTGAATAGGAGACTTCATTCTTGCCTCCTCAATTTTTCTGGCGATCTGTTTACTGAACTTCTCTTCTCCGTATTTAAAGAAAATACGGACGAGATCCTCATAGCGCCACTCATTAACGACTTCTTTCGCCGTAAGCGTAGCCGACTGGTCCATCCTCATGTCCAACGGTGCGTCATGATGGTAACTGAATCCGCGCTCCGGTGTATCCAGCTGCGGAGAGGACACCCCTAAATCAAATAAAATACCGTCTACTTCTGTAATGCCTTGTTCATTCAAACATTCTTTTAAATACCTGAAATTGCTTTTAATCAGAATGAGCTGCCCTTTATAGTCGGACAACACTTCTTTAGCATGCTGTAATGCCGTATCATCTTGGTCAAA
>NZ_JBSIOT010001271.1:0-585 GCF_053613335.1 Bacillus sp. LR--39 | reverse complement strand
TACGAAGATTACGGCTGCGAATGCGGTTCAGGATCTGTGGACTACCCGGATTATGCGTTTCCGGTCGCGCAAAAAGTGGCGAACGGGGAAGCCGACAGAGGCATTTTAATATGCGGAACAGGAATCGGCATGAGCATTTCCGCCAATAAAGTAAAAGGCATCCGCTGCGCCCTTGTCCACGACGTTTTCAGCGCCAAAATGACAAGAGAGCACAATGACACGAATGTTCTTGCGATGGGTGAACGGGTCATCGGCCCTGGTTTAGCGAGAGAGATTGCAAAGGTTTGGCTTACGACTGAGTTTTCAGCCGGGCGGCACGCCGTCCGCATCGGAAAAATCGCCGATTATGAAGACAAGCATGAATAAAGGGTGTCGTCAATCATGAAAAATCTTGAACAGACATGGCGTTCTATATTAGATGAATTTCATCAGCAAGCGAATTTGCGCGAAGGCCACATCGTCGTCATCGGCTGCAGCACAAGCGAGGTGGCCGGAAGGCGCATCGGCACTTCGGGAAGCGAACAAATCGCTGAAGCGGTCTACAAAGGACTGGAAGAGCTCAGGGACAGAACAGGAATCGCCCTC
>NZ_JBSIOT010001270.1:0-585 GCF_053613335.1 Bacillus sp. LR--39 | reverse complement strand
AAGGCCGGTTTCCAAAAGAAACAAATGTTCTTTTTTGACTCATCATCATACTTGTCCTGAAAGCTCAATATGATATAAAAGGTGAGGTGATAAAGATGGATCAGGAAGCAGGATTTATGGTGAATTTTATCAATAGCTACTTCATTGCGTTAGGGGTGCTGATCGGGGGCGCACTCATTGGGGGGCTCGGAGCATATTTGGCAGGCGAACCCCCGCTTACAGCCATTACAAAGCTTGCCAACCGGTTAAAAATATGGGCGCTTGTCGCAGCTATCGGAGGCACCTTTGATGCGGTATACAGCTTTGAACGCGGCATACTCGAAGGCAATACGAGAGATATCTTTAAACAGCTTCTTTTAATTATTTCGGCCATGGGAGGCGCGCAAAGCGGCTGGCTTATTATATCATGGCTGACCCAGGAGCATCTTTCTTCATGAGGGTCCCCCAGCATTACAAAAAACCGGGATGGCAGCGTTTTTTCGCGGGAATGATGTGCGGAGCCGTAATTAGCTGGTTCTTTTTCCTGTTTACTTACGGAACATTCCAAGAGGAGCAGGTCAGCCTCATCGAAAAGCAAAAAGAGCA
>NZ_JBSIOT010001269.1:0-585 GCF_053613335.1 Bacillus sp. LR--39 | reverse complement strand
CCTTCATATTGAGTTTTAACGTATTGAACGACCAATTCCATGCATGAAGAATGGTTCCGCTTTTGATCGACGGTGCTGTAAGCTCATTCGATTTGTTCGCCGTTTCAGCACTCGCAGCCGCCGGTCCTGCCAGAACCAAATAAAACAGCAATAAAAATCCAGCGAATAACGGCAGTAAAGAGGTTTTGAATCGTTTTGCAAACATTCTTGACACTCCTTATTTGATTTTTTGAAGACTTACTTCGGAGTCAAAAATCCCTCTTACTTCATTCTTCCGCTTCCTCCTTTCAAACTGATGTGAAGACTGGAGAATTTTGTTAACACTTACATTTTAAATTATCACAATCACTCTATCAAAACAACTTGGCAGAGTGAATACAAATCAATGTTCCTATAAAAAAACTGCCCGAGACTGTGTACGCTTCCCTCGCTTTCCAAACAAAAAAAGAAACCATCTATTTTTCAAGATGATTTCTTTTTTATTTCTTCTTTTACCGCTCTTCTGTAAGCCAGCTTCACAATCACATACCGAAGCAGAAACAGAACGCCGCCACAGACGATAAAAAGAAGAATCATTTTCAGCCA
>NZ_JBSIOT010001268.1:0-585 GCF_053613335.1 Bacillus sp. LR--39 | reverse complement strand
AGAGACGATCGGGGCTTTCTTATTCTAAGCGAATTTCGCATCACTCTATGACAATAAATCACTTCATTAAACATACAATCCAAGTCACTCAATGGCTTTTAGCTCATTTTTCAAAATCAAAACTTTACCTAGCCGGTCATTCTTGGGGATCAATACTGGCGCTTCATGTGCTGCAGCAGCGTCCTGATTTATTTTACACGTATTATGGAATCAGCCAGGTTGTTAACCCGCAAGATGAAGAATCAACTGCTTATCAACATATTCGTGAAATTTCCGAATCAAAAAAAGCCAGCATATTATCTTTTCTCACACGTTTCATTGGTGCTCCGCCTTGGAAGCAGGATATCCAGCACCTTATCTATCGGTTTTGTGTCGAGTTAAGCAGGGGAGGATTCACTCACCGTCATCGTCAATCTCTAGCTGTATTATTTCAAATGCTTACTGGCAATGAGTATGGAGTGCGGAACATGCACAGCTTCCTCAATGGATTGCGTTTCAGTAAAAAACATTTAACTGATGAGTTGTACCGGTTTAATGCTTTTACATCAGTTCCTTCTATTAAAGTACCGTGTGTTTTCATTTCAG
>NZ_JBSIOT010001267.1:0-585 GCF_053613335.1 Bacillus sp. LR--39 | reverse complement strand
TAATGGATACAAATCCTGATTTAAAGCTTTCGTTCGTCATGTAAATCCTCCGATGAAAATGCGCCTGGCAATAATTCTTCCACAGTCATTTCTTTTATTTGTCCTTGTAAATTAGTCAGTACGACAATAACGTCTTTTGTGCAAAGCTCAGAAATCACCTGGCGGCAGGCTCCGCACGGAGATACCGGTCCAGGGGTGTCAGCCGCAACGGCCAGCATCTGAAACTCTGTATCCCCTTCAGAAACAGCTTTAAATAAAGCAGTACGCTCGGCGCAATTGCACATGCTGTATGCCGCGTTCTCAATGTTGCAGCCTCTGTACACTTTTCCATCCTTGGTAAGAAGAGCGGCTCCTACTTGGAATTTGGAATACGGCGTATATGCCATATCACGCGCTTTTAAAGCTTCTGTTATTAATTCTTGTCTGTTCATGTGTACATTCCTCTCTTACCTATAATGGTACCGCTATCACTTTATATTTTACATAATCGCGCGCTTTTTTTCACGCCCATTTCTAAAAATGTAAAATAAATGTAAGAATTTTCAGCCATTACAGCTTTGTCAAAAAAATAAGTAAACCAATGAT
>NZ_JBSIOT010001266.1:0-586 GCF_053613335.1 Bacillus sp. LR--39 | reverse complement strand
ATCCGATACGAATCAATTCCTTCCGGTTTGTCACTGAGATTGTAGCCCCGCTGATCAGGAGCAATGACCCGGTAACCCGCATCAACAAGCGGTTTGATTTGATTTTTCCAGCCGTACCAAAACTCAGGAAATCCATGGAGCAGGACAATTAACGGGCCGTCTTCCGGTCCTGCGGCTGCAACGTGGAGCGTGATTCCGTTCGTATTAACAAACTGGCATTTAACTCCGTCCACTTCTATCTCCTCCTTGACTGTGCGTCATGATTTTCAGCCTTTTCTCCGTTAGCATAAATGTTATGACACAGGCGGCAATCAGCAGGATAAGCTGAAGAATAATCAAGTTTGATCCCAGCAGCAAACCCATTCCCGCAATCACCAAGCCTGACAGGATCATTAATGATGCACTGTAACGGTTCGCTTCATTCCATAATCTTTGATCTGACATTGAGCGTCTCGTTCTGTACCCGTACACACTGTTGATCGATTTGGGAGGAAACAGTTTGATCAGTATGCCCGCAATGATCATAAGCCCTCCGCCGACTAAACCCGTCATATCATCATCTCCTTTCTCATTGTTACGTGCAGAA
>NZ_JBSIOT010001265.1:0-586 GCF_053613335.1 Bacillus sp. LR--39 | reverse complement strand
TACCTAAACCGGCACAGCAATTTTTGGATTTATTTTAAAAGATTTTGCCTTATGAAAACCAATTACTTGACTCATACTAAAAAAAAGTTATCCTTTAAATTTGTAAGCTATTTTTTTATTTCAATAAAATCAACCAGAAAAGTGGGGAATAAAATGAAAAAAGCATTATTGGCTTTATTCATGGTCGTAAGTATTGCAGCTCTTGCAGCTTGCGGAGCAGGAAATGACAATCAGTCAAAAGATAATGCCAAAGATGGCGATCTTTGGGCTTCAATTAAGAAAAAAGGTGTGCTCACAGTCGGAACGGAAGGAACATATGAGCCGTTCACTTACCACGACAAAGACACTGATAAACTGACTGGCTATGATGTCGAAGTTATCACAGAAGTCGCAAAACGCCTCGGGCTTAAAGTCGACTTTAAGGAAACACAATGGGAAAGCATGTTTGCCGGCCTGAATTCCAAACGGTTTGACGTCATTGCCAACCAAGTCGGAAAAACAGATCGTGAAGACAAATATGATTTCTCAGATAAATACACAACATCAAGAGCCGTTGTCGTTACGAAAAAAGACAACAACGATATTA
>NZ_JBSIOT010001264.1:0-586 GCF_053613335.1 Bacillus sp. LR--39 | reverse complement strand
TCCGAAAGAAAACATTGCGGCGCGGTTTTCTGATGATGAAGCAAAAGAATATCAATGTGAAAACTGCGGCGCCGTTTTGATCACGGAAGCTGAAACGACAGCAACGACGTGCAGCTTCTGCGGAGGTGCTGCAATACTTGCCGATCGTTTATCGGGACATTTGGCGCCGGCGAAGGTCATTCCATTTACAATCAGTAAACAAGAAGCGGAGCAGGCATTTCGAAAGTGGTGCAAAAAAGGCCTTCTGACACCAAGAGGTTTCATGTCTGCCGATCGCATTAAAAGCATCACCGGCATGTATATTCCGTTTTGGATGTTTGATTTAAATAGTGAAGTACAGGTGAGAGCAAACTGTACCAGAGTCCATCAATATGAAGAAGGGGATTATATTTGCACGGAAACAGAGCACTTTGAAGCGTTTCGTGATATCAATCTCGATTATTTGAAAATCCCTGTCGATGCCTCTGAAAAAATGAAAGACGAATTAATGGACAAATTGGAGCCTTATTCATACGAAGAGCTGAAGGACTTTCAAACGGCATATTTGGCCGGTTATATTGCGGAAAAGTACAATTATACCGATGAG
>NZ_JBSIOT010001263.1:0-586 GCF_053613335.1 Bacillus sp. LR--39 | reverse complement strand
GCGAAAAAAGCTGACGAAAGCGTTAAAGAAGCACGCGTTTATGATTGAGGCGAAGGAATTAAACGCAAAGGAAACGACGGACTTTACTGTCAACCTTGCAAAAACAGAGCAGAAAACAATCGGCACGGAAGCGGCGGAGCATTTGGTTCTGCTTGTGAACGGGCATCTGTCATCGATTTTTCAGGAGATTCAAAAGCTCTGCACGTTTATTGGAGATCGTGAAGAAATTACGCTGGATGATGTGAAAATGCTTGTTGCTAGAAGCCTTGAACAAAATATTTTTGAGCTGATCAATAAAATCGTCAACCGAAAACGAACAGAGAGTCTGCAAATTTTTTATGATTTGCTAAAACAAAATGAAGAACCGATCAAAATTATGGCGCTTATTTCGAATCAGTTCCGGCTGATTCTGCAGACGAAGTACTTCGCGGAACAGGGATACGGGCAAAAACAAATCGCTTCTAATCTAAAAGTTCACCCATTTCGGGTAAAGCTGGCGATGGATCAAGCAAGGCTTTTTTCAGAGGAGGAGCTCCGTTCAATTATTGAACAGCTTGCCGTCATGGATTATGAGATGAAAATCGGG
>NZ_JBSIOT010001262.1:0-586 GCF_053613335.1 Bacillus sp. LR--39 | reverse complement strand
GATGTCGTGATCGACTGCGTAGGGATGGACGGCAAAAAATCTCCGCTTGAGTATCTGGAGCAAAAACTGAAGCTTCAGGGCGGCACGCTCGGACCGATTCAAATTTCTACAAAGGCGGTCAGAAAGTGCGGAACCGTACAGATTACGGGGGTATATGGAAGCAATTACAATATGTTTCCGCTCGGCGCATTCTTTTCCAGAAATGTTACGCTAAAAATGGGGCAGGCTCCGGTCATCCATTTGATGCCGGAGATTTACAAGAAGATCGAAGAGAATCAATTTGATCCGAAGGAAATCATTACGCACCAGCTTCCGCTTGAAGAAGCCGGCCGCGCTTATCATTTGTTCAACGACCATGAAGATGATTGCATTAAAGTAATTTTGAAGCCATAGCGATGATAGCTGCCGAGCTACCGGCAGCCTTTTCCTCGCATTACCTTGCCAGCCATCCGCCATCGACGGCTAACACATGTCCATTCACATAATCGGATGCCGGCGACGAAAGGAATACGGCGGCGCCGGCAATGTCATCCGGCTGACCCCAGCGCTCGGCCGGAATCCGTTTTAAGATTTCGGCATTGCGGTT
>NZ_JBSIOT010001261.1:0-587 GCF_053613335.1 Bacillus sp. LR--39 | reverse complement strand
CGCACTATTATGTTGATTATGCCGAAACCCATTTAAAGCGGGAACAGCCCAACTCTATCTATTGGAGCTACCTGCTGGGACGGAACTTAGATCAAATGAAACAAGAATGGCCAAACATCTTAAAGGTCATCCAATGGGCAAGTGACACCGATCAAAAAGAAATCCTAATCGAACTCATCACCCGCATCAGCCATTTTCTAAGCAGAATCAACCTGCCCCTGCGAATCGAATACGGACGCAAAGCGGCCGACGCCGCCCATCACTTAGGCCAACACACACGAGAAGCGTACTTCCGAATCGACACCTCAGGCTGGGCATTGATGGAAGTCAATGATTTAGACGGAGCGCTTCAGCAAATAGAAGCCGGGCTGAAGATTCTTGAACAATCCGACGCTCACGATGCCCATGATCTAAAGGTTTGGGGATACGCACTCAAAGCAAGGCTGTTTTTAAAAGACGGGCAACAGGAAAAAGCAGAGACCATTTTAAACGAAATCGAAAATCAACCGATTTCCCCTACCATTCAACACAGAGTTCTATTGGTTCGCGGTGACTTAAGCTTTGCGAGAGGTTATCATGTAGAAGCC
>NZ_JBSIOT010001260.1:0-587 GCF_053613335.1 Bacillus sp. LR--39 | reverse complement strand
GTCTAGATTTTTTTTTCTTAAGCTATCACAGCATTTTTCGCTCTCTACTGTTTCTTCTATTTCAACATCCGCGCCGATCTCTTCTAAAACCGCCTTCAAAGCAGTGATAATTGACGCTTCTCTGATTAATTCTTTTCTGTTCACAATGATACTTGTTCCGTATTCATAGCAAGAATCATCTTCGCAAATTTCTTCCCAATGATTCACGATCACTTTATGCTTCATGTTTTCACCCTCTGTTTGATCTGTGTCTGTATTTAGTTTAGCGGCTGGCATCCGCTTTGTAAATTCGAATGCTTGTGAATTTTATTCAAGCTCATCATCCGCGTATTCTTTCTTCAGCTTTACCTCATTGCGGGACTCATTATACTCATAAATTTTGATATAGCCGTCCTCCATCACGCCAAAATGGTTATGTTCAAGTGGAAACGAGGTGGGCTGAGGCGTTTCATAGTCTGAATTGCCGCTGTCTGTTTCAATAATGGTATCTTGATTCCCGCACGCCCCGAACAGTAAAAAGACAGCTATCCATACAAGTGCAATCCTGATTCGTCTCAGTTCTGCTTCACTTTCAAACAAGGTCGATC
>NZ_JBSIOT010001259.1:0-587 GCF_053613335.1 Bacillus sp. LR--39 | reverse complement strand
GAAAAGGCAAGAGAAGAAAAAGTACCTTTCATCATTTTTACCGCATCAGGCGGTGCAAGAATGCAGGAAGGCCTTCTCAGCTTGATGCAAATGGCTAAAACAAGCTCCGCTTTGAAGCTGTTCAGCGAAGAGCAGGGCTTGATCATTTCAGTGATGACGCATCCGACAACAGGCGGCGTATCCGCAAGCTTCGCATCCCTCGGCGATTACAACCTTGCCGAACCGGGCGCGCTGATCGGCTTTGCCGGAAGAAGAATTATCGAACAAACCATCCGTGAAGAACTGCCCGAGGATTTTCAGACTGCGGAATTTCTGTTAAAGCATGGCCAGCTTGATTCCGTCGTTCACAGAGCTGACATGAAAAAAACGCTCGGCAGCATTTTGAAAATGCACCAAACTGGAGGTGATCTCGAGTGGCTGGAGAATTAGAATTTGAAAAACCGGTGGTCGAACTGCGTGAAAAGATCTCCGAATTGAAAAAGTTCACACAGGATTCCGATATGGATTTGAGCTCTGAAATTACGAAGCTTGAAGCTCGTCTTGAAAGGCTTGAAGAAGACATTTATACAAATCTGAAAGCCTGGGAC
>NZ_JBSIOT010001258.1:0-587 GCF_053613335.1 Bacillus sp. LR--39 | reverse complement strand
CTTCTGTATAAAGCTTTAAACATTCACTTTCATTATAGCTTGGCCCGTTTTGCTCATGACTGCTTTTCCGGAGGACCGCGGACTGGATCCCTAGAAGCGGGTCAACAGGCTCAATCGGGGCGTCTGAACCGCCCGCGCATAAAATGCCTTTAGATATGAGGGTTTTCCAGGCAAATGCAGTCTTCATCCGGTCTTTTCCGAGACGGTCAATGCCCCACGGAAAGTCGCTTGCAACGAAATGCGGCTGAAGATCAAGTGCGATCGGCATGCGTGCTGCTCTCTCGATTAATTCGTTATCAAGCACTTGGGCATGAATAAGCCGGTCATGCCGGCCGTTTTTGGGCGGATGCTTTTCAATTGCGTTCAGCACTTTTTCAAAAGCAAGATCTCCGATTGCATGAACAGCAACCTCCATCCCTTTTTCTCTCGCTTTGCGAATGAGCCGGCCAAGGGTTTCGTCATCGTGAACCTGAACACCATTTGTTGATGGATCATCCTGATATGGTTCTTTCAACAAAGCCGTTCTCCCGCCAAGCGCCCCGTCCGCAAAGATTTTCATCGCACCAAACTCCACATACGGGCCGGAC
>NZ_JBSIOT010001257.1:0-587 GCF_053613335.1 Bacillus sp. LR--39 | reverse complement strand
AAAGACAAACAGCATCATAGAGAACATTTTCGCTCCGTCCCCTTTTTGCGCCATCGGAACGAAAAACGCAAGGCAGACAAGCCAGTTACACAGAATCGCTTTAAAGAACAATTCGGTCACCGGCGTATTCATTTTATGCTCCGCCACGCTGAGAATAAAGCCGGTGGAAGAAGGATCTTTAAATAAGCCGGTCGCAAAGATGAGGCCTGCGAAAAAAACGGCGCCCATTAAATTTCCTGCATAGCTGAACATCCACAGCTTGATCACAGTGGGCCAGCGCATTTTTTTACGAAGCGCAGCCAATGTATAATAAAATGTATTTCCCGTAAATAAATCTCCTCCGCCATAGACGATCAGAATAATGGCGCCCCCAAAGGTGATTGCTGCAATTGGATATGTGAACGGAGAATGTTCAACATAAAAGAGATTCCCCGTTTTAAACGCTACAATGACTCCGAACCCGATAAACATACTGGCCAGCATAGCCCGTAAAAGATAGCGAAGCGGGCTTTGCACAAAGATGCTTTGCTTTTTTAAAGCAAGCTCTTCGACTAGAACAAGTGATTTAGATTCCATGTTTTCCACCA
>NZ_JBSIOT010001256.1:0-588 GCF_053613335.1 Bacillus sp. LR--39 | reverse complement strand
ACTGGCGCAAGGGACACGCTTCACCCGGTAATCCTTGGCTGCGCGCAGATAAAAATCCCAATCCCAGTAATTGTGCACATCAGCATCGAAATACCCGATTTCATCATGCAGAAAACGTCTGTACATGCTGCCCGACGGCACGTATGTAGAAAACACTCTCATATCCTCATAGTCAGCGGTATAAGCAAACAATTTCCGTGACACTGGATATCTTGTTCCGTTCTTCTCTTCAAACGAAACTATTTCCGCATCAGAATGAACGAAGTCTGCCGTTTCTATTTCCTTTGCCATTTTCTCGACATGCCCTGGCGTAAAGAAATCATCGTCATCACACAGCATAATGCAATCGCCAGACGCCTCTTTTACACCGGCATTTCTCGCAGCCACATGCCCCGAGTTCTTTTCTAAATTGATGACAGCAATCGGCAGCTCCGGATACAGTGCTTTGACCGGCACGACCGATTCCCCGGCATCATTCACAATAATAATTTCATACGGCTTCAAGGTCTGGCGGGAAATCGACTCCAGAAGCTCACACTAAGCTGGAATCCGATTATAGGTCACAATTACGATAGAAATCTTCATGAT
>NZ_JBSIOT010001255.1:0-588 GCF_053613335.1 Bacillus sp. LR--39 | reverse complement strand
TAAATTACCATGAATCAGCCCCTGTTAAAATAAAAAAAGCCAATCCTTTTCAGAGATTGGCTTTTTTAGTAAAACTACAAATATTTGACCGCTGAGACAACGACCATGATCCATGCGGCAATAAACGCCACGCCGCCCAGCGGAGTAATCGCACCGAGGACGCTGATTTGCGTAAGGCTGAGGACATATAAACTTCCAGAAAATAAAACGATTCCGGCAAACATCAGCCACCCTGCCGCAGAAACGCTTCCCGCACCTGCCAGTTTTGACGCGATGAGCGCGACGGCAATTAAACCGAGCGCATGATACATATGATACTGGACGCCGGTCTGCCAGATTTGCAAATATTTCTCGGGAATTTTCCCTTCAAGACCATGGGCTCCGAACGCTCCTAAAGCAACCGCAAGCATAGCATTGACAGCACCTAAAATCAAAAATAATTTCACGATCAAATCGCCCGCCTTTCCTTTATCATCATAGCGTACATGTCATGAATTTCAACTTATGCAAATCTCATGACACGATATTGTCATATTTCTTTTTCCTAAGCTGTATTTGTTCCGCAGCAATCGCTACGATTGTTCCAAG
>NZ_JBSIOT010001254.1:0-589 GCF_053613335.1 Bacillus sp. LR--39 | reverse complement strand
CGGAAAATACCAATGGGTCAAAGATGAGCTCGAGTATTTGTTCAAGCGGATTCCTGCTGTTGGCGGAAAGCTTGCCGCTACAGCCGAACGGATTAAAGACAGCCTTAAATATCTGCTCGTATCCGGGATGTTCTTTGAAGAGCTTGGATTTACGTATTTAGGGCCTGTAGACGGCCATTCCTACGATGAACTGTTTGAGAACTTGCAGTATGCGAAGAAAACGAAAGGCCCGGTACTCCTCCATGTTATTACGAAAAAAGGAAAAGGCTACAAGCCTGCGGAAACTGATAAAACCGGAACATGGCACGGAACCGGCCCATATAAAATCGATACCGGTGACTTTGTCAAACCGAAAGCTGCTGCACCATCATGGAGCTCGCTCGTAAGCGAAACGGTCAGGAAGCTTGCCCGCGAGGATGAACGGATTGTGGCCATTACTCCGGCCATGCCTGTCGGTTCAAAACTTGAAGGGTTTGCGAGCGAATTTCCGGAGCGCATGTTTGATGTCGGCATTGCGGAACAGCATGCGGCAACGATGGCGGCGGGACTTGCGACACAGAATATGAAGCCGTTTCTGGCGATCTATTCG
>NZ_JBSIOT010001253.1:0-589 GCF_053613335.1 Bacillus sp. LR--39 | reverse complement strand
AGTTCTCGGTGCAGCGAGCTTACTGTGGACGCCGCTTGCGGGTGCAGCGGTCTGTACCGCTTTGTTAGGGCGTATTTTTCTGTCCATAAAGCAAAGAGTGAATGATAACGCGGCTCCGTTTTATTTCTCGAAAAGGGATCAGGGCTTAATGGTGCTTGGGATTATCCCCAATACGCCGGCTGAGGATCTGGAATTGAAAATCGGGGAAATCATAACGAAAGTCAATGGCATACCGGTTAAGAACGTTTCTGATTTCTATGAAGCGCTTCAGCATAACCGTGCATATGTGAAGCTTGAAATTATCGGTTTGAATGGAGAAATTCGTTTTGACCAGCGAGCTTCTTATGAAGGAGAACATCATGAATTGGGCATCCTCTTCGTAAAGGATGACCGTGAAGACGAAGCAGTCGCTTCGGGATCATAAAAGGCAGCCCGGCACCGCAGGATGATGCGATGCCGGGCTGTTTTGTGTTACGCTGAGTTTTTTTCTATCCGTGCCGTTTCATCAGATTTGATGCCCAATGAAACAAAAACGCCGATGATGGATACAGCAAAGAGAATCATAAATAGGGTGTGATATCCCGAAATC
>NZ_JBSIOT010001252.1:0-589 GCF_053613335.1 Bacillus sp. LR--39 | reverse complement strand
GAAAAAATCATTTGCTTTTGTGAACAATCGCCCGCTGTCAGCTCCGACAGAGGATGAGCTGATTGACAAAGTAAAAAAGAAAATAAAAAAGTAAAAACATATTTTTTCTTAGCCTCGGCCCTCAGGTCAGGCTTTTTTGCTTCACAAGATGTGTTTTTCATGAAGATGGAACAAATCGCCGGGCAAATTCAAGGATGTTTTCAAAGAATAGAGTCGATATAATAGAATCACGGCTAAAAAAAAGAGGGAATGACGATGGCGTATCCAAATGGAAAATTATCAGAAGAAAAAGTGTTTAAAGATCCGGTGCACCGCTATGTTCATGTTCGGGACAAGCTGATATGGGATTTAATCGGAACCCGTGAATTTCAGCGTCTCCGCAGAATTAAGCAGCTCGGCACGACCTATTTGACGTTCCATGGGGCTGAGCACAGCCGGTTCAACCATTCTCTCGGTGTCTATGAAATTGTCAGAAGAATGGTTGATGACGTCTTTAAAGGCCGCCCTGAATGGGATGACAGTGAGCGTGAACTCTGTTTGGCCGCGGCACTGCTTCATGACCTCGGGCACGGGCCGTTCTCGCATTCAT
>NZ_JBSIOT010001251.1:0-589 GCF_053613335.1 Bacillus sp. LR--39 | reverse complement strand
GTTTTTAATAACCTCAGGGATACCGCCAATGTTTGTTCCGATACAAGGCACTCCGCAAGCCATCGCTTCAAGCAGGACAAGACCGAAGCTTTCTTTTTCAGATAGCAGCAGCTTCAAATCGCTAATAGAATAAAGTTCTTCAACACGGTCTTGATTTCCAAGCATTAAGACTTGGTCTTCCAAGCCATATTTTCTGATAAGCTCGCAGGCTGTCGATTTCTCCGGACCGTCTCCGACTAAAAGCAGCTTCGCTTTCGTTTTGCCAGCGATATTGCGGAACACACGGATGACATCCTGCACGCGTTTAACCTTTCTAAAGTTGGACACATGGATGACGACTTTTTCATCTGGTAAAATTCTATGTTTCTCTTTAATCACCGCTGTGTTTTTCTTCAGATACACGCGCTCGTCTATAAAGTTATAAATCGTTTCAATTTTTTTCTCCGGTTTAATTAAATCGTACGTTTCAGCCGCAAGCGCTGAGGAGACTGCCGTCACTCTGTCTGATGACTCAATAGCAAAACGGATCAGATCTTTTAGAGACGGATCATAACCTAACACCGTGATATCCGTGCCATGCAAAGTGGTA
>NZ_JBSIOT010001250.1:0-589 GCF_053613335.1 Bacillus sp. LR--39 | reverse complement strand
GGCTAGAACCGCGATACCAATGCTTTTTCTCGTATATGGCGATGCTTCTGCACATGAAATGTCTTTTGTTTCATATTGTTTCGGTTTACGGTATACGATCACTGATAAAATAAGGCCGACAACCATACCTGCAACTGGAATAATCAGTGCGTACGGAATATCAGCAAGCGGAACGTTTAACCCGGCATCCGCCATATTGTCCTTCAGCATGCCTTGGAAGATTTGGCCGAAACCGACCGGAAGCAAAATATAAGGAGCCGTTAAGCCAAATGTAATTAAACACGCGATCAGACGGCGGTCCATTTCAAGTTCATTAAAGATTTTCAAAAGCGGCGGAATCAGCACCGGAATAAACGCGATGTGAACCGGAACGACGTTTTGCGAAAAACAAGATACAATTAAAATAATCAGCACAATCAGCACCTTAGACAGTGCTTTTTTTCGAGAATCTTCTTTATTTCCGATTAATTTAACAGAGGCTTCCACCATTGCGTCCGGAAGACCCGTTTTCGTCAAAGCGGCGGCAAACGCGCCAAGCATGGCGTAGCTGACTGCAACGGTGGCATTTCCGCCGAGACCGTCTGTGAAA
>NZ_JBSIOT010001249.1:0-590 GCF_053613335.1 Bacillus sp. LR--39 | reverse complement strand
CCACGGACGCACAAACATGACGATGAGCATGACGAGCAAGGTGAAACCGTACAAATTCGGATTCGGTCCTTTTGCACCCGAGGTATATCAGGCGCCGTTTCCTTACTACTATAGAAAGCCTGAAGGGATGACTGATGAAAGCTATGATGACATGGTTATTCAGGCGTTTGACGATTTCTTCGTCTCGTCTGTTGCTCCGGAGACGGTTGCTTGCGTCGTCATGGAGCCGGTACAGGGAGAAGGCGGTTTTATCATTCCTTCAAAACGGTTTGTGCAGCATGTCGCAGCCTTCTGCCAAAAACACGGCATCGTTTTTGTCGCTGATGAGATTCAAACAGGCTTTGCCAGAACGGGCAAATATTTTGCGATTGAGCATTTTGATGTCGTTCCTGATCTTGTGACAGTGTCAAAATCGCTGGCTGCCGGCGTTCCGCTCAGCGGCGTCATCGGCCGGGCGGAAATGCTCGATGCGGCGGATCCGGGTGAACTCGGGGGCACCTACGCCGGAAGTCCGCTTGGATGCGTAGCCGCTTTGGCAGTGCTCGATATTATCGAATCGGAACAGCTCAACAAGCGCTCTGAAGAAATCG
>NZ_JBSIOT010001248.1:0-590 GCF_053613335.1 Bacillus sp. LR--39 | reverse complement strand
GACGGGGCTGTCTGCCGTCTATGATACAATCATCGAGCTGGCCGCCGTTAAAGTAAAAGGCGGGGAAATCATCGAACGCTTTGAAAGGTTTGCCAACCCGCATCGACCTTTATCGGCTACGATCATCGAGCTGACGGGGATTACCGATGATATGCTGAAAGATGCGCCCGAAGTCGAAGAGGTCATCCGCGATTTTAAAGAATGGGTCGGTGATCACACGCTTGTCGCTCACAATGCAAGCTTTGACATCGGCTTCATCAATGTCGCCTATAAGCGCCTGCTGAATTCGGAGAAAGTGCAGAACCCGGTCATTGACACGCTTGAGCTGGGCCGTTTTCTTTATCCGGAATTCAAAAACCACAGGCTGAATACGCTTTGTAAAAAGTTTGACATCGAGCTCACCCAGCATCACAGGGCGATTTATGATACCGAAGCGACGGGTTATCTCCTTGTGAAAATGCTGAAAGATGCGGCCGAAAAAAATATCCTGTACCACGATCAGCTGAATGAAAATATGGGGCAGTCCAATGCCTATCAGCGTTCAAGGCCATATCACGCGACACTTTTGGCGGTTAATGAGACAGGCTTGA
>NZ_JBSIOT010001247.1:0-591 GCF_053613335.1 Bacillus sp. LR--39 | reverse complement strand
CGCTTCTGTGCGGTGAAGACGGGGCTGCCGACAGAGCTTGACTTGAATGAGCCGGAAAGAGTCGCAGATTCTGTGAGCATCATGAACCTGAAACACGCGGTCATTACAGCCGTTGCCCGTGACGATTTAAAAGACGGAGGAGCGGGGGTATTCGCCGAAACCGTACGCGCCGTCCGGAGAAAAAGCCCATTTACAACAATCGAAGTTCTGCCGTCCGATATGGGCGGAGACTATAATAATTTGAAAACGCTGATGGATACGCGTCCGGACATTTTAAACCATAATATTGAAACGGTCCGCCGCCTGACGCCGAGAGTCCGTGCGAGAGCTACATATGAAAGATCATTGGAATTTTTGCGCCGCGCCAAAGAGATGCAGCCGGACATCCCGACGAAATCCAGCATCATGATCGGTCTTGGCGAAACAAAAGAAGAAATCATCGAAACAATGGACGACCTTCTTGCGAACAACGTCGACATCATGGCAATCGGCCAGTATCTGCAGCCGTCCAAAAAACACATTAAAGTACAGAAATATTACCATCCTGACGAGTTTGCCGAACTGAAAGAAATCGCCATGGAAAAGGGCTTC
>NZ_JBSIOT010001246.1:0-591 GCF_053613335.1 Bacillus sp. LR--39 | reverse complement strand
TAGATGAGCCCACTGCTCATTTGGATATCGAAACAGAATACGAGTTGAAAAAAACGATGTTAAAACTGTTTGAAGACAAGCTGGTTTTTTTGGCAACCCATCGCCTTCACTGGATGCTTGATATGGATGAAATTATCGTGCTGAAAGATGGGCAGGTGGCTGAAACCGGTACACATCAAGAACTGATTGAAAAGCGGGGCGTTTATTACGAGCTCGTGCAGGCGCAGTCGTTTGGAGGTGCATCATGAACAATGAAGACGGGTGGATTCTGCCCTACATCAAGAAAAATACAAGGCTTTTGATCATTGTCGTGCTGCTTGGCGGGTTGACGGCATGCTCGGCGGCTGCTCTCATGTTTACCTCCGGTTATTTAATATCCAAAGCGGCTACGCGTCCGGAAAATGTTTTGATGATCTATGTTCCGATCGTAGCGGTTCGCACCTTCGGGATTCTGCGCTCGGTGTCGCGCTATGTTGAGCGGTTGACAGGGCACCATATCATTTTGAAAATTTTATCCGATATGCGCGTCAGGCTTTACAGGATGCTCGAACCTCAAGCTTTAAAATGGCGTGAACGTTTCCGAACGGGGGA
>NZ_JBSIOT010001245.1:0-592 GCF_053613335.1 Bacillus sp. LR--39 | reverse complement strand
TTATGAATCAGAGCGCATATGGTTCTGTCTTTTCCATGAATATCTTTCAGCACTTCCACTTCCGCTCCCTTAAACGCCTTGAGGATAAGGTCTTTGACCGCCGCTCCCTGTTTCCAGCCGATTTCAAAAACGACAAATACTTTATCCTTCATGACAAGCGGAATGTCTTCCATAAACCGCTTATAAAATTTCAGCCCGTCTCCGCCATCGGTGAGCGCGTGCAGCGGCTCATGAAAACGGACAATTTCCGATAGATCAGCCATTTCTTCCTCTGATATATATGGCGGGTTTGAGACAATGATATCCGCTTTTTTTCCCGCCTTAATAAAAGGCTCAAGCAGATCGCCCTGATAAAAGCGCACATTTGCCCCCAGTTTTTCTGCATTGGCAGAGGCGACTTGCAGCGCCTCTTTTGAAATATCGACCGCCGACACAGAAAAGCTTTGGTTTTCAAGCGCAAGCGTGACGGCTATTGCGCCGCTCCCTGTACCAACGTCAACAACTTCGAGCTTGCCGTCTTCAGAAAAGACACTCCGATATTTTTCCAGCAAATGAAATACAACTTCTTCAGTTTCCGGCCGCGGGATCAGCA
>NZ_JBSIOT010001244.1:0-592 GCF_053613335.1 Bacillus sp. LR--39 | reverse complement strand
CGAAGCGGTCAAGCTCGCCAATGATACGCCTTACGGTTTAGCGGCATACTTCTTTACGGAAAACTACCGCCGCGGCATCTATTTATCCGAAAACCTTGATTACGGCATTCTCGGCTGGAATGACGGCGGACCGTCAACCGTTCAGGCGCCTTTCGGCGGCATGAAGGAAAGCGGTATCGGACGCGAAGGCGGACTGGAAGGCATCGAGCCGTATTTGGAAACAAAATATTTGTCCATCGGTTTGGATGAATAACAAGACAACATGAAAACCCGCCCGTATATCCCCGGGCGGGTTTTTTTTACGCTTTCATCTGTTCAGCGTTTATTTTATCTTTTTTGGGCTGATAGGAAATATAAAAAATGCCTAAAAGAAGCAGGGCGATCCCGGCCCAGGAAACAAGAGGCAGCGATTCCCTGACAAGCACGGTTCCCAACAGCGACGCTGTAAGCGGTTCAGCAAGCGACAGCGTCACCGCCGTTGAGGCGGGCACTTTTGCCAATCCTGTCGTAAATAACAGGTACGCGGCTCCGGTTGCAATGACCCCGATATAGAGGCTGACAGCCATTCCCTGAACCGATGAGATCCAGCCGA
>NZ_JBSIOT010001243.1:0-593 GCF_053613335.1 Bacillus sp. LR--39 | reverse complement strand
TGTGAGAGTAGGACGCCGCCAAGCAAGTTTAAACCCAGCTCATTGAGCTGGGTTTTTTGTTTACTTAAGATCGAGAAAATCAAACAAATACAAACACCGAGGGCTTATATAGCCCATATACTGATTTAAAGTTTCAAAAAGGTCTAAATAGTGTATACAATATCCGTTTTAAGGGGAGGCTAACTGTACGGAGGTGGAGAAGATGGACGAAACAGTTAAACTTAATCATACATGTGTGATTTGTGATCAAGAGAAGAATAGAGGCATTCATCTTTATACGAAATTCATATGCTTAGATTGTGAGAGAAAAGTAATTTCTACATCAACTTCTGATCCTGACTATGCCTTTTACGTAAAAAAATTAAAGAGCATTCATACACCGCCATTATATTCATAGACCTGAAAAGGTCTTTTTTTGTACTCTTAATAATAAAAAGAAGATGAAACTTGTTTAAGGATTGAACGTAGTAGATAATAATATTAAAACTGAGTATAGACACAGGAGTCGATTATCTCATGCAGAGATTTTTTCACTTTTTGATGTGGAGTTTAACTAGCAGTGCGACTTTTGTTTTCATAGGAATATTGAGCTT
>NZ_JBSIOT010001242.1:0-593 GCF_053613335.1 Bacillus sp. LR--39 | reverse complement strand
AAAGCGAAAAGATTGAAAACCCGAGCCTGATTGTCATCGGGGATGTCGTTCAATTCAGCTCGCAGTTAAGCTGGTTTGAACCTGAGCTGAAAGATCCGGCATTAAGCGAGGCGCTTTAATATGAAACAAGCGATTTTATATATCGGCCATGGAAGCCGTCTGAAAAGAGCCCAAACAGAAGCAGCCGCTTTTTTGGAGAGCTGCAAAGAAAACATGTCCGCCCCCATTCAGGAAATATCTTTTTTGGAATTGGCGGCACCGGATATCGAAACCGGCTTTAAAGCGTGTGTGGAAAAGGGGGCGACGCATATCGCGGCCGTGCCGCTTCTCCTCTTGACAGCCGCACATGCCAAAAGGGACATCCCTGAAGAGCTTGCCCGTGCTTCCTCACAGTACCCTTCCGTCAGCGTCGCTTACGGAAAGCCGATCGGCGTCGATCAGGAAGTCGTCAAAGCGGTTTTTACAAGGATCGAAGAAACGGGGACGCCATATGAACATGCAAGAGTCGTGTTGATCGGAAGGGGAAGCTCTGATCCGGATGTCAAACGGGATGTTTATGATATTTGCGAACGGCTGAGAGACCTCACACCAGT
>NZ_JBSIOT010001241.1:0-594 GCF_053613335.1 Bacillus sp. LR--39 | reverse complement strand
CTCACGGAGATTTTGAGGAGCACGGTGCAAGAATTAAAAATATCCGCGAAGCAAGCAAAAAACTTGGCAAGAACGTTGGAATTCTGCTTGATACAAAAGGTCCTGAAATCCGCACACATACAATGGAAAACGGCGGTATTGAGCTTGAAACAGGCAAAGAGCTCATTATTTCAATGGACGAGGTTGTAGGAACAACAGATAAAATTTCAGTGACATATGAAGGTTTAGTCCATGACGTTGAACAAGGTTCAACGATTCTGTTAGATGACGGCCTTATCGGTCTTGAGGTACTTGATGTAGATGCCGCTAAACGCGAAATCAAAACAAAAGTATTAAACAACGGAACACTCAAAAATAAAAAAGGTGTTAACGTACCGGGCGTAAGTGTCAATCTTCCGGGTATTACTGAAAAGGATGCGCGAGACATCGTTTTCGGTATTGAGCAAGGAGTAGACTTCATCGCACCATCTTTCATTCGACGTTCTACGGATGTGCTCGAAATCCGTGAGCTTCTTGAAGAGCACAACGCTCAGGATATTCAAATCATCCCTAAAATCGAAAACCAAGAGGGCGTTGACAACATCGATGCGATTC
>NZ_JBSIOT010001240.1:0-594 GCF_053613335.1 Bacillus sp. LR--39 | reverse complement strand
CAAGTACAGGCTTCAGCTTGATAAGCAGCCGGGAAAAGGCTTGAAACTGGTCGGAGCCTACAGAGACAAACAGCGGCTTCTTGAAGATCTGTCCCGGGACAGTCATGTCGAATACAGTGCCGATGAACGAAAGCTTTTGATTTTATGCGCGATGCTTGAAACGGGAGAGCCGATCAAGCTTTATACAATTGCCCATGACTTGCAGGTGACGGCGGCAACGATCAGCAACGATCTTGACGAGCTGGAGAAGTGGATCGCTCCATTCGGCCTTTCGCTGATCAGAAAAAGAGGCTACGGTATAGAGCTGAGGGGGCCGGAGGACGCCAAGCGGAAAATCGTCGGAAACTTGATGGCCGACAAGCTCGATGTTCAGCAGTTTCTGGAAACGATCGAAATGAATATTAAAGGCAAGAACGAAGCGCCGGAGAAAATATTCGGTGTCGTCAGCCGGGGGAAATTGCTGAAAGCGGAAAAAGTGCTGTTTCAGATGAAAGAAAAGTATGGACTTTCTCTTTCCGACAGTGCATACATCGCTCTGGTCGTCCACTTGACGTTTGCGATCGAGCGGATACAGCTCGGTGAAATGATCAATAT
>NZ_JBSIOT010001239.1:0-594 GCF_053613335.1 Bacillus sp. LR--39 | reverse complement strand
ATAAAACCGTCACAAGCGGACAGCTCGAGAGCGTCATTAAAGAGGCTGGCGGCAAGCTTCTGAAAGAGGTAACCGTCTTTGACGTATACGAAGGCGAACATATGGAGGAAGGCAAGAAGTCAGTCGCTTTCTCACTCCAGTATGTCAACCCTGAACAAACACTGACTGAAGAAGAAGTGACAAAAGCGCACAGCAAAGTGCTGAAGGCGTTAGAAAACACATATCAAGCTGTTTTAAGAGGCTGATAAAATAAAAAAAGCTTGCAGAGAAATGCAAGCTCAGCGTGTCGGCAAACCCTCGCATTCGTTGTCAAGTCTGCGCGTTGGTGCTCACGAATTAGAACATTCGCTGTGCTCCAATGCTCGGCTTTTCTAGACTTCAAGGGTTTTCAATCACGCTGAAAAGATGAAAAAAGCTTGCAGAGAAATCTGCAAGCTTTTTTTCTAGGAACGTTTTTTATCAGCAAGGCGCTGCGCTTTTTGCGTATTGGCGAAATGGAGTTTTGTAAAGGTTCTGAGTGCGGATGCCCCTTTTTTGAGGATCAGCTTGGCGGCCGCTTCATCGACGTGAGGACCGGCCCCTTTTGGAAGCGTC
>NZ_JBSIOT010001238.1:0-594 GCF_053613335.1 Bacillus sp. LR--39 | reverse complement strand
TTTCTCTTTTCCCTCTCATGAGTTCTGTGAGTATTTAAAGGAACATTTTCTGATTCATTATAGAAAATGGATGCTGTCTATTCATCAATGTATGGAACCCTTTTTAATCAATTAGGCATGTGTGAGGTATTTGTTTCGTTCAATCAGCATATACATATACCCCCGAACCGCCAATAACAGAGCAAATACAAACAAAATTCGACAAAGTTCACTGAATTTTCACAAAAGATTTATGTTTCAGCAGGAATTGTAAAGGGTAAAAGAGAAATAGATACATATCCTTAATAAAAGGGAGGCGTTCTTTGATGAACTATAACATCAGAGGAGAAAATATTGAAGTGACACCCGCGTTAAAGGATCATGTCGAGAGGAAGATCGGCAAGCTGGAGCGCTATTTTGACCATAGCGTGGATGCTGATGTGAACGTCAACTTGAAGTTTTACAATGACAAGGAGTCTAAGGTTGAGGTTACGATTCCGATGACAGATCTGGCGCTTCGGTCCGAGGTGCATAACGAGGATATGTACAATGCAATTGATCTCGCAACAAACAAACTGGAACGTCAAATCCGTAAGCATAAAACGAAAGTAAACC
>NZ_JBSIOT010001237.1:0-594 GCF_053613335.1 Bacillus sp. LR--39 | reverse complement strand
ACTCGTAAAATCGTACACCACACCATTGATGCTGTTGTAAAAATGCCAGCTCTCATCGACTCTTGTTTTGAAAATCGTGCCGCCGAAATGGTCTTGAATCACCAATGCCGTCACGCCGCATTGGCCGCATGACGGGCATTCTTCCGTCCATTTAGAGCTCGAATGGCGCGACCAGGATTGCTTAAGTATGTATTTGACATGCTCCATTGCCTCCGCCTCCTTTAAAAAAAGATACCACGTTGATGAGATTTTAAAAACTAGAACGGAGGAAATCAAAAAACCCGGCGGTAATATCCGCCGGGCTTACGAAGGAACGACCAGAGCTCCGTCAATTTCAGTGACTTTTTCCCCATCATTGTACACGCACCGGCCTTTGCTGTAAGTGGCCGAAATGCTGCAGGAAAATGTATGTCCTTCGTAAATGCTTTTTTTATGCTTTGCAAACATCGATTCTCTTGTAACAGTGTACGGCTCCATGCTGACGAGCACGAAATCTGCATCACACCCCGCCTCAAGCCGCCCTTTTTTCTGAAGGCCGAATCGTTTTGCAGGGGCCGCCGCTGTCCATTCTGCGATGGTTTCAAACGGAATCTG
>NZ_JBSIOT010001236.1:0-595 GCF_053613335.1 Bacillus sp. LR--39 | reverse complement strand
GATTCGCGTCCGGGAGAACAGCCCGGACGCGGGGCTGATCCAGATGACAAAGAAAAACCCGGAAGCGGAGGCGCTGATCCGAATGACGAAGAAAAACCGTCTGGTGATAAGGGCGATGGGGGGAAACCCGGCAATGACACCGGAGAAAGTCCGGTTCATGACGGTACCGGCAATGCTTCAAGGAGCGGCGCTATTCCTGTTGCGGGCATGACGACCGGTGAAGGATCAGATGCGCCTGCGGAGAAGATGGACGGTCTGTCAAATGATGCGTTTCTGCCAGACGAGCGTGAAGAGCGCAAGCTACCCGATACGGCGGCAGCTTACGGCGGATTCCTTTTATACGGCTTCCTGACGTTTATGTTCGGAGCGATTCTTTATATGCGGAAAAGGGGTATTGCGAGACTATGAAAGTCAAGATGTTATCGTTTCTGCTGATGATAGCGGGGCTTGCCACTTTTGCATACGGCGGCTGGAAAATATTCGATATGAACAGACAGACGGATCTTTCTTTAACTGAAGCAAAAGAAGGCATTGCATCGAGTCAATCCGCCCGTTCGGCTAAGCACCCATCGGCCCCCGCTTCATTTAAGCCCGC
>NZ_JBSIOT010001235.1:0-595 GCF_053613335.1 Bacillus sp. LR--39 | reverse complement strand
CGGGGGCCACCCTGAGCGGGCTGTTGAGATGATCCTGCGGTCACAAAGGAACAACAGGAAGGAGGGCGTAAGGAAGCGTTCCCCGCCCGGTGCCGCCTTTCTCCATGCGTTTTCAATTTTGCGGGCTTCCCATGGATGCCGGAGGATTAGACCCGTCCGTCATTCCGGCGGTAAAAAAACGGCATGGCGCCGATTTGTTGTACACGATTCCGTCATTTCACAATCCGACGGGCAAACTGATGTCCGAAGACCGGAAGCGCGAGCTGATTCAAATCAGCAAGCAGCTGTCGCTCCCGGTTATTGAAGATGACGCATATGGCGATTTGCAGCTTGACGGCCCGCCGTCGTCGCCGCTGAAGGCCATGGACAGAGAAGGCAGCATTCTTTATGTCGGCACATTATCGAAAACCGTCAGTCCCGGCCTCCGCATCGGCTGGGTCGCAGGTCCGGAGCCCGTCATCGAGAGGCTGGCCGATATTAAAATGCAGACTGACTACGGATCAAGTTCATTGTCGCAATGGGCGGCTGCAAAGTGGCTTTCAAGCGGGCTCTATGATGAAAATCTCAGCCGGATTAAAGTCGAACTGAGACAAAG
>NZ_JBSIOT010001234.1:0-596 GCF_053613335.1 Bacillus sp. LR--39 | reverse complement strand
TATTCGTAGTTGTATTTGTTAATCAATGCATGCAGTTGTTCCACACGGCGTTTAGCTGCTTCTTTTTCCATTGGTTTCGTCCTTTCATTTCAGGTCTTTTGCCATTATTGCTTTTCAATTGGCGCAAAGGCCGCGAGAAGACGCTTCACTCCGGTCGGGCTCGGAAAGGCGATGTCAAGCTCTGTCGATTCGCCGGATCCCTTGACGCTGACAACGGTTCCGACGCCCCATTTTTTATGGGAGGCTTTGTCGCCGACTGCCCAATTGACGCCGTCGCCGCCGGTTTTGCTGTACGATGCAGCCGGACGGGTAACGGGGCCTCTCCGCTCGGGCTTTCTTCCAAACGGCGTTTTCAGATCTTTTTTCTTCTCGTTTAGATTGTCCAATAATTCCTCCGGTATTTCCGCAATGAACCTTGATTCCGGGTTCATATTCGTTCTTCCGAACAACGTCCGCATCCGCGCGTTCGTTAAATAAAGTTCTTCCTCAGCCCTCGTGATGCCGACGTACGCGAGTCTCCGCTCTTCTTCCATCTCCGCTTCCTCCATCAGGGAGCGGCTGTGCGGGAACACTCCTTCTTCAAGCCCCATCAGGAA
>NZ_JBSIOT010001233.1:0-596 GCF_053613335.1 Bacillus sp. LR--39 | reverse complement strand
CCATCTTCGCAAGAATTTCTTCAAGCGTCATTCGGCCGCTTCCAAAGGATTCGCCGTTCAAGTATACGGTCGGCACAGCCATAATGTTTTTGCTTTCGACTTCTGACTTGTATGCCGCACCGTCGATCATTGTGTGAGAGATGTTCGGGTTGAGCACGCTCATCATGTTCAATGCCTGCACAACATCCGGGCAGTTGTGGCATGTGAGGCTGATATAAGATTCGAAGCGGTACTCGCCGCTGATGTTCTTGATTTGATCGATGATTTTTTGATCGACTTTCGGCGGTCTGCCGCTTACTTGCAAGAGTGCCAGCACCAAAGATGTGAATTCGTGACCGAGCGGAACCCCGGCGAATGTCACGCCTGTATCTTCTTCGGCACGATTGACGCTGAAGCTTGGCGTTCTGTCGAGCTGCGCCTTTTCAACAGTGATTTTTGATGACATGGAAGCCAGCTCTTCTACAAGAGCCAGCATATCCTTAGAGACACTGTCATCGCCTGCACTGACTTTAAGGACGATGTCATTTTCAATCATCTGCATGTATTGGTTTAATTGTGCTTTGATATTTGCTTCAAGTACCAATTGAATGCACTCC
>NZ_JBSIOT010001232.1:0-596 GCF_053613335.1 Bacillus sp. LR--39 | reverse complement strand
TCCGGAAGGCTTGTCCGCCATAAGGGCAGCCGGAGGAGATACGAGCCCGAACGTTACAATGGTAAATAAAACCACAAGGGTCTTTCTCATCCACAATTTCATGACTGCTTATTCCTCTCTATTTTATTGTCATGTTTCTCTTATTTTAGCACATCCAAAACATGCAAGTCATGTACTATATGAAACTGATATGCAAATTAGGAGATTCGTTGCTATGCACTTTGTGTAAAAACGCTTACAATATTCCATGAAAGGAGGCTTTCCGCATGATTGACGCTCTGTTTGCCACAGTTTCACTCTTAACATTATTATACTTTGTCGTCATGGAGGTCACCGATTAACAGAAAGCCCGTGATATGAATCACGGGCTTGTTTGAATGACGCCATAATGGAACAGTGCTGTTTTTCTTTTCATGACGTTAAAACCAAACTGTTCAAACCGCGGACTTTTCCAGTGGTCTTTTAGCACAACGCTTTTTCTGGCGACTCGTACCGCTTCATTGATACATCCTTCGTGTAAAACTGAATCCTCTGCCAAATCACGTAAAGGCGCGATGCCGTCAGAGGTCTCTACAGGTTCATGAAACATTGGATCG
>NZ_JBSIOT010001231.1:0-596 GCF_053613335.1 Bacillus sp. LR--39 | reverse complement strand
TGAAATAATCATCATCTTTCACCATGCCTTTAACCGTAAATTCGACGCCGTGATTGATTTTATTCAATGCGGTGATGCCGTGGATTTGAAATGGTTCTGTCGGATTGCCGAATTCATCCCGCTTCAATGAACCACGAAGCTCTTCATTCAGCATGTCACATGCCTCTTCCAACACGCTGTACACGCGGTCCGGATCTTCTTTAAAGCTGATAAGAAAGGATTCGGTAATCCGCATAAAATCAATATTATAGTTCTCTATTTGTCTGACCTCGCCGTTGCTGATGGTGAGCAGCTTCCCGCTCCATTCCCGGATTTGCAGCGAGCGGAGGCCGATTTCCTCCACTGTCCCGTTGAACAAGTTGTTGACGGTGACATAATCGCCTTTGTGCAGCTGGCGTTCATATATTAAGAACACACCAGCCAGCACATCTTTGATCAGCGATTGGGCGCCAAAACCGATCACGATACCTGCTACGCCCGCCCCGGCCAATATCTTGCCGAAATCATGCACAAATAAAGAAATAACGTAAAAGATAAAACCAATTGTCGCCGTATACTGGGTGACAGAACGGACAAGGCTTTCAATCGTTTTTTCC
>NZ_JBSIOT010001230.1:0-596 GCF_053613335.1 Bacillus sp. LR--39 | reverse complement strand
TCTTCTCTTTTAATAAAGCAGTCGCACGGTTGGCTACCACTTCGTTCATGTTCATATTGCTTTGTGTGCCGCTTCCAGTCTGCCATACGACAAGCGGGAAGTTGTCATCGTACTTGCCTTTGAGCACATCATCACAAACCGCTGCAATCGCTTCTGCTTTTTCAGCATCCAGATTGCCGAGGCGTTTATTAGCTAGAGCTGTGCTTCGTTTTAATATTGCAAACGCCTTCACAACACGCATCGGCATTTTTTTAGAACCGATCTTAAAGTTCTCCTTGCTTCGCTGTGTTTGGGCGCCCCAAAATTTATCAGCAGGAACTTTTACTTCTCCCATGGTGTCTCGTTCAATTCTGTATTCCATTTATGTATCCCTCCATAACGGTTGCTTCAATAGATCATAATTCGCCAATGACACAAAAAATCCTTTTTATTTTTCGATCTTGGCAGATTTTAATTTTAATTCAAGATATACGCGGGAATCCTTTGAATATTTGTATTTTGGATTCGTCCTTCCGTACTCCTTTGATGTATAAGAGACATCATAATGCTTTTCAAATGATCTAATGAGCTGTTCAATTTCTTCTTGTTTTCCAGCT
>NZ_JBSIOT010001229.1:0-596 GCF_053613335.1 Bacillus sp. LR--39 | reverse complement strand
AGCCGAGCGGTTCAAACAGTGGATGCAGCAGCCGTTCAAAGGCAGGCTCACCCAGTACGCCAAGCCCGATTGATGTCAATGTAATGCCCAGCTGGGATGCGGATAAATATTCATCCAAATCTGTAATGACACGCCTTGCGAGTATCGCCCGTTTGTTTCCTTCTGTGATAAGCTGATCTATTCTGGATCTCCTTACTCTAACAATCGCAAACTCGCTTGCAACGAAAAACGCGGTTAAAGCAATGAGCACGCCAATTAAAATCAGACTGTCAATATCGTCCATTTAACCCTATCCTCTCAACAAAGGATAAGGAGTCACCTCCTGATATAATCATTTTTCCTTAACATTGAGGTACGCGGTGTATTGTTGCCTAAGCAGAGGGCCCCATCATACCACCTCCAAAAGTCAAAGTTTGATTATAAATTGTAGATTTTATTGTAACACAACTCATTCCAAAAATGATTTTTAATTTTTAGACTTTTATCATGAAGAAAGCCTTAACTGCATGCCTGCTTGTCAATTCTGCGCCTGTCTGGATTGGAAGAGGAAGGATTTTGTGGATATAAAAAGAAAACAGCCTTGAAAACTGTTTTCT
>NZ_JBSIOT010001228.1:0-597 GCF_053613335.1 Bacillus sp. LR--39 | reverse complement strand
GGCCGGTTTCATCAGAATGTACGGGAAGTAAATCTCGTGAATCCCGCCGAAGAAATGGATGATCGCCGCACCGGGAGCCGTTGATTTTGAAGATCCTTTGCCAAAGAACATGTACGCCAGCAAAATGCCGAGCCCCGGTCCAGGGTTTGCTTCTACTAAAAACAGAATTGATTTTCCTGTTTGGGATGCTTGCTCGATTCCGATCGGGCTTAAGATTCCATGGTTTATGGCGTTGTTAAGGAACAACACTTTCGCCGGCTCTACAAAAACACTGGCTACCGGCAGTAAATTAGCGTGTACAATGACTTCCACACCAGCCGCCAGCAATTTATTTAGCGTCAAGACAACCGGGCCGATAGCGTAAAACGCGAGAATCGTTAAAGCCGCGCCGACAATCCCTGCCGTAAAGTTGTTGATCAGCATTTCAAAGCCTTGCTTGACTTTATCCTTGAATAATTTATCAGTCTGTTTAATGAGGTATCCGCCAAGCGGACCCATAATCATTGCGCCTAAAAACATTGGAATATCCGATCCGACAATCACCCCAATTGCCGCTGTCGCTCCGACAACTCCGCCGCGGTGGTCGTAGATCATTTT
>NZ_JBSIOT010001227.1:0-597 GCF_053613335.1 Bacillus sp. LR--39 | reverse complement strand
GTTGTCGCTTCATCAAGCGCACGTCCCAGTGCTTTAAAAACGGCTTCAATCATGTGGTGGGTGTTTGTGCCATAATGAACGATGACGTGCAGGTTCATTCGAGCTTCGAGCGCCAGCTTCCACAAAAATTCATGTACAAGCTCCGTATCGAAAGTTCCGACTTTAGCAGCCGGGAAATCAGCGCGCATTTCTAAGTGCGGCCGGTTGCTTAAATCAATCACAACTTGAGCAAGTGCCTCATCCATCGGCACAAACGCCGATCCGTAGCGTTTGATTCCTTTTTTATCGCCCAACGCTTTGAGCAGCGCCTGCCCTAAGCAGATGCCGATATCTTCAGTCGTGTGGTGATCATCTATATCAACATCGCCTTTTGCGTTAATGGAAAGATCGAATTGGCCGTGTTTCGTGAATAAATCCAACATATGTGTCATAAACGGCACATCTGTTTTGATATCCGCTTGTCCCCCGCCGTCTATTGTAAATGCCAGTTCAATATCTGTTTCGTTTGTTTTCCTGACGCGTTCCGCTTTTCTCATTTAGAAATCCTCCGTTCTCTCGCTTCAATTGATCTGGCATGGGCTTCTAACCCTTCCAGTC
>NZ_JBSIOT010001226.1:0-597 GCF_053613335.1 Bacillus sp. LR--39 | reverse complement strand
TAGGAAGCTTTAATGTTTCATACCAATGATAGCTTGCGATGTCGCTTAGGGATTTTATCTCAATGCCAAGGAACGGGCGTTTGACCTTTCCGTATCTCTCTAAATCCTCTATCACAGGGATCACGAGCTTAGACGGAATGGACAGGCCAATCCCTTCAACCGCTGACTCGGCAATTTTCATTGAATTGATGCCAATGACCTTCCCATCCATATTTAACAAAGCGCCGCCGCTGTTCCCAGGGTTAATGGCCGCATCTGTTTGCAGGACTTCTGCGTTCCAGTCAGGCTGTCCATCACCGTTTGAATCTACTGGGATCGCCCTCTCCGTACCCGAGATGACGCCTTGTGTGACAGAGCCAGCAAACTCAAGGCCTAACGGGTTCCCGATCGCAATAACCGGCTCCCCAGACTTCACTTTATCTGAATTTCCGAAATCGGCGACTGCTTTAATTTTATCGCTTTTCACCCGTAAAACGGCAAGGTCCATCAGCTGGTCGCTGCCGACAAGATCAGCTGGTACACGCGATCCGTCTTTCAAGCTGATTTCAATTTGGGAAGCGCCTTCGATGACATGATGGTTAGTCACGACATAAGCGG
>NZ_JBSIOT010001225.1:0-598 GCF_053613335.1 Bacillus sp. LR--39 | reverse complement strand
AAAACGAGAAGTCCGTCTTCTTCCGCCGCTGTCAACGTCAGATCAAATTTCGCAGTCTGATGGGCAAAATCATACGGTTTAAGTGTGACTCCTTCCATTGACAAGTCTTTCAAATCGGCATTTTGCATTGAAAAGACGACATCAAATAACGGGTTTCGGCTCATGTCGCGCTGGATGTTCAGCTTCTCGATCAGTTCTTCAAACGGGTAATCTTGATGCTCAAATGCGCCGAGCGTCGTTTCTTTTACTTCCTCAAGGAATGCAGAAAACGGCTTGTCTCCTTCAGGACGCGTTCTTATCGCAAGCGTATTGACAAACATGCCGATGATACGGCTCAAATCTGCATGCGGCCTCCCGGCAGCCGGAGAGCCGAAAATGACCTCGCTCTGTCCACTCAGTTTCGATAAAAACGTACTGTATGAGGCAGCGAGCACCATGTATAAAGTGCTTTCCGTTTCCTTGGCCAGTCTTCTGAGCTGCTGGACAAGCTCCGGTTTCAGAGAAAAGCTGATACGGCTTCCTTCAAACGTTTGAACAGAAGGACGCGGATAGTCTGTCGGGAGCGTCAAAACAGGCAGTTCGCCGTCAAGCTCCTTGA
>NZ_JBSIOT010001224.1:0-598 GCF_053613335.1 Bacillus sp. LR--39 | reverse complement strand
AGAAAGCCTCATGCACAGACGTCCGCCTATCTGCTTTCCCAAGTGACGCGGGTTGATATTCCGGCATTAATTCAAATGATCAGATAGCACATCGGCCGGCACAAGCTGATCCATCAGCTCCTTCACCGTCGTTTGCTCGACGGTGGCCCGCACGCTCTATCCGGCCCACAATGACATGTTATCCGTATTCCCGTCAAGCTTCGCCTGTTTTCTCATCGGTTGCGTCAGCGTGTTTTGCAGAGGATAAGGCAGCGCTTCAGCTTCTTCCTGGCGTCTGTCTTCCATCCACTGATTGACGATGCCTCTTGCCGGCTTCCCCGAGAACAAACGGGTCAGGCTTGTGTCGGTTTCAACCGCTTCGAACAATTTTTGTTTGTAGGCAGGGTGTGTTCCGCTTTCTTCGCACGTCAAAAAAGCGGTACCGATTTGAACGCCCTGTGCGCCGAGGGCAAAAGCTGCAGCAACACCTCTTTTGTCAAAAATGCCGCCCGCTGCGATAACCGGAACCGACACATGATCTGCCGCTTGGGGAATTAAGGACATCGAGCCGACAGCAGGCTCTCCCTTCGTTTTCAAGAAGGCTCCCCTGTGGCCGCCC
>NZ_JBSIOT010001223.1:0-598 GCF_053613335.1 Bacillus sp. LR--39 | reverse complement strand
TAAAGCAACATCAAATATATGCTCGAACCAAGCTTTAAATGCGCTGGCAGCATCAGTGGCCATGACTGCTCTCGGAAAAAACGGCGTAAAAGATATAGCCGGCCAAAATCTCTTAAAAGCCAACTATGCAAAGCAAGAAGCAAAAAAAGCAGGCCTTACCGTTATGTTTGACGGGCCGATGTTTAATGAATTTGTCATCAAACTGGATGAGCCGGTGAGAGCTGTGAACAAGCGTTTGCTAGCAAAAGGCATGATTGGCGGATATGATCTTGGGCTGACGTATCCGGAGCTGGACTGCCATATGCTGATTGCTGTAACGGAGCTGAGAACAAAAGAAGAAATTGACGCACTCATTCAGGAATTGGGGGATCGCCATGAGTAATCAGGACCAGGCACTTATTTTTGAACTTTCAAGAGAAGGCCGAATCGGCTATAGTCTGCCGGAGCTCGATGTACCGGAAATCGAATTGGGGGACCTCTTGTCAGACACCTATATTCGTGACGAAGACGCAGCGCTGCCGGAGGTTTTAGAGCTGGACATCATGCGCCATTATACAGCGCTGTCCAAACGCAATCACGGGGTGGATTCCGGTTTTTA
>NZ_JBSIOT010001222.1:0-598 GCF_053613335.1 Bacillus sp. LR--39 | reverse complement strand
GCAGCTGTTAAAAGAAGCAGAGGCACCACTGCGATATGAGTGGCGCCTTGCTTCACACATGCATCAAATCCTGTCTCAATTGTCGGCTCCTGAAGCTCTAAAAAGCTGATTTCTTGTACTGGCACAGAGATGTGGGCCTTGCATCCTTCCAAAAAGGCTGCGGCTTCTTGCTGCGCTTTTTTGACCCGGCTGCCGTGGCCGACATATAAAATTGCTTGTTTCATTTTTACAACGCCTCGCTTAAATCTTGTTTTTTCAGTTCAGATTCAAACCATTCCAGCTTATAGTGATAATTTACAACATTTCCAATGACAATTAAACTCGGATTTGTAATGTTTTCTTTTATCACCGTTTCTGAAAGGGTGTCAACTGTACAAAAAACAGATTTTTGCTTGTCCGTTGTTCCCCAATGAATAAAGGCTGCCGGCGTAGAACCGTCCCTGCCGTTTTCAAGGAGTTTTCTTTCAATCTGCTGCACGTTTTTGATACCCATATAGATGACAAGTGTATCAATTCCTGTAGCCAGCGCTTTCCACTTTTCCTCAAAATCTTCTTCTTTTTTATAATGACCCGTTACAAAAGCGACGTTAGAGCCCGC
>NZ_JBSIOT010001221.1:0-598 GCF_053613335.1 Bacillus sp. LR--39 | reverse complement strand
GGCAGCAGCTTTAATGTAAGGTACGAGCGTACATTGGATGTACATTACGTTTTCACGGCCGATGTCGCTCTTCATTTGGCGGATCGCTTCAAGGAATGGCAGTGATTCGATGTCTCCGACAGTACCGCCGATTTCTGTAATGACAACATCTGCGTTTGTCTCTTTCCCTGCGCGGTAAACACGGTCTTTCAATTCGTTTGTGATGTGCGGAATGACCTGTACGGTTCCTCCAAGGTAATCTCCGCGGCGTTCTTTTTTAAGAACTGTTGAATAGATTTTACCTGTTGTCACGTTGCTGAATTTATTCAGGTTAATGTCGATAAAACGCTCATAGTGACCAAGGTCCAAGTCTGTTTCAGCGCCGTCATCCGTTACGAATACTTCACCGTGCTGGTACGGGCTCATTGTTCCCGGGTCAACGTTGATGTATGGATCGAATTTTTGAATCGTCACGTTCAGTCCGCGGTTTTTCAGCAAACGCCCTAATGAAGCTGCTACAATACCCTTTCCAAGTGAGGATACAACTCCCCCGGTTACAAAAATATATTTCGTCATTTCTTTTGCTCCTCTCTTCGCTCTTAGCTACATTTTTAAAATG
>NZ_JBSIOT010001220.1:0-599 GCF_053613335.1 Bacillus sp. LR--39 | reverse complement strand
TTCGAGAAGACCTTTGGAAGCCTTCCGTCACTTGCCTGTGTATATAAAATGCGTGATGACCCGTATAAACCTGAATTCATAGAAGAAATGATCGCCAGCAGGATGACTGCGTTCATGATATGATCCGCGCCCGGAATGCCTACCATTTTAAAGACCATCACGAAAGGGCTTTCCGGAACGGAATTGACTTGGTTCCATGGAATCAGGCTGACGATGATGAAAAACGGCAGCAGGTAAAACGCGACAATCCGTGTCAGTGTGCTGCGGACAGCTTTCGGGACAACCTTTTCCGGATTTTTTGTCTCTGCAAGCGTTACACCGATAATTTCTGTACCGCCGTAAGAGTAGATGACGACAAGCATCGCCGTAATCAGCCCTGTGCCGCCGTGCGGGAAAAATCCGCCGTGGTCTGTCAGGTTGGAAAATCCGGATGCTGTATGATCACCGAATGATACAAATAAGAGCAGCAATCCCAGAATAATAAAGATAATAATAACGGTAATCTTGATCATTGCCAGCCAATATTCACTTTCGGCGAAGATTTTAACAGAAAGCAAGTTTACAATCGTGACGATAAGAGAAATTCCTAATGCCAACAC
>NZ_JBSIOT010001219.1:0-599 GCF_053613335.1 Bacillus sp. LR--39 | reverse complement strand
GAGCCGATTCCCGATTGAACCATCGGCCAAATATAAGACACAGCCAAGGCAATTGGGATCATAATAAAGAAGGAAATCATCACGATATATGTTGAGCCTTGAAAGATGCCGAGAAAATCGGGCAGTTTTTTATCAAAATAGCGATTATGCAAAAAGACGACAATCGAAGAAATAAAGATGGCCCCGATAATGTTGGTATCGAGCGTTTTTATGCCCGCAATCATCGTTAACCCGCTCGTTCCGCCGACCTCTTGGTTCATGTCGACGCCAAATGCTCCTCCCCATACCGTCAATATCGCGCTGACAAAATAGTTGAATGTCAGGTAAACAGTAAGCGTTTCCAAACAAGCGCGTGCCTGAGCTTTCTTCGCCAAAGCAACCGGGATGCCAATGGCGAATAAGAGCGGCATTTGGTTAAAAACAGTCCAGCCGCCCTGCTCAATGATATACCAGCACTGATACCAAAAACCGTCAGGATCGGCCAGCGGTCCCATGAGGGTTTTATTTTTAAAGAGCGTGCTGATGCCGACGATAATGCCGGCGAACGCGAATAATAAAACAGGCACAAACATCGCGCTTCCAAAGCGCTGAATTTTTTG
>NZ_JBSIOT010001218.1:0-599 GCF_053613335.1 Bacillus sp. LR--39 | reverse complement strand
GTCTGACGCTTGCGCTTTTCTTATATATAAATAATAAATGGGGGTACACGATTGAAAAGGGCAAGTATTGTGAGAGAGAAAAAATACTATGAATTAGTGGAGCAGTTAAAAGTTCGATCACAAGACGTTACGTTTTCCGCTACAAAGGCAGTAGGATTGCTTATGCTGTTCAGCAGATACCTCGTGAACTACACTTCGGTCGAAAGTGTGGAAGATATTAATGAGGATTGCGCGGAACTTTATTTCAACTACTTGATGGACAACCACAAGCGGCTCGGCATCAATCTGACCGACATCAAGCGGTCAATGCAGCTGATAGGAGATATTCTTGATGTCGAGGTCAATCATTACCTGAAAGATTTTTCTTTGTCGAATGTGACGCTTTGGATGAGCCAGGAGAAATAAACCTCACGTTTACCATACCCAAGCATTTTATTATTTGTTAGAATAATAATAAAATGCACCAGCTTGCCTAAAGGTGCCAGCATTTGTCGTCACGAATGCGCATGAAAAGCACCGGCGTTTAAGCATCATGACGAAAGTTTCTGCGGCTGACGGCTCAGGCATCCCGCCTGAACGGCCGCCCGTCATTTCCTCGT
>NZ_JBSIOT010001217.1:0-599 GCF_053613335.1 Bacillus sp. LR--39 | reverse complement strand
CCTAGAACGCTGCTCACTTTGTCAGCAGATACGTGAATGTTATTTGCTTCGATTGTCAGGTGATCTTCCTCAACTGTTCCTGCAAGCACCTCACCGCTGGCATACAGATGGATCAGCTGCGCAGCCCGTTCTGCTGCAAGACGTACGCGCGCCGGATCAATTCCTATTTCAAATCTTACGCTTGATTCACTTCTCAAACCAAGATCTTTGGAAGCCTTGCGAACCGTCTGCGCGTTGAAATACGCAGCCTCAAGCAAAATCGTTTTCGTATCTTCCTGAACCTCTGACTCTGCTCCTCCCATGACACCCGCAACGGCCTGCGCTTTCGTTCCGTTTGTAATGACAAGGTGATCGGCGGACAGCTTACGTTCTTGATCATCAAGAGTGACGATCATTTCATTCTCAGCTGCTTTTCTTACTACGACTTCCTTAGAGCCAAATCTGTCATAATCAAACGCATGAAGCGGCTGTCCGTATTCCAACAGGACAAAATTTGTGATGTCAACGACGTTGTTGTGCGGACGAATGCCTGCATTCATCAGCTTTGTCTGCATCCAAAGCGGTGACGGAGCAATCGTGACATTTTTAATGATTTTTGC
>NZ_JBSIOT010001216.1:0-599 GCF_053613335.1 Bacillus sp. LR--39 | reverse complement strand
ATGCCAACTTATTTTCGGGCGCGTCTTATAAAATTATGCCTTATAATACACAGACAAAAAGAGAAGGGGAAGGAACCGATTACGTTCAGCCAAAATTGTTTTCCTCTTAATGGAATTCGGCGATTTTTTGAACTTTGAGCTACATTTCTATACCATTTGCCTAAAACAAGGTATAGTGTAATAAGTCAAGAAATACGAACGTATGGTTGCCGTATGAAAGGTGGAAATCAGATGAGTAAACGAGAAACGTTTAACGAGACGTTTTTAAAAGCTGCGCGGGGAGAAAAAGCGGATCACACGCCTGTGTGGTATATGAGACAAGCAGGGCGCTCACAGCCGGAATATCGCAAGCTGAAGCAAAAGTACGGATTGTTTGAGATCACACATCAGCCCGAACTTTGTGCGTATGTCACAAGACTGCCGGTTGAGCAATACGGAGTCGATGCTGCAATCCTTTATAAAGATATCATGACGCCGCTGCCGTCAATCGGTGTGGATGTTGAAATCAAAAACGGGATCGGTCCTGTGATTGATCAGCCAATCCGGTCTCTGGCGGACATTGAAAAACTCGGCCAGATTGATCCGGAACAGGACGTGCC
>NZ_JBSIOT010001215.1:0-600 GCF_053613335.1 Bacillus sp. LR--39 | reverse complement strand
TATAGTACCCTTTTTAGGGTATTTTTTCTCATGATATGCTCACAGTGAACTTTTTTGCAGAAGAGCAAATTACAGAAAAAAGAGACAGGAAACTACTCCCTGTCTCTCTTCTTAGTTTTCTCAATCATGAAAATTCGTACCGTCAGTTGTTGCTTTAATAATGCCCGCGCGGATGACAAAGTCACCGAAATGCTCGCCTTCCTCGCGTTCTTTCGCATAGCGGGAAAGAAGGATGCGCAGCTCGCTTAAAATGTCTGCTTCACCGATGTTTTCACGGTACATTTTGCTTAAACGGCTTCCGTCAAACGCAGCGCCAAGATACATATTATATTTGCCCGGCGCCTTTCCGATAAATCCGATCTCACCGAGTGCATGACGTGCACAGCCGTTCGGGCATCCTGTCATGCGAATGGTGATTTCCTGATCACGAAGGCCGTTTTCGTCAATAATCTCTTCAATCTTATCTAACAGGGTCGGCAAATAACGTTCTGCTTCAGCCATTGCCAATCCGCAGGTCGGAAGAGCGACGCACGCCATCGAGCTGCGGCGAAGCGCTGAATAGTGCTTGCCGTCAGTTAGTCCGTATTGTTCAATTAAAGC
>NZ_JBSIOT010001214.1:0-600 GCF_053613335.1 Bacillus sp. LR--39 | reverse complement strand
AATCGTATGGCAGATCTGATGAAGAATCAACGACCAAATAATAGCTCGGATCGATTCCCGCCTCTTTGAACAATGAAGTCAGCTCAAAATAAGCCGACATTTCTTCATTCGGATTGAATTCAACGTATTGGAACAGCTGGCGGTTAATGAATCTGCGGCACAAGTCGGATAAAATCGCGTCTTCTTCATCCTCCCAGGCCTGGAAGTAATACAAAATAATAGATTCATCCAGCTTTACATAATCCTCCAGTGTCAATTTCCCTTCAAAAATAGAATAGAAATGAACCGGAGCGTGAGTGAAGACATAGCCTTCATCGTGCAGCTGCTTCGCCCTGTGAAGAATCTTCGTTAAAATGACCTCTGCACTTCTGGTCACAGGATGGAAGTAGACCTGCCAGTACATTTGGTAACGGCTCATGATATAGTCTTCGACAGCGTGCATTCCGCTTTCTTTAATGACGATCTGATCCTCGCGCGGCCGCATCACCCGAAGAATCCGCTCCATATCAAAATGGCCGTAGCTGACGCCCGTATAATATGCGTCGCGCTGGAGGTAATCCATGCGGTCTGCGTCAATCTGACTCGAAATCAGGCTGACCA
>NZ_JBSIOT010001213.1:0-600 GCF_053613335.1 Bacillus sp. LR--39 | reverse complement strand
AGAGCGATCAATACGGCTTGTATTCAAAAGCGTTTACAGGCACCGGCAAAGTGAATGAAACAAAGGAAAAAGCGGAAAAAAAGTCACCCGCCAAAGCTCCTTACAGCATTAAATCGGTGATTGGTTCTGATGATCGGACAAGGGTCACCAACACAACCGCATATCCGTACAGAGCGATCGTTCATATTTCAAGCAGCATCGGTTCATGCACCGGATGGATGATCGGTCCGAAAACCGTCGCAACAGCCGGACACTGCATCTATGACACATCAAGCGGTTCATTTGCCGGTACAGCCACTGTTTCGCCGGGACGGAACGGGACAAGCTATCCTTACGGCTCAGTTAAATCGACGCGCTACTTTATTCCGTCAGGATGGAGAAGCGGAAACACCAATTACGATTACGGCGCAATCGAACTAAGCGAACCGATCGGCAATACTGTCGGATACTTCGGATACTCGTACACTACTTCATCACTTGTTGGGACAACTGTTACCATCAGCGGCTACCCAGGCGATAAAACAGCAGGCACACAATGGCAGCATTCAGGACCGATTGCCATCTCCGAAACGTATAAATTGCAGTACGCAATGGACACGT
>NZ_JBSIOT010001212.1:0-600 GCF_053613335.1 Bacillus sp. LR--39 | reverse complement strand
CAAAATGGGAACTGAAAAAAGACGAAGCCATTGATGAGATCGTGTACTATGTCTCCGAAGCGATGACGGCAATGGAAGGGAAGGCTCAGGAAATGACCGGGAAAGAAACTCGCATTTATCCGGTCATCCGCTCGACTTCCTTCCCGGACAAGTCCAGCGAAGATATCCCGCTCATTTATGACGATCATACCGCAGAGACAAGAATTTATTACGCGCTAGATCTCGGGAAAACCTACCGTTTAATTGACCAGCGCATGCTTGAGAAAGAAAACTGGACAAAAGAGCGGATCAGAGAGACGGCCGCATTTAATCTCCGTTCCCTGCCGACGGTTGTCAAAGAGGATACGGTTGCCGGCAATTACTTTTATTTCTTCAGGGCAAACGACGGATACGACGCAAGCCGGATTTTGAACGAAGCGATCTTAAATGAATATAAGCAGCATGCAGAAGGTGAGCTGGCGATCTCTGTTCCTCATCAGGACGTTTTGATTCTTGCTGACATCCGAAATGAATCGGGGTATGATATTCTAGGACAAATGTCGATGAGCTTCTTTGCAGGCGGCACCGTCCCGATTACCGCCCTATCATTTTTGTACAATG
>NZ_JBSIOT010001211.1:0-601 GCF_053613335.1 Bacillus sp. LR--39 | reverse complement strand
AAAAGGTCGGCATTGTCTTTCAGTTTCCTGAACATCAGCTGTTTGAAGAAACAATTTTAAAGGATATCGCATTCGGTCCGATCAACTTTGGCATGAGCCGGGAAAAGGCGGAAGAAAAAGCGAGGGAAATGCTGAAGCTGGTAGGTTTGGGTGCAGAGCTGTCCGACAGGTCTCCGTTTGAACTAAGCGGAGGGCAAATGCGCCGCGTGGCCATTGCGGGAGTGCTGGCGATGGAGCCTGAGGTTCTTGTCCTCGATGAACCGACGGCAGGGCTTGACCCAAGAGACCGCAAGGAGATCATGGACATGTTCTACAGCCTCCATAAGCAGAGGAACCTGACGACAATTCTCGTCACCCACAGTATGGAAGACGCGGCAGCGTATGCAGATGAACTGATTGTGATGCATAAAGGGACGGTCAAAGCAAAAGGGACGCCGCGGGAGCTTTTTTCAAGGAAAGACGACATTGCCGCTTTAGGGCTTGATTTGCCGGAAACGATTAAATTCCAAAAACGCCTTGAAGAGACGCTGGGGATTACGTTCAAAGCGCCGATTTTGACGATTGAAGAAGCAACCTCCGAAGTTAAAGCTCTTTTTCAGGA
>NZ_JBSIOT010001210.1:0-601 GCF_053613335.1 Bacillus sp. LR--39 | reverse complement strand
CAGCAGTGAAATCAAGGATATAAGAAATAAAAAAACACACCCGTATGCATCAGGTGTGTTTTTCAGCTTATGAAAGCTTAGAACGCAGGTAGGCATCAATAAACGTATCAATGTCACCATCCATTACAGCTTGAACGTTCCCCATTTCTGTATTGGTCCGATGGTCTTTTACCATGGAATACGGATGGAATACATAAGAACGGATTTGGCTGCCCCAGCCGATTTCTTTTTGTTCACCGCGAATTTCATCCAGCTCTGCCTGCTGCTCTTCAATTCTGCGCTGATACAGCTTGGCCTTCAGCATTTTCATGGCTCTTTCACGGTTTTTAATTTGTGAGCGCTCCGTTTGGCATGTCACAACTACGTTCGTCGGCAAGTGAGTAATCCGAACGGCTGAATCCGTCGTATTGACGTGCTGTCCGCCCGCGCCGCTTGCACGGTACGTGTCAACTTTAATATCCTCCGTACGAATATCAATATCAATTTCATCGTTAAATTCAGGCATGACTTCACATGAAACGAAAGATGTGTGGCGGCGGCCTGATGAATCAAATGGTGAGATCCGCACAAGACGATGGACACCTTTTTCTGCTTTGAGATA
>NZ_JBSIOT010001209.1:0-601 GCF_053613335.1 Bacillus sp. LR--39 | reverse complement strand
CACCTTGATTTGCGGAGCGGACTCTAGCTGCTTTAAGTGCCTGTTAAAGCCGGAAATCCATTTGTCCGCTAATTCGATTGACGGAAATGGGTTGTATAAATTGAGAAGCCGGACGAGATAACGCGTATCTTTTTCTCCCTTTATTTCTCTGATCTTCTCAAGCATGCCTGAGTAGTTTTTCTGACAGTGGGAGGAAGCTTCCAAAAAGACGTGTTCATCCTTTTCTTTTTCATATATCTCCAGCGATTGCAGAAGATCATTTCCGCAGCCCGTTATCGTGATGACGTCCGCTTTTTTGACCTGTTCCATGATGAAAGGCTCGTTCAGCATCGCTAAAATTTCCGACGTCTCAAGACCGGATTTCGCAAATACAATCAAAGAAACTTCTTCGTTCAAATCCTCTTCCATTTTCCTTTTATAGCGCTGTACAAATCCCGGCTCAAACAAACCTGCACCGACCCCGACGGTTAAAGAGTCGCCGAGAGCCGTATATTGAAGCGTCATATCCTTTCCCCCTCCGATATGCCGTTTTTTCGCGGCAGCTACCATATATGTACTCGGCAGAGGCTCGAAAGGATACTTTTCTTTTTTCCTAAAAACC
>NZ_JBSIOT010001208.1:0-602 GCF_053613335.1 Bacillus sp. LR--39 | reverse complement strand
TCTTATAGTTCCTCTCCATTCGTTTGAATGACATTTTTGTACCATTCAAAGGAGTCTTTTTTATATCGTTTCATGGATCCGTTTCCTTCATTGTCACGATCAACATAGATCATGCCGTAGCGTTTTTTCATTTCGCCAGTTGTGAAGGAGACAATATCAATAATGCCCCACGGCGTGTAGCCAATTAAATCAACACCATCGTACGTGACCGCTTTTTCCAATGCTTCAATATGCGATTTTAAATATTGAATGCGTTCCGGATCATGAACCTTGCCGTCCTCCTCCAGCGTATCCACTGCGCCAAAGCCATTTTCAACGATGAATAACGGGATTTGGTATCGGTCATAAAAACGATTTAACGTATATCTCAGCCCGGTTGGATCAATCGCCCATCCCCAGTCACTCGAAGTGATGTACGGATTTTCGACACCATTCGGCAAGCCGCCATTTACAATATCGCCAGTGTTATCATTTTTCACATAGCTTTTCACAGTTGTTGACATGTAATAGCTGAAGCCTAAGTAATCGACGGTTCCGTTTCTTAAAATCTCATCATCGCCGTCTTCGAATGTGATGTTGTAGCCTTCGCGTTCAAATTCCTT
>NZ_JBSIOT010001207.1:0-602 GCF_053613335.1 Bacillus sp. LR--39 | reverse complement strand
CCGGAACTGAAGAAATTTATTCTTCCAGGCGGATCAAGAGGTGCTTCGCTTCTCCATATCGCCCGCACCATTACAAGGCGGGCAGAACGAAGAGTGGTGGCGCTGATGAAATCGGAGGAGATTCATGAAACAGTGCTGCGTTATCTCAATCGTCTGTCCGATTATTTCTTTGCCGCCGCCCGGATTGTGAATGCAAGAAGCGGTATTGGCGATGTAGAATATGAAAGAAGTGCCATTGTGTTTCGGGACCGAAACAGCAGCGAATCATAAAAAGTGAAAAGGAAAGCCGGCGTGTTCAAATACATGCCGGCTTTTTTTGTTTTTCACTCTGTCAATTTCCCATTTTACGACAAAAAATGAACCTTATGAATTATTGACTGAAAAATGGAAAAATGAGATATTGTAATAAATAGATGTAAAAAATAGGCAGTGGGGGGCTCTGATGGATGGTGAATTTAATTGAAAGTGATAGCATCTGGAAGAGAAATTTCAATTATCTGTTTTTCTCAAGAATAGTCAAGATATCCGGCGATATGTTCGCATTTAATTCAATATTATGGTTTTTAATTTATGACGGCAAAGGTGCGATCGGCACTGCTTTA
>NZ_JBSIOT010001206.1:0-602 GCF_053613335.1 Bacillus sp. LR--39 | reverse complement strand
AGCGGGAGTATGAGCACAAGCTCACAAGTGACGAGCTGCTGTATTTAACCATTCACATAGAAAGGGTAGTTAAACAAGCATAATGAGAGCGCTGACATTTTTGTTTCCTTGTATTCATTTTTTCTTACATTCACATATGAAAATGGCAGGATTGTTACTGATAAAGCAGGCAAAACCTAAATTACAATGAGTGCGGATCATCTCTGTCTGTGCTGATGGTAATTTAGGTTTTTACTTTTTTCAGAGGGAAGATGATGATAGTTACAGGATTCAAGTAAGTAAGATTCGGTATTATCATTATTTTGGCCGATGTTCCCTTTTAAAAGAATCATGTAAGATCAACATAGAAAACGCTTTCAATGAAAGGGGAATGCCAATATGCCTTATCTGAAACGAGTGTTGCTGCTTCTTGTCACTGGATTGTTTATGAGTTTGTTAGCGCTAAACGCATTTCACCCAATGACGTCATTGATACGTTATTAGCCCGCCACGTGCAGTTGAACATATTTCCATTCGAATAACCATCTGCTTTTTGCCAAAAACCGGAGTTATAGCCGTTAAACGGGTCAAAAAACGATCCACCTGTTTGAGCCGAGGCAGTA
>NZ_JBSIOT010001205.1:0-602 GCF_053613335.1 Bacillus sp. LR--39 | reverse complement strand
TCCACTGACGCCCAGAGATCGCCTTTTATGAAATCGGCGTCGAGGGTGACAATTTGACGCCAGGCTACTGTATCTGTTTTCCGGCGGCCGCCTTTTAAAGAGCCCCCAACAAACCCGCCAACATCTTTTATTTGGTCCTGCTGTGACTTGGACATCTTTTTATATTCTGCATAGGTTTCATTCGTGTAATTTGGTGTTGATAATTTTCTCAGCAGATCGGACCATAGCATGTCTTTATTTTTCCAACCCTTATCCCAACGGTTGCGCCCAATTGCTATGGTGATAGACCCGTCATGCTGCACTCGATTTTTTAAAGCTGTTTCCATCACCGGACACTCCCCCTTTTCATTCTGCTAAAGGTACTAATTTTCGAGGCTGTTCAAGTACGCCTTCTAAAGTATTTAAAACTGATTCAAAGCGCTCATTACCCCAGGGCCCATAAATTTTATTTTTGATGATCAAAATAAACTCAGATTCGGTCCCGATGCAGCCAAAATCCCCAAGTGAATAATTTTTAATAATAGCCATCACTTACCATCCCTTTCTATCCATTCGTAATATTCGACTTCCTTTTTCCTCACTGAGAATAAAAGCCCGAACAC
>NZ_JBSIOT010001204.1:0-602 GCF_053613335.1 Bacillus sp. LR--39 | reverse complement strand
CCACAGACGCTTCAATGGCTTCGTGACCTTTGCTTTTTCGATGATCCAGCGGGCGACGAGCTCGCCTTCCCGGCCGGCATCGGTTGCAATGACGATGTCTTTGACATCTTTTCTGATCAGCTGCGATTTTACCGCCTGAAACTGTTTTCCGGTCTTTTTGATCACGACGAGCTTTAAAGGCTCAGGGATGATCGGCAGGTCTTCAAGCCGCCAAGACTGGTATTCCTTTCCGTATCCTTCAGGGTCCGCCAATGTGACCAGATGGCCGAGCGCCCATGTCACGATATAGCGGTCGCCTTCAAGATATCCGTTTCCTTTTTTATGACACTTCAGCACGCGGGCCAAGTCACGGCCGACTGAAGGTTTTTCTGCTAAAACAACTGTTTTAGACACGTCCATCATCACATCACTTTCTTGTTCATGCATCCTTATATTATAACAGATGATACAGATGCATCTCTAATGTTCACGATTCCTTTGTTTCAATTTCCGAAAAAATCACGTGTGTCACGGTTTGGGCATATGGAGACGTTTCATTGATAAACGCTTCGATCTTCGCCAGGCTCTCTGCATTGATTTTCAGCATATAGCAGGCAGCTCCC
>NZ_JBSIOT010001203.1:0-602 GCF_053613335.1 Bacillus sp. LR--39 | reverse complement strand
GTTTTTATTATGGATGATCTTTTTCGCCTTCACTTTTTCGCGGAAGTCTTTCGTAGGCTCTGAAAGTGTGGCAACCCCCTGCCGAATTTCAATCATCACATATCCGTCTGCCTCCATCTGTTGGGCAAACTGTGTAGCGTTATACGGGTCATAGGCAATTTCTTTGATCCGCCAGCCTTTCTCTTTCTCCATTTTTTTAATGTAAGCCCTGATATAGTCATAATCGACAACAGCGCCGTCGGTGACGGTTAACCAGTTCTTTTCCTTCCACAAATCATACGGCACGTTATCTGTCTTCATGTGCTCATAGAAGGTATCTTCAGGCATAAAACCGTGACTATCCACAGCAAAGCTCCCATTATCCAATGGGAAAATAAACGAGACAGCTGTCAGGTCAATTCGTTCTGACAAGTCAATCCCTACATAGCACTCACGGCCGGATAGATTAGGGAACTGATCAGATCCGCAATCCTTCCAAGCCTGCATATCCATGTATCCACCGTCGCGCATATTAACCCAAACATTCATATTCTTGGTCAGGAAATCCCTCATCTTTTCAGGAACAGCCAGAGCCATTTCAAGACCATCTCGCAAATATTTTT
>NZ_JBSIOT010001202.1:0-602 GCF_053613335.1 Bacillus sp. LR--39 | reverse complement strand
TCGGGCTGTTTATTGCTTTTATCGGTTTGCGTCAAGCGGGAATTGTGGCAGCTGATGAGTCAAACCTGGTCACTCTCGGCAATCTGCATTCACCTGGTGTTATCTTAACGCTGGTCGGCCTTTTGATCAGCGTGGTCCTGATGGTGCTGAATGTAAGCGGCGCTTTATTTATCGGAATGGCAGCTACCGCTTTGATCGCCTTTTTCACCGGTCAGCTCCATCTTCCAAAGGGATTTATGTCGCTTCCTCATTTGCCGGAAGGATTGATGATCTCAAATCCATTTACCGCTTTTGGCGATGTCATTCATCACGGCCTGTACGCTGTCGTCTTTTCTTTTCTATTAGTCACCATTTTTGATACGACAGGCACGATGATCGGAGTTGCCGAGCAAGCCGGGCTGATGAAAAACAACAAGCTGCCGAACGTGCGAAAAGCGCTGCTTGCTGATTCAACCGCGACGACAGTAGGAGCTGTTTTCGGCACAAGTCCGACGACCGCATTTATCGAATCTTCCGCCGGTGTCGCAGCCGGGGGAAGAACGGGGCTTACGGCTTTGACTGTCGCGGTGATGTTTGCGGCTTCAATGTTTTTCAGTCCGCTT
>NZ_JBSIOT010001201.1:0-603 GCF_053613335.1 Bacillus sp. LR--39 | reverse complement strand
ACCGTTAAACTTTTCGGAGAATTAGAATTTTGGTTTGCATTGATCAAAGTCATTGCCATACTGGCTCTGATCGTAACTGGTATTTTCCTGATTGCGAAAGGTTTTTCCGCAGCTTCCGGCCCTGCCAGCCTCACCAACCTTTGGAGCCACGGCGGCATGTTCCCAAATGGATGGCACGGGTTTATCCTATCGTTCCAAATGGTCGTCTTCGCTTTCGTGGGTATTGAACTGGTTGGACTGACAGCAGGTGAAACAGAAAATCCCCAAAAAGTGATCCCTAAAGCCATCAATCAAATCCCTGTCCGGATTTTACTTTTTTATGTTGGCGCACTTTTCGTGATTATGTGTATCTATCCTTGGAATGTGTTGAATCCAAACGAAAGCCCATTTGTTCAGGTCTTCTCTGCAGTAGGCATCGTTGTGGCTGCCAGTTTGATCAATTTTGTTGTATTAACATCAGCCGCGTCAGCTGCAAATAGCGCTTTATTCAGCACAAGCCGAATGGTCTATTCACTTGCAAAGGATCATCACGCACCTGGACTATTAAAGAAATTAACTTCTTCTAACGTGCCAAGCAATGCGCTGTTCTTTTCATCCCTCGCC
>NZ_JBSIOT010001200.1:0-603 GCF_053613335.1 Bacillus sp. LR--39 | reverse complement strand
GCGCCCGGCGGCTCGTTCATTTGTCCGAATACCATGGCTGTTTTGTTGATTACGCCAGAGTCACTCATTTCGTAGAAAAGGTCGTTCCCTTCACGAGTACGCTCTCCTACGCCGGCGAATACAGAGATACCGCCGTGCTCTTGCGCGATGTTGTTGATTAATTCCTGGATTAATACGGTTTTACCTACACCGGCACCACCGAACAATCCGATTTTACCGCCCTTAATGTAAGGAGCAAGCAAATCAACAACCTTAATACCTGTTTCAAGAATTTCAACTTCTGTTGAAAGCTGATCGAATGAAGGCGCCTGTCTGTGAATCGGATCCTTTTTCGCATCCGCAGGAACCGGCTCATTCAAATCAATATTTTCTCCGAGAACGTTAAATACACGTCCAAGTGTTACATCACCAACCGGTACTGAGATTGGCGCTCCTGTATCTACAGCTTCCATACCGCGCTGAACACCATCTGTAGATGCCATTGCGATTGTACGGACTGTATCATCACCTAAATGAAGAGCGACCTCAAGCGTTAAATCAATACCTACTTCGTTTTCACTTGCAGCTGGCTGTGAAATTTTAATCGCATTATAAATTTCAGGC
>NZ_JBSIOT010001199.1:0-603 GCF_053613335.1 Bacillus sp. LR--39 | reverse complement strand
CAAAAATTGAAACCCAAATCTATAAAATGGATCCTGACAATCTGTTCAAACGCAAGGAGCATGCCGATGTGAGAAGCCATTTTATGTGAAGGGCTTAGTCGGCCAGTCTGCCATGAGCTACGGTTCTCTTGGAGAACGGGCTGTTACGGCGCTCTCAAAAGGGCTCCATCAGGCAGGCGGAACCTGGATGAATACAGGTGAAGGAGGATTGTCTGAGTATCACTTAAAGGGCGGCGCCGATATCATTTGCCAAATCGGACCGGGCCTATTCGGCGTACGCAAAAGAAACGGGGAATTTTCGTGGGAGGAATTTAAAAGAAAAAGCAGGATTGACCAGATTAAAGCGTTTGAGCTAAAGCTGGCACAAGGAGCGAAAACCCGCGGCGGCCATGTGGACGGCGCCAAAGTATCAGAGGAAGTGGCAGATATTCGGAATGTCGAACCTGGAAAGTCGATTGACAGCCCGAACCGCTTTTATGAATTCTCAAACCCTCCTGAAATGCTCGACTTTATTGAAAAACTTAGAGATGTCGGACAAAAGCCAGTCGGCATCAAACTGGTCGCAGGGCATCCTGAAGAATTGGATGAGCTTTTCTCTTATAT
>NZ_JBSIOT010001198.1:0-603 GCF_053613335.1 Bacillus sp. LR--39 | reverse complement strand
AGTGCTTTAAAAATTTGCGCTCTGATTTGATCATCTGATTGTTTCATAGTCATGAAACTATAATACATAATGGGTGTTGAAAAATCAACTTATTTTTCCAGTAAAGGAGCAGGAAGTCATAAGAGGAAGGAGGAATTCAATTCCAATAAAAGCGTTTTCAACTAAAGGTAGGAGAAAAATCACCCGTAAAATACAATCATATAGGAGGATTACAGAGCATTTAGAAGCATAAATAAGATCATGTGGTCACATGGATGTTTATAAAGAAATGGTACAGAATAAAAGAGAATATGCTGTTTGTGTGGGAAGTTACATAAATGTTACGGTAATAAAGATTGCTTAATATGGAGGGAAAATATGAGTGTAGATGAGAAACCAATTAAGATAAAAGTCGAGAAAGTCTCTAAGATTTTTGGGAAACAAACAAAGAAGGCAGTTCAAATGCTTGCCAACGGAAAGACAAAAAAAGAGATCCTGAAAGCAACCGGATCAACCGTTGGGGTTAATCAGGCAGATTTTGAAGTATATGATGGTGAGATATTTGTCATCATGGGTCTATCAGGGAGCGGTAAATCAACTTTAGTACGGATGTTAAACCGGCTT
>NZ_JBSIOT010001197.1:0-604 GCF_053613335.1 Bacillus sp. LR--39 | reverse complement strand
GCAGCTAATTGAGAATGACATTGTTCTCAAAGTTAGCGCAGGCGAAGATGACATTTCAAAGGACATGCTGGCTCTCGTTGATGAGCTGGCTTCCATGTCATCGAAAATTTCAGTTGAAAAAGCTGAATTAAACAGAACGCCAAGCTTCAGTGTCAATCGTGTCGGAGAAGACACTGGCGTAACTTTCGCTGGTATCCCTCTGGGCCACGAATTCACATCATTAGTGTTGGCGTTGCTCCAAGTGAGCGGCAGACCGCCTAAGGTGGACCAAAAAGTCATTGATCAGGTGAAGAAGATCAGCGGTGAATACCACTTCGAATCTTATATCAGCCTGACATGCCACAACTGTCCTGATGTTGTACAAGCTTTAAACATGATGAGCGTGCTGAATCCGAACATTACGCACACGATGATTGACGGTGCAGCATACAAAGCAGAAGTTGAAAGCAAAAACATCATGGCAGTGCCGACCGTTTACCTGAATGGCGAATCCTTCGGAAGCGGCCGTATGACGCTTGAAGAAATTCTTGCGAAAATGGGCAGCGGCACAGATGCATCTGAGTTTGCTGACAAAGAGCCGTTTGACGTTCTTGTGGTCGGAGGC
>NZ_JBSIOT010001196.1:0-604 GCF_053613335.1 Bacillus sp. LR--39 | reverse complement strand
CAGACGGATCGTCCGCCAGATTCTCGCCTACTTGTACGCCAGCCAAAATGAGGATGACACCGAGGCGATTAAACACTTGCTTCCCGCCTTGTTTTTAAAACAGTCCGCTTTGAATACGCTGAAGGCGCTCTCGATTACAGAGGACTGTACCATGATCAAAGCGCTGGCCAAATTGCCTGATCTGAAGCCATTCCAGCTGGACAAAATCAAGAAAATCGTACCGTTTTTTGCAAGCCTCCGCACGATGAAGCCCGTAGAAGCCATCACCTTTGCAGAAGGAAAAATGGGCTTCTCCGAGTATTTAAAAAAGCGGGGCAATGAGGGCAACAAGCTGGAAAAAGGTTCCGATGACTTGCGTGACATCAAGGTTGTCGCCAAGAAGTTCAAAACGATTCCTGACTTTCTTGCCCACGTAGACCATATGAGGGCCGCTGAGAAAAACAGAACGGATGAACATGGCGTTCAGCTGATGACCATTCACCGGTCAAAAGGCCTTGAATTCAAAACAGTCTACGTGTTAGGCACTGTAGACGGCTCGATTCCGCACGATTTCTCATTAGAAACGGCAAGAAAAGGAGACGAGGCCGCTCTTGAGGAGGAAAGA
>NZ_JBSIOT010001195.1:0-604 GCF_053613335.1 Bacillus sp. LR--39 | reverse complement strand
TGTATACGTCTTAGCTCACGACGATGACAGAACGGAACGCCTGGCTGACAACACGAACGCCAACACGATCGGAGCCAAAGAAACAGGTTTCAAGCACGCGGTGGGAAATATCTTCAATAAAAAAGGAGACGAGCTCCGCAATAAAATTCACGAAATCGGTTTTTCTGAAGATGAAGCCGCTCAATTTGAAAAACGCTTAGATGAAGGAAAAGTGCTTCTCTTTGTGACAGATAACGAAAAAGTGAAAGCTTGGGCATAAAGCAAGGAAAAAACCAAAAGGCCAATGACGGCCTTTTGGTTTTTTTGCGGTCTTTGCGGTGGTATTTTGCAGAATGCCGCAATAGGATAGCGGAACATTTTCGGTTCTGAATGTCCCTCCATTTGCTATTATATTTTTGTGATAAATTGGAATAAAATCTCACAAAATAGAAAATGGGGGTACATAGTGGATGAAAAAAGTAATGTTAGCTACGGCTTTGTTTTTAGGATTGACTCCAGCTGGCGCGAACGCAGCTGATTTAGGCCACCAGACGTTGGGATCCAATGATGGCTGGGGCGCGTACTCGAGCGGCACGACAGGCGGATCAAAAGCATCGTCCTCAAA
>NZ_JBSIOT010001194.1:0-604 GCF_053613335.1 Bacillus sp. LR--39 | reverse complement strand
GGGCACCGCTGATGCCGCCAACCGCGTATGCCGCCATGGCAACACCCAATCCCCATCCAAATACAACAACAATCCAGCCAGACCGGAATGAAAGCGATTTCTTTAAATTGACACCTGCACAAACACCTGCACCAAAAATGATAAGCAGCACCGTACCGATGACTTCTCCCCAAAATGCTGTCATAGCACATTCCTCCTAAAGTCACGATTAAAAAGCATGATAGAGAAGAAGAGAATAAAAAAACCACAACAAACCGCTTTACGGGTGCATAAACATTTGCCGTAAAGAGCTGCTGTGGTCTCCGAGTTCTCCATCACAATGTATTAACATAGTGCAATTGTATCAGTGCATGAAAGCGGTGTCAATCACTTTCCGTCAAAAAGTTTTCATATTTTTTCCACAATTTGGCATTAGACGTTGTGACAGCTACAGCCCCCGCTTTCAATGCCTGCTCTACATCCTCTTCCGTACGGATGAACCCCCCGGCAAAGATGGGAATCCCTGTTTTCTCTTTTATTTCCTGAATGAGTGTCGGAACGATGCCGGGAAGCACTTCGATGAAGTCAGGCTTATGCTTGCCGATAAACTCCATGCTTTTCTCCA
>NZ_JBSIOT010001193.1:0-604 GCF_053613335.1 Bacillus sp. LR--39 | reverse complement strand
ACTTTGCCCTGATATTCAAAATAGTTTCCAATCAAAGAACGCTTCGATTGGAACATGCACGTCATTCCATGCACCTGGATTTCAATTTCGACTTCAGCATTTTCTTTAATCTCAACAATGCTGTCCATGTTTAATTCTCTGGCAAGCACAGAACGCGCCGCACCCTTGCGTCCCCAGTAGTTGCATGTATAATAGTTGGTGCCTGTCGTTTCTGTGCTCCAATGAAGCTTCAGATCAGGCGCAGATTCACGGGCAGCCATCAGCACGGCAGGATCGCCGAATACCGCTGCATCGACACCGGCTTCTGCTAAGAAAGCCAGATATTCGCCAAGCTCACCCACTTTATCATTATGGAAAATTGCATTTACAGCAACGTATACTTTTGCCCCTTCTTTGTGAGCAATCTCTACGGCTTTTGTTACATCTTCACGAGAAAATTCTCCGGCTAATCTCAAGCCGTATCTCTGTTCCCCAACTAAAAACGCAGTTGCCCCAGCCTGTATGAGCGGCAAAATGTCCGCTGTACTTGTCGGCGTCACTAAGAGCTCTGGTTTTTTCATGACGTTCACCTCTTCTTTTTACTAATCGCAAGTCCGTCCCCGAC
>NZ_JBSIOT010001192.1:0-605 GCF_053613335.1 Bacillus sp. LR--39 | reverse complement strand
ACGTCGGCTTTCCGATCGGAAACGGCGGCAGATATGATCAGCTTCTCGGCCGCTTCGACTCACCCGCACCGGCAACCGGTTTCGGCATCAGGACTGACAGGCTGCTGGAAGCATTGAAGCCGGCGGAAGAACAAGAAAAGATCGATGTCGTCATCTTCAGCACAGAACAGAGAAAAGAGGCAATCAGATTTGCCGAAGAAGAACGAAGAAAAGGCAAAAAAGTCGTCATGCAGGACTTAGCGGGAATCGGAGATATTGATCAAATGACAAAGTCTTTTCAAAACGTGACCTATTTTATCGGAGCCAGAAAGGAAGAGAAGCATGGGTAAGGAATTGACGATTGCGATGCCGAAAGGGCGGATATTTGAGGAAGCGGCCGATATGCTTCGAAAAGCAGGGTATCAGCTCCCGGAAGAATTCGACGATTCGAGAAAGCTGATCATTCAAGTGCCTGAAGAAAACCTTCGCTTTATCCTCGCTAAGCCGATGGATGTCACAACATATGTCGAGCACGGGGTGGCCGATGTCGGAATCGCAGGCAAAGATGTCTTGCTAGAAGAAGAACGAGATGTCTATGAGGTTCTTGATTTAAACATCAGCAAATG
>NZ_JBSIOT010001191.1:0-605 GCF_053613335.1 Bacillus sp. LR--39 | reverse complement strand
GGGAGAATAGAAGGAGGAACTGACAAACATGCTGTTTATCGATAATCAAAATATTACAGATCCGAGGATCAACTTGGCGATTGAGGAGTACTGCTTAAAGCATCTCGATCCTGAAGAGACGTATCTGCTGTTTTATATCAACCAGCCGTCGATCATCATCGGCAAAAATCAAAATACGATCGAGGAAATCAACACAAAATATGTAGATGAAAACGGGATCATTGTCGTCCGCAGGCTGTCAGGCGGCGGAGCTGTCTACCATGATCTCGGGAACTTGAACTTCAGTTTTATTACGAAGGACGACGGCAACAGCTTCCACAACTTCAAGAAGTTTACTGAGCCCGTTGTGGCCGCTTTAAAACGGCTTGGCGTCGATGCGGAGCTGAGCGGCCGAAACGATTTGATGGCAAACGGCCGGAAAATCTCGGGAAACGCCCAGTTTTCAACGAAAGGAAGAATGTTCAGCCACGGCACGCTGTTGTTCGATTCTGAGATTGAACATGTCGTATCGGCTTTAAAAGTGAAAAAAGATAAAATCGAATCAAAAGGCATTAAATCGATCAGGAGCCGTGTGGCCAATATTAGCGAGTTTCTCGATCAGAAGA
>NZ_JBSIOT010001190.1:0-605 GCF_053613335.1 Bacillus sp. LR--39 | reverse complement strand
ATCTCTTTTATATCATTGACGGAGATAAATCGGATACCTTCTGACAAACCTTTTATTTTCATTTCCAAAGAGCCCGGTTGTGTTCCCTTCCTCCCTTTTCTATAATAAGGGGAATAGGCAGTTAGAATCACAGTTGAGCACCGGCTCATCTGTTTTGCGAAACAGCCAGACACGGAGGATAGCATGAGAGTATTAAAATACGCCATATTAGGGCTTTTGCGAAAAGGCGAATTGAGTGGATACGATATTACGAGTTATTTTAAAGAGGAGCTCGGCCAGTTTTGGAGCGCCAAGCACAGCCAGATTTACCCTGAGCTCAAAAAGCTGACGGATGAAGGATTTATCACGTTTCGGACAACGATTCAGGGCACAAAGCTGGAGAAAAAGATGTACACCCTGACAGACAGCGGAAAGCAGGAACTGCATGACTGGCTGATCCGCCACCAGCCGATACCCGAGACGGTGAAGGATGAATTTATGCTGAAGGCTTATTTCATTTCTTGTCTATCGCGCCAGGAGGCTTCTGATTTGTTCAAAGACCAGCTGCAAAAACGCCAGGCCAAGCTTTCTGACTTACAGGGAAGCTATGAAAAGCTTATGGCTTC
>NZ_JBSIOT010001189.1:0-606 GCF_053613335.1 Bacillus sp. LR--39 | reverse complement strand
CATGTTTGCCATGTCGCGTGACGGACTTTTGCCGGGTTCACTTTCTAAAGTGCATCCAAAGCACAAAACACCTTATGTAGCCACTTGGTTTTTCGGAACGATGTCGGCGCTTCTCGGCTCACTTGTTCCACTGGATGAACTTGCAAAGCTGGTAAACATCGGGACGCTGTCGGCATTTGTACTGATTTCTGTGGCAGTTATCGTTTTGAGAAAGAAACAGCCTGATCTTCCGAGAGCCTTTAAATGCCCGGGAGTTCCCGTGATCCCAGGCCTGGCGATTCTGTTCTGCCTGTTCTTGATTTTAAATCTGGGATGGGTGACGATTGTCCGCTTCCTAGTGTGGCTGTTAATCGGCTTGGTAATCTATTTTCTGTATTCAAGAAAGCATTCAAAATTAAATCAATAACCTTTTGATAAAGAGAGCGTCCATACAGGCCGCTCTCTTTTCTGTTCTTGGCAAATGAATCTATAGAAATGAAGACAAAAATAAGAGATAATATAGGCTGGAAAGGAAGTGACGTTTATTGTCTGAGCAAAAACCAGTCCAATGGGCTTCGAAAATTGGTTTCGTCATGGCAGCGGCCGGCTCGGCTATCGGCTTGGGCG
>NZ_JBSIOT010001188.1:0-606 GCF_053613335.1 Bacillus sp. LR--39 | reverse complement strand
GAAAGATGGTGTTGAACGGCAAAAGCTGAATACCGGTTCTGGAAAACAGCTCTTCTTTTCCGATTTCATTCAACACCTCCGTCATTATTCCGTCCGTGTAAGGGTCGCGGTAATGATAAGGGTTCCCCATCAGCTCTCCGTTCCGATCGAGAAAACCGACGTCAACCGCCCATGAATCGATTCCGATGCAGCTGATTCGTCCACAGCCGTTTTTCGCCTTTAAAATGCCCTGTTTAATTTCATGATAAAGCCTGAGAATGTCCCAATAAAGGTGTTTTCCCGCCTGAACGGGCTGATTTGGAAAACGGTGAATTTCCTCCGCTTTGATCAGACCGCCGTCCACATGACCTGCATAAGCTCTGCCGCTCGACGCACCAAGATCAAAGGCGAGAATCGTCACCAGCTTGCACCGCCTTTCCCGCGTGCCAGGATTTTTTCCGCATATCCGCTTTCCGCATAAGCCTTGAGCGGATCAGGCGGAACGTTCATTTCCTCCCGCACGGCGCAGAGGAGCGGCTTGACGTCGATTTCAAATGCCTCGCGGATCGCAGCCTCTGCGGCAAGCACGTCATGATCTTCCTGCGCTTTCTTCACTTCATCGAAGTT
>NZ_JBSIOT010001187.1:0-606 GCF_053613335.1 Bacillus sp. LR--39 | reverse complement strand
CGGGCCATGATTTCCAAAACAAAAAGCGGAAAGAAGTCGAGCGTCTTGCCGGAGATCAAGTGAAAGTGTGGATTAAGAGCGCGCTCGGCAAACTGCAGGGCAAATACCGGGCGGACGTCTTGAAATTCGGGTATCGAAAAAGCGGAAGGGAAATGGGATGAGATTTTCACCGAAGCCGATATTACATATCATGTTGATATCAACATTGACAACTTCGGGTCAAGCGGCAGAAAAAAATAGCAGCCGGGCATTTCTTTAGCCCGGCTTCCTTTTATTGATCCGCTTTTGTTCGAATATGAAGCATCTTTTCATCCAAGTAGTTCGCGATGTCAGCCGCTTCTTTCAGCTCATCAGTGAGCTGGTTCGGCACTTCATTGTTCAATTTGTAGTAGATTTTATGCTCGAGGCTCGCCCAGAAATCCATCGCGATCGTCCTGATTTGAATCTCCACCTTGGCGTGCTCGACGCGGTTGGTCAAGTAAACGGGCACTTCTACAATTAAGTGAAGACTCCTGTATCCGTTCGGCTTCGGATTTTTAATGTAGTCCTTCATTTTTAAAATTTTGATGTCTTCATGTTCCTTCAGCACTTCAACCATATTGTAAA
>NZ_JBSIOT010001186.1:0-606 GCF_053613335.1 Bacillus sp. LR--39 | reverse complement strand
TGGCGAACTTGATTGGGCCGGTATGCCGCTCGGACAGCTTCCGACAGAATCCCTGCCGACCCTGAAAAAAGACGGTTCTTTACATGTTGAGCCGATTGCAGGAGTGTATTGGTACAAATTCAACACTGAAGCTAAGCCATTAGACAACGTCAATATCCGTAAAGCTTTAACATATTCGCTTGACCGTCAGTCGATTGTTAAAAACGTTACGCAAGGAGAGCAAATCCCGGCAATGGCTGCAGTGCCGCCTACAATGAAGGGATTTGAGGATAACAAAGAAGGATACTTCAAAGACAATGATGTCAAAACAGCAAAAGAATACCTTGAAAAAGGCCTAAAAGAAATGGGCTTAAGCAAGGCATCTGATTTGCCGAAAATCAAATTGTCTTACAACACTGATGACGCACACGCGAAAATCGCTCAAGCAGTACAAGAAATGTGGAAGAAAAATTTAGGCGTTGATGTTGAGCTTGATAACTCAGAGTGGAATGTCTATATTGATAAGCTCCATAGCCAAGATTATCAAATCGGCCGTATGGGCTGGCTCGGCGACTTCAATGATCCTATCAACTTCCTTGAATTGTTCCGTGACAAAAACGGAGGAAA
>NZ_JBSIOT010001185.1:0-606 GCF_053613335.1 Bacillus sp. LR--39 | reverse complement strand
ATGGCCGTTTTCGGCTGAAGCTGTTGGATGAATTCTTCACCGGTAGAGCCTTTGCTCCCATGGTGCCCCACCTTTAAGACATCTGCTTTAATATTTGGAAACACGTCCATCACCTCCTGTTCCCCTTCTTTCTCCAGGTCACCCGTCAAGATCCAGCTCATACCGCCCGTCTCCATCCACAGAACGAGAGAGGAATTATTTTTGCTTGCCGGATCAGGTGCTCCAGGTGACAGTACATGGAACTGCAAATCCTTTATTTGCAATACATCGCCTCGCTTCACCTCTTCAATTGTCACTCCCTCTTCTCTGGCTGTCTGCAGCACTTTCTCATCTTTAGGTTCAGAAACGAACCCTTTCGGAATCACGAGGCGCTTTACTTTATGATGCTTCAGCAGAGTCTCCGCCTCTCCGATATGATCTTGGTCAGCGTGCGTCAGAATTAAAGCGTCAAGCTGTTTGATTCCCTTAGCAGTTAAAAACGGAATCAGCACCTTTTCCCCCAGTGAAAACGGATGCTGTTTTTCGCACCAAGGCTCTGACGAGTAAGACAAAGTGCCGCCGGTATCAATTAAGACACGCCCCCGCTGATGCGGAGCACCTACAAAC
>NZ_JBSIOT010001184.1:0-607 GCF_053613335.1 Bacillus sp. LR--39 | reverse complement strand
CTTGGTTGTTTTGAACCTTGATGGAGAGGTCGTCGAAGGCTCGCTTAAGCCTTCTTCAGATACACCTACCCATGTTTATCTATATAAAGCCTTTCCGAATATCGGGGGAATTGTCCATACCCATTCCCAATGGGCGACAAGCTGGGCGCAATCGGGCAGAGACATCCCTCCGTTAGGCACGACCCATGCTGATTATTTTGACAGTGCGATTCCATGTACTCGAGAAATGTATGATGAAGAAATCATTCATGACTACGAACTGAATACAGGAAAAGTCATAGCGGAAACCTTTCACCATCATAACTACGAACAGGTGCCGGGTGTGCTCGTGAATAATCACGGACCGTTCTGCTGGGGCACTGACGCCTTAAATGCCATTCATAACGCAGTTGTATTAGAAACGGTTGCCGAAATGGCCTATCACTCTATTATGCTGAACAAGGATGTAACCCCAATCAATACAGTCCTGCATGAAAAGCATTTTTATCGAAAACACGGAGCAAATGCGTATTATGGCCAGTCATGATACGCCTGTGTCACCAGCCGGCATTCTGATTGACTTGGACGGTACTGTATTCAGAGGAAATGAGTTGATCGAAGGAGCAAG
>NZ_JBSIOT010001183.1:0-607 GCF_053613335.1 Bacillus sp. LR--39 | reverse complement strand
GCAGCCACAATAAAAGCGGAGTTCATGCCGTGCAGGGCGGCGTGCTTCACATTTGTCGTGCCTGCATGTGCCGCCTGGTTGCTCATCACGGAAACCAATAGTGCGGTTCCGATCGAGCCGCCGACTTGGCGAATCGTGTTGTTCATCGCAGTTCCGTGCGGAATCAAGTGGCGCGGAAGCGCGTTGATTCCGGCTGTTGTCACCGGCATCATGATCATGGCGGTGCCTAAAAGACGAACGGTGTATAAAACGACAATCCAAGCGAGTGACGTATGGTCAGTCAGCTGCATAAACGGCAGAGATGTCAGGAAGATGATGCAGAAACCGGCAATCGCCAGCCCTCTTCCGCCGACACGGTCAAAAATTCTGCCGATAATCGGTGACATGAAGCCCATCACAACAGCTCCCGGCAGGAGCATAAGCCCTGTATCAAAAGCTGTGACGTCTCTGACATTTTGTGTATAAAGCGGCAGGATGGTTTCCGTACCGATCAATAATGCAAAGACGAGGGTTCCCAGCAGTGTTGTTAAGCTGAAAACGCCAAACGTGAAGACACGGAATTCCAGCATCGGTTTTTCAAGCTTCAGTTGTCTTGTGATAAACAAGA
>NZ_JBSIOT010001182.1:0-607 GCF_053613335.1 Bacillus sp. LR--39 | reverse complement strand
GCAATCGGCCTTGCCGCCTGCTCAAGTTCAAAAAATCCAGCAAGCGCTGATGGCAAAAAGGTGCTGACTGTGTCTGTCGAAGAAACGTATAAAGAACCATCTCTTTTCCCCCTTCTATTTACGAAACTATAACAATTGTATTGTCCTATAGAAAGCGGTTACAACAACTTTCGATTTGTTACCGATAACAGAATGTTATACAGGGGCAGCAGCACTCAAAATCAAAAATTCTCCCGGCTGAACGGCAATGACATCGTGATGATGAAGCGGCTGCTCTGTCCATGCATCACAGATTTTCTTATTCCTATCAATATTCAACTCTCGTAAACTGACGTGTTGAACCACATTCCCTTGATTAAAGAAATAAATCAGTATTTTTTCATCAAGAGTCCGCGAAAAGCTAATAAAATCATTTTTGTCGTCCAGCAGATTCCACTCAAGATGTCCTTCAGTCAATAAAGTGTTTTCCTGCTTGCGTAAAGCAATTAACCGTTTCATAAATCGCAGCATGTCTTGGTTTTGCTTCTCCTTTTCCCAAACCATACATTTCCGGCATAATGGATCATTTTCGCCGTCCAGCCCGATTTCCGTCCCGTAATAGATGCAT
>NZ_JBSIOT010001181.1:0-607 GCF_053613335.1 Bacillus sp. LR--39 | reverse complement strand
GAATAAAGCCCAACCAATAAACCGATGATCGCTGTTGTGAGAACGAGCAGGCTGGCGAATTGGTCTGCGGCAAGCACAATGCCGTACGGCGCTTTCCAGCCGCCTAAGCTGAGTGTCTGGATACCTTTTGTGAAGACAGTCTGTACAAGTATGCCGCTAATCACAATCCCGATGGCCGATGCCGCCGTGCTGAAGATTCTCATGAGCATAAGGTTCTTCGTCATGAAAATCAGAAGAATAGCCGACAAAAGCGGGATCAGGATTGGCAAAATAACAAAATTATTCATGTTGATCATTTCCCCTCATTTGATCCATATCGTCCGATTTCAATTCCTGATAAGCGCGAAAGGCCATAACGAGGATGAATGATGTAACGCCAAAAGAAATGACAATTGCGGTCAAAATCAGGGCTTGCGGAAGCGGATCGACAAATGATTTGGCATGCTCGCTCAAAATCGGAGCGGCGCCTTTCTTTAATCCTCCCATAGTCAAAAGCATTAAATGAACGCCATGGCTTAACAGTGCTGTTCCGATAATGACGCGAAGCAGGCTTTTAGACAGCAGCAAATACGTAGCAGCCATAAAAATAATACCGGCTAATACAGCC
>NZ_JBSIOT010001180.1:0-607 GCF_053613335.1 Bacillus sp. LR--39 | reverse complement strand
ACTTAAAAAACATTGAACGGGACAATTCACCGTTCGCATACAATATGGTAATCACCGTCCCTCTTATGATAAAAGCTGAGGAGGAATGAGCCTATGCCAAATTGGCTTAAAAAGCAGATGCAAAAAGCGTTCCTTGAAAAAGATAATTACCAAATTAAACTGCTGAATCAATGCTGGTATTTCTATAGGAAAAAACACTGCTCGTAAGCAGTGCTTTTATTTTACCATAGACAGCGATACTCTGCCTTTTTGTACATCTACGCCGTCAACCCAAACTGTCACGATATCGCCCACAGATACGACATCAAGAGGATGCTTGACGAATTGATTGCTCAGTTTTGAGATATGCACAAGCCCGTCTTGTTTGACTCCGATATCAACAAACGCTCCGAAGTCCACTACATTGCGCACGGTGCCCTGCAGTTCCATTCCCTCTTTCAAATCTTCCAGCTGAAGGACGTCTGTTTTCAGCAAAGTCTTAGGCACCTCATCGCGCGGATCGTGTTCCGGCCTTGTCAGCTGTTCACAAATGTCTTTCAGAGTGATTTCGCCGATTCCCAGCTCTTTTGCCGTTTCAGAAAGCGCCAGCTGATTGATTTTGTCCTTC
>NZ_JBSIOT010001179.1:0-607 GCF_053613335.1 Bacillus sp. LR--39 | reverse complement strand
ATCCAGCAAGAAACTCGCCGTTATGATGAAGCAACGAAGAAAACCATTCTTATGCGTGTCAAAGAGGGATCTGACGACTACCGTTACTTCCCAGAGCCAGATCTAGTCGAGCTCTACATTGATGATGAATGGAAGGAACGCGTAAAAGCAAGCATTCCTGAGCTTCCGGATGAGCGCCGCAAGCGTTATATCGAAGAGCTTGGCTTGCCTGCATATGACGCGATGGTTCTGACGCTGACAAAAGAAATGGCTGATTTCTTCGAAGAAACCGTTCAAAAAGGCGCTGAAGCCAAACAAGCGTCTAACTGGCTGATGGGTGAAGTGTCAGCTTACCTAAACGCTGAGCAAAAAGAGCTTGCCGATGTTGCCCTGACACCTGAAGGCCTTGCCGGCATGATCAAATTGATTGAAAAAGGAACCATTTCTTCTAAGATCGCGAAGAAAGTGTTTAAAGAATTGATTGAAAAAGGCGGCGACGCTGAGAAGATTGTGAAAGAGAAAGGCCTTGTTCAGATTTCTGACGAAGGCGTGCTTCTGAAGCTTGTCACTGAGGCGCTTGACAACAATCCTCAATCAATCGAAGACTTTAAAAACGGAAAAGACCGCG
>NZ_JBSIOT010001178.1:0-608 GCF_053613335.1 Bacillus sp. LR--39 | reverse complement strand
CTTAAGATGAGAAGCACGACGATCGTGCTTCTGATGGCCGGAAGGGTAATGTGGCACATTCTCCTCAACCTTCCTGCACCGTCCATCACTGCCGCTTCATACTGCTCTTGGTCAACCGAAGCGAGCGCCGCCAGAAACAGGATCGTTCCCCAGCCCGTCTCCTTCCATATGCTTTGCAGCACAATCATCGGCCTGAACCATTCGGGATCTGAGAGAAACGCAATCTCTCGGCCCGTTATGCTTTGCAGCACTTTATTCATCACGCCCGTATCAACCGTGAAAAAGACAAACGTTATGCTGACGACGATCGTCCATGAGACGAAATGCGGAACATATATAAACGTCTGAATGCACCGTTTATAGATGGCGTGCCGCAGTTCATTCAGTAAAAGAGCGACAATGAGCGGGGCCGGAAATGCAAAGATCAAATCGAGAGCGGCCAGCATAAGCGTGTTTCGGAGCAGACGGAAGAAGTCAGGATTCATAAAGAAATCTTTAAAATACTCGAATCCGACCCATTCGCTCTGCCAAAATCCGAGATAAGGCGAATAATCCTTGAAGGCGATTAATACGCCCCACATCGGCCAATATTTAAATATGAGAAAATA
>NZ_JBSIOT010001177.1:0-609 GCF_053613335.1 Bacillus sp. LR--39 | reverse complement strand
AATGCAAGTCGGTGTCCTGAAGTAACGTTTTGCCTTTCACTTTTAAAGTGTAATTCGCTATATTCATATACATACTCCTAGGAAATATTTGCATAATAATAAAATGTTCTGCCTTGTGATTTGTTACTAATGTCTAAGCTTTTGAGGTACCTCTTTCGTTTCCGATCTGGAAGCGCAAGAAATGTTTTTAGATGGCTAATTTGGAGATCTTTTACTCTAGTTTACAATATATAACACTCAATGTACAACAACGGCAGTTTCCTCAAGGCAATTCCTTACAAGATAACTGACAAACAAGCTAAATAAATGGATCGTCAATACCATATCAATGCATATTGATAACAACAATAAGGAGGATACTGAACCTTTTAGCCTAAGCCCTTGACTAAATAACCTCCTCCGTAGATTCTGCTGAAAGGTTTTTCAGCTCTAGCTGCCTTATTCTTTCTCTCGTTTTAATTGTCTCTAAAAGCAGTTATGCGGTACTATCATATAAAGGTCCAATGATGAAAAACAATGTCATACTTTTAAATTCACCTTATCATGCACATGCTCATAAATAGGGGTTTATTCTAAAAAGGGGATGGACGGTTTTGGAAAGCAAGTACC
>NZ_JBSIOT010001176.1:0-609 GCF_053613335.1 Bacillus sp. LR--39 | reverse complement strand
ACCTTCGTCTTTCATGATGCTGAGAAGCTGTTCAATGGCTTTGATCGTAGAACTGCCGTTTGTCGTAATTGATTTGTCCCCGCCCGGCAAATAGCCGAGGTTAAATACCGCGGCCGCCACTTTGCCATGTGTTTCAGGCGGGAGGGATTCAACGATTTTATCATGGCTTTTGTGAAATAACGTTGTTCGCGCTTGATACATGTCACCGAGCCGTTCCTTTGTATTGGCCACGGCTGATTCTTGGATGTCGAATGCGTATACATGGCCGTTTTCACCGACAAGCTCCGCTAAAAACTGTGTATCATGTCCATTGCCCATTGTCGCATCTACGACAATATCTCCTTCTCCCGCGGCCATTTTCAGCAGTTCTTTGCTGTAAGGAAGAATTTTCTTCAAAATCATAGCGCTGATTCCTCCTCAAGGCGCTGAAAGAACTTTCCTTGATAGCTGCCTCGATTTTCTAGCTCTTTATTAATGGCCCCAAGCACTTCCCATTTGTTGACGCTCCACATCGGCCCGATCATCAACTCAATCGGTCCGTCGCCTGTAATCCGGTGGACGATCATTTCAGGCGGAATGATCTCAAGCTGATCGCACACGAGCTGCACA
>NZ_JBSIOT010001175.1:0-609 GCF_053613335.1 Bacillus sp. LR--39 | reverse complement strand
AATGATCATGTATTTTACGATGCTCTGCCTTGGGGAGCTCGCTGTGGCAATGCCGGTTTCAGGCTCTTTTCAGACGTACGCGACAAAATTTATCGGGCCTGCTACAGGGTTTGCCGTCGGCTGGATCTATTGGCTCGGCTGGTCGGTTACTGTTGCTTTGGAATTTTTGTCAGCGGGGCAGCTGATGAAAAGATGGTTTCCCGATGTCGGCGTCTGGATATGGTGCTTGATTTTCGGGCTGCTGCTTTTTTCACTCAATGCTTTATCGGCAAAGGCTTTCGGGGAATCGGAATTTTGGCTGTCCGGCATCAAAATTATCGTCATTCTTCTGTTTATTATTCTCGGCGGAGGCGCGATGTTCGGACTCATCGACTTGAAAGACGGACAGGCTGCACCGTTCTTTTCCAATCTGATTGGAGACGGAATTTTTCCAAACGGATTCGGCGCGATCTTTATCACGATGATCACCGTCAACTTTGCCTTTCAGGGGACGGAGCTGATCGGGATCGCGGCGGGGGAAAGCGAAAATCCGGAAAAAACGGTGCCCCGCTCCATCAAACAGACGGTCTGGCGGACACTGGTGTTTTTCGGCCTGTCCGTATTTGTACT
>NZ_JBSIOT010001174.1:0-610 GCF_053613335.1 Bacillus sp. LR--39 | reverse complement strand
ATGTTTCGTTTTCTGTTTTTCTTTTGCCCGCTTTTTAATTTCTGGATACAAGTCTCTTCCGTCTTGCTTGACTTCAAGAAGCCAGGCCATATGATTGATGCCGGCGATTTTTTCTTCGATTCGTTCATGCTTCATGCCGAGGGATTTGAAAAGATCTTTTGTGCATACTTGAACGCTGTGGCAGAGACCGACCGTTTTCACGTCCGTGTAGCGGAGAAGCGCACCGGTTAAAGAAGCCATCGGGTTTGTGTAATTTAAGAGCCAGGCGTCGGGCGCCGCGCTTTCGATGTCTTTTGCCATATCCAATAAAACGGGAATCGTCCGCAGCGCCCTGAATATCCCGCCGATTCCGACCGTATCGGCAATCGTCTGCTTGAGGCCGTATTTTTTCGGAATCTCAAAATCGATGACTGTGCCCGGTTTATAGCCGCCGACCTGAATGGCATTGATCACGTATTTCGCTCCCGCCAAAGCTTCCTTTCTGTCGTCATAGGCGCGGATCGATACCGTGTCATTATAGCGGTTTTTTAAATGCTCAAGCATATCTTTAGATTCTTTGAGGCGCTTCGGATCGATATCATACAAAGCAAATTCAAATCCGTTGACCGCC
>NZ_JBSIOT010001173.1:0-610 GCF_053613335.1 Bacillus sp. LR--39 | reverse complement strand
AAGACGATGTAACGGCAGGACACGCTGCATCTGTCGGCCGCGTCGATCCGGTTCAGCTCTACTATTTGATGAGCCGCGGAATTCCTAAAGAAGAAGCAGAGCGCCTCGTCATTTACGGCTTCCTCGCACCGGTTGTCAATGAACTTCCGATTGAAGGCGTGAAGAAGCAGCTGGTCTCTGTGATTGAAAGGAAAGTAAAATAATGAATGCTAAAGATATTCGCGAACAGTTTCCGATTCTCAGCCAACAGGTCAACGGACACGATCTCGTTTATTTGGACAGCGCGGCCACCTCGCAAAAGCCGCGCGTCGTCATTGAGACGCTTGATGAGTATTACAACTCTTACAATTCCAATGTCCATCGCGGCGTCCATACATTAGGAACAAAAGCAACGGATGGATATGAAGGAGCACGTGAGAAGGTCAGGAAGTTTATAAACGCGAAATCGATGCAGGAAATTATTTTCACAAGGGGTACGACAACGGCCCTGAACACGGTTGCGCTCAGCTATGCCCGCGCAAACCTTAAGCCCGGTGATGAAATCGTCATTACACCGATGGAGCACCATGCGAATATTATTCCGTGGCAGCAGGCTGTCAAAGCAACCGGC
>NZ_JBSIOT010001172.1:0-611 GCF_053613335.1 Bacillus sp. LR--39 | reverse complement strand
AAGCATCGGGTGAAGGAAGTTGAATGCAAAAACAATCACGTTAAAGAAAAAAAGAAAAATCAAAACGATCGTTGTACTCAGTATCATTATGATCGCAGCTCTCATTTTTACGATCAGATTGGTGTTTTACAAGCCTTTTCTTATTGAAGGATCATCAATGGCCCCAACGCTTAAAGACTCAGAAAGAATTCTGGTTGATAAAGCAGTCAAATGGACTGGCGGGTTTCACAGAGGCGACATCATAGTCATTCATGACAAAAAGAGCGGCCGCTCATTTGTCAAACGTTTAATCGGTTTGCCTGGTGACAGCATTAAAATGAAAAATGATCAGCTGTACATAAATAATAAAAAGGTGGAAGAACCGTACTTAAAGGAACAACAACAAGAGGTCAAAGAATCGGGTGTAACCTTAACGGGTGACTTCGAAGTTGAGGTTCCATCCGGTAAATATTTTGTAATGGGAGATAACCGTCTCAATTCACTGGATAGCAGAAACGGAATGGGCATGCCTTCTGAGGACGATATCATCGGTACTGAATCTCTCGTCTTTTATCCATTCGGTGAGATGAGACAGGCAAAATAAAATGCAATGCAAAAAGAACATGGAACAT
>NZ_JBSIOT010001171.1:0-611 GCF_053613335.1 Bacillus sp. LR--39 | reverse complement strand
CTCCGCTTAATACGGAGACGCGGCTTTCGATATGCTTTGTCGTCAGTCCGCATTTTGCCAGAGCGGCACGGATTTCATACTGCGTATAAGAAGGGAATTCGCTCCATACTTCTTCGATGCACGTATTGTTGTTTGTTTCCTTGACCTCTTGCTCGAAATAGCCGGTATAGATGTGCTCACCGCGTTCTACAGAGCCTTCGAGCGGCTGGATTTCGCCAAGCAAACTTTTCAGCAACGTCGTTTTTCCGATCCCGTTTGCGCCGTAAAGGGCGATTTTTTGGCCGCGTTCCATGCGGAGGTTGAGCGGACGGGACAGCGGGGAATCGTAACCGATCACGAGATCCTTCGTTTCAAAAATCAGCTTGCCTGACGTTCTCGCCGGCTTAAAGTGGAATTCCGGCTTTGGCTTTTCTGCCGCAAGCTCGATCATATTCATCTTATCGAGTTTCTTTTGGCGGGACATCGCCATGTTTCTCGTGCTGACACGCGCTTTGTTGCGGGCAACGAAATCCTTCAGCTCCGCGACTTCCTGCTGCTGCTTTTTGTAGGCCGCTTCAAGCTGCTGTTTTTTCACCTCGTAGACTTCCATAAACTGATGGTAGTCGCCGACA
>NZ_JBSIOT010001170.1:0-611 GCF_053613335.1 Bacillus sp. LR--39 | reverse complement strand
ACTATTTGTCTTCCTTTCTCCTCTCAAAAGCCATAAAACCGTAAGTCAGCAGGATCTCAGAAACCCCGATTTCCTGGATGACAAAGAAGTCCTGCTGTATTTCTCATCCTCTGCGGATCAAGATGCATTTGGCGGCGGGAAAAGCTACGCCCTGTTTATCAGCCAGGACGGATCGCTGTCTTCCTTTAAGATGAAGGGCCTTGAGCTGGGCTCAGCCAAGGTTCACGGTGACAGCGTGATGCTGGAGGACAAAAACACGATTTATACGATCAAAAACGGCCTGCGCTCCCATAAAAGAACCTATCAGCACACAGGCGACAGCGCAGGCTTTCTGCAAAACACGGACGGCTTTTACACCTTATACAACTCCGGCTACGACAAAAAGAAAGACGGATACCGCTCAGAGCTGTACCGGCAGATGGACGGTGGGTGGAAAAAAGACGTCATCCCCTACTACATCCGAGCCTCCGGTTTCCATGACGGCGCCATTTACGCACTTGTCCCGACAGCTGACGAAAAAGGCTATGGGCTCCTTCAGATTCAAGCAGATCAAAGGAAGCTCACTTATCACACGATAACGGAATGGCAGTACCGGGAAGGAGCCTCAGTCG
>NZ_JBSIOT010001169.1:0-611 GCF_053613335.1 Bacillus sp. LR--39 | reverse complement strand
TGGTTTCCGAATGATTGATTTCCGTTCTGAGAAAAAGATGAACCGTTGCCATTTGGCGCTTGCATGTTGTCTTGATTCTGCATCTTCCCTCCGCCAGCAGCATTCATATCACCCTTTGCCAGGCCCGTAGTTTGCCCAAGCAGACGCTCTGTGCCGTTGTAGCCAAAGGCCAGTTCTAGCACTGAGTTGGTCTGGCTGCTTCCTACATAAGGCCGGCTTGAGGAAGAGGCTGAATCCACTGCAATCGCCCATGAGAGTGAAAGGCCTGTCAGAAGGACAAGAGACAGAAGCAGGGACCCGATTTTTTTCTTCAGAGAAACCCGATATGCAACCAGGTAGAATAACACAAATGCAGGCAATACCATAAACGCTTGCATCATCTTCATATTAAAGGCGAGCCCAATTAGGGCAAATGCCGTCAGCAGCCAAACCAGCTTGCCTTGTTTTACTGCCCGAAACAGGCAAGCTGAACCGAGCAATATGGTAAAGACAAGCATGCTGTCAATATTGTTTGTCCGGCTGACAGCTACTGCGATAGGGGGCAGTGCCATAACAAGTGCGGAAATGCGGGCCGCTCCAATTCCAAAAGTCGGCTTGATCATTCTGTAGAG
>NZ_JBSIOT010001168.1:0-611 GCF_053613335.1 Bacillus sp. LR--39 | reverse complement strand
GTTTCATCCAACCTAAAGTTAAACTGTGCATTATGGTAGCCTAATTCGACATACTTTCTGCACTCAGGATATTTATTAATGTCATAATTCGGTACAGGGAGGAGCTTCGCCCACTCAACGCCCAATGTCTCGAGCGCTTTCGCGAATGCATTCTGGTGAGCATTGTCGCGTACAATCAGAAAAGCAAGTGTTTCGCGGAACGTCTGATTAGAGCTCATTTCATAAATTCTTGTTTTTTGCAGCACACCTGTCGACTCAAGAAGCAGGTTATCCAGCAGGTCAGTAATTAAGTTTCCGTGGTTATACACCCACGACCCGTTCCACGGATTGCCCCCTGCATCAACGGGAAGGGAACTTTGCGCACCAATAATATAATGATGAGGATTAGCATGTTTAACGGCTTCATTAAGTGGTGCTTGATCTGCACCTTGACTGCCGACACCTTCACCGCCTGATTCATCTAATAAAGCATTGATTGTGTTTTGAACCAGTTCAACGTGGGCAATCTCCTCTAAAAAAATGCCGCGAAGCAGATCGCGGTACTGTTTCTGCTTTCCTCTGAAATTAGAGCTTTGGAAAAAAACTGCATCATTGTACGCATTTCTCCGTAA
>NZ_JBSIOT010001167.1:0-611 GCF_053613335.1 Bacillus sp. LR--39 | reverse complement strand
GTACACATGAACTTACGTGAGGATTGATAGGAATCATGAGCATATTAAAAGCGGAAAATCTTTATAAAACATACGGAGATAAAACATTATTTGACCATATCTCCTTTCATATTGAAGAGAATGAGAGAATCGGATTAATCGGGCCGAACGGAACAGGAAAATCAACGCTGCTGAAAGTGATTGCCGGCTTGGAATCTATCGAAGAAGGAGAAATCACGAAATCCGGAAGCGTGCAGGTCGAATTTCTTCATCAAGACCCGGAGCTGCCTGCGGGGCAAACAGTGCTGGAGCATATCTATTCCGGTGAATCGGCTGTGATGAAAACCTTGCGTGAATATGAAAAAGCGCTGTATGAACTGGGGAAAGATCCCGAAAATGAACAGCGCCAAAAACACCTGCTGGCAGCACAAGCGAAAATGGACGCAAACAATGCATGGGATGCAAACACCTTGGCAAAAACCGTATTGTCTAAGCTGGGCGTCAAAGACGTAACAAAACCGGTCAATGAGCTCTCAGGCGGCCAGAAAAAACGGGTAGCCATTGCCAAAAACTTAATTCAGCCCGCTGATCTGCTCATTTTGGACGAGCCGACAAACCATTTGGATAATGAA
>NZ_JBSIOT010001166.1:0-611 GCF_053613335.1 Bacillus sp. LR--39 | reverse complement strand
TATCGTTTCACGGCGGTTATATAAGGCAACTATGAAAAACATACAGAAAAAGAACAACTAAAAGAGCAGGCAGATGTCTGCTCTTTTAAAATTTCAATCGCCAAAAGTTCCGTGTCTTAATATTGAAACCATAAATTGAATAGACTCTTAATCCGATTTATAAGCACTTCAGGAACAGCAGCCGGATCTAGAGAAGTCCAAAAAGATCGCGATTGAAAAAACTTATTTTTTTTAATATTGAAAACTTTTACCTTGTTTGTTATGATTTTTTTAGTAAAGTTTAGTGAATACGGATTCCAAAGACAGGACGGGATGAAAATGGCGACGATTAAAGAGATTGCGCTTCAGGCTAAAGTATCAAGCACAACGGTTTCAAGGGTTCTGAACCATGACCAGTCATTATCAGTAGCGCCTGAAACAAGGCAGCGGATTTTGGATATAGCAGCCCGGCTCGGCTATAAAAGCACGCGCAGGCGCCGCGAGGTATATGCCTCAGGAAGCGGGGAAAGCCCGCGCATCGGCATTGTTGTCTGCCAATCACAGGAAGAAGAGCTGAACGATCCGTACTTTTATTCCATCAGGCAGGGAATTGAAAGTGAGTGTTTTGAAAG
>NZ_JBSIOT010001165.1:0-611 GCF_053613335.1 Bacillus sp. LR--39 | reverse complement strand
TAATATGCCCTGCTCGGTTTTGTCCTGCTCTTGTTTCGAAAAGCAAAGCCGAAAACACTGCTGATATGGGCGGTCTCTTTGTATCTTCTGTTTTCCATTCCGTTCATGTTGACAAGTTTTGATCAATCGAACGGACAGGAATGGGTACAAGCGGTAACACAGCAGGCAACACAAGCGATTCATGTTTATGGAAGCGGCAGCTTGAAGGACATTGCAGAACAACGGATCCATGACCGTCTTGTTTACATGTCTTCGAATGGCATGCTTACGTATAATCCGCTCAACTTCTTCTTTGCATCCATTCCTTATTTCAGCATGTTTTTGCTGGGAGCTGCGGCAGCAAAATCACGGTATTTGCATGAACCGGAAAAGCATCGCAAAGGATTAAAACGATTATGGATGGCTGGGCTTGTCATCGGCATCGGCGCCCAGGTGCTGTACAATGTAACGGATAAAGAAATAAGTTTGCTGATTGGCGCGCCTTTCCTCATGTTTTTCTATGTTACAACGGTTGTCTATCTTTATCATAAAACAAGAGTGAGAACAGTGCTGCAATCATTCTCCGCTGTTGGGAGGATGGCATTTACCAATTATCTGATGCAGTCTATTGT
>NZ_JBSIOT010001164.1:0-612 GCF_053613335.1 Bacillus sp. LR--39 | reverse complement strand
TAAAGGAAAACACCGTCGACTATATCGGTTTCAGCTACTACATGTCAATGGTCGCAAGCACGAGTCCGGAAGACTTGGCAAAAACGGAAGGCAACCTGCTCGGCGGCGTCAAAAATCCGTACCTTGAATCGTCCGAATGGGGCTGGCAGATCGATCCTAAAGGGATCCGCATTACGCTGAATACATTGTACGACCGCTATCAAAAGCCGCTTTTCATTGTTGAAAACGGGCTCGGCGCCGTCGATGTCGTCGAAGAAGACGGCTCCATCCAGGATGACTACAGAATCAACTATTTACGCGATCATTTAAAAGAAGTAAGAGAAGCCATTGCAGACGGCGTCGACTTAATCGGCTACACATCATGGGGCCCGATCGACCTGGTCAGCGCATCCACCGCCGAAATGAAAAAGCGCTACGGCTATATTTACGTCGATCGTGACAATGAAGGAAAAGGCACGCTTTCAAGAACGAGAAAGAAAAGCTTTTACTGGTATAAGAAAGTAATCGAAACGAATGGCGAGAGTTTGTGATATACAGAATGGCTGTCCTTTACAGGACGGCCCTTTTTTTTCTCTGTAGCGCGTGAAAACAATTTGCTATACACTTGATTTA
>NZ_JBSIOT010001163.1:0-612 GCF_053613335.1 Bacillus sp. LR--39 | reverse complement strand
ATTTTTAAAAAGGGGAATATCAGGCTTTCGCATACAAGCTGACGGCCTAAGGGGGATTTATATGGCTAGTTTTCAATCATTTGGGATACCAGGACAGCTGGAAGTCATCAAAAAAGCACTTGATCACGTGCGAGTCGGTGTGGTAATTACAGATCCCGCACTTGAAGATAATCCTATTGTCTACGTAAATCAAGGCTTTGTTCAAATGACCGGCTACGAGGACGAGGAAATTTTAGGAAATAACTGCCGCTTCTTACAGGGGAAACACACAGATCCTGCAGAAGTGGACAACATCAGAACCGCTTTACAAAATAAAGAACCGGTCACCGTTCAGATCCAAAACTACAAAAAAGACGGAACTATGTTCTGGAATGAATTAAATATTGATCCAATGGAAATAGAGGATAAAACGTATTTTGTCGGAATTCAGAATGATATCACCAAGCAAAAAGAATATGAAAAGCTTCTCGAGGATTCCCTCACGGAAATTACTGCACTTTCAACTCCTATTGTCCCGATTCGCAATGGCATTTCGGCTCTTCCGCTAGTCGGAAACCTGACAGAGGAGCGATTTAATTCCATCGTTTGCACATTGACGAATATCTTATCAAC
>NZ_JBSIOT010001162.1:0-612 GCF_053613335.1 Bacillus sp. LR--39 | reverse complement strand
AATGGAAGGAATCTTATATGAAACTGAGCTGCCTGCTGCCGATTTCTTCACGGAGCTTTTGGCTCGCCCAGAGTGTCGTTTTGTTTGTCGATACCTGTTTGAGAAGAACTTTATTCTTTTTTATTTTACCGCTGTTCTTATTTGGAAACGGAACGCTGTCAGGGGCGCAAACATTGTTTTGGCTCGGCAGGTTTTCGTTTTTTACCGTTTACTCCATTATTTTCGGAGTTGTGCTAAGCAACCACTTCGTCAAAAAGAAGAACTTGATGTTTCTGCTGCATGCGGCGATATTCGCCTGTGTATGTATCAGCGCCGCTTTGATGCCGGCCGCCACGCTTCCGCTTTGCGCGGTGCATATGCTGTGGGCGGTGATCATTGACTTTCCTGTCTTTCTGCAGGCGCCTCCGCAGCAGAGCAAGATGCATTCATTTATGCGGCGATCTGAATTTTCGTTTTACAAAAGAGAATGGAACCGATTTATCTCTTCTAAAGCGATGCTGTTAAATTACGCGGTAATGGCGGCGTTCAGCGGCTTCTTTTCGTTCCAGATGATGAATACCGGCATCTTCAATCAGCAAGTGGTTTATATCGTGATTTCCGCGCTTTTGCTCA
>NZ_JBSIOT010001161.1:0-612 GCF_053613335.1 Bacillus sp. LR--39 | reverse complement strand
TTCATTTGTTCCCACTTCATTGGTTTCTGTCGTTTGCCATGCTAAGTCAAGCCGTCTCGGGCGGTTTTCGACTGGTCCGACACCGTCCTCCCAGTTGTATCCGGATAAAAAGTTTCCGCCCGGATAGCGGATGATGGGAACCTGTAATTCTTTGATCAGCGACTGGACATCTTTTCTAAATCCATCTTCATCCGCTTCAGGGTGATCAGGCTCGTATATGCCTTCATATACCGCACGACCCATATGTTCGATAAACGAGCCATAAATCCGTTTATCTACTTCACCGATTTTATATTCTTTGTCTACAATCATTCGCGCTTTTTTCATCACACGTTTCCTCCTTCATTAACCTTTGACTCCCCCTACCGTCAGGCCGGAGATAAAGTACTTTTGGAAAAACAAGAAAATGATAATCACCGGCAAAATCGCAAATACTGAGCCGGATATAAGCATGTCATAGTTGTTGCCATAAGGGCTTAGCAAGCTGGACAGCCCTATTGGAAGCGTAAACATTTCTTTCGACCGAAGCACAATCAGCGGCCACAAGAAGTTGTTCCAACTGTTTAAGGACTGAAGGATAATCATCGCACCGAAAGCCGGTTTCATCAGCGG
>NZ_JBSIOT010001160.1:0-612 GCF_053613335.1 Bacillus sp. LR--39 | reverse complement strand
AACGTCTAAAGCCGGCGAAGAAGATTTGACGGCCGCGGCGGAAAAAATGCAGCAAATGAAAGGCAAGAAGAGCCAGGCCGTTTCTGCATTGACTTCGGCTGACGAAGCGGAAGAATCAGCGGCTCCGTACGAAAATGTCAGCAAGATCATCTTCGCGTGTGATGCCGGAATGGGCTCCAGTGCGATGGGGGCATCAATTTTGAAAAACAAAGTCAAAAAAGCAGAACTCGATATCGACGTATCCAATACATCGATCAATAATCTGCCGGAAGATGCCGATATCGTCATCACGCATAAAGACTTAACGGAACGCGCAAAAGCGAAGCTTCCAAGCGCCAGACACATATCGGTGGAAAACTTCCTTAACAGTCCAAAATACGACGAACTGATCAATCAGCTTAAAAAGTAAAGTTTGAGAACCCGTGAGCCTGAAAATCAGGCTCACACAACATGTATGAAAGAGAGTGATTTCCCAATGAAACCAGTACTTGCAAAAGAAAACATTCATCTCAATCAATCTGCCGCAACGCAGGAAGAAGCGATCAGACTGGCCGGAAAGGCGCTGGTTGACGCCGGCTATGTTACCGCGGATTATATCGAGAAAATGTTGGA
>NZ_JBSIOT010001159.1:0-613 GCF_053613335.1 Bacillus sp. LR--39 | reverse complement strand
TCCATCAGGTGAAACAGAAACAGCCCAGGCCTTCAGAGATTCTCTGAGGTATACATTTTTCCACTGGGGATTGCATGCTTGGGCGATCTATGCGATCGTTGCCCTTTGCATCGCATACTTTCAATTCAGAAAAGACGCGCCTGGCTTGATCAGCGCGACGCTGTTTCCGGTCTTCGGCGACAGAGTCAACGGACCGCTTGGAAAAGGGATTGACTGCATCGCTGTATTTGCAACCGTCGTCGGTGTAGCGACTAGTCTCGGAATCGGCGCCACGCAGATCAACGGCGGACTCCATTATCTATTCGGAGTGCCGAACAGCTTCCAGGTGCAGCTGGCGATCATTGCAGTCATCACCGTTCTGTTTTTAATTTCCGCTTGGAGCGGAATCGGAAAAGGCATCAAGTATTTGAGCAATACGAACATGGTGCTGGCCGGCGTCCTGATGATCTTTATGCTGTTTGTCGGACCGACGGTGTTAATTATGAACTCGTTTACGGACACGATCGGAACGTATATCTCCAATGTGGTGCAAATGAGCTTCCGCCTTGCGCCTAATGATCCGGACAGCCGTGAATGGATCAATTCATGGACGATTTTCTACTGGGCTTGGTGG
>NZ_JBSIOT010001158.1:0-613 GCF_053613335.1 Bacillus sp. LR--39 | reverse complement strand
AAATGGTGTGAAGAAATGCTTGAAAAAAGCCCGACCGCACTGCGCTTTCTTAAAGCTGCGTTTAACGCGGACACAGACGGACTTGCTGGAATTCAGCAGTTTGCAGGGGATGCTACCCTTCTTTACTACACAACAGATGAAGCAAAAGAAGGCCGTGATTCCTTTAAGGAAAAACGCAAACCTGATTTCGGACAGTTCCCTCGTTTCCCGTGATCAGCAATACTTAGTAAACCAACAGCTTGAGACTTTGCGGTCCAAGCTGTTTTCTTTTCAATACAGACATTTTACCTCGGAGATGATGACATGCTGACAGAACAGCCTAACTGGCTCATGCAGCGGGCACAGCTGACACCTGAGAGAATCGCTCTCATCTATAGAGACCAAACAGTGACATTTGCAGAATTATTTGCCGCGTCTAAGCGAATGGCGGCACAGCTTGCCGCTCATTCGGTTCGGAAAGGGGATACTGCGGCTATTTTGCTCCAAAACCGTGCAGAAATGGTATACGCCGTTCACGCTTGTTTTTTGCTTGGTGTTAAGGCGGTGCTTTTGAATACGAAGCTGTCAACACATGAAAGGGTGTTTCAGCTGGAGGATTCGGGATCCGGCTTTT
>NZ_JBSIOT010001157.1:0-613 GCF_053613335.1 Bacillus sp. LR--39 | reverse complement strand
TTTGAACAGATAAAAATAATAATTCAGCTTATCGTCCGTACTTTTTGGATCTTTGTCCTTAAAACTGATGGCTTCCAATTTTTCTGTGGAAGATTGGGAGATATCTTCAAGAAGAAGCCTTAAGCGAAAATCCAGCATTTGATAATAGAGAAGAACGTCATGATCTTCTTCCATCTTTTCAATTGCTTTATCTATGTCATCTTTCATTTCGATTGAACCTGAAATGTCTCGTTTTTTCATCAGTATGTACCAGTCGTTCAGCATATTGGCGACTTCTTGAGAAGCCACGGCTTTGGCCATTCTTTTCCCTCCAATCTTTGTGAATTTTTTGTAAATTGAAGTTCTATTAATCATAGCATAAACTGCCGCCGTCTGTGAATAACACGGAAATGCATGTTTGTTGGCGAAAAAATTCATTCCCGAAATTAAATCGTCATTTTCCAAAAAAAGTGCGCGAAAAAAGCGAAAACCGCGCCAAGCGGAATACAGGAGATCATTGCGGTTCCGTTGACCAGCCCGTCAGCCCCGCTTATTTTCAGGGCTTCCCGGTAGCCTATTAAAAAGTGGATGATCGATAGGACATAACATAAGAGCATCATATAGTAAGGATTCA
>NZ_JBSIOT010001156.1:0-613 GCF_053613335.1 Bacillus sp. LR--39 | reverse complement strand
TAGCTATGTTAATCTTATTAGCGCTTCTGAAGAAATACGCTTTAGGGCCGCTATTAAACATAATGAAACAGCGTGAAGACCACATCGCTGGAGAAATTACGTCTGCTGAAGAAAAAAATAAAGAAGCGCAGCAGCTTATTGAAGAGCAGCGCGTTCTTTTAAAAGAAGCAAGACAGGAATCCCAAACTCTTATCGAAAACGCAAAGAAACTGGGAGAGAAGCAAAAAGAAGAGATTATTCAGGCTGCACGTGCAGAATCTGAACGTCTGAAAGAAGCAGCAAGAACTGAAATCGTGAAGGAAAAAGAACAGGCGGTTTCTGCTCTCCGTGAGCAAGTAGCGTCTCTTTCTGTCATGATTGCGTCGAAAGTGATCGAAAAAGAACTGGATGAACAAGCGCAAGAGAAATTGATCCAGGACTATCTTAAAGAGGTAGGAGAAAGCCGATGAGTGGATCAGCTGTCTCTAAACGATATGCATCAGCTCTTTTTGATATAGCCAATGAGTCCGCTCAGCTGAATCAAGTAGAAGAAGAGTTAACTGTTGTAAAACAAGTATTTCAAAATGAAAAAGCGCTTAATGATGTGTTGAACCATCCGAAGGTGCCGGCTGCG
>NZ_JBSIOT010001155.1:0-614 GCF_053613335.1 Bacillus sp. LR--39 | reverse complement strand
TGTTCGTACCGTGATTCTATGCCTCGCATACTCGCATTAATATTCGTTAATTCTTTTTTGATGACTTTCTTTTGCGTTTCATCAATATAACCATTTTCAGCTAACTGATCTACGACCGGTCCGCTGTTTCTCAACAAGGTATGAAGAAAACCTAAAAACGAAGGCAGTTCTTCTTTTATTCGGCCATACATTTGCTTAACATCATCAAAATGCTCATATAGGACACTTACTTTCTTTAAAGCGCCGTCTGTGTTTTTCACTTTTTCAATCAGGTCTATGTCTATCCCGCTAGCTGCCTTTATAAAACCGTTCAAGCCGTCTTTTTCATAGTCTTCCTTATATTTTTGAAGGAATTTTTGAATTGACCTCACATCTTCGTCAGGAATCCCATCCATAATGTTTCGAATGCCTTTTACACTTGTATTAGTATCTGCCATCTTCACATCACCGAATGTAATAAAATCGGCCTTGCCGCTGACTCCATACAGCGGGTCATCTTTTGAGATGCGTTGGGTGATGTTTGCTGTTACGCCTTTGTCTTCATAATATTTTTGGATTTCTTTTTTTAACTTTTCTGGCGGGATGGAATCTATATCTTCATATTTATAACTAAA
>NZ_JBSIOT010001154.1:0-614 GCF_053613335.1 Bacillus sp. LR--39 | reverse complement strand
AAAACCCCGCCCAGCATGCTGACTCCCAAAAAGCCGGAATGATAGAGGAGCTGCTTCAAATTGAAGGCCTCTCCAAAGCCGAGATATTGAAACAAAAGCACCGTAAGGGAGAAGCAAAGCGCTGTCAACCCTCCGCTCAGCCACCCCTTTTCCTTCGATTTTCCTCCCGCAATAAAACCGCCGATGAACAAGGTAATAAAAGATATGGCGGTAATCAACCAGCTGAATGAACTTTCGGTTAATGATGTGAAGGTAAGGAGCAGCGAAATAAGCAGGCTTCCTGCAAACATCAAAGCGAAAATGACCACCAAGCTGTATAAAATCCCTTTGCCGACTTGTTTTGGTTCGTTCATCACGATCCTCCTTTCAAAATAGACGGGCTCGTCTTTTTAAATGTATTCTGCATGTTTCGCAAATAGACTAGCTCCCCCGACCTTTTATACATAAAAGACTCAAATTAACAAAGGCTATGTTTATGATCATGATAGGCGGAAGGAGGCGGGCCGTAATGGATGAAATCTTAGCTCTTACGTTTCGGACGATCGTTTTGTATTTCATCATCTTTATTTTGTTTCGCTTGATGGGGAAGAGGGAAATAGGCGAGCTGAGCATAC
>NZ_JBSIOT010001153.1:0-615 GCF_053613335.1 Bacillus sp. LR--39 | reverse complement strand
CATTTAAGCGCTGCCCGCCGAACCAGTATGTTAAAACAAGCGAGCGCGCTGATATTGCAAAACAGAATGACGACTGCCATCGGCAAAGCTGTATGGCTTCCGGCAATACCGACGAGCGGCGCCGCGGCAGCTCCTAAAATAAACGGAAGCAGTCCTAGAAGCGCAGATGCGCTCCCGGCTGATTTCCCCTGGCTCTGCATGGCCAAGGATCCGCTGGTCGTCGTCACGATTCCGATGCAGGAAACCACGACAAACAGCGGGATTAAAATAAGAATCAGCGGAGCTTTAAAAAAGACAGAAACAAATAAAACAACGCTTGCGGTAAAAGACAGCAGCAAACCGCTCCGCAAAAGGGACGCTTCACCGAACCGGCCGGCAAGCCTGCCCGTAATCTGAGCTGCGATAATAATGCCCAGGCCGTTTAATGCGAAACAAAAACTAAAGGCTTGAGCCGACAATTTGTAAATGTCCTGCAAAACAAACGGAGAGGCCGATATATAGCCGAACATCCCCGCTACGATCAGCCCTTGCGCCAAGGCGTATCCCATAAATGTACGCTGGCCGAAGAGCCTTCCAAATGATACAAACGTCTCTTTGAATCCGCCTGCCGTACGG
>NZ_JBSIOT010001152.1:0-616 GCF_053613335.1 Bacillus sp. LR--39 | reverse complement strand
ACCCGAGACGAAGTATGAGGATGAAGTCGTTCAATTTTGCCTCATCGGCCGGCCGAACGTCGGAAAATCCTCCCTTGTAAACGCCATGATTGGAGAAGAGCGCGTTATCGTCAGCAATATTGCGGGAACGACGCGCGACGCCATTGACACGAGGTTTACATACAATCAAAGAGACTTTGTCATCGTGGATACAGCCGGGATGAGAAAAAAGGGGAAAGTGTATGAGGCAACTGAAAAATACAGCGTCCTCCGAGCTTTAAAGGCGATCGACCGTTCAGAAGTCGTCTGCGTCGTCTTGGACGGCGAAGAAGGCATTATTGAGCAGGACAAGCGGATTGCCGGCTATGCGCATGAAGCAGGAAAAGCTGTTGTCATCGTCGTAAACAAATGGGATGCAGTCGAAAAAGACGAGCGGACGATGAAAGAATTTGAAGAAAAGGTTAGAGACCACTTTCAATTTTTGGACTACGCGCCTGTTTTGTTTATGTCCGCTTTGACTAAAAAGCGCATCCATACGCTGATGCCTGCGGTCATGACGGCGAGCGAAAACCATTCGATGAGGGTGCAGACCAATATTCTTAATGATATCATTATGGATGCGGTGGCTATGAACCCG
>NZ_JBSIOT010001151.1:0-617 GCF_053613335.1 Bacillus sp. LR--39 | reverse complement strand
AAAACACATTGAATTATTATAATCAATTTCCCCAAAACTCTCTATAGAAATTTTCCAATTGATTCGTTTTAATTAAAGAATAACACATCTTTGATATGCTATATTAGAGACAGGGGGATGGATATGGCCAAATACTCTAGTAAAATCAACAAAATCAGAACGTTTGCGTTGAGCCTTGTATTTATAGGCTTCATTATTATGTATGTCGGGGTCTTTTTTAGGTCCTCGGTCCTCTTGATGTCGATGTTTATGATCTTGGGGGTATTGTCTATCTTGTTGAGCACAGCGGTTTATTTTTGGATCGGCATGCTTTCAACGAAAGCGGTTCAAGTCGTCTGTCCAAACTGTGAAAAACCGACCAAGATTTTAGGCCGGGTTGATATGTGCATGCATTGCAGGGAGCCTTTGACATTGGACAAAAACCTCGAAGGAAAAGAGTTTAACGAATCGTATAATCGAAAGTCTCAGTAAATGCTGCAACAAAAATAAGCTGACCGTTAAAAAAGCGGCCAGCTCTTTTTAATGGCTTTCTTTTTTGTCGCATTCCTGACATAAACCGTATATCTCCAGTCTATGGTGACTGACTTTAAATCCTGTCACATGTGAAGCAAGCTGCT
>NZ_JBSIOT010001150.1:0-617 GCF_053613335.1 Bacillus sp. LR--39 | reverse complement strand
AAAAAGCATGAGGATTGCCCCGGCAATTAAACCGATGGCCACAGTTTTAACGGAAAATAAATATTCATCAATGTAATCTTCAAACAAAAAGCCGAGAACAGCTGCAGGCACGAGTCCGACGGCAATTTGGGCAATGCTTAATTTATGTCCCTGCTCCTGGTCGCTTGTAATATTTTTTTTCAAGCCCAGTAAATTTAAAATTCGGTCTTTAAACACGATAGCTACTGCTAAAATGGAGCCTAGCTGAATAACCACCTTGAATGAGTTAGCAGCTTCTTCTGACATCAGATTACTTGATTTAAGCCAGATGTCGTCTACTATAATCATATGTCCTGTCGAAGAAACCGGCGCGTACTCTGTTAATCCTTCTACGATTCCTAAAATGGCGGCTACAAACAATTCCCAGAGAGTCATGATTTTGATTCTCCCCATTAGACATTTATTTTTTTACATAACGGGAGCTTCCCATAAATGGAAAGCCCGTCTTATATAACTATAAACGAAAATCACACTTTATGCCCCGGCGTATTTTCATTTTTTTCTTCATCGTATAAATGTGACCGCATTTTAAACCAGTCAAATAAATGTGTCGTAATGACTTTGGCAACCGCATAGCC
>NZ_JBSIOT010001149.1:0-617 GCF_053613335.1 Bacillus sp. LR--39 | reverse complement strand
GTATTTATCGAGGTTTCTCCTGATCCTGACATTTATACAACCGGAAAAGATACGTTTATGAATGAAATGCTGAATGTCATCCATGCTAAAAACGCAGCTGCGGATCAGACAGGATGGGTGCAAATGACAGACGAGGCGATCGTAAAACTCAATCCTGATGCAATTGTTACAACGGACGGTGTGAAAGCGAAAGCTGTGGAAAAACGCGATCGCTGGAGCGAAATCAATGCTGTGAAACATCATCGTGTATATGATGTGGACCCTGATCTTGTGACACGTTCCGGTCCCCGTCTGATCGAAGGGGTCGAAGAACTTGCGGAAAGCATTTACCCGGATACGTTTAAAGAATAATCGTTATGCCGCATATATCATTGGTTTCTCATTTTTAGCCGTGAGCGTCATCTTAGGAATTTCTTGCGGCAGCCTGCATATTCCTATTCCCGCTGTTTTTCGTGTCTTTTGGCATCAAGGTTTCGGCGGCTCTATCGGTTCTGATGATCCGATGTACACTAATATTATGATGAATATCAGACTGCCGAGAGTTGTGCTGGCCGCCCTTGTGGGGGCGGCTCTTTCTATTGCAGGGGCCGCTTTTCAAGGATTGTTGAAAAATCCGC
>NZ_JBSIOT010001148.1:0-617 GCF_053613335.1 Bacillus sp. LR--39 | reverse complement strand
AATGAAGCCTTTGCCTCATGAAATCACGGGACCTGATAATGATTTAAATGATTTTATTGAAACCTATATGAAGAAAGCACAAGATGAGAAAGCGCCGGTTTATATATTCGGTTCCAAATTCGGACCTGAACAGGCTGCAGATAAAATATTCGGCTTTACCCCGACCAACGGCATGCACAATATCCATATGAATCAAGGGAATGCAATGGATACCCGCTGGAAAAAAGACAACGGCTCTTGGCATGACGGGGGTATTCTGATTCAGTTTGCAGATCAGTGGGCCGCTGTGTTTTTAGCGTTTTTATCCCAATCTTGGTGTACCGATGAAAACGGAAACCCGGTCAGGGATTGTGATCATACCCAAACGTCTGCGTAAGATTAGAAAAAGAGACTGCGGCGAGCAGTCTCTTTTTGATACGATTACACATTTTCAACAGTCTTTAGGCTGTTTGGCCTCATATCGCTCCAATGCGATTGGATATAGTCCAAACAAGCTTCATGCCCTTTTTCCTCATGAACGACTGTCCAGCCGCTCGGCACATCTATAAAACCCGGCCATAGGGAATATTGGCCTTCTTCATTGACCAGCACCAAATATGTGCCATCCGCATTTTCAA
>NZ_JBSIOT010001147.1:0-618 GCF_053613335.1 Bacillus sp. LR--39 | reverse complement strand
AAGGGCCAATATGGAGATTTGGGTGGAAAAGACTATGATAAAACAAAAACAGTAAAAGATAATGAAGAGCGGTTAATTATAGAAGTGACCCTAGAATACGTTGGAAAAGGTTCAATGGAATACAACCGATTAGGATTAGATCTGAAAGACAAGAAGAATAAATCAGTTCGCTCAGTCATTTCATTGGAGGATAAAGGAAAAATGTTTTTGGGGGGGGAATCTGGCGTCAGGAAAAAAGGTGACAGGAGTAGTTAGTTATGTAATACCCAAAGGGGAACAGAAAAATTACACATTAGTGTATAACCCTTTTTTAATAGATACTGGAAGTGATAGAATTGAAGAAAGCGCAAAATACAATATAGATTATTTGATAAAATTAGAAAAATAGCATTAAAAAAAAGCACGTTTTCATCAGGGAAGAAGCGTGCTTTTTTTATAGTGACAAATAATGTGAAGGGGAGAGTGATAAAAGTGCAAACCAAATGGCTGGAACGGGCACAGCGGATTCGGGCGATCGCCCAAGCGGGGCTTGCTTTTTCCAAGGATGTGTACGATAGGGAGAGGTACGAAGAGCTGATGAAACTCAGTATAGAGATTACTCGGAGAAGGAGATTGAAG
>NZ_JBSIOT010001146.1:0-618 GCF_053613335.1 Bacillus sp. LR--39 | reverse complement strand
ATCCTGTCGAACAATCAGTAAGTTATTACAGAGTTCAAGGAGGAGGAGAGGGAAATAAAACAAGTCAGTATAGAATTAAAGTAAATAGTCATGGAAGCATTGCTATTCCTATTAAAAATGCTGATTTAAACATAAGTGCTTACAATTTAGAACACGCTAAATATTATCGAGATGTAGCAAGACCAGGCGGAGAAATTGTAGAATTTAAGGTACCTAAAGAGATTGATGATTTAATCAAGGAGACAGTAATTGATCAGTATGGATATACTAAAAACCCTCGTAACCAGGGGAGAACTGCTCCAAAGCTTGTTGATCCTACGACACCGGGAGTTAGTTATGAACTTCCGGCGGAACCATGGATAGAGTGGTTAGAGGAATATGGGCATTCAGCCAAAAAAATAGAATGAGAAAGTGGTGTTTTCGTTGTTATTAAAACCGGAGTATGCCCAAAATATAATAGTCGGGGTAAAGACTTCTTCTCAATTCTCATGGTATCTAACAGAAAGAGATGTTTGGATACTAGATATCATGAAATATAAAGAAGCCTATGAAAAAAACGGGTTTAGTTTTGATATGGACTTTGCTCTTTCTCTAAGAAATAACATTTCAGTTGTAAAT
>NZ_JBSIOT010001145.1:0-618 GCF_053613335.1 Bacillus sp. LR--39 | reverse complement strand
GTAAACATGTTTGCTGCATCTGACTGGTCTGATTGAATGTAGCCGACTTTGATGTCATCAATCCGGCTGCCTCCGTCAACAACTGATCCGAGCGCTGCGCCTAAAATACATGTTAGGATGAGCGGCATTAGGATAAGCAGCATAAATCCTTTTCTGTCCGTGATTCTGATTTTGACATCTTTCCAGGCGATCCATATGCTTTTTTTCATAGCCGTCCCTCCTAATCCCGCAACGTGCGGCCGGTCAGATTCAGAAACAGGCGCTCCAGATTCGGTTCCTGCACCTGAAGGGACAGCAGGTTTATATGATGAGCAGCAGCTTTAGCAAGCAGGCTGGTGACGACTTTCTCATGATGAGCCGCAGAAATGTCAATTTTGAGCTCTAATTCATGTACTGTTATATCATTCACATGGGCCAGAGATCGGATCGCCACAAGAAACGCTTCATAGATCCCGCTGACCGTGAGCTGAATGATGGTATCGCCCCCAAGGCGGCTGCACAAATCAGTTTTTGTGCCAATCGCAATCTTTTCCCCCTGATCATTTATCCCGATCCGGTCGCATAAAAACTCAACTTCTTCCATGTATTGACTCGTATAGATCACCGTCATGCCCGTTT
>NZ_JBSIOT010001144.1:0-618 GCF_053613335.1 Bacillus sp. LR--39 | reverse complement strand
AATGTGTTAATTTGAGAGGTTTGGATATTTGAGATTCCGACAATCGTAGGCTCTAAATCCTCTACCATATCAGCGATGTTTGATGCGTTCGTTATCGGCGCCGTTGTAAAATTATCAGACTGCACCTGTTTATTTGCGGAAGCGGTTTCGGTCGCCTGATTTTGGTCTGACGAAAGATAAGGCGCGATGCCAAGCATGAGGCCCCCGCCGATAATACCGCCTAAAATCGGGCTCAGCCATGCGGCTCTCCGTTTCTTTTCTTTTTTCACAGCCGTTTCTTGCTTTTCCATTTCTAAAGCAGAAGCCGTTTCCTGCCGTCCCGCTTCATACGACACAGGCGCGTCAAGCAATTCTTGTTCAGAATGTCCAATCAGCTTCTGGTTTTCTGTATTCTGCTGTTCTGTATGTGAAGGTTCAGTTTGATGTTGATCGTTTTGGCCATCACGTCGATAATCCATGTTCTTACACTCCTTTAACGGTTATTCATTTATCGTTACATATTCATCGCATGTACAAGTTCAATTGTCCCAATAATGAGGAGAAAAGCAAAGCACCAAAATAGAATATGTTTTCTCTTCCTTTCTTCCCTTATACATATCATAAACAAACATTGTGGGA
>NZ_JBSIOT010001143.1:0-618 GCF_053613335.1 Bacillus sp. LR--39 | reverse complement strand
GGTTCGAATCCCTTGCTCTCCGCCACTGATACTTATACATAATTACAATTGAAAGTCTGGGCCCGTTGGTCAAGCGGTTAAGACACCGCCCTTTCACGGCGGTAACACGGGTTCGAATCCCGTACGGGTCATTATATGATGGAGGATTAGCTCAGCTGGGAGAGCATCTGCCTTACAAGCAGAGGGTCGGCGGTTCGAGCCCGTCATCCTCCACCATTATATCATCGCGGGGTGGAGCAGTTCGGTAGCTCGTCGGGCTCATAACCCGAAGGTCGCAGGTTCAAATCCTGCCCCCGCAACCAAATTTTAAAATGGTCCGGTAGTTCAGTTGGTTAGAATGCCTGCCTGTCACGCAGGAGGTCGCGGGTTCGAGTCCCGTCCGGACCGCCATTTAAATACTTAGGCTCGGTAGCTCAGTTGGTAGAGCAACGGACTGAAAATCCGTGTGTCGGCGGTTCGATTCCGTCCCGAGCCACCATTTATCAATATATTTTGGCGGTTGTGGCGAAGTGGTTAACGCACCAGATTGTGGCTCTGGCACTCGTGGGTTCGATTCCCATCAATCGCCCCAAATAAAAATTGCGGGTGTAGTTTAGTGGTAAAACCTCAGCCTTCCAA
>NZ_JBSIOT010001142.1:0-619 GCF_053613335.1 Bacillus sp. LR--39 | reverse complement strand
TGATCATAGCAGGAATGGCTTGAGGATCGCCGATATCAGACAGGCAGTCTCCGGCCGTTCTTCTGACTGATACAGCTTTGTCCTCAAGTGCTTTATACAATAGAGGAAGAACATCAGGTGTTTCAATCATTCCTAAGTACACAACAGCCTGTCTTCTGATGGACACCTTTGGATCATCCAATGCCTTCTGTAAAACCGGGATATCCTCTTCTTTCGGATCCATCTGTTCCAAGTGTGCATAACGCTTTTTCCAGTCCTCATCATCCAGCATATCAAGCGTTACTTTATACGCTTTGCGCTGTACAGCTTGTTTTGCTTCGCCCTTTCCTTGAGCGGCTGCTTCAGTCAGTCGTTTCAGCCGTTCATCACTGTATGCCGCTTGAAGCTCTTCTGTCACATCATGGCCGATTTCATCAAAGTCACCGAATCTGACACCTTGTTCTTTCCAAGCCCGCTCAAACACAACATTGGAAGCTTCAGATCTAAGTTTTAAGATCGCCTGCTGAAAGCGTTCAGGTAAGCCGAAGCGTTCTTCCCGCTCTCCATCGGTTAATTTAACTTGCATAGGAATGCCGCTGAACATCTGCACAAAAACTTTTACCTCTCCAAAAGATTCTTG
>NZ_JBSIOT010001141.1:0-620 GCF_053613335.1 Bacillus sp. LR--39 | reverse complement strand
GACATCGTGGCTGAATATACAAAAGCGGAAAAAATGAACGCGAAATTTATCGACGAGGAGATCACAACACTTCCAAACGGATACCGTTATTTCTATATCGAAGGCCCTGACGGTGAGTGGATTGAGTTCTTTCAGCGATAAAAATAAAGAACGTACATTTTGTGATGTACGTTCTTTTTTTATCTATACCAACTGATATACGTTGACTCATCGCAAATCATAGCTTCCCAGCCCATACGCTGAACCAGGTCATTGATGTTTTTATCTTTTGCTAAGAAGACATTAATGAATGAGTCATATACACTCATAAACACAAAGTCCATTTTCTCATCAGTCAAAACGAGCTCTGCTGCGGCTTCATCAAGAACCGTCCGCAAGTTGGCCTCAGTTATGTCCAAAACGCCGCGGTTTTCCACAATCGGTTCTGCGTAATAAAACCGATTGGATCCGTTCGCACCTAATACCTTTACCAAACTCGGAATATGAAAATTTGAAATATGATCCTCACTGGGATAATAGAGGTCTCCATTTATGTTTTCATGTAACACCTCAGCCAAATCCTCTCTCGCGAACTCGTCCCTTAAAGCGCCTATCGACGTCATTAAAGCCAGCGCCAGCTC
>NZ_JBSIOT010001140.1:0-620 GCF_053613335.1 Bacillus sp. LR--39 | reverse complement strand
TTTTCTCTTTTTTAAGGCAGATGGAAGGCTACTCATTTGCCGAGTCGGTTTCTCAGCTTGCTGACAAATACCAAATTGATTTTCCAGATGATATAACAGTCCATTCCGGAGCCCGGCCAGAGTCTTCTGGAGAACAAAAAATGGCTGAGGCACATGAGCTCCTGAAGAAATTTTACCATCATTTGTTGATAAATACAAAAGAAGGTCAAGAGGCACTGGATTATCTGCTTTCTAGGGGCTTTACGAAAGAGCTGATTGATGAATTTCAGATTGGCTATGCTCTTGATTCTTGGGACTTTATTACGAAATTCCTTGTAAAGAGGGGATTTAGTGAGGCGCAAATGGAAAAAGCGGGTCTCCTGATCAGACGCGAAGACGGAAGCGGATATTTCGACCGCTTCAGAAACCGTGTCATGTTTCCGATTCATGATCATCACGGGGCTGTTGTTGCTTTCTCAGGCAGGGCTCTAGGCAGCCAGCAGCCTAAGTATATGAACAGTTCTGAAACCCCGCTCTTTCATAAAAGTAAACTGCTTTACAATTTTTATAAGGCCCGCCTTCATATCAGAAAGCAGGAAAGAGCAGTCTTATTTGAAGGGTTTGCTGATGTCATATCGGCC
>NZ_JBSIOT010001139.1:0-620 GCF_053613335.1 Bacillus sp. LR--39 | reverse complement strand
TATCATGACCAGAGAAAGTGATACTGATCTCGCTCCAGAAGGAACTAAAGGCTATAGCCGACGAAAAGCTGAGGATCTAAGACAACGAGTCAAATTAATAAACCATTCAGAGGCGGAGCTCTATATCAGCATTCATCTTAATGCGATTCCGTCACAAAAATGGAGCGGAGCCCAAAGCTTTTATTACGGGAAATATGCGGAAAATGAGAAAGTCGCAAAATACATTCAGGATGAGCTGAGAAGAAATCTGGAAAACACAACCCGGAAAGCAAAGCGGATTCATGGTATCTACTTAATGCAAAACGTCACCAAACCGGGGGCGCTTATAGAAGTCGGATTTTTATCCAATCCAAACGAAGCAACGCTGCTCGGTAAACCGAAATATCAAGACAAGGTGGCATCTTCCATATATAAAGGCATTTTGCGATATTTCACAGAAAAAGGAGACCCTCTGGAGTAAAGGAGGGTTTTCTTGCGGTTCTAAGCATAAGACACCCGCCATTTATGTATGATATAATAATAATTGTAAACGAATACACAAAAGGGTGAGGTTCGATGATAAGAGAAGATGAAGTAAGAAAACTAGTCGGAGAAATGCGCGAACCTTTTCTTCAAAGACC
>NZ_JBSIOT010001138.1:0-620 GCF_053613335.1 Bacillus sp. LR--39 | reverse complement strand
AGCATTGCCTTCATCATTCTCGCTCTTAATTCATCACGTTCAGGTAAGTCAATGTGTAAAACTGAGCGGTCCATTACGCTGACCATCATTTTTGCTTCTCTTTCTGAAATTACCTTGTCTTCTAATAGCCTTAAAATAATGTCATCAGAGGCTGCTTGAGACAAATGGGTATTAATTTGAGAAATAATATTATTGATCAGGACAACTTCATTGTTCATTTTCATTTTAATGATTCTGATGTACCCGCCGCCCCCGCGTTTGCTCTCAACAATATATCCTCTTTCGCTTGTAAATCTGGTGTTGATGACATAATTTATTTGGGAAGGAACGCATTGAAATTTATCTGCAATTTCACTTCGTTTAATCTCTAAAATTTCCTTGCCATTTTGATCTAACACTCGTTTTAAATATTGTTCAATGATGTCAGAAATATTATGTCCCACTCAACCCCCTCCTTTACTGACTTTGACTATATTTGACTTTAATCTTACTATAAGCCGTTTCTCAGGAATTTTCAACTTTCTCGCTCTATCCTTTATTATTTCCATTTTCGCGGTCCACAAAACCTGATTGCTGATTTAAAATTCGGTATAAAGTTATTATATTATACAGTTAAGTGG
>NZ_JBSIOT010001137.1:0-621 GCF_053613335.1 Bacillus sp. LR--39 | reverse complement strand
GGAAACTAAGTAATAAATATTGTTGACCAGATTGGTTCTCGCTGTGGGATTGTTTAGCACTTGGTGAACAATCTCCGTACTGAAGCCTCCTGATGTAAGGTTCGTTATTGTTGCCAGCGGCGTGACTCGTCTTTGCCATGTTGTTTCAATAGCGGCCGCATCATCTAACTGGTTTGCAATGTCGCCGTTAGGTGCAATATGATATTCAAAAATCGAAATTGAAGACGAGTATGGCGCATAATCATTGATCAGCTCCCGATCGAGGTCAGGATTTCGGAGCACATAAAAACTCAATGTCCCCGCAATGTAATTTGAGATCGAAGGAATCGTTATTTTTGTTCCCGCTTGTAAAGCACTTGGGCTGATGCCCGGATTGGCGGCTCGCAGTCGCTCTAATGGCACAAACGCTTTGGCTGCAATGGCGGTAAGCGTATCTCCCGGCTGGACTGTATATACATAAAGAGGGATAAGCAGAGCCTGCCCCGGCACGATATTCGTTTCATCTAAACCATTCACACCCCGTATTTGATCAACAGAATCACCGTATCTTCTGCCTATCGAAAACAAAGAATCACCAGGCCCGACGATATGGATAAACATGTTTAACCCCCATTATTCGTT
>NZ_JBSIOT010001136.1:0-622 GCF_053613335.1 Bacillus sp. LR--39 | reverse complement strand
CAACATGATGAAGCATGGAATACGAGGAAATCTTCAAATCTCCTAATCTTAATGAAGGAATCTCCATATTCTGCATGTTGAACATCACGCTGAACAGCGGACTTCTGCTTGTATCCCTTGTAAGCGGAAGCTTTTCAATCAGTTCCTCAAGCGGATAGCTCTGGTGCTCGAATGCTTGAAGACTGGCTGTTTTGACCTCTTCAAGAAATTGCGCGAAGGTTTTATCTCCCGCTGGTGCCGTTCTGAGTGCCACCGTGTTGACAAACATACCCGGCACACCTTGCAGATCAGGATGTGTTCTGCCAGCTGTCGGCGAGCCGACAATGATATCATCCTGTGACGCGTACTTGGAAAGGAGTACATTGAACGCCGCCAGCAAAAACATGTACATTGTCGTATCTGTTTCTGCCATGAGCGATTTGATTTGAGCCGTGATTTGCTTATCAAGCCCAAACATCACGCGCTCTCCCGCAAAGCTCCGTTCAGCAGGCCGCTCGAAATCCGCGGGAAGATCCAGTATTGGCAGTTCGCCTTTAAAGACATCGAGCCAGTATTCCTCATCTTTTTGATAATCAGTTTGTTCTTTGTGCCAAACTGCGTAATCTTTATAGTGAATTTGTGG
>NZ_JBSIOT010001135.1:0-622 GCF_053613335.1 Bacillus sp. LR--39 | reverse complement strand
TAATTTATGGTCGATATTCATTTGTTCTCTTGTGAAATGCGTGCTACAATTTTAGGATGCAATCGTACGCAAGGAGGCACATGAATTGTGATGCAGAACAATCCTTTTCCTTATTCAAATACGGAAAAACGCTATCATACATTGAATTATCATCTCAGAGAACATTTCGGCCATAAGGTGTTTAAAGTGGCGCTTGACGGCGGTTTTGACTGTCCGAATCGGGACGGCACCGTAGCCCACGGAGGCTGTACGTTTTGCAGCGCAGCAGGCTCCGGCGATTTTGCCGGGAACCGGGCCGATGATTTAATTACGCAATTCCATGACATCAAAAACCGCATGCACGAAAAATGGAAGGACGGCAAGTACATCGCTTATTTCCAGGCTTTCACAAACACTCACGCCCCGGTTGAGGTGCTTCGTGAGAAATTCGAATCCGTCCTCGCTTTAGATGATGTGGTCGGCATTTCGATCGCCACACGCCCGGACTGTCTGCCTGATGATGTCGTTGATTACTTGGCAGAGCTGAATGAACGCACCTATTTGTGGGTGGAGCTTGGGCTTCAGACAGTTCATGAACGGACTGCACTTCTGATCAACCGCGCACATGATTTTAACTGCTATG
>NZ_JBSIOT010001134.1:0-622 GCF_053613335.1 Bacillus sp. LR--39 | reverse complement strand
CGGAACGTGGGAAGTGCTGCGACCTGGGACAGACGCGGTCATTTTAACGTTCGGCACCACCATTCCGATGGCGCTTGCTGCCGCGGAGGAGCTGCAAAAAGAAGGCCGTTCGGTCAGAGTGGTAAACGCCCGTTTTATCAAGCCGCTCGATGAAAACATGCTGAAGGAAATCCTGAACGAGGGGCTTCCGATTTTAACGATCGAAGAGGCTGTGCTTCAAGGCGGATTCGGCAGCTCGATCCTTGAGTTTGCCCATGAACATCAGTCTTACAGTCCGATCATTGACAGAATGGGGATACCTGATCAATTTATTGAACACGGCAGCGTCGCCAAGCTTCTGGAAGAGATCGGAATGACAAAAGAAGACGTCATCAGACGAATAAGACTTTTGACGGCCGTAAAGACTCATAAAGGAATTGGATCATGACAGGAAAAAAAGAACGGCTCGACGTTTTATTAGTAGAAAGAGGGTTAATGGAAACGCGGGAAAAAGCGAAAAGAGCCATCATGGCCGGCATTGTCTATACGAATGAAAACAGACTGGACAAGCCGGGCGAAAAGGTCGACCGCACGATCCCGCTGACCGTTAAAGGAAACCCGTTAAAATACGTCTCAAGAGGCG
>NZ_JBSIOT010001133.1:0-622 GCF_053613335.1 Bacillus sp. LR--39 | reverse complement strand
AAACGGTGTGCTGGGCTTAGCTCAGAACCTTGAAGAATCAAATGTAGGTATCGTTATTTTGGGACCTTACAAAGACATCCGTGAAGGTGACGAAGTTAAAAGAACCGGCCGGATCATGGAAGTCCCTGTCGGCGAAGAGCTGCTCGGCCGCGTTGTCAACCCGCTCGGCCAGCCTGTTGACGGAATGGGCCCGGTTCTCACAAGCAAAACCCGTCCGATCGAAAGCCCGGCTCCTGGAGTTATGGATCGTAAATCCGTACACGAGCCGCTTCAAACGGGGATCAAATCAATCGATGCTTTAATTCCGATCGGCCGCGGCCAGCGTGAGCTGATTATCGGTGACCGTCAAACGGGTAAAACGTCGATTGCGATCGATACAATTCTGAATCAGAAAGACCAGGATATGATTTGTATCTATGTCGCGATCGGTCAGAAAGAATCGACAGTCCGCGGCGTTGTCGAAACGCTTCGCAAACACGGCGCCCTTGACTATACGATCGTTGTGACGGCTTCCGCTTCACAGCCTGCCCCTCTATTGTACCTCGCGCCGTATGCAGGGGTTGCGATGGGAGAGGAATTCATGTACAACGGCAAGCACGTGCTGGTTGTGTATGACGACCTT
>NZ_JBSIOT010001132.1:0-622 GCF_053613335.1 Bacillus sp. LR--39 | reverse complement strand
ATTAAAAACCCTTATATATTCTTGCTGGCAGGCTCGGCGGCTTATCTATCGGACAAGCCGGGCCTTGTCCCGTGAATGGGGGCAGGACGGCCGTGTGTCTGCCGCCATTTTTTCTGTGCAAAAAGACAATTTGATAAAGAGGTGACACCATGACGAAGTTAGTAAATGAAATGATTCTTGTGTTGGATTTTGGAAGTCAGTACAACCAGCTGATTACCCGCCGCATTCGTGAGTTTGGTGTATATAGTGAATTGCATCCTCATACGTTGACGGCAGAGGAAATCAAAAAAATGAATCCGAAAGGAATTATTTTGTCCGGCGGTCCGAACAGCGTTTACGACGAAGGATCTTTCCGCTGCGACGAAAAGATTTTCGAACTGGACATCCCTGTTCTTGGAATTTGCTACGGCATGCAGCTGATGACGCATTACCTTGGCGGAAAAGTAGAAGCGGCAAGCCAGCGCGAATACGGAAAAGCAAACATTCATATCGAGGGTGAACCGGATCTGTTTAAAGATCTTCCAAACGAACAAGTCGTCTGGATGAGTCATGGTGATCTAGTAGTTGAAGTTCCAGAAGGCTTTACCGTTGATGCGACAAGCCATCATTGCCCGAACTCAGC
>NZ_JBSIOT010001131.1:0-623 GCF_053613335.1 Bacillus sp. LR--39 | reverse complement strand
TATAGAGGATAAAAGGAATCAGCACGACAATCCAGGGCAGCACGGCCGAGACAAAGCTCCAGTTCGAACTCCATATATTCCCTGACAGCCAAACAGCCGCCTGCATAAAGTCATTTGGGTCCATTTTAAGCTGCAGCATTAAGATGGCCGCCGAAAACGCCGCATTCACTCCGATGCCGACCAAAACGAGGCGAATGGGATTCAAGCCTTTTTTCCACGCCAGCAAATAGATGGAAACGACTGCAAAGCAGGCTCCCAAAAATGCGAATATCGGCAGGGAAAAAACGAATCCTTTTTGCAGGTTGCCAACGTCTCCCTGAAAATAGAAGATGAACAGCACAACGGCAAAACCCGCTCCCGTATTGATGCCCAATATCCCCGGATCGGCCAGGTCATTCCGGGATATCCCCTGCCAGACGGCTCCGGAGACAGCAACCCCTGCACCGATCAGCATGGCGAGGATCATGCGCGGCAGACGGAATTCAAATAATACAAGTTCATCCTGCGGCGTTCCAAAGCCGAACAGTGTTCTCAATGTAGCAAGCGGGTCGATGCGGATTTCTCCCATGTTCATGCTTAATAAAAACACGGCGGCCGTCAGCACGGCCATGACGAGCATCACC
>NZ_JBSIOT010001130.1:0-623 GCF_053613335.1 Bacillus sp. LR--39 | reverse complement strand
AATGCCGCAAGACCCACTCCGAAAAGAATAGAAAAGAATAAGACCTGCAAAATGGCCCCTTTTGCGAAGGCATCAACCATGTTGGATGGAACAATGTGTGTAACAAATTCAATCCAGTCGATTCCCTGACCGCCATTTTGCGTGTATTGTGATACATCTCCCTTTTCAAGCTTGCTGTAATCAAGACCCGCACCCGGCTTCATAATATTGACGACAAATAAACCGATAATGAGTGCGAGGGTGGTGACAATCTCGAAATAGATAAACGCTTTTCCCCCTACTTTTCCAACCTTCTTCATATCGCCCATTTTTGCAATCCCGAGAACGATTGTGAAGAAAATGATTGGTGCGATCACCATTTTAACAGCGTTGATAAATGTATCGCCAAGCGGTTTCATTTCTTTGCCGACATCCGGCCAAACCAGCCCGACAATGACCCCAATGATGACCGCGGTTATGACCTGAACTGTTAAATTTCTAAACAGTTTCATATCCTTCATCCCCCTGTCCTATTCGCCTTTTGTGTCTTTCTTACTAGAATGATAGCGTTTTCGTAACGTCTGGGGAAGTTTATGATCATAACGGACATTTTGGTCTTTTTGGTCTCAGGTTTATCCTTTTAA
>NZ_JBSIOT010001129.1:0-623 GCF_053613335.1 Bacillus sp. LR--39 | reverse complement strand
TAAAAAATGACAGATTAAGGAGGGTTTTTATGAACAAAAAAACAGTGTTTAAAGCGTTCGGAATGTTGATGACACGGGTATTGTTTTTTGCGCTGTACAGTGCGGCCGCACTTCCTTCTGCACACGCGGCAAACGAAAAAAAACCGACGGTCACGAGCCATACGTACAAAAACATTAAGGCTTTGAAATACCCGCAAGTTTCAAATGTAAGCCCCAAATCTCTCCAAAACAAGATCAACAAAGATTTTAAACATTATATTGAGCAGTCCTACAAAGATTATGTAAAAAACAAGAAAGACGGCCAACAGCACGGATACCAAACGGATTATCAAACGTCCTTTGAAGTGAAATACCGGACCGGCCAAAAGCTGAGCATCCTGACAAGCAATTACGTCTATTCCGGCGGAGCGCACGGAAATACGGCAGTCCGCTCTTTCAACTATGACCTTGTCTCTAAAAAACGGGTGTATTTATCCGACATCCTAAATACAAAATCGAAAATGGATAAGACAAAAACATACATTTACAACTATATTCAAAAACACAGCGACATTTTCTTTCCGGATGTGAAGAAGAAAGACATCGTCCTCGGTAAAAACACGGCCTTCTATTACACTAACGAC
>NZ_JBSIOT010001128.1:0-623 GCF_053613335.1 Bacillus sp. LR--39 | reverse complement strand
AAGGAAGCGCTTCAGACTGCGTCAGAAGGATTGACAGCGGAGGAACTTGGGGAAAAAATGGGGGCGTCACGAACAACTGCCCGCCGTTATGCCGAGTACCTTGTGTCAAAGGAAGAAGCAAGAGCCGAGCTTGAATACGGGATTATCGGCAGGCCGGAGAGAAAATATTATTTGGCGGCGGATTAGATATGAAAAAATCTATAATATTATTGATTTTTCTATTGATCTTTATGCAGGGTGATATCAGGCAGGCGGCTGCGCCGCGCCTGCCTGACGGGCCGATAGAAATTGTCGTCCCCGCTGAGCCTTCTGGCGGCTGGGATGTCACAGCGCAGGCGATCCAATCTATTTTGAGGCAGAAGCAGATCGTGAAGGGTGATGTTCATATCGTCTATAAATCCGGCGGCGGGGGAGAGAAAGGCTGGAAATATGTCAATAAAAGCAGCAAACAAACCATCAGCATGACGTCCAGCTTAATATTGAGCAATGATCTTCTCGGGCAAAGCAAATTAAAAATGGCCGATTTTACACCGCTCGCCATTCTCTCCAAGGAATGGCAGACGGTTGCATTGCCAAAAGGATCAGCGTTAACAAATGGCAAGGATGTGCTGAATGAGATCAAC
>NZ_JBSIOT010001127.1:0-623 GCF_053613335.1 Bacillus sp. LR--39 | reverse complement strand
AAACTGAACCGCATCACTCTTCACACCAGTCCCGGATGCCGCCACATCCCTCATATTCTCCGGTGTTTGAAAACCGTAGCCCTTTGACCGGTCATACCGATCAGACGCCCTGACACCAATATAACCAGGCTCCATCGAACCGCTTCCAAAGTCAAACTGATACACCTTCGGCTCCGCCGCCTTCACATTCTCAATCCCGCCAAAACACAGCATCAGCATCATCACAAAAACCGCTGCCATCCATTTTTTCATCAAGACTCCCCCTCTATGAAAACGCATACATTAATGCATACTCGGTGATTGTTTCTTTATGATGACTGAAGGGAGAAAAAAATGGCGTTGAGGAATAAAAATGAGGGGAGAGTCTCAAGAAGGGGAAAATTAGTGTGACTTCTTGTCACACTTGATCACATCCCAACCTCCGCAATAGAAGCTTATTTGGTTTTCTTCGTCATACACATAATAACGGAGTCTTTCCCATTGATCGTCAGTCGGTACAATCTCCAATGCAACAGAATCGATGGATTCAAGATCATCCAGCTTTGATGCACTAACGTCTTCAAACCGTAAATGAATGTCACAGGTTTGAGCTGATAGTTTTAATTCAAACACAGGAATATGTA
>NZ_JBSIOT010001126.1:0-623 GCF_053613335.1 Bacillus sp. LR--39 | reverse complement strand
AATTACATGAATGCAAATCCAGTTTTGCAAAATCAATTTCCATTAAATGATAACAGAACAGGTTTATTAATTATCTACCCCTCTGCAAATAAATGGGCTACACGTCAAGATTGGTTTAGCATCTCTACGAAAACACTTTATACAAGGGTAGCAGTTAATGGTACTGATTATTCAGGGTGGTATATATTAGAGAATTCGGAAGGTTCACAAAATAAAGCGGATAAAGCTTTAGCTGATGCTAAAAACTATGTTGAAACAAATTATACAAATCAAAAGTTAACTGTTCTAACAGGATCAAATGCAATCCAAGATGCGAGAATAAGCGGAAATGATTACAAATACGGAATCACTTTTATGGACATAGGGGCCAATAATACTACAGGATACCCGCTCACTTATGGATTTGTAAAAAATGAAAAGCATAGTAATTATCGCTTTACTCAGTATTTCTATGGAAATGCAGACACAACTAGTGGAAGTTATGATCATGTAGGGACTTGGATCCGCCATTGGTGGGCAGATTCAGGCTGGACTGCGTGGCAAAAGATATCAGGGTTTGCTCACGCTAATATTGGGACTACTGGGCGTCAAGCCCTTATTAAAGGAGAAAATAACAAAATTAA
>NZ_JBSIOT010001125.1:0-623 GCF_053613335.1 Bacillus sp. LR--39 | reverse complement strand
GATATCCTCTTTTTCTGAGCATGTTGATCGCTATACCGGACACGATGGCGCCGGCCAAACCGCTGACTAAAATCAGCACATCAGCAGCCGCTAATGATAAGATACGATGAAACAGGCTGGCAAAGGATTCTCCCGGCGACTGGACATAGCTGATCAGCTTTTCTTTGCTGATAATGAAAAGGCATACAATCGGATAAATCACAGCCATAATCCAAGACATTCTCAGCAGCATGTTTAATAAGAAACCGATTCCAAAAAACAAGACAAAAAACAAAACAATTGAGATGATTACGACTGGCAGACTAATCAACCTATTCCACCCCCCTGCGTTGTTTTTAGTGTAACGCGGGGGCTGAAATAAAGTCAACGGCTGGAAAAAGAATGACTGTCTTTTCCTGTCCCCTGGCAAGACGGACAAGTCTCTGAACCGCCGAGAATCAATTGAAAATATCCTTTCCCTGAACAAAATGGGCATGCATGTGAAGCGGTTGTCGTTGCAGTTTTCATCTAATCATCACCCTTTTTCTTAATTTTCTGATAATATACCATATCAAGCTGTCAACAATAAAGTCAGATCATGTGACAAATCTTTTGATGTAAGCGGAAACATACTTATTTTCCTC
>NZ_JBSIOT010001124.1:0-623 GCF_053613335.1 Bacillus sp. LR--39 | reverse complement strand
GGTCGGTTCGCAGAGGAGGGTTCGCTGATTTTATCATTGTTCCAGAAACGCATGTCCATCCGATTCCTGAGCAAATGGATTTTGCAACCGCTGCTTTGTGCGAGCCGTTTTCAATCGGAGCGCAGGCGGTTCGGCGGGCAGATATTCAAACAGGCGAAACGATTGTCATATTGGGAATGGGTCCGATCGGGTTAACGATTTTGGCGCAGGTAAAAAAGCGCTTCGACGTTCGTGTGATCGCTGTCGATCCTGTAAGGGAAAGGCTTGAGCTTGCCGAGGCATTCGGGGCGGATGCCGTTATTCAGCCTGGTGAAGAGGATGCAGAGCAAATGATTCTGAAGCTGACAGGCGGAGAAGGAGCGGGGATTGTGTTCGAAGCGGCCGGGATTCCCGCGACGATTGAGCAATCCGTTCGTTTGGCGGCCGCCGCCGGGCGCATTGTCATTGTCGGCTTAACGGGGAGGAATGTGACGATTCCGGGTCTTCTTCTCACAAAGAAAGATATTGAAATTTATGGAACAAAACACAGCGTCAATCAATTTCCCGGCGTCATTCAATTTTTGAATGAAAACCCTGAAATAGCCCGGGCTTTTGTCACTGAGATCATGCCTTTTATGGAAATA
>NZ_JBSIOT010001123.1:0-624 GCF_053613335.1 Bacillus sp. LR--39 | reverse complement strand
GTGATTTTGAATTCGCCAAAACATTCGGCCTTCCGGTGAAGGAAGTCGTAAAAGGCGGGAACGTTGAGGAAGCAGCCTATACTGGCGACGGCGAGCACGTGAACTCTGATTTCCTGAACGGCCTTCACAAACAGGAAGCGATTGAAAAAGTGATCGCTTGGCTGGAAGAAACGAAAAACGGTGAGAAGAAAGTGACATACCGTCTTCGTGACTGGCTCTTCAGCCGCCAGCGTTATTGGGGCGAGCCGATTCCGGTCATTCATTGGGAAGACGGAACGTCAACAGCTGTCCCGGAAGAGGAGCTGCCGCTGATTTTGCCAAAAACGGATGAAATCAAACCGAGCGGAACGGGCGAATCACCGCTTGCGAACATTAAAGAGTGGGTGGAAGTCACAGACCCTGAGACAGGGAAAAAAGGAAGAAGAGAAACGAATACAATGGCGCAATGGGCGGGAAGCTGGTGGTATTTCTTGCCCTATATTGATCCGCACAATCCGGATCAGCTGGCATCAGCAGAAAAATTGGAAAAATGGCTTCCGCTCGATATGTATATCGGCGGTGCAGAACATGCCGTGCTTCACCTTCTGTATGCCCGCTTCTGGCATAAGTTCCTTTATGATATCG
>NZ_JBSIOT010001122.1:0-624 GCF_053613335.1 Bacillus sp. LR--39 | reverse complement strand
TCTTCTCCTTAAATCCAAAGGTTGACCGCCTGACCCTTTCTTGTGAAATGACAATTAACAGTCAGGGACAGGTGACAGAGCACAAGATCTTCCAAAGTGTCATCAAAACAACGGAAAGAATGACATATTCAGATGTAAATAAAATTCTTGTTGACGATGATGAAGAGCTGAAACAAAAATACGAGCCTCTTGTTCCGATGTTCAAAGACATGGAGCGCCTGGCTCAAATTCTGCGCGATAAGCGGATGGACCGCGGCGCCGTTGACTTTGATTTCAAAGAAGCAAAGGTGCTTGTTGATGACGAAGGAGCGGTTAAAGACGTTGTGATCAGAGAACGCTCTGTCGCCGAGAAGCTGATTGAAGAATTTATGCTTGTGGCAAACGAAACAGTGGCAGAGCATTTCCATTGGATGAACGTCCCGTTTATATACCGGATTCACGAAGAGCCGAATGCTGAAAAGCTGCAAAAGTTTTTAGAGTTTGTGACGACATTTGGCTATGTGGTGAAAGGAACGGCGGGAAATATTCATCCGCGCGCGCTGCAAAGCATTCTGGACGCTGTGCGTGACAGACCAGAGGAAACGGTTATATCTACTGTTATGCTCCGTTCGATGAAACAGGCGA
>NZ_JBSIOT010001121.1:0-625 GCF_053613335.1 Bacillus sp. LR--39 | reverse complement strand
AGCCGTGTTTGACGAGCTCCTTCAAAGAAAGCATGAAGATACCATTGTCATGCCGGGAAAAATGGCATACATCGTTTTTCAGCTGATGGAAGAAAAGCAGCACCTGATTCAAATGCTAAAAGAGCAAACCTATAAATATGACAGAATTTTTAATTCCACCCATGATGGAATGATTTTTATTGATATCAATGAAGAAATCATTCTCTTTAACCATATGGCCGAAAAAATGGTCGGGAAAAAACGTGAGGAAGTCATTGGGCGCCCAATAAAAGAAGTGATTCCGAGCACGAAGATGCCGCGGATTTTAAAAACAAGAGTGCCTGAATACAACCAGAAGCAGCTGTTAGGCGATCATTTGCAAATTGTGACCACAAGGCTGCCGATTATTGATGAAGGCGGACGTCTGCTCGGGGCTCTTTGTGTGTTTAAAGATATCACTGATGCGGTCGAGCTGGCAGAGGAAGTGACCAACTTAAAGCAGGTCCGTACGATGCTGGAGGCGATTATTCAATCCTCCGATGAGGCGATTTCTGTCGTTGATGAAAACGGCATCGGCCTGCTAATCAATAAAGCGTATACGAAAATGACGGGGCTTTCTGAAAAAGAAGTCATCGGCAAGCCTGCA
>NZ_JBSIOT010001120.1:0-625 GCF_053613335.1 Bacillus sp. LR--39 | reverse complement strand
AAACGAGCTTATAATCCAGGATACGGGATTAGGGTTTCAGAGAACCAAGGATATGGTCATCATTAGCATGACAAGCAAAGCAAGAACCGAAAGCCAAAAGGAAAAATTGTATGCTCTGCTTGCTGAAAGGCTAGAAGAAAAATGCGGAATTTCCCCTGAAGACCTCATGGTATCTATTACTGAGAATGGTGACGCAGACTGGAGTTTCGGTCTCGGTGAGGCGCAATTTTTGAATGGAAAACTATAAGATTTCGCCTCCCCATAAAAAAAAGAGAGAGCTCCAAAGAAGCTCTCTCTTTTTTTCATAAATGCGGAAGTCATCAGTATAGAAGCATCCAGCAATACGAAAAACCTGGATCTCCTTTTAGATCCGGTTTAAATGCCAATTGGAAGCTGACTTTGGCCGAAAATATAAAATTTTGCTGATTTGCATAATAAGATACATCATAATCCCCATTTACAATAGGTTGGATGTTATAGCTTATTGATCATTTCCTATTTTATATATCCCCTTCATATGCACATGACACTTTTGCCAATCCGGAAATGTCAGTCTGACAAATATAAAAAGTCATGTAAACGGGTGTGAACCGTACTTACATGACTCACCATGGAAACAAAGGCT
>NZ_JBSIOT010001119.1:0-625 GCF_053613335.1 Bacillus sp. LR--39 | reverse complement strand
GACTTCCATCCGCAAATTCCGGTATGCGGTCTGGTTCGCGAAATCGGAAAAGGTATGGATGTCCTCGGGATTTCCGCCATGCGCTTCCAACGCCTTTTCAGCGAATCTCCGGTTCCGCGAGACTTCTTTCCTGACTTTCCGTTCGGCCTTCCCATGTGGGGTGCCGAGCGCTTCGAGAAGGTTGGCAGCTTCCTTTCCCGCCAAAAGCACGGATACACTCTGAAACTCACGGACGGCCCAGGCGATAAGCCGATGAATATAATCTTCGGAAAATCGGCTGTTAAACGGGCTGATGCCGACGAGAACATGGCGTCTGCGTTTTAATATTTCATTGCAGTTTTGGGTAAGAGTTTCGGTTTTGAATAGCTGGTGTTTGCTCTCCATTATAAGCTCTGTCATTGATTTCCTCCTTAACGGACATAGAGTGACTTCATTTGCAATCAATGATGGATACGTGCGGCTTATCCAGCTGGGAATAGGCTGGTCTCACTTCGTGATGAATCGAGAAGAATACAGCGATGATGCGGGTCATGATGAAGGGGTGTGGCATTTGTTCAATTGTTAAAGCAGGGCAAGGGTTTGTACTCAAAATCAGGCAAGTTACAGCATAAAAGTTTACTAGTAA
>NZ_JBSIOT010001118.1:0-625 GCF_053613335.1 Bacillus sp. LR--39 | reverse complement strand
TAAAAGCATAAAGGAGGGGCTTGAATGAGTACAAACCGACATCAAGCACTAGGGCTGACTGATCAGGAAGCCGTTGATATGTATAGAACCATGCTGTTAGCAAGAAAAATCGATGAAAGAATGTGGCTGTTAAACCGTTCTGGCAAAATTCCATTTGTAATCTCTTGTCAAGGACAGGAAGCAGCACAGGTAGGAGCGGCTTTCGCACTTGACCGTGAAATGGATTATGTATTGCCGTACTACAGAGACATGGGTGTCGTGCTCGCGTTTGGCATGACAGCAAAGGACTTAATGATGTCCGGGTTTGCAAAAGCAGCAGATCCGAACTCAGGAGGCCGCCAGATGCCGGGACATTTCGGACAAAAGAAAAACCGCATTGTGACGGGATCATCTCCGGTTACAACGCAAGTGCCTCACGCAGTCGGTATTGCGCTTGCGGGACGTATGGAGAAAAAGGATATCGCAGCCTTTGTTACATTCGGGGAAGGGTCTTCAAACCAAGGCGATTTCCATGAAGGGGCAAACTTTGCCGCTGTCCATAAGCTGCCGGTTATTTTTATGTGTGAAAACAACAAATACGCAATCTCGGTGCCTTACGATAAGCAAGTCGCATGTGAGAACATTT
>NZ_JBSIOT010001117.1:0-625 GCF_053613335.1 Bacillus sp. LR--39 | reverse complement strand
CATGCAGGCCGCGTTTCAGAGCTTCGCCGCAAGGACAGTACACTGGCGTCAGGTATCAGAGAATATCAGCCGGGCGACCGTTTTGCATGGGTCGACTGGAAGACGTCAGCCCGCCGCAGCCAGCTGATGACGAAGGAATTTGAGCAGACGAAAGGGGATGACCTGCTCGTCTTTATGGATCAGTCCCCGTCTGAGGCTTTTGAAGAGATCGTCACGTTTACCGCTTCCATCATTCGTTCGGCAATGCGGAGCGGGACGAATGCAGGGCTTGTTTCCATTGGTAAGGAGCGGAATGTCTTCCCGGTTCGGCAGGGGGAAGAGCAGCTGAGAAAGCTGTTCTACTACTTGGCGATTGCCGACTGCAATGCAGTCCAGCCGTTTCACAGTCTGATAGAGGGGGAATTGGGACATTCCGATATGAGAAAAGCCGTCAAATATATTGTGACAAGCCGCATCACGATCGAACTGGTGCAGGCTTTGAAGAAACCGCTCTCCGGCGGGCGGCCCGTCATTTGTTTGGTGAAGAAAAAAGGCGGAGATCTATCAAGCGAGGAAAGCGCGGCTGTCCAGCATTTAAAAGCGCGGGGAATCGAAGTAAACGTCATTTACGGGGAACATTTTTCCC
>NZ_JBSIOT010001116.1:0-625 GCF_053613335.1 Bacillus sp. LR--39 | reverse complement strand
AAAGCTGCCTGACTGGCTCGGTTTCTTCGGCGGAAAACGCAGTGTTCCGATTATGACAGCCTTCTGTTCCATCATTCTTGCAGGCATTTTCGGCTTCGTCTGGATTTATGCACAGCAGGCAATTGACGCCATTGGAGGATGGATCATTCATGCGGGGGCATTAGGGGTCGGGATATTCGGTCTTTTAAACAGGCTGCTTTTGCCGCTCGGCCTTCATCACATCTTAAACAACATGGTCTGGATGGTCTTTGGAGAATTTGCAGGCAAAACGGGTGACATGAACCGGTTCTTTGCCGGAGATCCAAGCGCCGGCGCCTTTATGACAGGGTTCTTCCCGATCATGATGTTCGGTCTTCCTGCGGTGTGTCTGGCGATGATTGCCGCTGCGAAAAAGCATCGCCGCAAAGCAACGGCCGGGTTGCTGATCGGATTGGCGTTCACATCATTTTTAACCGGAATCACAGAGCCGATTGAGTTCACATTCATGTTCCTGTCGCCGCTTCTCTTCGGTATTCATGCCTTGTTAACCGCAAGCGCCATGACCGTGACCAATATGCTCGGCATCCATCACGGCTTTACCTTTTCAGCCGGGACGATCGACTATCTCTTAAACTTTGGAATCGCC
>NZ_JBSIOT010001115.1:0-626 GCF_053613335.1 Bacillus sp. LR--39 | reverse complement strand
AATCGCCTGCATTTCACTTGGGCTGAATGATTCTTTTTTCATCACCATGCTGTGAAGGTACGTGAGGTCTTCAATCTTCTCATCACTGAAATCCTCCGCTTTGATTACGCCGACGTTCAGCATGTTCAGCTTTTGGGAAATCTCTTCAATCATTTGAGTTAATGTTTCTGTATTTGGGCTGGACAAATGGTTCCATCCTTTCTATGCGGAATATAGGTATGTTTTATTCTAACAGAATTCCATCAGAAAAAAACCCTATTCTAAAAGCAGGCTGTTCATTCCAAAAAAGTGAAGACATCAGTTGAAAAGAAAATGAACATCCTACTAAGATATTCATGAAGGTTTCTTTTTAGAGAAATAGGGGCAAAGAATAGGGAGGTTGGACAATATGATAAGCGTGTTATTTGTTTGTTTAGGAAACATTTGCCGGTCTCCGATGGCGGAAGCGATTTTTCGGGACCTTGCAGCCAAAAAAGGATTAGAGGAGAAAATCAAGGCGGACTCAGCGGGAATCGGCGGCTGGCACATCGGCAATCCGCCGCATGAGGGAACGCAGGAGATATTGCGCAGAGAAGGAATCAGCTTTGATGGCATGCTGGCGCGTCAAGTCAGCGAACAGGATCTGG
>NZ_JBSIOT010001114.1:0-626 GCF_053613335.1 Bacillus sp. LR--39 | reverse complement strand
TTCAACTTTTTTCGCCAAGTTTTTTGCAGCTTGAGAAACTTCGCTCACTTTTCCATTCATGCCGCTGATAAAGTGTCCGACCATTCCTGACCCCCAGCCTGCAGCCGACTGTTTCGAATCAAGGAACGGCTTGTTGATATTTTTATCAACATACTGCGACGTCCCGGTCGGTGTTGCATTTTGCCCGGTTGCAAAGTTTTTGACTGTATTTGCACCCCAGGAAGAGGACGTTTTCACCGTTGTTTGATAAGGCGCATTTACTTTTGCTTGAAGAAAACCGCCGGTTCCGGTCGCGGAAGCATTTTGCCCGGAAGCGAACCCGGCAACCGTCTGTTTTCCGTAGTTAGACGATTCTGCCGGCAGGCTGCTAAACGGCTTGCTGATGTTTTTTTGCTTCCATTGATCAAGGGAAGGAGCGTTTGAGCCGATCCCCTTGTCAAAACCGCCGGTGAATTCCCGGCCGAAAGCCTGCGCCTCTGCTGCTATACTCCCGACACCGACAGCAGGCGACACAGAAGCCGAATACGAAGCGGTGCTTGAAACCGGAGAAGAAGCTCCCCCGTCTCCCGCCGCGGCCCCCATGTCGTCAACAACGCGCATGCCGAGCTTGGTAGCGGCCTGGGCAA
>NZ_JBSIOT010001113.1:0-626 GCF_053613335.1 Bacillus sp. LR--39 | reverse complement strand
GCTCATTTTACCATCCATCCCAACAGCGTCAATGACTACATCCGCTCCGCCTTTCGTGATTTCCTTTAAATAATTCCCTGTATTCTCATGGTCTTCAAAATTAACGATTTCTACTTTGTTTGTACGTTTCGCATGCTGTAAGCGATAGTTTACATAGTCAACTGCTATGACGCGTTTTGCGCCTTTTAGCCAACAAAACTTTTGAGCAAACAGGCCGACTGGTCCGCAGCCGAGAACGATAACTGTATCGCCTTTTTTTACGCCGGCATTGTCCACACTCCAAAAGCCGGTGGTCATGGCATCGGCAATCACGCTTAATTTCTCATCGGGTTCCTCACAAGATTCAGGGATTTTAAAATGGGTAAAATTCGCAAACGGCACTCTTAAATATTCAGCTTGCCCGCCTGGATAACCGCCAGTTTGCCCTGAATAGCCGAAATAAGCACCCATTTCCCCATTGTCATTAGACTGATCACATTGGCTTTCCAGCTGGTTTTTACAAAAAAAGCATTCCCCGCATGCTATATTAAAGGGAATAATTACCCGATCTCCCTTTTTTAGTTTAGTCACCCCAGAACCAACTTCTTCGACGATTCCCATCGGTTCATGGCCGATGACATAGTCTT
>NZ_JBSIOT010001112.1:0-626 GCF_053613335.1 Bacillus sp. LR--39 | reverse complement strand
GCAAATGCGATACAGCTCCTCAAGCGGCACAACCTCTTCGTGAGCGGCAATTTGCAGAACAGAGTCAGCAGACGTGTAAACAATCAAAGCCCCTGTCTCCATGTGCTCCTGGCCAAGCTCATCCAAAATCGCTGTGCCGGAAGCCGGCTTGTTTCCAATAATTTTGCGGCCAGATCTCTTTTCCAGCTCTTGAAGCAATTCATCAGGAAAGCCTTCCGGGAACACTTTAAACGGTTTATCAATGTATAAACCCATAATCTCCCAATGGCCGGTCATCGTATCTTTACCGTTTGACGCTTCTTGCATTTTTCCATAATAGGCAAGCGGATGTTCTGTTTTTTCTACACCTTTGATATCTTCGATAAGACCAAGGCCGAGCTTTGCCATATTCGGCATATGTAATCCGTTCATATGCTCGGCAATATGACCGAGCGTATGAGCGCCTTCGTCATTAAAGTCAGCGGCATCCGGCGCTTCGCCGATTCCGACTGAGTCCATCACAATTAAAAACACACGATTATATTTGTATGCAGGCATCTTGAAAGCCTCCTTTTTTTCTATACGTCTATTGTATCGCTAAGAGGTCTGACAACTCAAGTATAAATCGTTTTCATTCCCGTTGACAA
>NZ_JBSIOT010001111.1:0-626 GCF_053613335.1 Bacillus sp. LR--39 | reverse complement strand
ACTAATATAACCAATGGACCTTATTTATAATAATAAACAATTAAATACTGACTGGATAGTATGTAAATGAAAATAAATCATTCAGCCTATTAAAAATGACCCCTAGGAAACCGAATAGCGTAACCGCTAAAAGAAATAAATACCGCTAAAGATTGATCCGGTGTAAGATAAGGGTAATCATTACCGCCAGGAGAAAAATATGAAAAAAAACAAATTTCAAATTAAAAGAGAAGCAACATTTGAAAGTTTTATAGACGCTGGCGTGAATTTGTTGATTGACCGAGCGTATGATCCGGTTTCTGTAGAAGATATCAGCAGAGCCGCCGGGTACAGCAAAGGAGCATTTTATGTTCATTTTGTCAGCAAGGACGATTTTCTGCTGTATCTTCTAGAAAAACGTCAGATGAAAAAAAAGATCATTATAGGGTATCTTGATCAAATGGAGCGGGAGTCAGTGAAATCGCTGACATTGGACGAGGCTGCAAAACACGCTGCAGAACTGCTTTATTCCTATTACATAAATAAGCCGTCGTGGGACATCACCTCGTTTGCCATGAACATGCCGACATATAAAGTCTTAAAGAAATGCAAGGCTTATGTCCAGCTGTACGTATTGTGGGTGGAAG
>NZ_JBSIOT010001110.1:0-627 GCF_053613335.1 Bacillus sp. LR--39 | reverse complement strand
TGAAGTCAATAACTTTTTTGAAGTTCTTTTTTTCGTTATCGCCTTGTTTAGCGGCAACGAATAATAATATACCACCTAGTAAATAATAGTGCAATAGTTTTTTTGAAGAAATACTAAGGAATTTAAAAAGAGCGGCATCCTTTCCCTATGGAGGATGCCGCTCTTCCTTATTAGCGTTGTCTCATTTGCGGGAATAACAGCACATCGCGAATAGAAGGGGCATTCGTCAGCAGCATAACCAGACGGTCGATACCGATGCCTAAACCTCCTGTTGGCGGCATACCGTATTCCAGAGCTTCAACAAAGTCTTCATCCATTAGATGAGCTTCATCATTACCGGCTTCACGCTCTTTTAATTGCGCTTCAAAGCGTTCTCTTTGATCAATAGGATCATTCAGCTCTGTAAACGCGTTGGCATGTTCACGGCCAACGATAAACAGCTCAAAACGGTCTGTAAAACGCGGGTCCTCAGGGTTTTTCTTAGCAAGAGGAGAAATTTCTACAGGATGCCCGTAAATAAACGTTGGCTGAATAAGCGTTTCTTCAATTTTTTGTTCGAAGAATTCGTTGATGATATGCCCTACTGTCATAGAGTCTTTAATTTCTACACCATGTTCTTTTGCATAT
>NZ_JBSIOT010001109.1:0-627 GCF_053613335.1 Bacillus sp. LR--39 | reverse complement strand
CTAATAAAACAAAATTTAGGGGAATGATCATGTCACAAAGTGTTCTTTTTTAATAGAAAATGGAAAAACGGACGTAACTAGGGAACAACAAAACTAAATAAACAATGTACTAAATATTCAACATATTTTTATTTCGCTCCGCAAAAGCAAATCTGGCAAAGTCATCTCACGTACCTCTTTGGGGAATAAGTTGTTTATGAGTCAGAAACCCTATAAAAAAAGGTTCATTTTCCTCACGGTAATCACCTGTATATATTTTACAATAGTAGTGATAGTGATAAAAGAGGAGGGTACCAAATGAAGGTTTCAAAAACAATGCTGCTAAGCACTGCCGCGGGTTTATTGCTTAGCCTGACAGCAACCTCGGTGTCGGCTCATTATGTGAATGAGGAACATCTTTTCAAAGTGACTGCACACACGGAGACAGATCCGGTCGCATCTGGCGATGACGCAGCAGATGACCCGGCCATTTGGGTTCATGAAAAACACCCGGAAAAAAGCAAGCTGATTACAACAAATAAGAAGTCAGGGCTCGTTGTGTATGATTTAGACGGAAAACAGCTTCATTCTTATGAGTTTGGCAAGCTCAATAATGTCGATCTGCGCTATGATTTTCCATTGAACGGC
>NZ_JBSIOT010001108.1:0-627 GCF_053613335.1 Bacillus sp. LR--39 | reverse complement strand
ACCAGCTTTATCCTGGCGCTCATTCCGCTCCTCTTGGCGCTTTTGGCTTCCTCAGGCGGAGCTGTATCTGCTGCCTTCTTTCATCCTGTTATCCTCTTCCTGATGAACACGAGCGGTCTCTTGATTCAGAATATCGTCATGCCGCTGATTTTCTTATCAGCGATTCTGAGCATTGTCAGCACCATGACCGAACAATACAAAGTAACGCAGCTGGCTAACCTGCTCAGAAATATCGCTATCGGAGCGCTGGCTGTTTTTCTTACCATCTTTCTCGGCGTCATCTCTGTTCAGGGAGCCTCAGCTGCAGTGACAGACGGCATTACGCTCAGGACGGCTAAATTTATAACCGGAAATTTTATTCCTGTGCTTGGCCGAATGTTTACAGACGCAACAGATACAGTAATCAGCGCCTCTTTACTGCTGAAAAATACGGTAGGGATTCTCGGTGTCGCTATTTTGATCTGTATCGCGGCATTTCCGGCAATCAAAGTGCTTTCCCTCGCTTTTATTTATAAGCTGGCAGCCGCGATTCTTCAGCCGCTAGGAGGCGGGCCCGTCATCACCTGCCTCGACGTCATCAGCAAAAGCGTCATTTATATTTTTGCAGCTCTCGCTATTGTGTCTCTC
>NZ_JBSIOT010001107.1:0-628 GCF_053613335.1 Bacillus sp. LR--39 | reverse complement strand
TTAACAAGACATTTACTGAACAAAGAGAGTATGAAAAGTATCAAACATCAAAATTTCCAGATAAAAAAATGGCGATTCTTTCTTGCATGGACACTCGTCTGGTTGAACTGCTGCCGCATGCGATGAATTTGCGAAACGGTGATGTGAAAATCATTAAAAGTGCCGGTGCGCTTGTGACACACCCATTCGGAAGCATCATGAGAAGTTTACTCGTCGCAGTGTACGAGCTGAATGCAGATGAGGTGTGTGTGATCGGGCATCACGATTGCGGCATGAGCAAAATCAGCAGCAAAAGCATGCTTGAAAAAATCAAAGCAAGAGGGATTCCGGAAGAACGCATCGAAACAATAAAGTACTCCGGTGTAGACTTTGATCAATGGTTTAAAAGCTTTGATTCAGTGGAAGCGAGTGTGAAAGACAGCGTAGACGTTATTAAACATCACCCGCTGTTCCCGGAAAACGTTCCGGTCCATGGCTTAGTCATTGATCCTAAAACAGGAAAACTGGATCTTATCGTAAACGGCTATAACAATTAATGTTTTTGTTTTTTTTCAGGAACGGGATCGACTCCTCCCGGATGGAACGGGTGGCATTTCAAAATCCGTTTGATTGTCAGCCATCCGCCTTT
>NZ_JBSIOT010001106.1:0-628 GCF_053613335.1 Bacillus sp. LR--39 | reverse complement strand
AGTCCTTTTTCTTTCTGGTTCACCATATGGATCCGCTGTATGGCCTGAAACCTTTCCGGAGAAATGGTCTTATCAAGCGTCTCGCTTAACACATGCACATCACCGGACGCATACTGCTCATGGAGATATATGTAGTAATCCGTTTCATCGTGCGGAGTTCCAAGAATCCGTCCCGCCAGACGGCTTATCGTCAAATGACTGTTTTTTTCATACGGGGTTCTCTCCGGGAGCGGCTTCTTGATGATCTGCTTCCATTCATCATCATTGACCAGGGCGTTTTGAATATTAATCTCTTGATTCATAGCGCTCAGCCGTCTCCCCTTTCTTCTGAGTCAGTGTCGCTCTTACGTCCAAATACGGCACACATGCCCGCTCTTGTCACGGCATAGGTTGTCCCGAACTTTCTGATTGTTCCCGCAGGAAAATCATGCGCTCTCTTTCGGAGCGTAGACGAATCAATCCCCCACTCTTCACATGCCTGCTGGGAACTGAGAATCTCGCTGCTCGTGAGATCGACTATTTTCATCATGGCTGTTCATCCTAAAATTTCATTTGTTTTCTCCTGAGAAATTCACAATGTCTGCCTTTGAGATCATGGTGGTAGTGCGGCTCTTTTACAGTAGAAGCA
>NZ_JBSIOT010001105.1:0-628 GCF_053613335.1 Bacillus sp. LR--39 | reverse complement strand
GCAAGCCAGGAAGCAGTCTCTTATGGGGCGAATACGTTTATGATCTATACAGGCGCACCGCAAACTACGCGCCGAAAGAAAATTGAAGACTTAAATATAGAAGCAGGCCGGGCACATATGCAAGAAAATGGCATTGACGAGATTATCGTACACGCGCCTTATATTATTAATATTGGCAACACGACAAATCCGTCCACTTTTGAGCTGGGTGTTGATTTTCTTCGTTCAGAAATTGAACGGACAGCGGCCATCGGAGCGAAGCAAATTGTCCTTCATCCTGGCGCTCACGTAGGGGCAGGAGCTGAAGCCGGCATCAAAAAAATTATTGAAGGCTTAAATGAAGTGATTGATCCGAATCAAAATGTCCAGATTGCATTAGAAACAATGGCTGGAAAAGGATCAGAATGCGGCAGAAGCTTTGAGGAGCTTGCGCAGATTATCGAAGGCGTTACACACAATGAGCAGCTGTCAGTGTGCTTTGACACGTGCCATACACATGATGCCGGGTATAACATTGTCGAAGACTTTGACGGAGTGCTAAATGAGTTCGATAAAATCATTGGCATTCACCGTATTAAAGTGCTTCATATCAATGACAGCAAAAATGTCAAAGGTGCGAGAAAAGACC
>NZ_JBSIOT010001104.1:0-628 GCF_053613335.1 Bacillus sp. LR--39 | reverse complement strand
AAGAAGCTTTTTCTCATTTATTCCGCATGTTTTTACAACAATGAAAATAAGGAAGTGACATACATTTGAAAAAAGCGGATGCGATATGGACCAAGGATTTTATTATGGTCCTGCTTGTCAATTTATTTGTGTTTGTGTTCTTTTATACATTTTTAACTGTATTGCCGATCTACACGCTGCAAGAGCTTGGCGGTACAGAATCACAAGGCGGGCTTTTAATCAGCCTGTTCCTTCTGTCTGCGATCATTACACGGCCTTTCTCCGGAGCCATCGTTGAGCGTTTCGGGAAGAAAAGAATGGCGATTGTATCAATGGCGCTCTTCGCCCTATCATCTTTTCTGTATATGCCGATTCATAACTTTTCCCTGCTGCTCGGATTGCGGTTCTTCCAAGGGATTTGGTTCAGCATTTTAACGACTGTTACAGGTGCAATTGCCGCTGATATTATTCCAGCCAAACGGCGCGGTGAAGGGCTTGGATACTTTGCCATGTCTATGAACCTCGCTATGGCGATTGGGCCTTTCCTTGGTCTGAATTTGATGAGAGTGGTAAGCTTTCCTGTATTCTTTACAGCCTTTGCGCTGTTTATGGTTGCGGGCTTACTTGTTTCGTTCTTGATAAAAGTGCC
>NZ_JBSIOT010001103.1:0-629 GCF_053613335.1 Bacillus sp. LR--39 | reverse complement strand
TGGTCTGCCACCATTTAGATGCGAAAGTGCCTGAAGATGTGGCGTTCAGCCATTCCAGAATCAGGGCTGCGACGATTGCCGCGGAGGATATTCTCCATGATATCGGTGCGATCAGCATGACATCATCGGATTCCCAAGCGATGGGGCGGGTCGGTGAAGTGATCATCCGAACATGGCAGGTAGCCGATAAAATGAAAAAACAGCGCGGCGCTCTTGCCGGCGAAAACGGAAATGACAATGTGCGCGCAAAACGGTACATTGCCAAATACACGATTAATCCGGCAATTACGCACGGGCTCAGCCATGAAGTCGGCTCGGTGGAAAAAGGGAAGCTTGCTGATCTCGTTCTGTGGGACCCGGTATTTTTCGGCGTAAAACCGGAACTGGTCTTAAAGGGCGGCATGATTGCACGTGCGCAAATGGGAGATCCGAACGCGTCCATCCCGACTCCTGAACCGGTTTTCATGCGTCAAATGTATGCGTCTTACGGAAAAGCCAACCGCTCAACCTCGATTACATTTATGTCTCAGGCAAGCATAGAGCGTGGTGTGGCGGAAAGCTTAGGGCTGGAAAAAAGGATTTCTCCAGTCAAAAATATCAGAAAGCTGAGCAAGCTGGATATGAAGCTG
>NZ_JBSIOT010001102.1:0-629 GCF_053613335.1 Bacillus sp. LR--39 | reverse complement strand
AACATGCCGGGCGCAGTCCCTCGTACGTCAACAATCGCCCTGACTAACGTTACTGTTCCATACGCGCTGCAAATCGCGAACAAAGGGGCAGTAAAAGCGCTCGCAGACAATGCGGCACTGAGAGCGGGTTTAAACACCGCAAACGGACACGTGACCTATGAAGCTGTAGCAAGAGATCTAGGCTATGAGTATGTTCCTGCCGAGAAAGCTTTACAGGATGAATCATCTGTGGCGGGTGCTTAATTCACAATGAGCTTGCAGAAAGATTTCTGCAGGCTTTTTTATTTTTTAAAAGGAAAAAAGAGACCATTTCACGAATTATGACTATGAAGTTGATCATAAAGGAGGATTCATATGGCTGTTCAGCAATATGGCGTGTTAAAAGGCATAGTCTTAGACATGAAGCGGGAAACAGATGATGACAGTCCTCATTTCCAAGTCAAAATGCTCGGTGAAGAGAATACGTATTACAGGTGCGCCATCAATGTGATGTCCAGTTCTGAGGAATCTGAAGTATTGTATTTGGCTGACGATCAGTTTGATTCGGGCTCAATTACCATCCTTCCGAACATGCCGTATGGATATACAAGGATCAATGAAGCAAACCGTGAAGTGGCACTGGATTATGT
>NZ_JBSIOT010001101.1:0-630 GCF_053613335.1 Bacillus sp. LR--39 | reverse complement strand
TGCTTTCTGTCCGATTTCAACATCACGGACATCCAAATAGCCAAGCATTTTCGCAGCCATGATCACATCATAGCCGTTTGGCTCCTTCGCTTTCAGCGGAACATGGATGGCGGTCCACATCTTTTCAAACGGCCTCATCATCGTATACCGAAATTCATCTTCTCTTTTCTGTTCTTCCATTGAAAACAGCTTTTCGTATTGCTCAAAGGTCTTTTCCATGACAAGATTCATCCTGATCCCTCCTTGTCAAAAACATACGGTATGCTCTAGCGTAAGGGTCAACAGCGAAAATTAAGCCATTTTTCACTGTAAAATGATACAAAGCCGCCGATAGGTAAGGCATAGGAGGTGGAACGATGGATATTCCTGCTTTATCGGTTGCAATGCATCAAGCATCCCTTGCCCAGAATGTTAATATCGCTTTAACGAAAAAAATGCTGGACACCGCCCAGCAAAATGCCGATCAAACCTTAAAGATGATTCAGCATCCGACTCTCGGACAAACCATTGATGTAAAAGTTTAACCTCACATCAAAGGCGGCCAAGAACTCCATCCTCCCGGCCGCCTTTATTGTTCACAAAAAAGCATGCATGTTTTGATTGTTCCTCCGTATGATTTATTGTTTGCCA
>NZ_JBSIOT010001100.1:0-631 GCF_053613335.1 Bacillus sp. LR--39 | reverse complement strand
TATGCTTTTCACGTGCTGAAAACGAGAAGCGCCGATCTCATCAATATTAAACTGATGAAGGCAGGCGGCATCCGCCAGGCGCTGAAAATCAACGCCATGGCAGAAGCGTGCGGAGTGGAATGCATGGCCGGAAGCATGATCGAGACAAGGCTCGGCATCGCAGCGGCCGTCCACTTCGCAGCAAGCCAGAAAAATGTGACAAAATTCGATTTTGATGCGCCGCTCATGCTGAAGGAGGATATCGTTGAAGGCGGCATCCGCTATCATGCAGGAACGATCACGATACCGGATGCTCCCGGACTCGGAATCACGAAAGTCTGCCATGAGGGGGGAGAGGACAAATGAGCCTTTATACGACAGCCGTCTCAGTCGCCAATGTCTGGACCAGTCCGGAAGCGCCGCGCACAATTGACCGGATGATGCTGTCAAACCCTGTACATGTGAGAAGCTGGCTTGACGAATTGTCCTACGAGGAGCGCCTTGAGCTATGTACGGCAAACCTTGTTCAAACGCAAGTGCTTTTCGGCGAAGATGTCCAACTTATAAAGGAGCGGGGAGACTGGGCGTTCGTCATCATTCCGGGACAGCCGTCTGCAAAAGACAGACGCGGCTACCCGGGCTGGATTCCAAA
>NZ_JBSIOT010001099.1:0-631 GCF_053613335.1 Bacillus sp. LR--39 | reverse complement strand
ATGGATTGTTTCAGAAAAGGCGTACGCTTCGCATGTAAATTCGACGATGGCCTATTTAAAATTATGTTTGAAGGATTACAGGCGCTGTTTGTCAAAAAAGGAGAAGCGTCCATTTTATTAAATGTTTTCAACAAATTAGAGACATCCCAAGGATATCCTTATATGGAAGAGTTGGCATTATTAGCCGCAAAGTTTTATACTGAAATTGGGCAGATGGATGATTCTGTTATCTGTTTCAAAAAGATGGTTCATGCCCGCAAACAAATTCAGAGAGGGGATTGTTTGTATGAAATTTAAACTGACTTTGTGCGCTGTAATTGCTTTGATCGGAGTAAGCTTTATCAGTTCTTCCTTCGGAAATGAAGTAAACGTAGCATCTAGAAACATGACAAGCAAAGCTGCAAACGATTCAACGAACTCCCTAGCAGACAAAGCCATCTTTGATAAGGAAATAACGATTGCAGAAAACGGAACGCTTGATTAAGGACAAGACGCAGCTTAGGCTGTGTCTCTTTTTCTGAAGAAATAGGTGACAAGGTGATAGAATGTTGATGTTCAAGATGCTGATCAACTTCTGCTTGAAATCCACAAAACGATGACCTCACTTGAGTGGCATATATCTAAAATTAGT
>NZ_JBSIOT010001098.1:0-632 GCF_053613335.1 Bacillus sp. LR--39 | reverse complement strand
CACAAGGATCTGTTTTGACAAATAAGTACGCAGAAGGATATCCGAGCAAACGCTACTACGGCGGATGCGAGCACGTCGATGTCGTTGAAGATATCGCCCGTGACCGCGCGAAGGAAATCTTTGGAGCGGAGCATGTAAACGTTCAGCCTCATTCAGGCGCACAAGCAAACATGGCAGTGTACTTCACGATTTTGGAGCAAGGCGATACTGTACTTGGGATGAACCTCTCCCACGGCGGCCATTTAACACACGGAAGCCCAGTCAACTTCAGCGGTGTTCAATATAACTTTGTTGAGTACGGCGTAGATAAAGAAACTCAATATATTGATTACGATGACGTGCGTGAAAAAGCCCTCGCTCATAAACCGAAGCTTATCGTAGCAGGAGCAAGTGCGTATCCTCGTACAATCGACTTTAAGAAATTCCGTGAAATTGCTGATGAAGTCGGCGCTTACTTCATGGTGGATATGGCACATATCGCAGGACTTGTTGCGGCAGGCCTTCATCCAAACCCGGTTCCTTACGCTGATTTCGTTACAACAACAACACATAAAACACTTCGCGGTCCTCGCGGCGGTATGATCCTTTGCCGTGAAGAGTTTGGCAAGAAAATTGATAAATCGATCTTCCCT
>NZ_JBSIOT010001097.1:0-633 GCF_053613335.1 Bacillus sp. LR--39 | reverse complement strand
CCATTGATGGTCAGAAAGCTGTACGAGGCAACGGGAGCAGGTACGCCGATCTGGTCAAAAAAACAATAGGCGAGTCTGCGCCGCATCAGGGACGGATCATCCTGTTCTGCATTCAAAAAAAGTGTCCTTTCACCAAGCAGAGACTTTTCCCAGCTGATTTCATAGGATGCCTTTTCCGCTCTGTCACGCTGTGTGAGAAGAATGGGAGAAACAGATCGATCTGTTACGAAAAGCCCCTTGGCTGTACCTTTCCTTTTCAGCTGCTCCCGATGAAAAAATAAATGCACGCGCTCCATATTCTTTCCTCCTTCTCAAAACGACATTTGTATGATATGTAGAGCAAGCCCGTCCTGAAACGAAATGAAAACGGAATTGAGAAAAAGGGATTTCAGCATTCGACAGAGAATACATGAAGGAGCATTCTGATTTAAAAGATGATGGAGGAATAACATGAAATTTGCGACAGGGGAACTTTACAACCGAATGTTTGTCGGCCTGATCATTGATGATGAGAAAATTATGGATTTGCAAAAGGCTGAAAAAAAACTGTTTGAACTTGAGACGATTCCGGGATCGCTGATTGAATGTATCGCAGAAGGGGATAAATTCGTTGCGCATGCAAGGCAGCTGGCC
>NZ_JBSIOT010001096.1:0-633 GCF_053613335.1 Bacillus sp. LR--39 | reverse complement strand
CTGCTGTTTATCGCGAACCTCATTGATTTCGGCCACGACACCGTCAATTTCAGAGATCGTCGCTTGACCTTTAGGGTTTCGCGCTTCAAACAATTCCTGGATACGCGGCAAACCTTGTGTAATATCGTCTCCGGCAACCCCGCCCGTATGGAAGGTACGCATCGTTAACTGTGTACCCGGCTCACCAATGGACTGGGCAGCGATGATTCCGACTGCTTCTCCGACTTCGACATCGGTTCCTGTTGCCAGGTTGCGGCCGTAGCATCGTTTACATACACCATGTGACGTATTACATGTAAATGCGGAGCGGATCCACACTTCTTCAATGCCTGCTTCGACAATTTCAATCGCTTTATCTTCGTCGATCAGCTCGTTTTCATTCACGAGCACTTCACCTGTTTCCGGATGTTTAACAGGCTTTCTCGCGAATCGGCCGACAAGACGCTCTTCAAGACGCTCGATCACTTCTGTGCCTTCCGTGATGGCTTTGGCAAGAATGCCTCGGTCTGTGCCGCAGTCAGTCTCACGAATGATGACGTCTTGGGCTACGTCTACGAGACGGCGTGTCAGGTAACCTGAGTCGGCTGTCTTAAGGGCCGTATCCGCAAGACCTTTACGCGCACCGTGAGTAGA
>NZ_JBSIOT010001095.1:0-634 GCF_053613335.1 Bacillus sp. LR--39 | reverse complement strand
AAAATGCCGTTAAACAAAAGCAAAGCAATTAAAGGCGTTGTAAAAAAGGAAAAAACCGGTTTGATTGAAGGCCTGAAAATAATTTTTTCCCAGAGCCATGCAGGAATTCCCGCGATTAACAGTGGAGGGACAACCAAATACAGGACGGCCATCTGCACCATATGCGCGCTGAACATAATATGTCCGAGCAGGTCAACCGGGCTTCCCTCGGCTGCATATAAAAACAGCATCGCCGACAGAAAGCACACCATCTCTTTACCAGTTATTCGATTCGGCTTTGAAGACATTCGCCTGTAAAAATAGAGATAAAGCGCCGTAATGCCTAACAGGATACAAAAAAGATAAGGGCTCCACATCGCGCGAAACCCGAATATCTCCAACTGATTCATTTCTTCACCTCCGGCGGCTGTTTCAAATTACCACCATATAATTGTCACAAACGCAAGCACAGTGATAAACGCGACAAACACCCCTGAATACAAAAACAGTGCCGGCGCCTCATGCCCTTTCTGATTCATATGCATGAAATAATACAGCTGAAAGATGACTTGAATTGCAGCTAGCAAAATAATGAAAGGAATCGTAAACCAGCTGCCGACACCGTCCGTGGCCACAGTCAGAAATGCAACAATCG
>NZ_JBSIOT010001094.1:0-634 GCF_053613335.1 Bacillus sp. LR--39 | reverse complement strand
GAAAACAAGAGATGTTGAATTTACTATATCGTTTGAAATATTTGGAATTGATAATGGTTAAGGATAATGCCTGATTGGCATCTGAAGAGCAGTTGCTGACATTACGTTGTACCTATTATAAACAAAGAAAAAATATCTGATTGTAATTCGGAGCGGGTGATGGCTGTTAAAAATTGTTGTCATCCGTTTCCGATATAGCTTGAGGTTTGGATATATTCACTTTTGTAACTAAATTAAATTTTCACTCCAGAACACTATAGTTTGCTGAGATTATAATAACGAAGAGATGAAACATTTATTTAATTAAGATTTTCTACTTAATGATATTATTTTTATCTATTGAAGGTCTAAAACTAGAAGAAAAAGGTAGGTGTTGGCTCAAATATGCACCAAGCGAATGGATAAATATGCTCTGCCCTTCCAATATAGCGTCTGTACTGGGTTTCATACTTTGATTTTCGTGCAACACAACCTATATTTTTGTATGGGTATTTACGTATTTGAAAATACAGATAACCAGACTTGTTAGCAATTTGCAGTGTGAAAATAGATCGTGAATAACCATAAAAAAGAGCCCAGAGAAGGCCATCCCTGAACCCCACATCCCTCACTTCATATACCGATACTCCCGCAA
>NZ_JBSIOT010001093.1:0-634 GCF_053613335.1 Bacillus sp. LR--39 | reverse complement strand
TCATTTGTACATTTAGAAGATGTAATAAAAGCGAGAGAATCCGGGCCAAATGCGTCTTTTAATTCACTGAACTTGCTGGCGATCAGCGATAACGCCTCCTCCCACTCTGCTTCACGGAAATGGTCACCTTCACGGATCAGCGGCTTTGTCAGGCGTTCTTCGCTGTTGACGAAATCCCAGCCGAACTTGCCTTTCACACAAGTAGAAATGCCGTTGGCTGGCGCTTCCTCCTGTGGCTCTACTTTCAGAATGTCTCTGCCCTTTGTCCAGACATCAAAGCTGCAGCCGACGCCGCAATACGTGCAGACGGTTTTCGTTTTTTTGATTCGTTCATCGCGCATAGCAGATTCCATATCAGAAATCGCGAGAATCGAGCCGTAGCCTGTCTCTACGCCTTTCGTGATCTCGATCATCGGTCGCAGCGTTTCGTTATTGATGCCTGTTAAATATCCGGCTTCCCCTTCCATTCCTTTTTCCATCATCGCGTTGCACGGACAGACCGTTGAACAATGGCCGCATGACACACATGACGACTCATTGATCGGCACGTCGTTATCCCAAATGACGCGCGGGCGTTTCCGCTCCCAGTCAATGGTCAGTGTTTCAGTCACCTGAACGTCCTGGCACGCTTCAA
>NZ_JBSIOT010001092.1:0-634 GCF_053613335.1 Bacillus sp. LR--39 | reverse complement strand
TATCCGCTCTTGGTTCGTTCTGATTAATAGCTTGAATGATGGAAGAATTGGCGCGATGAATGCCCGAACGGACGTAATCGCTCCAATCAAGCGGTGGCTCAGCCGCCAGCACGCTCCAAGTACTGTTTACAACCTTCGTACCGCCGCCTCTTCTTCCCTCTAACAAGCCTTGAGACGTGAGTTCATCTATAGCTGCTGTGACTGTGCTGCGGTTGACTTGAAACATGTCGGCCAGCGTTCTCTGTGAGGGGATTTTCGTCCCTACAGCCCACTCTCCGTGAAGAATCTTGTCTTTCATATATTGTTCGATCTGCCGATGCAGCGGAATATCCGACTTTCGGCTTGGCTGCCATTGCGACAAGGTCATGCCCCCCTTTTTTACACATTATACATTTGGCTGGTTTCTAACCCAACCAAATGGCTGGAGACTTTAGTGACAATCTCTCTTATGATTGAAAAAAAATGTGAAAGGAGCTTTTTCAGCATGAATGCAATCATTCACGGAATTGTGCTCGCGTTTGGCTTAATTTTGGCGCTGGGAGTGCAGAATGTGTTTATTTTTCAGCAAGGCGCGTGGCAAAAGCATATTTGGCGGGCTCTCCCAGCTGTCATCAGTGCTTCAGTCTGCGATACC
>NZ_JBSIOT010001091.1:0-634 GCF_053613335.1 Bacillus sp. LR--39 | reverse complement strand
TGTTTTCCAAAATCCAGCTGCATCATTCAATCCAAAGCTCAATATTATCGATTCAGTTATGGAGCCGCTTGATGTTTCCAAACAAGACATGCCGTCATTTTTAAGGGACTTCCGAGGCAGCCGCCGTCTGACGGCTGAGCGTCTGTTCTCAATGGTCGGCCTTCCCTCGCGCCTCCTTGACCGCTATCCGCACGAATTAAGCGGCGGGCAGCGCCAGCGGGCCTTGATCGCCAGAGCCATCAGCACTCATCCGTCTTTAATCATCTTTGATGAGCCTACAGCAAGCCTGGATGTCACCAGTCAGGCGAAGATCCTGGATCTTCTCAAAGATTTGCAGGATGCTATGGGCCTTTCTTATTTATTTATTTCCCACGATCTGGCCGCTGTCCACTTCATGAGCCATCGCATCATGGTCATGAAAGACGGGCAGATTGCCGATCAATTTGAAAAAGAAGAGCTTTTTTCTGCCGAAAGGCACCCATATGCCAAAAAGCTGCTTCAGGTGTTTGAATCCTAAGGGGGGTCTTAACAGATGAATCACAAGCAATATCTAGCACTCGCCGTTCCGCTGATCATTTCAACGATCACCACTCCTTTATTGGGTGCGGTCGATACGGCGGTCGCCGGCCAGCTT
>NZ_JBSIOT010001090.1:0-635 GCF_053613335.1 Bacillus sp. LR--39 | reverse complement strand
AGATCCGCGAGGCGTTGTCAATGTTGTTTGTGCCGATAAACCGCGCCGCTTTTGCGGCCGTATAGTACACCTCATTCGTTATGCCTCTGGCTGTTAAATAAAAGGCGAGCTGCCGTTTATCAATCGATTTGATTTTGTCCGCGATTCGGCTGAGCGCTTCATCCCACGAAATTCTCGAGAACGATCGTTCACCATTTTTTCTCGACAGCGGATAGGGGATGCGTCCAAGCTTTCTCAGCTCGGTGCTGTCCAGCTTTCGCAGCTGTTCGATGTCGGCGGACAGCCATTTGTCCTCGATCGCAGGCATTGTATTTAAGCGCAGGACGTTCAGCCGCGTCGTGCATAAATGAGGGCCTGTGAGCGTCTGATCGCGGAGTCCGGACACACCGAGCGCACAGCCGTCGCACACGCCTTGCGTCAAAATTCTGTAGGCGTACGGAAGGTTGTCTTTATTGTCCCACGCTGTTTTCATCGTATCTCTGATATGCTTCGGCTTTACCTTTCCGAGTCCCATCGGCGCCCAAGACGCCCACAGTTTTGGCGCGGGCTTTTTATTCAGCTTCATCGGACCTTGATGCTTTGTTTTTCCCATTCCCTTCTCTCCTTTCCAGCGGATACTGCAGATCATCCTTTTA
>NZ_JBSIOT010001089.1:0-635 GCF_053613335.1 Bacillus sp. LR--39 | reverse complement strand
AATAATATCTGCTAAAGGTATTCTAGGCAGTCTATCCATCTTATTTCACCTCCTGTGCAGAAGGATCTTGTGTTTGTTCGTTAGTGCCTTCAGCATTGATATACTCGTTATTGCCGGCAAGTGCGCCAATCAGCGCGCCTCTTACGACAATTCCTTTCATTCTTTGCTTCTCATCCACAACCGCAATTGGAATATTCGCATCGGACACAACGTCAATAATCTCAGTCAGATACGTATTCTCTGGTACAGTCGTAAATTCTGTATTCAAGATGTCTTGAAGTGACAAATCAGACTCAGCCGCTTTTTTCGCATCAGACGCATAGATAACACCTAATAATTTCTTTTGTTTATCCACTGCATAAATTGAAGAAATTCCAAGGTTTTTCATCAGTGTCAATGCTACGCGAGGCCCTTTATCAATCCGCACTGTTTCAGCGCGTTTCATAATGTGGCCTGCTGTGAGGACTTTAGACAAATCAACATCTTCGACGAATTTCTCAACATATTCGTTAGATGGATTCATCAGGATTTCTTCAGGCGTGCCGATTTGAACGATGTTGCCGTCCTTCATTAGGACAATTCTGTCGCCGATCCGCAACGCTTCGTCCAAGTCATGCGTAATAAAGATAATTGTT
>NZ_JBSIOT010001088.1:0-635 GCF_053613335.1 Bacillus sp. LR--39 | reverse complement strand
AAAGACACCGTTTCTAACGGCATCTTTTTTATTCCGGCGACTTTGCTTGCTGCTTCAGCAGGTCTCTGATTTCTTTCAGCAGCTCCTCCTGCGCATCCACCGCTTCCTCCGCAGCCTCTTCTTCTGCTGCTTCTTTTTTGCGCCTTAACCCATTCAAAGTCCGAATGACGATAAAAATGGAGAACGATATAATTAAGAAGTTCACAATCGTCTGTATAAAGCTGCCATACTTCACTACAGCATCGCCAAACGTAAACGACAGGCCTGAAAAGTCAAGCCCTCCCAGCAGCAAACCGACCAAAGGCATAATGATATCATTTACTAGAGATGTGACGATCTTTCCGAAAGCGCCGCCTATCACAACACCAATCGCAAGGTCTACGATATTCCCCCGCATGGCAAAGGCTTTAAATTCATTCCACATACAATCACCTGCTTTTCTATATTTGTAAAGAAAAAAAGACAAATGTGCCGCTGGCCATCTGCCTTTTTTCAATTATTCTCCGAGGGCAAAAGTCAGTTCTACTTCGCAAACGACTTCGCCATCAACTGTGGCAACGCCTTTTCCGCGCCCGATTGTGCCGCGGGCACGAATGATTTCAACCTCAAGGTGAAGCTGGTCACCAGGCTTGACT
>NZ_JBSIOT010001087.1:0-635 GCF_053613335.1 Bacillus sp. LR--39 | reverse complement strand
ACTTTCCCGAAACGAAGGCATTTTAACATCCACAGGTGCTGTTCGCGCGACAACAGGCGCTTACACAGGACGCTCACCTAAAGATAAATTCATCGTGGAGGAAGAAAGCACGAAAAATAAGATCGATTGGGGCCCGGTGAATCAGCCCATTTCAGAAGAAGCGTTTGAGCGGCTGTATACGAAAGTTGTCAGCTATTTAAAGGAGCGAGATGAACTGTTTGTTTTCGAAGGATTTGCCGGAGCAGACGAGAAATACAGGCTGCCGATCACTGTCGTAAATGAGTTCGCATGGCACAATTTATTTGCGCGGCAGCTGTTTATCCGTCCGGAAGGAAATGATAAGAAAACAGTTGAGCAGCCGTTCACCATTCTTTCTGCTCCGCACTTCAAAGCGGATCCAAAAACAGATGGCACTCATTCCGAAACGTTTATTATTGTCTCTTTCGAAAAGCGGACAATTTTAATCGGCGGAACTGAGTATGCCGGTGAAATGAAGAAGTCCATTTTCTCCATTATGAATTTCCTGCTGCCTGAAAGAGATATTTTATCTATGCACTGCTCCGCCAATGTCGGTGAAAAAGGCGATGTCGCCCTTTTCTTCGGACTGTCAGGAACAGGCAAGACCACCCTGTCGG
>NZ_JBSIOT010001086.1:0-635 GCF_053613335.1 Bacillus sp. LR--39 | reverse complement strand
GTTTTCGCAAATCTCGCAGCGGGATTCAGCTTTTCTTTTGCCGCATCCTGATGATTGACGTGTTCCTCACGCTCAATATCAGCTTCTTTAGAAAAAGCATCGAATACTTTATTCACAAGACCTGTTCCGAAAATGATCTGGTACTGGCCAGAGCTGCTGAAAGCCCCTTTGACGCCATCAAGCTCTTCTACTTGTGCTTGATCTATCTTTGATTCATCTTTCATCACTAAACGCAGTCTTGTTGCACAATGAGCCGCGCTGATAATATTTTCTTTCCCTCCGAGAAGCTCAATAAGGCGTTTTGCAGTCTCTTTGTAATCCATCTATTTCTCCCCCTTTTATTTAAACAAAAAAGACCTAAAATTCGCCAACGAATAAAGGATACAGCGATCCTTTTTCATTTACGCAAATTTTAGGTCTTGCCTGCTTTACCAGTCACAATCCCCGGTATTTATTTTTTAATACGCTTTCATTTTATTATGTGATAACGCTTTCGTCAACTACTTTTTTATTCTCTGTGAAAATCGACCTAAAAAAAGCCTGATCGCGCGATATCAGGCGGTATTACCTATAGGAATCATTTAAACGCTGGACATGCAGCGTAATATATCCGACTTCTGATTCCGGAAGATGAA
>NZ_JBSIOT010001085.1:0-636 GCF_053613335.1 Bacillus sp. LR--39 | reverse complement strand
CGATTAATGATCAGGATATCGCAAAGCCTTTGTGCAGCTTTCTCGATTCTCTTGATCGAAAAGATGCGCTGCCAAAAACGATCTTGTATTCTTTAAACCCGCGGGACAATGTCGTGATTTCAAGCCTTTGCGGAAGCTTCCAGGACGGCCGGATACCGGGGAAAATCCAGCACGGTACCGCCTGGTGGTTCAACGATACGAAAGACGGCATGCTCGAACAAATGAAATCGCTTGCCAACATCGGTCTATTGAGCCGTTTTATCGGTATGCTGACTGATTCGCGCAGCTTTCTTTCCTACACAAGACACGAATATTTCAGGCGCCTGCTCTGCGATGTTATCGGCACATGGGTTGAGAACGGCGAAGCGCCGGATGATATCGAACTGCTGGGCCGGATCGTAAAAGGGATCTGCTACGAAAATGCAAAACACTATTTCCAGTTTGAAGTGAAAGATCGTTTGAAAGCTTAGATTCACAAATTGGCTAGCAGAGGAGCTGCTTTTTCATGGAAATATCGACGAACAAACAAACCGAAACAGTCGCTGTCACTCAAGAGAAATTAAGTTTAAAAGAAAAGGTTTCTTACGGTTTTGGAGATTTTGGGAACGGATTTATGTTTGACCTTGGACAGCTCTA
>NZ_JBSIOT010001084.1:0-636 GCF_053613335.1 Bacillus sp. LR--39 | reverse complement strand
GTCTGTTTTGCCCTCGTGTCAGGCGGTCTGTTACCGTCTCCAATTCATTCATGACAGATTGAAGAGCCTCTTCTTTCTGCCGGAGGTCAGCCTTTTTGCGCTCTTCCTCTTGCTTGGCCTCACTCAGTTTGATTTCGATTTCCTGCAAGCGGGAAAGCTGTTCCTGTTTGGTTAAAAGCTCAGGCTCTTTCTCGCTTTTATGCTGGCGCCACGCTTCATACTCTTCATGTTTTTGCTGAAAGAAAGCTGTCCGGTCTGCTAAATCCTTTTGGGCTAGCGTTTGTTCCTTTTCAGCTTGCTCCTCATGCTGGATCGCTTCTGCGTACCGGTCCGCATAGGGCTTAAGGGCTGCTGCTGTTTCTGCTTCCAGCAGGCGTTTTTGCATGCTGTCTATATGCGGCTGTTCTTCTGCGAGACGTTTTTCCTCTGCTTCATAAGCGGATTTTTCCTTTTGAACATTCCATATCTCCTGATGCTCTGTAAACCGCTCTCTCGCCTGATCACGGTTCTTCCTCATCGCTTCCAGCCGGGCTTCAGCTTGTTCGAGAGCCTTTTCAGCCTGCTCAACTGCCTCTGAGCTCGCCTCACCGAGACCGGACTGTTCAGCAAGCATTTCATTTTTTCTCGCATTGGCTT
>NZ_JBSIOT010001083.1:0-636 GCF_053613335.1 Bacillus sp. LR--39 | reverse complement strand
AAAGGATGATGCCTCCGAATTGATATTTCTTGACGAGGCTGGCGACTTCATCATTCATTTCTGTAAGGGCTTGCGGAGAGGACTCGCCTTCCTTTTGCCAATTTCTAAAATCAGGCATCAGCATCTGGCCGAGTTTTTCATCTAACGACATACGATTGACAATCTGATTGGCATCGATTGAACGTTTGGATGCAGAGGCTTCTGTCTGTCTGGCCCCGAAAAAGCATGAAAGAAAGAGAACGGCTGAAAGGATAAGCGGAAAGACAGGTCTCATAGAAACTTCCTCCTATCGTCTAATTATTCACTCCATCGCTTCATAAATCGCGGTTATGACACTTCCATAACTGCCTGTTGCAAATTGATCACCCTCAAAGACGTTTGGATTTTCTTCCGGATCAATAACTGGTGTATGCTTTTTATTTGTTAACAATGCGATGCCTAAATTGTATGCTGGATCAATAATTGTAACTGTCCCTGTCCAGCCGGTATGCCCGTAAGCATTTTCACTGGCATGAGGGCCAAACATCCATTCCATGCTTTTACTTCCGTTCCGCCTCCAGCCAAGAGCGAATGTCGGGTCTGTTGCTGAAGGTGCTGTAAACAGGTCGGCTGTTTTCTGATCAAATAAAGAAATGT
>NZ_JBSIOT010001082.1:0-637 GCF_053613335.1 Bacillus sp. LR--39 | reverse complement strand
TAGAACCATGCGTCCGACCTCAATTAACGGGTAGTCTTTTTGAGACCAAACTTTTGTGACATCAAACGGATCGAAACGGTACGTATTTGCATCTTCTAAAGGCATGATTTGCACATATAGTTTCCATGCAGGATAATCACCGTTTTCGATTGCGTTGAAAAGGTCTTCTGTATGGTAATCAGGGTTTTCACCGGCAATTTTTGCTGCCGTATTGACATCAAGGTTTTTCACGCCTTGTTCTGTTTTAAAGTGATATTTAATCCATACGCCTTCGCCTTCGGCATTTGTCCATTTGAATGTATGGCTTCCGAAGCCGTGCATGTGGCGAAGTGTCGCAGGAATTCCGCGGTCAGACATCAGGATTGTCACTTGGTGCAGTGACTCTGGTGAAAGTGACCAGAAATCCCATACAGCCGTAGGGTTTTTCAGGTGTGTTTTTGGATCTCTTTTTTGTGTATGGATGAAATCAGGGAACTTAATCGCATCGCGGATAAAGAATACAGGCGTATTGTTGCCGACGATGTCGTAGTTTCCTTCTTCAGTATAAAATTTAACAGCAAATCCGCGCGGATCGCGAACTGTGTCAGCAGAGCCAAGTTCACCAGCAACTGTTGAGAAACGGATGAACAGCGGTGTG
>NZ_JBSIOT010001081.1:0-637 GCF_053613335.1 Bacillus sp. LR--39 | reverse complement strand
TCAGAATGAATTGGAAGGATGCTTTCATCAATTTCAATTGAAACACAGCTGGCTTCTGCAATCTCGTTCAGTTCACTAGCCAATCCGTCACTAATATCATTTAAAGCTGCTCGCTTAAAACTCGAGCATAATCTGCCGACACTTACTCTTGGCTCAGGCCGTTTATGCCTGTGGATAAAGTAATCCGTTTCCACAGATGAGTTTTGAGGATTAGTCTCTTCCAGCAATAAAGAAAGTCCTGCTGCAGAAGAACCGATTTCACCGGTTACAAACACAATATCATTCGGTTTTGCCAAGCTGCGCAAACAGGCCTGTCCCTTTTCAATTTCACCGATTACAGTGACTGTAACGACTAATTTGTCAGCGGTAGAAACTGTATCGCCGCCAATCAGATCCATATGATATAGTTTCGCCAGTTCATTCATTCCTTCATACATCGCCTTGATTTCAGATTCAGTCCATTTTGAAGGTACCGCAAGTGATACCAGATAAAACTTAGGAATGCCTCCCATCGCGGCAATATCACTTATATTAACGGCTAACGCCTTGTACCCGATATCTTCAGGTGAGGAATAGTGTAATTTGAAGTGCACGTCTTCTACCATAGTATCAACACAAACAATTTCCTGAACGCCGT
>NZ_JBSIOT010001080.1:0-637 GCF_053613335.1 Bacillus sp. LR--39 | reverse complement strand
GGCTGAGAAATAAACAAAAACATATTTCCGCCTGCCCAGATTAACCCTGGGAGAATATTTCTGATCGCATACTTGTTAAAGGGTTTGTGTCTATAGGTTAAAACTAACCCCCCGACCACCATGCCAATTGCCTGTGGCAGCAACGCGGACCAGCCGGACACATTGAATAATCTAGCCACGACTACATAAACCAAATAACCAAGAGTCGAAACAAGGAGAATCAAAATGCCCTTTTTCAAATTGCTTGGCTCGCCCTCTTTTTTATCATTCTTATCTTCCAAGGACGTGAGAATGATTCCTACAATGATAAAGATCAAAGCGAGAACGCCAAGCGTAATCGCAATCGGTGTTGACCATTCGCGGAACACGATCACACCGAACAGCGAGGTGGAAACGAGCTGCATTCCTGTGGAAATCGGCATTGTTTTCGACACGCCCATCAATTGAATGCTTTTCAGCTGGTTGGCCTGTCCAAGTGACCAAAATAAGCCGGATACGATTCCAACAATAAAAATGCGAAGGGACAGAACGGGCTGAACAAAAAAGTAAATAACGATAGAAACAATGAGCGCCCCGATCGTCGTTCCCAGTGTCTGGCTGTACGGCCCGCCGCCTAATTTCACATTGAAGAGAACAA
>NZ_JBSIOT010001079.1:0-638 GCF_053613335.1 Bacillus sp. LR--39 | reverse complement strand
AGAGCGGCTATCCGTTTGTCGTGGAAAACGGGGCGCTGCGCTACAGTTTAAGAGCTGTTAAAGGCGTCGGGATAGCGGCTGTAAAAGAGATCTACAGAGCCAGAAAAGAAAAGCCGTTCGCAGATTTGTTTGATTTTTGTGTGAGGACTTCTGTGAAAAGCGTAAATCGGAAAACGATTGAAGCCTTAATTTTTGCCGGAGCAATGGATGAATTCGGTGAAAACCGGGCTACTTTGCTCGCTTCTGTCGATGTCGCGCTGGAGCATGCCGAATTGTTTGCAGGAGACAATGATCAGCTAGGCTTCTTTCTCGATGAAGGCTTGACAATCAAGCCGAAGTACGCCGAGACGGAGGAAATGCCGCTCGTCGACCTGCTGGCACACGAGAAGGAAACGCTTGGCATTTACTTTTCTGACCATCCGCTGAGCGTCCACCGCAAGAAACTGGACCGTGCAGGTGCGCTGCCGATTATTCAGCTGCTCGCCTCCGGCCGCAAAAAAGCGGCTCTGGGCGGACTTTTGACGAGGATGAAGACGATCCGCACAAAAACGGGACAGACGATGGCTTTTCTGGAGCTGAGCGATGAAAGCGGGGAAATGGAGGCGGTTGTTTTTCCTGAACAGTTCAGGCAGCTTTCC
>NZ_JBSIOT010001078.1:0-638 GCF_053613335.1 Bacillus sp. LR--39 | reverse complement strand
CGGAGAATATTGAGGATTTTTCATTCTTTATGAGAGACCGCATGATGGCTGAACAATTTCAGTGGGTAGCTGACACCCTTTATCCGAAAAAGAAAATCATTGTCTGGGGCCACAATTACCATCTACGCAAACAGAATATGAAGATGATAAAGGACTGGGTACAGCTAAACGGCCCTAACATGGGTGATTATTTGCCGGAGCAGCTGAAAAAACAAACATATACGATTGGCATTTATGCTTACTCAGGTGCGAGTCTTGATAGCTCCGATAATAAGACTGTTAAGCCGGTTACAAGCCCGCCGCCGTCTGGGAGCCTTGAAGCTTTGCTGAAAGCGGCGGACCGACCGGCTGTTTTTGTTGATTTTCTCCATACAAAAAACAAGATAGGCACTTCGTGGATGTATACCCCGCGCACAGCACTCTATTGGGGATTCACAGAAGAGCAGATGATCCTGAAGGAACAATATGACGGTGTCATTTGGCTGGAGCATATCACACCATCTGTCATTATCAAGTGAGCGGTGTCTTCCTGTGCTATAACAGGCAGAGTTCACCTTTTGTTTGGTAGTTTTCAGATAACTATATTGATTAGTGAATGAATGGAAAATACTTGTTTACCATGAGAAACCCTTGTGCCG
>NZ_JBSIOT010001077.1:0-638 GCF_053613335.1 Bacillus sp. LR--39 | reverse complement strand
CATCGCGGGCATGATGTTTAGATACGCGAACTTTCAAATCATAAAAAAAGAGCAGGAACTTGTGATTTCAAGGGGAATTATTGAAAAACATCAAGTCACGATTCCATTGCGAAAAATACAAGCCATTAAAATCAAAGAAAATATCATTCGCCAGCTTTTCGGCTTTGTAACGGTGTCCATCGTCAGCGCAGGAGGCGGCGACCGGGAAAAAGAAGAAGGCGCTTTGACCATTCTCTTTCCAATGATTCATAAAAAAAAGCTTCCGCACATGCTCCGAACATTTACGCCGGAATATACGCTGGAAGAAAACTGCCGCCGCCTGCCGCGGCGCGCGTTGAAACGCTATTTGTTCCGTTCTGTCATTTTTTCACTCTTTTTGATCATTCCGTTATGTATCTTCTTTCAGCCATGGGGCTATCTGTCAGCCATCCTGCTGCCGATAGAGTTGCTCTTCGGCTATCTCGCGTATAAAGAGGCTGCATGGACGATCAACGGGGACCGTCTTCAGCTGACGTCTAGATTTATAGGCAGAACAACCGCCATTGTACTGAAAAAACGAATGCAGGTCTGCAAGTTCAGCCAATCCTATTTCCAAAAGAAAGGCCGCTTGTATACCATTTCTACTTCGGTGAAATCAT
>NZ_JBSIOT010001076.1:0-638 GCF_053613335.1 Bacillus sp. LR--39 | reverse complement strand
AGATCGCTTCCTTGCCTTGAACGGCAGCATTGATATCAAGGCAATTGATGTTGGCCGAGGGACCGCCTTGAAACCAGTTTCGGCATTCCGGCCAATGATCGGGCTGGATCAGCCCTTGTGCTGTTGTTTTTTCGTGAGGGCCAAGCTGATACCATGTCCAGCCCTCTCCCTGAAAAACTCTCATACTTGTCTCCTCCTCTTCCGGCCCACTCGTTTTATATTTCTTTGCCCGCCCTCCGCGTAAATAAACATGATGTTTGCCGCGCTGCGGCACGTGGTATGAAGCTAGTATGAGTTTTTCATAGAAAAGGAGGTGGCGCCTTCTTTACTGAGAAGGCGGGGCATTGGAGTTATTGAAGCTGATTGCAGTAGCAGGATTAATCGCATTTACGGGCTTTTTCGTCGCGGTCGAATTCGCCATCGTCAAAGTAAGGCGGACAAAGATCGACCAATTGATCATTCAGAAAAAAAAGGGCGCTCTTGCCGCAAAAGAAGTGACCTCGCACCTTGACGAATACTTGTCAGCCTGCCAGCTTGGAATCACCGTGACGGCATTGGGCTTGGGCTGGCTTGGTGAACCGACGATGCAGACCTTGCTGCATCCCCTTTTCTCAAAAATCGGCTTGAACGAGTCGATT
>NZ_JBSIOT010001075.1:0-638 GCF_053613335.1 Bacillus sp. LR--39 | reverse complement strand
AGAACGGTACTCCGCCCCTGTCTGGGTTATAACGCCCCGGCATTCCCCGTCTTCAATAAGAAGGCGTTCGACCATTCCTTGCAGCATGGTCAAATTCGGTTCATTCTCAAGTGTCTTTTTCATTTCATGCTGATATTGGAATTTATCAGCCTGAGCCCGAAGCGCCCGAACGGCAGGTCCTTTTCCTGTATTTAAAAGCCTCATTTGGATATGCGTTTTATCAATATTTTTAGCCATTTCCCCGCCGAGCGCGTCAATTTCGCGGACGACGATTCCTTTTGCAGGTCCGCCGACAGACGGGTTACATGGCATGAAAGCAACCATATCAAGGTTAATCGTTAAGACAAGCGTTTTTGCGCCTTGTCTGGCTGACGCCAGCGCCGCTTCAACACCGGCGTGTCCGGCGCCGACGACAACGACGTCATATTGGCCTGCTTCATAGCCCATATGCTTTGTTCCTCCTTTATTTTCCTAAGCAAAATTGAGAGAAGAGCTGGTCGATCAGACTTTCGTGTACAGCATCGCCAATGATCTCCCCAAGAACTTCCCAGCATCTTGTTAAATCAATTTGAACCATATCGATCGGCACATCGTTTTCGATGCCCTCCAATGCGTCAGTGATGGCGCGCTTCGCCTCA
>NZ_JBSIOT010001074.1:0-639 GCF_053613335.1 Bacillus sp. LR--39 | reverse complement strand
CGGCAAAAATGTCGCACGCCGCCATGCCGAAGGATGAGCGCACAAAACGGGGCATTACCGACGGACTTCTGCGCTTGAGCGTCGGGGTCGAAAATGCCGATGATTTACAGGCGGACTTTGCCCAAGCGTTGGAAGCCGTATCCGGAGCGCTTGCCCGTTCATAAAAGAAGGCGCGGATTCGTCAAGGAATCCGCGCCTTTTTTTGCCATTTATAACAGGGTGGAAAACCATGTGCCCAAGAAGGTGCCGACATAATTGCCGATCAGATATCCGAACGTCCCGACCAGCATTACGGGAGCAACGAGGCCCCGCCAGCCTTTGGCAATCGCCATCGCCGCCGCTGTCGTCGGTCCGCCGACAGATGCGTTGCAAGCCAAGAGAATTTCATCGAGCCGAAAACGAAACAGCTTTCCGCAGAAGAGCGATACGAGCAGGTTGGACATGGCAATCACAAAGACAAATGCCAGGAGGAGCGGGGCGTTCATGAGGATGATCCGCAAATCCGCCGGAATGCCAATCACGACAAAGAATAAGTAAATCAAATAAGTCCCGATCTCCTGTGAGCCGCGCAGCCGTTCAAAATAGCGGGGAAACACTACCGTCAGCAAAATTGTCAGCGTCGTCAGCAGCAGGAACTGG
>NZ_JBSIOT010001073.1:0-639 GCF_053613335.1 Bacillus sp. LR--39 | reverse complement strand
ACACGGCCTTGGATCGTATGAAGCAAGTGTGACTGGCGATAATCATCCAGTTCACTCAGTACATCATCCAATAGTAAAATGGGATATTCTCCGATTTCTTCATGGATCAGGTCAATCTCCGCCAGCTTAAGGGACAACGCCGTCGTTCGCTGCTGTCCTTGAGAACCATACGTCTGCACATCGCGTCCGTTCACATAGAAAAGAACATCGTCACGATGAGGCCCTGACAGCGTCACGCCACGCTCAATTTCTTTTTCTCTTAATTTAGAAAACGCTTCTTGATAGCTATCTCCTATTTTCGACAAATCTAGGGGATCTGATACATCAAGAGCTGTATGGTATTTCAGGGTCAGTTCTTCAAGCCCTCTTGAGATGCCTGCATGGATGGGCTGCGCCCATTTCTCGAACTGTGCTGTAAACTGCAGACGTTTTACGACGACTTTTGCTGCAACTTCTACAAGCTGATCGGTCAGAACATCAAGCATCGTCCGGTCAGTTTGTTTTCTTGTTTGCAGCTGTTTCAAAAAATGATTCCGCTGGGAAAGGATTTTCTGGTAAAGAGAAAGATCATGGAGGTAAACGGGAGAAACCTGTCCGATTTCCATGTCAAGAAACCGCCTTCTCACTTGAGGGCTTCCC
>NZ_JBSIOT010001072.1:0-639 GCF_053613335.1 Bacillus sp. LR--39 | reverse complement strand
AACCGGCTTAAACATCAGAAAGAACCTTGCTTTCAGCTGGAGGCTGGTTTTATCGCTGAACAAATTCAATTGATGAATGATCAGATTGCCGAATCATATGAACAAGTGAAAAAGAGAGCGGATAAAGTGGTTCTGACTGTGAAATGGGATATGAAAGACCCAGTGTAATCAAAAAGGCGGTGACTGCATAGTCCCGCCTTTTTGATTGTCATTACACAGCTGAAGGGTGTTTTGAAAGCTCAAATGCATCGTGAAGCGACTCGACTGCTTTCACCATGTCATTTTCGCTTACGACTGTTGACACTTTGATTTCAGATGTGCTGACCATTTTGATTAAAATGTTTTTTTGCGCCAGTACAGCAAACATTTCAGCCGCTACACCGGGATTTGAGACCATGCCGGATCCAACAATGGATACTTTAGCCAATTTGCTTTCTGTCTCGATTTTCTCAAATTCCAGCGCGTCTTTATACTCTTCAAGCACCGCAACGGTTTGGTCTGCATCTTCTGTTTTGACAGAGAAGGAAATTCCAGTCTTGTCCTCGGCCTGCGTTTGGATAATGATATCCACGTTTATGTTTCTTTTGGCAAGTGTCGTAAAAATAGTAGACAAAGTTGTCAGGCCGCTAGTCAGCCCGT
>NZ_JBSIOT010001071.1:0-639 GCF_053613335.1 Bacillus sp. LR--39 | reverse complement strand
AAGCTTGATCAAGCGGACAATATTCAGGAAGAACGCCTTCACTACCGCATAAACCGGCACCGCTAAAATCATGCCGAGAATTCCGCCGAAGCTTCCCGCTCCGATTAACAGCAAAATAATCGTAAGCGGATGGGTGTTCAGCCGCTTTCCGATCACAAGAGGAGACAGCAGGTTTCCGTCCAGCTGCTGAACGATGACGACCACAATAATCGCAAACAGCGCTTTGGCCGGCGAGTCCATAAAACCGACAATGACAGCCGGCGCAGCACCGAGAAAAGGCCCGACATAGGGAATGATATTGGTAATCGCCATGACAATCCCGAGAATCAGGGCATACGGCAGTCCGGCAATTAAATAGCCGATAAAACACGCTGTCCCGACAAAAAGACAAATTAACAGCTGACCCTGGAAGTATGCCGCAAGCGTATCGGATAAATCTTTAAAAATCTTTAAGCCTTCTGTCCGATAAGAAGCCGGAAGAATTTTTACTGCCAGATGCGGAAAGCGGTGTCCGTCTTTCAGCATGTAAAAAAGGATAAATGGAACAGTAATAATAACAAGCGTGATGTTTGTCACGACGCCAAACACCGCAGATAAACTGGACGTGATATTTTGCGGCAGGTTTTGGAGAAAACTTGT
>NZ_JBSIOT010001070.1:0-639 GCF_053613335.1 Bacillus sp. LR--39 | reverse complement strand
CAGGATGAGAAGAAAACCGTTATTATACCGAAATTCAAAAAGGATATTTAAAAGGCGAACGATCTGCACAGGCTATAAGGAATTGTTTTTTAAAGTCATGCTGAGGAATAGCGAGTATGCGAGGCAGATGTACATGCTATTGTCAGCTTTCACCGTTCTTATATTTGTTTCCCCAATTTGGCTGAAGGTGATTGCGTTGCTGGTATATACAGGGGTTTGCCGTTATATCCTGACGCTTATTTTTGACAAGGTCATGGATGTCCCTTTTTTAATTGGCACCGATAAGGAAAGTGATGAATATTATCGGGCCAGAAAAAGCTGTATCAATATCCTGCACTATGCGTTTGCCGCCTGTTGTTTTTTAGCGGCCGCTGTCTCTTTATTGTTTACATAAAAAACCCAAACGGCGACGTTTGGGTTTTTTGGTCTATGTTATAAAATAAACAGCTGGATGAAAAACAGAATGGCGAAAACGATGACGAGCGGATGAATCTCTCTCCATTTTCCCCGCGCTGCTTTTACGATCGGATACGAAATAAAGCCAAGCGCGATTCCTGTAGAAATGCTCGAGGTCAAAGGCATGGCTAGAATGACGAGAAACGCAGGAAATGCCTCGTCCATCTCTTTCCAGTTCATATT
>NZ_JBSIOT010001069.1:0-639 GCF_053613335.1 Bacillus sp. LR--39 | reverse complement strand
CGGTTACCGTCCAAACGCGGTGGCAAGAGGACTGGCAAGTAAAAAAACAACAACTGTAGGTGTCATCATTCCCGATATCTCAAGCATTTTCTATTCAGAGCTTGCGCGCGGAATTGAAGATATCGCGACAATGTATAAATACAATATTATTTTGAGCAACTCTGACCAAAACATGGAGAAAGAGCTGCACTTGTTAAACACAATGCTCGGCAAACAAGTGGACGGCATCGTGTTTATGGGCGGAAACATTACGGACGAGCATGTGGCGGAATTTAAGCGTTCCCCAGTGCCGATTGTACTTGCCGCTTCTGTAGAAGAGCAGGAGGAAACACCGTCAGTCGCTATCGATTACGAACAGGCGATTTATGATGCTGTGAAGCTTTTGGTTGATAAAGGACATACAGACATCGCGTTCGTTTCCGGACCAATGACAGAACCGATCAACCGTTCGAAAAAACTCCAAGGCTACAAACGTGCGCTTGAAGAAGCGAACCTTCCGTTTAATGAACAATTTGTAGCTGAAGGGGATTACACATATGATTCCGGACTCGAAGCACTGCAGCATCTGATGAGCCTGGATAAAAAACCGACAGCCATTCTTTCTGCAACTGATGAAATGGCACTCGGCATTATCCATGC
>NZ_JBSIOT010001068.1:0-641 GCF_053613335.1 Bacillus sp. LR--39 | reverse complement strand
AAAACCGCTTTGATCAGTTTGTCAAGAGGTTTGGCCGAAATGACAAAAGGGACAAATGTGACCGTCAACTCTGTTCTTCCGGGACCTACCTGGACGGAAGGCGTCGCCAATTATATGGAAGGTGCCGCCGCTCAGGAGAAAACCGATTTAGACACCTTTGTCAAAGATTATTTCAAAGTGAATGAGCCGACTTCTTTGATTCAGCGCTATGCAAAACCGGAAGAAGTGGCGAGTACGATCGTCTACCTCGCTTCCGAAAAAGCTGCGGCTATCAACGGTTCAGCTCAAAGAGTGGAGGGCGGAATCATCCGCTCGATTTAACCGAAATCCTCTGCCGGTCGGCAGAGGATTTTTTCCTTTTGGTTAAGAACCCTGCTTCAGACCTCCCGTCAGCCTTTCGCGGTCATCCGGCTCAAAGCCGTTCAGCCGTTTTAAACATGATGCACGCCAATTTGCCGACAGTTCCTCCACCTCGAGAAGTTTTTTGATGCCCTCAATATCGTTCTTTTCATGATGCTTGATGCGATTTGCGTATGAAATCGTAATGCCTTTAGGGTGGCGTGAGATTCGTTTCAGACCATGCTCCTTACAGACGAACCCTTCTTTCAGCACGCGAAAGTAAAAACCCGTAAATCCGGTAT
>NZ_JBSIOT010001067.1:0-641 GCF_053613335.1 Bacillus sp. LR--39 | reverse complement strand
CGCGCTCTCTTTATTTTGTCACCCTTTTTTCCTGCTCCACATATCCTAGAAAAAAAGGGAGGGAATCGGGGTGTCATTCATCACCATTGTGAATTGGGAGCTGGTTCAATTCGTAAGTGTATCCATGATTCATGAATATGTTTCCCATCGTTCTGTTTATTTGTACAGGTATTCTTTCCCGCGCTGTTCAAACTGAGAACATCCTTTTATAATAAAAGGCGAGGAGGTTTTTTAATGAAAATCGCTTTATTAGGAGCCAGCGGCCGCGTCGGACAAGCCTTTTTAACACAAGCTGCAGCAGATGAAAGATTTGATATTTTCGCTCTGATCAGATCTCAACATGCTGATCTTCCCCTTTCAAAAGACAGAACCGTCATGGGGAACGCCCGCCGCTTAGAAGATGTGAAAAAAATAATGGAGAATGCTGAAATCGTGATCAGCTGTCTAGGCACAGATGGTGATGATACCTTGTCAACTGCTATGGCACACATTCTCTCCGCTATGGAGGAACAGCATATCAAACGGCTTATTACGATCGGCACCGCAGGGATCCTAGATTCCCGATATGAACCGGGAAAATACCGGTTTGCAACAAATGAATCGAAACGAAAGCAGACCCGCGCAGCTAAGGAGCATGCAAA
>NZ_JBSIOT010001066.1:0-642 GCF_053613335.1 Bacillus sp. LR--39 | reverse complement strand
GTTTCTAAAATGTGATTTCTCGATTGAGGGTCAATACCGACAGTCGGTTCATCCATAATCAGCAGCTCGGGCTTATGCATTAAAGCCGCACCGATGTTGATTCTTCGTTTCATCCCCCCGGAAAATGTTTCAATCTTATCTTTAGCCCGCTCAGTCAGACCGACATATTCAAGGACCTCAGCCGATCTTTTTTTGGCCTCACCGTGCGTAAGTCCGTACATTTTCCCCCAAAACATAAGATTCTCATGAGCCGTCAGCGTCGGATATAATGCAATTTCCTGCGGAACAATGCCGATTTTTTGTTTCGCTTTGGCCGTTTCTTTTCCGATGACATAGCCGCCCACCGTGATGTTCCCGCTATCATGCGGTACAAGGCCGGAAATCATCGAAATGGTTGTGGATTTCCCCGCACCGTTTGGCCCGAGCAGACCGAACGACTCCCCCTTTTTGAGGGAAAAAGAAATACCTTTCACGATTGTTTTTTTCCCATATGCCTTTTTGATATTTTCTGCTTGCAGCACGTCGTCTCACTCCTTTTTTGATCCATTGCCATTGTAGAAGAAAGAAAGGCGTGCGGCATGTAGCGGCAGATAGAACATAGGGCATGAAAAAAAGGCCTGTAAAAGGCCTTTTCAGAGAAGC
>NZ_JBSIOT010001065.1:0-642 GCF_053613335.1 Bacillus sp. LR--39 | reverse complement strand
TTACCGGTCGTGGAACACACCATGAGTTAATGGCTTCCCATGGCCTTTATCGGGATTTTGCTGAACAGCAGCTGAAAATGAATGCAGACTTAGAAAACAAAGCCGGGTAAATTTTGGTCGAATCAGCCAATAAAAAAGAGGAGGGATTTTCCCAATCCTTCCTTTTGAACTATTGAGGGGCTTACGATTTATGGTATACTACTGACGGTAATATTGTATAAAACGGAGGGTAGTTGTGGGAAAACACACTTCTGAACATAAAAATCACGCCCAAATTGTCCACCTGCTTCAAGATGGACAATATTTTTTTCATAAAGGCTTGAAAGCGTATAAAGAGCGCAATCTAAAACGGGCAAGCAAACTGATTCAGCGCGCGGTTCATTTGGAGCCGGAGGATTCAGAGATGCTTTCACAGCTTGCGGTCATTTATTCGGAAATGGGCCAGTATCAAGAGTCGAACGATCTTCTTGACTATATCATGGCAAATCTGGAGGCCGAAATGCCGGAGTGCCATTACTTTAAAGCGAATAACTTTGCCCATCTGGGGCTCTTCCAGGAAGCTTATAAAGAAGCGGCCGCTTATTCTGATGCGGACCCGGATGGTGAATTCGCCGAAGAAAACGATAGTCTGCTGGATTTGCT
>NZ_JBSIOT010001064.1:0-642 GCF_053613335.1 Bacillus sp. LR--39 | reverse complement strand
TGTCGGATAGTCATTTCCGTATACGCTTAATTGCTCGAGCTTCCCGACTGCTACCTGTGCCACATACGGCATAAGGTTATTTGGGATTCCGTTCGGCTCTTCACCGATCCGTCCGCTTGGATGCGCGCCGAACGGGTTAAAGTAACGAAGCAGCGCAACGCTCCACTCATTGTCGGCTGTATGCAAATCACGCAATATTTGTTCAAGCATGAGCTTTGTCTGCCCATAAGGATTTGTCGCGCCTAATGGAAAGTCTTCCGTAATCGGCGATGTTTCCGGAACGCCGTATACTGTCGCAGATGAACTGAATACGATTTTCTTGACGCCGTATTTCTCCATGGCCTCGCATAAAATAAACGTTCCTGTCAAATTGTTATGATAATATTTGAGGGGAATCGCCACAGATTCGCCGACTGCTTTTAACCCTGCAAAATGAATCACAGCTTCGATTTCATTTTCAGCAAAAACGGAATCTACCGCTTCCCGGTCCAATAAATCCGCTTCGTAGAACGTTAAATCTTTTCCTGTAATCTCCTTGACACGGTTCAGCGCTTCAGCTGAACTGTTGGACAGATTATCAAGAACAACAATCTCGTAGCCGCTGTTCAATAGTTCAACACATGTGTGGCTGCCAATGTACCC
>NZ_JBSIOT010001063.1:0-643 GCF_053613335.1 Bacillus sp. LR--39 | reverse complement strand
ATGGAATATGGATCATCAACCGGCGTCAAACGACTTTGTCCGCACACTTGCCGACATATTGGCTGAATTACATGGCACGGATCAAATATCTGCTGGGCAATCCGGAATAGAAGTGATAAGGCCAGAAGATTTCAGGCAAATGACAGCAGACTCTATGGTTGATGTGAAGAATAAGCTTGGCGTATTACGACGCTTTGGGAAAGATGGCAAAAGTGGATAGATGATGATGCATACTGGCCGGGTTTCTCTTCTTTGATACACGGCGATCTCCACCCCCCGCATATTCTTATCGACCAAAATGAACGTGTCACAGGACTTCTGGATTGGACAGAAGCGAAGGTTGCTGACCCAGCCAAGGATTTTGTTCTTTATCAAACCATTTTCGGAGAAAAAGAAACTGCCCGTTTGCTTGAATACTATGATCAAGCAGGCGGCCGAATATGGGCAAAAATGCAGGAACACATTTCAGAGATGCAAGCGGCATATCCGCTGGAAATAGCTAAATTCGCTCTGCAAACACAGCAGGAGGAGCACGTCAATATGGCGCTGGAAGCACTCGGTGTAACATCGGATTAAGAATTGACTTCGTTTCATGAACCGAGTATTATAAACTCTACAAATAATAGAACGGATCAACAATCGT
>NZ_JBSIOT010001062.1:0-644 GCF_053613335.1 Bacillus sp. LR--39 | reverse complement strand
GGCATCTCTCTATATGAAGCCATTTGCATCGGCGTGCCGTGCCTTGTTCTTTCTCAGGGTGAGCATCAAACGGGAACAGCAAAAACATTTGCTGGCCAAGGCGCCGCTCTTGATCTTGGTTTGGGTGAGCTTGTACCGGATGAAACACTCATCTATCAGATGTCACGCATTATGAGCAGCTATCCTCTTCGCCTTTCTTTGCACAAGGGAGGAAGGCCGCTCGTGGATGGCAAAGACATTATACGGGTAACAGCTATTCTTCAAGATTTATATGAACAAGAGATATAAAAATGCATGTAAGGAAGTGTTAATGTGAAAGGTGTTATTTTAGCCGGAGGAAACGGCTCACGCCTTATGCCCTTAACGAAAGCCGTCAACAAGCATTTGCTTCCTGTAGGTCCGTATCCGATGATATACTGGTCGATTATGAAGCTGGAGGAAGCCGGAATAAAAGACATTTTACTCATCAGTCAAAAAGAGCATATGCCGCAATTTTACAAACTGCTTGGGAACGGGGAAGAGCTTGGCGTTACTATCACTTATCAAGTACAGCCGGCAGCAACGGGCATTTCGGATGGGCTGTCTTATGCAAAGCGCTTTACGAAAAAAGAGTCTTTCATTTTATTATTAGGTGATAATATATT
>NZ_JBSIOT010001061.1:0-644 GCF_053613335.1 Bacillus sp. LR--39 | reverse complement strand
GCTTCGTCCGATCGCCTTGATGAAGGACGGCCAACCGCTGCTGGCCTGAAGAGTCGTAACGGCTCAAAGCTGCCTGCGCTTTGGCAATGATGTCATCATCCAAGTGGCTGATCAAGCGCTCAGCCGCTTCCCACGCCTCTTGTTCAGTTTCACGGGCAATGACATGCAGCCTAATACCAAATCGAACGGATCTCCCTTCTTTTGCCGCTTGCTTTTTGACTCTCTCTATCTTTTCTTTTACTTGTTCAGGCGGCTCACCCCATGTCAAGTATACGTCTGTATGCTTTGCGGCAGCTTCAATCCCAGCCTGTGACGAACCACCGAAATAGATGGGCGGATGCGGCTCTTGCTGCGGCGGGAAAAGCAGATTGCTGTTTTCCACTTTTATATGCTTTCCTTCATAGGAAACCGTTTCTCCCTGCAAAAGTCTCCGCCAAACGGTTAAAAATTCGTCTGTTGCCTCGTAGCGCTCATCATGGCTGATAAACAGGCCATCGCCTACCAGCTCATACGGATCGCCCCCTGCCACAACGTTGATCAGCAGCCGGCCGTCTGAAATGCGGTCTAGGGTGGATGTCATTCTGGCTGCCAGAGAAGGCTGCATTAAACCAGGTCTTACCGCGACTAAAAACTTTAAGTCCTTT
>NZ_JBSIOT010001060.1:0-644 GCF_053613335.1 Bacillus sp. LR--39 | reverse complement strand
ATGATTATTGTTGACGATGTCTGGCTGAAATCGAAAGAACTGCTTACGCCGGAGGCGGCGAATACCTTTAAAGTCGTGATTCAGCTCGGCTCCATCCTTGCCGTCGCCATCGTATTTAAAGACCGGATTCTCAATCTTTTAGGCATGAAGAAAAACATTACGGAAGAGCAGAAATCGGGAAACCGCCTTTCCATCGCCCAAATCGCTGTAGGCCTTGTTCCCGCCGCTGTGCTTGGATTTTTATTTGAAGACTATATTGATCAATACTTGTTTTCCGTCCGCACCGTTGCGGTCGGTCTCATCGCCGGTGCGGTGCTGATGCTCGCAGCCGACTGGATCAATCGGCGCAAGGATACGACAGATTCGGTTGATAGGATGACGTATAAGCAGGCGCTTGGCATGGGGCTGTTTCAATGTCTGGCGCTTTGGCCGGGCTTCTCGCGCTCGGGTTCGACGATTTCAGGCGGGGTTATTCTCGGCTTGAGCCACAGAGCGGCCGCTGATTTCACCTTCATCATGGCGATTCCGATCATGATGGGTGCAAGCCTGCTCTCTTTAATCAAAAACTGGGCATATTTGAGTGCAGACCTGTTGCCTTTCTTTATCTCACGGTTTATCAGCGCTTTTATTGTCGCTCTTTTTGT
>NZ_JBSIOT010001059.1:0-644 GCF_053613335.1 Bacillus sp. LR--39 | reverse complement strand
AAAGCAATAACACGTTTAATGTGGATCTCCCGAATGGCCTTTATGAGGTGAAGGTGACGCTTGGCAATACGGCAAGGGCCAGTGTGGCGGCGGAGGGCGTGTTTCAGGTCATTAATATGACAGGGGATGGCGCGGAGGATACGTTCCAAATTCCCGTCACCGACGGGCAGCTGAATCTGCTGGTGACAGAGGGGAAAGCTGGCACCGCTTTTACGCTTAGCGCCTTGAAAATAAAGAAATTGTCTGATCAGCCGGTGACGAACCGAACCATTTATATCGGAGGCGACTCGACGGTGTGCAATTATTATCCGCTCAACAGCAGCAAGCAGGCGGGCTGGGGGCAGATGCTGCCTCACTATATCGATAAACATACCTTTCAAGTGAGAAACATGGCGTCCGGCGGGCAGATCGCGAGAGGGTTCAGAAATGATGGACAGCTTGAGGCGATCCTGAAGTACATCAAGCCGGGGGATTATTTTATCTTGCAGCTTGGCATTAATGACACAAATCCGAAGCATAATGAATCTGAAGCGGAATTCAAAGAGATGATGCGTGATATGATTCGTCAGGTGAAAGCGAAAGGAGCGGACGTCATCCTATCAACACCCCAGGGCCGGGCGACCGATTTTACTTCTGAGGGCATA
>NZ_JBSIOT010001058.1:0-644 GCF_053613335.1 Bacillus sp. LR--39 | reverse complement strand
ACGGGCCACTATACTTCAAAGGACAAATGAATGCTTGAAAGGAAGGAATGAGCTATGGAGAAGCTGAAGATCGGTTCGAAACAAATGGTTGTCAGTCCTCATTATCTCGCTTCGCTTGCAGGCAGCATCATCATGGAGAAGGGGGGGAACGCGTTTGACGCCGCTGTTGCAGTAAGCGCGTGCCTAGCTGTTGTCTATCCGCATATGACAGGACTCGGAGGGGATGCCTTTTGGCTGATGTATCACAATGGAAGCGGGGAGATCAAAGGGTACAATGGCAGCGGGCGGTCGGGGCGGAAAGCGGACCGGGATCAGTATAAAGGAGAGCGCGCCATTCCGGTCAGGGGCCCAAGGAGTGCGATTACCGTGCCGGGGATGGTGGACAGCTGGGCCGAAATACTGGCTGCGTACGGCCGTCTATCGCTTCGAGAGGTGCTGAAGCCGGCGATTATGTATGCAGAAAAGGGGTTCCCGGTCTCGCCTGATCAATGTCAAAACACGGTGAAAAACGCTGAATGGCTTTCCTGTATGCCGATCACTGCAGATATTTATCTTCCGGGAGGAAAACCGCCCTCTCCAGGTGAGCGTTTTGTGCAGAAAGAGCTCGCGCGCACTTTGACGTTGATCGCTGAGAAAGGAAGAGA
>NZ_JBSIOT010001057.1:0-644 GCF_053613335.1 Bacillus sp. LR--39 | reverse complement strand
TTTCAACCATGTAATCTGATCCATTCTTTTCTGAGTCGTTCCAGTTTGCGCTTGCTCAACTCGATTTGGGTTTCATCCTTTTTTTCCATAGCTTCAAAAAGCGTTGCAAGTTCATAATCGACCTCAAGCCTCCAAACAGCGGCCCGATTGTCTTTTTCCTCTTTCAATCCTTGTTTTACTATTGGTTTCATGTGCCCTACGCCCCCTCCAGAGAAAATTGATTTCAAAAGGAATCCTTCTGGCTTTAAGTCCTAAGCGTGATATATATTAATTTCTTATTCATATCGTATGAAGTGCTCAAACATTCGCAACGTTATTCTAAAAATTGTGTGTTTACCTAACGATTCCCCAAATTCCGCAAGGCGAAACGTAATTTTTTGTTTGAAAAGCCGACTGTGATACAATATCTTTACTGATTGGACAAGGAGGAACACAATGAGCAGTCTGCGTTTTACTGAAGAGGATTTTCGTACATTTACAATAGAAGGTTTAGATGCGCGGATGAGCGTTCTGAAAGACACAGTGCGCCCGAAACTTCAAGGGCTCGGCGATCACTTTGCGCCTGTTCTGTCCGCTCTGACAGGCGACGAAATGTTTGTCCACGTCGCCAAGCACGCGCCCCCCTCAGTCAATCCGCCGGACGC
>NZ_JBSIOT010001056.1:0-645 GCF_053613335.1 Bacillus sp. LR--39 | reverse complement strand
AAAAACCGACAATGCTCGGAGCGGTATCTGGGGCAATCGCCGGGCTTGTCGCCATTACGCCGGCTGCCGGATTTGTCACACCGTTCGCTTCCATTATTATCGGCATCATCGGCGGAGCTGTTTGTTTCTGGGGAGTATTCTCGCTTAAAAAGAAATTCGGATACGACGACGCGCTTGACGCCTTTGGCCTGCACGGGATCGGCGGCACATGGGGCGGAATCGCAACAGGATTATTCGCAACAACCTCTGTTAACTCAGCGGGCGCAGATGGGTTATTTTACGGTGATGCAAGCTTAATCTGGAAACAAATCGTCGCCATCGCCGCCACTTATGTTTTTGTATTTATTGTCACTTTCGTTATTATTAAAATTGTAAGCCTCTTCCTTCCCCTTCGCGCAACTGAAGAAGAAGAGTCACTTGGGCTTGACTTAACGATGCACGGGGAAAAAGCATATCAAGATTCTATGTGAGGAGTGACGCTATGAGCGGTCAAATGTTCAAGGTAGAAATTGTAACGCGTCCGGCAAATTTTGAAAAGCTGAAGCAGGAACTCGGAAAAATCGGAGTGACCTCTCTGACTTTCTCCAATGTACACGGCTGCGGCCTTCAAAAAGCACATACGGAGCTCTATCGAGGGGTAAAAAT
>NZ_JBSIOT010001055.1:0-645 GCF_053613335.1 Bacillus sp. LR--39 | reverse complement strand
CGCATATGCTTCTGACCCAGCCCGCTACGTCGCGGCTGAACAAGTCCGCGACTTGGCGAGCACCGTTTTTCACGAGCTCGAAACCCCTTCAATCTAACACTTAATCTATCACATCGGCTGCAGAATATTAGAGAGGTTCCCGCAGCTCACTGATGTCAGCTTCCAATCTCAAAATCACACATGGGATACAGTTGTCGAAGAAATCCCGGGTTCAAAAGGAAAAGTCTACACCGAACCTCGCCCGCCATACGGTTTCCAACATTTTACCGTGACAAGAGAAGACGCCGAGAAAGAAAAACAGAAAACTGCTGAAAAATGTCGGAGCCTGAAAGCCTGATGGGACAACTGACAACCCATATTTTAGATTTAACCTGCGGCAAACCAGCGGCGAACGTAAAAATTGAATTGAAGCGGCTGGGCGAAAGTATTATGAAAGAGGTTTACACTAACAATGACGGCAGAGCCAATGTCCCTCTGCTGGCTGATGAAGAGCTGGTGTCCGGAGAATATGTGATGGAATTTCATGCAGGAGAGTATTTTGCGAATAAAAACGTGAATACGGTCGACCAGCCGTTTTTAACCATAGTCACCGTCCGTTTTCAGCTAGCAGATCCAGATGCACATTATCATATCCCGCTCTTGCTG
>NZ_JBSIOT010001054.1:0-645 GCF_053613335.1 Bacillus sp. LR--39 | reverse complement strand
TGAAGTCTTGGAGTTTATCCTTTCCAGCGTGCATTAAAGTAATGAAGCCTGATAGAGCATGCTGTCCGGCAAGCTGTTTGGCAATCCGAATTTTTTCAGTTTCGGTATAATCTTTTGTTTTCTCGTTGATTTGCCCTATGATGTCTGCAAGTGGTCGCATTTTCCCTGTCGAATCGGTTACTTTCAAACCTAATTCATCTATCGCATTTCCGGCTTGTTTTGGTGGAGAAGCTAAACGAGTTAATGTAGCTCGCAAAGCTGTTCCTGCCATATCGGCTTTGATCCCGCTGTTCGCCATAATGCCTGTCGCTGCTGCTAATTCTTCCATGCTGAGTCCTGCCGTTTTTGCTGCGGGAGCAGCATATTTCATCGTTTGGCCGATCTCCTGCAGGGTGGCATTTGAGTTGGTGAAAGTATACGCCATAACGTCAGCAACGCGGTTAGTGTCCTCTGCTTTGATATGGAACTCCGTTAAGATGTCTGAGACAATATCAGCTGTAACACCTAAATCGGTTTGTCCGGCTGCAGCAGTTGCCAATAACCCAGGCATTGCCCCGATGATTTGATTGGTCTTATAACCGGCCATGGCTAAATACTGCATTCCTTCGGCTACTTGACCATCTGTGTATTGCGTTACAGCTCCAA
>NZ_JBSIOT010001053.1:0-646 GCF_053613335.1 Bacillus sp. LR--39 | reverse complement strand
TAACATCACTGTATTCTGCCCAGCCGTTTTTGCCTGGGCGCCCGCCGGATTTTTTAGTGAAGCAGCCCTCAAAAAGGAGTGAACGCAAACATGACGCTGTATCAGTCGGATTGGTCAAAAGCGCCTCCCCATGCCCACGCCTACAGGGCGAGAACAACGACTGCCGAGGGACATTACCACCTAATTGAGGGTTTTTCCCAGCCGGCAAACGGGAGCAATACAGATGGGCACGTTCATTTTTATTCCGGAATTACTTCTTTCGTCGATGGTCATTACCATAGGTATTATGCGATTACGGGGCCAGCGATTCCGCGGGCGGACGGCACGCACTATCATGAAATCGAGGGCACGACCTATTTGGCATATTCTGCGGCTCCCCCGGTCAGATATGGCGGAGTCGTTTATGTAAGCGATGGAATGAAGGAAAGGCACCGGCATCCTTTTAAGGGTTACACAAGAGAAATCGTCGGAAATGAGCCGATTTGCTGGTGAGGGAATGTTTGGAAAACAGTGAAAACGGGTAAAATGAAATGGGTGTTTTTGAATGTGAAATGGTATAATGGGAGGAGCTTGTTTAAAGAGAGTGATCATCAGTGAATAAAACGAAGCCGCCGGTCATCGTTTTGATCGGACCGACCGCTGTCGG
>NZ_JBSIOT010001052.1:0-646 GCF_053613335.1 Bacillus sp. LR--39 | reverse complement strand
ATAATCGTTTCTTTAAGCGTATAAATCCCTTTGCTGTACCATTGGAACAAATAGTAGCCGTCATAATAGTCAATCGTAAAGCCGCCGATTCCGTCGCCTTCCCCGTTAAACAAACGAAAAGCGGTCGTATCCGGGTCTTGAAAAAGCGATTTTCTGGCTTGAAATGCTTTCGCCAGCCTGCTTAAAAAGAATGACTGGTCAATCGATTCCCCCTCGTTTCGAGTCAGAATCCAGCCGATCCCTTTGTTTTGCTCGCCATAATAGCCCTTTCCTAAAAACCTGCCGTTTTCATCGGTTATCCTGATCAGCGATCCTTCTTTTATGCCGTTTTCTTGCGAAGAAACGGCCTCTTTTTCGATTAGGGGATAGCCCTTTTTCATTTTTGCAGCGAATGGATGTTTTATTTTTAATGTATGCATTTTAATTCAGTCCTTATCTTAAAGTCTTCTCTATCCTACCATAACGCCTGATAGATGTTCTTATTCATCATGTAATCGATATAATTGACAGATGATTCCGAATTTTCTAAGATGATGGAGAAACTAAAGGAGGAATGGCGAAATGGCGCGAATCGACCACGTAGGACTGATGGTGAAAGACATTGATGCTTCGATCGCATTCTACCAGAATGTGATCGGAATGACGC
>NZ_JBSIOT010001051.1:0-647 GCF_053613335.1 Bacillus sp. LR--39 | reverse complement strand
AGGAGCAAAAGTGCTTCTGAAAGAAGTTGATGACCCGGAACGTTTCGGGATTGCTGAGATTGATGAGAAAAACAAGCGGATTCGTTCCATCATCGAAAAGCCCGAACAGCCACCGACCAACCTTTGTGTTACCGGCATTTATATGTATGATGCAGAGGTGTTTTCGTATATTGAACAAATATCACCATCAAAGCGCGGCGAGCTGGAAATCACCGATGTGAATAATCTATACATCGAAAACAGCCAGCTTACGTATGATGTGTTATCAGGCTGGTGGGTAGATGCCGGAACTCACGAATCGCTTTATCTCGCTTCCCAGCTTGTACACCAGGCTTTACGGAAAGGACAGGACGAAAAGTGATGGCAAAATCATATTTAATTACAGGCGGTGCCGGCTTCATCGGGCTCACGTTTACAAAGCTCATGCTGAGGGAAACGGATGCGCGCATTACCGTTTTAGATAAACTGACGTACGCCAGCCACCCGGAGGAAATGGAAAAATTAAAACAAAACAGCCGTTTTCGCTTTGTAAAAGGGGACATCAGCGTTCAGGAGGATATCGACCGCGCGTTTGATGAGACCTACGATGGCGTCATTCACTTCGCAGCAGAATCGCATGTGGACAGAAGCATTTCCCAAGCAGAGCC
>NZ_JBSIOT010001050.1:0-647 GCF_053613335.1 Bacillus sp. LR--39 | reverse complement strand
CAACACGATGAGGATTCTTTTTCAGTTCCCTTAGCATTACGACACCGCGTTTTGCGCGGGATGTCTTCTCGAACTCAGAAAGACCCATGCGTTTTACCGCTCCCCGCTGTGTGAACAAGACAATTGAATCAGATTGCTGAAGGATCTCACCGGAGACAACAAAGTCATCCTCTTTTAAGTTAATCCCTTTGACACCTGCCGCACGCGCGCCAACTACATTCACTTCGTCTTCTCCAAACCATAGACCATACCCTAAGTGAGTGGCCATAAAGATCTGGCTTTCCCCATTTGTTACATGTACATCAATCAGTTCATCTTCACCCTTCAGATTTAAGGCTACAAGTGCCTTAGAATAACGCTGTGCTTTATAATGAGTGAGCTCTGTCTTTTTCACCATGCCGTTTTTCGTAAAGAATAGAAGATATGCCGACGGATCAAATTCTTTTATCGGTATAGCCTTTACAATCGTTTCATCACGGTCAATAGTGATTAGATTTGAAAAATGCTGGCCCATGTCCTTCCATCTGATATCAGGCAACTGGTGAACAGGACAATAGATGTAGCTTCCTTTGTTCGTAAAGAGCAGCAGCACGTCTGTCGTATTCATTTCAAACTGATGCAGCATCCTGTCCGTATCTTTCATTCCG
>NZ_JBSIOT010001049.1:0-647 GCF_053613335.1 Bacillus sp. LR--39 | reverse complement strand
GCAGGGTTTGGTATGATAATACTACTGCCCAATATGCAAAAGAAAGGAACATCCATTTGAACGAACAAGAAACGATTCAGGAGAAAGCCATTTTAGTCGGATGTCAGCTGCCGCATATCACGGATGAGCATTTTGAAAATTCTATGGAAGAGCTAGCATCGCTGACAAAAACAGCAGACGGAAAAGTACTGACCAGCGTCACACAAAAACGGAACAGGGCTGACGCCGCTACATATATAGGAAAAGGGAAGGTAGAAGAGCTGAAGGCACTGGTGGAAGAGCTTGAAGCTGATCTCCTCATCTTTAATGATGAACTGTCGCCAAGTCAGCTGAAGTCATTGGCAACAGCAATTGAAGTGAAGATGATTGACCGCACGCAATTGATATTAGATATTTTTGCAAAGCGGGCGAGAACGAGAGAAGGCAAACTTCAAATTGAGCTGGCTCAGCTGCAATATGCACTGCCGCGTCTGACGGGACAAGGGATCAATCTCTCCCGGCAAGGCGGAGGGATTGGGGCAAGAGGTCCCGGGGAAACGAAACTGGAAACCGACCGCCGCCATATCAGAAATCGCATTCATGAAATCACCCCACAGCTTTCCACTGTCATTCGCCATAGAAGCCAATACCGTGAAAGAAGAAAGAAA
>NZ_JBSIOT010001048.1:0-647 GCF_053613335.1 Bacillus sp. LR--39 | reverse complement strand
TGTAAACACATTGGCAGAGAAGTATCAAGCAAATGAAGCCATTCACCTCAAAATCGGAAGCGGCGTATACGGTGTACCCCGCTGGATCGGCAATATTGTCAATTTATACGGAGCCCGAAAAGCAGAAGAACTCAATTTTATGTATTTTAAGCAGGGACGTCACGTCCCCGCTGCGATTACAGTGGAAAACGGGATGCTGTCTGAAGCTTCTTACCGGGAGCTGCAGGAATACATGAATGATCTTGAAGGCGTGGAAAACGCCCATAAATTTCTCCTGATCGAAGCGGAAGGAATCGCAAAAGAAAAGGATCTCCACGGAGGCGAGGATATTACGCCGGTTTCCGTGGAAATCAAATTCTTGGCGGAAATTCTCCAAAACGACGCCTTGTTTCTTGAATACGATGAAAAAAGCAGAAATAAGCTGCGTTCCGCGTTCCGCCTCCCGCCTCCCGCCGCTGTATACAGGCGAGGCTCAGGAATACAACCGGGCGACAGCTGATACTGCTAGAAAAATTACGGAGGAGCAGGTTTTTCAGCCGGAGCGAAAAACACTCGTGAATAAACTGAACACGCTGCTTTTGCCGGAGCTGAATATCCATGACGTCAGGCTGACATTAAAAGGACCGGACTTTCGTGATCCGCTTGAG
>NZ_JBSIOT010001047.1:0-648 GCF_053613335.1 Bacillus sp. LR--39 | reverse complement strand
TCTCCGGCTTGCCGATGTTTTTCCAATATTGAAAGGCCATCTTCAGCGCGATTTCCATTGCTGCGGCGCCGCTGTCCGAATAAAAAACACGCGTCAGATTTTCCGGCGTGATCTTGATTAACACCTCGGCAAGTTCTGTCGCCGGAACATTTGTCATTCCCAGCAATGTCGAATGAGCGATTTTGCCGAGCTGTTTTTTGATGGCCTCATCCAGTTCCTTCTTGCGATGGCCATGGACATTGAGCCATACTGAAGAAAATCCGTCGTAGTACACCCTGCCGTCGATATCTTTCAGCTTGATTCCCTGCCCGCTTTCGATGATCAGCGGGTTTTCGTCATAGTCTTTCATTTGGGTAAAAGGCAGCCAAAGATATTGTTTGCTTTTCTCAACGAATGATTGATTCATGATTTACCTCCTGACCAATGAATACAGGCTGTTTTTCCAAATCGTCTATGCAGCTTTTTACATCTGCTGATCCATCAACAAAAAAAATCCGGCAGCCGCTTTCGTCCCCATGCTCTTTCATCTTTGTCATCCGCTGATAACCCAGCTTTTTAGCCGCAACATAGCCCGTTATGTAATCAGGGTCATCCGACCAGCATAATTCGGCGATGACGGCCGGGTGCTCACATACCTTTGAGGCGATG
>NZ_JBSIOT010001046.1:0-648 GCF_053613335.1 Bacillus sp. LR--39 | reverse complement strand
GGCAAATGATTTTAACGGCTTTTATTTCTCCATTCAGAGAGGATCGGTACATGGTTAGAGCGCTCTTTCCTAAAGGTGAGTTCTTCGAAATTTATGTGAAGTGCCCGCTGCATGTTTGTGAACAGCGCGATCCAAAAGGGCTTTATAAAAAAGCGCGAAACGGAAAGATCAAACATTTCACCGGGATCGATTCTCCGTATGAAGCGCCGCTTTCACCCGATTTCATCATTGAGTCAGACCAGACCTCTATTTCCGATGGAGCTGATCTCATCATTAACGCACTGCAAAACAGAGGAATTATATAAAAAACCCGATCAATGTCGGGTTTTTTCTTATGAGTTGGAGAACTGCGCAATCAAACTGTTAATCTTCTCTTTTTCCTCATAAAATGCTCCGTGCCCGCTGTTTGCAAACGGAACCAATTCCGACTGTTTGATGCCGCGCTTCAATTCTTTCGCAAAATCAAACGGCGCAATTCTATCCTTTCTCCCGTGCAGGATCAGCGTCGGCACCTTGATTGCAGCAAGTTCCTTTCTGAGATCTTCATCTCTTAATGCGATGCCCGAGTGGATCGTCCCGTAGGAGGAGGCCTCCAGCATCAAATTGAGAAACCACTGTCTAAGCTCTGGAGACACTTTTTTCTCAAAA
>NZ_JBSIOT010001045.1:0-649 GCF_053613335.1 Bacillus sp. LR--39 | reverse complement strand
ATTCAGGTTCGTCTCATCAGGCCGTACTGGAAGAGCGCGAAGGTCTTGTAAGACCTGCCGACTTGTATCTGGAAGGATCTGACCAATACCGCGGCTGGTTTAACTCATCGATTTCGACAGCGGTTGCCGTAACAGGCAAAGCACCTTATAAAGGCGTGCTTTCGCACGGTTTTGCTCTTGACGGAGAAGGCCGCAAAATGAGTAAATCACTCGGCAATGTCGTTGTTCCTGCAAAAATCATGAACCAGTTCGGGGCAGATATTTTAAGGCTGTGGGTTGCGTCTGTCGACTATCAGGCAGATGTCCGCGTGTCTGACGCGATCTTAAAGCAAGTCGCAGAAGTGTACCGGAAGATCCGCAACACGTTCCGCTTCCTTCACGGAAACATTGCTGATTTTGACCCGGCGAAAGATGCAATCGCTGTGGAAGATCTGAGAGAAGTCGATCAGTACATTTTGATCAAGCTGAACAGCCTCATTGAAAAAGTCAAAAAAGCGTATGAAGAATACGATTTTGCAGTCATTTACCATGCTGTCCACAACTTCTGTGCGATCGAGCTCAGCTCATTCTATATGGACTTTGCTAAAGACGTCGTTTATATTGAACACGCCGATCATAAAGACCGCCGCAGCATGCAGACCGTTTTTTA
>NZ_JBSIOT010001044.1:0-649 GCF_053613335.1 Bacillus sp. LR--39 | reverse complement strand
ATGGCTTCATATAGAGAGATGCCGCCGGCGACAATGGCTGCGTCCGCTTGTTTCATCAAACCTGCCATATCATTTGTCTGTTCGATCATCTTGTACTGCGGCTTCTTTTCGATCCGCCTTCGGACTGCCTCTTGATGCGGTGAAGCGCTCCCCATTACAAACATCATGTTTTTGTCTTTTATGTCGGGGACTTGATCAGCGGCAGCCAGCACTTTAAAAATAAGCTGCTTCGGATCACTTCCTCCTAATGCAACAAGGATATTGCGGCAGTCTTTCTTAAGTGTGTAATCCTCTCTTGCGGCCTGAAAGGCGGGGTGAAGAATAAGATAGTCCGGACCTTCATAGATCCGTGTGTTTCCCTGAACGTACACCCTGCTTCTGATGTGACCGTAAATTCCGTTAATGACTGCGTCACTATATTGAATCGATTTACCGTTTTTCTCTTCAAAAAGAACAATTTTCGCATCTGTCTCCGTCTTTATTTTCTTTAACAGCTCTGCAGGCGCGCCTAGAATATCAAACAAAAGCAAATCAAGCTTCTTGCTTTTTATTTCCCGGAGAATAAATTCGTGCTGCTGCAGCTCCGGCTTTACGATGACACGCCAATGTTCTTCATGAAGAAACACTTCAGACTCCTGATTCGTGTAAA
>NZ_JBSIOT010001043.1:0-649 GCF_053613335.1 Bacillus sp. LR--39 | reverse complement strand
GTAAAAAAACATCCGCTCGTTTTACAGCGAGCGGATGCTAGATTTTTCGGCTCAGCGCTGCCTGTCAGGCTCAAAAAAGCAGGTAAGATATGACGAATGAAACCCTTGAATCTTCAACACCAATCAAGGCTATTATGAACTGATTTCTCTTACATGTGCTGCTTTCCGTGAACTGAAGGTCGTCAAAACAACAACAATCGCAATCATAACCCCCAATGCCCCAAACCACGTAATAGAAGCCAGCGACACTTTTTCTACAAAAATCCCTCCGATTCCTGCACCTGCGGCCATGGCGAATTGCATCATCGATTGATTGATGCCGAGCAATACACCTGACAATTCGGGTTCAAGCGTCGCTAAGTGATATTGCTGCGTCGGGCCGGTAGACCATGCGGCGAACGACCATAATATGAGAATCAACAGTACTCCGACATAGGAATGGGTGACAAGCGACAGCAAAATCAGTGCGATGATATGCAGCGCCATCCCGCCAACGAGCGTAAAAGGAACTCCCCATTTATCAGTGCTATATCCGCCAAACTTCGATCCAACCAAGCTGGCGATTCCAAATATAAGCAAAACGCCGCTGAGCAAATTGCCGCTGATCCCTGAAACGGTCAGAAGGTAAGGAGACAGATAAGTATATGCA
>NZ_JBSIOT010001042.1:0-649 GCF_053613335.1 Bacillus sp. LR--39 | reverse complement strand
AAGTGATAAAGATGTCAATGCTGAAGTTTTTAGCCTTAGACTATGGAGCCGCTTTATTGAATATTATTGTGCTGGCCACGCTGGCCTTTATGATTTCGGTCATCCTAAGAAGCGCGGTCGTCTCTGTCGGTCTTTCGCTGTTCGTCTTTTTTACAGGGTCTGCGATTACTCAATTTTTAGCGGCAAAATTTGATTGGACCAAGTATACGATCTTTGCAAATTCAGATCTCAGTCAATACATTGATGGGGAGCCGTTTATTCAAGATATGACTCTTTCATTTTCAGCGGCTGTGATTGCTGTTTATTTTATTCTTTTTCTGGCTGTCTCCTTTTGGGTTTTTCAAAAGCGGGATATTGTCACGTCATAACATTGCAGCAAAAAGCGGAGCTCGATTTACAGCTCCGCTTTCTCCTGTTCTGTGCTGTTGTATGTTCGCTCCACGACTGAAGCAAGCGTATCGATGAACCGCGGATCAGTGTTCGGCATAGGCGGACGGTGATAGCTTGCGCCAAGCTCGTCCGTAACCACTTTGCACTCATAGTCGTTGTCATACAGAACTTCCAGGTGGTCAGATACAAAACCGACTGGTGCGTAAATGAATGACCGGAAGCCTTCTTCATACAGTTCCTTTGTTAAGTCTTGGACGTC
>NZ_JBSIOT010001041.1:0-650 GCF_053613335.1 Bacillus sp. LR--39 | reverse complement strand
CTTTTGTCGTAGGCTGTTTAATTTGTATCATTGGGCAAATTATGTTTGATGTATTTAAATTGACACCAGGTCATACCTTAAGTGCTCTTGTAGTGATTGGGGCGCTTTTAGATGGATTTGGACTATACGAGCCTTTGATTGATTTTGCTGGGGCAGGGGCTACCGTTCCGATTACAAATTTTGGGAATTCACTTGTTCATGGTGCGGTGCAGGAAGCAGAAAAACATGGGTTAGTTGGTGTACTGACAGGAATGTTTGAAGTAACTAGTTCTGGTATTACAGCTTCCATTGTTTTCGGCATGATAGGAGCTTTAATTTTTAAGCCAAAAGGATAAGGAGAATTAGGATGACAGTAGGATCAGATGTTAAACAGTGTTTTGCCAGTCTAAAAGGGGTAGAAGCAAGTCTCTCAAGTTTAGCATTACGGACTCTTGATGATGAATCGAAGCGAACTTTGCATGAGGCTATGATGGTAGTACACGAAGTAACAAAAGATTTAAAAAAAAGAGTAGGAGAACTAGAAGGAGAGGAACTTCAGTACAAAGGTTTCTAGAAAAACTATATTTACAGGAGGTGTAAGCAGTGCCTGAATGGTTAGATATAGCTGTACGCTCAGTATTATTTGTTGCTCTTTTATTTTTCATTACAAA
>NZ_JBSIOT010001040.1:0-650 GCF_053613335.1 Bacillus sp. LR--39 | reverse complement strand
AAGCTCGACCGCAATTTCGATTGCCCTTTTCCAATTGCGCACGGCGGCCTGACGGCGATCTTCATCAGGACCTGCCCAGTGGTAAAGCGGAAGGAGCGATGAAAGCTTAACACCGGTATCTCTTAAAAGCCGCTTTAATTGTTTGATTTTAGCTGAATCGACTTTCGGATATTTATAGAATGGACAAAAATCTTCGCGCGGCGATAGTTCGATATATTCGTAGCCAAGCTCCGCCGTTTTATAGACCGTTTCTTCCAAAGTCAAATCATCACGATACATCGATGGATCCAATGCTAATTTCATACTTTTCACTCCTCGGAATGTTTTTATTTTTTAACAGTTGTGAACGTTTGATAGAATTCCGGCTTCTCCTGAAGCGCCACAGGTTCTTTCTGTCCGGATTCCTGAGCTTTCACACAGGCGTCCGTCGTCACGGCGGGGATATAGCCGTCCCACGCAGTCGGCCCGCTGACCTCGCCTTTCTGTTGGATCGAGTCAATGAAATCTTGAATTTCTACATCGTAAGCGTCTACAAAGCGGCGCTGCCAATCCATGAGGATATCCGTCGAGAATTTGCCGTCTTTTCTGAGAGAGATGCTTGGTGGTTCAGGAAGCTTCACGATTCCGTCCTCGCCGACGATTTCACACTG
>NZ_JBSIOT010001039.1:0-650 GCF_053613335.1 Bacillus sp. LR--39 | reverse complement strand
GGCGGCTTTGTCCGCAAATTCTAAGAGCTCCCGTTTCGCCTTTTTCATTCCCTGCCCTGCCAGGATAATCGGCTTCTTAGCGTTATTAATATATTGGGCGCAGGTGACGAGCTGTTCTTTTTTCGGTTCAAGGTTCCCTTCAATATACACCGGTGAAGTATACACGGGCTCCCGTTTGATTTTCTCCGCAAACAAATCATCTGACACGCTCAATACCGCAACGCCTTTTTTGCTGTAGGCGGTCCTGATCGCCTGATTTAAGAGATCCGGAAGTGATTCCGCGCTATGTACCTCTCTGTTGAACACGGCCACGTCCTCAAACATTTGCTCCAGCTTGATCTCCTGGAAATAGTCCCGTCCGACTTCGCCAGAAGAAACCTGTCCTGCAATCGCCAGCACAGGGGCGCCGTCGGCTTTAGCATCATATAAACCATTTAATAAGTGCACCGCTCCCGGCCCTGCGATTGACAGACAGACTCCGATCTTGCCGGTGAGTTTTGCTTCAGCCGCGGCTGCCAGTGCCGCTACCTCTTCGTGGCGGGTTTGAATGAACTTCAGTTGATTTCTTTCGTGTCTTAATTCTTCAATAAACTCATTTATACTGTCTCCGGGGATGCCGTATACATGATCAACTCCCCATTGCTCAAGCA
>NZ_JBSIOT010001038.1:0-650 GCF_053613335.1 Bacillus sp. LR--39 | reverse complement strand
AAGCCGATTAATCATCACCCACCTACCACATTAATAGGGGAACGTTTTTTTCTCTCTTGTAGACAGTGTCGTGACATACTATCTCTTCTTCGTCACAAACATTAATTCCTTTTACAACTAGCAAATTTCACTTGTTGTACCATAAGTAACCTATTGACTGCCGGGGCACAAAGAATTTGTTTCTTGTCAAATTTGCTGAATAACGGCCGGCATCAACACTAAACCTGGAAAAGTAGAGGATTGCACCGCATAAAATAACTTACTGCTAAGGCTACCAAGATAAAACTACAAAATTAAATAAACCTATTGCTTTCCAAAAATGTTAGTTGCATTTTATGTTTTTTCCTGCAGATATGCACTATCTTTTGTGGAGATGCTTTGGCAGTACACCGAAAGCATCTCCTTTTTATATAGATACATTAATTTAAAAATTTTAAGAATAAATACTCGGGGCGCATAAAATGCCGCGCCCCTCAAAGCGGGGTATTACCCCTATTGAATTCTCAGAGTTTATGAAACTTTGCAATCACCGGAATAAAAAACTATCAATCGGTAAGTGCTTCTGGTAAATTGCTCCCGCATCGACACGGTAGTGGGCGAAAAGACAAGCTAACTCGACCGGTAATCCAAACCTAAAATCCGGTATGTCC
>NZ_JBSIOT010001037.1:0-651 GCF_053613335.1 Bacillus sp. LR--39 | reverse complement strand
CGATTTCGGGAACGATCAGCGAACCCTTTACGTTTTTAACAACGTCGGCGACGCTCGCTTACCTTGTCCCTTATCTCATAGCGGCTCTTTTCAGCTTGAAGCTCATCCTCAAAGGGGAGACATACGGCGAGCTGAAAGGTTCAAGAACAGGAGACGGCATCATTGCCTTGGCCGCTCTTGCGTACTCTTTATGGGTCATCGTTTCAGGCACGTCTGACTTGACCACCTTTATCTTGGGAATCGGGCTGTTTTTCGTCGGTCTTGCGATCTACCCGTTCGTCTACAAAAAGTTCAAAAATAATCAAGTGTGATAAAGCTCTTTGCCAGCCGGGTCTTTTAGCGGAAGATCGGCTGGCTTTTTGATTCCTGCCGAAAATTTTGATTAAAATTTTTGCTTAGGCCTGTTATACTAAACATGAAAATGATAATCGTTATCGGTTAAAAAGATCGAAAGGAATGGCATCGAGTGAGCTCTTACAAAAACATACATCATATCAACGGCGCGGATGGCACTGATGAAGAACAGAGACCGATCAGCCGTCCGCTCGGAGCTGTATTTGTCCTGGCCGGCGGAATCATGCTGCTGCTTTTTGGCGCCGCATTATCGATTGCGCTCGGTGCGGCTGATATAAAGCTTGGAACGGTTTGGGA
>NZ_JBSIOT010001036.1:0-651 GCF_053613335.1 Bacillus sp. LR--39 | reverse complement strand
CTTACACTTGGAAAACAGCCTGCAAATCCTCTTTTGAACAGCTGCCCAGCTGGCTGCCGACTCCGACGGCGCCAGCTCCGGCTCTAAGCCAATCCGGCACTTCAGACGGATGTATCCCGCCTGTCGGAATAAAGGTCACCTGCGGGAAAGGACCCGCTAAATTTTTCATAAACGGGATGCCAAACACACCGCTTGGGAACAGCTTTAATGTCGTAAAACCGAATGTCAGCGCTTCCATAATTTCGCTCGGAGTCAAGACGCCGGGGATATAATGTGTCTTTACAAAAGATAGATGTTCAGCAAGATCAGCTGAAAAACCCGGACTGACAATAAACTGCGCGCCAGCCTCAGCAGCTTCCCCAGCTTGCTGCGCGGTGATGACCGTGCCCGCGCCAATTAAAATATCTTCCCTATTACGGAAGGATTCGATAATATCTGATGCCCCGGGGGTCGTATACGTCACTTCAACTGCACGAATCCCTTTATCTAATAAACTCTCAATCTGCTGACAGGCCTCCTGCTTATCCTTTGAACGAATGACTGCAATCAGCTTTGCTTCTTTCAGACGGTTTTCAACGACTTTGGACTCCATATTAATAATCCCCTTTCTTTTGGTGAACCGTTCTTTGAGCAGATAAAAAAGAAGCTAAT
>NZ_JBSIOT010001035.1:0-652 GCF_053613335.1 Bacillus sp. LR--39 | reverse complement strand
ATCTCCGCTGAATTTGGCGGCTTCTATTCCGACACAGGCATCTCATTTGTGCTCGGTGAAGGAGAAGAACGCCTTCATAAGCTTTGCCAATGCGCGGAAAACGCTTTTCAAAAGGGGCTTCAGCAGGCAAAAGCGGGCAAGCGCCAAAACCAGATCGGAAGAGCCGTTTATCATGAAGCACGCTCTCAAGGCTTTACCGTCATCAAAACCCTGACCGGCCACGGAATCGGCCGAAGCCTGCATGAAGCGCCGAACCACATCATGAACTATTATGATCCGTTTGATAACGCACTGTTCAAAAATGGCACAGTCATCGCGCTTGAACCGTTTATTTCAACGAAAGCAGAAACGATTGTTGAAGCTGGAGACGGCTGGACGTTCAAGACGCCGGATAAAAGCATGGTTGCCCAAGTTGAACACACGATCGTCATCACAATAGATGAACCGATTATCCTGACGAAACTGTAAAACACATTCCGGGCTTCCGGCAGGTTTAACCTCCTCCAATAGCAGGTAAAACATCATTATTCTGCACGAGGAGGTCTTGCAATGAACAGAGATCAAGAAAAAATCCAAATTGAAAACGAAATGAACGCGATGCATGGCACAATAAAAGAAGACATTTTAAAAGACTTTGATGAATTTAAAGGCT
>NZ_JBSIOT010001034.1:0-652 GCF_053613335.1 Bacillus sp. LR--39 | reverse complement strand
CCGCAGCTGAATCTACGTTTACAGAAAACGATATTAAAGGTTTAAAAGGAATAGAAGGTATTAAACAAGTCGTTGCTTCGACTTCTGAAAGTATGACAGCGCGTTATCACGAAGAAGAAACCAACGCTACGGTTAACGGAATAAATGATGGATACATGAATGTCAATTCTTTAGAAATCGAAAGCGGCAGAACATTTACCGACAATGACTTTCTCGCGGGGAATAGAGCCGGAATCATCTCTCAAAAGATGGCTGAAGAACTGTTCGATAAAACCTCCCCTTTAGGTGAAGTTGTCTGGATAAACGGACAGCCCGTTGAAATTATCGGCGTGCTGAAAAAAGAAACAGGCTTGCTTTCTTTCGATTTAAGTGAAATGTATGTGCCATTTAATATGATGAAATCCTCTTTTGGCACAAGTGATTTCAGTAACGTATCATTGCAGGTCGAATCAGCAGACGACATAAAATCGGCTGGAAAAGAAGCGGCACAGCTGGTAAATGACAATCATGGCACAGAGGATTCGTATCAAGTGATGAACATGGAAGAGATTGCGGCTGGAATTGGCAAGGTAACGGCAATTATGACGACGATTATCGGCTCAATTGCAGGTATTTCCCTTTTGGTCGGCGGAATCGGTGTCATGAATATTAT
>NZ_JBSIOT010001033.1:0-652 GCF_053613335.1 Bacillus sp. LR--39 | reverse complement strand
TCACTGTTGACGCGACAAGCCATCACTGCCCGAACTCAGCAATGAGCAAAGCAGACAAAAAATGGTACGGCGTTCAGTTCCACCCGGAAGTGCGCCACTCTGAATACGGCAATGATCTTCTGAAAAACTTTGTATTCGGTGTTTGCGAATGCGAAGGCGAATGGTCAATGGAGAACTTTATCGAAATCGAAATGCAAAAAATCCGTGAAACAGTCGGAGACAAACAGGTTCTTTGCGCGCTAAGCGGCGGCGTTGATTCCTCTGTTGTTGCTGTTTTGATTCATAAAGCGATCGGCGACCAGCTGACTTGTATCTTTGTAGACCATGGTCTTCTCCGTAAAGGCGAAGCTGAGGGTGTTATGAAAACATTCAGCGAAGGCTTTAACATGAATGTGATTAAAGTAGACGCAAAAGATCGATTCTTAAACAAACTAAAAGGCGTTTCTGATCCTGAGCAAAAACGCAAAATCATCGGCAACGAATTCATTTACGTGTTTGATGATGAAGCGGACAAGCTCAAAGGCATCGACTACCTTGCACAAGGAACGCTTTACACAGATATCATCGAGAGCGGTACAGCAACGGCGCAAACGATCAAATCTCACCACAATGTCGGCGGGCTTCCTGAAGACATGCAGTTTGAGCTGATCGA
>NZ_JBSIOT010001032.1:0-652 GCF_053613335.1 Bacillus sp. LR--39 | reverse complement strand
AATCATGGTTCTGTCATTCGTTCTTGGCTTATGGGACTGACTGAGTGAGCTTTCTCTAAGGATGCTAAACTGGATCAGATCAAGGGCATTATGCATTCCTCAGGTGAAGGAAAATGGACGGTGGAAACTGCGCTTGATCTGCAGACGGTAACTCCGATCATCGCCATGTCACTGATGATGAGATACCGTTCTTTAACTGACGATACGTTTACAGGAAAGGTTGTCGCTGCGCTTCGAAATGAATTTGGAGGCCATGCGACAGAAAAAAAGTAAGGGGGCCAACAAGCCTCCTTATTTTTTTGGCACCTTCAGAAGATGAGGAAACTTTTTATAAATGACCAGCATGATGATCAGAATATATGCACCGTAAATGCTGATAGACAATAATTTATTGCTGGTGAAGTTGGCGCCTGCAATAGTGACAACAACAATATTGGGGATTTTCCCTATTAAAGACGCAAAGAAAAAAACATGCCAGCGAACCTGGCTCAGACCGCAGATCACATTCATTATAAGGGAAGGTATGACTGGTATCAGCCTTCCTAATAAAACAGCGGTAAAAGCGTTTTTGTTGAAGGAAGCCTCGTAGCTTTGTATGGCAGGGTAGGCCTGAACTTTTTTTCTGGCCCAATCTCTAAAACTGTACCTGGCG
>NZ_JBSIOT010001031.1:0-653 GCF_053613335.1 Bacillus sp. LR--39 | reverse complement strand
GTTTACGCTGGTCATGGTGAACTTCTCCTTTCAGGGAACGGAGCTTGTCGGCATTGCGGCAGGGGAAAGTGAAAGCCCGGAAAAAACACTGCCAAAATCCATTCGAAATGTCATTTGGCGCACGCTGTTTTTCTTTGTGCTCGCTATGTTCGTCTTGGTTGCCATCCTTCCGTACAAAACGGCGGGGGTGATTGAAAGCCCATTTGTAGCGGTACTCGATCAAATCGGCATCCCATTTTCGGCAGATATCATGAACTTTGTCATCTTAACAGCTATTTTATCTGTTGCTAATTCGGGGTTGTATGCGGCGTCGCGTATGATGTGGTCACTTTCATCAAATCAAATGGGTCCATCCTTTCTCACCAGACTGACAAAAAAAGGCGTGCCGATGAATGCCCTGCTGATTACGCTAGGCATTTCAGGCTGTTCGCTGCTGACAAGTGTCATGGCCGCAGAAACAGTGTATTTATGGTGTATCTCAATCTCGGGCATGGTGACAGTTGTCGCGTGGATGTCCATTTGTGCGTCGCAATTTTTCTTTCGCAGACGTTTCCTTGCTGAAGGCGGAAATGTGAATGATCTGGAGTTCAGAACGCCGCTTTATCCGCTAGTCCCGATTCTCGGATTTTGTTTATATGGCTGCGTGTTGATCA
>NZ_JBSIOT010001030.1:0-653 GCF_053613335.1 Bacillus sp. LR--39 | reverse complement strand
AGTCATCGGTGTTCAGGAAGAAGATCACGTATCGGCAGCCATCGTCAAATCCATTTACAAACACATTGATACCCCTTTTATCGTTACAAGCTTAGCGGGAGCAGAGCTGATCAAATATGCCAACAATTTCTTTTTAGCGGCCAAAATTTCGTTTATTAACGAAATGGCCCGCATATGTGAAGCCTATCAATCAGATATCTCAGATATTTCCCGCGCTATCGGTCTAGACCCAAGGATCGGGAAGCACTTTTTGCAGGCAGGCATCGGATACGGAGGCTCTTGTTTTCCAAAGGATCTGCAGGCGCTGCAATTTGCTGCCCAGGAAAAAAACACGGAAACCTTCTTGCTCCGGGCCGTGCAGCACATTAATGACACCCAGCTCGGCTTGTATATCAAAAAAATACAGTCATTCTTCGAAACACTTCAAGGCAAGAAAGCGGCTGTACTCGGCATTTCCTTCAAACCGAATACTGATGACATCAGGAATTCTCAGGCTGTCAGACTGATGGAAAGGCTGGCGGAGCTGGGATGTGATGTTCATGCATATGATCCTGAAGCTGTACTTCCAGAACATTTGCGGCAACATATAACTCAGCATTGTCAAGGTTTTGATGAGATCGAAGAGACTGACTTTTTATTTTTGGCGACAGAAT
>NZ_JBSIOT010001029.1:0-654 GCF_053613335.1 Bacillus sp. LR--39 | reverse complement strand
CTTTGCGATTCTTCCAGCCGCCATAATTTTTCACTAAACCGAGCGGCATTTCATAATGAGAGATGGTTACGACAGGCTCAATATGATGCTTTAACAGCTCATCAAACAGATCATCATAAAAGCTGAGGCCTTCTTCATTGGGCTCCTCTTCATCGCCATTCGGAAAAATTCTCGTCCACGCAATCGATGTGCGGAACGCCTTAAATCCCATTTCCGCAAATAAGGCGATATCCTCTTTATAACGATGATAAAAGTCAATCCCTTTGTGATACAGATTCAAGGAAGTCATTGATTCATCAAATGGAGACATGATCCCGTTCGGCGATACGTCAGACCTCCTGCACCTGCACCATTTAGGTTTTGCCTGCTTTCACAGTAACAATCCTGACGGGTCGTTTTATTTGTTTGCAGGTATACTTTAGCACTAGATTTACAGGATGTCAACGCTTTCATTTTTGGTGTTGACTATCGTTTCTAGAACAAAAGTAATCATAAAGATTTGAACTTTAACTTCAATAAAAAAAACCTTGAAAGGCATTTTTCCAATCAAGGTTAATAATCGTTATCGTTTTCACTGAAAGATTCTTTTATTTGTACTATTAGAGTGTTTAGCCATTCAATTGGTTCTAAATTAAACGCAGGAAAATACACCCC
>NZ_JBSIOT010001028.1:0-654 GCF_053613335.1 Bacillus sp. LR--39 | reverse complement strand
TCAAAGCCGTGTCCCGGTGAAGCGAGGCATGACTGGCAAATTATTTGCGATATCGCTAAAGCGCTTGGAAAAGGCCGCTATTTTTCATATCGATCGGCAGAGGATGTTTTTAATGAATTGAGAAAAGCGAGCCGCGGCGGAATTGCCGACTATTCGGGCATCACCTATGAACGTCTGAGAAAGGAAGGCGGCATTTTATGGCCCTGTCCAGAAGAGGGGCACCCTGGAACACAGCGCCTGTTTGAATCATCCTTCTCCCACCCAGACAAAAAAGCAAGAATGTGCGTCGTCCCGAACGAACCAAAGGTCAAAAAAGATGTACCGACTGAGGAGTATCCCCTTATTCTGACGACCGGAAGGGTGATGTCTCACTATTTAACCGGGGTACAGACGAGAAGGAGCGCCGCGCTCAAGGCGAGACACTTTGAATCATTTATGGAAATCCATCCGAAAACGGCGGAAAAGTACAATATTGGCGACCGGGTGCTGGTCAGGGTGGAATCAAAAAGAGGCAGCATCATCGTCAGGAGCAAATGGTCGGAAGCCATCAGGCCGGATACCGTTTTTGTACCGATGCATTGGGCGGATTCGCAAAATGTGAACGATTTGATAGCGGAAACGCTCGATCCGTCCTGCAGCATGCCGGGATTTAAG
>NZ_JBSIOT010001027.1:0-654 GCF_053613335.1 Bacillus sp. LR--39 | reverse complement strand
CGCATTTATTTTATTGAATCCACCATAATACGTAGTACAAACCAACATTGGGCTTTAGCCGAGAAGGCAGCGGTTTTCTATCGGTGGAAGCCGTCAGCTGGTGCAACTCCAGTCAGCCCAACCATACCATTTTTATAAAGGAGTTTGATGACAAATGGCTAATCAAAATTCTTCAAATCAACTGCTTGTCCCAGGAGCAGCGCAAGCGATCGAACAAATGAAATTCGAAATCGCTTCTGAGTTCGGCGTAAACCTTGGCGCTGACACGACTTCCCGTGCAAACGGTTCTGTCGGCGGAGAAATTACAAAACGTTTAGTTTCCCAAGCTCAAGCATCTATGGGCGGTCAACAATTTTAAACAACTTCATATTCATGGATAACAGAAGGTGCATATACTGCACCTTCTTTAGCTTTTCGGCAAACCTTCTCATTCATTACCATCACGGGGGCCTCCCCTCTGGCATATCTTGTGAAAGCCCGCACCCGCTTCTCCTTTTTTCATATGCTGGTATAAAGGAGGGGTCGGCATGCAGCTGATGTTGAGCATCAATTGGGAATTGATTCAATTTGTCGGGATTTCTCTATTGAATGAGTATGTCTCAAATGTCCGTCCTTATCATGGAACCTTTTGTTTACGCGGGGCTTTTTCTTCCG
>NZ_JBSIOT010001026.1:0-654 GCF_053613335.1 Bacillus sp. LR--39 | reverse complement strand
AAAGAGATGATGGAAAAAGACAGCTGGAAATCGATTCGGGACAGCTATGGATGGACGGATAACTTTATGGGCCATCAAGAATTTAAGGACTATCTTGACACTCAATATAAAGAAATGAAAGCGCTCCTTGATGAGATTGGATTGGGCGACAAATAAAACGGTCTCCGCGCGCGGGGTTGCCGGTACGCAGAGCCTAAAAGCCCCGCCCGGCACAGCCCGCGACCGGCATGCTGAAATCGAGAAAGGCTGGTGTAAAACATGAGAATCACAAACCGGGCCGTTTCTGTCATCATTTTGGCTGTAGCAGCCATTTACCTGGCGCTCAGCTTTAATTTAGACAGCTATCCGTACGCGGTGATCGATGCGGATGTGCTGCCGAAAAGTTTAGGCATATTGCTTCTCATATTAGGCATATTTCTGTTTTTTGAAAAAGATCAAAAGGATACAACGGTGAAAAAGCTGTTTCAGCTGCAGAAAAAAGACGTTAAGGTCATGATGCTTTGTGTTGTTTCTCTGTTGATCTACATTTCCGTTTTAGAATTCATCGGATTTTTGCTATCTACTGTGATGCTGCTGCTCGTTTTGCCCGCGGTGTTGGGATATCGGAACTGGAAAACTGCTGCGATCGTTTCCCTGGTTTTCAGCAGCACAATT
>NZ_JBSIOT010001025.1:0-654 GCF_053613335.1 Bacillus sp. LR--39 | reverse complement strand
TGATCAGCTGAAAGGGAAATTCGTCCGTTTTCTCCATGATTTCCGCAGCGGGAGCAATTTCTTTTCGTGCAAAATCACGCACCATTTTTCGCATCATGACTTGCTCTTGGGTTACATGCAACTCGGCCACCCCCGGATGGAATAGACTTCAGGAAGTCTTCTCCTCATAGTCATAAAAACCGCGTCCGCTCTTTTTGCCAAGCCAGCCTGCTTTGACATACTTGCGGAGCAGCGGGCAAGGACGGTATTTGGAATCGCCAAGGCCTGAGTGAAGGACTTCCATAATTGATAAACACGTATCCAGTCCGATAAAATCCGCTAATGCAAGCGGACCCATCGGATGATTCATGCCCAGCTTCATCACTTCATCTATTGCCTCCGGCTTCGCCACTCCCTCATACACGCAATAGATGGCTTCATTAATCATTGGAAGAAGCACACGGTTGGAAACAAACCCAGGAAAATCATTGACTTCTACCGCTGTTTTCCCCATCTTTTCCGCTAATGCCATAACATCTAAGGCCGTTTCTTCTGATGTAGCCAAGCCTCGAATCACTTCTACCAGCTTCATTACAGGGACGGGATTCATAAAATGCATGCCAATAACCCGTTGAGGCCGGTTTGTTACAGCAGCGATTTCTGTAATAGGCAAGG
>NZ_JBSIOT010001024.1:0-655 GCF_053613335.1 Bacillus sp. LR--39 | reverse complement strand
TTGCGCCGCTTCTTCTGTATCGGCAATGATCGGGAAAATACCCGGCATGATGGCAATTTTTTCTGGATCACGTCCGAATTCCGCAGCCTGTTCTTTAATGGATTGATAAAATTCTTGAGCTGATTCCAGGTGGTTTTGTGCTGTGAAGATCACTTCGGCTGTTTTGGCAGCCAGCGCTTTTCCGTCTCCTGATGATCCTGCCTGGATAATGACCGGCTGGCCCTGCGGGGTTCTTGAAACGTTTAGAGGTCCGCGAACCGAGAAATATTCTCCTTTGTGGTTCAGCTCATGCATTTTTTCTTTGTCAAAGAATTCACCCGTTTCTTTATTACGGATAAAGGCGTCCTCTTCCCATGAATCCCAAAGCCCCTTTACAATCTCGACAAATTCCTCTGCCCGCTGATAGCGCAAATGGTGTTCAAGGTGCTTTTCACCGCTGAAATTCAGCGCTGTGGATTCAATAGATGAAGTGACGACGTTCCATCCGGCACGGCCGTTGGACAGATGATCCAATGACGCAAACTGTCTGGCAATATGGAATGGCTCGCTGTATGTAGTGGAGGCTGTTGCTGTCAGTCCGATTTTTGATGTGACCTGCGCCAAAGCAGAGAGCAGGGTGAATGGCTCAAACCTTGTTAATACATTTGGATGTGAT
>NZ_JBSIOT010001023.1:0-655 GCF_053613335.1 Bacillus sp. LR--39 | reverse complement strand
ATTTACCAGGGAGAAGAGCTTGGGATGACCAACCCGAAATTCGATGACATCTCCCTTTACAGGGATGTCGAATCTCTCAATATGTACCGTATCCTGAAAGAAGCAGGGAAGCCGGAAGCCGAAATCATCGAAATCTTGAAAGCGAAATCCCGTGATAATTCGCGGACGCCGGTGCAGTGGAACGGAGAAGAAAATGCCGGGTTTACGGCGGGCACACCGTGGATTCCGGTGCCTGACAACTACAAAGAAATCAACGCAGAAGAAGCGCTCAACGATCCTGATTCGATTTTCTACCATTATAAAAAGCTGAATGAGCTCCGCAAGGAATTCGATATCATTACAACCGGCGATTATCAGCTCATACTGGAAGACGATCAAGAGCTTTACGCGTATTTGAGAAACGGAGCGGATGAAAAACTGCTGGTGATCAATAATTTTTACGGGAAAGAGACCGAGTTTCAGCTGCCTGACGATATTGATATTGAAGGCTATGATGCCAAGGTTCTCATTTCCAATGACACCGATCTTCCCGAGTCATTTAAACGCTTCACAGTGAAACCATATCAATCGATTGTTTATCATCTTGCCAAACCATGCTAAACTAAGCGTGGTGGTAAAAAAATGAAGATCAACAAGTATATGATGATTTACAAAC
>NZ_JBSIOT010001022.1:0-655 GCF_053613335.1 Bacillus sp. LR--39 | reverse complement strand
TGCTGAAGGTCATCAGCTTAAAGAGAATCAAACAAATTTCCTCTCCAAAAATGCGATTGCGCAATCAGAACTCTCTGCACCAAATGACAAGGCTGTCAAGCAGTTTTTGAAAAAGAACAGCAACATTTTTAAAGGTGACCCTTCCAAAAGGCTGAAGCTTGTTGAAAGCACGACTGATGCCCTTGGATACAAGCACTTTCGATATGCGCCTGTCGTTAACGGAGTGCCAATTAAAGATTCGCAAGTAATCGTTCACGTCGATAAATCCGATAATGTCTATGCGGTCAATGGTGAATTACACAATCAATCTGCTGCAAAAACAGATAACAGCCAAAAAGTCTCTTCTGAAAAAGCGCTGGCACTCGCTTTCAAAGCTATCGGCAAATCACCAGACGCTGTTTCTAACGGAGCGGCCAAAAACAGCAATAAAGCCGAATTGAAAGCGATAGAAACAAAGGACGGCAGCTATCGTCTTGCTTACGACGTGACGATTCGCTATGTCGAGCCTGAACCTGCAAACTGGGAAGTCTTAGTTGACGCCGAAACAGGCAGCATTTTAAAACAGCAAAATAAAGTAGAACATGCCGCCGCCACTGGAAGCGGAACAACTCTAAAGGGCGCAACTGTTCCTTTGAACATCTCTTATGAAGGCGGA
>NZ_JBSIOT010001021.1:0-655 GCF_053613335.1 Bacillus sp. LR--39 | reverse complement strand
GATCATGCGGTTTTGCTCTTCATTTGCTCTAATGTGGTGGCTGTTCTCCATTTTTTCAAAATAAGGGATGCCCTTTCCCTTCACCGTATCAAGGATGACGGCAACCGGCCTTTCCCGCTGGGCTTCGCCTCTTTTGACCGCACGATAAATCGCTTCCGGTTCGTGTCCGTTTACCCTTTCGGAATAAAACCCGAAGGCTCTAAATTTGCTGACAAAATCCAGCGGATCGATAATCTCTTTCGTCGGGCCGTCCAGCTGTTGTTTATTATCATCCACAAACACATAAAGATTGCGGAGCTTATGGTGCGCCGCAAATTGGATCGCTTCCCAGCATTGGCCTTCGTTCAGCTCCCCGTCGCCGACAATGACAAAGGTGCGGTTAGCGCGTCCTGAAAGCTTGTGCGACAGCGCGACTCCTGCTGCAGCCGAGATCCCCTGGCCCAGCGACCCGGTCGTCATATCGACTCCCGGTGTTAAATTTCGGTCAGGGTGCGACGGAAGAGCTGTGCCGTTTTGGTTTAGCGTATAGAGCACATCTTCTTCAAAATAGCCGGAAAGATGAAGCGCTGCATATAAGGCGGGGCCGCCGTGCCCTTTTGAAAGGATAAAGAAGTCCCGATCTTCCCACGACGGATTGGCAGGATCTATTTTCATC
>NZ_JBSIOT010001020.1:0-655 GCF_053613335.1 Bacillus sp. LR--39 | reverse complement strand
AAGCAATGGTTGAAAGAAGCATTGCCGGGCAAACAGAACACTTGAAGCAGACCGCAGCACGGCATCGCTTAGCATTGGAAAATGAAAAAGATGAGCTGATGGCATGGATCCATGAGGTCAAAACCCCATTAACAGCGATGCATTTAATCATTGATAGAATGGAAGAAAAAGCACTGAAATCCCAGCTGTCATATGAATGGCTGCGTATTCACCTGCTTCTTGATCAGCAGCTTCATCAAAAACGCATTTCATTTATTGAAAACGATCTGTCAGTAGAATTCATTCAGCTTCAGCCTTTGATCTTTAAAGAAATCAAAGATTTACAATCGTGGTGTATCCAAAAAGGGATCGGTTTTGATATACAGCTCGATGCCAAAGAAGTGCTGAGCGATGCAAAATGGCTGGCGTTTATCATCAGGCAGCTGCTGACAAACGCGGTGAAATACAGCGAAGCCTCTGAAATCGAGATCAAAAGCTTTCAAAAAGGGGAACAGACGCAGCTCCAAGTGAAAGACTGTGGCAGGGGCATTGATCCAAAAGATGTACCGCGTATTTTTGATAAAGGATTTACATCCACAACGGATCACCATGATCAAGCGTCAACTAGCATGGGGCTGTACTTGGCAAAAAAAGCAGCTGTGCCGTTATTGATCCT
>NZ_JBSIOT010001019.1:0-655 GCF_053613335.1 Bacillus sp. LR--39 | reverse complement strand
AACGAATGCACGATCCAACAATTCGGTACTAGGTCTTGCTTTAGCAGCTTTAAGTTTTTTCTCAATAATTTTTTCCACTGATTTTTGCAAATCAATATCAATTGTTAATACAAGATCTTTCCCCGCTTTGCCTTCAGATACCGTTTTTGTTCCCGTGACATTGCCTTTTGAATCTGTGATATTTTCGACTTTTGCTTTTTGGCCCTGCAGAAGGCTTTCGTATTGGTATTCCAGATAGCTTTTTCCGACCCTGTCATTTCGGCTGTAGCCAAGCGACAGGTAATGGTCGAGCAAGTTGGACGGCAATCCTTCATCAGAGCTGGAAACACTCCCGAGCACTGAGCGAAGAAGGTTTTTATATGGATATTCACGTTCCCAATCGGACGTGACATCAACTCCAGGCAGTTCGTCTAAATGTTCACTTACCACTGCCATTTCCTTCGCTGATACATCCTCATTTTTAATATATTGAGGGGTCAAAGCATAGCCTGAATCCATACGCCTTTTGATAGCAAGGATCTGCATATCTTTATCCGTCAATTCCTTCAGCTGCTTATCAGTAATCCGTTTTAGCTGAAGCTGGTATAAATCGTCATCGGATATTTTTTTGTCTTCAACCTGCTGTCTTTCTTTAGAGCTAATGAGCTTTTTCGCT
>NZ_JBSIOT010001018.1:0-656 GCF_053613335.1 Bacillus sp. LR--39 | reverse complement strand
AAGGCGGCATCTTCCCGCTGTATTTCTGGATGCCTGGTTCCTATTATGCGCCGCCAGCCGCTGTTTCCGCACTGTTTGGCGCACTTCTGACCAAAGTCGGCCTGTACGCGATCACAAGGGTGTTTACATTAATTTTCACCCAAGACGCCGCTTTTACTCATCAATTAATGGTCTGGCTTGCGGCGCTTACGATCATCTTCGGGGTCATCGGCTCGATCGCCTACTGGGATGTTCAAAAAATCATCATCTACAATATTGTCACTGCGGTCGGCGTCATCTTGTTCGGCATCGCCGCCAATACGCCGGCTTCAATCGAAGGATCTGTCTACTATTTGATTCATGACATGATCATTAAAGGAGCGCTGTTTATGCTTGGCGGAGCGCTTTTTGCCCTGACAGGGACAAACAACCTGAAAAAAATGAGCGGCCTGATCAAAAACCATCCCGTGCTCGGCTGGATGTTTATGATTTCAGCCGTTTCATTGGCAGGTGTTCCTCCTTTCAGCGGATTCATCGGCAAGCTGAAAATTGCAGAAGGCGGCTTTTTAAGCGGTGAATTCGTGATTACGCTGCTGATGCTTTTATCCAGCCTGCTCGTCTTGTATTCCGTCATGAAAATATTTATCAACGGCTTCTGGGGGGATGAACAGGAAGAT
>NZ_JBSIOT010001017.1:0-656 GCF_053613335.1 Bacillus sp. LR--39 | reverse complement strand
TATTGTCGGAAAGCGCCAGCGCCTGCAGAAGCGTAATCGGCTTGTTGGCATAGTATCCGTTATAGTTGCTTGGAGAATAGGTTTCTCCCTTTGCATCAATTTGAAACTCGGTTTCTTCGCTTTTCATCAAAGTGACTGGCGTAAATCCGCTCTGAATCGCTTTATAGTACAGCAACGGCTTGATCGTCGAAGCAGGCTGGCGCTTCGCCTGTGTCGTCCGGTCAAACGGGCTTTTTTGATAATCCCTGCCGCCGACAAGGGCGAGAACGTTTCCGGTGCGGGGATCAATGGCTGAAAACCCGACTTGAATGTCAGAGCCCGCGTTAACCGTTTCGGTAATGGTCTCCTCGGCGATGCGCTGCATCCGTTTATCTACCGTTGTATAGACGTTTAACCCGCTCGTTTCAATTTGCTCCCGTGTCATGCCGAGCTTTTTTTCCAGCTCTCTCATCGCATTGTCATAGAAATAAGGAGCCTTTCTCTTGGAAACTTGTTTATTCAAAGGCTGATAGGAAAGAGGTTCCTTGATCAATTCATCCGCTTTTTTTTGGCTGATCATCTGCTGCTTTTCCATCATCCGCCCAATCGTTTTCTGGCGTTCCTTGGCCTTCGTCTCATTGACATACGGTGAATAGCCGGAAGGGCCTTTCGGGATT
>NZ_JBSIOT010001016.1:0-656 GCF_053613335.1 Bacillus sp. LR--39 | reverse complement strand
AAGCGCCATTTCGCCGGCGCGAAGTTTTTTATTATTCATGATCTTTGTTCCTCCTCAGTGATTCACACAACTTTATCGTAAGAGATCACAAAATAGTTTGTCAACCATTTTTTATTCGAGTTAACAAAGGGGGTTCTTTCGTGTTTTTTGGGAAAACAAAACCGCACAAGTCCGACAGGGTGCCTCCAAACCAAAATGTCACAACATCTTTTCCTGTTCTTCATGCAGGACATGTTCCGGAATACGAAGACCTGTCAAAATGGAATTTGCAAATTTACGGACTTGTCGAACAGCCGCTCCTGCTGACGTTGGATGATCTTCATGAGATGCCGCAAAGCGAAGTGTCCAATGACATTCATTGTGTAACAGGCTGGTCCAAGCTCGATAATGTTTGGGAAGGGATCAAGACAAAGGAGATCGCTGAAAGAGTAAAGCCGCTTCCGGAAGCCAGATTTGTCATCTTGCATGCAGAGGAAGGCTGGACGACGAATGTTCCGCTCGAAGACTTTTTGAAGGATTCGTCTCTTTTGGCTCATTCCCATAACGGCGCCCCGCTCACGCCGGAGCACGGCTTTCCGCTCAGAGCGGTGATGCCGCATTTGTATTTTTGGAAAAGCGCCAAATGGCTGAGGGGCATTCAGTTTACAAAGGAAAAC
>NZ_JBSIOT010001015.1:0-656 GCF_053613335.1 Bacillus sp. LR--39 | reverse complement strand
GGAACTCGTTCGGCAAAAGCTGGCCGGTGCCGGTTTGAATGAACGAGATGCTGAAAAAGTAGCAGATGTTCTCGTGCACGCTGATTTGCGCAATGTACATTCGCATGGCGTGCTGCGCACAGAACACTATGTGAACAGGCTTTTAGCGGGAGGGATCAATCCTGGGGCACAGCCTGTTTTTAAAGAAACGGGACCTGTGACCGGGGTGCTTGACGGAGACGATGGTTTCGGTCATGTGAATTGCGACATGGCGATGGACCATGCAATTGACATGGCGAAGAAAAAAGGAGTCGGCATGGTCACGGCCGTAAACAGCAGCCATTGCGGAGCGCTAAGCTATTTTGTGCAAAAAGCGGCTGACGAAAAGCTGATCGGAATGGCAATGACGCATACAGACAGTATCGTTGTCCCATTTGGGGGGAGGACTCCTTTTTTAGGGACAAATCCGATTGCTTACGGAGTTCCGGCTAAGCATAAAAAACCGTTTATCCTAGATATGGCGACATCCAAAGTGGCTTTTGGGAAGATTCTGCAGGCCCGTGAAGAGGGCAAAGAAATTCCTGAAGGATGGGGAGTCGATGAAAACGGAGAAGCAGTAACTGATCCTGACAAGATCGTCTCACTTTCAACATTCGGCGGCCCGAAAGGCTATGGAC
>NZ_JBSIOT010001014.1:0-656 GCF_053613335.1 Bacillus sp. LR--39 | reverse complement strand
TGAATCCTTCTGATTATGATTACACAAAACATGACGAAGATTCTTCCGAAACCTCAAAGGATAACGAAGATAAATAAGAAAAAGCGGAGAGGTTGCCCTCTCCGCTTTTTTATTTGACAGCAGCCCTCAATTCCTCAGCTGCAAATTCCACATTCGGGCCAATAATGACTTGAACCGATTGCCCGCCCGATTTGACAACCCCTTTTGCGCCTGCTTTCTTTAGCAGCGCTTCATCCACCAAAGCGGTATCCTTCACAGTCAGTCGCAGCCTTGTGGCGCAATGATCAATGGTTTGAAGGTTTTCTTTTCCGCCGAGCCCTTTCAGCATGATGTTTTCATTTACATCCTGAACAGTATTTTCATCCAGCACTTCATCCACATCATCGTCTTCCCGTCCAGGCGTTTTTAAATTCAAAGCCTTAATCAGTACATAAAACACGATAAAGTATACCGCTGCATAGCATATACCTACCAAAAGCAGAAGCAGCGGTTTTTCCGCGATTCCATAGCTGAGCACATAATCGATAGCTCCGGCTGAAAAAGAGAAGCCTGAACGGATGCCGAGCCAGTTGACGATAAATAAACATAACCCGGTTAAGACCGCGTGAACAGCGTATAAAAGCGGAGATAAAAACATAAATGCAAACTCAATCGGC
>NZ_JBSIOT010001013.1:0-656 GCF_053613335.1 Bacillus sp. LR--39 | reverse complement strand
ATAATGAGTCCGACACCCGGAACACCCGCTGTTCCGATGCTGGCAAGCACTGCCGTGAGAACAACCATCAACAGCTGTGTGAGCGACAGGTCATTGCCGTACACCTGAGCGATAAAGACTGTTGCCACCCCTTGCATGATCGCCGTTCCGTCCATGTTGATCGTAGCTCCGAGCGGCTGGACAAAGCTTGAGATCGGCTCTGGAACTTTCAGCTTTCTTTGAGCGACATCCATCGAAACCGGAAGCGTCGCGTTGCTGCTGGACGTACTGAAGGCAACAAGCATAACCTCTGAAAAATCTTTAAAGAATGTGAGCGGGTTCCGCTTTGCCAGAAGCGCAATCGCTGCGCCGTATGTGACGATGGTATGAATGAACAGCGCCAGAATAACGACGATCATATAAAGCCCCATTGCTTTAATGGCGTCCCAGCCCTGGCTTCCGATTGCCCCGGCAATCAAGCCGAACGTACCGTACGGCGCGAACTTCATGACAAGATTGACCAGGTACATCATCAGATCGTTACCCTGTTCAACCACTTTGAGAAGAGCGTCCGCTTTTTTGCCCAGCATCGTAATTCCGAGACCGACCAAAATGGAGAAAGCAATGATTTGCAGCATATTTCCTTCAGCCATTGCCTGAACCGGGTTTGTCGGAAT
>NZ_JBSIOT010001012.1:0-656 GCF_053613335.1 Bacillus sp. LR--39 | reverse complement strand
TCATCGGAGACGTCAAATTCGCCATCTCCGCCAGATCGTTCTATCAGGTGAACCCGGAGCAAACAAAAGTGCTCTACGACAAAGCGCTTGAGTACGCGGAACTGAAAGGAGAAGAAACCGTCATCGACGCCTACTGCGGCATCGGAACGATTTCTCTATTTCTGGCGAAGCAGGCGAAAAAAGTGTACGGTGTAGAGATTGTACCGGAAGCAATTGAGGATGCGAAACGAAACGCAGAATTAAACGGCATCACAAACGTAGAGTTCGCGGTTGGAGAAGCGGAAACCGTTATTCCAAAGTGGTATGAAGAAGGCATCACGGCCGATACGCTAGTCGTCGACCCGCCAAGAAAAGGCTGCGACGAAGCCCTCCTGCGGACAATTGTGGAGATGAAGCCGAAGCGGGTAGTGTATGTGTCCTGTAATCCTGGCACGCTTGCGAGAGACCTGCAGGTGCTTGAGGATGGCGGGTATGAGACGCGCGAAGTGCAGCCTGTGGATATGTTTCCGCATACGAATCATGTGGAGTGTGTTGCGTTGCTTGAACTTAGAGAAGGCAACTAACCCTTGGGGGGTTTTGCCTTTTTTAATTGTTATAACTGGAAAGGCTAAACTTCATGGTTTTTCTTGAATAATTTTATAGTTAGATCACTAATT
>NZ_JBSIOT010001011.1:0-657 GCF_053613335.1 Bacillus sp. LR--39 | reverse complement strand
GCTAATATAGGTCATCACCAATGTGCCCCCGTTGGCAGCAAATGCCTTTAAGCGCGCGATTGTTTCTTCGCTTGCTAAGTAAAGCATCGGAACGATCAGCAGCCGGTACGATGAAAAATCCTGTTCCTTCGTAATCACGTCGACTGGAATATCACGCTCCCAAAACGCGCGGTAGTGCTCGTGCAGGGTTTGGGGATACCGCTTGGTTTTCATCCCGAATCCTTGTGCATCTTGGAGCGCCCAATGGTTTTCCCAATCGTAGAGAATCGCGACATCCGCAGGCCGGATCGTTCCGGTGACTTCAGACAGCGCTTCAAGGGTTTGCCCGACTTTTGCCACTTCTTTAAACACGCGGTTCTCGGAACAATTGTCATGGCCGACAACCGCACCATGAAATTTTTCCGATGAGCCGCGGGATTTCCGCCATTGAAAATAGAGGATGCTGTCAGATCCGTGTGCGATCATCTGCACAGAAGACAGGAGGTGCATGCCCGGCCGTTTCGCTTTATTAAAATCGTGCCAATTGACAGCGCTTGGCGTCGATTCCATTAAGAGAAACGGCTGCTGTTTCAGGCTGCGGTACAAATCATTGATAAAGCCGACTTTCATGGCCAAATCTGCTGTGCTTTCCCAATCGTTGTGCCAGGCGGGATACGC
>NZ_JBSIOT010001010.1:0-657 GCF_053613335.1 Bacillus sp. LR--39 | reverse complement strand
GAAAAGCCCCGGGCAAGTACAATATGTATCTCGGCGCCGCTTTTGACGGCAGCCGTCTGAGCAAAATGTACCGGGAAAACATCGGCGAAGAAGAAATTTTAAAAGAACTTCGCAATATTCTTCCGCGCTATGCGAAAGAACGCAATGAAGGAGAACGTTTCGGAGATTTCGTCATCCGCGCCGGAATTGTTAAAGAAACGACGGACGGAACGAATTTTCATGACTGATGAGCATTTTAAAAAAACGCCTCAGCCCATTGATTGGTGCTGAGGCGTTTTTCTTTTTTACGAAAATGCCCGGACAGTTTCCGACTCTATGATCATTTTCATAAACTCTGCAGCCGCAGGTGTTGCTTCTTCAAATGAGGGTGTTATCATGCCGACTTCGCGGATAATTTGAGGAGAGATGTCTTTTTTGATCAACCGATGGGACACGGAGGAAAGCGAGAAGCTTGATATCAAGCCGATTCCCAAATTGTTATGAACCATATTGACCAATGTTTCCGCGTTTTGCACAGTCAGGTTTTCTTTTAACTCGAGGCGGTGTTTTTGAAAGATTTGAGATACCGCGATTTCGTGCCCGCCTTTACAAAAAATCAATTCATTTTGATATTTTTTCAGATCAATGAACGGTGCGTCTTTTAAGTGGTGATATTGC
>NZ_JBSIOT010001009.1:0-658 GCF_053613335.1 Bacillus sp. LR--39 | reverse complement strand
GACGCCCTGCTATTTAAATACGTGGAAACGCTTTGTTCAGGAAGGGCTTCTTGATCAGGCCCGCTTGAACAAAAGAGTCATGGAATCATGGTACCGCTGCAAAAATCGAAATGTCAATCCGTATTTAGATAAAGGACAGTCAATTTTAAAAAAGGATTTATTCGACGCTCAAAAAAAGAAACACTCGTTATTCCTCGATATCGCCCTGCCTTATCTACACAATATCAGCCGTGAATTAAAAGAGTCGGAAATGATGGCGCTCCTGATCGATGCCGACGGGTACGTATTAAGCTTGGCCGGCTGCCGGAGGACGCTTGAAGAGGCGAAAAAAATCAATTTTGTCGAGGGCGTGCGCTGGACGGAAACAGAAGTCGGCACGAACGCCATCGGAACCGCACTTGAAATCGGCGAAGCTGTCACCATTCACGGGACCGAGCATTTTTCGGTCGCTTCCCACCATTGGAGCTGTTCTGCTGCACCGATTCGCGATGAAGACGGCACCGTTATGGGTTTAATCGATATTTCCTGCCTCACGGATAGAAGGCATCCCTTTATGCTTGGGATGGCTGCCACTGCCGCACACGCCATCGAACGCGAGATCAGCGCACATACGAAAAAAAACGAAGCCGAGCTCATCAGCCATTGTCTTGAAAAAATC
>NZ_JBSIOT010001008.1:0-658 GCF_053613335.1 Bacillus sp. LR--39 | reverse complement strand
GCTCGGCGGTTATGACGATTATAAGGAGCTGCCGTACGCATCTTCACTGTGCGCTGCTTGTTCAGAAGCCTGCCCGGTCAAAATCCCGCTTCATGAGCTGCTACTCAAGCATCGTCAGAATATCGTCGAAAAAGAAGGCAGGGCGCCGATCAGTGAAAAGCTTGCAATGAAAGCATTCGGACTTGGCGCATCCTCTTTATCGCTTTACAAAATGGGCTCAAAATGGGCGCCGGCCGCCATGACGCCTTTTACAGAGGACGAAAAAATTTCGAAAGGGCCCGGCCCGCTTAAAAATTGGACACAGATCCGTGACTTCCCGGCACCGCATAAATCGAGATTCAGAGACTGGTTTGCGGACAGAGAAACAAGTGAACGCACGAAGGAGGAGCAGTGATGACGAAGGGAACTATTCAGAATCAAGAGAGCTTTTTAAACCGAATCGCATCCAGCCTGGGCCGTGAACGAAGAACAGGAGGCGTGGCAGTCCCTGAATGGGCGCATCAGCCGCAATATAAAACACTTGAAGGTTATTCAGCGGATGACTTAGTCACAGTGCTCAAAAACCATTGTGTCAAAATCCATACAGAGCTGATTGAAACGGATTCAACCGGCCTTTATGATGCCCTGCGCGAGCAAGTCAGCCGTTTTTCCGGAGGCC
>NZ_JBSIOT010001007.1:0-658 GCF_053613335.1 Bacillus sp. LR--39 | reverse complement strand
GGATTCCGTCCATCTCGGCGATTCCGGGAAAGTGTCCCCACTCGGTGAAGCCGTATTTTTTGAAAAGCTTCATGCTCGGTTCATTGTGAGCGAAAATAAACGCCATTAAAGAACGGATTCCAAGCTTTGGAGCAGCTTCAAGCGCTTTTTCAAGCACCGCAGAACCCGCCCCTTTGCCGCGGTGGTCTTCATGAAGGTAAATGCTGACTTCGGCGGTTTTGGCGTAGGCGGGTCTCCCGTAAAATGATTCAAAGCTGATCCAGCCGACGATATCCCGTTTTTCATTTTCTGCAATATAAAGAGGCCTTTCTTCGGTATGGCTCAAAAACCAGTTCAGCCTTTCTTCAGGCGTGACGGGTTCTGTATCTGCCGTCACCATTCGCGTCGCAATGGTGGAGTTGTAAATATCGACTACTGCGGGAAGGTCTTCCCGATTAGCGCTTCGTAATTTCATTCTCTCTATCCTTTCTTCATATGTTATATCTTCGGCGTTTTTTCCGTTATCATGCATACCGGTCATTTTTCAGATTTTCAGGGCGGTTTTACATAAAAACGAAACAGCCGGTGCAAAATAAATTGAAAAAAGTTTTTTGTAAATGTATATATTTTCTGAAAAGTGTTCAGAATGTTGCTGAGGTGATGAGTTATGAAAGAGGAA
>NZ_JBSIOT010001006.1:0-658 GCF_053613335.1 Bacillus sp. LR--39 | reverse complement strand
TTACCCTGAACGCTTCGGCTATTACAGGTTAAATAAAACAGCTGTCTGCGATAGACAGCTGTTTTTTGTGTTTATGCCCCTTAATGACAGTCCCAATTAAAAAATCCCGCGCTGATTGTTCGAATTGCCCGCGGAATCGGGCCATTTTTTCGGGTAGTTGGAACGGCTGTTTCATTCTTATCACTCTCCTTTTAAGCGGGTGATCCTATTATTTCAAATTCAATCAATAGTTAAATAGGAATAGTAACAAAAACAACCATCGCCAACAAAGAATCAAAAGTCATAATCATCGAGGTGAAACCATATTAAAAAAGGGCGCCGACAATGTCGGCGGCCCGCGGACCAATAACATCCGCTGCTTAACCGCACTCCTTCAATCGTTACGCTGCCGTGTACCGGCATCACGCCGATTTGAAAGGATGTACGAATTAAACCGGTTTGACTTGCTGTTCAATCAGCTGATGCAGGATGTGAGCAACGCCATTTTCATCATTAGTGAGCGTCACCTCATCAGCCATCTCTTTAATGTCTCCGCGCGCATTGCCCATGGCAAAGCTTTTCCCCGCGATCTTCAGCATCGAAAAATCATTGAGGCTGTCTCCAACGGCAGCTGTTTCCTGAAGGGAAATGCCGAGCTTGTGTGAAAGCTTCTCCAATG
>NZ_JBSIOT010001005.1:0-659 GCF_053613335.1 Bacillus sp. LR--39 | reverse complement strand
AACTTCAATTGGTGAAGGCTCTTCACCGTTTAATGTGTAGAGAAAATTCTCCGCAATACCGTAATCTTCTCTCGGTTCAACAGGCTCAAGACCCTTGCGAATTCTGGAAAATGCTGCAACCAGGCCAGGCACCTTTGCCTGAAGGCGGATCGCCTTTCTGTAGTTGGCTTCCGGGTTCATGGTATCAGCCTCGCTGTCTAGCAGGCCTAGTAATGAAATTGCTGTCCGAAGAGCAGCCATGGGATGAACATTTTCGAGGGAATAAGATTTGAAGTGCTCAATAATTTCTTGCGGAACGGCAGCTTCCTTTGCAAGCTGCTGCTTTAACTCTTCAAGCTCTTTTTTGTTTGGCAGCCTTAGATGCCAAAGCAAGTAGATGATTTCTTCAAAACTTGCATTCTCTGTCAAATCATCGATATCATACCCCACATATGTAAGGGTATCATCAATAATAGAACTAACAGATGATGTTGTTGCTACAACCCCTTCAAGACCGCGTGTCGCTGTCATATATAACATCTCCTTTTCAATAAATTTCCCCTTTAAGAGTGTTGTAAAAACATGAGGCTTACTTAAAAAGCACGATGCAAGTATTTCTCTCCCCCAAAAAGAAAATGCTTACATTTTACTGGCTGCTGGAACTAAAACCCTTTGCTTAT
>NZ_JBSIOT010001004.1:0-659 GCF_053613335.1 Bacillus sp. LR--39 | reverse complement strand
TCAAACCGTCGGCCAAATGAATGTCATTGACAAGTCCGTTAAAGAAGCGGAGCAAGTCGTACGCGGATTGGAAACGAAATCGAAAGATATTACAAACATTTTGCGTGTGATCAATGGCATCGCAGACCAGACGAATCTGCTTGCCTTAAACGCAGCAATTGAAGCAGCGCGCGCAGGCGAGTACGGCCGCGGCTTCTCCGTTGTAGCGGAAGAAGTAAGAAAACTGGCAGTACAGTCAGCAGATTCAGCAAAAGAGATTGAAGGATTAATCATCGAAATTGTGAAGGAAATCAATACATCACTCGGCATGTTCCAATCTGTCAATCAAGAGGTGCAGACAGGACTTGACATCACAGATAAAACAGAAATGAGCTTTAAGCGCATTTCTGAAATGACGAACCAAATCGCCGGCGAACTGCAAAATATGAGTGCGACGGTTCAGCAGCTTTCTGCCAGCTCCGAAGAAGTTTCGGGAGCGTCTGAGCACATTGCATCGATTTCAAAAGAAAGCTCAGCGCATATACAAGATATCGCGGCGTCAGCCGAAGAGCAGCTTGCTTCCATGGAAGAAATCAGCTCGTCTGCAGAGACCCTTTCGTCTATGGCGGAAGAGCTTCGCGATATGACCAAACGATTCAAAATCGAATAATAACCCTTAA
>NZ_JBSIOT010001003.1:0-659 GCF_053613335.1 Bacillus sp. LR--39 | reverse complement strand
ATTAATGAAAACACTCATTATTTGGTCCCCTGCCTTTCATTCTTTCTTAAACTAAGGATACGATTTTCTGCGCGCCGTCAGCCATTGATTCCGCAGATGTAATGTTTAATCCTGATTCACTAAGGATTTTCTTCCCTAGATCCACGTTTGTGCCTTCAAGACGGACGACAAGCGGCAATGTCAAACCAACTTGTCTAGTCGCTTCAACAACCCCTTCTGCGATGACATCACATTTCATAATGCCGCCGAAAATGTTGACAAAAATCCCTTTAACGTTTTGATCAGAAAGAATGATTTTAAATGCTTCCGTGACTTTTTCCGCGGTTGCACCGCCGCCCACATCAAGGAAGTTGGCCGGTTCTCCCCCATAATGCTTGATAATATCCATCGTAGACATTGCAAGCCCCGCGCCGTTTACCATGCAGCCGATATTTCCATCAAGGGAAATGTAGCTTAGATCATATTTGGACGCTTCAATTTCTTTCGGGTCTTCTTCATCCAAATCTCTGTATTCCATAATGTCCTTTTGTCGGTACAACGCATTGCTGTCAAAATTCAATTTTGCATCAAGCGCCATCACATTTCCGTCGCCGGTAACAACAAGCGGATTGATTTCGGCGATTGAGCAGTCTTTCTCAACAAACGCTTTATATAGTCCA
>NZ_JBSIOT010001002.1:0-659 GCF_053613335.1 Bacillus sp. LR--39 | reverse complement strand
CAGGGACTTCATTTGTTTTACTTCTTTTCCGGAAGCGATAACTGTAAATGCAAACAATGGGATTATGCAAAGGAGCAAAATCCATCCGATTATTTTTCGTAACATGGTCACTCTCTTTTCTCCTAAATTCTAGCCATATCGTACCATTCTTTTGAGATTACGAGAAGGTTAAATTTAGAAGATTCCTCAGTTTTTTCTCGGAATCAGCTTGCTTTGGCATAAGAATCTTTCCAAAGTTTCTGCATGATCCAAAGCATGCAGGCGCCGGCGAAAAAGAGAAACGCCGTGACGTAAAAGGTGGCCGAAATGGTAAAATGGCTCGATATGATTCCCCCGAGCAGAGGCCCGAGCACGTTTCCTAAAAAGCGAAAGCTGACATTGTAGCCGAGAACTTCACCCTGAATGCTGCCGGGAGCCTGAACGCGGATCGCTGCCGTAATGCATGGCAGCAAACCGCCCATCGCCATTCCGAATAAAAATCTGAAAACAAGGAGCACGCTGAGTGAGGACGCGAGCGCCTGCGGAATAAAAAAGAAAGAGGCGGCGAGCAAAAGTCCGATTAAAATGCGGCGGTGGCCGTAGCGGTCGCCCAGATCACCCCATTTTCTAGCCAGCAGCAAACTTCCGAGCCCCGTTGCTGAAAATGCCATGCCGGAGAA
>NZ_JBSIOT010001001.1:0-660 GCF_053613335.1 Bacillus sp. LR--39 | reverse complement strand
TTCGCGCTTTTCTCCGTTTTGATCGGTCCGGTCATAATCATATACCCTGTACGTCGTATCGGAGCTCTGCTGTGTCTCCAAAACGACCGTCCCCTCGCAAAGAGCGTGAATCGTGCCGCTTGGCACATAATAAAAATCGCCCGGTTTGATTTTGATCCGCCTTAACAGGTTGTCCCAATCACCGCTGTTGATCATGGTGACCAGTTCAGTCCGCGTTCTCGCCGTGTGGCCGTAAACGATCTCTGCTCCTTCTTTGCAATCGATGATATACCAGCATTCTGTCTTACCGAGTTCCCCGTTTTCGTGCTCTCCTGCATAATAGTCATCCGGGTGGACTTGAACGGAAAGGTCTTGATTGGCATCAAGTATTTTCGTTAACAGCGGGAAACGGTCCCCCTCTGCACCTCCAAACAATTCACGGTGTTCGTCCCAAAGCTCGGCAAGCGTTTTTCCTTTGTAAGGACCTGAAGCAACGATGTTCGGACCGTTTGGATGGGCGGAAATGGCCCAGCATTCACCTGTCAAATCGGAGGGAATGTCATAGCCGAATGACTCGCGCAAAGCCGTTCCCCCCCAGATTCTCTCTTTAAACTCAGGCTGCAGAAATATCGGTGATTGAGTCATGCTGCCATCTCCTCCCTTAATTCACGATAGTCTTAT
>NZ_JBSIOT010001000.1:0-661 GCF_053613335.1 Bacillus sp. LR--39 | reverse complement strand
ACCGCTTGCAAGCTTTAACCAAACACAGGTCACAACATCATCTGCTGTCATCGCTGTATTTGCAGACATGAACAATGCAGACTACTTAGAAGAAATCTATTCAAAAGCCGTGGAACTTGGTTACATGCCGCAGGAGGTCAAAGACAGACAAATCGCCGCGCTGACCGCACATTTTGAAAAGCTTCCGGCACAGGTCAACCGTGAAACGATCCTGATTGATGGAGGTCTTGTTTCCATGCAGCTGATGCTGACTGCACGCGCGCATGGCTACGATACAAACCCGATCGGCGGATACGATAAAGAAAACATCGCGGAAACCTTCGGATTAGATAAAGAACGTTATGTACCGGTTATGCTACTTTCTATCGGAAAAGCAGCAGACGAAGGCTATGCTTCCTACCGTCTGCCGATTGATACAATTGCAGAATGGAAATAAAACAAAGAGCCCGGGAATGTTTTCCGGGCTCTTTGTTTTTAAGTACAGCCGCCATTTGATCGTCTGATCTTTTTTGGGTAACACGTTTGAAGTTAGTCGTTTAGCCATGAAAAAAGAGTGATGACCATTCATCACTCTTCTCTCGATTACTCTTTTCCTTTCTTCCTGCCGAACGGCCACCAGTTTCCTTCTCCAAAGGTCGCAATGATTGCCGGGATGAAGAGT
>NZ_JBSIOT010000999.1:0-661 GCF_053613335.1 Bacillus sp. LR--39 | reverse complement strand
AATGCAAGACAATTCAAGCGCAGACGACTTTATTCAGCAGATGTTTTTAGAAGGCAAAGCGGCTGCGATCATTGGCGGTCCTTGGTCAGCTGCCAACTATAAAGAGGCTAAATTGAACTACGGAGCGGCTCCCATTCCGACATTGCCAAATGGAGAAGAATACGCCCCTTTTGCTGGCGGGAAGGGCTGGGTTGCCTCGAAATATACAAAAGAGCCCGAGCTGGCTGAAAAATGGCTTGAGTATGCTGCAAATGATGCCAATGCTTACGCTTTTTATGAGGATACAAACGAAGTTCCGGCCAACACGGCTGCAAGGAAGAAAGCCGATGAGCAAAAGAATGAACTGACGTCAGCTGTAATTAAACAATATGAAACAGCAACGCCGACTCCAAATATTCCGGAAATGGCTGAAGTATGGACAGGAGCGGAAAGTTTAATTTTTGATGCAGCTTCAGGAAAAAAATCGACACAAACATCAGCGAATGATGCTGTAAACGTCATAAAGGAAAATATTAAAGAAAAGTATGTGAAATAAAACGGCGGGATAGCGTCCGGAAGAATAGAGGGCGGAAAAAATGAATAAACATCACACACTTGCAAAGCAAAAACGAAAGGCAGGGCTTTTATCGATCATTCCAGGACTTGGGCAGATTGCGAATCA
>NZ_JBSIOT010000998.1:0-661 GCF_053613335.1 Bacillus sp. LR--39 | reverse complement strand
AACAGCACAAACACATTTATGAGCGCTGTACCAGCTATGAGACATTACAAACGATGCGCGTAAATGAATTCGTAGACATGTTCTGCATGTAAAAGGGGGATTTGTTTCATGTCGTGGATCGTCAATAAGCAATCGTCACAAGAGGAGCTTGCCGGGCGTTTCCGCAAGCTGATGTCAGCACCGGACATTCTTCAAATTCCCGGCGCCCATGACGGGATGGCCGCTTTGCTTGCGAAAGAAGCCGGTTTTTCTGCTATTTATTTGTCCGGTGCTGCCTATACAGCCAGCAGGGGGCTGCCTGATTTAGGGATCATCACATCGGCAGAGATAGCTGAACGGGCCAAAGATCTTGTGCGTGCAGCTGATCTGCCTCTGCTTGTGGATATCGATACGGGATTTGGCGGTGTCTTAAATGCCGCCCGAACAGCCCGGGAGATGCTTGAAGCAAGGGTAGCAGCCGTTCAAATAGAAGACCAGCAGCTCCCAAAAAAATGCGGACATTTAAATGGCAAACAGCTAGTTCCGATAAAGGAAATGGCGCAAAAAATAAAAGCCATTAAACAAGCGGCACCCTCCCTTATTGTTGTTGCCCGTACTGATGCCAGGGCGAAGGAAGGGCTTGCTGCCGCAATAAAACGTTCAGAGGCTTACATTGAGGCGG
>NZ_JBSIOT010000997.1:0-662 GCF_053613335.1 Bacillus sp. LR--39 | reverse complement strand
TGGCTCAAACAGGTACTGATCGCGTAAAACGCGGTATGGCAGAAATGCAGAAGGGCGGCGTCATTATGGACGTTGTCAATGCTGAACAAGCAAAAATCGCAGAAGAAGCAGGAGCCGTCGCAGTCATGGCGCTGGAGCGCGTTCCGGCTGATATCCGTGCGGCAGGCGGAGTTGCCCGCATGGCAGATCCGACTATTGTCGAAGAAGTGATGAACGCTGTTTCAATCCCGGTTATGGCAAAAGCACGCATCGGGCATATCGTTGAAGCGCGTGTTCTTGAAGCGCTTGGCGTTGACTATATTGATGAAAGTGAAGTTTTGACTCCTGCAGATGAAGAATTTCATTTAAATAAAAACGAATTTACCGTTCCATTTGTATGCGGATGCCGCGACCTAGGAGAAGCGACGCGCCGGATCGCTGAAGGAGCTTCAATGCTTCGTACAAAAGGCGAACCTGGTACGGGCAATATTGTGGAAGCTGTCCGCCATATGAGAAAGGTGAATGCTCAAGTGCGCAAAGTTGTCGGCATGAGCGATGACGAACTGATGACAGAAGCGAAAAACCTCGGCGCTCCTTATGAGCTGCTGAAGGAAATTAAAGCCGAAGGACGCCTTCCGGTTGTCAACTTTGCTGCCGGCGGTGTAGCAACACCTGCTGATGCT
>NZ_JBSIOT010000996.1:0-662 GCF_053613335.1 Bacillus sp. LR--39 | reverse complement strand
TATCTGCCGTCGTCAGGATTTTTTTGTCTTTTCCGTCAATTTTAAAAGTAACTGATTTTGGTTTTTTATCACCGTAAGATTTCGGCGTATAGTTAAGCTCGTATTGCTTGCCTTTATCTACAACGAAGAAAAGATTTCCTTCAACGGATTTGTCAGCGTTAATCGTGCTGACTTGAAGCTTTTCGCTATAGTCTTCAGGGTCTGTGTCAGACATTTTGGTATCACCTTGATACAATGTGAAATCCATACTGTCTACATTCAGCGGGTCTTTTCCTGTGTTTTTCACCGCGACATTGACTTTTAACACAAGCTGGTCATCTGAAGTGGACTTATCATATTTAGACGGAAGCGTATAAGAGACATCCTTGATTTTGACTTGAGCTATATCTGAGCTTTTTTCTGTTTCTGATTCTTTCTTCTCCGCGCTTGTTTTGCTGCCGGAACAAGCAGCTGTAAACATCATCAGCAGAAGAATTAGGAAAACAGCGTACGTTTTTTTTCTGAAACATTCATTTTTCCTCCTCAAATGGTTTAGGAAAGGGGAGTCTTTTGTCTTTGAGAAATGGATCTTTTTGAATGGATTAGCATCATATAACCAAAAAAATCAGTTCTTTTCTCACGGTTTTCACCGGATTTTCTGGAAACTCCGCCCTCCTTTGTCA
>NZ_JBSIOT010000995.1:0-663 GCF_053613335.1 Bacillus sp. LR--39 | reverse complement strand
ATTTCTCTATCTTGATCATCTAATGCACAATCAGCCGTTTCCAACGTATTATCATTCCACAAATTGATCAGTTCATCAACAAACTCACGATTCAGAGGGGCTTCAAGCTGTTGAATATGTATGGTCATGGCGTTTCTCCCTGTGCAAGACTTTTTATCAACCTCATTTTAATTTAGAATAATATGCAATACAAGGATTTTATTGCTAATAAAATGAAGAAAGGCGATGGTGAAATGGACAGCCGTACAGCACGTCAAAAAGAAAGAATCGCTGCCTGGTTATTTTTGATCGGTTACGGCGCTGTCAGGCTCTATTTCATATCATAATAAAAAAGCAGGTTTTTCCTGCTTTTTAAATCAAATCCGCCGTTTTCATCCCCCCGCATGTTTGCAGACTGTCAGAACGCAGACAATAAGCGGCCGTCTTTTTCTTATATTGTTTAACGACGTCTATATGATCATCGTATCTGTATACAAACAGCTTCACAGCGTTTTTTCCTTTAGTTGTTTCGATCACAAACGGTGTCCCGGCGTTTTTCGGATTGACATACAGCGGCTCATCTCCCGGGTATATGTAGTACCGCTCCATAAATACCGCTTCATTAAAGTTTTGAATAAATCGACTCTTGTCAGATCCCTCTAAACGTTTTCCGCCGAATGTCAC
>NZ_JBSIOT010000994.1:0-663 GCF_053613335.1 Bacillus sp. LR--39 | reverse complement strand
ATGTCGGCTTGAATGCCGGCTCCGCCTCCTGAATCCGATCCGGCGATTGTTAATGCTTTATATATGCTCATGATGTTTGCACTCCCTTCGGCCTTTTAGCCAATCCACCTGTGATATATCGTTTTCGCGCGATTGATATCATTCGTTCCGTGAATTAAAGCACGTCCATCCTGAAAAATCACGAACTTAAAATCCTCCGCACGGCAGGAAACTAAATAAGGATTTCCCGTCACATTTAAACCGGCTTTTTTTAATTTGGCAGCAAGCGATTCCAGTTCCAGCGGCTGTTCCGCGGCCGGCCTGATCTGAACCGTTTGTCTGGCGCAAAGAACGGCTGCTTTTGTTTCGTTTTCAGCTGAAAGAAACGGAAACTCGCCTTTTCCGCACGTCGGACATGTCTCATGTTTAAGCGTGTCAGCCCGGACTTCAGACCGCTCATTTGTCCAAATATCAAATGAGCGGAGCATCCCTGACGGTTCATGCCCGGTCAGCAGCTTCAGGGCATCTGTTACCTGGTATGCGGCAACCTGCTGGACGACCGGACCGATCACCCCTGCTGTGTCGCACGTCATGGTATTCGCAGGCAAATGCCCCAAAAGACAATGAAGACACGGCGTTTTTCCCGGAATTACGCTATATGTGATGCCATAGCTTGCGACACAC
>NZ_JBSIOT010000993.1:0-664 GCF_053613335.1 Bacillus sp. LR--39 | reverse complement strand
AACAACCATTGATAACGCAAGCGTGATGCTTTGGTTGATCCCGGCCAAAATGGTTTTTGTCGCAAGCGGGAGCTGAACTTTAAACAAACGCTGAGCTGTTGTAGAACCGAACGCCTCAGTCGCTTCAATCAGATCCGCCGGCACTTGTTTTATACCGAGAACAGTCATGCGGATTGTCGGCGGCATCGCGAAGATAACAGATGCAACAACACCCGGCACAACACCGATGTTAAAGAAGAAAATCGCCGGCAATAGATATACGAAAGCAGGCATTGTCTGCATTAAATCAAGAATTGGCGTTACAATACGGCGAACCGTTTCTTTCTGAGACGCCCAAATTCCGATCGGAACCCCGACCACAATCGAAATAATCACAGATGTCAAAACAAGCGCCAATGTTTGCAGCATTGGGTCCCAATATCCTAAATAATCGATCAGGAGGAATCCAATCAACGTAAATAACGCAATTCCCCTTGTACTGATCCACCACGCAAGTGCGGCGAAAATAATCGTTAACAAAATAGATGGAATAAATCCAAGACCGGTGACAATTCCATTTACAAAAGCGGCCAATCCGTTAGCGATTCCGTCGAAGAATCCGCCAAACGTCATCGTAATCCAGTCAACAAAACGGTCAATAATATCTGCTAAAGGTATTCTAGGC
>NZ_JBSIOT010000992.1:0-664 GCF_053613335.1 Bacillus sp. LR--39 | reverse complement strand
CCGGCTTTGATGTGATTGAAATTCATGCGGCGCACGAATATTTAATTCATGAATTTTTGTCTCCGCTTTCCAACCATCGCACAGATGAATACGGCGGCTCACCTGAAAACCGCTATCGTTTCTTGAGAGAGATCATTGATGAAGTCAAACAAGTATGGGACGGTCCTTTATTTGTCCGTGTATCTGCTTCTGACTACACTGACAAAGGCTTAGACATTGCCGATCACATCGGTTTTGCAAAATGGATGAAGGAGCAGGGAGTTGACTTAATTGACTGCAGCTCAGGCGCCCTTGTTCACGCAGACATTAACGTATTCCCTGGCTATCAGGTCAGCTTCGCTGAGAAAATCCGTGAACAGGCGGACATGGCTACTGGTGCCGTCGGCATGATTACAGACGGTTCAATGGCTGAAGAAATTCTGCAAAACGGACGTGCCGACCTCATCTTTATCGGCAGAGAGCTTTTGCGGGATCCATTCTTTGCAAGAACTGCTGCGAAACAGCTCAATACAGAGATTCCGGCCCCTGTTCAATACGAAAGAGGCTGGTAATGCCATAAGAGATATCCTGTAGAGGATATCTCTTTTTTTATTTTTAGAGAAACGATCGGCTAAGGTTCTCCGTCTCCCTAGTAGAACCAATTAGAGGAGATGACTCCAATGAA
>NZ_JBSIOT010000991.1:0-665 GCF_053613335.1 Bacillus sp. LR--39 | reverse complement strand
ACGTTCAGTCTGAAACCGGCGAGGTGATTCAGCGTGCTGCTGAGCAAATCAGCGTGCTGTTCCCAGCCGTGGTCCAAATTTTCCGATACGGAGCGGCGGATCTTTCTGTCAGGTTTAGATGTCAGGTTCTGCGCCTGTCCGACAGACAGAATTTTCGTCTCGCCATCTTCTTCATACGGAATTTGAATTTGGTCGACGATGCTGTCGTACATATCGCCCCAGGCATGATATCCGTCAACAGACAAGCCTTGAATCAATGTTTCCTGTTCGGAACTAAGCTTTTCCGTTACCCGCTCTCTTCTCTCATTCAAAATATAAGCGATATCGGAAATGCTTTCATCTTGAAGGATCGCTTCCCATTCTACATTTGGGACAACGGCAAATTTGCTGTCAAGCACGACCAGCGCCTTCTGCGCATCGGCAGCGAGCCGGGTGACCTCAAAATTAAGGGCATTCGCCTTTAAATCCGCGGTGTCCTGGGCTTGGAGACATCCGACAAAAGCGTCTGCTTCGCGGATTTTAACATCAATTGTTTCAAAAAGCGCCAGCGTTTCTTTCAATTCATCAAGGCCGCTTTTTGAGACGGTAAGAGCCTCGGCCGAACGTTTAAAAGTTGAAAGCAGTGTTTTAATCTCATTTAAATATTGGCGGAATTCGGCGGAGCC
>NZ_JBSIOT010000990.1:0-665 GCF_053613335.1 Bacillus sp. LR--39 | reverse complement strand
GCTATGTGACAAAGGTCGTGACTGAATCGGTACATACGCTTGAGGATTTTATTGACGCCTCTATGGCCCATGGAAAACCGACCACACTCGTTGTGCTTTCTTCTTCCAGCTGCCATCCCGCTTTTCTATAACAAAAAAACCCGCAGCTAATCTGCGGGTTTTCCTCACTTATTTTTGGGCAGCCTTTAAAGCGCGTGCCCCAATATCTTTTCTGAAAAAGAGTCCCGGTTTGAATATTTCATCAACCGCTTTGTACACTCGGTCTCTAGCCGCTTCAAACGATTCATCAAAAGCTGTCACATTGGCGACGCGCCCCCCGTTTGTAACGAACTCTCCGCCTTCTGCTTTCGTTCCGGCATGGAAGACCACGACCTGCTCAGTTTCTGCTGCAAGGCTGCCGATCGGCGTACCTTTTGCATAGCTTTCCGGATACCCTTCTGATGCAAGCACAACACTCACTGCCGCGGTATCCTTCCATCTTAAGTCAACTTCCTTATCATCTAAAAGATCAAGAAGCACCTGGACCAGATCAGATTCCATGCGCGGAAGCACGACCTGTGTTTCCGGATCGCCGAAACGGGCATTAAATTCAATGACCTTCGAGCCGTTTTCAGTAAGCATCAATCCAGCGTACAAAACGCCAGTGAAGGAACGGCCTTCTTGTA
>NZ_JBSIOT010000989.1:0-665 GCF_053613335.1 Bacillus sp. LR--39 | reverse complement strand
CCTTTTGTATTCGATTGAAAAAAATGACCGGATGCTGCTTATCACGCTTCCGATCAAGCGGAAAACGATGTTTTGGGCGAAATATCGCTTTTATTCAGGCCTATTGGCAGGCGGATTTCTCCTTGTCGTGATGATTGTGGGTTTCATCAGCGGCCGTCCGATTTCAGTTCTCACTTTTTTGCAGTGCATTGAGTTGCTGCTGGCGGGAGCTTTTATCAGGTTAACTGCGGATGAAAAAAGGCCCTCCTTCAGCTGGCAGACGGAGCAGCAGCTATGGAGCGGTTTCTCAAAATATCGGTCTTATCTGTTTTGTCTTCCCCTATTCTTAGCCACATTAGCCGGCACCGCTGTATCCTTGGCGGTCATTCCGATAGCCGGTCTGGTCATAGTCTATTACCTGCAAAAACAGGATGGTGGTTTCTTTGATACAAGCAAAAGAGAACGGCTTGGAAGTTAACCTGCTGAAGACTCATCAATTTTCAACTATTTCAATCGCCGCGAGCTTTCTGAAACCGATCGAAAGCGCGGCGGAACCTGAGGAAGAAACGATTTATTTTTACGGCGCCGCCGCATACCTGAAGGAGCAAATTATTGACGCTTTCGGTTGTGCTGCCGGCAGCCGTTTCATGTACTCAGCGAATCTCTTTTTTGATCAGCAGCTGAAA
>NZ_JBSIOT010000988.1:0-666 GCF_053613335.1 Bacillus sp. LR--39 | reverse complement strand
TCTTGATACCTAAATCCATATATATACTTATGTCCTTTACTGCAGATGCCGTAAGATATTTCTTCTCAATGATTAAACGTTCCAAGTCATCCAGGCTATTTTGTAACGCCCGTTCCATCTGCTTCACCTTTAACCCATTGATATTATGCGAATCCCTAAGAGAAGGAAAGAGGCTCATGCCGGCGCTTTCGCATTCCCTTTTGTTTTCCATTTGAACTTTTAAGGCCCTGTAATCTTTCAGCTCTTTGATGACTATTTTTCTCACGGCTCTTGCATCCACAGGGACCATGAATGAAAGCTGCTCTGCTGTCATGCTAATTTCTCCAATCTTGCTTTGACTGCCTCCATTAAGGCATTTTGCCCGACGGCTTTGCCTTCTAATGCCCTCATTACATCCTCGTCCACAGTGCCTTCCGTTACAAGATGGTTCACAATTACACTATGCTTCTGCCCCTGGCGGTCAAGCCTCGCGTTGGCCTGCTGGTAAAGCTCAAGACTCCATGTCATGCCAAACCACACGATCACATGGCCTCCGTCCTGTAAGTTAAGCCCATGCCCCGTAGATGCTGGATGCGCTAAAAGCATTTCAATCTTCCCCTTGTTCCAGTCAGCAATCTCTCTGCTACTGTCTAACGTTTTCGCCTTTTTAAATTTCTGCTGGATGCG
>NZ_JBSIOT010000987.1:0-666 GCF_053613335.1 Bacillus sp. LR--39 | reverse complement strand
AAATGAAACCTTTCTCCTGCAAAATCGTAAGTAAGGCGTATTCATGTAAAAAGGAGACGTACGAATGAAAAAGAAAAAAGCAAGAAAGCATGAGGGGTTTTTCCTGGATTTTCTTTTCGAAGTTGGTGGGGAGCTCTTTCTTTTGCTGTTTAGATGTGTACACAAACTATTTATATAAAGGGAAAAAAGACTGCCGAATCGTTTCGGCAGTCTTTGCACATTAATCTTTATAAGGCACCCAGCCTGGCGTGTTCACAATTGCTTGCCATAGCGGTTCAGGCAAATGATATTTTTCTTTATCTGTGCCTTTGATCACTGTTTCGATTTGCTTTTCACGGCCTTCTTTTACTTTTACCGTCCAGTCAGGGTCAACTAGAATTTCGCGTCCCATAGCGACTAGCGGAATACCGTTTTCGATGACGGCAAGCGCGTCATCAGCGGAATGGATGGAACCGACGGCGATCAGCGGCACTTTGTTTCCGACACGTTCATTCAATAAGTCCATGCGTGTGCGAGTCGGATCTGCACCGCGGCGCGCTTTTGAGTTCACGTCCATCAGTGAGATATGAAGATAATCCAATTCTTTATCCCCTAAAGCATCAACAAGCGTATAAGTTTCAGTCATTGTCAATCCCGGTGTCTCAGGTTCTTCCGGAGACAGACGGT
>NZ_JBSIOT010000986.1:0-666 GCF_053613335.1 Bacillus sp. LR--39 | reverse complement strand
AAGCTGGAGATCAGTGTCCGGCTCTTCTTTCAAAAGATCATGAGTCATTTGCAATTCTTCGTGGGATTCATTCAATTTTTTATACGAATTGACATAATCCTTTAAACCGTTTGCTTCATTTATAACCGTTTGAGCTTTTTGCTGATCATTCCAGAATTCCGGATCAGCCATTTGTTCATCTAGCTCAGCAATGCGGGCCTCCTTTGATTCGAGGTCAAAGAGACCCCCTAAAGTCCGCTAAACGAGAAGCCATATTTTCGAGCTCTGCCCTGATTTCTGATAATTCCATTTCATTCACCTCATTAAAAGATCCGCAGGCGCCTGCAGGCGCCGCGGTCAGTAAACTTGCCGGGGCGAACTATTCAGTACGGCCGCAGCAATTTTTATATTTTTTCCCGCTTCCGCAGTGGCATGGGGCATTTCGGCCGATATCAACCACTTTGCGAACCGGTGCTTTCTTTGCTTTTTTGTTATCGTCGCCTTCTTGCGGCTGATGAGCTGTTGTTTGGCCTTGTACAACCTCTTCACGCTCCAGATTGTTTTCAATCTCAGCTTTCATCACAAATTTTGCGACCTCGTCCTCAATTGATTCAATCATATGCTCAAACATCGCAAAACCTTCCATTTGATACTCACGAAGCGGGTTCGTCTGCGCGTAAGCACGAA
>NZ_JBSIOT010000985.1:0-666 GCF_053613335.1 Bacillus sp. LR--39 | reverse complement strand
GTAATTTCATGCTGCAGTAGCCTCCTTGCACAACAAAGCAAACCCTCCGCCGACGTTAATGATTATCATTATCAATAAGGGCCTTTATATATCTTACCATTTTTTCTGACATAGTCAATAAGATTAATAGATACAAAGGTTGAAGTGCGATTCCTCTATGATGAGTCCTTCTCAAAAACACATTTGTTCTTTCCTGAAAGAAAAACCTTGATTCTTCTTGTAAAAAGCGCAATAATTAAAATTAAATTTATTTCGAAAATTTAAACTTTAGGAGATGTAACAAATGAAAGTCGTTAAATTTGGAGGCAGCTCGCTCGCATCAGGAGCCCAGCTAGAGAAAGTATTTCAAATCGTCACTTCCGATCCGGAAAGGAGGGCCGTCGTCGTATCGGCACCCGGAAAACGGCATCCCGAGGATACGAAAGTAACTGACCTGTTAATCGAATGCGCCCAACAGTACTTATTATCGAAAGAAGCAACCGGCCTGGTTGAGGCGATTGTCGGACGGTATGCCGATATCGCGCTAGAGCTCGGGCTTGCCGATGACGTGATCAACCGGATCCGGGCAGACCTGCTTCAGCTGCTCGAAGGTGATAAAACAAATCCGGAACGGTTTATTGATGCGATCAAAGCAAGCGGCGAAGATAACAATGCCAAACTGGTAGC
>NZ_JBSIOT010000984.1:0-668 GCF_053613335.1 Bacillus sp. LR--39 | reverse complement strand
GTCATCTTCATAAAATCAAGGCATTTACAGCTGTATATGCCTTTGCCATTAAACTTCGTGATGTTTTTGAAGATGAAGCGGCGGCGGGATGAGCCAGCCTTTGTTTTTTAGCAGCCTTAAGTATTTTGCGCCGGTTGCCACTTTCGACATATGAAATTGCCCAAACATCATGGCAATATCCTCACGAATCGATTGCCCCATCATTTTGCTGCATGTCACAAGACCTGCAGCATTTTGTGCTGCCGCGGAGGCCGCAACATCCGGATCGAGAAACCGTGCGCCAGGCGGAATATCGTTAAGATCTGCTGTCGGCGGTTCAGGAGAAGCCGGCGGCAGCGCCACCCCGTTTTCTTTCAGGATCGTGCTGACCTGTTTGATTTCATCTTGGCATTTCTCAATAGACTCACGAAGCAGCTTCTTCAGGTCGTCATCACCGACATGATTCAATAGCATTTGGTAATTGCCGACCATTTTATTGCCCGCCATCACATCTACAAGCCGAATACCTCACTGTAATGCATCGGTTCATCCTGCGGATTCCCGCTTAAATACCCATGTTCATCCTCCTCCCATATTCAATATTGCACATTTCATAACGTGCCCAAGCGGAGGAACATTTATGTTTCAGCGAAAAAGATTTATGAAATGAAACAAAACAAAAAAGACAA
>NZ_JBSIOT010000983.1:0-669 GCF_053613335.1 Bacillus sp. LR--39 | reverse complement strand
AACATTAGAGGATCTTGCCAGCTATACAGACGGAGAGCAAGAAGCTTATATGTTCTATATTTAGATCAGAGGTGTAAACATAATGGAACGGATTTATTTAGATCATGCCGCAACGTCTCCGATGGATGAGCGCGTGCTGGAAAAAATGATACCGCACTTCTCCGGCAGTTTCGGTAATCCCTCCAGTATTCATTCATTTGGCAGAGAATCTCGAAAATGGGTGGATGAAGCAAGAGCGCAGATCGCAGCAGAAATCGGAGCGGCAGAGCAGGAGATCATTTTTACAAGCGGGGGAACGGAAGCTGATAACTTGGCGATCATGGGAACCGCACTTGCAAGAAAAGATCTTGGCAGACATATCATCACAACAAAAATTGAGCATCACGCCGTGCTTCACACATGTGAAAAACTTGAGGAAGACGGATTTGACATAACGTATCTGGACGTTGACCAAAATGGAAGAGTCAGTGCAAAACAGGTGAAAGAAGCACTGCGTGATGATACAATCCTTGTGACAGTGATGTATGGAAATAATGAAGTTGGAACAGTGCAGCCGATCGAAGAAATCGGTGAGCTGTTAAAGGAACACAAAGCTTATTTTCATACCGATGCTGTTCAGGCATTCGGGTTGCTGCCAATTGATGTGAAAAACAGCCATATTGACCTTCT
>NZ_JBSIOT010000982.1:0-669 GCF_053613335.1 Bacillus sp. LR--39 | reverse complement strand
CACCCCCATGTAAAAAACGCCTTTTTGCACCGCGTAGAGGAAGCGGTTATCAACAAAGCCGGCCGCTTTGATTTTACAGGAGCATCAGATGCTGCCGCTGCACATTAACATGAAAGGCAAAGCCGCAGTCATTGCGGGCGGGGGGAAGATTGCGGCGCGGCGGCTGAAAACGGTGCTGGCAGAAGGTGCATCCGCGACCGTCATCAGCCCTGAAGCATCAGAAGAGATGCTCGGATTGATTAACGAACACGGCATCTAATGGAAGAAGAAAAAGGCGGAACCCGGTGATTTCAAGAATGCATTTCTGATCATTCTTGCGACCGATGACCATGAGGCAAACAAGCGTCTCGCCGCATCGGCAGCTCCTGAGCAGCTCGTCAATGTTGCGAGTGAAGCGGAGCTGGGAAATGTATATGTTCCAAAAATAATCAACAGAGGAAACATAACCATATCCGTCTCAACAAACGGAGCCAGCCCGCGCCACACGATCAGGCTGGCCGGACAGATCGATGATTTGATCGATGATGAGCTCGTCCAAGAGATCGACGAGCTTTTCCGAAAAAGAAGAGGCCTGAACCCTTGAGGTTCAGGCTTTTGGCATTATTATTTTTTCAGCTTGATGATCAAGTCTTCATCAGGTGTTACAAAAACGGTTTGCTGGCTGTCGTA
>NZ_JBSIOT010000981.1:0-670 GCF_053613335.1 Bacillus sp. LR--39 | reverse complement strand
GAGAAGAAAAAGCAGACTGAACTGCCTGAATCTGACTTAGGTTTAAACCAAAAGGAAAAAGGAGTGTCTCTGAATCCTTATACGATCGATTTTCTTTTGAAAAATAAGCATAGAGAGCACTTTCTATTCTTAACGGCATACGCTGAATTTCACCTTCCAAAATAGGTGGGATATCATTTTTTGTTTTATCTTTAACGGCCGCTACATGTCTAAAATAATCCAAAAGTTGTTTAAACTTTGCATTACCTAAAGTAATCTTTTCAATATCTTTTTCTTTATAAATATATTTCTGATCATTTCCACTAAAAATCAAAACAGCATACTTATCTCCATATATTTTAACGCTTTCTATATTTGCTTTTACATTTCCCTTTAGAACTAGTCGTTCTTGCTTGTTAATGACCAATTCTCGAACAGGGGTAATTATACACCTATCTAATTCTTCACTAATCTTCATTCCACTGTTCAATGTAATATGAACAGTTATTTTAGCATTATCACGTTTAGATAATCGCCATTCTTTAATTTGATCAGAATATGTTGTATTACCTACCTCAATGCTTACACCAGTCAAATTATTCCCTCCAAAATAACTTTTATCAAAATTGTTATTTTTTGTTATAGTATACAAAATTAATAAGGTGTTTTCAAAATACCTGATATGAAGTAA
>NZ_JBSIOT010000980.1:0-670 GCF_053613335.1 Bacillus sp. LR--39 | reverse complement strand
GTGAATATCATGGTCATCCGATTGCTGGAAGTCGATTAGATAAGTATTTAAAACAACTTGGTATTGATAAGTAATAGGAGGCTTTTATGAGAAAGATAAAAAAAATGCCAGAAATAAGTTTACAACCCTTAAGGATTCCAAAAGGATGGACCATAAATCAAAACAGTTTTAGAGAAATTGATCCGAAAAACCTAGCACCAGACGATGAAAAATGGTTGTTTTTTTCACAAGATTTAATGCAATTAACATACTCTCGTAAAAATTACTTACTTGATTTAGGTTGGTATCCAGATGCGGATGCTAATGGATTTTATCAACTAGTTATGATGCAAAATGAGGATTGGGATCAACCCATATATGAATTTCAGACAAATAGCCATATTGAAATAGTTAAAAATATAGAATTTATATTAAACAAAGTTACGAATAATGAAATGTAGTTAAACATTTAATTAGAACTATTAATAAAGTTTGCAGAACCTGGAGTTGTAAGTTTTCAAAGTAAAAATGAATACAAAGAAAAACAGACACTAGTTAACAGGAGGTAGGATTGATTTTAGATGCATGTTAAACAAATACATTCTTTCAACCTAAACAGAGAAGAATTTGTAAAAACACAACAATCCCTTATCCATAAAATCAACCTATCCACCTCCATCAACCTAGACTC
>NZ_JBSIOT010000979.1:0-671 GCF_053613335.1 Bacillus sp. LR--39 | reverse complement strand
CTCTGCAAACAAAAATTATGGGCTTGATTGCAGCACTGCTTATCTTAGTAATCGGCTTGCTGACAGTCACGTTTGCCGTTCAGCAAACAAAAGAAGGAAGAAAACAGTCCGAACAGCTTGCCGTTCAGACTGCAAAAACCATTTCTTATATGCCTCCGGTAAAAGAGCTCTTTCAAAAGAAGCGCGGGCATAAGGGAGAGGCGCAAGAGGTCATTGAACAAATGAAAGAACAGACCGGTGCCTATACTATTTATGTCCTCAACGAAAAGGGAGAGATCAAAGTCGCCTCGGAAAAGAGAGGTCAAACGAAGCTGACAAGAAGCAGAAAGATCTTGTTCGGCGGCTCTCACATCTCTGAAACAAAAAACGATGGCCGCATGGTGATCAGAGGAAGTGCGCCGATTATCCAGGAACAAAGTGGTTACAGCAAGGCCATCGGCAGTGTGTCTGTTGATTTTCTGTTAAACGAGACAGAACAACGTATTAAAGAGAATGTGAGAAAATTGAGCTTCATGGCTGTTCTCGTTTTGCTCATAGGATTTGCGGGTGCCGCCGCTCTTGCCAAAAGCATTAGAAAAGATACGCTTGGCCTTGAACCCCAAGAGATTGCATCTCTTTACCGTGAACGAAATGCGATGCTGCGTGCGATTAAAGAAGGGATCATTGCCACC
>NZ_JBSIOT010000978.1:0-672 GCF_053613335.1 Bacillus sp. LR--39 | reverse complement strand
TGCTCAAGCGCTGACAGGTTCGTCTGCTTTGCTTGCTCCAAAAGCTCCGCAAATGTTTGCTGTTCTTTCGCTTCCATTCTCAGGGCAAGTGTATTGACGAACATTCCCGGCATGTCCTGAACATCAGCATTCGTCCGGCCGGCAGTAACGGAGCCGATGACGATATCCCGCTGTCCGGAAATTTTGCTTAAAAAGACGTGGAAAACAGCATGGAGCACCATGTGCAAGGTCGTTCCGGTTTCCGCAAGCAGTTTTTCTACCGCCTTTGCCGTCTCACTTCCCGTACGGAAACGGATCGTATCTCCTTTAAAGCTTTGCACAGGCGGACGGGCGTAATCGAGCGGGAGATCAAGCTCTGGCAGCTCGCCTGAAAGAACTGACATCCAGTACGCCTCATGCTCCTTCATCCGTTCTTTTTGCTCAGCTTCATGTTGCCAAACGGCGAAATCTTTATAATGAAGCGCCGGCTCCGGAAGCTGCTCTCCTTTGTAAAGCAGCGCCAATTCTTTTACAAAAATGCCTCTTGAGACGCCGTCTGCGATGATATGATGCATATCTAAAAGCAGCAAATGTTTTTTCGCTTCTATTCGAAGCAAAGCTGCGCGAATGAGCGGTGCGTCGTTTAAGTCGAATGGCCGGATAAATTCCTTAATCTTTTGGTCCGCTTCGTCT
>NZ_JBSIOT010000977.1:0-672 GCF_053613335.1 Bacillus sp. LR--39 | reverse complement strand
CTTTTTTCATTTGTTTTGCTTCCGGGTTGAGAAAAAAGCCGATCTTGGTTAAATCCTTGTCCTCATCCAAAAATTGAAAAACAGTCTCTACAGCTAGCAGTACCCGTTTTGACACATCCTCCGTGTTTAATCCGTTTTCCAGAAGAAGTGACTCTGTCAGCTTTCTGACTCGAGAGTGAAAATCGGTTATTAACTCGGCAAAGATGGCTTCTTTGCTTTGAAAGTACAGGTAAAATGAAGGCTGCGTGAACCCAGCATTTTTCACAATTTCACTTACCTTCGCGTCATGGAATCCCCGAATCGAAAATTCATTAGCGGCAGCTTTGAGTAACCGTTTCCGGCTTTCTTCCCCTTTACGTCCTTTTTTACTTTTCAACGAGGACCACCCCCAAAAATAATACTCGCAAGTAATGTTACTCACGAGTATTATTTCATGGCATTTGCTTCATTGTCAATGATTTCAAACTGATCCTGTTTGTCAGCTTTCTTTATTAAAGGGTCTCATGCATTTCGAATAACTGAATCAATTCATTGCTTACTATATCAATGGCTTTTCATTCACTGATAGGTATTTGCTGAATAGATTGACATTCAGGCTGTGACAAACTTTATTCTTTTTTTCTAACGAGCATCACTCCGGGGCCAGATAGAGTTTTGCCCGCAAATGCAAGG
>NZ_JBSIOT010000976.1:0-673 GCF_053613335.1 Bacillus sp. LR--39 | reverse complement strand
GGCAATGCCGGTACCGCGGCCGTATATGCCGGACGGTATGAAAATAGCCGAAGTGATTCAATCAAGCTTTGAAAAAATCGGAGTCAAAGCGGAAATCGTCACTTACGACTGGGCGACGTACTTGGATAAGGTGAGCAAAGGGGAAGCTGATGCGTTTTTAAGAGTTCTTTTGCCTTTTTTAAATCATACGGATATTCCTTAACCTGGTCGTTGTACCCTTCGAGCGACGGAGGAAGCGGGTTTTTTGCAGATTCAGCGAGACCTCCGTAGAAGGAGTCGATAATCGCCTGTTTATCGACAGCATGGTTCAGCGCCTGGCGGACCAGCTTATTGTCAAATGGCTTTCTCGTCGTTGTCATTCCGAGATACCCGACGTTCATTGAAGGCCTTTCAAATATTTTCAGATTGGCGTCTGCTTTGATGCTTTCGATATCAGACGGATTGACGCCATCCATTAGGTCGATTTCGCCCGTCTTCAATGCATTTAAGCGGGCTGAGTTTTCAGGAATGGCTCTGAAAATGATCTTCTGCAATTTCGGTTTGCCTTGATCCCAATAGTCTTCATTTTTCTCAAGGACGATCCGGTCGTTCGGCTTCCATTCGACAAATTTGTAAGGGCCAGTGCCGACGGGGTGCTCCCTGAATTTTTCGCCGTATTTTTCAATGGCGGCAG
>NZ_JBSIOT010000975.1:0-674 GCF_053613335.1 Bacillus sp. LR--39 | reverse complement strand
TAATCGAGACCCAAGCATTTTCACGAACCCGGATGTCTTCGATATTACGAGAAGTCCTAATCAGCATCTTTCATTCGGTCATGGCCATCATGTTTGTTTAGGGTCCTCGCTGGCGCGATTAGAAGCGCAAATTGCGATTAACACTCTTCTGCAGCGGATGCCCAGCCTTAAGCTCGCGGATTTTGAATGGCGGTATCGGCCGCTTTTTGGATTTCGGGCGCTTGAGGATCTGCCGGTGACTTTTGAATAAGCCTAAGAATATGAGTGCCAAAAAAGTGTCAGCCCCGCCGAAAATGGGCAATCTATAAAAAAGGGGAGTGAACATCGTGAAAAAAGTGCTGATCGCCGGCGGAAATGGTGTGATTGGGAGACTGCTTGCTGAAGGGCTTATTTCAGACTATGAAGTGACAGTGCTTGATAAAGATCATTTCGATGGCAAAGCCTCTTCCATTCAGGCTGACGCGGCAAATTATGAGGAGCTGTTGAAGAAGATTCCAAAAGATACCGATGCCATCTTGAATTTACTCGCTGTTAAAATCAAATACGATATTATGGACATCGCTGAGTTTGAAAAAATGACGGATGTTTTCTATAGGGCAAGCTATTATCTGTGCCGTGCGGCAGCGGAGCTCGGCATTCAAAAGCTCGTGTTCGCCAGCAGCAATCATGTCACA
>NZ_JBSIOT010000974.1:0-674 GCF_053613335.1 Bacillus sp. LR--39 | reverse complement strand
CTAGGCCTATCTCAAAAATTGGCCAGGTCTGGCAGTTTGTCTACACCTGTCATTATCTATAACGAATGAATTGGATAATCATGAAAAAAACTCCCTTTCTGCTGTATGGGTTTCCCCGTTTCCATCATACAACAAATATCCAGGAGCTGGAACCTTATAGGGGTAGCGTCAGGAAAATGCGGATTTACAACGTTAAGGAAACCAAAATATAAAAAGTCTAATTTCTCGGTGTTATAAGTGAAAAATTAGGCTTTAGTTACTTCATTAAAGCGCCTGATTGTTGAAGACTAAAGTTTATATTCACCAAGAAAATTGATGTGCTCTTATCCTAACAAATTTTATTTAGGACTTACATGTATGCCTTCACTCTCTCGCCAATCTGCGTAAAGTATACGCTTTACATTATCATATCCATTGGTAGTTAATTGGTTATCTAACCACTGTTGATCAAATCCGAGTTCATGTAAATTATCCCATAAAATTTCCCCATCTATAATTAACGATGTTGGGAGGTCTACTGGACTTTCTGGAAGATTGAGATCTGGTTTTTGATACTTGGATTTTAATAATAAACTTATTTGCCCATTAGCTTCCAATATACCGTATTTGACTTCGCGAACTGAAAAGACATTATTTTGACGGAGTATACTCAATACTTGATTTACATCCAATTT
>NZ_JBSIOT010000973.1:0-674 GCF_053613335.1 Bacillus sp. LR--39 | reverse complement strand
CGGCACCGACGGCCGCGCCAGACGAAATGCCAAGCGTATATGGATCCGCGAGCGGGTTTTTCAAGAGCCCCTGAAACCCGGCTCCCGCGGCAGCCAGACCCGCGCCGACAAGAGCGGCCAAAACCACCCTCGGGAGCCTGATTTTCATGATGATGTTCGCCTCTGTCGGATCGGGATTTAACCCTTGAATGCCAAACCATTCTTCCAAAAAAACCTTCATAATAGAAGGAATGGGAATCTCCAAAGATCCGATAGAGATTCCCATAAGAACGGATGCCGACAAAAACAGCAGGCTGAAGGCATATGCCGCAAAACGGTTATTTCTTAAAAACGTCAGGGTAAATATGTTCAGCAAGCTCTTCGACCCCTTTGATCAATCGCGGCCCCGGACGGGTCACGAGGTCAGGGTCCACGTCGTATACTTCATTATTTTTGACGGCTTTGACACCGCTCCAGCCGCTCCGTTTTTTAATTTCGCTGACAGCGGATTCGCCGTTTGTCGTCACGATCGCATCGGGATTCAGCTTGACGATCGCTTCTTCCGTTATCTTGGCCCAGCCTTTCTGCGCGGAAGCAGCATTTTCCGCATGGATCGCTTCAAGCATTTCATTCATAAAGGTGCCTTTTCCGGTCGTATAAATGTCCGGAGCCGGAGACACTTCGACAAATACTTT
>NZ_JBSIOT010000972.1:0-675 GCF_053613335.1 Bacillus sp. LR--39 | reverse complement strand
ATAAGAAAAAAGCCAATCACTCATATGATGAGGATTGGCTTTTTTGTTTATAGATATTTGACGGCTGCGACAACGATCATAATCCAAGAAATAATAAACGCCACACCGCCGAGCGGGGTGATCGCTCCAAGAATGGAGATTTGCGTCACACTTAGAATATATAAGCTTCCGGAAAACAGCACAATTCCCGCAAACATCAGCCATCCGGCTGTCGTGACACTGCCTATGCCGGATAATTTATCAGCCAGAAACGCGACAACGAATAACCCAAGGGCGTGATACATATGATACTGCACGCCTGTGTGCCAAACCTGAAGATATTTATCAGGTATTTTCCCTTCTAATCCGTGAGCGCCGAATGCTCCGAGTCCCACGGCAAGCAGGGCGTTAATGGCCCCTAATATGATAAAAACTTTCATCTATCTCTCCCGCCTTTTCGTTAAACTCATATCATTTATCTTATCGCACCTGCACCAAAATTCAATGTTTGTTCTCCGTTGACACGAGATTGTCGGATTTTCTCCTGCGCCAAAGCTGGAACTGGTCAGCCGCTATTGCAGCAAGCGTCCCTAATACGAGCCCGTTGCTTAAAAGAGAAATAAATACCGGATGCAATCCCTTTAACGCAGTTTCAGGAACAAACATGATACCAACCCCTGTCAGCAGTGAGATGCC
>NZ_JBSIOT010000971.1:0-675 GCF_053613335.1 Bacillus sp. LR--39 | reverse complement strand
CAAAATAAAGTGATGCTTAGCGCATCACTTTATTTTGCATACTCTACGGCTCGAGTCTCTCTGATTACTGTCACCTTAATATGACCTGGATAATCGAGCTCGTCCTCAATTCGCTTGCGGATATCTCGCGCCAGTCGATGAGCCTCAAGATCATTAATTGAATCCGGCTTCACCATAATACGCACTTCGCGTCCAGCCTGAATGGCAAATGATTTTTCAACACCTTCGTAGGACTCAGAAATTTCTTCGAGTTTTTCAAGTCTTCGAATATAATTCTCGAGCGTCTCACTTCTTGCGCCAGGTCTTGCAGCGGAAAGCGCATCTGCTGCAGCTACCAGCACAGCGATAATGGAAGTCGGCTCCTCATCCCCGTGGTGTGATGCAATACTGTTAATCACGACTGGGTGCTCTTTATATTTGGTCGCAAGCTCTACCCCGATTTCAACGTGGCTTCCTTCTACTTCATGGTCAATTGCTTTCCCGATGTCGTGAAGAAGACCCGCACGTTTAGCAAGCTTTGCGTCTTCACCAAGCTCCGATGCCATTAGACCGGCCAAGAATGCGACTTCCATGGAATGCTTAAGCACATTTTGACCGTAGCTTGTACGGAACTTTAAGCGGCCGAGGATCTTGATGAGATCTGGGTGGAGGCCGTGAACACCAACCTCAAATGTC
>NZ_JBSIOT010000970.1:0-676 GCF_053613335.1 Bacillus sp. LR--39 | reverse complement strand
GCAGATAATGGTACGTGAACCGCCATTTGGTCACCGTCAAAGTCAGCGTTGTAAGCTGTACATACGAGCGGGTGAAGACGGATTGCGCGTCCTTCAACAAGCGTTGGTTCAAACGCCTGGATACCTAATCTGTGAAGTGTAGGGGCACGATTCAGCAGTACCGGGTGCTCCTTAATAACTGATTCTAGTACATCCCAAACTTCAGGCTGCACGCGCTCAATTTTGCGTTTCGCACTCTTAATGTTATGAGCAAGACCTTTTTCAACAAGTTCTTTCATAACGAAAGGTTTGAAAAGTTCAAGCGCCATTTCCTTCGGTAATCCGCATTGGTACATTTTCAAATGAGGACCAACAACGATTACAGAACGTCCGGAGTAATCGACACGTTTACCAAGAAGGTTTTGACGGAAACGGCCTTGCTTCCCTTTCAGCATGTGAGAAAGAGATTTTAACGGTCTGTTACCAGGACCTGTTACAGGGCGTCCGCGGCGGCCGTTGTCAATTAGGGCATCGACAGCCTCTTGAAGCATACGCTTTTCGTTTTGAACGATGATGCTAGGCGCACCAAGGTCCAAAAGGCGTTTCAAACGATTGTTACGGTTGATGACACGACGATAAAGGTCATTCAAATCAGAAGTCGCAAAACGTCCGCCATCTAGCTGAACCATCGGTCTAA
>NZ_JBSIOT010000969.1:0-677 GCF_053613335.1 Bacillus sp. LR--39 | reverse complement strand
TGCCAGTGTCCTGTCGCGAGAGACAGCCAAAGAGCGGCTGCTGCTATCGCCAGCCAGCTGAGTGCAAAGATTCGGCCCGCATACAAAGCGGCATTTTTGGCCGGTTGCCACGCGCTGTTTAAGCCGATTAGCGCGGTCAAGCCGAAAAGCGTGATACCCCAGCATAAGAGGAGCCAGCGAAGATCATCGTTCAGCCAGGCGCATGAAGCGCCTCCTGTTGTAAGCGTCAGCAGTACAAAAAATTTACGGTAGGAGCGGTCGCCGAACAAATACCGGACAGAGTAGCGCTGGACGATGAAGCCGATTGTCAAGACAAACAAGGCGATCAGCCAAGCCAGCGAATCCAAGCGCCAAGGAGCTCCAGCTTGCCCGGGATTTGCCGTTATCAATGCTGCCAGCGCGGCAAGCGGCGGCAGGGCGATGATCTTGGCGTGAATCCGTACATATGCCAATGGAACCTTTCGATTCAGGACGAGCAGTGCGCTGAACAAACAAAGCGGAAGCGACGCGAAAAATATTTTCAGCCAAAATAAAGAATCTAGCAGATCAAACATCCGGCATCCCTCCGTCGGGATGATGGAAAAGAACATACTGTTTCATGTCTTGCCTTCCTTTCTGAAAACGTAAAAAAAGCCGGTATATTCAGGATCGGCCCATTTCAGCCAATCTTTCTGAAT
>NZ_JBSIOT010000968.1:0-677 GCF_053613335.1 Bacillus sp. LR--39 | reverse complement strand
ATAGTCGAGACCGGCTGAAATAGAGTAGGGCTCAATAATTTGTCCGAACTCATCCTGAATGAGATAAGTCAATGAACCGTGAATAACCCCTACGGTTCCTTTCGAAATAGTGGCGGCATGAAGAGGCGTATCAATTCCTTTTCCTGCTGCTTCAGCGCCGATCAGTTCAACATCTTCATTTAAAAATGCCTGAAACATACCTATCGCATTGCTTCCTCCGCCTACACATGCCACTACTTTATCAGGCAGAGTGCCTTCAATACGTTTCAACTGATCCTTCGCTTCCTCTCCGATCATTTTTTGAAATTCACGGACCACTTGCGGATAAGGATGCGGGCCGACAACTGATCCAATCATATAAAAGTGATCCTCACAATGCTGAACCCAGTACCGGATCGCCTCATTTGTGGCATCCTTCAATGTTCCGTTTCCGCTTGTTACAGGCACTACCTCCGCTCCAAGAAGCTTCATGCGGAAAACGTTCAGAGACTGGCGGGCAACATCCTCTTCACCCATAAACACAGTACAGGAAAAGCCGAATTTGGCTGCAACTGTTGCAGCGGCAACGCCATGCTGGCCGGCACCGGTTTCAGCAATGATTTTCGTTTTGCCCATTTTTTTAGCAAGCAGCGCTTGACCTAGCGCATTATTGATTTTATGAGAACCTGTATGGTTTA
>NZ_JBSIOT010000967.1:0-677 GCF_053613335.1 Bacillus sp. LR--39 | reverse complement strand
CATGCCGGCTGTATATGCCGGCATGCATTTTTTATCTCAAGCGGCATTTTACCCCAATAATCTTATTTTCAGATAAATCCTTCTTACATACAGATAACCACGACAAAAAGAAAAACGATAAAATGACATCAGCATCCATATTAAAGGGGAGAGGCAGATGAAAGGGAATATTTACAGCCTTTTTGTATTGATGGCGGCTTTTTTCTGGGGGACCACGGGAACCGTTCAGGCATTGGCTCCAGAAAGCGCCACACCGCTGGCATTTGGAGCGTTCAGGTTATTAATAGGAGGAAGCGCCATGCTGCTTGCGGTTTGGATCAGCCGGGAGCTTCACGTGAAAAATTGGTCATGGCCGCTCATATGTTTAGCCGCTGTATGTATGGCGTGTTACCAGCCGCTGTTTTTCACAGCTGTTAAAGAAACGGGAATTGCGGTGGGAACTGTGATTGCCATCGGCAGTGCGCCTATCATTGCCGGGAGCCTTGAATGGGCCGTATTGAAGAAACGCCCGCGAAACTCCTGGTGGATTGCGACCGTGCTGGCTTTAGCGGGCTGCTGGCTTCTGTTTTCCGACAGTTCCAATGTTCGGATTGATGTGGGTGGTGTTCTTATGGCGCTTGGAGCGGGTGCTTCTTTTGCGGGCTATACGCTCATCAGTAAAGCGATGATGAAAACCC
>NZ_JBSIOT010000966.1:0-677 GCF_053613335.1 Bacillus sp. LR--39 | reverse complement strand
TACTGTTCGATTGAACGATCGTCAAAAAGCGTTCCTTCTTTGCCGCGTACGTCAATCATCCCGTGGCCTTCTGCATCATAATAAGGGCCGTCAGGGTTTTTGGAGCGGGCGACGCGAATGTTGTACCCGCCGTCAGCGGCAAGCCCCCCGAAGGACATGTACAGGTAGTAATACTGTGTTTCAGGATGGTAGAGAATATATGCGCCTTCAATACGGCTGTGGTTGCCGCCGATCAGCTTTTTGCCGTATCCCTGTCCCGGAAGCGGAAATCCGGTTTTCTTGTCCATTTCTAAAATAAAAATTCCGCCGGAATAGGAGCCGTACACCATCCACAGCTTTCCGTTTTGATCAAAGAATGTGTGGGGATCGACGACATTTGGGTGCTTTGTCGCGTCATAAGGCGTCCCGTCATTGCTGATCCCATCCATTCCCGACTTCAGAAAAATGCCTTTATTTTTGTATGGACCTTCAATGTCGTCTGCGACAGCAAGCCCGAGGGCGGATCTCGGAGAATCCCCGCGGCAGGCGTTGTAATACATATAAAACTTGCCGTCCTCAAGCTGGGTGACATCAGGCGCCCACAACGTATCAGATTCAGCGCATTCAAAGGTTTCTTTTAATTCTTCATAGACGTTCGGAATCAGAGGATTGCCGTCGTGGACACTCGAGGAAATTTG
>NZ_JBSIOT010000965.1:0-677 GCF_053613335.1 Bacillus sp. LR--39 | reverse complement strand
CATGTTCAATACCGACAGAAAAGCGCAGCAACCGATTGCACACCCAGTTTGCGATGCGGATCTCTTCAGGAATATCCATGTGCGTCTGGGTCGCAGGGTATGTAATAAAGCTTTCCACCCCGCCGAGGCTTTCTGCAAAACAAATGGTCTTCAGTGCTTTTAAAAACGGATTGACCCATTCTTCTTTTTGCAGACGGAAGGACAGCATGCCGCCTTTTCCGGGATACAGCACATCCGAAATTTCTTCCTGCTCTTCTAAAAACGCCGCAAGCTCCTGCGCGTTTGCCTGATGCTGACGCATTCTGAGGCTCAGCGTCTTCATTCCTCTCATCAGAAGCCACGAATCAAATGGCGGCAGGACGGCGCCGATTGCATTTTGATGCTGAAACATTTCCTCTCCGAGCCGCTCATCCTTCACCACGACAAGTCCAGCAAGCAGATCGTTATGCCCGCCTAAATACTTGGTTGCGCTGTGAATGACAATGTCAGCTCCCAGCTCAAGCGGCCGCTGCAAGACCGGTGTATAAAATGTATTATCTACAATCAGCAGAAGACCGTGCTCCTTTGTCATCCGGGCAATATGTTCAATGTCCGCCTCCTGCATAAGGGGGTTTGTCGGCGTTTCCACAAACACCGCTTTTGTATTCGGCGTAATCTTAGAGCGTAAACAGTCCTCA
>NZ_JBSIOT010000964.1:0-678 GCF_053613335.1 Bacillus sp. LR--39 | reverse complement strand
CATCAGCAGAAACAGATTTTTGCTGCGAGAAGGCTCAAATTCCTTCGTCATCAGCTGGCTCCGCCGTGCAGAGGTCTTCCAATCTAACGCAGCAAACCGGTCTCCCGGCTGATAATTCCGCACACTTGCTGCGACTGAGGAATGGTGCTGATGAATAGGAGAAGAACCGCTTACACCGTCTTCCTGATGCCTCTCATTCACCTGATAGGAAAAACGCTGAAAGAATGGATAAACAAACAGGGTGTCATCCAGCTCAAAAAATGCTGTTTTTTCAATCAAGCCAAGAACATCCCCGGTTCGCACCCTGACAGAATGAAAGTGATGCTCTCCGCGCGGTACCCGAGCTAATTCATAGGACATCGTCATGCTCCGTTTAAACCAAGGAAAAACGAGCCGTTTGGCCGCGGTTTTGTCTCGGTTGAAGGACTCAATTCCTTCTGGCAGGCAATCTTCAATTACCATATACATCAGGGGAAACGGCAGCTTCCTTCTCAGCGTAACCGTTACGCCCAGCCTGTCCCCGGCATGCGATTGTGTTTTATCCATTTGCCGTGAAGCCTGAAAAGAACGGAGCGGATACAAGGCCAGCAGCCCGGCATACAAGACAAAAGGGAGAAACGCGTAAAACAAAAACCAGCTGACAAAGCCGCCCTGAAACATCGCATAAGAAAAAACAGC
>NZ_JBSIOT010000963.1:0-679 GCF_053613335.1 Bacillus sp. LR--39 | reverse complement strand
CGTCGCCCTTCATGAAGGGAATATCGCCGAAATGAAAACGGGGGAAGGTAAAACGCTGACTTCCACAATGCCCGTTTACTTGAACGCTCTGTCAGGGAAAGGCGTTCACGTCGTGACGGTCAACGAATACCTGGCGAGCCGCGACGCTGAAGAGATGGGGAAAATCTTTGAGTTTCTCGGGCTGACGGTCGGCCTAAACCTGAACAGCCTGTCAAAAGACGAGAAGCGTGAAGCCTATGCAGCAGATATTACGTATTCTACGAATAATGAGCTTGGCTTTGACTACTTGCGGGACAACATGGTGCTTTATAAAGAGCAGATGGTTCAGCGCCCGCTTCATTTTGCGGTAATTGATGAAGTTGACTCTATTTTAATTGATGAAGCGAGAACACCGCTTATCATTTCTGGACAAGCCGCCAAATCCACTAAGCTGTACGTACAGGCAAATGCTTTTGTCCGTACGTTAAAAGCGGAGAAGGATTACACGTACGATATCAAAACAAAAGCTGTACAGCTTACTGAAGAAGGAATGACGAAGGCGGAAAAAGCGTTCGGCATCGATAACCTCTTTGATGTGAAGCATGTCGCGCTCAACCACCATATCAACCAGGCCTTAAAAGCTCACGTTGCGATGCAAAAGGATGTTGACTATGTAGTGGAAGACGGACAGGTTGTTATT
>NZ_JBSIOT010000962.1:0-679 GCF_053613335.1 Bacillus sp. LR--39 | reverse complement strand
AGGGGGAGGAAGCACAGCATGGCTCGTAAAGAATGGAAGGTTCTGCTCATTGAAGACGATCCGATGGTTCAAGAGGTCAATAAGGATTTCATTACAACTGTTAAAGGCGTTACTGTCTGTGCAACGGCAGGAAACGGAGAGGAAGGCATGAAGCTGATTAAAGAAGAACAGCCGGATCTCGTCATTCTCGATGTGTACATGCCGAAAAAAGACGGCATCAAGACCTTGCAGGAGATCAGAAAGCAAAAGCTTGAAGTGGATGTCATTGTCGTCTCCGCTGCAAAAGACAAGGAAACGATCTCACTCATGCTGCAAAACGGAGCGATTGACTATATCTTAAAGCCGTTTAAGCTTGAGCGAATGAGACAGGCGCTCGAAAAGTACAAGCAATATAAACAAAAAATCGAAGCGAATGATACGCTGTCCCAGGAACAGCTCGATGCGATCCTGAATATTCCGCAGCAGGCCGTACAGGATCTGCCGAAAGGGTTGAATCACTTCACGATGAATGAAGTCACTGCTTTTTTGAAACAGCAAACCGCATCCCTTTCTGCTGAAGAGGTCGCCAAGGCTCTCGGCATCGCCAGAGTGACAGCCAGACGATATCTTGATTACTTAGAAAAAACCGGGATCATCAAATTGGACGTTCAATACGGCGGAGTCGGCCGGCCGGTCAACC
>NZ_JBSIOT010000961.1:0-679 GCF_053613335.1 Bacillus sp. LR--39 | reverse complement strand
AAAGAAGCCAATTTTTCATCGGTGCCCCTTTGCAGAAGTGAAATCCGTGCGCTGTGTACAGCACCTTTGTTCCGTGCCGCCGTGCCTGCCTCGCCGCCAGTCTGGCGAGAACGCCGCCGACCGGTGTATGGCAATGGACAATGTCGTATTCATAGGTGTCAATCACTTTCTTCAGCTGCCTATAAACGGCCAGGTTCTGAGGGTCAAAAGGTGACCTGCGAATCGGGATGGAGAATTTCTCATCCACATACGGCAGCTTGGTTTGTCCGTTCGCGGCGACATGAACCTCCCAGCCCATTTGCTTGAACCATTTAAAATAAGGGAGGTGAAAGGCCTTAAAATGATAATCAACAGTCGCGCAAAACAATATCTTTTTCGTCATTTTCACTCCCCCTAATGAACGCTGGCAGCCGTCATTTCTTCTGATGTATTGATTGCAGCAAACAGCCTCGCTCTCAGGTCGGCTTCCGGCAGCTCATGAAAATCCTCGATAAAGCGCATCAGCACCGGCCAATCGCCGTCCACCGCTTTACCGATGTGAATTTTTGGAAAGATTTGTTCAGCATGGACTTCATTTTTGTTCAGCAATTCTTCATACATTTTTTCGCCCGGACGAATGCCAGTGAATTCGATTGGAACCTGCTCAGTCGTGTAGCCGGACAAATGAATGAGGTTTTTG
>NZ_JBSIOT010000960.1:0-680 GCF_053613335.1 Bacillus sp. LR--39 | reverse complement strand
TACGTATCGGCTGATAATATCTTCTAATCTCGTATCGTTTGTGCCTTCACCGACCGCCGCAAACTTCCACTCACTGCTGCTGCGGTAGATTTCTGCTGTAATCAGGCTTGTTCTGCGGGCGTAATTGTCTCTCAAATTGTACTTGAGCATTTCCTCGTGATTAGATTGATCAACTACGCGGATAAACGCATTTTGAATCATGCCGAAATCTTGTTTTCTTCTGACACAATCGTAAATGTTCACTACAAATACAAGCTTATCGATGTTTCCAGGCACTTTATCTAAATCTATCATAATTTGCTCGTCATCGCCCGCACCGTCACCCGTCAGGTTGTCGCCTGTATGCTGTACACCGCCGCAGCGGCTTTTCAGGTTGCCGAAATAAATCAGATTTTTCTTTTCGGTGAATTTTCCGTTTTCCAGCATCAGCACTGAAGCGTCACAGTCGATATTCGGACCGCCTCCGCCAAGCAGTTTGCTGAAGAATCCTCCGCCTGAGGACACTGGGTCCCAGCCGAGACCGACCATCAATTTTGACAGACCGGCTTTTCCTTTTGTTAAATCAATTCGTTGACCTTTTTCTAAAGAAATTGCCACACGATTCACTCCTACTCATCGAAATGTGAAGATAGTCACATTTATTTTTACGCTCACAAGGAAAATAAGCCGTAAATTACTAA
>NZ_JBSIOT010000959.1:0-680 GCF_053613335.1 Bacillus sp. LR--39 | reverse complement strand
GGACTTAATTGCTTTTTCCCTGGTATTCATCAGTATGAAACATCCTGTGCCGTATGTGTTTTTCCCCATGCCTTCTTCAAAGCATGCCTGGCCGAACAATGCGGACTGCTGGTCGCCTGCCGCTCCCGCAATCGGGATATTTTTTCCGAAGAAGTGATAATCAACAGTCTCCGCATACACATGGGAGGACGGCTTCACTTCAGGGAGCATGGATTTCGGTACGCCTAGAATGTCGAGCAGTTCATCGTCCCATTTTAAATCGTAAATATTAAACATCAGTGTTCTTGAGGCATTGGAGTAATCGGTCACATGCGCTTTTCCGCCTGACATTTTCCAAATGAGCCACGTATCAATCGTTCCAAACAGCAGCTCGCCTTTTTCCGCTTTTTCTCTCGCGCCTTCCACATTGTCTAAAATCCACTTCACCTTCGTGCCGGAGAAGTATGGATCGATTAAAAGCCCAGTTTTTTCTCTGAATTTATCATTATATCCTTTTTCACGAAGTTCCTCACAAATGCCGGACGTCTGTCTGGACTGCCAAACGATTGCATTATAGACAGGACTTCCTGTATCTTTATCCCACACAACCGTCGTCTCGCGCTGGTTCGTGATGCCGATGCCGGCAATTTGAGAAGCGCTGATTCCTGATTCAGAGATGACTGAGGCGATAACCGCGAGGA
>NZ_JBSIOT010000958.1:0-680 GCF_053613335.1 Bacillus sp. LR--39 | reverse complement strand
ACGGGACGATTGTAATCGATACGATTCACCGGCCTGAACGTGTTGAAATCCGCTACCGGGACGGCCGCCTTGAAAACATCGCGATCCCTGATCCTAAACCGGCGATGTTCTATGAAGCAGAAGAATTTGTCACGCTTATAAAAGAGAATAAGCTGGAATCTGAAGAAAATACATTTGAACGGTCTTTGACCACCGCAAAAATTATGGAGGAAGCAAGAAAGCAAATGGGAATTGTATACCCTGCTGATCAAGCTTAAAAAAATCCGCACGCGTGCAAATGCCGCGGCGGATTTTTTATTAGACAATCGGAGAAGATGCCTTCCTTTTTAAAAGCACCTGTTGCTCATATTCTTTGATGTCATGAAGCCATGCCTCTTTTACCGGAACGCCCATTTGCTCACAGTAGGAATCCCAGATGGCTCCGAAAGGATATGTTTTGAATTCCTCCATCAGGGCCAGCCTTTCTGTATAGCGGCCCTCTTCCTGCAATTGTTTTAAATATCCGTTCGGGAGAAGCAGGGCATACAATAAAGCTTTGATCATATTTCTCGTTCCGATGGTCCAGGCGGCTACACGGTTAATGCTGGCATCGAAAAAATCCAGACCGATGGCGACCTTCTCAAGAGCATGATTTCGTACAATTTCAAGAGCGATTTCTCTCAATTCATCATCCAAAACCA
>NZ_JBSIOT010000957.1:0-680 GCF_053613335.1 Bacillus sp. LR--39 | reverse complement strand
ATTACAATGAGGTAAAGTATATTTATTAGAACGATGAGGAGAGATGTTCATGAATATCGCAATGACGGGCGGAACCGGTTTTCTCGGCCAGCATCTGACAGGCGTTCTTATCCGCCAGGGACACCATGTTTATATTTTATCAAGAAACGCAAGAGAAACTGAACAAAAAAATATGACATATGTGCAATGGCTGACGGAAGGAGCCGCCCCGGAGCAGGAACTTCCTCATATTGATGTCTGGATAAACCTTGCGGGAAAATCGATTTTTGGCCGCTGGACAGAAAAAACGAAGCAGCACATTCTCTCCAGCCGTATCAATGCGACGCGTGAAGTGCAGCGGCTTATTCAGAAACAGAAGGAGAAGCCGAAGACATTGATCCAAGCCAGTGCCGTGGGTATTTACGGGACAAGCCTTGAGAAAACTTTCACAGAGGATTCTGCAACGTCAGATGAGGATTTTCTCAGCCATACTGCACACCTGTGGGAAAAGGAAGGACAGAATATTGAAGCGATGGGCATCCGGACGGTTTATGCAAGATTTGGCGTGATGCTTGGAGAAAGAGGTGCTCTACCGCTTATGGTTCTCCCCTATAAGTTTCTGGCCGGCGGAACGATCGGAACGGGAAGGCAGTGGCTGTCATGGATTCATGTCGAGGATGCGGCCCAGATGATCCGATATG
>NZ_JBSIOT010000956.1:0-680 GCF_053613335.1 Bacillus sp. LR--39 | reverse complement strand
CATTTTATCAAATACCTGCTGTAAACGCAGATATGAGTTTGTTATTTTTTCTGACAAACCTTGCGCGATTGACATGCAGAAGAAATTTTTTACATAATAAATCACCATACCTTACAAAAAGGAGAAACGGAATGAACAGCATGCCCTCTATCATCAGCAAGCATAAAGCCTATTTTGCGGCGGGACATACGAGACCGCTTGAATCGAGACTGAACATGTTGCGAAAGCTGAAACAAGCCGTCAGAACTCATGAAGCCGATCTCATAGCCGCTCTCTACCAGGATCTCCACAAATCCGAGCAAGAAGCATATTCAACAGAAATCGGAATCGTCTTGGAGGAAATCAGCTTTGTCATGAAACGGCTGAGAAAATGGTCCAAGCCGAAACGAGTCAAAACGCCGCTGACTCATCTAGGCTCCAAAAGCATCATCATTCCTGAGCCGTATGGAACCGTTTTGGTGATTGCACCTTGGAACTATCCCTTGCAGCTGGCGCTTTCTCCGTTGATTGGAGCCATTGCGGCGGGGAACACGGTCGTTCTCAAGCCATCAGAATATACGCCGGCTGTTTCTGCTGCACTTTCGGAACTCATCAGCAGCGTTTTTCCGACCGATTATGTCGCTATGGCAGAAGGCGGGCCCGACGTCAGCACAGCATTATTACAGCAGCCCTTTGATTAC
>NZ_JBSIOT010000955.1:0-681 GCF_053613335.1 Bacillus sp. LR--39 | reverse complement strand
TGGGGCTTGAAAAGATTTTAGACATATTTAAGTTATAGATTCCATTCGTTTTTTCTATAAACCCTCCGTGTGTCACAGGAAGCACCAAAATTAAAATAGCAGGAATGATAAAGCCGGAGATGACGGAAATATATCTTAGCGTTTTCCGCTCCTTTGCTGTATTTGAAAACACGAGAAATCCGCTTCGAATCGCTAAAAGCAGTAAAATCATGCTTCCGGGAATTAATAAAACGGTGCCGAGCACAAATGTCGCGCCGGGGAAAAAACTGAAAAGCGCCACGACGATGGCCACAATAAAGACGTTTGTGACCTCCCAAGTCGGGGACAAAAAGCGATTCGCAATATCGGTGGCCTTCATATGCTCCTTGTTTAAATAGATCATAGACCAAAATCCCGCTCCAAAATCCATTGTCGCCATGACGGCGTAAATAAACACAAAGCCCCAGATAATTGAGATGGCGATCAGAGCGTCAGTTGAAATCTCCATTTGTACGATCTTCCTTCCATTTGGTTTCCTGTTTGCGGAGCCATTACGACTCCGCTGTATTTAAATCTTCGTCAACAGGGTGCTTGCGGAAATAATACAGCAGCACGTAGACGACAGCTGCGCCTAACACGGCATAAACAAATGTGAAAAATAAGAACAGCAGCCCAATCGAGCCAGTCGTTGTTACGACATCT
>NZ_JBSIOT010000954.1:0-681 GCF_053613335.1 Bacillus sp. LR--39 | reverse complement strand
CATCATAATAATCAGCACAAGAACAAAGATGATATTTCTGCCCTTAAAATCATAAACCGCAAGCCCGTACCCGATCATCGAAGAAAAAAACAGGGTGAGCACGGTTGTGAAAAGCCCAAGTACAAGACTGTTAAAAAACCATTTGAAATAAATGCTTCCGCCGTTAAACAGAAATGTATAATTATCAAGACTCATTACTTTAGGATCAATGTCGAGATTGAGCCCCACACGCAAAAGCTCAGATGACGGCTTTAATGATCCTAAAAGCAAACAGAAAATCGGAAAAAGATACAATAGGCTCAGCATAATAAAAAACAGGGTTAGCGCAATTCTATAAACGCTGAACTGAGGACTGTGCCGCAACATTTATCCCTCCCCCTTAAACGAGCCTGACAGCTTTAATGAAATCAGGCTGACAACAAGGATCACAATCAAAAGCACGATGCCGATGGCTGCTCCGTACCCCATTTCGTTGTAGGCAAGCCCCTGCTGATACAAATATCCGACAAGCGTCAGACCAATATTACCCGGGGAATTATTCTGCCAAAGGACGTAGCTTTCCTCAAACATCCTGAAGCCGCCGATAATGCTGATGGTCAGCACATATACGGTTACAGGCTTGAGAAACGGGAGCGTGATGTGCAGAAATTTTTTCATTGTATTCGCGCCGTCTATATCAGC
>NZ_JBSIOT010000953.1:0-682 GCF_053613335.1 Bacillus sp. LR--39 | reverse complement strand
GTTTATTTTTTGAATATAATAAATAAACATAGGAAACCAAAAGCAGGTGTTTAAAATGCTAGAAAATAGACTCTATAAACGATCGGATTTTCGGAAATTATTTTCTCGGAAATATAAGCTAACCAAAACAATTGAGCATATGATGATTGACTCTATAGATATACAAGAAAATGACAGAATTTTAGAAATTGGAATCGGAAACGGCACTGTCTTTAAAAGCATAACCAAGAAACTAAAAAAGGGTAGCCTAAAAAGCATTGATCCTTCAAAACGAAAGGTAAGACAGATATCACGTGCGAATCGAAAGAACATGGGGAACGGGGAGGTTTTTCATGGCTATCCAGAGGACATTCCCTTTGATGACCGTACCTTTAATAAAGTCTTTTCTTTACATACGGTTCAAAGCTGCACCAATATTAGGCTTGCATTAAGAGAAATTTACAGGGTGCTTCAAATTGACGGCCGGTTTTATATCAGTATTGACACAAATACCGGTGAAAAAGAGAAAACGTATATTCAACTGCTGAAAGACCAGCATTTCAGGGATCTTTCTGTTATCAGGCGTGATTCCTGTCTATGTATTATGGCTGTTAAATAAAAAATTTCTCGGGAAATATATCCAAGATCCTCGCATTAGGATTTGGGTATATTTTCTTAATTTTTTATTTTTTGCATATACTTT
>NZ_JBSIOT010000952.1:0-682 GCF_053613335.1 Bacillus sp. LR--39 | reverse complement strand
TGCCCCGTAGCACACGTTTGCTGGTTCTGTGCCTTTCACAAAATATGTGTAATGCTTAGCGGCGCAGCCGGGACCTGATGAGTAGCCTGTTTCCGGATCAATGTACACACCGGTTACGCCTTTTGGCGGCTTGAACGCGGTTTCCGGTTCGCCTTTGAGCGCGTCCTCCATGAAGTCCGCCCAAATGGTTTTAGCATAGCTTTTTTCTTCGACCGAGTCGATGGTGCTGTTTTTGTCATAGCCGGTCCAAACACCGGCGGCCAGCTTCGGATTGAAGCCAATCATCCAGCTGTCTGCGCTGGTGGTTCCTGATTTTCCGGCATACGTTCTTGTCAGGCGGTTGGCTATCGTTCGCCCCGTAACCGACGTATATCCATTTAAATCGGTATCAAACATGCCTGTCATCATACTCGCTGTGACAAAAGCGGCTTTTTCATCAAGCACCTGTTTATGCTGATTCGGGTTTTCGTACAGCACGTGGCCGGCTGCGTCCGTTACTCTTGAAATAAAAGTCGGTTCGATTTTCTTTCCGCCATTTGCGAGCATGGCATAGGCGTTGACCATCTCAATCGGACGTACGGGTTCGGTGCCGAGTGCCAGAGACGGCAGTGCTTGAAGATGGGCGGTAATGCCGAATTCCTTTGCCGTCTTTACAAGTTTGTTCGTGCCGAGAAAAAGATGC
>NZ_JBSIOT010000951.1:0-683 GCF_053613335.1 Bacillus sp. LR--39 | reverse complement strand
CGCAAGAGCCTGAGGTGTTGAAGGTACAGCGAAGCAAGGCGGAGGCAGGGAAAGTGAAACATCAATACCTGATTTGCGACCAGCGCGACAAAGTGAAGCTGCTGCAAAAGCTGTCAAGGCTTGAAGGCATGCAGGCACTCGTATTTGTGAGAGACATCGGCAACCTGAGTGTATATGCGGAAAAGCTGGCATATCACCACGTTGAACTCGGCGTTTTGCACAGCGAAGCGAAAAAAATGGAGCGGGCGAAAATCATTGCCGCATTCGAAAACGGAGAGTTTCCTCTTTTATTGGCGACTGACATTGCAGCACGCGGTTTAGACATTGAAAACCTGCCATACGTGATTCATGCTGATATTCCAGATGAAGATGGCTATGTCCACAGATCAGGACGAACAGGCCGGGCCGGAAAAGAAGGCAACGTGCTGAGCCTTGTGACAAAATTGGAGGAATCTAAGCTGAAAAAAATGGCGAAGAAGCTTGGTGTTGAGCTGAGTGAAGCTGTGTATGCAGGCGGAAAACTGAAGACGAAATAAAAAGAAGGGCGAAAAGCCCTTTTTTGTTGTAAAATAATAGAAAAAGTTTCGCGCAGGGGGTGGGAAGGTGGTTTCAATAGACAGGTTTCAAGCAGTGAAGGAGTCAGAGCTGAAAATTCTTGAACGCTGGTTTGAGAATGAGGATAC
>NZ_JBSIOT010000950.1:0-683 GCF_053613335.1 Bacillus sp. LR--39 | reverse complement strand
AAACAGATGGTGTTCAATATGGCTCTCAATCTCTTCTATCATTGCCTCGTCTTCAGGAAGCCCTTTAAGCCCGCTTTTGATTTCGGATACATATGTTTCTTTATCCATTTTGTCCGCTCCACTTCAGTATTCGGTCCATCATGGCTGAAAATACGCTCCATTCCTTCGTGCGTTCCGCCAGCACTTCTTTGCCTTCGTCTGTAATCCTGTAATATTTGCGGTCCGGTCCTTTCTCCTGCTTCTCCCAGTAGGAAGAAATATATCCTTGGCGTTCAAGCTTGTGAAGAGAAGGATACAAGGTCCCTTCTTTCATCTGCAGTTCGTTTCCGCTGCGGCTTCCCATTTCTTTTACAAGCTCATAGCCGTACATCGGCCGCTCGTTCAGAAGCGTCAATACCAATATAACCGTGCTTCCCTTAACCAGCTCACGATTTAACATCTCAAAACCCCTACCTAGTTTTCTTATGTAGCATTTTACGAAAGCACCTTGAGATTGTCAAATGATTCCTATAGATCTTCTATATTGTGATACAGAGAAAATCTAACTATAATGAAAGACAAAACACGATGGAGGTTCAAGACATGTCTATGCATAAAGCACTCACCATTGCCGGCTCAGATTCCAGCGGCGGTGCTGGGATTCAAGCTGATTTAAAAACATTTCAAGAAAAAAACGTATACGG
>NZ_JBSIOT010000949.1:0-683 GCF_053613335.1 Bacillus sp. LR--39 | reverse complement strand
AAACAACAAAAGAAGAAGCTGGACGGATTTTTTCTGACAGATTACAAGGAACAGAGGTTTCTGAGGAAGCTGAGAAGAAATTTAAGACATATACGCTTCAGTTTCTTTGCGGTTTGTATGCGGAGCTCGATTGGGCGATGCAGTTTCATATCAACGCTTTAAGAAACACGAATACAAAAATGATGAAAAGGCTCGGACCTGATACAGGCTATGATTCTATGAACGATGAAGAAATTGCTAAGCCTTTATACAAGCTTCTGAACTCAGTTGAGATGAAGAACCAGCTGCCGAACACGATTTTATATTCACTGAATCCAAACGATAACTATGTCATCGCCAGCATGATCAACAGTTTTCAGGACGGTATTACCCCGGGAAAAATACAATTCGGCACAGCCTGGTGGTTTAACGATACTAAAGACGGGATGCTCGACCAAATGAAAGCGTTATCAAATGTTGGCCTTTTCAGCCGTTTTATCGGCATGCTCACCGATTCCAGAAGCTTTCTTTCGTATACGCGCCACGAATATTTCAGGCGGATCGTCTGCAATTTGATTGGAGAATGGGTGGAAAACGGCGAAGTGCCGCGCGATATGGAGCTTCTGGGAAGCATCGTTCAGGGGATTTGCTATGACAATGCGAAACACTACTTTCAATTTCAAGAAGAGAAAGCAAACGTGTAA
>NZ_JBSIOT010000948.1:0-684 GCF_053613335.1 Bacillus sp. LR--39 | reverse complement strand
GTCTTTCCCGTTTGACTCCAGGCCGCCCTGGGCATTGATTAATCCTACAAAAAACTGAAGCCCCGCCGAATAAGCCGGCGATGATATGGCGACATGACCTTTATAGCTGCTGTTCCAAAGATCCGTCCAGCGCTTAGGCTCCTGTGGTACAAGATCCTTTCGGTAGACAATTCCAAGCTGTCCCATACTGAAACCGGCCGCATACTGCTTTCCATCATCGGTGAAGCGTTTCTGAACAGAGTGGTACAGATCGCGGACATTCGGAACCTTTTCCTGATCGATCGGTGCCAGCAATCCCGCCGACTGCGCTCTGTGAATCGTGTCCGGCTGCAGAATTAAGAGATCATAGGGAGCATTTCTGCCATTCGATGCCTTGAGTTTTGTGAACCACTCAGAGTCTGTCCCTGCGACAACTTTGACCTTCAGTCCTGTTTCTTTTTCAAAAGATTCGAGGCTCGGCTTGATATGTTTTTCCCAATCGCCCCCATAGACGCCGATAACGACTGTATCTGATTGTTTGCTTTCCTGACTTCCGTTTCCGCCGCATCCCGAAAGGAGGAGCACCGCTGCAAGAGACAGAATAAATAAAGCAGAAATTTTACTTTTCATTGTCATCTCACCATTCCCGTGTTATTTTTTCCAGCCAGTTTTTCCACAGCGGCCGCAACTTCGCTTTTACTGATA
>NZ_JBSIOT010000947.1:0-684 GCF_053613335.1 Bacillus sp. LR--39 | reverse complement strand
CAAATATTTTCACAGTTGATATTTGGAGGTCGACTTTTTTTGATGTACTGGCTTGGACGGTGGTTTGGACACTTGCTGCATCCACACTGCAAGTCACATTGGGGATTTTTCTCGCGATCATTGTTAACCAGAAAGACCTTCGGTTTAAACGTTTTTTTCGGACGATTCTGATTTTGCCATGGGCCGTTCCCGGTTTTGTGACGATTTTAATTTTTGCGGGACTGTTTAATGATAGCTTCGGTGCGATGAATCACGACATCTTGGCTTTCTTCGGGATAGATCCGCTTCCGTGGATGACAGATGCCAATTGGTCGAGGCTTGCGTTGATTCTCATGCAGGGCTGGCTTGGATTTCCGTACATCTTTCTCGTCTCAACAGGCGTATTGCAATCCATCCCGGACGATCTGTATGAAGCAGCTACGATTGATGGCGCTTCTGTCTTTTCAAAGTTGAGATACATCACGCTTCCAATGGTGTTCATTGCAATGGCTCCGATTATCATTACCCAGTTTACGTTTAATTTTAATAACTTTAATATTATCTATCTATTCAATGGTGGAGGTCCGGCTGTAACCGGATCAACAGCCGGCGGGACAGATATCCTCGTTTCATGGATTTATAAATTGACAATGCAGTCCAGTCAATATTCTCTTGCTGCGGCTTTAACCATTTTATTATCTGTAT
>NZ_JBSIOT010000946.1:0-684 GCF_053613335.1 Bacillus sp. LR--39 | reverse complement strand
AAGGTGACCAGTTGAAGGCGACGTTTGCTGCTTTCATTAAACGCCTTCGCGACGGCCAAGGACAAAAAGTGCAATCACATCAAAGCTCTCCGTTTCAGCCGCGGCTAAGAAATCTGTATAGTCAGAGTTGACAGGGGCTTTATCCGTACCGCCAGATAAACGGATTCCCGCGGATGCATTCAGCGTCTCAGCTGCAGTGTCTCCTTCTGATCCAGTGAGAGGAATCGTTGAAGAAAGATCGCCTGTTCCGGTAAAAGTGACATAGCCGTTAGCTGTTAATTCTTCAGCCTTTTTGACAGTCTGTTTATCAACCTCTGATTCGTCCATATATGTTGTCACATCGAAAGAATTAGCATCCAGCACATTTTGATTGATGCGGATGATAATGTCATTTCCTTTTGTTCCGCCATATACTGCAGTTGCTTTGACGCCTTCAGCAATATCAGCAGACGCTCGGACACCTTCGGTTAGACGGTACATCAATACCGTTTTCGCATTTTTCTTCGCTTCACGCAGCAGCAATAAAGACGGGTCATCAATGCTGAGACCCACTTTTTTGTTCAGGTCTTCAACGCTGGAAATGGAGACGAACGTTTTCGCTTCGCCCCAGCTTGATGCGACCGGAAGTGCGACTGTTCCCCGTTCACCGAGTGATACCCGCTCCTGCGCCGTCGTTTTAAAGTT
>NZ_JBSIOT010000945.1:0-684 GCF_053613335.1 Bacillus sp. LR--39 | reverse complement strand
TGAAGCTTGAGCACATGCTTGTGGATAACGCGGCCATGCAGCTAATTTATGCACCGAATCAATTTGATGTCGTGGTGACTGAAAATATGTTCGGTGATATTTTAAGCGATGAAGCGTCCATGCTTACAGGCTCGCTCGGTATGCTCCCGTCAGCCAGCCTATCAAGCTCTGGTCTTCATCTGTTTGAACCTGTTCATGGCTCCGCGCCTGATATTGCTGGTAAAGGGATGGCAAATCCGTTCGCAGCCATATTGTCAGCGGCAATGCTTTTGAGAACATCTTTCGGGCTTGAAGAGGAAGCGAAAGCTGTAGAAGATGCGGTAAACAAAGTCTTGGCTTCCGGAAAAAGAACAAGAGACTTGGCACGGGGTGAAGAGTTCAGCAGCACTCAGGCCATTACAGAGGAAGTTAAGGCAGCAATCATGAGTGAAAATACAATTTCTAATGTGTGACAGCTTACGTTAAGCGGTCTTAGCTCTAGGTAGAGGGAGGAAATAAAAGATGATGCCTCGAACAATCATCGAAAAGATTTGGGATCAGCATATTGTAAAACATGGTGAGGGAAAGCCGGATCTTCTCTATATTGATTTGCACCTCATTCATGAGGTGACGTCTCCTCAGGCATTTGAAGGCTTGAGACAAAAGGGAAGAAAGGTCAGAAGACCCCAAAACACATTTGCGACA
>NZ_JBSIOT010000944.1:0-684 GCF_053613335.1 Bacillus sp. LR--39 | reverse complement strand
GGAAATAACCATTTTGTTTGCGGCATGGGGCATGGGTGGGCCGATCGGTTTTGGCACCGTTTTGACCGCCATCCTCACCGGACTCATTCTGCGTTTTTCATTGCCGCAGTCAATCCAGTTGCTGAATTATGCTGTGGCAAGGCGGACAGCCGCTGTGAAAGCATCTCCGCCTGTACACTAAAACAAAGCCGCCTTGGCTTTGTTTTTTTATTTTCTCCTCTATATGAGTCTTGTGGAAGTATGATAGGATGGTTTTGACAATCTTTTGCAGACGGAGGATCTAGAATGAAGATTTACGGAATTTATATGGACCGCCCGCTTTCACAGGAAGAAAATGAACGGTTCATGTCTTTCATATCACCTGAAAAACGGGAGAAATGCCGGAGATTTTATCATAAAGAAGATGCTCACCGCACCCTGCTGGGAGATGTGCTCGTTCGCTCAGTCATAAGCAGGCAGTATCAGTTGGACAAATCCGATATCCGCTTCAGCACGCAGGAATACGGGAAGCCGTGCATCCCTGATCTTCCCGACGCTCATTTCAACATTTCTCACTCCGGCCGCTGGGTCATTGGTGCGTTTGATTCACAGCCGATCGGCATAGATATCGAAAAAACGAAACCGATCAGCCTTGAGATCGCCAAGCGCTTCTTTTCAAAAACAGAGTACAGCGACCTTTTAGCA
>NZ_JBSIOT010000943.1:0-685 GCF_053613335.1 Bacillus sp. LR--39 | reverse complement strand
GATGGTAAAAAACTGCTGGCCTTGTTTCGCGCCATCCATTTGCGCCGCTTCATAGTAGTCTTTCGGAATGCTTTGCAGACCGGCTAAGTAGACAACCATAGCGATCCCGACATATTGATAGGTGTTAATCATGACAATGATCCATGGATTGAGTGATGGACTGGCGAGCGCATTAATAGGGCTGATGCCGAAGACCCCGAGCAAATCGTTGAGCGCGCCTCCGTCATAGGAGAAGAAAAAGTACCAAATGTAGCCCATAATGAGCGGGCTGATCATCACCGGCAAATACACAATTGTTCTTGTTACCGCTTTCATTGTAATGCTTTGATTTAAGAGCAGAGCGTACAGAAGCCCGACCACATTTTGAAAAAAAGTGCTGCCAAGCCCATAAAGCAGAGTGTTTTTTAAGATATGCCAAGTGTCAGGATCAGAAAACAGCCTTTCATATTGCGCGAATCCAACCCATTGGTAGACTTGTGAAAAGCCGTTCCAGTTTGTAAAGGTAATCAATGTGCCTTTCACAAACGGGTAAATCATAAAGACCAGAACGGAGAGCAAAGCAGGAATGTACATCCACCAAAGTGAGGACTGCTTTTTTGGCTTAACCTGTTTCACATGAACGTCCCTTGCGATCTCACTCATTGTTTTCAGCTCCCTGTGTTTCCGATTGCTCCCGGAGTCGTTT
>NZ_JBSIOT010000942.1:0-685 GCF_053613335.1 Bacillus sp. LR--39 | reverse complement strand
CGATGCTGGGCGGCATGAATATGAAGAGCACGTATGCTTCTGTATCCAGCAATACGAACGCTTTTACTCTCAGCGGTAAAGGATTCGGACACGGCATCGGCATGAGTCAGTACGGAGCAAATGCCAGAGCTGCTGCCGGGCACGATTACAAGAAGATTTTAAGTTTCTACTATCCAAATACGACTCTATCAAGCTATTAATAGAGTTTGAACAGGAGGCAGCAGTGCCTCCTCTGTTCATGTTCAGGGGAAAACATAACATTTACATTTTTGGAGGTTATTTTTTTGAGGGTTTTTCTTAAAGCTGTACCTATGTTGTTGTTAGGGTTCTTTTTGTTTGTGCCTAATGTATTTGCGGCCAACTCTGTCACAAGATTAGACGGTGCAAACCGATATGAGGTTGCGGTGAACGTTTCCAAGCAGGGGTGGACAAGTGCAAGCACTGTGATTGTTGCAAATGGAAAGGCATATGCAGACGTCCTTTCAGCGACTCCATTTGCCTATCGAAACAACGCGCCTGTTCTATTAACGGAAGCGTCTAAACTGCCAACGGCCACTAAAAACCGAATCAGTCAATTAAAACCTAGCAAAGTGATCGTAATCGGCGGAACCGTCAGCGTTCAAAACGGTGTCGTAAGCGAGATCAAAAAGCTTGGTGTGTCATCTGTCGAACGCATCGGCGGAGC
>NZ_JBSIOT010000941.1:0-685 GCF_053613335.1 Bacillus sp. LR--39 | reverse complement strand
TCGGCCATAGTGAACGAAGCGGGGCTGTTGTGGAGCCTTATCTTTCTACACAATGGTTTGTGCGCATGCAGCCGCTTGCTGATGCAGCGATTGAGCTGCAAAAGAAAGAAGAAAAGGTCAACTTTGTGCCTGACCGTTTCGAAAAAACGTATTTACACTGGATGGAAAACATCCGCGACTGGTGTATCTCCCGTCAATTGTGGTGGGGCCATCGTATTCCTGCCTGGTATCATAAAGAAACAGGCGAGCTATATGTCGGGCTTGAAGCGCCGGAAGACAGCGAAAATTGGGAACAGGATACAGACGTACTGGATACATGGTTCAGTTCTGCGCTATGGACTTTCTCCACAATGGGCTGGCCTGATGTAACGGCTGAAGACTTTAAACGCTACTATCCGACAGATGTTCTCGTGACAGGGTACGATATCATTTTCTTCTGGGTATCACGCATGATTTTCCAAGGCATTGAATTTACAGGCGAGCGCCCGTTCAAAGATGTTTTAATCCACGGCTTAATCCGTGACGAGCAAGGCCGGAAAATGAGTAAATCTCTTGGCAACGGTGTCGACCCGATGGATGTGATTGACAAGTACGGAGCCGATTCTCTGCGTTATTTCCTTGCGACTGGAAGCTCTCCTGGCCAGGATCTGCGCTTCAGCTATGAAAAAGTGGAATCCACATGGAA
>NZ_JBSIOT010000940.1:0-685 GCF_053613335.1 Bacillus sp. LR--39 | reverse complement strand
TAACCATTTCCGCCATCCTTGGCGAGCCTAAATACATGGAGGCGTTACCGTCTACCATAACGACGATATCACAGAAGGCCGGAATATAAGCGCCACCTGCTGCAGATGGTCCGAAAAGCAGACAGATTTGCGGAATGCGTCCCGATAATTTGACTTGATTGTAAAAAATTCTTCCTGCACCGCGTCTCCCTGGAAAGACATTGATTTGGTCGGTAATTCGGGCGCCTGCCGAATCGACTAAATAAATGAGCGGACAGTTTAATTTTTCGGCGGTTTCTTGAATTCTGATGATTTTTTCAACTGTTTTTGCTCCCCATGACCCCGCTTTCACTGTTGAATCATTCGCCATGACGCAAACGGTTTGGCCGCCGATTTTGCCGATAGCGGTTACAACTCCGTCAGCGGGAAGCCCGTCTGACATACATTCCGCAAAAAAAGCGTCTTCTAGCTCAATGTCATCGTCAAAGAGAAGGGAAAGCCGCTCTCTGACAAAGAGCTTGCCTTTTTCCCGATTGCTTTGATGATACTTTTCCGCTCCGCCTTTTCGAATCCGTTCAGCCCGTTCTGTTCGTTCCTTTTCATAATCCATGAGCATTGCCCCCCTTTTATATTCCCTTGTATACGGCCCGTCTTTTTTCTTGAAAGGCCTGAAGCCCTTCTCTCCTGTCTTTTGTCGGGATGGTTT
>NZ_JBSIOT010000939.1:0-685 GCF_053613335.1 Bacillus sp. LR--39 | reverse complement strand
CACATCTCCGACTTTCTCGGGAATGCCCGGTCCGTCATCTTCCACGCGGCATTCCAGCATGTCATCGCCGCGCCTATAGAGGCTGAGTCTGATGGAGCCCTGCTTTTGAATCGCTTCCACCGCGTTCGCCATAATATTATTAATTACGGATAATACGGTATACACATGGTATTTCGGATGTTCTCCGTCTATCGAATAATGAAAGTCAATGTCTTTTTCGAGCGATTCAGCATACTTTCGATTTATGCCGGTCACAAGCCGGACCAGATCCTCTGCAGCCATGTAGTCTCTGAAGCTTTCTTTGGAAATTAATTTTGAAAGTCCGGCGAAAATGCGCTGATTGTCTTTTTTGACCTCATGGATTTCACCGGCGAGGCGCAGCACTTTCTGGCTGATCTGCCGGACGGAGGAATTGTTATCGCTCTGTCTATTTAAGAGCCTGTACAGCTGATAGGACTCGTTTGTAATCTCTTCAGTATTCTTCAACGTCTTTTTCAAATGAACGGTTTCTTCATATAAGTTTGAAACGATCATCAGCATGTGCTCATTTTGTTCGCGGATCTGCTTTTCCCGCGATTGCGTTTCATACAGCTTCATGACATTAAAAAAGCTCAGCACAATAAAGCTGTGGGAAAAAGCAATCGCCATCATGTCGCGGATTTTTCCCGGGGTGACGGTAGACTCG
>NZ_JBSIOT010000938.1:0-686 GCF_053613335.1 Bacillus sp. LR--39 | reverse complement strand
CTCCGCTTTCTTTGTGACAATCATAACGGTGAGCTTGGCGTGGCGGGTGTGGATGGCATCAATCACCCTGGTTGTCACATATAGTGTAACGAGCGTATATAATGCTTTCTCCCATCCGTTCAATAATCCTGCTGTTAAAATAATCGCACCGTTTAAAATAAAGAAATAGGTGCCGACCGGTTTGTCTTTCCACTTTGCCAGGATCATCGCAATAATATCCAAACCGCCCGTTGAAGCCCCGTATTTAAGGGTCAGGCCGATCCCGACCGCGGCGATCACCCCGCCGAACACGGCATTCAGCAAAATGTCGTTTGACAGGCTCGCCTCAGGGAGCATCCCCAAAAAGACCGTCGTCAAGGCCACGCTCAAAATGCTGTAGACCGTAAATGAGCGCCCGACCTTGAGCCACCCTAGAATCCCGACGGGAATGTTTAAAATAAACAATAGCGTCCCCGTTGAAAAATAAATCGGGCTGTACTGGTCAAGCGCGCTCGATAAAAGCTGCGCCACCCCCGTAAAGCCGCTGGCGTAAACATCGGCGGGAATCAGAAACAGATTCAATCCGATGGCATTTAACAAGGCGCCGATGATGACAATGAACAATTTTTTTGCTTCCGCTATGACCATATTTAGTTCCTCCGCTACTTTCGTATATATTTGGTTTACCCTTAAAACAATATTTTGAA
>NZ_JBSIOT010000937.1:0-686 GCF_053613335.1 Bacillus sp. LR--39 | reverse complement strand
TAAAATAGTCGGCCATCATCACGCCTGCCACCGGTCCAAGCATGCCGCCTATTAAGCCAAGAAACGCATACACGCTTGTTGCGCTCTCCATCAGCTTCCATGGAACCGTAAATAAAGCGAGCAACGCTGTGATAAAGCTGCCACGTTTGAAATTGATATACTTCGGCAGGGCATTCGCTATATCATAAGCGGGCGATACGATGTTCGCCGCGACATTTACAGAGATCGTGGCGATGCAGAGCGTGATCACGGACAAGACGATGACATAAGGGTTATCAAACCGCGCCAAAATATCGACAACATCCCAAATCGGCTCTCCGAACGCGACCTGCGAGCCGGAGGTCACCGTAATACTTGCGAATGCGAACAGCGCAAACGTTCCCGGCAAACCGTAAAATTGTCCTTTGATTTGCTCTTTTTGTGTTTCAGCAAACCGTGTAAAATCAGGTATATTTAAGATCAATGTCGCCCAGATGCCGATGATGCCAGTAACTCCGGCAGCAAACGGCCAGAATGTTTCTGAAAACGTATGAAACTTTCCTGGTTGAGAGTATATCGGGCCCAATCCTCCGGCAATATCAACGGCCCACCATACCATGCCGCCAAATACCAGATACACTAAAGGCCCTGCCCACACCTCAAAACGTTTAATCGACTCCATGCCGTGATGCAATACGAGTAAATGA
>NZ_JBSIOT010000936.1:0-686 GCF_053613335.1 Bacillus sp. LR--39 | reverse complement strand
CAGCTAAAACCTCCGCTTTATGGCGGAGGTTTTTTTGATGTGCAATGGCAATATTGTGTAAAAAAATGATTGAATTGAACAGCAGGTTATGATACATTTGCATATGTACTTAATGACTAAAATGTTCAAACGGTCAGTTTCGAGGTGAATACAATGTCAATAGATCGAAAAAAGCTCATTTTGGAGGCGGCTACAAAGTCTTTCACGCAGTTCGGGTATAAAGCGACGACAATGGATCTTGTCGCAAAACTTGCGAACGTGGGGAAGGGAACCATTTATACTTTTTTCAAAAACAAAGAAGAGCTGTTTGACGAGATTTTCACTACTTTATTAAAGGAAATGAAGCAAAAAGCGGATGAAGCGATGGAGCCGAACCTTCCGTTCCATGAAAATGTGCACAGAGCGCTGTTTGCCATTCTGGAGTTCAGGAAAACACATCAGCTGACGATTAAAATTTTCCAAGAGAATGCCGAGATTGGTACAATGGCAGTTCAGGAAGTGATCCAGAAAATGGAGCGAGCCATACTGTCTTATATCAAAAGTAAGATTGAAGACGGGATCAAAAGCGGCGCAATCAAGCAGTGCGACCCTGAACTGACAGCCTTTGTGATGCTGAAGCTTTATATCGCGCTCATTTTTGACTGGGAAAAACAACACCCCCCGCTTGATAAAGAGACAATTGCGGG
>NZ_JBSIOT010000935.1:0-687 GCF_053613335.1 Bacillus sp. LR--39 | reverse complement strand
GTTCCCGAAAGATCAGAAAAAAGGGGCAGGAATCAAAGCCATTATTCAGCAGCTCGACATTCTTGGAATTGTTTTATTTGCCGGGGGAATCATTTTCCTTCTATCCTTTCTGTTGTCGTTCAGCACGTCGCCGCATGCGGTTGAAGGTGTGCTTGGCTTGTTTCTGCTCTGTGCGTTTGTCTGGCGCGAGCTGAAAACGGATAAGCCGTTCATTGATGTCCGTCTGTTTAAAACACAGCGAAGTCTGTCAGCCGTGTATGTTCAGTTTATTTTACTGAATGTTTTCTTCTATTGTTTATTTTTTGGTCTGCCAAGTTACTTTCAGGATGAAATGCATCTTTCTGTTCAAACGAGCGGCCTGTTTATGCTGTTTATGTCTGGAATGAGCATCGTTGTGTCACCTTTAACCGGCAAATGGATCGACCGATCTGGTGTCGTAAAGCCGATCTTTGCGGGAGCGCTTTTGATGACGGCTGGAGCCGTGCTCTTAACCATCTTTTTTATCAATGTCCAGACCATCGGAAAAGGGCTCATTCTGTCGCTCTTGGGTATAGGCTACGGACTGGGCAATGTCGCGCTTCAGGCAGCGATGCTAGAAACGAGTCCTTCCAACATGGTAGGAACGACTTCAGGCCTGTTTCAAACCTGCCGTTACCTAGGATCGATTTTGTCTTCGGTGATCCTTGG
>NZ_JBSIOT010000934.1:0-687 GCF_053613335.1 Bacillus sp. LR--39 | reverse complement strand
AGGGAAATATACGAGGCGGTACAGGCAATTAGAATAGATAAACATATGAGAGTCGTATTATATGTAACGTGTATTTCCAAATGGAGATTCCCCCCGTATCGTGTGTTCCAGTCTTGTTGACTCTCTTTATTATCGGCTGCTTAACCGCAGAGTTTCAGCCTTCAAAACGATAGAAATACGAGGGAGATCTATTTTTAGTTCAACTGACCGTGAAAAATGTGTTAAAATCATCTTGACGTTTTCCGAAAAAACAAAAATGTATAATACATAAACATGAAACAAGGGAGTTGGTGGCTATCGAAGAGCTGGTTATGTCATGGATAGAAGCATTTAAAAGCTTATCTTATTTTGGAATATTTCTAGCGCTCAGTATTGAGTTTATCCCGGCCGAAGTCGTCTTGCCGCTTGCGGGCTATTGGGTATCTAAAGGCGATATGACACTTGCCGGCGTTGTTTTGGCAGGATCGCTTGGAGGAGTGGCCGGTCCGCTTACGCTGTATTGGATAGGCCGGTACGGAGGAAGGCCGTTTCTTGAACGTTTTGGGAAGTATCTCTTTATTAAACCTGAAGCGCTTGATAAGTCAGATAAATTTTTCAAAAAACATGGTGGCTTTGTCGCGTTCAGCGGCCGTTTCTTGCCTGGCATCAGGACATTGATTTCCATACCGTGCGGAATTGCAAAAATGA
>NZ_JBSIOT010000933.1:0-687 GCF_053613335.1 Bacillus sp. LR--39 | reverse complement strand
TGTGCACGGAGGGCCGATCCATATTGGCAATCCGGGAGCAATCGGGATTCGCGATCTCGGGAAACCGGATTTCGGAGATGCCGTTTCCATTCGTGACGGCGAGGTTCCTGTTTTTTGGGCATGCGGGGTGACCCAGCAAGCCGTGGCTATGAATGTAAAGCCTGAAATGGTCATCACACATGCGCCGGGGCATATGCTCATCACAGATATTCGAGACGAGTCGCTTGCGGTGCTGTAGCCTCTCGTCATCCTGATGAACGAGAATTAAAAGAGGTGAGAAGATGACTGTACGATATCAAATCGAACAGCTCGGTGATTCTGCAATGATGATCCGATTCGGAGAAGAAATCAATGAACAGGTCAACGGCATTGTCCATGCCGCGGCCGCTTATATAGAAGAACAGCCATTTCCGGGATTCATTGAATGTATCCCGGCTTTTACAAGTCTAACCGTATTTTATGATATGTATGAAGTGTACAAGCATTTGCCTCAAGGCATAAGCTCACCTTTTGAGAAGGTCAAGCGCGATGTCGAAGAGCGGCTGGCAGAAATAGCCGAAGACTATGAGGTCAACCGCCGCATTGTAGAAATTCCCGTCTGCTATGGCGGTGAATTCGGTCCGGATTTAGAAGAGGTGGCGAAGGTCAATCAGCTGTCACCGGAGGAAGTAATCGACATTCATACAA
>NZ_JBSIOT010000932.1:0-688 GCF_053613335.1 Bacillus sp. LR--39 | reverse complement strand
ACTTTATGCTATGCTTGGCGTTTATATATCAAGCAAAACCATCGATGTCATCCAGGTCGGATTGAACCGTTCCAAAATGGCGATGATCATTACGAACCGGGAAGAGGAAGTTCGACATGCGGTACTGAATAAAATCGACAGGGGGATTACGAAAATATCAGCGGTCGGAGGCTATACAGATGATGAGCGGCCTATTTTGATGTGCGTGGTCGGCCAGACCGAGTTCACAAAGCTGAAACAACTCGTAAAACACATTGATGAGTCTGCATTTGTCATTGCGATGGATGCTTCAGAGGTGCTTGGCGAGGGTTTTAAACGCGCATAATCGAGGTTATAATAAAGGTTGACTTGTTAAAGGAGCTGACTTGAAAAAATGAAAATGAAGCTGTTTACTCTGTTTATGGCTGTTTCTTTTGTGCTGGCTGCCTGCGGCGGCAATAACAACGAAAGCAAAGAGAAAAATACAGGCGGGCAAGCAACTGCAACCGACGGGGAAGAGATTTACCAGCAAAACTGCACAGGCTGCCATGGTAAGGATTTGGCCGGCGGTTCCGCTCCGAGTTTGAAGGAAGTTGGCGGCAAGTATAAGGAAAGCGAAATTAAGGACATCGTAGTCAACGGCCGCGGCGGAATGCCTGGCAATCTTGTAGACGAAAAAGAAGCTGAAGCGGTCGCGAAGTGGCTTTCA
>NZ_JBSIOT010000931.1:0-688 GCF_053613335.1 Bacillus sp. LR--39 | reverse complement strand
AAATGGGCGACTGAATGGATTGACCCTTCCTTTCTTTCTTAATTAATTACTAAAACGGTTCTGATCTCAAAGACGAGAAAAGAACCGTTTTTTATTTTCCAGGTGAAAAAAAGATATCTCAGCCGATATATAGTACATCCACACATTACGTTTTTAAAGGAGACCACTATATGCGACTGACGATTTCCCGCAAATTCAGCCTGGTATTTTTGACACTGATCCTGATCAATTTACTTGTAGGCGGAATAGGCGTTCTTAATATGCAGCATATCATTCAAAAAACAGATGAAATCAACACAAAATGGATTGACGGCATCAAAGGAATCACTTCAATTAATTATGTAACCGAGCACCTGTCTTCTAAAGAAAAGGACTTTCTGATTTATACAGACAAAAGTAAAATGGATACACTTGATCAAGAAATGAATCAAATCATGGAAGACATTAACCAAAAGCTCGATAACTACGAAAAAACGATCTCCACTGATAAAGAGCAGAAACTGTTCGAGCAGCTTCAAACTGAAGTGAATACCTATATGGATATTCATGCGCAAATTATCGAAAGCGGCCGCACGAATGACATGGACAAAGCAAGAGGTTTATTGGTTCAGACTGAGGCCAGCTTTGAGGATATGAAAAAAACAATCACTCAGCTTGTTGACTTAAATCAAGAAGGCAGCAACACAGC
>NZ_JBSIOT010000930.1:0-689 GCF_053613335.1 Bacillus sp. LR--39 | reverse complement strand
ACATAATCCGAGGCTCTAAAGATCGGTTCAACATATTGAAAAATACTGTCTGCCCCTTTTTGCTCCGTTACTTTTTCAACATAGCGTCCCATCATAATATCGCCTACAAATGAGGCTGAGAGTACGTCGTCAGAATACGTTTTGACCTTCGGCGTTTCCGCTTTTCCCGCCCACATGAAAGCGAACATAAGGACAAAAACGATCGGAATGGCAATAAATACGTGCTTATTGGTTTTCTTTTTTTGCTGTTTTGTCAGCTTTAGCAGCTTTTCATGAAAGCTCAGTTCTTTTTTCATCGTTTGACACACCTTACATTAAATTAAGTAGTAAACAAACATGATAGCAAAGGTCGCTCCGCTCAATAGCAGCGTGCTTCCGAACGTAATGGTTAAACCTTGTTTCTGAATGGTATTGGCAATTAAACCTGGCACGATGATGCCGATTCCTCGAAATTCTGCGATTTCAAATGGTACAATCGGGTATAGAAAATCAAACGCGATTTTTAGGACGATCCCTGTTATCAGCATGGCAGCGAATTTTCTGCGTCCGTACAAAATCATAAATTTGGATAAACCGTATTTCACAATAACATAAGTGAGCAAGCTCACTAGCAAAACAAGTAAAATAAAGACCGGCTGATTAAACACAAGTCCTAAATATCCCGGTACAACAAGTCCTGCCGGCACGAT
>NZ_JBSIOT010000929.1:0-689 GCF_053613335.1 Bacillus sp. LR--39 | reverse complement strand
AGTCGCAGATTCGATTACCGTGCTCCGGGACGGACAGACGATCGAAACGCTTGATGTTCAAAGCGGGCAATTGACTGAAAACCGGATCATCAGAGGCATGGTCGGCAGGGAGCTGCAAAACCGCTACCCTGACAGAAGCGCCGAGATCGGCGACGTCATCTTTGAAGTGAAGGATTGGACAGTTCACCATCCTCTTCAACAGGACCGCAAAGTGGTAAACATGGCGGCGTTTTCCGTGAAAAGAGGCGAGATCGCAGGAATTGCCGGACTGATGGGCTCCGGAAGGACGGAGCTGGCGATGAGCATTTTTGGAAGATCATATGGGAAAAACATTTCCGGCACAATCGAAAAAGACGGGCGGGAGCTTTACATCAACCACCCTGAAGATGCCATTAAAAACGGCATCGTCTATGTGACGGAGGACAGGAAAGGAAACGGTTTGATTCTGAAGGACAGCATTAAAGAAAACATTACGCTGTCGAAACTGGATAAGGTGTCGAGCCGATTGGTGATGGACGAGCGGCGCGAACAACATGAAGCGGAGGATTTTCGCCGGAAATTAAACATCAAGACGCCCGATATCAGCCAGCGGACCGGAAATTTAAGCGGAGGCAACCAGCAGAAGGTCATGCTGAGCAAGTGGATTTTCGCGGAGCCTGACGTTTTAATCCTGGATGAACCGACGCGCG
>NZ_JBSIOT010000928.1:0-689 GCF_053613335.1 Bacillus sp. LR--39 | reverse complement strand
GGCCTGCTGGACAGTCGCGTCCGCGACTATCATCTCTGCAAACGTTGAAGCTGTTTCTGCAACGTTCATGGCGTAGGAGCGGTTTAACGGCCTGACGTCGAGCATTGCTTCCTGATGGAACGCGTGCCCGAGTTCATGCGCAAGGGTAGAGACATTTGAGGCGCTGCCCGAAAATGTCATGAAAATCCGGGATTCCCCGCTGTCTGGAAAGCTCGTGCAAAAGCCGCCGACTCTTTTTCCGCTCCTGTCTTCCGCCTCAATCCAGCCGTCACGAAACGCTTTTTCAGTGAATGAGGACAGCTTTTTGCCAAACGTTGAAAACTGGCTGGTAATGATATTCGCGGCTTCATCATACGAATAGACCTTTCCGTCAGAACCGATCGGTGCCTCGACATCGTACCAGCTGAGTTTTTCAAGGCCGAGCATGGATGCTTTCCGGTTCAAAAACTGAACGAACGGCTTCTTGTTTTCAGTGATGACCTGCCACATCGTATCAAGTGTTTCTTTTTTCATCCTGTTAATTTGCAGCGGTTCCTTCAGGACATTCTCCCAGCCGCGCGCTTTATAGGTTTCAAGCCGGAATCCCGCCAAATGATTCAGCGTGCTGCTGAAAATATCTTGCTTGCTCTCCCAAGCTTGGCGGAAACGTTCATATACTGTTTTTCTGACAGTACGGTCTTGATGGTCCA
>NZ_JBSIOT010000927.1:0-690 GCF_053613335.1 Bacillus sp. LR--39 | reverse complement strand
AAATCAGCGACAAAACATAACCGATGATAAGCAGCTGCACCGCGGCCCGGATGGTGGCGATGATCATGTCTTTTTCTACACCGGCTTTAAAGGATTTTGATAAAAACAAGGCGATCAAAACAAAGATCATCGTTAAAGAGAGAGAAAGGTAATCCATTACCGGGTCCCCCCCTTCAAAAATTCTTTCGCTGCTTCATGCTGCGGAGCGGAGAAAAATGTTTCGGTTTCAGCGATTTCAAGCAGCCGGCCATCTGCCATAAACCAAATGGCATCGGCTACTCGTTTTGCCTGCTCCATATTATGAGTGACCCACATGACTGTCCATTTTTTCTCTTGATGCTGACGTTTGATCAGTTCTTCAATCTCAAGAACAGAAACCGGGTCCAAGGCCGACGTGATTTCGTCCAACAATAGAATGGAGGAAGGATTTGAGAGCGTTCTGGCCAGTGACAGTCTTTGCCGCTGCCCGCCCGATAAGTCTCTGGCGCTTCTGTCTAACAGCTCTGGCGGCAGCCCTGCAAGAGAAGCCAGCTTTTCAGGAGAGTACAGCTGGGATTGATGCAGCCTTTGTACAAGACTTAAATTGTCACGCACTGTCCCGTCGAGCACGGGAGCCGATTGAAACGCGAGGGATGCCGTTCGCCTCAGCTCATTGACATTCCATTCTCTGACTTCCTTTCCATATATGTT
>NZ_JBSIOT010000926.1:0-690 GCF_053613335.1 Bacillus sp. LR--39 | reverse complement strand
CCTTCCATTTGTTGCTGGAAATTGAATTATTGACAAGCCGATATTCAGCCAGGCATTCATTCATTCCATAGGCAGTAAATCCTTTTTTTAAAAGAGACAGCCATGTGGCTAAGTCCTGTCTCGTTCTGATATTCGGCATTTGGATCTGTCCCGTTTGCTCCCTGTCAATCATCACCGTCAAGCAGCCGATAATTGTATTTTTCAGGGCGTCATCGTACGTCAGGCTTTCCGGCGCATGAATAAATTTATCGAGCGGGGTCCCGTCCTGCGCCATTAAGCTGTAGCCCGTGAAAGAGAACGCACAGGAGCGCTCCATCATAAACTCAAGCTGCTTTTCCAGTTTGTCTTTTTTCCATTTGTCATCACTGTCCAAAAATGCTACGTAGCGCCCTTGAGCGCGTTCCAACGCTTTGTTGCGAGCAACAGCAGCTCCGGAGTTCTCTTCCAGATACACCACATGAATTCTTTCGTCTATTTTTTCATACTGCTGTAAAATGTCGCGGGTCCCATCCGTTGAGCAATCATCCACGATAATCATTTCCCAATGAGGATGGCTCTGATCTAATACCGAATGAACCGTGTCTTCAATATAGTCACGCGCATTATAGGAAGGTGTAATGACAGATACGAGAGGTTTCCAATTGGTCATGATCACATCTCCATCGTATGATTTTAAAAGGATTCTCTGAA
>NZ_JBSIOT010000925.1:0-692 GCF_053613335.1 Bacillus sp. LR--39 | reverse complement strand
CTGATGTATTGCTGCTGTTATCATTCGTTGATGTATTGCTTTTCTTAGACGTCAGCTTGATTTTGGCGTTTTTCCGCCCCAAGGACCAGGTTACATTCTGTGGCCCGTTCACTTCAAGCTTCACACTATGCTCCCCGTCCTCTAAATCTGAAACATTCACATACAATTCAATATCTGATTTTTTCAGCTTTTTTATATTCGCGGGAGAGCCTTTAGCCGTTACGTCTATCGCTTGTGATTCAGGATCAAGAAATTCAATGTTTTGTGAGCTGCTCAGCCCTACAGTCTTGATAGGGACATTCTCGAACTTCTGATCCGCTTCACTATCGACTTCTATATGCAAAGTCACCTTTGACGGTGAGATTTTTTTGACACCGTCAGGAAGCGGAATATCTGCCTCGATATCGGAATCCTTGTTAATTTTACTTAAATCTAGGCTGACGCCGTCAATAAATTCAAGAGAATCCAACACATCCTGTGAGCCGTAAACCGTTACCTCACTGGGGCTGGATTCAATATTCGCTATGCTGACACCGTCAGGAAGGCTTCCTGTCCGTTCAATTTTAAAGGGCACTTTTTTACTCGGGCTTGTCACCGGAACGGTAATCTTGATGACCGAGGGCTCCACGTCGACAGGAAGCGCGTTTCCGTCTTTATCATAGACAGTCACTTTCGCTTCCTTTTCAATCGTT
>NZ_JBSIOT010000924.1:0-692 GCF_053613335.1 Bacillus sp. LR--39 | reverse complement strand
CGCAGCATGTTTTTGTTTCAGCGCGAAGCTGTCTGTATCAAAATAATGATTCTTTTGATCTGTAAAATCTTTTTCTGCCAGCTGGAGTGCCGCTGCTATGTTTTTGAATTCTTGTTTGGTCAGCATGTTTTTAAATTCGATTTCAATTTCTTGGCTCATGATGCTCTTCCTTTCCGCCCTGTAAATCTTATTTTTACTATTATCTCTTTAGATGTTAGGTTTATCAATATCGAGCTCGATATGATAAAATGAATCTGTACTTTGTTTAAAAAAGGAGAGCATTATGCAAAACAGAATCGAAATTTTGAATGCAACATTATCGGATGATCAGCTTCGCCTTGCCTGTCAGACAGAAGGAAACGAAGCGGAACGCAAGCCGTCAGGTCAAATGCTTGTTGATTCTGACCACTTTGCTTTTGTATACATACTTGAATTAGCTGATTCTTTTGAATATGTCATTATAAAGGAACATGTATGGCCGGAACTGAAGCAGGCCCATGCACAAAAAATACCGGTTGTTTTAGAGGCAGGAAACCAAACAATTGAACTGGCAGGCCTGCATGAGGAGCTGGAATATCTTTTAGAAAATATAAAAGATAATGCAAACTATGGAGAAGAAATGGAAGAAAAAGTGAAACGCGTGTTTTTATAGAAACTGGTTCGGAATTGGGGGATGTATGATGGATGACAAA
>NZ_JBSIOT010000923.1:0-693 GCF_053613335.1 Bacillus sp. LR--39 | reverse complement strand
TTGCCCCGGTTGCTCCCCTCGGACCGATTGCTCCCGTCGGGCCGGTTGCTCCCGTTGGGCCGGTTGCTCCCGTTGCTCCGGTTGGGCCTGTCGGACCGGTTGCTCCTGTCGGACCGGTTGCTCCTGTCGGGCCAGTTGCTCCCGTCGGACCTGTTGGGCCTGTCGCTCCGGTTGCTCCTGTTGGACCTGTTGCTCCTGTCGGGCCGGTTGCTCCTGTCGCTCCCGTTGCTCCCGTCGGGCCGGTTGCTCCCGTTGCTCCGGTTGGGCCTGTCGCTCCGGTTGCTCCCGTTGCGCCTGTCGCTCCCGTTGGACCTGTTGGGCCTGTCGCTCCGGTTGCTCCCGTTGCGCCTGTCGCTCCCGTTGGACCTGTCGGGCCGGTTGCTCCGGTTGGGCCGGTTGCGCCTGTCGCTCCGGTTGCTCCTGTCGGGCCGGTTGCTCCCGTCGGACCTGTTGCGCCTGTCGCTCCGGTTGCTCCCGTTGCTCCGGTTGCTCCTGTCGCTCCGGTTGCTCCTGTCGGGCCGGTTGCTCCCGTTGCTCCTGTTGGACCTGTTGCTCCCGTTGGACCTGTCGGGCCGGTTGCTCCCGTTGCTCCTGTTGGACCTGTTGCCCCTGTCGCTCCGGTTGCTCCCGTCGGACCTGTTGGGCCTGTCGCTCCGGTTGCTCCCGTCGGGCCGATTGCTCCAGTTGGGCCTG
>NZ_JBSIOT010000922.1:0-693 GCF_053613335.1 Bacillus sp. LR--39 | reverse complement strand
TGGGCCAAAGAATCCGGGGCACTTCACGCTTTCTCAAAATCGTAATGCCGAGCGGCTTTTTCATATCCGAAGCCATTTTGGCCAGGAATTTATTCGGAGCGATCCCGATGCTTGACGGAAGCAGCAGTTCCTTTTGAAGGCGCTCCTGAATTTCCTTCGCCGTTTCGCATGCCCGATTTCTGTATGGCGTATCCGTTAAGTCCATGTACCCTTCGTCGATCGAAACAGGCTCGACAAGGTCCGTGTACTCCCTGAGCACTTGAAACATTTCTCTTGAAGAGCTTCTGTAGCGGTCGAAATTCGGCGGCTTGACGATCAGCTCGGGACAGAGCCGCTTCGCTTCCCAGAGCGGCATGGGCGGTTTGACGCCGCGTGCTCTCGCCTCATAGCTGCACGTGACGACGATTCCTTTCCGCTCCTTCGCATTTCCCGCGATGGCTAGCGGCCTGCCTTTCAGCGAAGGGTCATACGCCATTTCAACAGACGCGTAAAAGCTGTTCATATCGATATGAAAGATGACTCTCCCCTTTTGTTTATCAGCAGACAAAACGGCTCCCTCCTGGCACTCTGATTAGACATCCCGGCTTTCATATAGTAAGATGTTAAATGAAACGGAAGTGATAAAAGATGATTCTTGAATCTTTCAACGATGCTTTTTTTCTGATTGAGTTTTTCACAATCGTCCTCCCCGCA
>NZ_JBSIOT010000921.1:0-693 GCF_053613335.1 Bacillus sp. LR--39 | reverse complement strand
TCGCAATCTGCAATGTGCTGCTGCCCAGCCTGATCAAACATAAATTTCCTGACAAAGCGGGAATTATGACAAGTTTCTATACAACAGCCATGTCGATTTTTGCGGCGCTCGCATCAGGGATCAGCATTCCGTTGTCGCACGGCTTAGCGTGGGGATGGAGCGCGTCGCTCATGGTTTGGGCGGGCCTCGCGTTTGTTGCGATTTTGATCTGGGTTCCCCAGCTCCGCTATCATGATACGGGAAACCGCACGGTCAGCTTAAAGGCAGACGGCCAAACGGTCTGGCGCTCGAAAATTGCCTGGCAGGTCACATTCTTTATGGGCATACAGTCGTTTTTGTTTTACTGCACGATCGCCTGGCTGCCTGAAATTCTCCGCTCGCACGGGATGAGCATGTCGCTTGCCGGCTGGATGCTGTCGCTGATGCAGTTTGCCAGCCTCCCGTCGACATTTTTGACTCCGGTTCTCGCCGGGCGGTTTCAAAACCAGAAAAGCATCGTGCTCGCCCTCGGCATCCTATACTTGGCGGGGATGTCAGGGCTATTGTACGGAGGCAGTACAGCGATGCTGACGCTATGGGTCATTTTAATCGGAATTGGACAAGGGTCCAGCATCAGTTTAGCCTTGACTTTAATCGGGCTGAGAAGCGAAAATGCCGATCAAGCTGCGGCATTATCAGGGATGTCGCAATCCG
>NZ_JBSIOT010000920.1:0-694 GCF_053613335.1 Bacillus sp. LR--39 | reverse complement strand
GCCATCGGGCATCATGCGCGGCAGGTTTTCGATAAAACCGCCGCCGGTCACGTGCGCCATGCCGGCGATTTTGCCTGATTTCACCGCTTCAAGGACAGGCTTGACATAGATTTTCGTCGGCTCTAAAAGCTCTTCGCCAAGAGGCCGTTCAAAAGGTGCATACGTCTCATCAAGGTTCAGACCGGCATCTTCAAGAAGAACTTTCCGAACGAGAGAGAAGCCGTTGCTGTGAAGGCCGCTTGAAGATAGTCCAATTAAAAGGTGCCCTTCGCTGATATTTTCGCCCGTGACGATGCCATCTTTTTCGGCAGCTCCGACCGAGAACCCGGCGATATCGTATTCATCCTCTGTATAAAGCCCCGGCATTTCCGCCGTTTCTCCGCCGACAAGCGCTGATCCCGACTGTACGCAGCCTTCTGCGACGCCTTTTACGATCTCTTCAATTTTGACGGGATCGGCTTTTCCGACCGCAAGGTAATCGAGGAAGAAAAGCGGCTCCGCTCCTTGAGCGAGCACATCGTTGACACACATCGCGACGGCATCGATGCCGATCGTGTCATGCTTGTCCATCGCAAAAGCGAGCTTCAGTTTTGTGCCGACACCGTCCGTTCCCGAAATGAGAACCGGCTGTTTGTACGGCAGTTCCGACAGGTCAAACATGCCGCCAAACCCGCCAAGTCCGCCCATTGCGCCG
>NZ_JBSIOT010000919.1:0-695 GCF_053613335.1 Bacillus sp. LR--39 | reverse complement strand
ACGGCTATAACTGGACCCTGCCCTATCAGCCCGGTGCCGTATACCCCGGAATCGCCAACCAAGACGCCGTTCAGCTCGCCATGAAGCACCAGGCACCGATTCAATATGATACAAATTCTGAGTCCCCTTTTTTCAGATACACCGATGAACAGGGCAGACGGCATGTCGTATGGTTTGAAGACGCACGCAGCATCGGAAAAAAACTGCAGCTGATCACCGAATACGGACTTGACGGCGGCGGCGTCTGGCAGCTCACACTCAGTTTTCCGCAAGGAACATGGCTCTTGACCAAATTCTTTCGCGTCCGAAAAGTCTGACATCATTATGTGATTTATTGTAAAATAACAAACCGAATAATCCCGCTAACGAATTTTGATACTAAAGATGTGTCCTTCACACAATAACAAATTTGAAAGGAATGTTTGCGATTGAATAATGCGATCCATGAAACATTGGAGCTGCATGAGCTGTTAATGTTTAAAAACCTTTGTCTGACAAAGTCATCAACAATGACGGGAATGGTTCAGGATCAAGAGCTTCGCGACATCTTGGAGCGTGATGCATCCCAAACAAAGCATCAGATCGAGCATTTACAAGGTCTATTGTCAGTGAGAGGTGAAACCGTATGAACGAATTCATCCAAAACATGACAGGCATGGGCGCGATGACTGAACAAGTCATTGCCACCGATTTTT
>NZ_JBSIOT010000918.1:0-695 GCF_053613335.1 Bacillus sp. LR--39 | reverse complement strand
CCTCAAATTTTTTTGGAAAACGCTGATCGGCCAAATGAATGTTGTCGCTGTAATCGACCGGAATATCAATGACAACAGGCCCCTCTGCATCAAGACCAGCTTTAAGCACCTCTGCCAATTCGTCAGGTGAATTGACCCTTAAACCTTTTGCACCAAAGCTTTCAGCATATTTTACAATATCGATTCCGCCGAAGTCGACTCCGGACGTCCGCTTGTATTTCATCTCCTGCTGGAACGCAACCATATCGTATGTGCTGTCATTCCAGACAATGTGAACGATCGGCGCTTTTAATCTGACCGCTGTCTCAAGCTCCATCGCGGAGAACAGGAAGCCCCCGTCCCCGGAAACAGACACGACTTTCTGTCCCGGATTGACCAGCGTTGCTGCAATCGCCCACGGCAAAGCCACCCCAAGCGTCTGCATGCCGTTGGAAATCAGCAGTCCATGCGGACGGTAGGTGCGGAAATATCTAGACATCCAAATCGCATGGGAGCCGATGTCGCAAGTCACCGTTATGTCATCGCTCAGCAGTTCACGCAAATCGCGAACGATTTGCAGCGGATGAACAAGATCAGTTTTTGTTTCTTTAGGAGGTTCGCTTTGCTCCTCCAGTGCTTTCTTCAAGTAATCAAGGACAGGTGCAAAGGACTCGTCGATGGAAACCGGCAGAGAATCATGTTCAATATGGTTTAAC
>NZ_JBSIOT010000917.1:0-695 GCF_053613335.1 Bacillus sp. LR--39 | reverse complement strand
CAAAGATGAGTGCCGAATATCACATCCGCGTTTTCGAGACAGCCGTCATCAATCATTGGCTTTGCGCCTCCCGGATAATATTCTTCTGCATGCTGGTGGATCATCACAAATGTTCCCTTCAGTTCATGTCTGTTTTGGTGAAGGACCTTGGCCACTGCGAGAAGAGCTGCGGTGTGGCCGTCGTGGCCGCATGCATGCATGACACCAGGCACTTTGGAGGCGTAAGGGACATCTTTTTCATCTTGAATGGGGAGAGCGTCAAAGTCGGCCCTCAAAGCGACTGTAGGGCCGGGTTCGCTTCCTTCTATATATGCTAAAACCCCTCTGCCGCCAACGTTTGTGCGGATTGGGACTCCTAACGATTCATAATAGGAAGCAATAAATGCGGCGGTTTTTTCTTCTTGAAATGAGAGCTCAGGATACATATGAAAATGGCGCCTGATCTCAACCATTTCTTCAAAACAGCCGTCGAGCTGTTTGTTTATCTCTTTCTGCAGTGTGGATATGGACAAAGCCGCTTCCCCCTTTTCTATGCTTTTCCATGATTGTATAGAAAAAGTCTGAATATTTCAACTCATGCTGTTTTAAAGCATCATCACAGCTGCGAGGGTTGTCACCAAAAGGCCAATCGCGACGGGAATGAAGTTTTTTCTGGCAAGCTCAAAAGGATCAACTTTGCAAATGGCCGCGGCGGG
>NZ_JBSIOT010000916.1:0-696 GCF_053613335.1 Bacillus sp. LR--39 | reverse complement strand
TTTCACCCGTATTTGTTTTCATCAATGCAATCGGCGCAACATTTACTTTTTTTGTAGAGGTGTTCTTGATATCAACGAAAACCTTAACGAAATCAAACTCTTCATCATGTGTTAACTCATGAAAGTAATCAATCATGCTGTAGTCCGGGCGCAAGTGGATCAGCTTCATTTCTTTTACTGTTAACTCCACGTCGCCAATCTTATAGGTTTTGTTCACTTGTTTGATATCTTTTAAGACAGCTTTTCCTTTATCATCTGAAAACGTTTGGCCGACCTTAAGCAATGACCGGTCATCAGTTACCTGGGAATTAGGCTGATAATTATCTGTGCTGTCCTTCTGGGATGAAGTGCTTTGCGGCTCAGCTTTTACTGTTTTCTCCCCGCCTGCATGCTGTTTTTCAGTACTGGCGTTTGATGAGCAGCCCGCAAGCATGATAGCAAAAACGAAAATTGAAAGAATTCTTCTCATGATGATTCCTCCATTAAAAAGAGATCCCGTTACTTCATACAAGCAACGGGACACCTTGTATTCTTTTACTTATCGTTAATCTTAATGTTGTATTGTAAAGCCTTGAAGACATTTTTGGCGATTTCTGTATTGTCGATTTGGCCGGCAAATGTCTCACTAGACGGACCGTATGCATAGACGGGAACATCTTCACCGGTATGTCCGCCTGTTGTCCATCCAGTGTGAGA
>NZ_JBSIOT010000915.1:0-697 GCF_053613335.1 Bacillus sp. LR--39 | reverse complement strand
CAGCCAAGCTTCAAAGCGCCGTATAAAAATCCGACAAGTGAGAGTCCCGCCACAGCCAAAATCAGCTTATGGCGAACGGTAAACGGCACTGGCTGATCTTCTTCTTTACCGGCTTCGCCCATTCCTGCCGCAGGGAACCAATCTGTTCCTAACACACTGGCATCTTTTGATTTTTTTAATTTTCTCCTATACAAATAGATATAAATAATAGAAGACAGCAAAAAGCATATGTATATCACAACTCGCAGGCCGATTCCAGAAAAAAGAGGGAGCTCCGCGATTGATTGTGATAAACCGAGCGGTGACGGTGATAATATGGTGGAGTTAAATCCAGCGTAGCAACCGATGTATATAACAGCGGCTCCCGCGACTGCGTCCCATTTTAAGGATCGTGCCACAATGAGGCCGATGGGGATAAAACCGATAACTGAATTCACGACAATCCCGGTTGTTCCGAGAATGGAGAACAATGCGCCGACAATACAAATAAATAATAATTGCTTTGTGCGGAATTTGCTGATGACATTGTAAATCAGGCCATTAATGGCACCCGTTTTTTCTAGAATAGCAATGGTGCCGCCTGTGAATAAGATCAGAAAGATGATGGGTGCTGATCCAACCATTCCATCCTGTAGAGAAGTAAAAAAGCTGATCAAGCTGACCGGAGACTGTTCAATTGAATGATAGCTTCCCGGAA
>NZ_JBSIOT010000914.1:0-697 GCF_053613335.1 Bacillus sp. LR--39 | reverse complement strand
AAGAACGAAGTCAAGTAACCGGCGAGACTTGTGATGATCGCCACGTTACTGATCCAGCTCGCCACCCAGTAGCCCCACACCATTGTGAAACCGGCAGCGTTGCCTTTTTTCGGGTCAGAAAACAGCGCTCTTGCATAACTTTGCGGTCCCGCTGTCAGTTCAGGCTTACGAATGGACAAATGTCCGAACACAAGTGCAATCATCAGCACGCCGGCACCTGTCAAAAGCCAGGCGGACGTAGCTCCAAACGGACTCGCAATTGAAGCAAGCGAGCTCGGCAAGGAGAAAATTCCTGATCCAACCATATTTCCAACGACAAACGCCGTTAATAACCAAAAACCCCATTTTTTTGTCTGTTCCATTCCAGTACCTCCATGATTCTTTGTACGGACCAGACCCCGAGATCATATAAACGCAAAAAAAGCCTGAACAAAAGTCCATGCTTAAAGAAACACACACCCTTGATCTCCGGATAGCCCTCCGCGAAAAAGCACGCGGCAGTCCTGCACTTATTCAGATACAGTCCCAGCATAGAGAAGGATCGGCTTTCTCCACACTTCGGCGCTGATGCCTTTTACACATGTTTAACAGCCCCTGTCAGCCTGGCATGTGTGACTTATCATCCGCGCAACCTCTACCTCACTGAGAAAGAGTGAGGATTTAATTATTCAGTTACTCCCAGAAGGTTATCAAAGAA
>NZ_JBSIOT010000913.1:0-698 GCF_053613335.1 Bacillus sp. LR--39 | reverse complement strand
ATTTTTGCAAGATGCTGCGCGCTTCCTGAAATCTCCTGCATTGTGGCGGAAATTTGTTCAACAGCAGCGGCTTGTCCGTCTGTATGCTGGTTAATCGACTCAATGGATTCCTCCAGCCCTTTCAGCAGGCTGTGGATTTTTTTCGTAATCTGGTCAATTTGGCCGACATTTTCTTTTGAATGCGTCGCTAGCTTTCTGATCTCATCTGCGACGACAGAGAATCCTTTTCCGGACTCCCCTGCTCTTGCCGCTTCGATCGCGGCGTTCAAGCCGAGCAGATTGCTTTGGTCCGAGATGCCTTTAACAGTTACTGAAATATCGGCGATTTCACCGGCGCTTTCGCTTACTTTTTTCGCCTGAGAGGAAATGCCCGACATTTGAGTTGAAAACCCGTTAATTGATTCAGAAATGTCGGAAATAGCCGCGGCTGTTTGTTCAACGACAGCTGATAAGCTTTCCGCGACATCATGCAGCTTTGACGACTCCTCAAGGCTCGTTCCAAGGCCGACGCCTCCAATGACTCTTCCATTCTCGTCGTGCAGCGGGATGGCACGCGCGATCAATGGGAAGCCGAACAATTCTTTCGGAACCATGCTCGTCTTCTTCTGATTGCTTCGGATGGCATCTGTGATGATATCCCCTTCCCGCAGCGGATCGCCGGCTTTTACGTTCAGCGAAAAGGTTTTGGCCGGTATATT
>NZ_JBSIOT010000912.1:0-699 GCF_053613335.1 Bacillus sp. LR--39 | reverse complement strand
GGCGGAGTGGAGTCTGTCAAAGTGAATTTAAACGAGGGCAAAGTCGAAGTATCGTTTGATTCAGGCAAAGTCTCGCTGAAGGAGATCATCGATACGATCGAAGACCAGGGGTATGATGTTGCAGGCTGATGTATACCTACAAGGGGTATATAAGGAGTGAAGGATATGGACGGACAAAAAGAAGCCACCCTCCAAATCTCTGGCATGACCTGCGCCGCCTGTGCGGCGCGGATCGAGAAAGGGTTGAAAAGGCTTGACGGCGTTCAGGACGCAAATGTGAACTTGGCGCTGGAAAAATCAAAAATCGTTTATGATCCGGGGCAAATCGAAGTCGGACAGCTGGCTGAGAAAGTCGAATCGCTCGGCTATCAAGTTCCTGCGGAAAAAGCCGAATTTGCGGTTTCCGGCATGACGTGTGCGGCTTGCGCCAACCGGGTTGAAAAGCGCCTCAACAAGCTGTCTGGCGTCAAAAGCGCCGCCGTCAACTTTGCCATTGAGACTGCGACAGTCGACTATCATGCTGGCGCGGTTTCGCCGGAGGAGATGATCGAAGCCGTTGAAAAGCTCGGCTACAAGCTCGAGCTGAAAAAAGACCGAACTGCGGACGGTCGGGCGGAACAAAGAGAAAAAGATATTCAGCGTCAAACCGGCAAATTTATTTTTTCAGCCATTTTGTCTTTTCCGCTGCTCTGGGCAATG
>NZ_JBSIOT010000911.1:0-699 GCF_053613335.1 Bacillus sp. LR--39 | reverse complement strand
TCGTTCGTATTCTCTGTCTTCCTCATTGGTCTTTCCTCTTCATATCAATGACGAATTTATAGCGGTCGCCTCTGTAAACGGATTTGACCACTTCAAACGGTCTGCCGTCGTCCAAATAGCTCAAGCGTTCAATGAGCAGGACTGGTGCGCCTTCCTCTATGTCGAGAGGCTCGCTCTCTGCCTGAGAGGCAATCGCCGGTTCTAGTGTTTGCGCGGCCCGGTCGATCGTAAGGGAGAGCGTATTTTCGACATAGTCGTACAAAGATGCGCTCATAATGTCTTCGGTCAGGCCGTTAATGAAGTCGGCGGGCAAATAGGAGATTTCATAAGCCATCGGGATGTCATCGGCGAGGCGGATCCGTTTGACTTCATAGACGGAAGCCCCTTCACGTATCTCCAGTTTGCGCGCTGTGCTCTGGTCGCACGGGATGACGCCGAAGCCGAGCATTTTCGTGCCGGGCCTCATGCCCCTTGATTTCATGTCCTCGGAAAAGCTTGTCAATCCTTTGAGAGGCTGCTCAATTTTTGGCTCGGCAATAAATGTCCCTTTTCCCCGCTGCCGGACGAGAATGCCTTCATTGACGAGATTGTTAACCGCCTGTCGAACGGTCATCCTGCTCACCTCATATTTTTCTGCGAACTCTCTTTCAGAAGGAATGAGGTCGCCGGGTTTCAAATCTTTTGTTTCGGCAAGGTTTT
>NZ_JBSIOT010000910.1:0-699 GCF_053613335.1 Bacillus sp. LR--39 | reverse complement strand
AGATGTCCTGGTATACAAAAGGCGTACCAGACACATATGCAAAGCTTCCCCCGTGAATAAATCCGACAGTTAACGCGTACCCCATAAAGGATCGATCCTTCAGCAGGCTGCCCATCGTTTTGACGGATGTTCCGATTGAGCTTGGAATCCGTTTTTCCGGCGGAAGCGTTTCTTTTAACCTCAATGCAATCAGAAGAACGAGTAAAAATCCGATGATCATGAGGACGTGAAAAATTGTATGCCACGTTGCGAACGGCAAAAGCAAAATGGCACCGCCTGTCATAGGCGCAACCATTGGCGCCACCGCGGTAATGACCATTAACAGCGAGAAAAATTTAGAAAGCTCTCTTCCGGTAAACACATCGCGGACGATTGCGCGAGACAGCACAAGCCCTGCAGAAGCAGTGAAGCCCTGTAAAAAACGCGCAGCCACTAAAATTGTTATATTGGGCGACAGTGCACAAAACAGAGAAGATAACGCAAATAAAAAAATACAGATTAATAGCGGTTTTCGTCTCCCCTGCGCATCGCTGACCGGCCCGACAATCAGCTGGCCGATCGTAAGTCCGACCAGACAGGCTGTTAAACTTAACTGAACAAGTGAAGCACTTGCTGATAAATCTTCCGCGATTTCAGGAAAACTTGGCAAATACATATCTATATTAAGCGGGCCCAATATAGCAAGCATGCCGAGCAGAA
>NZ_JBSIOT010000909.1:0-699 GCF_053613335.1 Bacillus sp. LR--39 | reverse complement strand
TCATTACAAGAGAGAGCCATCTTAATTGTTATTTCCCGGTTTATATAAGTAAGGATCATGCTGCGGGTCATTAGAGGTATTTAAATCAAGGGATATATCACCTCGCGCATTCATCGTGCCTAAGGTGATCGAAGACAGCAGTTTGGGGCTGTACCCTTTTTCCTCAAGCTTCTCAAACAGCCAGGATCGGTTTTTTTGGAGATATTTCAAATTATGATCAAGGATTTCGCCATCCAGTATGAGCGGAATCGGGATAAAATTCCGTTCAGCTTCCATATTCAAATCCCGCACCTGCACCGCTCTCGCTTCCTCTTTCGGGATGACGCTTACTTCTCCCGTTTCTTCAATGATAGCAAGATCAATGTCAGCCGGGTCGGCATAGCCCTTTTCCCTCAGCTTTCCGAGCAGCTCATTAACAGTCAGCCTTTCTTTACGAAGGCCGCGTTCATCAATATCCCCGTTTCGGATTAGGACAGTCGGGCTCACGACTAGGAGCCATCGCCATTTATTAGATAAAGAGAGCTTGCTCATGATAAGATAAAGCACCAAAAAAGCACCCGCATAATAAATTGACATCGGCAGCTTGGATGTAAGGATCGGCTCACTGATAATGGTTCCGATTGCGAAGGTCAAAAGCAGGTCAAAATTGTTCATTTGTGACACAGCTTTTTTACCGGCAAGCCGAAACAAAATATATGC
>NZ_JBSIOT010000908.1:0-699 GCF_053613335.1 Bacillus sp. LR--39 | reverse complement strand
GAGCACTTCTTTAAAACCCTCATTAAAGGACTCGGCAATGTCTCTCGAATTCATGCCGGCGATGTAAGCAGGAATGATGCCGAGCGCCAGGAAATAGCCCGCCATTGTCAGCATATCCCACCTGAAATAAATTACACACCCAATCAAGCCGGCAAACAACCCAAGCGCCGCGATCCCGGCCCATTTCACCCGTCCGCCTGCTTTAAAAGCCGGCACGGGTTCGACTGCTTCCTTGCCCGTCAGGCTTTTTTCAGGATGCGCTCTGATCTTTTCCGCATATTTGAGCACATAAACAGCGGCAATCGCCGTAACGACAACAAAGATGACCGCCCTGTACCCCATCCCGGAATAAAGCGGGAGACCGGAAATCATTTGTGAGGTTCCCACGGTAAATGGGTTTGTCAAAGCGCTCGTAAAGCCGGCGATCGTCCCGCACAATGCGATTGCTGCTGCTGTCATCCGGTCATATCCGAGGGACAGCAGCAAAGGAAGAATGACAGGGACATAAACGATCGAAAGCTCAGGCGTCCCGATAAAACAGGAAATGCCGGAGAAAACGAATATTAAGACAGGCGTAACGAAAACAGGCTTGTTCCTGAACTGATCGGCCAACAGACGGACGCCGAGCTCAATGACAGATGCTTTCCTCAGAACGGCAAAAGCTCCGCCAATCACAAACGTAAACACAATAATCGGAGC
>NZ_JBSIOT010000907.1:0-699 GCF_053613335.1 Bacillus sp. LR--39 | reverse complement strand
TTTCGGAACGGCGATTTTCAGTCCTTTGATGTCGCCATTTAATGAAGAAAGAAAATCAGGCACGTCCACATTTGCACTCGTGGAGTCCATTTTGTCTACGCCGGAAATCGCTTGAAGTAAAAACGCGTTATCCTCAACCGTACGTGTAATCGGCCCGATTTGGTCTAATGAAGACGCAAATGCGACCAGGCCGTAACGAGATACACGTCCGTATGTAGGTTTTAATCCGACAACGCCGCAGAAAGATGCCGGCTGACGGATGGAGCCGCCTGTGTCAGATCCAAGAGAAAACGGAACTTCTCCCGCAGCAACCGCAGCTGCAGATCCGCCGCTTGAACCGCCGGGAACTGTATCCAGGTTCCAAGGGTTTTTCGTCAGCTTGTAAGCTGAGTTTTCTGTAGATGACCCCATGGCGAATTCGTCCATGTTCAGTTTTCCGATTGTGACCGCTTCAGCGTCTTGAAGGCGCTGAACGACAGTAGCATCGTAAATCGGATCAAAGTTTTCGAGAATTTTGCTGGAGCATGTTGTACGCAGCCCTTTTGTTACGATATTATCTTTTACGCCGATCGGCATACCGAAAAGAAGACCGTGCTCAGAACGGCCGTCAACCGCCTCATCAAGCTCCTTCGCGTATGCGCGCGCTCTTTCTTCATCTAATGCCAAAAAGGCTTGTACCTTATCATCAACCGCTTGGAT
>NZ_JBSIOT010000906.1:0-699 GCF_053613335.1 Bacillus sp. LR--39 | reverse complement strand
GATTGTGCCCACACGTTCAATCGTGCTGACAAACCCTTTATTCTCTGCTTCCTGGATCGCTCTGTACGCGGTTCCTTCGCTTACTTTCATTTCCTTTGCAATTCTTCGGACAGAAATTTTTTCACCGACAGGCAGTGAATCGATATACGTTAAAATTTGTTCATGCTTCGTTGCCAAGCCTTTCACCTCTAAGGACAGTCTTCTTGTTTTTATTATAAGGTTTCAAAGGATTTATACGCAATGAGGCTGGAAAATAAAAAAGAAGCCCGACCGGCTTCTTACAGCGTTGATTTCGTTCCAGTCAAGCGCAAGGACCCCGTGGCTCCTTTTACATCGTAAAGCGGAAAAACCCTTTATTTTTCTTTTAAATGGACATCAACCGCTGTCTTAACAATATTTCGATTCCCTATTTTAGATAAAACAAATAAAACTGCGAATAGCCATATCGCCCCTATGGCCGTATAGATCAATGGATAAACAGCTGTGTTTGTGATCCATTCACTTATTAATGTTCTGGCATTTACCAGAATAATAAATCCTCCTACAAGCACACCCATCAATTGGGGATGAAACTTCTGCACCAGCCATGCTGCGATAGGGGCAGCGATAATTCCGCCGGCCATTAGTGAAAACACCCATAACCAATTGACGTCCTCCCATCCTAGTGAAATAAAAAAACCGGCAGTTGCAGATACGGCG
>NZ_JBSIOT010000905.1:0-700 GCF_053613335.1 Bacillus sp. LR--39 | reverse complement strand
ACGTAACTTAGGATCCAATGCGTCTCTTAATCCGTCGCCGACAACGTTGAAACCAAACATTGTAATGCAGATAAATCCGGCAGGGAAGAATAAACGCCACGGATAATAGGTCAATGCAGGCAATCCGTCAGAAGCCATCGTTCCCCAGCTTGCCAGCGGAGCCGGAACACCAAGTCCCAAATAGCTTAAAAAGGCTTCTGTGAAAATCGCAGTAGGAACTGTCAGTGTCATCGTGACCAAAATAGAACCCATTGCGTTTGGCACGATATGTTTAAACAGAAGACGGGATGTTTTTGCACCCAGTGTCTGTGAAGCAAGCACATACTCTTGATTCTTCAGCTGCAGCACTTGTCCGCGCACGATTCTGGCCATATTAATCCAGCCTGTAATCGTCATGGCAATAATAATCGTAAATAGACCTTTCGGAAGAACAACCATCAGTAAGATAACCATTAATAATGAAGGAACTGCCCAAAGGATATCAGCGATACGCATCATGATTTCGTCCGTTCTGCCTCCGCGGAAGCCTGAAATGCTCCCCCAAATAACACCGATCAGCAAATCAAGAACAGCGGCTGCGACACCGATAAAGATTGAGATTCGCGCCCCTACCCATGTACGGACGAAAATGTCCCGTCCAAGATCATCTGTTCCGAACCAGTGATCTTTTGAAGGCGGCTTATCCGCATTTAAGAGATTA
>NZ_JBSIOT010000904.1:0-700 GCF_053613335.1 Bacillus sp. LR--39 | reverse complement strand
GCCGTAGATACCCATGTGGAGAGAGTCAGCAAACGATTGGGCATTTGCCGGTGGAAGGACTCGGTTCTGGAAGTTGAAAAGACGCTGATGCGCAAGGTTCCCAAAGAAGATTGGTCCGTTACGCATCACCGGCTTATTTTCTTCGGCAGATATCACTGTAAAGCCCAATCTCCGCGCTGTGCGGAGTGTCCGCTGCTTTCTTTGTGCAGAGAAGGGCAGAAGAGGGATAAAAAAGGACTGGTGAAACGATGACGCAAGCAAAAGAAGTGTTGGCTTCCTATGAGCAATACTTGCGCAGTCTTGGCCAGAAGAGTTCCTCGGATATGAAGAAAACCTTGCAGACCAATCCCGTGTATTTTGATTTCTGCACGGAATTACAAGGCGATTTGCCATGGGAGGACAGCGGGAAATACGTTCCGCTTTTATTTGAAGTGTGGGATGACATCAAAGCATCACTTCTCCCAGTCTTTCAAACACGAAAATCGAGATGTGACCAAAACGAAATGTTAAAGGGCATTGTGTGTTTGCTGGCTTCGTTACATTGGACAGCAGGTGAGCCGGTGAAATCGCTCGATTGGCAAGAACTGAGGGAGAAATCATATCCCGCAAAGCCGATTAATTGGGCTGAACGAGTGGAATTTATTCTTCTTAAGCCGACCCAATACCATTGCTTTATTCAGCTTGATGAGCTGATTACCGA
>NZ_JBSIOT010000903.1:0-700 GCF_053613335.1 Bacillus sp. LR--39 | reverse complement strand
TCGGGACGCAAAAGCTATTGGCGGAAATGGTCACGGAAAGGCTGGGGATAGAGGTGCCGCGGCGTGAGGATATCCGCGTTAATGTGCTCGGCATTAACCATTTTACATGGATCACAAAAGCCTCTTACCGCCATATTGACCTGCTGCCTATATTCTGTGAATTCAGCGCGCACTATGGGGAATCAGGATATGAGCTGGAGGGGGAAAGCTGGAGGGACAGCGTCTTTTGTTCGGCACACCGTGTTGCGTTTGATTTATTTGAAACGTATGGCGCCATCCCTGCTGCGGGTGACAGGCATCTGGCAGAGTTTCTTCCCGGCCCATACCTCAAACAGCCTGAGGTATGGAAATTTCATCTCACACCTATACCATTCAGAAAACAAGACAGAGCTGAGAAACGACAAGAAACAGAACGGTTGATCGTGCAACAACGGGGCGTTGCTGAGAAAGCTTCGGGAGAAGAAGGCGTGAATATCATAGCGGCTCTTCTCGGATTGGGTGAACTCGTCACAAATGTAAATATGCCGAATCAAGGCCAGGTCTCAAACCTTCCTATACAAGCCATTGTCGAAACAAACGCATTCATCACAAGGAACCGTGTCCAGCCGATTTTGTCCGGAGCGCTTCCGAAAGGTGTGGAAATGCTGGCGACTAGGCATATATCCAATCAGGAGGCAGTGGCGGACGCAGGTTTAACAAA
>NZ_JBSIOT010000902.1:0-701 GCF_053613335.1 Bacillus sp. LR--39 | reverse complement strand
ACGAGAATGAAAAGTTCAAACAAATCCTGCAAACACTGCCGGAGGAGCATATAGAAATAGCTGAGGATATCATCAGCTATGCGGAAGGAGAGCTCGCGGCGCCGCTGAGCGATCACATTCATATCGCGCTTTCCGACCATTTGTCCTTTGCGATCGAGAGGATTCAAAATGGGCTGCTTGTGCAGAATAAATTGCTGCATGAGATAAAGGCGCTCTATAAAAAAGAATACGAGATCGGCCTGTGGGCGATCGGACATGTAAAAGAGACATTGGGCGTGTCTCTGCCTGAAGATGAAGCGGGTTATATTGCCCTTCACATCCATACGGCGAAGATGGATGCGGAGAGCATGTATTCGGCGCTGAAGCATACGACCATGATCAAAGAAATGATAGAGAAAATAGAACAATACTTTAATCGAAAGGTGGATGAAAACAGCATTTCCTATCAACGCCTAGTCACGCATTTGCGATACGCGGTCAGCCGGTTGGAATCAAATGAAGCGCTCCATCGTATGGACGAGGAGATGCTTTATTTCATCCAAAAAAAGTATTCATTCTCCTATCAATGTGCGCTGGAGCTGGCGGAGTTTTTGAAAAATGAATATCAATTACATTTGCCGGAATCCGAGGCCGGCTATATCACGCTGCATGTCCAGCGTCTTCAAGATCTCTCGGAATAACCGCTTTGACTTGCAGGGAGT
>NZ_JBSIOT010000901.1:0-701 GCF_053613335.1 Bacillus sp. LR--39 | reverse complement strand
ATGTTCACGCTTCTGCGCTTACCGGAAAGCGCACGAACATTATCGGCCTGTTGACGCCCGATATTGCAAACCCGTTTTTCGGCGAGCTTGCCAAAAGTGTTGAAGAGCGGGCGGGCGAGCTCGGCTTCAGCATTATGATGTGCAGTACCGACCGCGATCCGAAAAAGGAGACAACGTATTTCTCGGTCCTCAAGCAAAAAAGCGTCGACGGCATCATTTTTGCGACAGGCATCGAAAATCAGGAGACGATGGATGCGCTCGAGGATATTGCCAAAGAGGGCATACCGCTCGTGATGATTTCCCAGGATCGCGCCCTTGTTCCGATGGATGTCGTGGTCATCGATGATTTTATGGGCGGATATTTAGCGACGCGGTATTTAATTTCGCTCGGTCATAAGACAATCGCCTGCATCGCCGGCGACGGATCGACAACCGGAGAAAAAGACAGGCTGAAAGGCTTCAAAAAAGCGATGGATGAAGCAGGCATCAAAGCGGATGAAACGCTCATCGCCGGATCCGGTTTTTCCCTGGAATGCGGCAAAAAAGCGGCCGCTCAGATTTTCAAAAGCAATATTCCGACCGCCGTTTTTGCCATGAATGATGTGCTCGCGTGCGGAGTCATTCAGACTGCAAGGGAATGGGGGCTCCATGTTCCAACGGATTTATCGGTCATCGGCTTTGATAATACGTTTTTAGCCGAA
>NZ_JBSIOT010000900.1:0-701 GCF_053613335.1 Bacillus sp. LR--39 | reverse complement strand
AAATAAGATTAAAGATAGAAAGAAGTGGTGTGGATGGATTCGATGGATCATCGCATTGAGCGATTAGAATATTACATACAATTATTAGTGAAAACAGTAGATATGGACAGGTACCCCTTCTATGCGCTTCTCATTGACAAAGGGCTGAGCAAGGAAGAAGGGGAAGCGGTTATGAGGATATGCGATGAATTGTCGGAAGAGCTGGCAACACAAAAAGCGCAAGGATTTGTAACCTTTGATAAGCTCCTTGCGCTTTTTGCCGGACAGCTGAACGAAAAATTAGATGTTCATGAAACGATTTTTGCCCTGTATGAGCAGGGGCTTTATCAAGAGCTGATGGAAGTCTTTATCGACATCATGAAGCATTTTGATTAACTGTTTACAGGTTCAAGCTCTTCAGCCGGTTCATCCGCCGCACTGTCCTTTGCTTTTTTCTTCAGTTTTCCGTTTACGCTTTCAAAGTCATTGTCAATATTGGTGAGTGACGTTTCGAAAATTTCCATAAAATCATCGCCGTAGATATGGCGTATCATACACATCATTTCTGCCACTTCAGGAAATTTTCCGAATAAATGATACAAAGGCTGTGACCCTTTAAAAACAGCGTTGCGTGTCGGATCAAATTCCTCAAGCAAGCTCCAGAATACCTCGGTACCTTCCTCAGTCAATTGGACATATGTGTTCCGTTTATCATTCAGCCG
>NZ_JBSIOT010000899.1:0-702 GCF_053613335.1 Bacillus sp. LR--39 | reverse complement strand
AAAAATGCCTGAATGTCTATAAAAAAATTGGAGTGCCGGTCTATGGCATCCATTGCCATGAAAAGAAAATGTCTGCTTCTATTGAAGAATTGCTCGACAAATATCGACCTGACATCCTGGTGATCACAGGGCATGATGCTTACTCGAAGCAAAAGGGCGGTATTGATGATTTGAATGCGTACAGACATTCTAAGCACTTTGTTGAAACAGTTCAAACAGCCCGAAAAAAGATCCCTCACTTAGATCAGCTTGTTATTTTTGCGGGGGCTTGCCAATCCCATTTTGAATCACTCATCAGAGCGGGTGCGAATTTTGCGAGTTCGCCATCAAGAGTCAATATTCATGCGCTTGATCCGGTATATATCGTCGCGAAGATCAGCTTTACGCCGTTTATGGAACGGATTAATGTATGGGAAGTGCTCCGTAATACGCTGACAAGAGAGAAAGGGCTTGGAGGTATTGAAACAAGAGGAGTTCTGAGAATTGGTATGCCTTATAAGTCCAATTAACAGTTGAAAACCTGCATAGGAGAGCTATGCGGGTTTTTTATTTTGCATAATGATACATAATTTACCGAAACTTGCGGAACATAATTGAGGAATCATAGAATTTTGTCAAAATAATTTTATTGACAACGTCTTATTAACGTTGATATAATTTAAATTTTATTTGACAAAATTGGGCTCTTGTTGTACAATAAAT
>NZ_JBSIOT010000898.1:0-702 GCF_053613335.1 Bacillus sp. LR--39 | reverse complement strand
AACAAGAGCTCGAAGTACCTTTCTTCAGCAGATTGGGGAAGAAATGAGAAAATGCCGCCGCCATCATTGTTGACGAGAACGACAGTCAGCGGAATATCGAGCGTTTTGCTGACGAGGAGGCCGTTTAAGTCGTGATAAAATGACAGATCGCCGATGACAAGGGTTACCGGTTCTTTCGTTGCGGCATATATGCCCAGCGCCGTTGAGACAACACCGTCTATCCCGTTCGCCCCTCTATTGGCAAAAATCCGGAAGGTCCGTTCCTGATTTTCAAAAAATGTGTCCGCATCGCGGATCGGCATGCTGTTTCCGACAAACACGGAGCTGTTGTCCGGAATCAAATGCTGAAGGTTCCGGTAGATATTTCCTTCAAAGGTAAGATCCTCAGCTTCAAGATTTCTTAAAAGAGCGCGGAAGCGGCTGTTGGCAAACCGCCACTTCTCAAGCCAGTTGCCTGTCCTATTTTCTGAATTGACAGCGGAATCCGCAAGAACAGCAATCTCCTCTTCCGTGCAATGCAGCATATGTGCGCTGAGCTGAGTCGGATCGCGCCATCCTCCATCTGGATCAACGACGATTTGCCTAATGCTCGGATTTTGCTTCAGCAGCTGAAAAAGCGGCTTGGAAACCGGCATCGCACCGAAGCGGATGACAAGCTCAGGCATGAGCTCGCGTTTCAGCTGTTCTTCTTTCAATAATGAG
>NZ_JBSIOT010000897.1:0-702 GCF_053613335.1 Bacillus sp. LR--39 | reverse complement strand
TGACATCAAGCACTTTGGAAGGACTGAGCGCATTCGCGACAAATTCTACAGGATCACTGGACCAGTTGACAATGTCAATTTTTTCACCTTTTAATTCATTGACGATTGCTTGCACACGCTGGCCTTTAGGCCCTACGCATGAACCGACAGGATCAACGTCAGGATCATCTGTGCGAACAGAAATTTTTGAACGGTCGCCGGCTTCTCTGGCAACAGATTTTAGCTCGACAGTTCCATCATAAATTTCAGGCACTTCAATTTCAAACAAACGCTTTAACAGGCCTGGATGTGTTCTTGACACATAAATCTGCGGGCCCTTCGTTGTTTTTTCTACTTTTGTGATATATACCTTAATGCGGTCATGGGGCTTGTAGCTTTCATTCGGCATTTGCTCATTAACCGGCAGCAAGGCTTCTATTTTGCCTAAAGACACGTAGATAAATTTATTGTCCAGACGCTGGACGATCCCTGTCATGATGTCTTCTTCACGGTCGATAAATTCAGAATAGATCACACCGCGCTCAGCTTCGCGCACACGCTGTGTGACGACCTGCTTCGCTGTTTGAGCAGCTATGCGCCCGAAATCCTTAGGTGTAACTTCGATTTCGACGACATCGCCGACCATATATTCCGGATGGATGCCCTGTGCCTCTTCAATTGAGATCTCTAATCTCTGGTCGTATACTTCGTCAACGACATCTT
>NZ_JBSIOT010000896.1:0-703 GCF_053613335.1 Bacillus sp. LR--39 | reverse complement strand
GAGCGCCATAAAAACATTTATAAACAGCTGAAAAAAATCGCCCCGACGATTGAATTAAAAAGCCGTGAAGCGACATATGACGAAACGATCGACAGCTTTACGACCATTGCTAAAGCATTAAATAAAGAAGATGAAGGAAAAGAAAAGCTTGCCGAGCACAAAAAAGTCATCAACGATCTAAAAGCCGAACTTCCGAAAGATGAAAACCGCAACATCGTTCTCGGCGTTGCAAGAGCGGATTCCTTCCAGCTTCATACATCATCATCCTATGACGGAGAAATCTTTAAAATGCTAGGCTTTACACACGCTGTGAAGTCAGATAACGCCTATCAAGAGGTCAGCCTTGAGCAATTGAGCAAAATCGATCCTGATATTTTGTTCATCTCAGCCAACGAAGGCAAAACCATTGTAGATGAGTGGAAAACGAACCCGCTCTGGAAAAATCTCAAAGCGGTGAAAAATGGACAAGTCTATGATGCGGACCGTGACACTTGGACAAGATTCAGAGGCATCAAGTCTAGTGAAACAAGCGCCAAAGATGTGCTTAAAAAAGTGTATAATAAATAGGACAAATGAGAAGCGAGGGGAAATCCTTGCTTCTTCGTTTTTGCAACCAGACGCAGTAAGGAAGTGAGACTGTTGTATCATTCAGCCAAACGGCGCTCATCATCAAGACTGATGATGTTTATCATTGCACTGATTA
>NZ_JBSIOT010000895.1:0-703 GCF_053613335.1 Bacillus sp. LR--39 | reverse complement strand
TACGATTAAGACTGGTTTACGGAGCAGCCGAGATGGCGGCTGCTTCTACTGCCATCTTCCAGATTTTTTGATGTGACACCGGGAACGCAAATTGTTCGAGCTCTTCTTTCGTTACTTTTTTCAGCTCGCTGGTATCCGACACTTGTTTTACTTTACCGAAAAACACTGAAATATTCCATACCAGGTGGGTGAAAACATGCTCGACTACACCTTGCAGATCACTGATATCAGCTTGTATGCCATATTCGTTTTCTAAGAAAGCGATGAGCTGTTCACGCTCAGTTTTGATCCCTTTTTGTGTTTCAAGATTAGGGAATTCCCACAGGTTGGCGAGCAAACCTTTAGACGGCCGTTTGTGGATATACACTTGTCCGTCTTCATCAGTCAGTACGATCGCGGCCATGGTTTTGATCCCGGGCTTTTTCTTTTTGCTTTTTACCGGAAGCTCCCGTTCAGTGCCTTCTTCAAATGCTGAGCAATGCTGCTGAACCGGGCAAAGTAGGCATGAGGGTGATTTTGGCGTACAGATCAAGGCTCCAAGCTCCATCAAGCCCTGATTAAATTCAGATGGTTTTTCTTTGGAAATAAAAGCTCGTATGGCGTCTTCAAAGATCGTTCTTGTTTTTGGTTTGGCAATATCATCCCAAATAGAAAGAATTCTGGACATGACACGCATCACATTTCCGTCAACTGCGGGAATGGG
>NZ_JBSIOT010000894.1:0-703 GCF_053613335.1 Bacillus sp. LR--39 | reverse complement strand
TCTTTCGCTGTCGGCCGCGTCCTCCAGCTGTTCTTTCATTTTCGAGTTGCCTTCCAAATATTGAAGGGCCATCCAGCGCTTTAAAACGCCGGGGAGTTCGGGTATGATCGATTCGATCCGGCCAATCGCTTCTTCCACTGCGCTTCCGTAATTGATGACGAGCGGCTCCGCCCTCTTTTCCTTTTCAAAAAGCAAATGCCTGCTCAGTTCATCACATCCTTTGCCGCTGCGGGCAATCACAGGAATTACCGGAACACCTAGCGCATCAGACATTTTTTGATGATCAATGAAGACGCCGCGCTGTCCTGCGACATCGATCATATTTAAACCGATCGTAAGCGGATGCCCAAATTCCAGGAGCTGCACGGTTAAGTGCAAGTTCCGCTTTAACTGTGATGCATCGACAATATTCAATATATCTGAAAATGAATCATTGAGCAGGAAGTCTGTGACAACCCCTTCATCGCGGGACAGCGGACTCAATGTATAAACACCGGGGAGATCGACTATCATTCCTTGTTTATGACGGAGCAGCCCCACCTTTTTCTCAACAGTCACCCCGCTCCAGTTTCCGACATACTCATAGGAGCCTGTCAGCGCATTAAACAATGACGTCTTCCCCGTATTCGGGTTTCCGAAAAGGGCAATCTGCCGGCTGTTCATAGCTTTTCAATCCTGATCTTTTTTGCTTCTCCAAGCCGTA
>NZ_JBSIOT010000893.1:0-704 GCF_053613335.1 Bacillus sp. LR--39 | reverse complement strand
GCTTCATTAAACGGCAGGCGTTCCGGATGGCTGAGCGCATATTGAATCGGCACTCTCATATCAGGTGTGCCAAGCTGGGCGATGACGCTGCGGTCGTGGAATTCAACCATTGAATGAATAATGCTTTCTTTGTGAAGGAGGACATCGATCTGGTCATAGGGCAGATCAAACAGCCAGTGGGCTTCAATAACCTCGAGTCCTTTATTCATCATTGCAGCCGAATCGATCGTGATTTTTGCACCCATCGACCAATTTGGATGATTGAGGGCTTCTTCCACTGTGACGCCTTCAAGTTCCCGCCTTGTTCTGTCCCTGAAGCTGCCGCCTGAAGCCGTGACGATCAGCCGTTTGATATGCTTCGGATTTTCCCCCTGAAGGGCCTGGAAAATCGCGGAATGTTCGCTGTCGACGGGCAGGAGCGGGACATCGTATTTTTGGGCGTGTTCTTTCACTATATGACCGGCTGTCACGAGAGTTTCCTTATTTGCAAGCGCAATTGTTTTTTTATGCTCCATCGCCTTTAAAGTCGGAAGAAGACCGACGCTGCCGACGAGAGCATTGACGACGATATCCGCTTCCGGGATAACGGCCGCTTCGATTAAAGCTTCCTCCCCGATCCCTGTTTTAAAGGTGTAGGAGAAAGAATGCTGTTTTAATGTTTCATATGTATGCTCATCCCCGACGCCTACATACTTCGGTTTAAA
>NZ_JBSIOT010000892.1:0-704 GCF_053613335.1 Bacillus sp. LR--39 | reverse complement strand
TACTAATGCATCCTCATCAGTAAGCTCATAAATGGTCATCGCTTGTCCTGATGAGCCGGCACGAGCCGTTCTGCCCACACGGTGAACATAGAAATCGAGATCATCCGGCAGCTCATAGTTGATAACATGGCTGACACCTTTAATATCAATACCTCTTGCGGCAAGGTCAGTTGCAATGATATATGTGAATTCCAAATCATTGATCTGCTTCATGACTTTTTTCCGCTCACGTGGTGTTAATCCGCCGTGCAGCAAGCCGATTTTCATGCCTTTGCCAGTCAGATATTGGGCAATATGGTCAGCCGTATTTTTCGTGTTGGCAAACACAATCCCCAGGTATGGATTCAGATGCGACATGATGTCAAAAAGGAGCTTGTCCTTGTCACGATGTTTCGAAGGAATGAGGATATGCTCGATTTTCGCAGCAGTCACTTGTTTTGGCTCCACATGGGCGTATTTCGGATTTTCCATGTATTTCTTCAAGAATGGTTTCAGCTTTTCCGGTATGGTCGCTGAGAACACAAGCATTTGCAGATCCTCAGGCATGCGGGAACCGATGTAATCTACATCTGCAAGGAATCCCATGTCCAGCATTAAATCCGCTTCATCAATAACAAGAGATTCCGCTTTATGAACACTTAACGCCTGTTCTTTGATTAAGTCAGCGATCCGTCCGGGTGTACCGACAACAAGATGCGGCTGTA
>NZ_JBSIOT010000891.1:0-704 GCF_053613335.1 Bacillus sp. LR--39 | reverse complement strand
AAAGAATAAAGGCCTTTGTATTTCGCTGTGCCTCAAAGGAAATGGCTCCGTCTGCCGCAGCATATCCTTTTTCAATCGCTTCGTCAGTCCAATCCATTACAGGAGGTGTAGAATCCTTTTGAAATACAGTAAATTGGTGATATGAAATCGAAAGTTCTTGCGGCTTCCATGATTTGATCAATGTGCTGTTCCTCCTCTATGTACTGTTTACTGAATTGTGAATAAAACCTTTGTGCCGTCTGGGTAATCGGTAAGCTGATGCCCGACCCAAGAGCCTGCTCCGCGGTTGTCAGCGGGAGAAATGTATTCTACAGAAGCTCCCTCACCGCCTTCTTTGCACATGGCCATTGGCCATTCATCTCTGTCATACCCCTTTTTGGAAGGTACGTCCTTTAATGATTGCTCGCGGCGTTCCTCAGCTCCGTCTCTGTCGATAGTGCACACCTCTGAGTGCCCCTCATTTATCGCATCCTTAATATGCTTGGCAGTTTCGGGATACCGGTCAGATGGGAAGGCGATTGTTTCATCATATTCTTTCGTTTGAGACGTTTTTTGATCAGCTGAGAAAAAGTCTCCTTTTATCAGGCCGACAGCTGCAGCTGCTATGATGACGATGACGAGAAGTATCGTTTTTATGATGTCCGTCGTGATGTTCACCTCCCGCTTTTAAAACTGACACAAGAGTAATCCAGAAAGCATTTGGT
>NZ_JBSIOT010000890.1:0-704 GCF_053613335.1 Bacillus sp. LR--39 | reverse complement strand
AATCTTTTCTTCTATTTTACAGCATATTCATTCCTTAATTCAGATGATTTTGCTGTAACTGGCATTCATCTTTTATTTATGGACAAAAAAAGGACACGGATAACTGGAGAATCCGTGCCAAAAAAGTGTATTCATTATAAAAAGGGGGTCAATTACTTTATTAATCATAACCGAAAAGCATTACACATGTGTTACAGCGGAATTAAAACCCAGTAACGTAATGTGAAACTCGTATGACAGCCCTTTTTATTTTAAGGTTTTCAGCGTTTCTTGAAGCTCTTCGACATAATGCTGTACGCTTTGTGCCGCAATGCTTCCGTCTCCTGTAGCCGTTACGATTTGGCGCAGTGATTTTTCGCGGATGTCTCCGGCAGCGAAAATCCCTTCAACCTTAGTTTCCATGCGATCGTTTGTTTCGATATAGCCTTCTTCATTCGTAATGCCCAGGTTTTCAAACGGTTTAGACAGAGGAAGCATGCCGATGTAAATGAATACGCCGTCTGTTTTGAATTCACTTTCTTCACCGGTTACCGTATCGACAAGCGTTACGTTACCGACTTTGCCGTTTTCCTCATGAATTTCCTTCACGGTTTTGTTCCATAGGAAGTCAACTTTTTCATTATCAAATGCTCTCGCTTGAAGAATACTTTGAGCACGGAGTTTATCACGTCTGTGAACAATCGTTACTTTTGAAGCGAAACGAG
>NZ_JBSIOT010000889.1:0-705 GCF_053613335.1 Bacillus sp. LR--39 | reverse complement strand
ATCACGATATCTCGGTATTGAATATTGCGATGTGTTTTCTTTTTTCCGTCATACACCTTAAATGGCGATGAAATCAGCTTGCGAATTTCCTTAGCGATGGCTTTTGCCTCGAACTGCACCGTTTCAAGCTCTTCTGCTTCCTCGCTTGCATCCGTATCTTCTGCGTTGTCGATCAGCAGCAGCTCTGTTTCCGTCTCGTCATTGTCCGGATACGCTGCACCAAGCTTCAGCTCAGCCTGCTCGTCATAATCGACCTCACCGATTTTGCCGCCCATCAGCTGTTTAAATAAAAAGTTTGTGCTGTCTAAAATATCAGCCCGGCTTCGGAAATTTTTATTTAAATCGATTTTCCGCCCCGTGCCTTCTCCACTCTCTGTAAACCGTTTGTATTTAGAGAGGAAAAGAAGCGGCTCCGCAAGCCTGAATCGATAAATCGACTGTTTGACATCTCCTACCATAAACAGGTTGCCAGTCTCCTCCGGCCCGCTTGTGACGAGCTGCAGAATCGATTCCTGCACGAGGTTGGTATCCTGATATTCGTCAACGAGCACCTCATGAAACTGTTCCTGGTAAAACCTTGCAGCCTCGCTCGGCTCACATTCACCTTTGTCATTCTCTGCTGTCAAAATCGCTAAACAGTAATGCTCCAAATCAGAAAAATCGATGATTGATTTCTCCTGTTTCGCAGCTTCAAATCGTTTTCCA
>NZ_JBSIOT010000888.1:0-706 GCF_053613335.1 Bacillus sp. LR--39 | reverse complement strand
AATCACATGGCGGTCATTCACTCTTTTCCCTTCTTTGGCCCCGTCGAGATCAACGAGATGGATCCATTCGGCACCCTCTTTCGCAAATAACTCAGCCATGTCGTACGGTGAATCGCCATATATCGTTTCCTTATTGTAATCCCCTTGAACAAGGCGGACACATTTGTCTTTTCTCATATCAATTGCCGGATATAATGTAAAAGCACTCATTTTTTCACCTTCTGTTCTCCTGCCATTTTCGTAAATTGAGTTAAAATAGACATTCCGACCGTGCTGCTTTTTTCCGGATGAAATTGGGCGCCGAAGACGTTTCTTTTTCCGACTACAGCAGGCACTCGCACACCATAATCGGCGCTTGCCAGAAGCGCGTTCTCCTCCATCCCGTCAATGTAATAGGAATGAACGAAGTAAGCGTAGCCTTGTTCTGTTTTAGTCAGCAGCGGAGATTCATTATGAAAAGAAAGACGATTCCAGCCCATATGCGGAACCTTCAGCTTGTTTCCTTTTTCATCTTCTGCTTTCAGCCTGACTGCTTTTCCTTTTAACAGCCCGAGTCCTGAAGCGGTGCCGTTTTCTTCGCTTTCTTCAAATAAAAGCTGCATGCCTAGGCAGATCCCTAGAAGCAGTCTTCCCTCTAAGACCATATCGTGAATCAATTGATCAAGCTTCGTGTAGCGCAAATTGTCCATCGCGTCTCCAAATGAAC
>NZ_JBSIOT010000887.1:0-706 GCF_053613335.1 Bacillus sp. LR--39 | reverse complement strand
AGTCGAATCCCTTGCGCGTATTGCCTCTCTTGCCGGTGGAAAAGTTACCTTTTTACAGGAGGTTGGGTCATGAAACTTACAGCCGGTAAAACTGTTTCATTAAGCATTCAGCACGTCCTTGCCATGTATGCAGGAGCCGTTGTCGTACCGCTGATCGTCGGCGGCGCTCTCGGTCTGACGCCGGCTCAGCTGACATACCTTGTATCTGCCGACATTTTGATGTGCGGTGTGGCGACGCTGCTGCAAGTTTGGAAAAACCGCTTTTTCGGTATCGGTTTGCCTGTTGTATTGGGGTGTACGTTCACAGCCGTTTCTCCGATGATTTCGATCGCCTCGACATATGGTATTCCAGCGATCTATGGAAGCATCATAGCAGGTGGTGTGATTGTCGTCATCATTTCTTTTTTCTTCGGAAAGCTTGTTAAGTTTTTCCCTCCCGTGGTCACAGGATCTGTCGTCACGGTGATCGGTATCACCTTGATTCCCGTTGCGATGAACAACATGGCCGGCGGTGAAGGCAGCAGCGATTTCGGCGAGCTGTCCAATCTTGCTTTAGCTTTTTCCGTTTTACTAGTCATCGTCCTTTTATATCGTTTTACATCAGGATTTATCAAGTCAATTTCCATTTTAATCGGCTTGATCGCAGGAACAGCCGGCGCCGCTCTAATGGGAAAAGTTGATTTTACAGAAGTCGCAAACGCTGGCT
>NZ_JBSIOT010000886.1:0-706 GCF_053613335.1 Bacillus sp. LR--39 | reverse complement strand
TCTTGAGGCTCTGGAATGGTGTCATAATCTTATGGACGCAAAATGATTGCGGTCCTCTGACCACCGCAAAGCAAGAATGATTCGGCTTTGCGTTCCGATAAGGCTGATATAGATGCCGTCGGGATTAAAGACCGTATCCACTTCATGCCGGACGCCCATTTGTTTGATCAGGCGCTTGATGGTTTGTTTATCGGACTGCTCGGCTGCGGTCAGAATGCGGCGCGAGAGCTCCCGCGAGCCCGCAATGCGGCCGAGAACGAGCTGGGCATCCGCAAATATCCCTGCGGCCTGCCTCGCTGAACGGATAAAGGTATCAATATTGTTGGCAGGAGCGGGCGGACGGCGTACCTCATACGGATACACGTAAAACCAGGGATAACGATATCTCATGGGAGCACCTCGCAAAAAAGGATGTTTCTATATGTATAGATCCCTAATTGCCGAATATGACAAAGCGAAAAGGCCACAACTTTAGCGTTGCGGTCTTTTTCGGTGTTTGTCGGTCAGGAAACGCCAAGAATCGCATATTCAATTTTGAAAATACGGTATGAAGGACTATAGTCTTGCTTAGTGAAAATGCGAAACCCGTTAAAATCAAGGAGATTAAGAATCTTTCTCAAGTTCAGCACATATAAACGCTCTTTCACATAGAAAGATAGTCCCGTTCTTGTTGTGATTCCTTTGAGTGTAAGGACCTATTGAGATT
>NZ_JBSIOT010000885.1:0-706 GCF_053613335.1 Bacillus sp. LR--39 | reverse complement strand
ATCGCTTCACAATACAGAACAACCGTAAGTGAGATCACTGAAACGAATGAAATACCGAATCCCGACAGCCTTGTTGTCGGACAAACCATTGTCATTCCAATAGCCGGCCAGTTCTATGATGTGAAGCGAGGTGATACCCTGACATCCATCGCCCGGCAGTTCAATACAACAGCAGCCGAGCTCGCAAGGGTTAACCGCATCCAGTTAAATACCGTGCTTCAGATTGGTTTCCGTTTATACATCCCTCCAGCTCCTAAACGAGACATCGAATCAAATGCTTATTTGGAGCCCCGAGGAAATCAAGTCAGCGAAAATCTCCAGCAGGCGGCCAGAGAAGCGTCGCCCTACTTAACGTACCTTGGCGCATTCAGCTTCCAGGCACAGCGGAACGGAACCTTAGTCGCACCGCCTTTAACGAATTTAAGAAGCATTGCAGAGAATCAAAACACGGCATTGATGATGATTATAACGAACCTAGAAAACCAGGCATTCAGCGATGAACTCGGCCGGATCCTTTTGAACGACGATACTGTAAAAAGAAGACTTTTAAATGAAATAGTCGAGAATGCAAAAAGATATGGTTTCTATGATATTCATTTTGACTTTGAATATTTGCGGCCTGAGGATAGAGAAGCCTATAACCAATTTCTCCGCGAAGCAAGGGATCTTTTTCATCGAGAGGGCTTAGAAATTTCTACGGCTCTTG
>NZ_JBSIOT010000884.1:0-706 GCF_053613335.1 Bacillus sp. LR--39 | reverse complement strand
GGGCAATGTGCTCATGGCGATGATTCCGCGCCCCCGCATTCCGGTCAGCGTGATGGTGATCAATATTCTCGGCTCATTCGCTCTCGGCATATTCATAAGCCTCGGCATTGACAATCAAACGGTCTCTATCGTGGTCGGAACTGGATTTTTCGGAGGCTTCACAACATTTTCGACGTTCAGCGTTGAAGCTGTTCAGCTTTTGGCTGCAAAGCGGGTAAAGGCTTCAGCGGTTTACATCCTGCTTACAATGGCAGGCTCAATCGGCGGATTCTGGGCCGGCAGCATGCTGATTCCGTGAAAATGATGGTGTTATGATGAACCAATTATTCTGGTTTATTGATTTGTATAGCAGCTCAAATTCTGATGGGAGCGTTCAGAAAGGAACATTACGCCCAAATGAAAAAAGATGCGGACTCATTAAATGTCAAGAATCCATTTTGAATGATTCAAAATGGATTCTTCCCTTTCTACCCTTTTTCAATAGCCGCTTTTTGAAAGCTGTCCCAATTCGCAGAAATAACTTTCAAAACGTCGTCTTTTTCTTGGTAAGCCCCGATTTGCCCCCCGTCCATCGTCACTTTATACAAGGGGAATTCGCGCTGCGTCAGGCCGAGGCAGAGCGCGATGCCATTTGCATGTCCCCGCGCAGTCTGTTCGATCCAGGCGGCGCTTTTCATTTTTGCCGAATCTTCGGGGTGATCGATAA
>NZ_JBSIOT010000883.1:0-706 GCF_053613335.1 Bacillus sp. LR--39 | reverse complement strand
AATTCTTTCTTCATCGAAAGGCTTGGTTAAATAATCAAGAGCGTCCACCTCAAACGCTTTGAGCGCATACTGGTCGTACGCTGTCGCAAACACAACAGCAGGAGGATGCTTCATTTTCTTCAATCGCTTTGCGATATCAAAACCGTTTTCTCCGGATAAATCAACGTCTAGAAACAGCAAATCAGGTTTTTGATCCATCATTTGGTCAAAAGCGGATTCGATATTTTCCGCTTCATTGATTTCCATTTCCTCATTGGTCCGCTTAAGCAAGTAAGCCAGTTCATCTCTTGCCAGCATCTCATCATCAACTATTAACACCCTGAGCATGTTCTTCTCCCTCTTTCATCTGTTGCATTGGCACTTGAAAGGAAACCTCTGTCCCTTTATGAACCTCACTGCTGATATGCAGTGCAGCCTGCTGTCCGAATAAACCGATCAGCCGCTGATTTAGGTTATAAAGCGCTGCACCGGTTCCCTCCTTAGACGGAAACGGTTTCTTTCCCAGTTCCGGCAAGACGTCCGGCGGAATTCCGCGTCCGTTATCCGCCACCTTCATATAGACGGATGCATCATCAGATAAGACACAGACTGTAACCTTGCATATGTCTTGTTTTTTCGGAAACGCGTGCCGAAGCGCGTTCTCGACAAGCACCTGCAAAACAAACGGAGGGATTTCAATCTGCTCCAGTCTGCTGTCGATATTAAG
>NZ_JBSIOT010000882.1:0-706 GCF_053613335.1 Bacillus sp. LR--39 | reverse complement strand
CATATTCGCAATCCCCTGGCCGACAAGCTCCTTGTTGCTGTCATGCTTTGAGCCCTTCATGTTATCAGCGACCATTGCGGACAAAATCGACTCAAGTCCTCCAAGAAGCGCGATGACAAGCGCAGCCGGAAACAGCATAACCATTTTATCCAAAGTAAGCTCAGGAAACTGAAATTCCGGCAAATGGCGGGGGATTTCTCCATAAGTTGACCCGATCGTTGCCATGCGGTCAGGGAAAAAGACAACCGCGACCACTGTGGAAATAAGAAGCGCCAACAAAGCGCCCGGCACTTTAGGCATCACCTTGGCGGATACAAGCAAAATGACGAGCCCGATCACAGCTGTCAAAATGGCATACACGTTAAAGGTGCCGAGCTGCTGCACAATTTCAAACATGTTGTGATGAAAGTTCTCATGTTTTTCAACATTTCTCAATCCGAGAAAATTAGCGATTTGTTCCGTAAAGATCAGCACGGCAATTCCTGCTGTAAAACCGACGATAACGGGTTTAGGCACAAATTTCATTATTTTTCCGAGCTTAAACAGCCCAAACAGCACCAGCATCACTCCTGCCATAAACCCCGCAATCAGCAGATTTTCCAATCCGTACTGCATGACAATGCCGAATAAAATCGGGACAAAGGCGCCCGTCGGACCGCCAATCTGATATTTTGATCCTCCAAACAAAGAAATACAAATCCCCGCT
>NZ_JBSIOT010000881.1:0-706 GCF_053613335.1 Bacillus sp. LR--39 | reverse complement strand
CCTGAAAATACGGGTTTGACGCCTAATAAGAAAAGCGTTTTAGACAGGTTGTACAATTGCTGAGCCACCATGGTATCCACAATCGGAACACCTGAAAGATCAACGACGAGGCTTGTGATTTTTCTCTCGACACAGCGGACCGGCACTGTTTCTAAAATGACATGTGCCGTTTTGTATCAATGGAGCCGATAAGCGGCAATATCCCGATTCCATCGGCAATGGAAATGACCGGGCAGCCAAGCTCTGAGATCAATTCCTGCTGAGATGTGAGCCTCATCAGCATGAATTTTTGGTACTGCTCGGAGAATTCAATAATCAGCTTATCGAACGACTGATTCACAATGCGGTTCCATCGGTCTGCATCCTCATTTGTGATGATCTCCTGATTCTCTTTTATAAATGTTGCGACTGCGTCCCAGAATGAGATTCTAGAATTGGATATGGCTTCTACGACCTCATGCACTTGAACATCCTGCTCTACCCTGTTTTTCGCAACGTTTTCCGCCCATTTTGTCATGTTTTCTTGAAAATCGGTTTGATCCTCCAGAAATGCGCTTGCGATTGTTATATTGGTAAATGTATGCTGCTCGGTTAAAAGTGTTTTCGTTTCTTCACTTAAATGGCTGGCGGAATATAGCTCGCCTTTTAGCTGGCAACGCAAACTGAACCATTTCTCAGTAATATCCGCAGTGTTGTCTATGATATA
>NZ_JBSIOT010000880.1:0-707 GCF_053613335.1 Bacillus sp. LR--39 | reverse complement strand
AAATGCAAGAAATCTCACGGGTAACGGACATTCCGCTCGTTCTCCATGGAGCTTCGGGCATCCCGGCTGATCAAATCGCAAGAACGATCCGTCTGGGCCATGCGAAAATCAACATTAATACCGAATGCATGGTGGCCTGGACTGAGAAAACGCGCAGCATATTTAAAGACAATCCCGATTTATATGAACCCCGCGCCTATATGACGCCAGGGATCAGCGCAGTCAAAGAAACGGTTAAACATAAGATGAGAGAATTCGGGTCATCCGGAAAAGCGGTATGCACCCAAAAGATAGAAATATAAGCTAAACCAATATCGCCTCCACTCACTTAATCGAAGTGAGTGTTTTTTTGTTCGCAGTATTTGTAAAGATATTCTAAAGGTTCAAAAGTATGATTGACTGTAATTGATATAATAGTTATAATTTCCCTCATAATCCATTTTGATCAGAAAAGATTTTATTTTCTGAAAATAAATGACAGCAAGACAATAACTAAATCAGGTGAATGCTATATGCTGACAAACGTTTTAAAGTATCGGGTTCATATTTTATTTATCGTGTTATGTTTGATCGGCGGGACGACATGGGCTTTTCAAAAAGCCGGGCTGAGTGACAGCCTTCCATTTTGGTCCGCCGGCATGCGGTTCATGATCGCAAGCATTTTGATCGCGGCGTTTCTGTTGGCACGGAGGCAGTTTGTTCTGTCA
>NZ_JBSIOT010000879.1:0-707 GCF_053613335.1 Bacillus sp. LR--39 | reverse complement strand
TTCTACCGCTTCGAGGCTTTCGGCATTGATTTTCAGCATATAGCAGGCTGCACCCGCAATCCGGTAGCAAAATTCAATATTCGGCAATGTTTGAATATAGCTTTTGAACCGCTCGTAATCCGCGTTTTTAACGGTTGCTTCCACAATGCAGGAAACGGGAAGCCCCAGTTTTTTCTGGTCGACCTCCAGCGTGTATTGCTTGATGATGCCAAACGATTCAAGCTGTCTTACCCGTTCTGTTACAGATGGAGGCGACAGCTTAATTTTTCTGCCTAATTCCCTCATCGACAAACGGCTGTCCTTCTTCAGCTCCTCAATGATATTCAGATCAATCTGGTCAAGTTTCATTTCAACATCCTTCTTTTTTGATTTTGTACACATTATCTCGGGTATTTTTGTAAATGACAAGTACAGTTCCCTAGAAAAGGCATGTAAAAATGAATGTTTTCCGAACATTTTTTGAAAGCTGTCATATGCCCCTCCGGATTGTTTATAGTATAAAATGAAAACGTGTCCACAAGGAGGGCGATTTATGCTGCAAACGCCGATCGGAAGACTTCGCACGATGGGTTTTATTGAAGGAATGTCACTCTTAATCCTGCTGTTCATCGCTATGCCGCTTAAATATTGGGCAGGCCTTCCGCTTGCGGTGACAATTGTCGGTTCGGTTCACGGCGGGTTGTTCATTTTGTATTTGCTTGTCTTGG
>NZ_JBSIOT010000878.1:0-708 GCF_053613335.1 Bacillus sp. LR--39 | reverse complement strand
GAATCATTATGATTATAGCGGGCGGAGCAAGCCTGTTAATGGCTGTGAGATTTGCTGCATTAATGAAAACTGCATCTTAAGAAAGAGACGGGCTCTGAGGTCTGTCTCTTTTTCTTGTTTAAGCTGTTCAAATACAAACGGGAAAATTGTATATCATAGCCAGTGTTATTGTCTGACTCTTCAGTTATATTAAGTGACATCTAATGTCAAAAAACATAACGTGTGACGACATATAGACAATATGGAAAGGGGAGCCGGCTATGAAATTAAAAGAGAGTCAGCAGCAATCCAACAGGCTGAGCAATGAAGATCTGGTGCCTTTGGGACAGGAAAAACGGACGTGGAAAGCAATGAACTTTGCCTCCATTTGGATGGGATGTATACATAACATACCGACCTACGCGACCGTGGGAGGATTAATTGCGATCGGCCTTTCGCCTTGGCAGGTGCTGGCGATCATTATTACGGCATCACTTATCCTATTTGGCGCTCTTGCCTTAAACGGCCATGCGGGGACAAAATACGGGCTGCCGTTTCCAGTGATCATTCGGGCTTCTTACGGGATATACGGCGCGAATATCCCCGCGCTTCTAAGGGCGTTTGCAGCTATCATGTGGCTTGGCATCCAGACCTTTGCGGGTAGCACGGCACTGAACATTTTGCTTTTGAATATGTGGCCGGGCTGGGGAGAAATTGGCGGCGAGTGGA
>NZ_JBSIOT010000877.1:0-709 GCF_053613335.1 Bacillus sp. LR--39 | reverse complement strand
TCATGATGACAAACACCAATAACGCCACAAAGATGATGAGAGTGATTCCCTGTAAGATGAGCGTTTTTGCACTTCGTTTTTTCAAGTCGTCCCATACGTACACCAGCACGAATACGAGGGAGGCCGTTGAGATGATATCATTCGCTGTGCCGTTTATCTTGAGCCCAAACCTGAGAAAAAGATTTAAACATACAGATGCCAAAAATCCATAAAATCCGATTGTTTTAAGCAAGGTGATTCCCCCCCTCAAACCATTATAGAGGGAGATAAAGGAAAAGCCAACATGACAGGCTGTGTTCAATCATTCTAAAAACGGCTGATCTTCAGGAGGAATCGCCATGCTGGCTTTGATTTAAATATCGGCATGCGGTGAAGAAAGTTTAGCTTTTATTTCGGACCTGTGAATTGTCTTGCCGTTTGTTTCTTTTGGCTTCGGCAAAGAAAATGACCGGATAAGCGATCAAAAGCAGCCCGATAATGAATGAGATGATTCCCGGCCATTTAAAATGGGTCCAGAAGAAGCCTCCGAAAGACCCCGCTAAGCTTGAGCCGAGATAATAGCTCAGCAAATAAAGGGAGGAAGCTTGAACGCGCTGTTCGCCGGCCGTCTGCCCGACCCAGGAGCTTGCGATCGAATGCGACCCGAAAAATCCAAATGTAAAAACAGCGATTCCGGCAATTTTAAGAGGAAGCTGAGGCAGAAGCGTAA
>NZ_JBSIOT010000876.1:0-710 GCF_053613335.1 Bacillus sp. LR--39 | reverse complement strand
ATTGAAGATGAAGATCTCATCGAGAGAGAAAATATCGTAGTTACTCTGACGCACAACGGATACGTCAAACGTCTTCCTGCATCAACTTACCGCAGTCAAAAACGGGGCGGAAAAGGTGTACAAGGTATGGGAACAAACGAAGATGATTTCGTTGAACATTTGATCTCTACGTCAACTCATGACACGATTCTCTTCTTCTCGAACAAGGGGAAAGTGTATCGTGCAAAAGGGTATGAAATCCCTGAATACGGCAGAACGGCAAAAGGAATCCCGATTATTAACCTGCTGGAGGTAGAAAAGGGTGAGTGGATCAACGCGATTATTCCAGTCACGGAATTCAATGCGGAGCTTTACCTTTTCTTCACTACAAAGCATGGGGTTTCAAAACGAACATCGCTATCTCAATTCGCTAATATCCGCAACAATGGTCTAATCGCTCTGGGTCTTCGTGAAGATGATGAACTGATGGGTGTACGTCTGACTGACGGCACAAAACAAATCATCATTGGAACGAAAAACGGTTTACTGATCCGTTTCCCTGAAACAGATGTCCGGGAGATGGGAAGAACTGCGGCGGGCGTAAAAGGCATCACCCTGACGGATGACGACGTTGTTGTCGGCATGGAGATATTAGAGGAAGAATCACACGTCCTTATCGTAACTGAAAAAGGGTACGGAAAACGAACTCCGGCTGAAGAGTACAGAACCCA
>NZ_JBSIOT010000875.1:0-710 GCF_053613335.1 Bacillus sp. LR--39 | reverse complement strand
CCGTTTCTTTGATTTAGGCGGACATTCCTTGCTTGCTGTACAGCTCATGAGCCGCATTCGTGAAGCGCTCGGCGTTGAACTCAGCATCGGCAACTTGTTCGAAGCACCTACTGTAGCCGGACTCGCTGAAAGACTTGAAATGGGATCAAGCCAAAGCGCTCTTGACGTTCTGCTGCCGCTCCGAACAAGTGGAGACAAGCCTCCTTTATTCTGTGTTCATCCGGCAGGGGGGCTCAGCTGGTGCTATGCCGGTTTGATGACCAATATAGGAACGGATTATCCGATCTACGGCTTGCAGGCACGGGGAATCGGGCAGCGCGAGGAGCTTCCGAAAACACTTGATGACATGGCTGCCGATTACATTAAACAAATCCGAACGGTCCAGCCAAAAGGCCCGTACCATCTGCTGGGTTGGTCCCTGGGCGGGAATGTCGTTCAAGCGATGGCTACCCAGCTGCAAAATCAAGGAGAAGAAATATCCCTGTTGGTGATGCTGGACGCCTATCCAAACCACTTCCTTCCTATAAAAGAGGCACCGGATGATGAGGAAGCGCTTATTGCCCTTCTGGCGTTAGGCGGGTACGATCCAGACAGCTTAGGGGACAAACCGCTAGATTTTGAAGCGGCGATTGAGATTCTTCGCCGGGACGGCAGTGCGCTTGCGAGCCTGGATGAAACGGTCATTTTAAATTTGAAGAATACGTATGTCA
>NZ_JBSIOT010000874.1:0-710 GCF_053613335.1 Bacillus sp. LR--39 | reverse complement strand
CATGGCATTCTTTCTTTTTCTTGCAATGGTCGTGGAAATCTTTATCGAACCACTCGTCAAAGAACCAAAAATCATCGAACCAATCGTGACAACGACATTTCTGTTCATGTGAATGACGACAGCACATAGAAATCCCTCCTCTTCCCATGCTCTCTACAGCATATGAGAGATTGATAGGAAAAGATTGGACGGGTCCCTCGGGAAAAGAGTATATTTTAAGTAGAAAATAAAAGGAGGAATGCCCTATGACGTCAGTACGTAAAACGATGGAGCTCATTAAAGAACTTGTATCGATCCCAAGCCCGACAGGAAATACATATGAGGTGATCAATTATATTGAAAGCCTTTTAAAAGAATGGAAGGTAGAAACGGTTCGGAACCACAAGGGCGGCTTAATTGCAACGCTTCCAGGACGCGACACATCCCGGCATCGCATGCTGACAGCGCACGTTGACACCCTCGGCGCTATGGTGAAGGAGATTAAAGCGGACGGCCGGCTGAAAATCGACTTAATCGGCGGGTTCCGCTACAACTCGATTGAGGGGGAGTATTGCCAAATTGAAACCGCCTCGGGAAAAACGTACACAGGCACCATTTTAATGCATCAAACGTCTGTGCACGTATACAAAGACGCGGGAAAGGCTGAGCGGAATCAAGAGAATATGGAGATCCGCCTAGATGAACCAGTTCACTGCCGGAAAGATACGGAG
>NZ_JBSIOT010000873.1:0-710 GCF_053613335.1 Bacillus sp. LR--39 | reverse complement strand
CATCAAATGCTTCCGCCAGCTTATGCTCGTCATCAACAAGAAGCAGAAATGGAAGGTTATGCTTCTCTTTAAATTTTCCGTGTTTTTCCTGGCTGTCCGGGCTGACGCCAATAATGACGGCATCCAGTTCGGCGAAGCTTTCGTGACTGTCCCGAAAATCGCATGCTTCAGTTGTACATCCCGGTGTCATGTCCTTTGGATAAAAATAAAGCACGATGTACTTTCCTTTATAATCCGATAATTTTACTGTTTCCCCATGATCGCCTTTTAACTCAAGATCAGGCGCTTTTTGTCCGATTTCTATAGTCATTACGTTACCTCCGGAGTTTTTTTATTAAGCGTATCCAATTCTTGTCCAGATTACAACCATCTCAGCTGAATCTGAAGCCCGAAGCCATTGTTCTTGTTCGGAAGCATGCTACAATAGAAAGGACGCATGGAGATATAGGAGGTTTTTATTCTTGCATACAAAATCAATTGAACTTCACAATGAGGCATTACAGCACATTGTCGGCGGTGTAAACAGCCCGTCTAGATCATATAAAGCAGTCGGCGGCGGTTCTCCTGTTGCAATGGAGAAAGCAAGCGGCGCTTATTTTTGGGATGTGGACGGCAACAAATACATCGATTATTTAGCGGCGTACGGTCCGATTATTACAGGACATGCCCACCCGCATATTACAGAAGCGATTAAAAAAGCGGCAGAGAAC
>NZ_JBSIOT010000872.1:0-710 GCF_053613335.1 Bacillus sp. LR--39 | reverse complement strand
TCGCTGCTCGAAATTGAGGTCACAGTCAATCAGGCGGCTGATAAAGGATCGATTAATATCACAGGCATTGCAGAAGAAGAGAATATCGGCAACCAGTCAAAATCGATCCGCCGGAAAAGCATGGCGAAAGGATCGGTCGAAAACGTCATGACTGTATTGCGGACAATGGGAGTCAAAGCTTCGGATTATGATATTCACGTGAATTTCCCCGGCGGTATCCCGGTTGACGGACCATCTGCAGGGATTGCAATGGCGGCGGGCATATTCTCCGCTATTCATAAGATTCCGATAGACCATACTGTCGCCATGACGGGTGAAATCAGCCTGAACGGCCGGGTAAAGCCGATCGGCGGCGTGATTCCGAAAATCAAAGCGGCCAAGCATGCGGGGGCAAAAACAGTCATTATTCCGCACGAAAATGTTCAGTCGATTTTAAAGCGGATAGAAGGCATACATATCGTTCCCGTCAAAACCTTGCAGGAAGTACTCGACCTCGTATTGGTCAACCCTCCTTCAGAAATGCCCGACGGCGTTCAAATGAAAAGAGAATCCGTTTAAATCCCCATCGTTTCAGATGGGGATTTTTTTCGGGGCGGTTTCTCCGAAGCCGGGAGCCGGCATGTTTTCTTAGCGGAGGACATCTTTTCCTTTTTCAGAACTGAAAGAAAGGGTATACTACAGGAGACCCTTTTTATTTCGCCGGGCTTACA
>NZ_JBSIOT010000871.1:0-710 GCF_053613335.1 Bacillus sp. LR--39 | reverse complement strand
TTGGCGGCTTTATTCGGCGCGACCGTCATGGCAATCAGTGAATATTGCTTCCATTTCTATATGATGAGAAAAGAGATTGGCAAGAAGCATTATCTTGAAACAAGAACAGACTCATAATAGAAAGGCCGGTGCTGACAGCATCGGCCTTTTATACATATTGGGCGCCTTTGTTTACGCATCCTGCTTGTCCGCATTCCTGATCGCCATGTAGGAAAAGAGCAATCCGAATGCCGCTAACGATAACGGGATATACACAACAGATGAAATCGAGAAGCCCGGACTTGTTGAACTGATGAGCATCACAATCACTACAGATGAAATGATGGTTGCCGGAACCGAGTGTTTACGCATTCCAAAAAAGATGGGAACTAAACTGGTTCCAGCGGCGCCAAAAGCGAAAACCGCCATTTTGACCGCCTGTTGAGAAATGATCTCGGAAGTAAGCTCTCCCGGTATGAAATGGTAGATCGAGTTTAGCCAAAAGAAACCGGCGGCTATGAGTATATTTGAAAGTAAAATCGTGATAAACGTCAGTCCGCCCGCGATCATGAGCTTAGCGGTGAGCAGCTTTTTACGGCTGATCGGGTACGTGAACATCACAAGAATGGTTTTGTTTTTATATTCCGAAATCACCAATTTTACGATCAGCACAGCACCAAATACGATAAATACCGCTCTGACGAAGGTGCCGATGATGAGGAATGCTTCAT
>NZ_JBSIOT010000870.1:0-711 GCF_053613335.1 Bacillus sp. LR--39 | reverse complement strand
AAAAGACTTCAGCCGGAACGGCCCGGGGGATGCAATTGATCTGCTCGAGGTGGTTAAAAGAGTGCAGCCTACCATTTTGATTGGAACCTCGACGGTATCGGGCGCATTTACAGAGGAAATTGTAAAAGAAATGGCAAAGCATGTGAAACGGCCGGCTATATTCCCGATGTCCAATCCGACGCCGTTATCTGAAGCAAGGCCTGAAGATTTGATCAATTGGACGGAAGGGCGGGCGCTCGTCGCCACAGGAAGCCCGTTTGCGCCTGTGGAATACAGCGGCACCCGTTATGCGATCGGCCAGGCGAATAATGCCTTTGTATTCCCCGGCCTTGGGCTCGGAACGCTCGTATCAAAAGCAAGACTGATTACGGACAACATGTTTTACGCCAGCGCGGCTGCGATCGCGGGTATGGTTGATACGGGCCGGCCCGGCGCCGCGCTTCTTCCGGAAGTTGAGGATTTGCGCACGGTTTCCGCAACCGTGGCAACGGCTGTCATCAAAGCAGCCATAGAAGACGGAGTTGCAGAAAACGAGCCGGACGATGTGATTCAGGCGGTGCAGGATGCGATGTGGCATCCGGTCTACCGGCCGATTCACGCCATATAAAAAGATGCGGCCCTGATGGCCGCATCTTTTTTGATGCTATGCTGCTGTATCAATCACATCTACGATCATGCCTGTTTTTGCATCAACCATGACTTCGTACTGTT
>NZ_JBSIOT010000869.1:0-711 GCF_053613335.1 Bacillus sp. LR--39 | reverse complement strand
AAATGTTTGTCCCTTTTTTAATCATGGAAAGTCTCCTTTTATAAAGATGGAATGCGGTCGGCTCTTTTCATCAACTCTTCAAAATACGCAAAAAATTGATCCCTGTCGACTTGATCAACGACTTTGACCATTCTGCCGTCAGGATGCTCTTCTGTCGTTCCTTGGCGCGGGCTTTGTGTATGGACAACCGCCTTGATGCTGCGCGAGCGTGTCATATCGACTGTGCCGAGCGTCAGCGTCGTCAGCACATCCCAAAGGTAGTATGTCGAATTCGTTTCGTTATGGACAAGCGGCGGACACATCGCATAGCATTGGCCGATAAAGTCGATCCCGATATGCTTTCTGAGGCTCGCCCAATGTGAGCGGATTTCGTTTGTCAAAGGCACCTGGTTCGTGCTTTCAAGCGCGACCATTTCGATCTGAATGTCGCTCTCGAATACCGTCTTCACGCTGTAAGGATCCCAAAAAGCGTTCCATTCCGCCGTCCCGTCGTGCTCAGGCTCTTCTACATTTCCTTTCTCAAGGAAGGTGCCGCCCATCCAGACAAGTTTTGCAATGTGCTTTATGATCGCCGGCTCTTCCTCAAGCGCCCTCGCCAAGTCTGTCAGCGGGCCGGTGAACAGCAGTGTCACCGGTTCCGGGCTCTGCCTCACGCATTCAATTAGATGAAGGTGAGCGGGCGGGTCTGACACCGGAGTCCGGACTTCGCCT
>NZ_JBSIOT010000868.1:0-711 GCF_053613335.1 Bacillus sp. LR--39 | reverse complement strand
GCACGCCTGTTACGACGTAGTTTTCATCATCATAAAACGATTTGACCGGTATATCGGTGAGCGTCGCTTCGTCTGTTGTCGATGTCGGGAAAAACGATTCACCTGGTTTCTTCGGAGTCGGCGCCTGAGCGCTGTGGACCGCAAAGTAAAGAAGAAACGCGAACAATAACGCGACAACTTTGACAGCCCAGGGATTGTTTAAGAACTTATCCATTTTTCTTCGCCCTCCAATACCAGCGATTTGAGGAAGTTTCCCGCGAATTTTTCTTAAATTCCGCTTCAAGCATATTTTTCAATGCCTCTTCCGATAAATCACGGTGAAGGTCTCCGTTTTTGGCGACGCTGATGCCGCCCGTCTCTTCGGATACAACAACCGTCAGACTGTCGGTCACTTCACTGATTCCCACTGCTGCTCTGTGCCTCGTTCCAAGCTCTTTTGAAATAAAAGGGCTTTCAGAAAGCGGAAGGTAGCAGGCAGCTGCAGCAACCTCATCGTTTTTCATAATCACGGCTCCGTCATGAAGCGGAGTGTTCGGAATAAAGATGTTGATCAATAGCTCAGAGCTGACCTTTGCATTCAAAGGGATCCCCGTTTCTATGTAATCGCCCATTCCCGTCTCCCGTTCAATTGTCAGAAGCGCGCCAATCCGGCGTTTCGCCATATATTTAATCGCTTTTGTAATCGCATCAATCGTTTTCTGCTGCTGCTCT
>NZ_JBSIOT010000867.1:0-712 GCF_053613335.1 Bacillus sp. LR--39 | reverse complement strand
CATCAGCCGATACAGCTCCTCGGGCTGACTGCCGCTGTTAATAGCGCTCACCGGGCCAATGATCTCCGATGAACGTCCCTCTTCTGCCAGTTCCACTGTGTATTCTTTTTTTTCATTGAGGAGGCTGACCATCGTGTCGTTCACATCCGCAAACACCACATCATAGCCGGAATGGTGAAGCAGCGCGCCGATAAATCCTCTCCCGATATTTCCCGCACCGAAATGTAAGGCGATCATGTCAGTTCACCTCGTTGAAAATGGCAATCAAATCTTCTTCGCTTTTAGCGGAGATCAGGCGTTCAATATTTTCTTCTTCTGAGCAGATAATGGCGATGTTAGACAAAATGTCTAAATGCTCATTATTTTTACCCGCAATGCCGAATACCACTTTTGCCGTGTTGCCTTCTCCGTACTCAACGCCCTCTGGAATCTGTATGATTGAAATCCCTGAGTGAAGCACCTCGCTTTTCGCTTCTTCTGTGCCGTGTGGAATGGCAATGAAATTCCCCATAAACGTAGAAGACGTTTCTTCACGTTCAAACATTTTGCTAATGTAATCCTCTGTCACGTAGCCGTTGTCAATCAGCGTCTGGCCTGCCAATTTGATGGCCTCTTCTTTTGATGATACCGTTTGATTGAGTTTAATATTTTCCTTTGCGAGTACTTGCATGAGTATCACTCTCTTTCTATAAGATTACTTTTTCAGCTTTTC
>NZ_JBSIOT010000866.1:0-712 GCF_053613335.1 Bacillus sp. LR--39 | reverse complement strand
ATTGATAGAAACTGAGACTGATTGTTTCGTCAGCTCATGAGCCGCGTACGCAGTCCCGCTTCCTACCAAAAGCAAACAAGCAGCAACCAGAATGACTTTGCTTTTGCTAAGCTTTACGGAAAACAGCTTTTTCATTTTTTGTGTGATGAAAAACGCCTCCTTCTCCTCGGAGAGATTATATAGAGTATCTAAAAGGCTGTCAACCCTCCCTTCTCTTTCTCCCAAAAGCTCAGTGTCTTCTTCATTATCCTGAAATACACTGAGAAACGGAAGAAAGACTTGTCGACAAACCTATCCTATGAGGAGAAGAAAGCATGTAGAACTTTTATAGAAAAACGCTGTAAGGGACAAGCTCTTACAAAACCCGCTAGCGTTTTTTGTCAGTTTATACGGAAAAGTCTTTTCGCATTTTCAGTCGTGATGGAAGCAATCTCTTCAAAGGTCATTTCTTTTAATTCGGCGATTTGTTCTGCCACATATTTCACATAGCTTGGCTCATTTATTTTCCCGCGGAAAGGGTGCGGTGTGAGAAACGGGCAGTCCGTTTCAATCAGCAGCCAGTCATTGGCAATTTCCTTCACTACTTCCTTCGGTTTCTTCGCATTTTTAAATGTCACCGGTCCCCCAAATGATAAATAAAAATTCATTTTCATGCATTCTCTTGCCACTTCCGCACTTCCTGTAAAGCAGTGCATGATTCCGCCCACAGCTT
>NZ_JBSIOT010000865.1:0-712 GCF_053613335.1 Bacillus sp. LR--39 | reverse complement strand
TTATTTAAGTCTTTTGAAGAAACGTCCGTTACAATTGCCATCTCCGTTTATCATCTAGCGCCGGTGCTTGTTCTTCTTCTGGGGAGCTTCTTCTACAGAGAGAAATTAAATGTGATCTCCGTCAGCTCCATTATCATCTGCTTTCTGGGAACTGCGCTGATTTCCGGGATTAACGGCAGCACTTCATTGACACAACTGATGGGATCAGGGATCATATGGGCAGTTCTCGCCGCACTGTTTTATGCGTTCACCACTTTATTGGGAAAAGGCATTCACAATCTCAGTCCTTACACGACCACCTTCTTGCAGACGGGTTTAGGGGTTATCATCCTGATTCCGTTTATTCACTTTGGCGCTTTTGCTAACCTATCTCAGGGAAACTGGATTATGGTGGTATCTACCGGCATCATCCATACGGGTATTGTATATTTGTTGTTTTTTGACAGTTTGCGATTTTTATCAACGAAATTTATTTCAATCATTGTATTTCTCGACCCCGCTGTCGCGATCGTGCTCGATACCGTCTTCACAGGCTTCCGCCCTGACCTCTATCAAACGCTTGGCATCGTGCTGATCTTTGCGGGCATGGCCTTGACGCTTGTCAGGAGGCAGGGGAAGGCGAATGTGGCAGCTGAGGGTACGGATATTGAACAAATGCAATAATGGAAAATGTAAAAAGGCCTATGCGGCCTTTTTTTATTTTAGGTCAATA
>NZ_JBSIOT010000864.1:0-712 GCF_053613335.1 Bacillus sp. LR--39 | reverse complement strand
CGATTTTTTAAAAACGGACTATTTCCTAGAACGGCGCGAAATCGGGATTGTGAATGTCGGCAAGCCCGGTGCGGTTAAAGTCGGTGATGAAGAATACGTACTGGAGCACAAAGACTTTCTGTATATCGGCCTGGGAAATAAAGACGTTTTCTTCTCAAGCTTGAATGAAGGCGGGGCCAAATTTTATTTCATCTCGGCGACGGCACACCAAAAGTATCCGGTGCAAAAAGCTTCTCTTTCAGAGCTCCCATACGATCATTTAGGAGAAGAAGCCTCTTCAAATGTTCGTAATCTATACAAAGTGATTCATGCAGACGGCATTCAAAGCTGCCAGCTGATGATGGGCATTACGTTTCTTGAACCTAATAACACATGGAACACAATGCCTGCGCATGTCCACGACCGGCGGATGGAGGTTTACCTGTATCTTGATCTTGCTGAGGATGCAAAGGTGTTTCATTTCATGGGCGAACCGACGGAGACCCGGCATCTTGTCGTCGGGAACGAACAGGCTGTCATTTCACCCGCGTGGTCTGTCCACTCGGGCTCCGGCACATCCAACTACTGCTTTATATGGGCGATGGCCGGAGAAAACTACACATTTAAGGACATGGATGCTGTCCCGATGAATGTCATTCGGTAAGGACGTGAACGTGAGATGGGATATCTTGAATCGTATTTTTCACTTGAAGGCAAAACGGCGCTTGTCACA
>NZ_JBSIOT010000863.1:0-712 GCF_053613335.1 Bacillus sp. LR--39 | reverse complement strand
TTATTTTTCCGTTAGATAATGGCGGTTTCGCTGTGGAAAGTCATGGATTTATGCCGGAGGATACATTCCATGAAAGAATGAAGACAGATAACGTCCCATATGACTTGTGGAAGAAAAAGGGATGGTTAACGACCACTGATGGTGCCGTTGTTGATTACGACTATATCAGGGCCTACATTAAGAAGATGGAGAAAGAAAACGGCTGGCGTATCAAGGAAATAGGATATGACCCATATAACGCCACACAGTTTGCCCAACAGATGGAAGCAGATGGATACACAATGGTTGAGATACGGCAGGGCGTAGCGACATTGTCAGAACCAACAAAAGATTTTAGAGCTAAAGTGAAGGCGAAAAAAGTCATTCATCCTAAAAATGATTTGTTAACATGGGCGATGGGTAATGCGGTAACAAAAATGGACGCCCAAGAGAATATCATGCTTGATAAATCCAAATCAACTCAGCGGATTGACCCGGCAGCAGCATTGATTAATGCGTATGTACGTGCTTCTCAAGTTGAGAGAGCAGTTGACTTAAACGCTTATATTCAGTCTGGTGCTTTTAGTCTGTAGGGGGGAATACAGTATGAAATTAGTTGAAATGATAAAACCAATTGTAGAAGATCTCTTACTCATTGCTGGCATGGTCTTCATTGCAGTTGCTTTGTATAGGATAAATATTAACGCGGGTTTAATTACGACCGGTGTTTTTT
>NZ_JBSIOT010000862.1:0-712 GCF_053613335.1 Bacillus sp. LR--39 | reverse complement strand
TTCCGGACGTTTTACGACAAGACCAGCCGCGCCGCATGCTTCAATCGCATGGATGTGCTCTCTAACTGCTCCTTGAAGTCCTAGTACACCTATTGTTAACATGTCAGCAGCGCTCCTATGTTCTTACCAGCCGCGTTCTTGCATACGCTGTTCTGGAAGTAAGTTTGAGATTTCAATCCCTTTCATTGCAGTACCAAGCTCTTTTGACAGCTCAGCGATCAATTTGTAATCAGTGAAGTGAGTTGTTGCTTCCACAATTGCTTTCGCAAATTTAGCAGGGTTGTCTGATTTGAAAATACCAGAACCAACAAATACTCCGTCAGCACCAAGCTGCATCATGAGAGCAGCATCAGCAGGAGTTGCTACGCCGCCAGCGGCAAAGTTAACGACAGGAAGCTTGCCGTCTTTTTTAATTTGAAGAAGAAGCTCGTAAGGAGCACCTAGATTTTTCGCTTCTGTCATTAGTTCATCCTCACTCATCGCAACTACTTTGCGCACTTGAGCGTTAACTTTACGCATATGACGAACAGCCTCAACAATATTACCTGTCCCAGGCTCACCTTTTGTGCGAAGCATAGAAGCACCTTCCGCAATACGGCGTGTTGCTTCACCAAGATCACGGCAGCCACAGACAAAAGGAACTGTGTATTCATTTTTATTCAAATGAAATTCTTCGTCAGCCGGCGTCAGAACTTCACTTTCATCAATATAG
>NZ_JBSIOT010000861.1:0-713 GCF_053613335.1 Bacillus sp. LR--39 | reverse complement strand
CTCATCAGCATTTTCATCTGGCTTTATATCACGCGAAACATTGTAAAGCCTATCATTCGCATGAAGGAATCTGCCAATCATATTGCCGAAGGCGATCTGTCGAACGATATGGAGCCGCTCAACTCAAAAGACGAGCTGGGTGATCTGAATGAAGCGCTGCAAAAAATGGTAGGGAATCTGAGAGATATTGTCGGATATTCTAAAGACATATCAAGCCGGGTTCTTTCTTCTTCACAGGTGCTTGCAACCGCAACGAATGAAACAAGATCCGGCAGCAAACATATTACTGAAACGATGAACGAAATGGCTGAGGGCTCTGAACAGCAGGCCCAAGACGCGGTGACGATTGCCGAATCGATGAATGAGTTCACTGAAAGCATTGATAAAGCCTATAATCACGGCATCACCATCAGCGATACGTCTCAAAACGTTCTCGAACTCGCGGTAAGCGGAAACGAAAATATGGCTACGTCATTACAGCAAATGAAAACCATCCATCATATTGTTGAAGAAGCCGTGCATAAAGTGAGATCACTGGAACAGCATTCTCAGGATATTAACAAGCTCGTTCAGGTCATCAACGGAATTGCCGAGCAAACGAATTTGCTGTCCCTTAACGCCGCGATTGAAGCTGCCCGCGCAGGAGAAAGCGGCAAAGGCTTCGCCGTTGTGGCAGAGGAGGTCAGAAAGCTTGCTGACGGCGTTTCTGATTC
>NZ_JBSIOT010000860.1:0-713 GCF_053613335.1 Bacillus sp. LR--39 | reverse complement strand
CGAGCCGCGCTATCCATCGCTTCCGGGAATTATGAAGGCTAAGAAAAAGCCGCTTGAAGAGCTTGAACTTGATGATCTTGACCTGGACGAAGAGGATGCTGAACCAAAGCTGAAAACCATTGAGCGTTTTCTGCCGCCGAAAAAAGAAGCCGGGAAGCTTCTCCAAGGTGAGCCTGACGAACAGGCAAAAGAGCTTGTCTCATTGCTCCGCAGCGAAGCTAAAGTCATTTAAAGCTTGGACATTCAAAGAAACAGGGGGATGTTAGAATGGGAAAAAAAGTGATCGTGCTTGGAGAAATACGCGATGGGGAATTGCGGAATGTCACCTTTGAAGCAATAGCTGCAGGAAGAACCATTTCAGGAGATGGAGAAGTCATCGGTGTTCTCATCGGTGAAAATGTACAAAGCATTGCACAAGAGCTTATTCATTACGGAGCAGATAAAGTTCTTACCGCTGAGGACCCGAGGCTGAAAACATACACGGCAGACGGGTACAGCCAGGTCATGAGAGGTGTTATCGAGCAAGAAAATCCTGATTCAGTCATCTTCGGGCATACGGCAATGGGCAAGGATCTTTCACCGAAGCTTGCTGCCCGTCTGCAAACAGGCTTAATTTCTGATGCTATAGATGTAAGCGTTACCGGAGGGAATGTTGTGTTCACACGGCCGATTTACTCGGGGAAAGCTTTTGAACGCATCATTTCAACCGATCC
>NZ_JBSIOT010000859.1:0-713 GCF_053613335.1 Bacillus sp. LR--39 | reverse complement strand
ATCAAAGAAATGCTGCTTTCCTATTTTGTGAAAAAGGCCTGTTTTATGCAGCAGCTCCTTCGGCTGCGATTGCAATCCTACAATCATCAGCTTTCCATTGTGACGTTTAATTCGATTCATAATGTTCCCAAGCACCGCTTCAGCTGACGTATCCATATAGTGCACCTTATTCATGAGCAGAATAAGGGTTTTCGGTTTTTTCTGTACATGCTCCAGCAATGACGATTCAAGAGAATCAATTGATCCGAAAAACAGCGGCCCTTCTATGGCATACATGCTGACAGATGGATCTTCTCTCTTCGCCAGAACAGGATGCGATTCCTGATTGTGGATGCGGGTCGCTTCGCTCATTCTTCTGATAAAGAACACGAATGCAAGCAGCAATCCGGTTGCCACACCGATGATTAAGTCAAAAAGAACCGTAAGGGCGAAGGTCGCCGCCAAAATAAAGGAATCAGCATTTTTCAGTCTCAGCATATTTGCGACTTCCTTGCGCTCACTCATATTCCATGCGACCACCATGAGAATCGGTGCCATACTGGCGAGCCTCACATGGGACGCGTAAGGCGCAAATACAAGCAGGACAAGGAGAACGACTACGCCGTGAACGACGCCGGAAACTGGGGAAACCGCTCCGTTTTTTATATTGGTCGCCGTTCTCGCAATCGCTCCTGTAGCCGGGATTCCGCCAAACAGGGGCGCTGCCATATTCG
>NZ_JBSIOT010000858.1:0-714 GCF_053613335.1 Bacillus sp. LR--39 | reverse complement strand
AGCTGCCGACGGAGAGTGAGTTTTGCGAACAATATGATGTCAGCAGAACAACTGTGAGACTGGCTCTGCAGCAGCTAGAGCTTGAGGGATATATTAAAAGAATTCAAGGAAAAGGGACATTTGTATCGGCGGCCAAAATACAAACGCCGATTCCGCATAAGATTACGAGCTTTGCAGAACAAATGAGAGGCCTTCGTTCTGAATCAAAAGTGCTTGAGCTTGTGGTGATTCCTGCCGATCACTCCATTGCTGAGCTTTTGAAAATGAAAGAGAATGAACCTGTCAACAAGCTTGTCAGAGTCAGATACGCCGAGGGGGAACCTTTGCAGTATCATACCTCATATATTCCCTGGAAGGCGGCACCGGGGCTGGCGCAGGAGGAATGCACCGGCTCGCTGTTTGAATTGTTAAGGACAAAATACAATATTGAAATCAGCAGGGGCACGGAATCGATCGAACCGATTTTAACGGATGAAACGATCAGCGGCCACTTATTAACCAATGTTGGAGCGCCTGCGTTTTTATCAGAATCCCTTACCTATGATAAAAATGAAGAAGTGGTGGAATATGCGCAAATTATTACCCGGGGAGACCGAACGAAATTCACCGTAGAACAGTCATATCATTCATAAAGCAATACGTGATAAAAAGGGAATGGTGGTTCTATGTTTTTATTGACGAATGGAAAAGTGCTGTGAGGAACAGTGATTGCTG
>NZ_JBSIOT010000857.1:0-715 GCF_053613335.1 Bacillus sp. LR--39 | reverse complement strand
CTGCCACAGCGGCCTCGGCGGAACGGGTGATGTTGCCATTTTATCGGCATCAGGAAGAATGGGCCTTATGCCGTTTGCCCAAATTTCAACCCGTCTCGGCGGTGCAGGCACAGTGATTTGCGCGACAGTTTTGCTTCGTTTTTTCACTTCATAAACAGAAAGAGTTCCGTTTTATGCGGAACTCTTTTTTTATTTATTCACAATCCGAATATACTCTCGGGGACCAAACGGCAGGTCCTTTGATTCCGTCTCACTCATTCTGGCTGACAGGTGGTGCTCCAGTAAATACAGCTCCCATTCATCACTAGCCGCCACACCGCTGCGCCCGTCATATTGATTCAACATGAATGCCCCTGCAAATACTGAGCAGAATAAACCTGAGCACATCACGACTTTTCTTTTCACATGACCAGCTCCTTACCTTCAGCTTGATCAGGATTGATTTTAAATATACAAATAACCTCTTTTTTGTTAGACTTATTTCGAGGTCAAAAGAACTCATAAAAACCCATTACAGCAGTTCGAAGCGTGGCAGCTTGCAGAAAAGTGCGATATAATTTGGACTAGGTCATTTGACCGTATATTTCATACATAGCGCATTTTTCAATTGAGAACGAGAAAAGGAGGTCTTATCTTTGCAGCTCTTACATCTTGCTATTTTATCGCCTTTTTTATTTGCTTTTATCATTCCCTTCTTGGCAAAATACGCAAAAAG
>NZ_JBSIOT010000856.1:0-715 GCF_053613335.1 Bacillus sp. LR--39 | reverse complement strand
ACTCGTCGTCGGCACGATCGATGAAGAGGGGATGGCAGTCACCGCGGCAAAAAAGCTGGCCGTCGCCGTCCGGTCGCATCAGCTGCTCACCGAAAAATACGGAATACCGGCCAGCGATATCATATTCGATCCGCTCGTCTTCCCGGTCGGAACGGGCGATGAACAATACATCGGCTCAGCTAAAGAAACGATCGAAGGGATCCGCCTCATCAAAGAGCAGCTCCCTGAATGCTTAACGATTCTCGGCGTCAGCAACGTCTCATTCGGTCTTCCGCCCGTCGGCCGGGAAATCTTAAATGCTGTATTCTTGTACCACGCAACACAGGCTGGGCTCGATTACGCGATCGTCAATACAGAAAAGCTTGAGCGGTTTGCTTCCATTCCTAAAGAAGAAGTCGAGATGGCTGAAAAACTTCTGTTTCATACCGACGATAAAACGCTCGCATCCTTCACTGACTTCTATCGTGGAAAGAAAAAAGCGGACAAACAGCCGAAAACGTCCCTTTCCCTCGAAGAGCGCCTGGCCGAATACGTAATCGAAGGTACAAAAGAAGGCTTGATTCCCGATCTCGAACAAGCGTTGAAAAAATTCGCCACCCCGCTCGACGTGATCAACGGTCCGCTCATGGACGGCATGGCAGAGGTCGGACGGCTGTTTAACAACAATGAGCTGATCGTCGCTGAAGTTCTGCAGTCGGCAGAGGTTATGAAAGCT
>NZ_JBSIOT010000855.1:0-716 GCF_053613335.1 Bacillus sp. LR--39 | reverse complement strand
GAGTTGAAAAAATCATCGACAATGTGACCAAGCAAGTTTCCGGTGGAGACATTATTCTTTTACATGCCTCCGATTCGGCAAAACAAACAGAAGAAGCATTGCCTGATATCATCCATCAGCTGAAAGAAAAAGGATTAAAAAATGTAACCGTGGGTGACCTCATCGCAAATTCTGATGCCAAATCCGCAGAGGTAAAGTAATTACTTTGCTGCAAACTTCGGCAGCATCAGCAATTGGAAGGCATTACATGCCATTAACGGAAAAAGCATTAAATAAAGCCAGTCCTCATCATTTACTCTTAATGCAGGGAACCATTCTAATGCGGTAATCACAACCATCAAAAACAACGATGACACAAATGTTTTCTTAGAGGACTGCTTTTGCTTTATATAAGCTGTAATCACTCCAAAGATCAATAAAAACACCGGTAACCACGCATAGCCAGCCAGCGATTCTCCGCTCTCTCCAAAAAATAAAAAACGCACGTACATTAAATCAAAAGCAACAAACAGGATGAAAAACAACTGCAGCAAATTCCACAAAGAGGAGGACCTTAATATCTCAAGCGCAAACCGATGAACTGTTAAAAACACGAAAAAACCCATTTGGCTGATCACACTGAAAATCATGCCTACACCGATAAACCAAAATAAAACAGAGAAAATCTGCCCCGCTTCAAATGTAAGAAACAGCCCTCTATATTCTCCCCATTTTAA
>NZ_JBSIOT010000854.1:0-716 GCF_053613335.1 Bacillus sp. LR--39 | reverse complement strand
ATTGATCTGATAAAGGTCTGTATGTAATGACAGGCTGTCATCTTTAAATCCGTACTCTAACACTGTTTTTCCCCTTCCTTACTCTGCCACTTGCGCTCCGATGCTGTTTGCAAAATGGGAAAGAGCCCATGCGTGCCCCTCCTGATTAAAGCTGGCAACAGCTTGTTTATGCACAACAATCCGAAAACCTTTGTTGTATGCGTCAACAGCTGTATGCAACACACAAATATCTGTGCAGACACCGGCAAGATGCAGTTCGCCAATCTGCCGTTCTCTGAGTTTGAGCTCTAAATCAGTTCCCGCAAAAGCAGAATATCTCGTTTTTTCCATGTAGTAAACATTAGGTTCATGTTCATGTTTCTGATATAGAGGCAAAAGCTTTCCGTACAGATCTTTTCCTTCCGTGCCTTTTATATTATGCGGAGGAAAAAGACGGGTTTCGGGGTGATATTGATCCCCTTCAGCATGAGAATCTACTGCTAATACGACGTAATCACCGTTTGTGATGAATTCTTCGGTTAAATTGTCGATCGCCTCTTCAATCATTCTGCCGGGCTCCCCGCAGGTCAATTTTCCGTCACTCGCCACAAAATCATTCGTATAATCAATACAAATAAGTGCTTTTTTCATAGCCGGCCTCCCCGCCATCAGTATGAGAACATTATATCTTATCTCCAGTTGTAAGTGAATTGCCATGAACAAAAAGACAAACGGTC
>NZ_JBSIOT010000853.1:0-716 GCF_053613335.1 Bacillus sp. LR--39 | reverse complement strand
CTTTTATTTTCTGCCCTTTCTTGTGATTATGCTCATTTCACCATACGGCATCCGCTCCATGAACCGCCGCATGGAACTGGAACAAAAGCTTGATGAAGCAAATCAGCATATTAAGGAACTGGTCAAGCGCGAGGAGCGTGTACGAATTGCCCGCGATCTGCACGATACACTTGGCCATACTCTTTCACTGCTCACATTAAAAAGCCAGCTTGTCCAGCGCATCATCGCCAGCGCCCCCGAACGGGCGCGAAAAGAAGCAAGAGAAATGGAAACCACATCAAGAGCAGCCTTAAAACAAGTCCGGGAACTCGTGTCTGATATGAAAACGGCAACTATTGCAGAAGAGCTCATCCACATCCAGCAAATCCTGCGGGCTGCAGACATCACATTCGAATACATGGGAGGTTCCGATTTTTCAAATATCCCTCCTGTCACACAAAACATTGTCAGCATGTGTATACGCGAAGCCGCCACAAATATCGTCAAACACAGCCGCGCCACCCATTGCACCATTTCCATCTCTCAAACAGATGATAAAATAAGCATTACCATCAAAGACGACGGAATGGGGATGGATCAGCAAAAAACACCATTTGGTAACGGCTTGCGCGGAATGAAGGAAAGACTTGCATTAATCGACGGCGCTCTCGACGTTTCAACCCATGACGGCACAGTTTTAAGCATCGCCGTTCCAAATGTAAAGAAAGCTGAAGGAA
>NZ_JBSIOT010000852.1:0-716 GCF_053613335.1 Bacillus sp. LR--39 | reverse complement strand
TCGAAGATCCTGTACGCCGGCTGGCGACAGAAACAAGCCATCCGGAGTGGCTTGTGAAAGAGTGGGCGGATGCGTATGGATTTGAAGCTGCGGAAAAGATTTGCCGCATCCATCTCATTCCGCCGAAACAGACGCTGCGTGTCAATCAAATGAAAGCAGACAGAGCTGAGCTGCTTGACCAAATGGCTGCTGAGGGAATCGAAGTTGAAAAAGGCGACCTCGCTGAAGATGCTGTGAAGCTCTTAAAGGGAACAATTGCCGGAACTCATTTCTTCCAAAACGGCGAAGTTTCCATCCAGGATGAGAGTTCCATGCTCGTCGCCCGCGCCCTTGACCCTAAGCCTGATGAAACAGTGCTTGACGCATGTGCGGCGCCTGGCGGAAAGTCGGCTCATATCGCAGAATTAATGCAGAACAAGGGGAGCGTTACGTCGCGTGATCTTCACAAACATAAAGTGAAGCTGATCAAAGAAGCGGCAGACCGGCTTGGCCTGACAATCATTCATGCGGAAACAATGGATGCTAGAAAAGCGGGGGAAACGTTTGAAAACGAACAGTTTGACCGAATATTGGTCGATGCCCCGTGCTCAGGTTTCGGTGTTATCAGAAGAAAGCCGGACATGAAATACACGAAAAAGCCTGACGACAGCGCCCGTCTAGCTGAAATCCAGCTGTCGATCTTGAGGGAAATCGCACCATTAGTAAAAAAAGGTGGC
>NZ_JBSIOT010000851.1:0-717 GCF_053613335.1 Bacillus sp. LR--39 | reverse complement strand
TACAGAACGGGTAGTTGGCTGATTCGGCACCGGCCTGTGTAATTGCGTTAAATAGTGTTGATTTTCCGACGTTCGGCAAACCAACAATTCCAGCTGTTAAAGCCATTCTTTCATCTCCTCTATATAAAACCGTCATTGTATGAGTGTATTTTGAACCTAGAGCAATTATAAGGAGGTTCACTGGAAAAGACAAGCTGACAAAAAAGCATTTTCAACCTGCCAATCCCTTTGATTATGCTTTTTTCAAGCCTACTAAACAGTCAAAAAGCGTACTTCCCATTCCATTATCAGAATTTGTATCATTTGTCAGTGCATTGACTGACCCTCCAAAAGCCGCCCACATGCCTTCATCTATATTAATCGTCTTCGCATGAGCCTGCTTCATCACTTTCACCTTGCCCTTCAAGCGTCCGCGGTCATTAAAGATGACAACCTCGTCTCCATCCTGAAGATTCTGCTCAGCAGCTATATCTGGAGAAATATCGACCTGAACGTGCTGAAGCTTTTCAATAAACGGCACATGCTGTGAATGGTTGGAACGCTGCGGATGAATGGATAACAGCGTATAAGGGTACTTTTCAGCTAACTCCTCATTATGGAAAACAGATTCTTCGGGCACATTTAATTGAAGCGAGCCGCTAAATCCTTTTTGCTCAGCTAGCGACGAAGTAAATTCAAATTTTCCACTCGGCGTCAAAAACTGATAATCATCCCACG
>NZ_JBSIOT010000850.1:0-718 GCF_053613335.1 Bacillus sp. LR--39 | reverse complement strand
TTCGGAGGCATTATTGCTGCGTCACTGACAGGGTATTTGTTTGATGTGACAGGCTCCTTTACGCTCAGCTTTCTGGTAGCTGGTTTTGTGCTGTTGCTGGGATTGGTTTTTTATGTGTTTGTATTAGGGGATGTAAAACGAATTAAACTGGAATAAAGAGTGCTTGCTGAAAAGCACTCTTTTCTTTGAATCCGCCAGGTGTTATTTTCTTTCTCCCAACATTCACTAGGCTGTCTTCGGACGAAAACACCACCATTTTATCCTTGACTCCAACCAAAGGTAAGGCCTCATAGCGAAAGAAGAAAGGAGGAGTCAGATGGTGAAATTAACAGTAAAAGAACTATCCAATATTGCGAATGTCACAATCAAAACGCTTTATCATTACCACAAAATCGGCTTGCAAGCCCCAAAGGAAATAAGCGAAGCCGGATATCGGTACTATGGTGCTGAAGAACTAAAAAGACTGCAGGAAATCCTTTTTTACAAAGAATTAGATATTCCTTTTTCAGAAATCAAAACATTACTAAAAGAGGATGCTGAAAGAACAAGTACATTAGAAAAACAAAAAAAGCTGTTTGAAAAGAAAATTGAAAAGTATCAGCGTCTCATTCAAACAGTCAACACATCTTTAGAATACACGAGAAAAGACGAAAACATGGATCATAAGGTAATGTTTAAAGGGTTTGAAAGCGCTGAAGAATGGAAACAATCTTTAGCA
>NZ_JBSIOT010000849.1:0-718 GCF_053613335.1 Bacillus sp. LR--39 | reverse complement strand
ACGGCAAACACAGCCAGCAAAATCATCCGTGAAATGCTGCTTGGGTTTGTGAAATAAGTAAACATCCAGACGATGTCTGGATGTTTTTTTATTCCCAGTCTTTACAAACATCAATCCATGCTTTTGAGAAAGAAAATTCGGATAATTCTCCTCAATAGCGGAGTTTCTGCTGCCGCATGCGAGGAAAACAGTCTCAAACCGTTTCAGCGATACATCTAGATAAACCTCAAGATCATGAGCCAACCCAAATGGGCAAACACCTCCAATTTCATGGCCTGTCTGCTCCAGTACCTCATTAGGAGAGAGCACTCTTGCTTTAAAGCCAAATGTTTGCCTGAACTTTTTGTTATTAATCTTGGCATCGCCGGCTGCCACAATCAGAATCGCCTGATCTCCTTCCCCTCTGAAGGACAGGGTCTTGGCGATTCTAGTCGGGCTTACGCCGATCGTCTCAGCTGTCTGTTCAACACTGTCGCGCTCGACGTTTCGAACTCCGTCACATCATTTTCTCGATTCCACTGTGTAAAGTGGGTTCTCACACTTTTTAGAGACATGCTGCATTTCCACTATTTTTAAGATTATTGAAAAAATCATAGCATGGATTGGGAGACTGGGTAAAGAGGGGACAAAAAAACCGCCGATGGACGGCGGTTTAGATCATGGCGCGTTGCGCAACATCAAAATGTTCTGTTGATGAATTTGATACTTCGACTGTGAT
>NZ_JBSIOT010000848.1:0-720 GCF_053613335.1 Bacillus sp. LR--39 | reverse complement strand
CGGTTTTGGAGAAGGATTTAATGGTCAATTAACAATCGTAGCGGATGCCGCAAGTGTAACAGAAAATAAGGCGGAAGCCTTCGCAGATGCAGTGAAAGAAATAAAGGAACTGGACCATGTAGCGAGTGTCACTCCGGCAATGCCTAATAAAGAAGGGAACTTTGCCATCATTACAGTAGTTCCTGAAACAGGTCCAAATGATGCAGCAACGAAGGATTTGGTAAAGGATGTACGCAGCTTATCAGATAAAAACGGAGTAGATTTGCTCGTTACTGGATCAACCGCAGTGAATATTGATATTTCAGATCGCCTTAATGATGCGATACCGGTGTTTGCTGTACTCATTGTTGGTTTTGCGTTTGTATTGCTGACAATCGTATTCCGTTCGTTGCTTGTGCCTCTTGTTGCTGTCGCAGGTTTCATATTGACGATGACAGCCACTCTTGGAATCTGTGTATTTGTTTTACAAGACGGGAATCTCATCGACTTTTTCAAAATACCTGAAAAAGGGCCGATACTCGCGTTCCTGCCGATTTTATCCATTGGGATTCTGTTCGGATTAGCGATGGATTATCAAGTATTCCTTGTAAGCAGAATGCGTGAAGAATATGTAAAAACAAAGAATCCAGTACAAGCCATTCAGGCTGGATTAAAACACAGTGGTCCTGTTGTTACAGCAGCCGGCTTGATCATGATCTTCGTTTTTGCAGGATTTATCTT
>NZ_JBSIOT010000847.1:0-720 GCF_053613335.1 Bacillus sp. LR--39 | reverse complement strand
AGTTCATTCAATACGGTCGCCGCCAGGCAAATGATGAGAAAGATCGGCATCGCCTGAAAGATAAATTGCTGAAGCACTTCTTTTACTCGAAAGACGATCCCTTTCCAGGACGGCTTCTGCAAAAACGTTTGCCGTCGCTCGAAGTAAGCGGCCCATTTCTGATCGATGCGATACCATATCCGGTTATGAACGGCCGCTGCGGCAACAAGAACAGCGAGGTAAGGAATAAACAGCCACTCCCTTCCCGCAGCATGAAAAATCGACAGCGTCGCACCGATTTGGTAGCTGCACGCTGATCCGAAAGAAATAAACGATACACAGCGCTTTCTCGTACACATGCTGCATGACCGCGTCTGCTGAACGGCCACGACATTGCAGCCAAATCCGGTCAAAAGCGGAACTAAATCACGGCCGTTCAGACCGATCTTCCGCATCAGCGGGTCCAATGAATCGACGATCCGGTCCTTTAAACCCGAATCATCCGCTGCCGCATTCGCTATAGACATAAACAAAACGACAGGAAACGCCCAAACAAACGAGTAAATGCCAAGGGATAACAGGCCATAGTTCCCCGCCAATGCCGCGCCCAGCCATGACGGCAAGCCCCCGACCGCATTTTGGAGCGGTACAACCGCCCATTTGTCCGCAGATTGCTGCACCCACTCTGATGTATGATAAGCCAATACGATCGGCGCCATAAACAACAAACATAAAAGTGCA
>NZ_JBSIOT010000846.1:0-720 GCF_053613335.1 Bacillus sp. LR--39 | reverse complement strand
GGAAAAACGATGTTGCTGAAGGAAATTGCCAACAGTATTACAGCGAACCAGCCTGAAGCAGAGCTGATCGTGCTTTTAATTGACGAAAGACCTGAGGAAGTAACCGATATCGAGCGCTCTGTAGCTGGGGATGTCGTCAGCTCAACGTTTGATGAAGTGCCGGAAAACCATATCAAAGTGGCCGAGCTTGTGCTTGAACGTGCGATGCGTCTCGTGGAACACAAAAAAGACGTCATTATCCTGATGGACAGCATCACACGGCTTGCCCGCGCCTACAACTTAGTGATTCCGCCAAGTGGAAGAACGCTTTCCGGGGGGATTGACCCAGCGGCGTTCCACCGTCCGAAACTCTTCTTCGGGGCTGCGAGAAATATCGAAGAGGGCGGCAGCTTAACCATCCTTGCTACGGCTCTGGTTGATACAGGTTCACGTATGGATGATGTCATTTATGAAGAATTCAAGGGAACAGGCAACATGGAACTCCATCTTGACCGCTCTCTTGCCGAGCGCCGCATCTTCCCTGCCATCGATATCCGCCGTTCAGGAACGCGCAAAGAAGAACTGCTTGTGCCTAAAGAGCATCTTGATCGTTTATGGTCTATCCGCAAAACGATGTCTGATTCACCTGATTTCGCAGAAAAGTTCATGAGAAAAATGAAAAAAACCAAAACAAACCAGGAATTTTTCGATATTCTCAATCAAGAATGGAAACAGGCAAAT
>NZ_JBSIOT010000845.1:0-720 GCF_053613335.1 Bacillus sp. LR--39 | reverse complement strand
AGATACCATTACTCCGGCATCCACGAGCGTGCGGCTGTTTTCGATCATTTTTTCAAAATAGCGCGCGCGCTGTTCGAAGGTCGGTTTTCTGTCCATCATGGCAAAGCCGATTTCAGCAAAATCTTCAACTGTACCCCAGTTATGAGAAATATGTAGCACATCGAGATACGGAATGATCCATTCGTACCGCTCGATGTCGAGGGTCAGATTTGAATTAATTTGTGTCCGCACACCCCGTTCATGGGCATATTTCAATAAAGGAACAACATATTCTTTTACTGATTTCAACGAAAGCATCGGCTCTCCGCCTGTGATGCTGATGGATCTGAGGCGCGGGATTTCCTCCAGCCGTTTTAACAGAAGATCTATTGGCAGAGCATTCGGGTCTTTAGGCTGCAATGTATAGCCTACAGCACAATGCTCGCATCTCATATTGCACAGTGTCGTCGTTGTGAATTCAACGTTTGTCAGCTGCATGTCTCCGTATTGGTCAACATCCATATAGGCTTCCCAAGGGTCAAACTCGGGCGTAATCGGACGCAGCTTCGTGTTTTGTGTCATGACTATCTAACTCCTTTATAAATGGGCATACTAACGCTGCCAACAGTTAATTTTAGACCTGATTTGCCAAGATCGCAAGTAGCGCGGCGATTGAAAAACGGCAAAAAATGAGCTACCATAATAAAAAATGAATGGAGGAACAGAATGGGGAACGCCGTA
>NZ_JBSIOT010000844.1:0-722 GCF_053613335.1 Bacillus sp. LR--39 | reverse complement strand
GTACAAAAATTCAGCTGCTGGAATCCCTTAAATATATCGTGTTTAATATCGTATCGTCTGCCCTGTTTGTCATAGGGGTCGGGTTTTTATACGCTGTAACCGGCACGTTAAACATGGCGGATCTTAGCGTGAAAATCAGCGAAACAGGACAAACCGGGCTGATCACTGTGATTGGTGTCCTGCTGCTTTTGGTATTTGGCATGAAGGGCGGAATCTTCCCCCTCTACTTTTGGCTTCCAGGCTCTTATTACGCGCCACCGGCGGCAATCTCCGCGTTGTTCGGCGCTTTGCTGACAAAAGTCGGGTTATATTCGATTGCGAGGGTTTTCACATTGATTTTTATTCACGATACAGCCTTTACCCATCAGCTGATGATTTGGCTGGCGGCGCTGACTGTGATTTTCGGTGTGATCGGTTCACTCGCTTATTCGAATGTCATGAAAATTGTGATCTATAACATTATTACCGCTGTCGGCGTGATTTTGTTCGGTGTAGCAGTACACACCCCCGCATCCATTCAGGGCGCGATCTACTATCTGATTCACGATATGCTGATTAAGGGCGCTTTGTTTATGCTGGCGGGTACGCTGATCGCATTGACTGGAACCGCGAACCTGCATAAAATGGGCGGGCTGATCAAACGCTATCCTGTTCTTGGATGGATGTTTTTCATTTCCGCTATTTCTCTTGCAGGCATTCCGCCACTGAGCGGATTTGTCGGC
>NZ_JBSIOT010000843.1:0-723 GCF_053613335.1 Bacillus sp. LR--39 | reverse complement strand
TCCGTTCACTTTGTCTACGAGAGTAAGACTCCTTTTATAGAAAGAACCGTCCGGATAAAGCAAAACAATTTTTGCATCAACCGCGGACAATGGAAGTGGGACACTATCTTTTGTAAAAGAAAAGGACAGCTTGGTGCTGCCCGTATCTTGGGTCATAAATTGAATGTTTGTTGATCTTCCGTTTGATCCATGTGAGTTAATATCATACGTGACGTTTGCATTTTTATAAATCAAGAATGAACCTCCTTAATGTTGCGGCGTGACGATCATCTTGGCTACCCCGTAGCCTTTTTCTTCGTCGTATGGCATTTCAATTTTCATTACAGTGCCGTATCCGTTGGACTCAGCTTTTGTCGCTATCCCTTCAATTGCCGTTACGCTATCACCTACCCTAACTGTGGAGTCAATACGAACAAACACCTGACCAATTAGACCGATGACATGCCACTCGTCTCGCTCTTCACGAGGCTTATAAGCCTCTGAAGGATCATAGTCTGGATTTTCCGCCGGAACCGTTATAACCCGTTCACCGTCATAAACCTCTTGATAAATAATGCCGCCAAATTCATCTCTCAAATACCGGTCTTTCCAATCGAAAGCAGCACCACCGAGGACAAGCCCGGCCGTTTTCGACACAACACCGAGAATCTTATCGCCAGCGTCGGCTTTCTTAATCTTTTCGCCTTCCAAAGCAACAAGGTAGGAGGCTTCAATTTTCTGTCC
>NZ_JBSIOT010000842.1:0-723 GCF_053613335.1 Bacillus sp. LR--39 | reverse complement strand
TAAAGAAAGCTTTTTTTATGCGTTCAGCTCATTCACCATTTTGAATAATGCTCTCTCCACTTGGGAACAATGATGCGGAGGAGAGGTGAATGATGTTGAATATGATCAGACGTTTGCTGATGACCTGTTTATTTCTGCTTGCATTTGGCACGACATTTTTATCAGTGTCAGGAATTGAAGCGAAGGACTTGTCAAAATGGGTGCAGGAACATCAGGAAAAGCACTTGAAGCATGCAGGACTGACATTAAAAGCATTGCAGCAGAAACAAACACAAACCACGTCCGCGGCTGAGGATAAAACAAAACCGTTAGAAGAGGCATTTGATTGGGATGATTATCCAGTCCAAAGAGTAACAGCAACAGGCTACACAGCAGGAGCTGAGTCGACGGGCAAAAATCCCGGTGATCCATTATACGGGCTTACATATTCAGGTGTGAAAGTGAAACGGGATTTATATTCCACGGTTGCTGCTGACCCGTCCGTTTTCCTGATCGGAACAATTTTATTCATTCCGAACTACGGTCTCGGAGTTGTGGCCGACACAGGATCAGCTATTAAGGGAAACCGCCTTGATCTGTACTTTGAGACAGTCAAAGATGTATACAATGAATGGGGCAAAAAAACCCTTGATGTATATGTGATTAAAAAGGGAACGGGAAAGATTACCGAGGATGAGCTTGAGAAGCTCAATGAAACAAAATCTTTGCAAGTGTTCAGAAATC
>NZ_JBSIOT010000841.1:0-724 GCF_053613335.1 Bacillus sp. LR--39 | reverse complement strand
ATCGAGACCGATTTCGCGGCTGAGTTCAGGCAGATGGACGACATTCATGCCAAGCGTCCGAAAGACTTCTGGCGAACTGTTGATGGCAAAATAATCGCCCGGCTGCAACGCCGTTGCCGCGATTAAAGCCATGATGCCGACAAGACACTCAACGAGCATCGCTCCGAAGCCGACGAATTTCATGTCGCTCCACTTGTCAAGCATCTTCGGCGTCGTGCCTGAACCGACAAACGCATGGAAACCGGAAATCGCACCGCAGGCGATCGTAATTGAAATGAACGGCCAGACCGGACCAGGCGAAACAGGTCCCCCTCCGCCCGTGAACTCGGTAAACGCCGGAAACGGAATCGCCGGATTGACAACGAAAACCCCGGCAATCAAAGCGATAAACACCCCGATTTTCATAAAGCTGCTCAAATAATCGCGCGGTGCGAGCAGCAGCCATACAGGCAGCGCCGCTGCAAAAAATGCATAGACAGGAAGTGCGACAGCAAGCGTTTTCGTATCGAGCGTCAAGGCGTCTCCAAGCGGCGTCTCTGCAATGGAGGGCCCGATGAAGACACCGGCCATCAGCAAAATAAATCCGCCGGTAGACGCTAATTTTAAGTTGCCTGTCTTTTTATAAAATAAGCCGACCCCCATCGCGATCGGAATTGTAATCGCAACGGCGAACGTCCCCCACGGATTGCGTTCAAGCGCATGAAGCACAACCATCGACAGCCCC
>NZ_JBSIOT010000840.1:0-724 GCF_053613335.1 Bacillus sp. LR--39 | reverse complement strand
AAATAAATTTCATCAGCGAAGGCTTCATCAGTCATAATTGTCGCCGGATTGCTGTTGACGAGAATGACCCGGTAGCCCTCCTCCTTCAGCGCGATGCACCCTTGAGTGCCTGAATAATCAAATTCAGCCGCCTGCCCGATGATGATCGGGCCTGAGCCGATTACTAATATGCTTGAAATACTGGTGTCTTTAGGCATGCGCGATTTCTCTCCTTGCTGGTATCACATTCTTTAGATAATCATCAAAAATCCATTCGCTTTCCGCAGGTCCGGGATGGGCTTCCGGGTGGAATTGAACACTCATGACAGGCAGTTTTTTATGGGCAAGCCCTTCAACTGACGTATCATTGACATGATGAAACCTGATCGTGAGCTCTTCTTCATTAATCGACTGTTCATCAACCACATAACTGTGGTTTTGGCTTGTCATAAAGACCCGTTTCGTCTCACGGTCGATGACCGGATGATTAGCTCCCCTGTGCCCGAATGGCAGCTTAAAAGTATTCCCTCCAAACGCGAGCGCGATCAGCTGATGTCCGAGACAAATGCCGAGAGTCGGAAAGCGGCTGATGATGCTTTTGATCTTTCCTAAATATGGCTGGATTGCTTTCGGATCTCCAGGTCCGTTCGATAGCACAATGCCATCGGGTTTGATGTTGTATACGGCCTCCATTTGCTGGTATGGCACCACGGTAACCTTGCAGCCTCGTTTGACAAGTGATGAT
>NZ_JBSIOT010000839.1:0-725 GCF_053613335.1 Bacillus sp. LR--39 | reverse complement strand
ACCTTGTCGTAGCCTGCTACCACGACCAGGGGCATATACCGGTCAAAGTCCTCGGGTTGGAAGAGGGCGTCAACATTACAGTCGGATTAAACGGCGGGATCATACGCACCTCTGTCGACCACGGAACCGCATTTGACATTGCGGGGCAGAACAAAGCCGATGAAAGAAGCATGCTCGCTGCTTTGCGGTCAGCCGCTGAGCTGGCGCCCAAATCGTAGAAAAATGAAAGAAGGTTGGTGCATCTTATGAAAGTCGTATGTACATCACCGTCATTTGCGAAATACTCAGACGATCCCGTCTTGTTTTTGGAAAAAAAGGGCATGTCGCTGGAACGCCTTCCTGCAGATATAACCGAGGAGCAGTTTATTGAAGCAGCAGAAGGAGCGGATGCCGCGATCGTGGCGTTTAACCAGATTACGCCGTATGTCCTGGATCGTCTCCCTTCTTTAAAAATTGTCTGCAAACATGGCGTCGGTGTCGACAATATCGATCTGCACGCTGCGAAAGAGCGCAACGTCTGGGTGACGAATGCCCCCAACGCCAACAAGCATGCAGTCGCCGATTTTGTATTCGGTCTCATGCTGTCGGCTGCAAGACAGATTCCTGCAGCCGACAGGGAGACAAAGCTGGGAAAATGGCCGAGGATTTTTGGATCTGACGTTTACGGCAAAACACTCGGCATCGTCGGACTTGGCATGATCGGAAAAGAAGTCGCCAAACGGGCG
>NZ_JBSIOT010000838.1:0-725 GCF_053613335.1 Bacillus sp. LR--39 | reverse complement strand
CCAACTTAAACAAAATGAACAAACTCATTAATAAAAATGTGACAATTGACGGCAAGCTCTACGGGATATACAGAGAGCGCCCGCTTTCCAGACAGGGGATCGTCATTCGGAAGGACTGGCTGGACAATTTAAATTTGAAAACCCCGAAAACGTTGGATGAGCTTTATGAAGTGGCCAAAGCATTTACGGAGGACGACCCGGACAAGGATGGGGAAGATAATACGATCGGGCTGGCAGACCGTAATGACTTGATTTACGGCGCGTTTAAAACGATTGGCTCGTATGAAGGCATGCCTACAGATTGGAAGGAATCAGGCGGCAAATTCACGCCTGATTTCATGACACAGGAATACAAAGACACGATGAACTATATGAAAAAGCTGCGTGATAACGGGTATATGAATAAGGATTTTCCCGTCACAAGCAAAACCCAGCAGCAGGAGCTGTTTTCGCAAGGAAAAGCCGGAATTTATATTGGCAATATGGTAGATGCGGTCAATCTGCGCGACCATGCCTCTGATAAATCGATGAAGCTCGAGATCGTCAACCGCATAAAAGGCCCAGATGGGAAAGAGCGGGTATGGGCATCAGGAGGCCATAACGGCGTGTTTGCTTTCCCGAAAACGAGTGTGAAAACGGAAGCTGAGCTTAAACGGATCTTGGCTTTTTTTGACCGAATTGCCGAAGAAGATGTCTATAGCCTGATGACTTATGGCATTGACGGC
>NZ_JBSIOT010000837.1:0-725 GCF_053613335.1 Bacillus sp. LR--39 | reverse complement strand
CAAGTATCAGCAAAAACAGCATATCCGAGCCCGGGAAGAGGCAAACGCATCGTCTTGGTTGACTTCGGCATGAAACACGGGATTCTAAGAGAGCTGAACAAACGGAAATGTGACGTCATCGTTGTGCCTTACAACATTACAGCGGAAGAGGTGCTTCAGCTGAAACCGGACGGTATCATGCTTTCTAACGGACCTGGAGACCCGAAGGATGTGCCTGAAGCGATTGAAATGATTAAAGGTGTTCTTGGAAAAGTGCCATTATTCGGAATATGTCTCGGCCACCAATTATTCGCGCTGGCGTGCGGGGCAAATACTGAAAAAATGAAATTCGGCCACAGGGGCTCAAACCACCCGGTAAAAGAGCTGGCTACAGGAAAAGTTGCCTTAACATCTCAAAACCATGGATATACAGTTTCGTCTATCAGTAAAACAGAACTGGAAGTGACGCATATCGCAATTAACGACGATACGATTGAAGGGCTGAAGCATAAAACATTGCCGGCATTTACGGTTCAATATCATCCCGAAGCCTCACCTGGTCCTGAGGATGCCAATCATCTATTTGACAGATTCATCGAAATGATCGAAACAACAGAGAAAGAAGGGGAAGCGGTATGCCAAAACGCGTAGACATTAACAAAATTTTAGTAATCGGATCTGGACCGATCATCATCGGCCAAGCAGCAGAATTTGACTATGCGGGAACACAAGCCTGTCTTGCTTTG
>NZ_JBSIOT010000836.1:0-725 GCF_053613335.1 Bacillus sp. LR--39 | reverse complement strand
TCAATTCTGCTAAATAATTAGAGGCGACACCCCGGTATTCACCTCGGCCGCTCCATGCTGAGGCTTTCACAACTCCTACCGTCATGCTCACGATATTTGCATGAACTTTCGGTGAGCTTGAAATGGAATAGTATCTCGGTTTTAGTGATGGCAAAAGTGCTAAAAACCGTTCAAACGGCATTTCGCAGGCAGGATAATCCTCTAAAAAATCAAGCATGGTAAGACGTTTTGCAAGTACCTGCTCTTTGTAAATGCCATCATCTAAAACGAGCTGTTCCAGCTCTTTTTGATGCGGCGGACAGACTGTATAAGAGGCCAGCTCCCGAAGCTGAAGCCTTGATGCCGGTTCCTGCAGCTCCACATAGGACGACAATAAATCCGCAACTTTGATCGGCCGATCCATCGGCAGATGAGACATATGAGCGCTTCCGCTTACTTTTATCACATGATTGGACTGCAAACCGAATCGGCTGAGAACCCGCTGAACAAGCTCCCTGCTGTTCTTCGGCAGGATTCCGATATGATCGCCTTCTTTATATGTTTTACCAGCCGGAATTTCCAATTCAATATGGCGGGTTGAACGCGTGCTGGCAGCTGTCTGGAGTTCTCGATTCTCTAACACAATCCCTTCAAACGCGCCATATGCTTTAGCAACCGGCGTTTCCGTCGCTTCACTGAGAAAAGTAATCGATAATGAAGGCCTGTCTTCTTTCTGGGCTATTTCG
>NZ_JBSIOT010000835.1:0-726 GCF_053613335.1 Bacillus sp. LR--39 | reverse complement strand
ACACAACCGACAATATCCTCGCCTTCTTTCCATAGGAACAGTTGCCTTTCAGTGTCCGTTTCATAGTCTTTAATTGTCTGCTGAAGCTGCTTGACGTCCTTCTCATTCGGCATAAACGAAAGGAGCCCCATCGCAATCTTTTCGAATGACTTTTTATAACGAATTAACATAAATACCCCTCAATATATCAAAATGTGGATCTAACGAAGGCTAGTCGCTTCACATCACATTATAAACATTTTTATAACCTTTTTAAACTCTTTTTCGGCAATTATTGAAGCGACCGGGTCAGGTTCGCCATTTCAATCGCTGCCGCGGCAGCTTCTGCACCTTTATTTCCGGCTTTTGTTCCGGCGCGTTCGACCGCCTGCTCGATCGTGTCTGTCGTCAATACGCCGAAGATCACCGGAACGCCTGTTGACATGCTGCTCGCTGCAATCCCCTTAGCCGCTTCATTGCAGACATAGTCATAGTGGCTTGTCGCTCCTCTGATAACCGTGCCCAGCGTAATCACTGCGTCGTATTTTTTCGTTTCAGCCATTTTTTTGGCGATGAGCGGAATTTCGAAAGCGCCGGGAACCCAGGCGACATCAATATCATCAGCTTTGACCCCATGTCTCAACAGCGTGTCTTCTGCGCCGCTTAGAAGTTTGCTTGTAATAAAATCGTTGAACCTTGACACAACGATCCCAATTTTCAAATCTGTTCCAATTACATGACCTTCTA
>NZ_JBSIOT010000834.1:0-726 GCF_053613335.1 Bacillus sp. LR--39 | reverse complement strand
AGCACCTGAGATAACGCTGCTGCCCTTGTCTTTTTCTTTTTTGATCATTTCTGACAGGATCGCAAGCCCTTCATTAAGGGTCTCATGGAAGCGTTCTTCCTCGGTTTTAATGACTTTTGCGATGAAATCCGCTTTCTCTTTCACTTCAGGATAGAAATCAGCCATGATTTCTGCGACAACCGGCACTAAATCAAACATGAACGGACGATGGATGTTGATCGTTTTGGCATAACGCACGGCACGGCGTAATAAGCGTCTTAATACATAGCCGCGGCCTTCATTTGACGGCAGCGCACCGTCACTGACAGCAAAGGCAACCGTTCTGATATGGTCAGCAATCACTTTAAACGCAGTGTCTTTCACATTGTCTTTGCCATATGTTTCACCAGAAATCGATTCTGTTGCTTTAATGATCGGAACAAACAAATCGGTGTCAAAGTTTGTCGGAACATTCTGGATGACAGATACCATTCTTTCAAGCCCCATGCCTGTATCAATGTTTTTCTTTGGAAGCGGTGTGTACGTGCCGTCAGGGTTATGGTTGAACTCTGAGAACACTAGGTTCCATACTTCCAGGTAACGGTCGTTTTCCCCGCCTGGGTAAAGCTCCGGATCTTCCGGATCATTACCGTATGCTTCACCGCGGTCGTAAAAGATTTCCGTATTCGGTCCGCTCGGCCCTTCACCGATATCCCAGAAGTTCCCTTCCAGACGGATAATTCTTTC
>NZ_JBSIOT010000833.1:0-726 GCF_053613335.1 Bacillus sp. LR--39 | reverse complement strand
TATGACGGATTTTTATATTTGCGCGGCGGGATTAAAAGCGTGGGCATGGTTCGGCCAGGCCGGATTATCCAGTTTGCATCCCAAGGGTTTGTGGTATTTGCTCCTTTTTACAGAGGAAATCAAGGAGGAGAAGGCAATGAGGATTTTGCCGGAGAAGACAGGGAGGATGCATTTTCTGCTTTTCGCCTGCTTCAGCAGCACCCAAATGTCAAGAAGGATAAAGTCCACATCTTCGGCTTTTCCCGCGGCGGAATTATGGGAATGTTTACTGCTATCGAAATGGGCAGGCAGGCAGCTTCATTTGTTTCCTGGGGAGGCGTCAGTGATATGATTCTTACATACGAGGAGCGGCAGGATTTGCGGCGAATGATGAAAAGAGTCATCGGCGGAACACCGAAAAAGGTGCCTGAGGAATATCAATGGAGGACACCGTTTGACCAAGTAAACAAAATTCAGGCTCCCGTGCTGTTAATCCATGGAGAAAAAGACCAAAATGTTTCGATTCAGCATTCCTATTTATTTGAAGAGAAGCTAAAACAACTGCATAAGCCGGTGGAGACTTGGTACTACAGTACATTCACACATTATTTCCCGCCAAAAGAAAACAGGCGTATCGTACGGCAGCTCACACAATGGATGAAAAACCGCTGACAGTGAAATATGTTATGATAAAGAAAAAAGAGAACGAAAGGGGATTTCACTTTGGGAATGCCTATTGAATTTAAT
>NZ_JBSIOT010000832.1:0-727 GCF_053613335.1 Bacillus sp. LR--39 | reverse complement strand
ATGGACAGCTCCGTTTATCACGAGCCTGCTGTTCATCTCCGTATTCGTTATCGCGCTCGGCTGGCTTGTCTTTTTTACGCTTGTCGGTTCAGGCGAAGCAAGCAAGGTCGCATCTTATACTTTTTTGATTCCGCTCATATCAATCGTGGCCAGCTCCATTTTCCTGCATGAACCGCTCACCCTTAGCCTCTTGGCAGGGCTGCTGCTGATTGTCACGAGCATCTGTCTCGTGAATACAAAATCAAAAGCGCAGAAAGCTGCGGCGATTGGTATAAACGAGAAAGCTGCACAATAATAAAAACCCTCTTGCCAGCTGCGGCAAGAGGGTTTCTTATTTACTGATGCTTGCGTCCTTTGACCAAATATGCAACTGTAATCAAAAGGTAGATCGCCGCAGTAATGCCAGTAATGACAATTGATGTTGTCATGATGACCCCGATCAGAATGGCGAGTAATGCCACAATCGCAAACCATGTCGTGTACGGGAACCATTTTACATAATAGGCCGGTGTTTCCGTTTGCTGTTTTCTCGATTTTAAATGAGCGAATCCGATGATCAGCCAAATGAATAAAACGGTATATCCCAATGATCCCATTAAATAATTAAATGTTTGGCTTCCTGCGAACAGAGAAATCAATACGCCAATATAGAGAGAAGAAGTGCACAACAGAATCGCAAACATCGGTACGTTTTTCGATGAAAGCTTCGAGAAGACCTTTGGAAGCC
>NZ_JBSIOT010000831.1:0-727 GCF_053613335.1 Bacillus sp. LR--39 | reverse complement strand
AGCCGTTATAAAAGATTTTTTTCACAGCCAAGGTATCTCTTACACCCGCATGCTTGATACGAGTATTGAAGGCGGAGACGTCATTATCGATGATGACATTGTCTATGTCGGAATCAGCCAGCGCACCGACATTTCAGCTATCGGCCAGCTGGAAGAGGCACTTTCTGAATATACGATCGTTCCAGTGAAGCTTCATGAAAAATTTTTGCATTTGGACTGCGTATTTAACATTATATCTGAAAGCGAAGCGTTAATTTATCCACAGGCCATTGAGCCAGATGCAGCCGATATGCTGGCAAAACGTTATGATCTTATTGAGGTGCCCGAGGACGAACAATTTACGCTTGGCACCAACGTCCTTTCAATCGGAAAAAAAACGATCATCAGTCTCCCTGGCAACCGCCATGTCAATCAACAGCTATCGAAAAGAGGCTATCACATTATCGAAATTGACCTGTCAGAAATTATTAAATCAGGCGGCTCCTTCAGGTGCTGCACAATGCCGCTGATTCGAGGCGAATGAAGAATCTTCCCCTTTTTCATGTTTTGAACAGCTTATTTTATCAAGATACGTTAATATAGAGGTGACATCATTTTTAAGGGGGAAATCGCATGACAAAATACATAGGATATGTCGGGACGTATACAAAAGGCGGAAGCGAAGGAATTTATTCATTTGAACTTGATACTGAGAAAAAAGCACTCAGCGAGCCAAAGCTGGCCGCTA
>NZ_JBSIOT010000830.1:0-728 GCF_053613335.1 Bacillus sp. LR--39 | reverse complement strand
TAACGAGATTTCTTTTTCGCTCTGTTGTCGGCTGCTTTCGCACGCTCTTGCGCTTCGCGGTCATCTGCATCAGCAAGCTCGGTTGAATATTCTTCGTAAACGCCGTCAGTTTCCCTTTTTAAGGCATCGGGAACTTGTGGAAGCTTTTGTTTGTTTTTATCACGGTTTTTGTGGATATGATTTCTGCCCATATCAAATTCCCCCTAAAAAGTGATATCAAACAAATATAGTATTTGGTTTTAAGGGGCTATGTATTCCTACTTCCGCTTAGCAGCTTTTTCCGCTTTTTTAAATTCGCCTGAATAAAGAACTTCCTGCATTTTTTTCAGGTTGGCGCCTTGCTGGTGCTTCTCCCTCTTTTTTCCATAAAAAGGACCTCCTTCAACCATGTTATTCTTAAGGTTGACGCTTCCTGCTGTTTTTATACAGTCTTTCGGTCCGCTATCAGCTGTGAGAGTGCAAATTCAAGATCCGAATATGTAAAACGAAATCCAGAGGTTATCGCTTTTTTCGGAAGAGCGCGCTGTCCTTTCACAATCAAAAGACTCATTTCACCCAATGCTTTTGATAAAAAGAATTCCGGGACGGGGAGCCAGTGCGGGCGGTGCTTCACCCGTGCAATCGTTTTTCCGAATTGCTTCATGTCCACAGGATTGGGCGCGGTGACATTCATTGGGCCTGAGATGCCGGCGTTTTCCACCGCATATCGGATCATCTGGGCCGCATCC
>NZ_JBSIOT010000829.1:0-728 GCF_053613335.1 Bacillus sp. LR--39 | reverse complement strand
GAATCAAAGTTCACATCATACAAGGTAACTCGTTCAGTACCACGACCTGAAGAGGCGTCATCCAGAACAGCTTGTAAGGTGAAGTAAGGATCGCTTCCTTTTTTCACATAGTCCATCATAATAAGAACAAATTGAGAAGTCACTTTATAAAAAGTGGCTGTTCCCGTTCCATTTGCTCCAGTCGTCTTGTGCCCCGTCATTCGGCGACCCATGATATTTACCTCGGATTTATTTTTCTCCACATTGGCTTCAAAAGTTTTGATATGAGCCATTTCTTCTCCATCAAGAAATAGCCTGCCCTCTTTACCAGAAATGGTGTTTTGCGCTTTTAATGCCATTCTTATTTCACCTCAACGTTAAAGTAGAATTTTTCTGCTGCATCGACGGGTTGAACAGCGAGATCAATCAGGAAGCCGTCACGATCATTATTCAAAGCAATTGTAATGTCATTCTCTGAATTAAAATCAGTAATGCCCCCGTTATCTTGAAGAACACTCAAGTATTGAGTAATCAGCGTTTTTACAAACTGCAGTCCGTCATTTGTAGCGGGAACGTCACTGCCGCTTGCTTTGCGAGACTTGATCAATGCTTTTAATTGAGATGTCAGGTCATTATTGATTGCATCAAGTACACGGACAATTTTGTTTTTCTGGAACATCTTATTTTTCTCTGCTGTTAGGCTTGTGAGTGAATTAATGTCCTTTTCAACCGATACTGATTTATCACGA
>NZ_JBSIOT010000828.1:0-729 GCF_053613335.1 Bacillus sp. LR--39 | reverse complement strand
CTTAATTAATTTGGTAACGTAATATAATTGGAGAATTTGTTACAAAAAAAGGAGGATATTATGAAATTTGTAAAAAAGAAGGATCATTGCGCTTGTAACAATTTTGATGCTGTCTGTTACATCACTGTTTGCGCTGCAGCCGTCAGCAAAAGCCGCTGAACACAATCCAGTCGTTATGGTTCACGGTATTGGAGGGGCATCATTCAATTTTGCGGGAATTAAGAGCTATCTCGTATCTCAGGGCTGGTCGCGGGACAAGCTGTATGCAGTTGATTTTTGGGACAAGACAGGGACAAATTATAACAATGGCCCGGTATTATCACGATTTGTGCAAAAGGTTTTAGATGAAACGGGTGCGAAAAAAGTGGATATTGTCGCTCACAGCATGGGGGGCGCGAACACACTTTACTACATAAAAAATCTGGACGGCGGAAATAAAGTTGCAAACGTTGTGACGCTTGGCGGCGCGAACCGTTTGACGACAGGCAAGGCGCTTCCGGGAACAGATCCAAATCAAAAGATTTTATACACATCCATTTACAGCAGTGCCGATATGATTGTCATGAATTACTTATCAAGATTAGACGGTGCTAGAAACGTTCAAATCCATGGCGTTGGACACATCGGCCTTCTGTACAGCAGCCAAGTCAACAGCCTGATTAAAGAAGGGCTGAACGGCGGGGGCCAGAATACGAATTAATGAAAAACAAAACCTTGAAGAATTCTATT
>NZ_JBSIOT010000827.1:0-729 GCF_053613335.1 Bacillus sp. LR--39 | reverse complement strand
CACGGTTGCTGTCCACTATCGCCTGGTGCTTTGGCTGCGCGAAAAATAAGGCGTACATCGAATAAATAAGTGCCGGTACAAGCAAAACAATGAGCCCCAGGCCGATATATCGCTGGATGTTCCACTTCTTTCTCGGGATATGTATGTATGTTTTTGCTTTGGCCTCGAGCTCATCAATATGGGTTTGAATCAGCTCGAGCAAATCATCATAGGATTCAGCATCTAATATCGTCTTTGCCTCTGCGGAGAACGTCAGCGTTTCATTGAATTTCAGGTAGTCTTCAAACGCAAAAGCGCCGTCAACTGCCAAAGCCGCTGCCGCTTTCAGCTCCTGCCATACTCTTTCCTCATCACGCTCGTAAGGAGGAATGCTTTCTTTTACTCCATAATGGAGAAAATAAGGCGTAAGCCCTTTATCGAATACAATGTTTTCAGGAGCGACAATCAAATTCAGCCTCGACAGATTGTGCTGCTGTACGGCTTGAACAAGCTGATAGGCAAACTGCCATTTACTTTTTTTATCCTTAGCTTTCATGAAGCGGAATGCTTTATAGGAGGAGGGAGGTTGGATTGTGATGATTACTTCATCATCCGTCACATCGATTTCTTTATGAAAAAATGGATTTATATCTTTGATCACGTTAGCTTCAAGACCGTCGAGAAGCTTTATTTTTTCCCGTTGAAAGGTAAATGTATAGCCGGCATCTGTTTTCTCGGCAACAGCTTCTA
>NZ_JBSIOT010000826.1:0-729 GCF_053613335.1 Bacillus sp. LR--39 | reverse complement strand
AATTACCATTTTTGGACAGCTGTCTTTTCAGCAGCAGCCATTATGCTCGGGGGCTTTCTCGCTGACTTTTTTACAGTGCAAATGATTTTTTATGCAAGCTCTATTCTATATTTTTTGAGTGGATTGATGATGATGAAAACAGGCTGACGCGGTCAGCCTGTTTTTTTATGCGGCTGAAATGCGGCGCCGAATCAACGTTTTTGTGCTGGAGTCGTGCTGATTTTTTTGAGCGGAATTTCCATTGAACAGAAAATTTATAAATGAATAAAAATATTAAATATACGATTGAATTAATTTTTATTCATGTTATAATGTTAAATAATTTCACAAAGACCAAGAGGGTGAACTAGTTTTGAAAATAGGAATTGTAGGTGCTACAGGATATGGAGGCACCGAACTTGTCAGGATTCTTTCGCATCATCCTCATGCAGAGGAATGCATACTTTATTCATCCAGCGGAGAAGGGAATGTCTATAGCGAGGGTTATCCTCATCTTACCGGCTTAGCGAATCAGAAGCTGAAGCCGATTGATATGAATACGATCAAACACGAAATAGATATCATGTTTCTCGCTGCGCCGCCCGGAGTATCAAGTGAATTGACTCCAAAGCTGGCAGATGCGGGAATTCCGGTTATTGATCTGTCAGGTGATCTGAGGATACAAGAACCGGCTGAATATGAAAAATGGTATAAACGGACAGCGGCACCGAAGGCGGTGATTCAAGAGGC
>NZ_JBSIOT010000825.1:0-729 GCF_053613335.1 Bacillus sp. LR--39 | reverse complement strand
CGGCGAACCTTCGGAGGCTGCCTCTTGTATCAGGATCTAATGGGAGTTCGGCTCTCGCGGCAATGTTCTCTGCCACATCCTGAATCGACAGGTTGTCTGTTTGAATGTGGTCCTCAAAAATGGGTAATGATAAACCTTCAACGCAGCGGTCAATTTGTTTGGCGGCCCATGAGTTTTTTCCTTCTGCTCTGGTGCGAAGCCTTTTTAACAAGGTTTCCTTTGAAGCCATTAGTGTAAAGTGGTGAACGATCCTGCCTTCATGTCTGAGCCTGCCGATGATCTCATTGAAGTATTCAGGATGTACAATCGTCATAGGCACAATAATGATGCCGCGGTATGTATCTGTCAGAGAAGCTAGCAAACTGTAATTGAACGCCCGCCATAAAGGATAGCTTTGAAAATCGTCCTTTGCGATCTCCTGCGGCACCATGGAGCGCAGCGCAAAACCCATTTTCTCGGGATCATACACGTAAGATGATTTCAGCCTTCTGTGCAGTTCGAAGGCTGTTTGTGTTTTTCCGGAACCGAATGCCCCGTTTATCCAAATGATCATCGCCATTTCTCCCTTCCTATTTATCATACAGAAAAAGACCCTTCCATCGAAGAGTCAGCTGTAAAAACAATAAAGGCGGAAGGTTTTAATGCTTTTTTGCGTCGAAGTATTAAAATAACTATTGAAATGTTGTACAATGAATGTCATTCAGGCAAAATGGCTAAACAACAAAGCGC
>NZ_JBSIOT010000824.1:0-730 GCF_053613335.1 Bacillus sp. LR--39 | reverse complement strand
TCCGCTTTCCATTTTGAACTCCTCCGTTCGTTTGCTATCAATCTAAGTGATATCTAGTATCTTTAACAATCATTATACGTAACATCAAAGCTGGATTACAATGGAATCAGAAATATACTTTAGTCAACAGCAAGAAGTGGCGGCAATGAATGTCTTGAACAAAATAGCTCTCGTAACGGGGGGCGGCACAGGAATCGGAAAAGCAGCCAGTATGGAATTGGCAAAGCGCGGGGCGATTGTGGCGGTGAATTATTCACGCTCGCAATCAGAAGCAGAGGAAACAGTGGAAAAGATTCGAAAAGCTGGCGGGCAAGCCTTCGCCATCCAAGCAGATGTATCCAAAAACAGCGACGTGCAGGATATGATTCAAGCAATCGTGAACACACACGGCACGGTTGATATTTTAGTCAACAATGCCAGCATTACACGGCATATTCCAATGGATAATCTTGAGGCTGCGACAGAAGACATATGGGATGAGCTGTATGCCGTCAATGTGAAAGGGATGTTTTTCTGCGCGCGGGCAGTGGCTCCGTTCATGAAGAAAAGCAAGGCCGGGGCGATCGTAAACGTCGGCAGCATCGCAGGGGTAACTGGTGCCGGCTCATCTATGCCTTATGCAGTATCAAAATCGGCGGTGCACGGTTTAACGAAATCATTGGCCCACGCCTTAGCGCCTGAAATCAGAGTGAGCGGTGTAGCACCAGGAGCTGTGGCAACGAGATGGTGG
>NZ_JBSIOT010000823.1:0-730 GCF_053613335.1 Bacillus sp. LR--39 | reverse complement strand
AAATATGGCAAGCTGAAAGGAATGGACCTTCCACTTTTCCTTTTTCTGTTTGAATTGATACTGCTCGTGAAGCAGATCAATGGTTTCTTTGCTGTTTCTCAAGAGAATTCAGCTCCTTCCATATCGTTTGAAACAGTGTCTGGAAGGAAGGTTCCTGACGGGCGTCAAAAGGCAACATCGCGGCCAATTCCTTAGGAATGGTAAAAATCTGATGGATGGTGCCCGGCTGATTTGAAAATAAAAAGATCGTATCGCTCATCGCTATCGCTTCCCCTATATCATGAGTGACAAGCACTGCTGTTTTTTGATATTCCTTTAATGTGCGGAATACCAGGTTTTCTAAAGACAGTTTTGTCTGAAAATCAAGCGCGGAAAATGGCTCATCCAGCAAAAGCAGACTAGGATTAGGCGCAAGTGTTCTTGCAAGCGCAGCCCGCTGGCGCATCCCGCCTGACAGCTCTTTCGGATATTTTTTCTCCACATCTATGAGGCCGAACTCCGGCAATAGACCGAGTGCAGCGGCTTTGCTTTCTTCTGTCAGCGTGTCGGCGATTTTTAAACCGAGAAGCACATTTTCCTCGATAGATTTCCAGGGAAATAAGTAATCCTGCTGAAGCATATAGCCAATATTATGTTCTTTTTGATTCGGCTCACGGCCTTCAATCAGAACTCTGCCTTCTGATGGCTCAATCAAACCGGCAATAATGGAAAGCAGTGTTGTTTTTCCGCA
>NZ_JBSIOT010000822.1:0-730 GCF_053613335.1 Bacillus sp. LR--39 | reverse complement strand
CATGCTGCTGAAGACCAGGAAGAATATCAAGTGAAAGAGGAGCCGAAGCTTTCGAAGATGACGAAGAAAGAGCGGGAAAAAGTGATCGCTCAAATGGAAAGCGACATGAAGGAAGCGGCAAAAGCGCTTGACTTTGAACGCGCCGCCGAGCTTCGCGACTTGCTCCTAGAGTTAAAATCGGAAGGATGAATAGAAAATGGCAACGAAACGAATTGAGGTGAAAGGTGCAAGGGCCCATAACCTGAAAAATATCGATGTCTCTATTCCGAGGGATCAGCTTGTCGTTTTGACAGGTCTTTCGGGATCAGGGAAATCATCCCTTGCGTTCGATACGATATATGCAGAGGGGCAGCGGCGCTATGTCGAGTCTCTCTCCGCATATGCCCGCCAGTTTTTAGGACAGATGGACAAACCCGACGTCGATGCGATTGAAGGCCTGTCGCCGGCGATCAGCATCGATCAGAAAACAACGAGCCGGAACCCCCGGTCGACAGTCGGAACGGTGACGGAAATCTACGATTATCTCCGGCTGCTGTTTGCCAGAATCGGAAAGCCGGTTTGCCCTGTTCACGGCATTGAAATTACCTCGCAAACGATCGAACAGATGACGGACAGAATTTTGGATTATCCCGAGCGGACGAAGATCCAGGTGCTTGCGCCGATCGTCTCGGGAAGAAAAGGATCGCACGTGAAAGTGCTCGAACAAATCAGAAAACAAGGCTATGTGAGA
>NZ_JBSIOT010000821.1:0-730 GCF_053613335.1 Bacillus sp. LR--39 | reverse complement strand
ATAACGTTCAGCAGGCGCAAGGCTGAAAGAATTCAGTTTAACAGATCGCGGCAGGAGCCCTCCATCTGAACCAATCTGAATAAACTCTCCGCCATTATCGAGTGACAGGTTATAGGTTCTTGTATTGGAGGCGTTGATGACACGGAATCGGTATTTCCTCGGCTCGACTTCCAAGTATGGCCATACCTTCCCGTTGACGAGTATGGTTTCTCCGCAAAAAGCCGGAACGATTGAAGGATTAGGCAGTGACGGAGAAGGGTTTTCCGGTGCGCTCGGATAAAACAAAGAACCGTCCTCATTGATCGTGCGGTCTGTGATAAGAAGCGGCACATCGTATTCGTCTGAAGGCAGTTTTAAGCGTTTTTCCTTTGGGTCATGAATGATATAAGCACCGACAAGTCCGGCATAGACATTTAGCCTGGTGAGCGCCATGGCGTGATCGTGGTACCACAATATAGCCCCGCGCTGCTGGTTTGGATAATGATAAACCTCTCTTTTGAAATAAGGTCCTGTTTGTTCAAAGTCTTTGGAAAACCAAGCCTCCGGATACCCGTCACTATCATCTGGCGTGACGCCGCCGTGTAAATGAACAACAGTCTTTACCTCGGGCTCTTCATGCTGGCTGTCACTGTGATGAATGGTGTGATCAATTGGAAGGAAATGCGTGGAAGGAAGGTTATTCATCCATTTTACATATACGTTTTCATTTCTTTTAACCTCAATGGTCGGC
>NZ_JBSIOT010000820.1:0-730 GCF_053613335.1 Bacillus sp. LR--39 | reverse complement strand
AGGCTTGTCTACGGCTTTACCTTGGTTACATGGTCGCTCGCAACATTGCTTCAGGGGTTTGTCCGCGGCTTCGGTTCGCTATTCGGCTTGCGTCTTGCGACCGGAGCGTTTGAAGCGCCGGCTTTTCCGACCAATAACCGGGTGGTGACTTCATGGTTCCCTGAACAGGAAAGAGCTTCAGCCATTGCATTTTATACGTCGGGGCAATTTGCCGGCCTTGCATTTTTGACGCCGGCGCTCAGCGCCATCCAGCATGTCGTCGGCTGGCGCGGCCTTTTTATTGTAACAGGGGTGATCGGCATCATCTGGGGCCTGATCTGGTATATCTTTTATCGTGATCCTGATCGTCATCCAAAGGTAAACAAGGCTGAACTTGACCATATTGAAAAAGGCGGGGGTATCGTCCGCCGCGGCCGGACTTCCGAGAAAGAGAAATTGGCATTTACTTGGAAGCATTTTAAACAAGTGACCGCTCATCGCAAGCTGTGGGGCATATATATCGGACAGTTCGCCGTTAATTCGACTTTATGGTTTTTTCTGACGTGGTTTCCGACATACCTTGTAAAATATAGAGGCCTTGATTTTCTCCAATCCGGTTTTCTCGCCTCGCTTCCATTTCTTGCGGCATTTACCGGTGTTCTGTTGTCCGGCTTCCTGTCCGACTTTTTGATCAAAAGAGGCGTATCGGCCGGGGTTGCCCGCAAAACACCGATTATTACCGGATTGTTCC
>NZ_JBSIOT010000819.1:0-731 GCF_053613335.1 Bacillus sp. LR--39 | reverse complement strand
GTCAGTCAGCTTCTGAATCGCTTGGTAGAGCTGGTAATCCTGAACATGCTGGCTCAAATCATCCTGCCTGTCTAAAAATTCTTCAAATGCATCGCTTCCTGTTTCGGAAGGAAGCCGATCTCCTGCGTCCGGATGATCAACCGTCAGCGGATACCGTTTTTGATTTTTGCGAACCCGCTTATCAAAATCAATAGAAAAGATGCGGATCATTGAATTCATATACTTGACGATGCGGATTTCTTTATAAAACTGCTTAAATAGCTTGTCCAATGATTTTGCATCTTTTTCGTTAGGGCTTTCCATTACGTTTTTGAACAAATGGTAATGCTGAGGATTGCTCAAAAAATGCTTCACGATGGGATGCTTCATTATCTCCTTACATTTTGACCGTAAAAGACTTTGATAGTCCATCAAACCGCCTCCCTACTAAATTAAATGAAGGAAAGCAAAAAAAAGTAAACTACTACTTTCCGACTAGTGTCTTCCAAAATACTTTGCAGCAGTTTACGTTTTATCGGATTTCCTTCACTTACATACATGACTGCAGAAAAAGAAGGGAGGTATTTTCCTATGGATCAGGTTTTTATAGAGGAAGTCGTAAAACAGATCGGCAATTTCGGATTTCCCGCGCTGATTGCAATGTATCTGCTGACCCGATTCGAAAAGAAGTTTGATCAACTAATAGAACTAATGACAGAACTGAAAGATCATGCAAAAAAATAATTTTTCAA
>NZ_JBSIOT010000818.1:0-731 GCF_053613335.1 Bacillus sp. LR--39 | reverse complement strand
CCGATCATGATTTGATTGAAGAGCTTGTGAATCATTATTGTTTTGAGCATGAGATTTAGAGCCCTGCCGTGCAGGGCTCTTTAATTTAGGATGTGATCAGGCCATACTTTTTCAGGATATCTACGGTGATGTTTTTAGCTTTTGTGCCGGAATCATCGACATTGGTGACAAAGACATAAGAGCCATGCTCTGTTTTGATGAATCCGACAAACCATCCTAATCCCATATCAGTCAGGCGAGTTCCGGTTTTCCCGTAGAGCGTGTAATGATCGCCTTCCTCTTGAATCATCATGCGCTTGACGGTTTTCATCACCGGTTTGTCAAATGGAAGCTCCTCTTTAAATAGTTTCTCCAAAAAGGTTTCTTGTTCCAGCGGAGATATTGTGAGCGAGCTTTGCAGCCAAAACTGGTCGATTCCCCCGCTGATATCCTCGTTGCCGTAAGATAGTGTATGAAGCCATGATTTCATCCTTTCCTCGCCGATATCTCTCGCTAATGCCTGATAATACCAGATTGCGGATTCGCGCATGGCCGAGCCAAGCGTATGGTCGCGGTTCCATGATTCGAATTCACGCTTGACCCCGTCCCATCGTTTAACATCGTATTCATCTCTTACAGCTTTGACCTGCAAACCGATTAAAGCGTTCACGACTTTAAAGGTGGATTGCGGAGTTTGTCTTTGATTTGACCGTTTTCTGTTATAGACAAATGTCTGCTCTTTTTGTAAATCG
>NZ_JBSIOT010000817.1:0-731 GCF_053613335.1 Bacillus sp. LR--39 | reverse complement strand
TCTGCAGCTTTTTTGGCCATATACAGTCCGCCAGCCACAAGAGACACAACATCCAATCCTACAATAAAATACGTTTCTGTATAGCCTTTTAAATAAGAGGCAAACAGCAATGCAGCTGTTAAAGCGATCGCCACATAATGATTAAAGGTGACTCTAGTAAATAAAACAACAAGCATAAAAGGGAAAAACAATGCAAAAACGGCTTTTGTAATCAACAAAAACCCTCCTCAGGGATTCTTCATCTGATCTGATTATAGTAAAAAATGAAGAATCGGACAATCGTGCATTCGCTCCCTCTCCTACACCATACCCCTTTTCAGCCAAAATCAATCACCATATTTGCATTTTGGTGCCGGTCAAAACTTATTCCATGGTGCCGCTGTTCTAATCAGCGGCACTTTTTTTATTACATCATCAAGTCCGCCACCAGATTCCGAGAATAAAAGAAAATAGGCATAGAGTACCAGTACGGCCGAATTTTTCAGGATAATATAACCAACTTAACTATTCATTTTATTTAGGACTTTCTGCGTTTGACAGCATTTTCCTGAAAACCTACAATTGAATGATAGTGTTTACTATCATTTTTTAAAATATAGGCTCCGCAATAAAAAGACTAGAGAGAAAAACAAAATGAATGAAGAAAAGAGGGGTTTCAAATATGTATTCTGTTTTATTTCGCCAGGCAGAAGAGTCCAGCCAGCTGGCTGGAGCAAAAGGAATGAATTTGA
>NZ_JBSIOT010000816.1:0-733 GCF_053613335.1 Bacillus sp. LR--39 | reverse complement strand
GATGAGACTAAAAGGGCCTGCTGTCATGAAAATGACCAAAAGCCACGTTGGGAAACGGTCTTTCTTGAGCACCTTTCTCCAGACCACACCGATAATGGAATAAAGAATAAGCAGCATGCCTACACCGACCATCGCATTAAACAGCGTGTGAATGAAAAGCGGCGGCCATTCATCTCTCGGAAATGCATTTAATCCTTTTACAACAGTGTCAAAACGGTTCGCTGCCAAAAAGCTTAAAGCCCATGGAATCTCGATTGCCCATTTTACTTTTTCTTCATTCGGGTCGGTAAAACCGCCGATAGCGAGCGGGGCATGGGATCTTGTTTCAAACAGGCCTTCCGCACCGGCTAATTTTTCGGGCTGGTATTCGTACAGCATCTGTGCTGATTCGTGTCCGTTCAAAGAGGTCAGCAATGAAAAAATACCGCCGATCGTGAGTGCGAGCAAAAGGGCTTTCCGGTGAAAGCGATAGACCTTTTCCTTTTTTCTTGTCCGGATCATTTTATATGCGGCCACAGAAGCCACGATAAACGCTCCCGTCATAAATGCGGATAAAACGACATGGCCCGCAGTGATAAAAAAGCTTGGATTGAAGAACGCGGCCCACGGATCAACATCTGTGATTTTTCCGTTTAAAATTTTAAAACCGGCGGGCGTACCTTCAAAAGCGTGAACATTCGTAATCAGAACAGCTGATGCTGCTGCCCCGACTAACACAAAGAAAACAGCAACA
>NZ_JBSIOT010000815.1:0-733 GCF_053613335.1 Bacillus sp. LR--39 | reverse complement strand
CGTTTTCTTCTGTATGCTCATCAATTGGCAGCACGCTCAGATTTGATTTGTCTGTTTGCACAACGCCATTTTCATCAAACGCGACATCAACGCGCCCCAAGAATTGGCCGTATTCTTTTGCCTGCGCCACGATCGTCGGTTCTTCGTTGTTTACGACCTCCATTTTGTCAACGAGGGTGTGAGTGTGTCCGCCGATGATCAAGTCAATGCCTTTTACTTTTTTGGCTAGCTCAAGATCCCGGTTATGCCCGATGTGGGTTAAAGCAATAATTTTATTTACCTGTTCTTCTTCTTGAATCGCTTTGACGGTGTTTTGTGCTGTTTCAAAGGCATCATTGAATACGATGCTTTTGCCCGGGCTTGATGTGGTGGCTGTATCTTCTGTTGTCAGGCCGAATACGGCGACTTTCTCCCCGTCAACGTCTAACAGAATGTAAGGGTGAATGCCGGCCTCTTTCTTTTCACCTGCCGTAAAGGTTTGCGGCTTTTTGACAAATGATTTCAGCTTGGGCTCATTTGACACATCTACGTTTGCACTGACAATCGGAAATTCCGGCGCTTCAAAGTGATAGCGGTTCGCTGGATCAACGGTTGCGCTGTTTCCGCTTAGAAAATCAGAAAGCACCGTCGGGCCTTTGTCAAATTCATGGTTCCCGAAGGTCATGGCGTCATAGCCCATCATGTTCATTATTTTCAGATCGGCCAAACCGTTCCATTTTGTAAAATACAGATC
>NZ_JBSIOT010000814.1:0-733 GCF_053613335.1 Bacillus sp. LR--39 | reverse complement strand
TTGGAATGGGAATGGCCAAGCTGAAAAGGAACCAGGTTTTTCAAATCGGCGTCATTATTGGATTGTTCCATGTCATCATGCCGCTTGGCGGAATGATTGCGGGACAGTTTCTTTCGGGTGCGCTTGGTGCGCTGGCGGGATATATTGGGGGAGCTCTTTTATTGGTGCTGGGCATTCAGATGATTGTCGCATCTTTTAATAAAAGCGGGGAGCAGATCATCTCTCCGCACGGCTTCGGCTTGTTCGTTTTTGCCGTCGGCGTCAGCCTTGACAGCTTTTCAGTCGGTCTCAGCCTCGGCCTCTACGGAACGAAACCGATATTAACGATCTTTCTGTTCGGTTTGTTCAGCATGGTGTTAACTTGGGCGGGCCTTCTGCTTGGAAAAAAGGTTCAAACGTGGCTCGGCGCCTACAGCGAAGCGCTCGGAGGAGCCATCTTGCTGAGCTTCGGTCTGAAGCTTTTGCTGCCCATTTAATTGAAAGATGGGAAAATCTTTTTTCTGTTTTGCATAACATAATGGAACTTAGAAAAAGAGGGGGAGATCCCCTCTTTTTTGATTTCTGGAGCGGATTTTATTATTTTCCGTCTGAATCCTTTATAATATGAAACAAAGGAGTGAACAAGATTGAACATATTATTTGTCTGTACTGGAAATACGTGCCGCAGCCCGATGGCCGAAGCGCTCTTTAAATCTGCGGCTGCCGAAAAAAATCTGGATGTCTCCGTCAAATC
>NZ_JBSIOT010000813.1:0-734 GCF_053613335.1 Bacillus sp. LR--39 | reverse complement strand
CCTTCACGGCGGCAGCGTGGATAAAGAGCGGCACCCGTTGAAGCTGGGCGTGGTCGTAATCAGTGATTTCATCCTTGCCAAGCACTTTCGCCATCGCTTTATTGTGGTTTTCAGAGATGCCGTAGTGGTCTCCGTACATCACAATAATCGATTTATCATATAACCCGTCTTTTTTCAGATCATTGAAGAATTGTTCAATGGACTGATCAAGGTAATGGGCTGACTGGAAGTAGTTATCGACGACAGAGTCACCAAAGTCTCCAGCCGGGAAGTCTGTATCCCCCTCATCCATTCCGAATGGGAAGTGGTTGGACAGGGTAATGAACTTCGTATAGAACGGCTGCGGCAGGCTTTCCAGCAGCGGCATTGATTCTTTGAAGAACGGTTTGTCTTTCATGCCGTAGTTTTTCGTGTTTTCTTCGTTCATGTCATAGTAGGCAGAATCAAAGAATTTATCAATGCCTTCCGCTTTGTACATTTCGTTACGGTTCCAGAACGTCTGCGTGTTCCCGTGGAAAGTAGCAGATGTGTAATTCTTAGACTTCAGAATCGCCGGAACGGATTGCAGCGTGTTTTGCGCTTTGTTTACGAAAACTGAACCTTGAGCCAGCGGGTACAGAGAGTTTTCCATCATAAATTCAGCATCAGATGTTTTGCCTTGTCCCGTTTGGTGGAAAAAGTTATCAAAGTAGAACGTTTCGTTATCATGTGCCAGTTTATTTAAGAACGGTGTC
>NZ_JBSIOT010000812.1:0-734 GCF_053613335.1 Bacillus sp. LR--39 | reverse complement strand
GAAGTGGGATGCCGGGAAAATCGCAACATGATCTCGGTCGCCGAGAATTTCTCCTGTCAGCGCATCCACTTCCCGAATCCGTTCGATTTCGTCACCGAAAAATTCAACTCTGATACAATGCTCATCACGGGATGCCGGAAAGATTTCCACTACATCCCCGCGCACACGAAATGTACCGCGCTGAAAGTCGATATCGTTGCGGGCATATTGGATGTCTACAAGTTTTCTGAGCAGCTCGTTGCGCTCAATTTCCATTTCAGTCCGCAGTGACACGACCATTTCCCGGTATTCCTCAGGCGAACCGAGGCCGTATATACAAGACACACTCGCAATAATAATGACATCTCTGCGCTCAAACAAAGCTGATGTGGCGGAGTGTCTCAGTTTATCAATTTCATCATTAATACTAGCGTCTTTCTCTATAAATGTATCCGTTTGAGGCATATACGCCTCCGGCTGATAATAATCATAGTAGCTGACAAAATACTCGACAGCATTGTTCGGAAAAAATTCCTTGAACTCACTGTAAAGCTGTCCAGCAAGGGTTTTGTTATGGGCAATCACGAGAGTCGGTTTATTGACTTCTTTAATCAAATTGGACACCGTAAATGTTTTCCCAGTTCCTGTCGCACCCAGCAGAGTCTGATGCTTCTTGCCCTCCTGAATTCCTTTTACAAGCTTTTCAATGGCTTTCGGCTGATCTCCCTGGGGCTGATATTTCGAGACTAACTCAA
>NZ_JBSIOT010000811.1:0-735 GCF_053613335.1 Bacillus sp. LR--39 | reverse complement strand
CAAGCGCTTCAGCAATCAGCGCTGAATCCTTAAAGGTTGTCAACATCAAAACCTTTACGCCGGGCAGCGAGCTTGTGATTAATTTTGTTCCCTCCACCCCGTTGGAAACCGGCATGCGGATGTCCATTAACACGATATCCGGCTCCAGCTCTTTCGCCTTTTCGAAGGCTTCCTGTCCGTTTCGCGCCGTTGCGATCACATCGAGCTCTTCTCTGAGCTGGAGCAGGGATGCCAGCCCTTCTCTGACGATATCCTGATCGTCGGTAATGATGATCTTAATCATGATAAACTCTCCTTTTGCTGCACGGGCCTGAAGCTCCATTTTTTATTGGCAAGTGAAAATTCTGCATTCACAGTAAATCCTTGATCCTGTTCGCTTTCAAAGCGGATCGTTCCGCCATGCTCCGCTGCCCGCTTTTTCATATTCAAGAGACCAAAACCAAGTGCTGCCTCGGGATTGCCTTTGCCGTCATCCTTAATGACAAGGCTGATGCTGTCCGTTGTGCAGGCAAGCTGTATCGAACAAGCTGCGGCGCCGCCGTGCCGTTTGGCATTGGTCAGTGCTTCCTGCACCGTTCTGATCAGTGTCGGATGGAGAGACAGCGGGATGATTGCAGGATCACCGCTGACCGCAAATTCTGTTGTGACTCCTGCATTTTTGCAAAAGTCCTCTGTCAGCTGTTTCAGCGATTCGATTAGCGAAGGATCGTTTTCAGTTTGCAGAGTGCGTACTGA
>NZ_JBSIOT010000810.1:0-735 GCF_053613335.1 Bacillus sp. LR--39 | reverse complement strand
CCTACGACATTGTGCAGACTCTGAAAAGGTGTCATTTCAATCAGAAGGCGCGCCAGCCACACGAGAAACACAATGATAAAGCCGGGAATCAGCGCGACAAACGATTTGCTTACCGCAGGCGGCACACCGTCTGGCATTTTGAAGACGATATTTTTTTGAATAATGTACCGATAGATTTCGGTTGAAAACAAGGCGATCAGCATGGCGACAAATAAGCCCTTGCTGCCAAGCAGCGTGATCGGGATTCCGCCCCCTACCATGATGGACTCCGTTGAGCCATGCGGTGTAAACGGCACCTCAAACGGCGTTGCCAGCAGAAATGCGGCAATTGAAATCGCTCCGGCAGAAAGGGCATCGACACCATAGCTTTCTGCCAGCCGATAGGCGATCCCAAAAGCGGCGATCATCGCCATAATATCAAACGAAGCATTGACGGGATATCCGAGCTTATCAGCCCACTCTTTCCCAAACACACTCGCCATGAAATCAGCATACCCCGGAATCGGCAGGCTCGTTAAAATCAAGAAGACAGATCCGATAATAATCAGCGGCATGGTCAGGATAATTCCGTCACGCAAAGCGCTGAGATGCCGCTGTCCGGCAATTTTCCCGGCGACAGGCATTATTTTTTCTTCCATTACCCGAGTGAATGCGCTCATCTTAAAAGCCCCCTTTTCTCATTGCTTTGTGAACAACCTCCGCAATGTTTTCTTTATCTTATTTTGAAAACGCTTA
>NZ_JBSIOT010000809.1:0-735 GCF_053613335.1 Bacillus sp. LR--39 | reverse complement strand
CAGCACAACTGCTTCACTCGCTCCAAGCGTCAGTTTCTCAACTGTATTGTCCTCGATTCGGATGTCTTTCATGCTGCCAGTCCCATAGACTGCGATTCCGTGGGCATTTCCTTCATCCGCTGTTGTCTTAATATCCCGGATGTGATTATCCTTAATGGCGATATGACTGCTGGAGCCTGATACATAAATCCCTATAGCAGTTGCTTCCTCAGATGAAACAGAAAGATCTTGAATTGTTAAACCGCTGATGGCAATGTCATGTTTATCGTGAATACGAATAAGCGGTGTTTCATATTCATAGTTCGCAACGGATTCACCGCTAATCACGACGTTTTCATTTTCATAGTTTCGGAATGTGATAGGCTTTCCGTCCGTACCGCTGTGCTTTACATCAAGGATTTCATGATACGTGCCCTTCCGAATCATGACAGTTGTGCCGGCAGCAGCCTTCTCAGATGCGTGTGCCAATGTACGAAACGGTTTTTCTTTTGTTCCTTCATTTTGATCACTGCCATTTGGCGAAACATACAGATAATCCCCAGATCCTTCCTCATTCGCTTTTGTCTTATCATAAACGAAAGCGAGGATGACAGACGTTAAAACACCCGCCAAAAGAATAAAATACCATTTTCTCATTTTCGATTCCCATTTCGTTTTAGAATAGATTTCTAAAACCATTATAAATGTTTAATTTATGGAAAACCATTTCAAAAATTCTAAAATATACCGTCTAAA
>NZ_JBSIOT010000808.1:0-735 GCF_053613335.1 Bacillus sp. LR--39 | reverse complement strand
AAAAACGAATAAAAAGGGAAGTCCGGTCATTGCACTTATTATTACAAACGTCATGTCACAGGTCTTCATTTTCTCGGTTATTTCCCGGACAATAAGTGACGCATTTACATTTTTAACGACAGCGGCTACACTTGCATATTTAATTCCGTATCTGGTATCTGCAATCTACAGCTTGAAGGTAGTCATCAAAGGTGAAACGTATGACCAGCTGAAAGGCTCCCGTGTAAGAGACGGATTGATCGCGATACTGGCGTGTGCATACTCCGTGTTTGTTATCGTAACAGGCACAGCAGATTTAACGACATTTATCCTCGGCATCGGTTTATTCTTTGTCGGCTTAATCGTTTATCCATTTGTGAGTAAAAAGTTCCAGAAAGAAAAACAAGCATAATGAAAAGTCACCTGATTTGCTCAGGTGTCTTTTTTATAAAATCACAATTTCTCCTGTTAGGAATCCGTTCGTTAAATATGCAAAAAACGTTTTTCAGTCTCTCCAGCATAAAAAAACTGATCGTGTTGAGGATGCAGCTTAATATGAATGGCTCAAAGAAAATATCCGATATGATTCAAATTGAGCCGTTCCTTATAAATCAGCAAAAGAGCCGCGGGTAGGCGGCTCTTTTGTTTATTTAGTCAAGCTTTCCGTAATATACTCCAGTTGTCCTTCTAATGAAATCGGGTCTGTGAAATAGAAGCCAATCGGATCAATCTTGTATACATGGCCATTTTTAACGG
>NZ_JBSIOT010000807.1:0-735 GCF_053613335.1 Bacillus sp. LR--39 | reverse complement strand
AAAACGCCCGCACAGTTTCTTCTTCTGTAAAGACGGGGATGCCGTGCGTCATGGCTTCCAAACGTTCTTTGCATGCTTCTTCAGAACCGCTCAGATTGATGTGGAGCGATTTTCCTTCCTGTTCCATCCATGAGGCAAATGTCCCTTCATGAATTGTAAAACCTGCGTTTTCTGCTAACTCCTTCACATCTTCCGGAACGTTTTGGAAATAAATGCTTCCTTTTTGACTCCAGACTCTTGTATAGATTTTTTTCAAGGCGCTGTTAGCATCATATGCAACACACATGCCTTCTCCCGTTGATTTCATTTCCGGTCCAAGCTTGACATCCACATCCTGGATCGCATGAGAAGAAAAAACAGGGAACTTCACGGCAACTCCATGATGATTTTGAACTGCCGGATCTAGATCTTTTAAGGACGCTCCCGCCAGCAGTCGTGTGGCGAGCGGAATCATCGGAACGCCCATTACTTTGCTGACGACAGGAACCGTGCGGCTCGCTCTCGGATTCACTTCAAGAACGAGTATGTTTCCATTGTCGATCACAAATTGAATGTTCATGATGCCTTTAAATGAAAGTTTCCGGGCAATTTTTTGTGCCGCATCTTTCATGCCCTGCTGCAGCCCGCTCGTGATGGACGGTCCCGGAAGAATGGCAAAGCTGTCCCCCGAATGGACACCCGCCCGTTCAATATGCTCGGTATATGTCGGGATAAAGACATCCTCGCCGTCGGAAA
>NZ_JBSIOT010000806.1:0-736 GCF_053613335.1 Bacillus sp. LR--39 | reverse complement strand
GCAGGTTGATGAAAAACAGTGCGATCCCAGAAAGGATCACTAAAGATGCAAAGCGTTTTTTCATTTTGTATTCTTTTAATTCAGGTCTCCAGATCAATACCGCAATCAAAATGATAATATCCAAGAAATAGAAAATATCATGACCGGCCATGATACTGAAAATCCCGTCCCCCATGTTTCCAACGTTTCCGGACTGTTTAATGTTCGGGAACGTCAAGAAATCGTCAAAGAAACGATAGAATAAAATATTTGCATATAACACAAATGTCATCAAGAAATCGATAATCAGCATAATAATGGCTGATTTACGCCCTTTCGCCAGCAAAGCCAGTCCTAAAAAGAAGACGGCGCTTGAGAATGGGTTAAATATCAGGAGGATCTCCTGGGTTGTGCCTTTTACCCCAAGATTAAACTCAGTCTTGTAGGATAAATACGTTTTTGCCCAAAACAGTATAACAGCCAGCACAAAAAAGCTAAGTTTGTAAGAAAAAAGTTTCTTCATGGCAACCTCTACTTTCTTAAACACTTTAAGTTCTTCATTCATATTTACCTGCTCTTTATATCCTGCCTTCCAATTCCTTCTTTCCAAACAAAATCAAGGCATCACACAACAATAAATACACCGCGGCAAGCCGGAATATTTATGTTTCGCACCATATCATTTTTATTACAACCATTTGGAAACCAATCACTGGACGAAAGAAACCTTCATTTCGTTTCACATTTTTTTCTCGGA
>NZ_JBSIOT010000805.1:0-736 GCF_053613335.1 Bacillus sp. LR--39 | reverse complement strand
GCTGCTGTCCGGTAAGCCTCAAGAAAAGAATCATCCTCTGTAAAAGCGTCAAGCGGAATATTAAAGGAATAGCCATATCCTTTTCCGCTGCCTTTTTCTTGGATCTGACCGGTTCCAGGGAATAAATACCTTCCTGTTTCATGAATGGACAGCGTGCATACGTCAGGATTATCGTAAAATGTAAATTGCACACCGTCCCCGTGGTGGGCGTCCGTATCAATATAAAGCACTCTGGCGCTATATTTTTTCTGGATATATTGAATAGCCACAGCGCTGTCGTTGTATATGCAGAATCCTGATGCTCTCCCGCGAAAGCCGTGATGAAGCCCTCCGCCAAGGTTTGCCGCATGCAGGGCTTGTCCTGACATGACCCAGTCTGCGGCCGTTAAAGTGCCGCCGACCAAGAGTGATGCCGCTTCGTGCATGCCGGCAAAGACGGGTGTGTCTTCAGTGCCGAGCCCGTAGCTTTCTCCTTCTTCAGCGGGAAGCTTTCCGGCGCCCGCAAGCTTTACGGCCTGAATGTAATCGTCCGTGTGGACAAGGGAAAGCTCCTCTTCTGAAGCGAGTCTGGGGGTGACAATGTCTCCATCATCAAAGGCATTGATCGTCTTAAGCAAATCATATGTTAACAGAACCCGCTGCTGATTAAAGGGATGCTCCTGATGAAACATATAGGTTTGGTAGGATGGAGAATAGATAAATACACTGTCTCTCATAGCAGATCCCTTTGCTCTGA
>NZ_JBSIOT010000804.1:0-736 GCF_053613335.1 Bacillus sp. LR--39 | reverse complement strand
ATGTACACACCTTTTTCCAAAAAATATTTATTTTTTTCCATTCAAACAAAAATAGATTGTTCTCTTTTTATTCATAGCTTGTTCATATTTTTCTTCTAGAATAGGGAACATAAAGAGGTGAAAGTGATGATGAAAATAAAAAACAAACAACTTGATGTCATTCTGGTTCTAATTTTGTTGGCAGCTCTTATTCTGAATACATATAACATTTGGCTGGACGATGCCGCCAACCAGTATTACTTGGCAGCAGTCAAAAGCATGACGCAAAGCTTCCACAATTTCTTCTTCGCGTCATTCGACTCTTCCGGATTCGTATCAGTAGATAAACCGCCTGTCGTTTTATGGATTCAGACTATATTTGCGAAAATCTTCGGCGTGCATACGTGGAGTGTGATTTTGCCGCAGGCGCTTGCAGGGGCGGGTTCCATCTATCTGCTTTACGCACTGATAAAGCCGAAATTCGGAAAAGGCGCCGCCCGCATTTCAGCGCTGGTGATGGCGCTGACGCCGATCGCGGTCGCCGTAAGCCGAACGAATAATATCGACAGCATGCTCGTCTTCACGCTCCTACTTGGTACATGGTGCCTGATGAAGGCGGTCAAACAAGGCAGGCTGATCTGGCTTCTCGCTGCATTCGGTCTCATCGGCCTCGGATTCAATATGAAGATGTTTCAGGCATTCATGGTGCTTCCCGCGTTCTTGCTGTTTTATCTCATTGCGGCCCATGCGAATTGGA
>NZ_JBSIOT010000803.1:0-736 GCF_053613335.1 Bacillus sp. LR--39 | reverse complement strand
TGGACGGATTGATCGAGCAAAAAAAAGCAGAGAACCCCTTCAGGAGTCTCTCTGCTTATGATTCTTCCATTTCGTCTAATTGTCTTTTATATTTGAGCGAGCGCTTCACACAATAGAAAGCTCCTCCTAAAAAGCCGCACGTCGCGAGCATCATTGTCATCTTTTGGCCTGTTTCCAAACCTTGTCCCGGAATGACAGATCCGATATATAAAAATGCGCTTACGCTGAGAAGCGTAAAAGCAAACTGCTTATAGTCTTCCATCAGCGATTTGACTTTTTTCTTCTGCATGTCATGATCACCTGCTTTTGTTTCATAATGGATATGATTTGAGAATAACATAGATTGACAGATGACCAGACATGTAAATTCAGCCATTTTAAGAAAGAGGGGCCAGCGCTTGCTGCAAGTCTTCCAACAGATCGTCAATATCCTCAACCCCGGCGGAAATACGGATTAATCCGTCTGTGATGCCAAGCTCCAGCCTGCGTTCAGGCGGGATCGAAGCATGAGTCATTCGCGCCGGCACCGATATCAGACTTTCAACCGCACCAAGGCTTTCGGCGATCGTAAACCATTTCAAACGGCCAAGGACAAGGTCCACGTTCTCTTCTTTTCCGATATCAAACGAGATCATGCCTCCGAAGCCCGTACTTTGCCGCTTGGCAAGCTCATGTCCCGGATGGGACGGCAGCCCTGGGTAATAAACCTTTTTGACGGCGGGATGATCGTCTAAAA
>NZ_JBSIOT010000802.1:0-739 GCF_053613335.1 Bacillus sp. LR--39 | reverse complement strand
ATGTGTATAATCATAAGTTTATTGATATAATGGAGAATAGTGAAATCGTATTGAAGGTCATAATGGACAATCTACTCCCACATATTTCATGTGATACTTCAGGGAGGTTTTTTAATGAGTGAACAAAACACACCACAAGTTCGTGAAATAAATATCAGTCAGGAAATGCGTACGTCCTTCTTGGATTATGCAATGAGCGTTATCGTGTCCCGTGCTCTTCCGGATGTTCGAGACGGTTTAAAACCGGTTCATAGACGGATTTTGTATGCAATGAATGATTTAGGCATGACGAGTGACAAGCCTTATAAAAAATCCGCGCGTATCGTTGGAGAAGTTATCGGGAAATACCACCCGCACGGTGATTCAGCGGTATATGAATCCATGGTCAGAATGGCTCAGGATTTCAACTACCGTTATATGCTCGTTGACGGTCATGGAAACTTTGGTTCTGTTGACGGAGACTCAGCGGCGGCCATGCGTTATACAGAAGCAAGAATGTCTAAAATCTCAATGGAGATTCTTCGTGACATCACAAAAGACACAATCGATTACCAGGATAACTATGACGGGTCAGAAAGAGAACCTGTCGTTATGCCTTCAAGGTTCCCGAATCTGCTCGTGAACGGTGCTGCCGGCATTGCGGTAGGTATGGCAACAAACATTCCTCCGCACCAGCTGGGAGAAATCATTGACGGTGTACTTGCTGTCAGTGAGAATCCGGACATTACCATTCCAGAGC
>NZ_JBSIOT010000801.1:0-739 GCF_053613335.1 Bacillus sp. LR--39 | reverse complement strand
CGCTGATCAGTGTTTTAAACATGCCCAGCTTTTCTGAAACCCGGCTGCCGATAAGGCTCCCGAGCATATTTCCCAGTCCGAGTACAAGCATAGCTGCGCCAATTTGTGACACGGTTAAATGATAATCCGCGGAAAGCCAAGTACCCAGAAAGCTGAACGAAGCGAAGTTTCCGGTTTGAAACAGAAAATAGGCAAGCAGAATGACCGATGTTTTCGGCAATGAAAAAAGCTCCCGGTAGGGGTTGACAATTGATGGTCGCGCCAATGGTTCAGAAGGCAGGATATCAGGCATGACCGCCGCCAGGATCAATAGAAGAATAAGCGAGCACGCTGACAAAACGAAAAATGGCGTATGCCATGTAAAGGAAGCGAGAAACCCTCCAATAGGAAGTCCGAGCATTTGTGAAGCGGCCAAACCTGCTGTCGCAATCCCCATGCCTTTTATGATCTGAGAAGGCTGGACAATGACTGGGATGGACGCCCAAATTTGAGGCGTCACAAACGCAGCGCTAACGCCTGCGGCAAAACGGAACAGGCACATGGCGGCAAAAGAGGGAGCGATGCCGCATAAAAATGTGGATACGATAAAGCCTGCAAGTCCCCACAGCATGACTGTTTTCCTGTTCAGCCGGTCTGAGATTGGGCCTGCAATGAAAGCGAAGAGCGCATAACCGAGTGCATAAGCACTGACCATCCAGCCTGACAAATCAGTAGAGACATGAAACTGATCCTGTAAAAG
>NZ_JBSIOT010000800.1:0-739 GCF_053613335.1 Bacillus sp. LR--39 | reverse complement strand
CCCATCGGGATGACGATGAGCGGTGTATCAAAGTAAAGGCCTTCATTTGTACTGTTCATACCGCCGTGTGTGACAAATACATCAGCTTGTTTCAAAACCTCCAATTGCGGGATATACGGCCTCACGATAAAATGATCCGGTATGCTGCCGAGATCCCTAGGATCCGTTGATTTCCCGACAGACATGACCACCTTGCCGTCAAAGTCTTTCAGCGCTTCGATACACATATGATACAGCTCTTTTTGCTGATTAAAGATCGTGCCCATCGAGATCACGATGACGGTTTCCCCCTCCAGCTCGGCGAACGGGAAGCTTCCCGGATCCTGCCTGCTCGCAATCGACGGCCCTACAAACAAATAGTCACTTCCAAATCGTTCGGCATGAGGCTGAAACGCTCTGGAAGTAAAGACAATCGTGATATCCCCCGGACAGGAGAATACGTCAAACGGCTTGTCGAGACTGACAGGATACCGCTCACTTAATTCGCCGAGGGCTCCTTTCAATTTTTCAAAATAAGGCGAGCTTTCAAGGTCGCCTTGCGGGGTAAACGTTTTTGAAAACTGCTCGTCCATTGCAAATGTCGTGCATAACGAAACGCTTGGCAGCTCAAGCATTTCAGCAATAATTTTCCCCGCTAAAAAGTGATGGTCATATATCACATAATCATAAGATTCACTGTTGACTTCCCGGTAGATGAACTGAACGATCTCATCGACTTTACCTGACATATTGTAAACCA
>NZ_JBSIOT010000799.1:0-741 GCF_053613335.1 Bacillus sp. LR--39 | reverse complement strand
TAATCAGCAATGGTCTCTCCAATCATATTCTAGTTCGATCCTCTCCCCCAATAATCTCCAACTCATTATACACTACCGTTATTTTTCGGACAAAGTCCCGCATGCGGTTTCTGCTCACTTTCTTTCAGGAGTGTAAATCGAGTAATATGGTAAGAGGAGTGAATGATGAGGAAGTGATGAAATGGAATATAATTTACACGATACAACAGTCTTAAACGAAAACATTCTTTCATCGGAGGAACGGGAAATATGGGTGCTCTATATGAAAGTCTTAACTTCCGCCGGGCTCGGTGATGTATCCGAGTGGATGAAGCTGGATATGAGCATGCCGCAAATGAAGGTGCTGATGCTATTAAACAACCATGGAACATTGAAAGTGAGCGACATTGCTGAAAAAATGGGGGCTTCCCTGTCCAATACAACTGGGCTGCTTGACCGGCTTGAAAAATCAGGATTTGTCAAACGCTCACATTCTGAAGAGGACCGCCGCTCTGTAGTTGTTCAGTTGACAGAGAATGCGAAAAAGATTTTCCGGGGTTTGTATGAAAAAGGCCACCTGAAATTGAAGCGTTCATTAGAGCTGCTGTCCCCTGAAGAAAAGCAGGCTGTTTCCGAAGGGCTGTCTATCCTTTCAAGAGCATTAGAGAAAGCGAAAAAAGAATAAATTTGTAAGTCTGTCATCCGCAAACTGCGGGAGCAGGCTTTTTTTATTTGACATTTAGTTCATTTAAAATGAATAAT
>NZ_JBSIOT010000798.1:0-741 GCF_053613335.1 Bacillus sp. LR--39 | reverse complement strand
GCATAATCGCGTGCGGGCTCCAATACATCTGCAAGAGACAGACACCCGTACTCCTTCAGGACCGCATCCCAGCTATCAACCATTCCCGGCACGGTAATGGCACTGTCAATTCCCCGAAGCGGAATCGCTCTTTTTCCCTTATATACATCTCTCGTTACGTTTTTTCCTGAACGGCCGCTGCCATTGTAGACTTTTACTGCCTTTGTTTCCTGGTGAAAGGTCAGCCAAAAGGAATCCCCGCCAAGTCCGGTCATATGCGGGTACACAACCGCAAGACAAGCACTCACCGCAACAGCGGCGTCAAACGCGTTGCCTCCCTTATCCAGTATGCGGTTTCCGGCTTGAGAAGCGAGGTAATGCGGACTGACGACCATTTGCTTTGTACCGATGACAGATTTGTTCATCACAAGTCCCCTTTTTTAAGAAATTTTCTTCAGTATAGGGAGCCTGATTTTTCACATCTACTGATCCGGCAGAAAAACTGACGAACTTTCTTCTTTTCGCAAATAATAAGATATTTTTGCATTCATTTCGAAAACAAATAAAAAATTATTATTTCGATACGTAACTTTTATGATAAAATGATTGCTAAAAGGCTACGAAAGCAGGTGGAGCAATTGAGTCATGAATATCAAATCCCCAACCTTGTACTTGATGAGACTGATAAACAAATTCTCACGATTTTGCATGAAGAAGGCAGAATTTCTTATACGGATCTTGGCAAAAGAGTCGATTTGTCAC
>NZ_JBSIOT010000797.1:0-741 GCF_053613335.1 Bacillus sp. LR--39 | reverse complement strand
TGCAAGAGCTGTTTTGCTTTTGTAATATCCGCCCACGTGTTGCTCGGTTCCCCTGCTATTTTGTCCGAAAAGTGCAGTGTTGCTTTTCTACCAGAAATATCCTCAATGAGGGAGACAACCTTTAAGACTGAGGCACGCTCTGCGCCGCCGATATTTACTGTTTCACCAATAAGATGGGGTTTCCCAAGAACAGCGGTGATGCCTTTGACACAGTCACCGATATAAGTGAAATCTCTTGACTGCTGCCCATCACCGAAGATGGTAAGCGGCTTTTGGTGAAGATGCTGCTTAATGAGCCGGTGAAAAGCCATATCCGGCCGCTGTCTTGGCCCGTATACGGTAAAAAAACGGAGAATCACAATTGGAATGCCAAAGCTCTGTTGATACACATGGCAAAGCTTTTCTCCCGTAAGCTTTGTTACCCCGTACGGAGATAAAGTAGAAAGCGACGTGTTTTCGCTGACTTTTCCTTGTTTTTCGCCATAGACGGAAGAGGTGGATGCAAAGATGAACGTTTGAATAGAATGTTCCCGGCACGCCTCGAGGAGCCTTTGGAGCGCTTGGATATTATGCGCGGCATATGGGTGAAAATGATTGCCCCAGCTTGAGCGGACTCCCGGTATGGCCGCCAAATGAAAGATGACGTCCACTCCTTCCAGTAAGGGAGCAAGATCCGCTGTCAGCAGATTTTCCTTTATGAACGTAAATCGCTTTTCCGACAGCAGGTTTTTAAGGTTTTTT
>NZ_JBSIOT010000796.1:0-741 GCF_053613335.1 Bacillus sp. LR--39 | reverse complement strand
TCAAACAAGCGATTTCTTCCTTTTACATCAATTGAGAAAAAGGGGTTGAAAAAGGTGAGAAAAAGCTTTGTTTTGCTTTTAACGGGACTGCTTGCTGTTCTTATTCTTTCTGCCTGCGGGCAAAAAACACAGCAAGATATTGTGGCCGGGTTAGATGAAAAGGCGAAAGAATACACCTCGTACAAAGCAAAAGCGAAAATGACCATCGAGACAGGGAGTGAGCCTCAAGTATACAATGTGGAAATTTGGCACAAAAAGCCGTCTCTGTACAGGGTTTATTTAGAAAATCCGAAAAAGGACCAAAACCAAGTCATTTTACGAAATGAAAACGGAGTATTCGTTCTCACGCCGTCTTTAAATAAGAGCTTCAGATTTCAAAGCGATTGGCCGAACAACAGCAGCCAGGTTTATCTGTTTGAATCGCTCGTAAAGGATGTTCAAAACGATTCGGATGCAGTTTTCACAGCGAAAGAAAAGAAATATGTATTCGAAACAAAAACAAACTATCAGCATAACAAAATGCTGCCCACGCAAGAAATCACATTTAACAAAAAAGATATGAGCCCGTCATCTGTCAAAGTGATGGATACTGACCGGAAAGTGATGGTCAAAGTAGAATTCAGCAGCTTTGAATTTAATAAACAATTTGATAAAGAATCATTTGATGAAAAGAAAAATATGACCCTTTCTCAAATGGATGTTGCCACAAGCGCGAAGCCTTCCGATACATTTGCGGTCAAA
>NZ_JBSIOT010000795.1:0-741 GCF_053613335.1 Bacillus sp. LR--39 | reverse complement strand
GGGAAGCTGGCGTTCGTGTCAAGGGCATTGACAACCTCCTTGTCCGTTTATCAAAATGCTGCAATCCTGTGCCAGGTGATGATATTGTCGGCTTTATCACAAAAGGCAGAGGGGTTTCGGTCCATCGCGAAGACTGTCCGAATGTCAAAACGAATGAAGCCCAAGAGCGGCTGATCCCGGTAGAGTGGGAACATGAGTCACAAGTTCAAAAGCGCAAGGAATACAATGTTGAGATAGAGATTCTTGGGTATGACCGCCGCGGATTGCTGAACGAGGTACTCCAGGCAGTGAATGAAACGAAAACAAATATTTCATCTGTCTCTGGCAAATCGGATCGCAATAAAGTGGCAACCATCCATATGGCGATTTTTATCCAGAATATCAATCACTTGCATAAAGTCGTCGAGCGTATTAAACAGATTAGAGATATCTATTCTGTGCGCCGCGTCATGAACTAAAGGGGTTAGAAAATGAGATTAGTTGTTCAGCGAGTAACAGAAGCAAGCGTTACAGTGGACGAAGAGGTCGTCGGCCAAATTGGACAAGGCCTTATGGTGCTGGTCGGCATCACTCACGATGATACAGAAGATGATGCAGCTTATTTAGCCGATAAAGTTGTCAATCTCCGTATTTTCGATGACAGTGAAGGGAAAATGAATCTGTCTCTTGTAGATATAGGAGGAGAGATTTTATCCGTCTCACAGTTTACGCTTTATGGAGATACGAAAAAAGGGCGCCGGC
>NZ_JBSIOT010000794.1:0-741 GCF_053613335.1 Bacillus sp. LR--39 | reverse complement strand
CGCTTTTGTCGTATGGGATTATCTCAATCAATTTGGGAATGATAACATTCAAGCCGCTGTGATCATCGATCAATCCGCTTCCGACTATCAATGGGAGGGCTGGGAACACGGTCCATTTGATTTTGACGGCTTAAAAACAGCGATGCACGCCATTCAAACTGACCCGCTGCCTTTCTACGAAAGCTTCATCCAGAACATGTTCGCAGAACCGCCTGCCGAGACCGAAACAGAATGGATGCTGGCAGAAATCCTCAAACAGCCGGCTGCCATTTCTAGCACGATTTTATTTAACCAAACGGCCGCTGATTACCGGGGCACCCTCCAAAACATCAATGTGCCGACATTGCTGTGCTTCGGGGAAGACAAGAAATTTTTCTCTACAGCAGCTGGGGAACACTTGCGCAGCAATATTCCGAACGCGACACTCGTTACCTTTTCTAAAAGCAGCCATTGCCCGTTTTTAGAAGAGCCAGATGCTTTTAACAGCACACTCCTCTCCTTTTTAGATGGGGTTATTGGAAAGTCATAAAGAAAAAGGAATTAGGAGATTAGGGAAAAGTATGAGACAATAAGGAATGTGCAGTAAAATACATGAGGGAAGAAGTGACTTTATGTCTTACTATAACAAACGAAATCAAGAACCGCTGCCAAAAGAAGATGTGAGTACTTGGGAATGCACAAAAGAAGACTGTAATGGCTGGACCCGAAAAAACTTCGCCAGCAGTGATACGCCATTGTGCC
>NZ_JBSIOT010000793.1:0-742 GCF_053613335.1 Bacillus sp. LR--39 | reverse complement strand
AAAGGAAAATATGTAGTGCTGACGGACGAAGATTTAAAAAGCTTAAAACAGGAGCATGAGGAGAAAGCGGTTGAGATTGTTGACTTTGTTCAGCTTCAGGAAATTGATCCGATTTATTTTAACCGCTCCTACTTTGTCGGCCCCGGGGATAATGGGACGAAGGCCTATACCCTGCTGCGTGAGGCGCTGCGCTCAACCAGAAAGATCGGTATCGCCAATATGACAATCAGGTCAAAGCAGCAGCTGGCGATTCTCCGTGTTTATGAAAATTGTATCGTCATGGAGTCTATCCATTATCCGGATGAGGTCAGAAGCGCCGCTCATGTCCCAGGTGTACCTGATCAATCGAATGTAAACGATAAGGAACTGCAAACTGCTATCACATTAATAGATGAACTGACTGCTGAGTTTGAGCCTGAGAAATATGAAGACACGTACCGACAGGCGCTGCTGCAAAGAGTCAACGACAAGCTTGAAAATAAAGAAACAGCCGTCACTCCTGATAAAGCGCCACCACGTGAAGATGTCATTGACCTGGTAAGCGCTCTGCAAGCCAGCATTGACCGAACCAGAAGGCCGAACCGGGAGACACCGGCTGCCGCACCTGCACAAGCCGCTGAACCGAAAGGAGCCGGAGATAAAAAACGAAAAACAACTAGAAAAAAAGCCTCCGGCACGTCATAGCCCATGGCGTTTACCATGCAGCCGGTCTTAACTTCGTCACCGCCAATCGGAGCAGAAT
>NZ_JBSIOT010000792.1:0-742 GCF_053613335.1 Bacillus sp. LR--39 | reverse complement strand
TACAGAGGATAATTCAGTTGAAGTCATTACAGATGGACGGGATAAATTTCAGCGGCTGCTGAGTGACATTTCAAAGGCTAAGGATCATATCCATTTACAGTATTATATTTATAAAGGCGATGAATTAGGCAAAAAATTGCGGGACGCTCTCATCCAAAAGGCGAAAGAAGGTGTTCAGGTCAGAGTGCTTTATGATGAACTCGGGTCCAGAACGCTGAGAAAAAAGTTTTTTAAAGAGCTTCGCGAGGCTGGCGGGCATGTGGAGGTCTTTTTCCCGTCAAAGCTCAGGCCGATTAACCTGCGGCTGAATTACCGAAACCATCGAAAGCTTGTGATCATAGACGGAATGACCGGTTATGTCGGAGGCTTTAACGTCGGAGATGAGTATCTAGGGCTTAATCCGAAATTCGGTTATTGGCGGGATACGCATATCCGGCTGCAAGGAACGGCCGTGCACGCCATCCAAACACGGTTCATCCTTGACTGGAACCAAGCTTCTCATCACCATACGCTGACATATATTCCAAATCACTTTCCTGATTACGGCCCAAAAGGCAACGTCGGGATGCAGATTGTCACAAGCGGCCCTGATTCGGAATGGGAACAAATTAAAAATGGCTACATCAAAATGATTTCGAACGCCAAGCGTTCCATTTTGATACAAACACCTTATTTTATCCCAGATGCAAGCCTGCTGGATGCTTTAAGGATCGCTTGCCTTTCGGGCATTGACGTTAACATT
>NZ_JBSIOT010000791.1:0-742 GCF_053613335.1 Bacillus sp. LR--39 | reverse complement strand
TGTTTGCCGTCGGCGGCAGCTACATTATGGGCATTAAATCGCCGGAAAACTTTAATAAACCATTTATCAGTAAAAATATTAAAGATTTCTGGAATCGCTGGCATATGTCTCTGTCATTTTGGTTCAGAGATTATGTGTTTATGAGATTCGTATTTTGGATGACTAAGAAAAAGTGGATCAAAAACCGTATGGCCGTCTCAAACATCGGGTATTTCCTGCTATTTATGCTGATGGGGGTTTGGCACGGGCTCGCGCCGCAATATATCATTTACGGCCTCTATCACGCCGTTCTGATGACGTGTTACAACTTTTTCGAGAAGTGGAATAAGAAATATAAATGGCTGCCGTCCAACCGCTGGACAACCATTTTCGCTATTGTGATCACATTCCATTTCGTTTGCTTCGGGTTTTATATTTTCTCAGGAAAACCATTTCATCACCACCATTAAAGGAGATTAGAAAGCTATGGATTTTAAACAAGAGGTATTAGACGTTTTAGCAGAGGTTTGCCAGGATGACATCGTAAAGGAAAATCCTGATATTGAAATTTTTGAAGAAGGTTTGCTTGATTCTTTTGGAACAGTAGAATTGCTGCTTGCGATTGAAAACCGTTTTGATATTTTAGTGCCGATCACTGAATTTGACCGGGACGTTTGGAATACACCTAACAACATTGTAAATCAGCTGTCTGAGTTGAAATAATGAAAAAGCGTTTTTTCGGTCCAATTATTTTGGCGTTTAT
>NZ_JBSIOT010000790.1:0-744 GCF_053613335.1 Bacillus sp. LR--39 | reverse complement strand
AATAGGTGATTATATTCGTTTCCGATACCGATATAAATAGGGGTAGGTATTTTTTGAAAGTGAAAATGTGTTAACAGCTTGTTAATAAATTCAGAAGCTGCTGAGGAGACGGAGCTTTTTTGGGAAAAACTCGCTACGACGATGACAATGTTTGATTCGATCGTTAAGACATGACTGACCTTATCCCGTAAATTCAGGTACGACCTGATATTTTCCTTTAAATCCTCAACCGCTTCCCCATCCCCATTTGCGGCGTGCAGGATCACAACTGAAAACATGGAAGGCAGCACGGTGTTGATCCTTTCAGCTTCTCGTCTGAGTTCCTTCTCAGAGGTAAATTGCTGATAGATCGCCCGTTTGATGAGATCCTCTGCTTTTTCTTCCTTTTCCTGTTTCAATTTATTCGTTTTATAAATGATTTTCCCGACATGGAAGGAGGTCTCGTACAAAAAGTCGAGCTCTTCATCCGTCAGATTTTGGTCCAGCTCCTGAATCCAGATGTAGCCCATGACTTCCCCTTTGTGCTTTGCACTCACGACCACCCTCTGGTTTAACCCAATGCTTTCAATTTTATTGACGCGAAAAGGCTCAGGCTCTGTTTTCAATTTTTCAATAATTCCGTCCTTCAGAAACCTCTCAAAAATCTGGACCGGACACTTTTTCGAAAAAATAGTCTGCTGGTTGGCAGAATCAAAATGGTTAATATAGTAAGAATTATAGGCTAACAAAAAGAAATCCGCGCTT
>NZ_JBSIOT010000789.1:0-744 GCF_053613335.1 Bacillus sp. LR--39 | reverse complement strand
CAAGAATCGTGAGAGCATCTAATAATTCACTGCTCATTTAACGGTCTCCCCCCTTAAAACATTTGTATTCATTAGAATGTAACAGCTAATCTTGCATTAGCTATCTTTTCATACGGAATATTGATCCGTTTCTTTCTTGTTTTGATCGTGATCTCAACTGTCACTGTTTGTCCATCAAATTCAGCCAGTTCACCTTCAAACACTTTTACGCCGTCAATAGGCTCATACGTCTTAATGTATACGTTTTTTCCTAGTGATTTTTCGAAATCGGCTTTTTTCTTTAGCGGACACTCAGCTCCTGGAGATGAGACTTCAAGAAAGTAATTTTGGCTGATTGGGTCTGCCTCATCAAGCTTTTCGCTTAAAGCTTCGCTTACTTTGGCACATTCCTCAATATCCACACCGTCATCGGAATCAATAAACACGCGAAGGAACCAGCTTTGGCCCTCTTTGACAAATTCAATGTCAACGAGTTCCAGCTGAAGGCTGTCTACGATTGGCTGAGCCATTTCTTGAACGGTGTCAGTCACTTTTTTGCTCATGTTCTTCCTCCTTGTGCTGTCGATCTCATATTCGTCTCGTCACTCTGCATAAAAACCCTGCTTCAAAAGAGCAGGGGCTAAAAAGTAAACGATGAACATGTCGAGACAAAATTCTCCTGTTCAATACAAAAGAGCGGGTTTCCCCACTCTTTGCCTCGGTAATCGTTAGCATTTCCAATAAAACTATACCATAACCATATAT
>NZ_JBSIOT010000788.1:0-744 GCF_053613335.1 Bacillus sp. LR--39 | reverse complement strand
GCAGCCGGTGCAGTCCGGGTCATCCAAAAAGACGGCAGTCGTCGTCTGTCCGAGCGGTGTCAGCTCATCCTTAATGGTCAGGCGCCAGCTTGAATCGTTATTTTCAGAGATTGTCGTTGAGAAAGCGATGTCTTTGCAGGAATTCACACCTGACGTCTTTGATCATTATGATGCCGTGTTTTCCACCGTTGAGCTGAAAACCAAAAAGCGATACTACATGGTCAGGCCGCTGATGACGCCCGCTGAAAAAAGCAGGCTTGTCAATGAAGTGTATCAGGAAATGTTCGGTGTGAAGCAAAGGGAGCTTTTGACAGACGAATTTCTTCACATCCTCAAGAAGCACGCCAAAATCATAGATGAAAAAGGACTAAGAGAATCATTGAAAAATATTGCATTTGTTCAAAAAGTGACGGAAACAAGGGGGAAACGACCAGTGCTGAAAGATCTTCTGACAGATGAAACCATTCAAATGGCCGACCAAATCAAAGGCTGGGAAGAAGCGATTCAAACAGCGGCAAAGCCTTTGCTTGATAAGGAGGTGATCTTGAAGGAATACACGGATGCCATGATCGACAATGTCAAAACGATGGGACCTTATATGATTATCGGCCCCGAGATTGCCATCCCTCATGCAAGACCTGAAAAGGGCGTCCAAAAGGTGGGAATGAGTCTCCTGAAACTGAAGGAGCCGGTCTATTTTTTGGATGATGAGCAGTATCCGGTAAGGCTTTTGTTTTGCATTGC
>NZ_JBSIOT010000787.1:0-744 GCF_053613335.1 Bacillus sp. LR--39 | reverse complement strand
CCCTGACCGCTCAATAAATTTATCAATCCGATATTGCAGGCTGTTGCGATGCAGATGCAGCTTTTTCGCTGTTAATGTGACGTTTGAGTTGTTTTCAATAAACAGCTTAATGGTCTTCCTTAGCTCAGCTTCACTTCCAAATAAAAGCTCAGCTTCTTCAGAGAGCAGCGTTTCCAGTTTTTCTTTTTCTGTTTCTAATAATAGAAAAGGAAAGATCATCTCAAAGGTCACACTCTGCACCTGAGGCAGCCGTTTTTCAGCAAACAGGAAATACGCCTGTTCACGAGCATAATGTTTTCGCAGACACTCATCCGGCTCGTAAAATCTTCCGGCGTAAAAACGGACACTGAAGTAGAAATCACTTTCAAGAACCTTTGCGAGCGATTCCAGTTCGCCCTTCTCCGCCGCCGCTTCACTTTCCTGCTCGACAATCACGCCTCTGTCCTCATGGATCCACACAATCACAAAAGACACCGGCCAAAAATGGCGAACCGCTTCCGTAAAGGACGTCCTTTCTATTTTGCCGAACAAATGAAAGTGAACAAATCTCGTCCGTTTCTTTATGTACGCCGGCAATTCCCCTCTGGAAAAAAGGAACGAAAACCACTTGTTTTCCTCAGGTGATTTCATAGACATTTGATTGCCCTCATCCGCAGGCGTCAAAAATGCCTGCAGCACCAATACTTCTTTTTCACTGATCTCTGTTTTCGGAATGGAGATATATCTCTGATTGCTCTCATCAAA
>NZ_JBSIOT010000786.1:0-745 GCF_053613335.1 Bacillus sp. LR--39 | reverse complement strand
AAAAGCACTCATTTTAAACGCCTCAATTCGCGACAGCGTATAGTTAGACAGAAATGAAGTGACGAGTGAAGACAGCACGCCCAAATACACAATGGCGAGAACGAAGCCTGGCTCCCGGAACGGCAGAAAATAAGTGCCGACTGTTCCCGCCGCTCCGTGACGCACAAGGGCGATGGCGTTGAAGACGACAAAGCCGATGGCTGACATGATGTAGGTGAGCTCGGTCAGCTTGAACCGCTGCGTCATTTTTCTGGCAGCAGTATTGTACATCGCTGAAGACAAAGCGGACAATAGGATCAGCAAAGACCCTTTTAAGCTGGCTGATTCCACGTCAACGCCTTTCATCACAAAAATAAACATGACGCCGGCAACGGATAAAACCGTGAACCCTTTTTGCGTCCACGTTGGGCGTTCCTTTAAAACATAAGAGGCAAAGACCATCGTGAAGATCGGAATGGCTGCCTGAATAATTCCCGCTTCAGAGGAGGACGAGTACACAAGGCCGAATGCCTGAAAGCTGAAAAATAACGCGGGATACAGCAGGGCGAGCGGCAAAATGGCAATGACGTCCTTTACACGGATTGATAGCTTTACCCAGCCGAATAAGATCGGTACAGTGGCCGCAGCAAACGCAAGGGTGAACCGATGCGCCAAAATATCAAACGGCTCTGCTGTTTGCAGTGCGATTTTTACGAATAGAAAGGATAAACCGATAATGAACGAATATAAGATAGCCGCCGTATAA
>NZ_JBSIOT010000785.1:0-746 GCF_053613335.1 Bacillus sp. LR--39 | reverse complement strand
CAGCATTCATGGCCCAAGCAGTCGGCCGTTTAACTGGAAAACCGGGAGTCGTGTTAGTCACATCAGGACCGGGTGCCTCTAACTTGGCAACAGGCCTGCTGACAGCGAACACTGAAGGAGACCCTGTCGTTGCGCTTGCTGGAAACGTGATCCGTGCAGATCGTTTAAAACGGACACATCAATCTTTGGATAATGCGGCGCTATTCCAGCCGATTACAAAATACAGTGTAGAAGTTCAAGATGTAAAAAATATACCGGAAGCTGTTACAAATGCATTTAGGATAGCGTCAGCAGGGCAGGCTGGGGCCGCTTTTGTGAGCTTTCCGCAAGATGTTGTGAATGAAGTCACAAATACGAAAAACGTGCGTGCTGTTGCAGCGCCAAAACTCGGTCCTGCAGCAGATGATGCAATCAGTGCGGCCATAGCAAAAATCCAAACAGCAAAACTTCCTGTCATATTAGTCGGCATGAAAGGCGGAAGACCGGAAGCGATTAAAGCGGTTCGCAAGCTTTTGAAAAAGGTTCAGCTTCCATTTGTTGAAACATATCAGGCTGCCGGTACCCTTTCTAGAGATTTAGAGGATCAGTATTTTGGCCGCATCGGTTTGTTCCGCAACCAGCCTGGCGATTTACTGCTAGAGCAGGCGGATGTTGTTCTGACGATCGGCTATGACCCGATTGAATATGATCCGAAATTCTGGAACGTCAATGGAGACCGGACAATTATCCATTTAGACGAGATTATC
>NZ_JBSIOT010000784.1:0-746 GCF_053613335.1 Bacillus sp. LR--39 | reverse complement strand
CTTGGCGGTCTGTCTTCCCGCAGCCGGCTGGCTTGGGGACCGCTTTGGGACAAAGCGTGTTTTCCTAGCCGCGCTTTCGATATTTACAGCTGCATCCGCCTTATGCGGAATCGCTGACAATCTGGCGGCGTTAAACGCATTTCGCGTGATCCAGGGGGCCGGCGGCGGGTTGATTACGCCGGTGGGAATGGCGATCTTGTTCAGGACGTTTCCTCCGCATGAACGGGCCAAAATTTCGAGAGTCCTCGTTCTTCCAATTGCCGTCGCGCCTGCGGTTGGGCCGATCATCAGCGGGTTTCTGACAGATCAGCTGTCATGGCGCTGGATTTTTTACATTAATATTCCGATCGGAATGATCATTCTGCTGTTTGGCCTGTTGTATCTTCATGAACATTTGGAGCCGGAAGCGGGCAGATTTGATTGGCTTGGATTCCTTTTGGCGGCGCCGGGAATGGCGTTGGCGGTTTTTGCACTCAGCCAGGGGCCTGCGCGTGGATTCGGCTCTCCGGATGTGCTTGCAGCAGGGGCCGGGGGAATGATGCTCCTCGCAATCCTCGTTTTTGTCGAACTGAAGGCTGAGCATCCGTTGGTTGAACTTCGCTTATTGAAGGACCGGGTTTTTGGAATGATGAGCGTCATTTCGCTTCTGACAGCAGGCGGACTGCTTGGCATGCTCTATATATTTCCGCTGTTGTGTCAGGAAGCACTCGGCTACTCTGCGACAGATACTGCGCTGATTACGTTTC
>NZ_JBSIOT010000783.1:0-746 GCF_053613335.1 Bacillus sp. LR--39 | reverse complement strand
TTCAAAACGAAAGCATGACCTTGGCGACGATTACGTTCCAAAACTACTTCCGAATGTACGAAAAACTTGCCGGTATGACGGGTACGGCTAAGACAGAGGAAGAAGAATTCCGCAACATCTACAACATGCAGGTTGTTACGATCCCTACCAACAGGCCTGTTGTGCGTGATGACCGCCCGGATTTAATTTACCGCACGATGGAAGGAAAGTTTAAGGCAGTTGCGGAGGATGTCGCACAGCGTTACATGACGGGACAGCCTGTTCTAGTCGGGACGGTTGCCGTTGAAACATCTGAATTGATTTCTAAGCTGCTTAAAAACAAGGGAATCCCGCATCAAGTGTTAAATGCCAAAAACCATGAACGTGAAGCGCAGATCATTGAAGAGGCCGGCCAAAAAGGCGCAGTTACGATTGCGACTAACATGGCGGGGCGCGGAACAGACATTAAGCTTGGCGAAGGTGTAAAAGAGCTTGGCGGACTCGCTGTTGTCGGAACTGAACGACATGAATCACGCCGGATTGACAATCAGCTTCGAGGCCGTTCCGGACGTCAGGGAGACCCGGGGATCACTCAATTTTATCTTTCTATGGAAGATGAATTGATGCGCAGATTCGGAGCTGAGCGGACAATGGCGATGCTGGACCGCTTCGGCATGGACGACTCTACTCCAATCCAAAGCAAAATGGTATCTCGCGCGGTTGAATCGTCTCAAAAACGAGTCGAAGGCAATAACTTCGATTCTCGT
>NZ_JBSIOT010000782.1:0-746 GCF_053613335.1 Bacillus sp. LR--39 | reverse complement strand
AGGATCGTTTGATAGAAATCAAAAGGAAAATAACCGAGGAATGGAGCGGACAGTGTGAGATTTTTCCTCTGGATGTCGGCCGCCTAGAGGATATTGCCCGGGTCCGCGATCAGATCGGCTCGGTTGATGTACTGATTAACAATGCGGGCTTCGGTATATTTGAAACGGTTTTAGACTCTACATTGGATGACATGAAAGCGATGTTTGATGTGAATGTCTTCGGCCTGATCGCCTGTACAAAAGCGGTGCTTCCGCAAATGCTTGAGCAAAAAAAGGGCCATATCATCAATATCGCCTCTCAAGCGGGGAAAATCGCAACACCGAAGTCGAGCCTGTATTCCGCGACCAAGCATGCCGTGTTAGGTTACTCAAACGCTTTGCGGATGGAGCTTTTGGGAACCGGCATTTATGTGACAACAGTCAACCCGGGACCGATTCAGACGGACTTTTTTTCCATTGCTGATAAAGGCGGGGACTACGCCAAAAATGTCGGCCGCTGGATGCTTGATCCTGATGACGTGGCAGCTCAAATTACAGCTGCAATTTTTACGAACAAGCGGGAGATAAATCTTCCGCGTTTAATGAATGCCGGCACTAAGTTGTATCAGCTGTTTCCAGCTCTTGTAGAAAAGCTGGCAGGACGCGCGCTCATGAAAAAATAATGATGGAACTGCCTGTGGTGGAGTGGCTTGTTTCTCACGAGGCAGTTTTTGATAGTGGAAGGGAGAGATTGTTGAATGTCAGTT
>NZ_JBSIOT010000781.1:0-747 GCF_053613335.1 Bacillus sp. LR--39 | reverse complement strand
CATGTGCCTCAATCCAATCTTTATCAGGGAGAACATATCAAGAAAATGAACATCGTGCGGGGCTCTCTTGAGGACTTGGCTGTGATTGAACGCGCGCTTGGCGAGTATGAGATCGACACTGTCTTTCATCTTGCTGCACAAGCGATTGTCGGCGTGGCAAACCGCAACCCGATTTCTACCTTTGAAGCGAATATCCTCGGTACATGGAATATTCTCGAAGCCTGCCGCAAGCATCCGTTAATTAAGCGGGTCATTGTCGCTTCAAGTGATAAAGCTTACGGCGATCAAGAAAACCTTCCATACGATGAAAACATGCCGCTGCAAGGCAAGCACCCGTACGACGTCTCAAAAAGCTGCGCAGATCTGATCAGCCACACCTATTTTCACACGTACGGGCTTCCGGTCTGCATTACGCGCTGCGGAAACTTATACGGCGGCGGAGATTTGAACTTCAACCGCATCATTCCTCAGACGATTCAGCTTGTACTGAACGGGGAAGCGCCGGAAATCCGAAGCGACGGTACCTTTGTACGGGACTACTTCTATATTGAAGACGCCGTTCAGGCTTATCTGCTTCTTGCAGAAAAAATGGAAGAAAACAATCTTGCCGGAGAGGCCTTTAACTTCAGCAATGAGATCCAGCTGACCGTACTTGAACTGGTAGAGAAAATATTAAAGAAAATGAACAGTAATCTGAAACCTAAGGTGCTGAATCAGGGAAGCAATGAAATCAAACATCAATATTTA
>NZ_JBSIOT010000780.1:0-748 GCF_053613335.1 Bacillus sp. LR--39 | reverse complement strand
CGGCGCATTTCTTCCCGCCCAAATGTTTAAGCCGATATGATGGTGGTACCCCCCGGCTGAAACGAAGAGGGCGGACATGCCCGCATAGTTTCCGACAATGTCAAAGCCCAGTACATCTGTATAAAACGCCTTTGCTTCTTTCAAATCACTGACATGCAGATGAATGTGTCCGATGATTGTATCGTTCGGAAGCGATGTTTTCCGCTCATCTCCTGCCTCTTCCAGAAGGCCCTCAATGTCAACAGCGGTTTTCGTCATGACATAGTTTCCTTCCCGATCACGCTGCCACGTGCTGCGGGGGCGGTCAGCGTACATTTCAATGCCGTTTCCGTCAGGATCAGACAGGTAGAGCGCTTCGCTGACAGCATGGTCTCCATGTCCGATAGCAATGCCGTGTTCAATCAGGCGGGCGAGCGCGATCCCAAGTTCTTTCCTGTCCGGAAGAAGAATCGCAAAGTGATAAAGGCCTGTCACAGACCGTTCAGGCAAGACGACAGCGCTCGGATTTTCTTCAAGAATAAGCAGTACGCGTTTCCCGTCAGCCGTTAATTCCGCTTGGCGATCCGTCTTTTTTAAGACTTGAAAACCGATGACGTTACAGTAGAACTGAAGCGAACGCTCCAGACTGCGAATTGTGAGTTTGGCATAGCCAATGTGTGTATCCTCATGAATGCTGGTCATGCTGCATGCCTCTTTTCTTATGCTGAAACGTTTTCGTTCTTTTTTCCTTTAAACACAAATGGGTCCA
>NZ_JBSIOT010000779.1:0-748 GCF_053613335.1 Bacillus sp. LR--39 | reverse complement strand
CTGTTCAGGCTTGTTGTTTTCAAAAATGGCCAGAAGGTTCGGGTTCTCCTGAACTTCCACAGAAAATAGCCATAAGCAACGGTCCGTTTCCAGTGATTTGTTCATTTTTCCTGTCAGCATCTCGTAAAAATGAGCGTTTTCGGACTCTCCTTGAATGTCCTGATACATCGCTTGCAGTTTGTTTGTTAAAAGGATTTGCGGGAAAACGATATTGAAGTGCTCTTCATAAGCCGTGAGATAAAAGGCCTTTAGTTTTTGAAAAGCATCCAGTGCGCTTTCTGCGGTATGCTCAGTTTGTGCGAGCTGGTCCAGTGTCCGGTAAAAAGGGAGGTATGTGTGATTGATGATGTCATACATATGCTCCGATAAAATCGGGAAAAGCTCTTTGCCGCAGTCTTCAGAAGGAGGCTGCTGTCCGCCTTGGTTTTTGGAATAAATATGTCCGCGATAAAGTTTTACTTCATCAACAACTACACCAATCGGAAACTTTTGCATGCTCTTCTTCAAGCCATATTCCAACGCAGGCACGATGAAGGATGAAAATAACGGACTCACCGGACCTTCAATATTAGACTCCATGTTAAGCCAGAAATCATTCATATCAGTGTCGGTAATCATGAAGCTGCGTTTTTCTTCTGCCGCCTTTTTGTCCTGATCAATGGTTGTAATCGGACGAGCTTGCAGAAGGTATATTTGATGATCAGCAATTCCAAATTCTATATCGACAGGATATCCGTACAGGTCTTCG
>NZ_JBSIOT010000778.1:0-749 GCF_053613335.1 Bacillus sp. LR--39 | reverse complement strand
ACGGATTGTCCATTTATTATCGAGCGGACAGTTGAGGGCCGGAGACAAATTGCCGACAGAAATGGAACTGATGGACATTTTGCATGTCAGCAGGCCGGTGCTTCGGGAGGCACTCAGTTCACTTGAAACGCTGGGCGTCATTACGAGAAAAACACGAGGGGGCACATATTTCAACGATAAAAACGGCATGCAGCCGTTTTCCGTCATGCTTGCCTTGGCCACTGATAATCTTCCGGCTATCATTGAAGCACGGATGGCGCTAGAACTCGGACTCGTGACAATTGCCGCGGAAAAAATCAATGAGGAAGAGCTTCAGCGTTTGCAGAAGACGATCGACGATATTGCCAACAGCACTGACAATCTTTATGGTGAAGCGGATAAAGAGTTCCATCGAATTATTGCGTTAAGCGCCAATAACCCCGTCGTTGAAGGGATGATTCAGTCCCTGCTGATCACCCATGCGAAAATTGACAGCCAAATTCCGTACAGGGAGAGAGATGTAACGGTCGAATATCACAAAAAAATCTACGACGCCCTTGCCAAAAGAGATCCGTACAAAGCACATTACCACATGTATGAGCATCTGAAATTTGTCCGTGACAAAATTCTAAAAGGAATGGATGAAAAATAATGGTGAGCAACCGCAGTTGAAACGTAAGAGCTGCGGTTTTTTTAAAACCAATTTAGAAAACGCTTACTAAGTTATGAGGAGTGATTTTCATATGGCGATGAACCTCAGGAAGAACCAA
>NZ_JBSIOT010000777.1:0-749 GCF_053613335.1 Bacillus sp. LR--39 | reverse complement strand
TTAGCGCGCCGCGGTAGTCACGGGCATGGTAAGCCGCTAATACGGCCGGAGGGTAATGTGCCGGCTCAAAGCCGGTCGCAAGCTTGATGATTCCTTTGGAAACGTCATCAACAAGGTCGGAATACGCCTGCCAGATCGCGAAGTATTGGGCGGCGGTGACAACTGGTTCAGTCATCACGGTGAGCGGCAGCCGGGCTTTTCGAAGCACATCAGGGGCGTTAATTCCTAATTGACGCAATCCTGCCCAAAATCCTGCCGGGAATTTAATTCGAGTATGAGACATCTTGAGCACTCCTTTAACTTTCTGCACCTTCGCTCGTTTGGTCGTCATTCTGTCCAGCCTTGTTGGCGGGACAGTTATAACTTTACCTAACCATTGTCGATCTGTAACTAGCAAAGAGCGACATTTAACTTGCCGATCACGCCGAACGTGTCAGCCCGCCATATGCGTACGAAGGCTGTGACAGGCAGGCGCCTTTAATCTATCATGTCCTTCGAATAGGAGGGGATTCAAACAGCACAAACATTTCTTTTCCTTGAATGGACAAATTAAGTTCTATAGGACAACAAGCGGGGAAAATCTCCCGGCTGTAAAATCATCCCTTCCCGATAGCGGGATTTCCTTTTCCCATCACATGTTTTCTTGCAATGAAAAAGAGGAGGACGGCAACAAAAAACTCGGAAAGCGGCAAGGATAGCCAAACTCCCGTGACGCCAATAAACTTTGGCAAAATCCAAAGCAGGATGAA
>NZ_JBSIOT010000776.1:0-749 GCF_053613335.1 Bacillus sp. LR--39 | reverse complement strand
CTTTCTGAAGGCGCTCACCATATTCAAGCAAGCGACGGCAAGGAAAATGTCAGCCTGGTTGTACGGGTAGATAATTCAGGACCTCACATTGAGCCGAATATCACCGAGGGGCAAACGTATAAAGGAAACCTTATCCTGCAGGCGGATATGTGTGATAAATGGAGCAAAATTGAGGAAGCGGAAGCGTCTTTAGATGGAGAAAGCATTACACTCCCATATCATACGTCATCTTCTGACCTTTTGCCGGGAAAACATTCTCTAAAAGTGACAGCAACGGATCTCGCGGGCAATAAAACAGTGATTGAGAGGATATTTAAAACCGAACGAGAGCATCCGGACCAGCCGGAGGTTATAGACAGCGAAGCCGACACGCATAAGGCCAAGCTTTCTGTACGGGTGAAAGATCCGACGAATGATGCCATGGATGTTGGTTTTTATAGGGGATTTCAATATACAGCGCGCAATCATGTGAAAATATTTAAGCACGCGTCACTGACTGAACCGCCGAAAAGCTTTGTGCCGGAAAGGGAGACCCTATTTACGAATAAAGAATTGGAGCGGGTATCAGCTGCTGATGGAAAAACAGTATCGACAGAAAACAAAGAGCTTTTCCCTTATCATCGCTTTGAAGTGACGGTTGATCCATCAATTGATGAGAATGATCTGGCAGAAGCGGTCTGGAAGGGCAGTTCTTTGCCGGGGAGAAAGGTGACGATGTATGCTTGGAATTATCGGACAAACGAATGGCA
>NZ_JBSIOT010000775.1:0-751 GCF_053613335.1 Bacillus sp. LR--39 | reverse complement strand
AAGGTTTTTCGGGTTTTTCTTAATGTCTTTCAATGTTGCGTCAACTGTTTCCACTTTAGGATCAAGAGTGATTAATCCAGCATTTTCAAGCATTGCAAGCATACGGCCTTGTTCAGCAACGTTGTTTGTCAGAATGATTGTCGCACCGTCTGGAAGGTCTTTCAGTGATTTGTATGTTTTAGAGTAAATACCGAATGGCTCTAGGTGAACAGCGCCGGCATTCACAAGTTTGTAATCTGTGTTTTCTTTCATTTCTTGCTCAAGGTAAGGAATGTGCTGGAAGTAGTTCGCGTCCACTTCTTTATCAGCTAAAGCTTTATTGTACATTTTGTAATCACTAAGCACTTTCACTTTCATCGTATAGCCTTTTTCTTTCAGCAATGGTTCAGCTTCTTTTAAAATTTCCGCATGCGGCGTTTTCGTTGCCGCAACGACAATTTCTTTCTTGCCGGATTCAGCGCCGTTATTCGAACCGCAGGCAGCCATAACTCCTGCAAATACAAGCAGTAATGCACCCAAAAATAGCTTTTTCAATGTAAATCCTCCCTTATCGTTTGTCTATAATATTTGTTATTAGATCACCGATGATTTGAATAATAAACACGATGATTAAAATAAACACAGTAGCAACGAAGGTAACATCAGCGTTATTAGACTGATATCCTTCTACGTACGCAAGGTTTCCAAGGCCTCCTGAACCAATGGCTCCGGCAATTGCCGTTGAGCCGATCAAAGCGATGGCAGTAACCGT
>NZ_JBSIOT010000774.1:0-751 GCF_053613335.1 Bacillus sp. LR--39 | reverse complement strand
AGCAGCAAAAAAACAAAAGAATTGCCATAGCGCTCCGCTCGCTTGATTTCTTCTGAAAGCTCCAGCCTCATCCTTTGCTTGTTATCAAAACCGGTCACTCTGTCAACAGCAACATAGCTTTTAATTTCGGATTGAAGCCGTGTTATTGAGCGCCGAAGCTCTGCTGTAATATCGTGGATTCTTCCAGAAATAAAAGAAAACAGCAAAAGCGCGATTCCCCACACGACAAGCATTCGCAGCCCTTCCTCAGCCGGAAAGAGCGATGTCTGTCCAGTCTGGAAAAACATCATTAAGGTGCCGAGAACAAAGAGTACGATTAAGGTCACTGCCAGCGCGTAAATCGGGCCGAACCAGATGCCTGCGGCGATGACGACAAATGTGATGCAAAGGATCAGAGCACCTTCTGATTGCTGGGCTGACACATAATAAATAAACAAAGACAGGGCCGCGATGAGCCCTGAAAAATAAGCAAATAATTTTTGTGATTCACTGAATGATATTTTCATTAAAAAGCTTCCTTTCGGCTAACAGCGGCAGCAGATTGTCAAATGAATGCGTCTGAGTGCCGCTCATATAGCCTCCATAATACGATTTCCCCGGATCATGAATTTCAAAGTCATTCATTCTGTCATATATGGCTTTGATGACAGAACTGTTTTCATGCTGTTTTGTCAAAAACAATACGGCTAAGGCATATACGGATGGAGACTCATATTGGACGGCAGGCTCCTTCGTATCTGCCGAATACCGC
>NZ_JBSIOT010000773.1:0-751 GCF_053613335.1 Bacillus sp. LR--39 | reverse complement strand
CGGAACGCTTCCGCAGGAGGAAGTTTAGATGCTGAGAGGTTCTCTAAAGATGTGCCTGAAGCGCTTCATCAGCAGATTCTGTCGTTTTGTGAAGCGAATAAAGTCAGTGTTCTTTCGGTATTTCAATCGTTGCTCGCCGCCTACTTGTACAGGGTCAGCGGCCAGAATGATGTTGTGACGGGAACCTTTATGGGCAACCGGACAAATGCGAAAGAGAAGCAGATGCTTGGCATGTTTGTTTCTACGGTTCCGCTTCGGACAAACATTGACGGCGGGCAGGCGTTTTTAGAATTTGTCAAAGACCGGATGAAGGATCTCATGAAGACACTCCGCCACCAAAAGTACCCGTATAATCTCCTGATCAACGATTTGCGTGAAACAAAGAGCTCTCTGACCAAGCTGTTTACTGTTTCTCTTGAATATCAGGTGATGCAGTGGCAAAAAGAAGAGGACCTTGCCTTTTTGACTGAGGCGATTTTCAGCGGCAGCGGATTAAATGATGTCTCGATCCATGTGAAGGATCGATGGGATACTGGGAAACTCACCATAGATTTTGATTACCGCACTGCTTTATTTACAAGTGAAGAAATCAACATGATTTGTGAGCGCATGATTACAATGCTGGAGAACGCGTTAACGCATCCAGAACATACAATTGATGAATTAACGATGATTTCTGATGCGGAGAAAGAGAAGCTGCTTGCGAGGGCCGGCGGTAAATCTGTGAGCTACCGTAAGGACATGACGATCC
>NZ_JBSIOT010000772.1:0-753 GCF_053613335.1 Bacillus sp. LR--39 | reverse complement strand
ATTGAAGCAGCGAGGCTCTACTATCAGTCTGACTACAGCCAGCAGCAAATCGCCGAACAGCTGCAGATTTCAAGACCGACGGTATCAAGGCTGCTGCAGTTCGCCAAGGAAAAGGGGTATGTCCAAATCCGCGTTATGGACCCGTTTGAAGATATGGATGCGCTCGGTGCGATGCTTGAGGAAAAATACGGGCTTCTAGAAGCGCATGTTGTCTTTTCGCCGACCGCGGATTATACGACCATCACGCATTATCTCAGCCGCTTCGGGGCCGAATATATGCACGGCGCAGTCAAGGACGGCGACATTGTCGGCGTCAGCTGGGGGACGACGATGTACCAAATCGCCCAAAATATGCAGCCTAAACAGGTGAAGGGCGCAGAGGTCGTTCAACTGAAAGGCGGAATCAGCCATTCCAGCGTCAACACTTATTCGTCTGAAACGATTCAGCTGTTTGCCGAAGCTTTTCAAACGATGCCGAGGTATTTGCCGCTTCCGGTCGTGTTTGACAATCCGGAAGTCAAACAGATGGTGGAACAGGACAGGCACATCAAGCGGATCATAGAAATGGGAAAACAGGCAAACATTGCGTTATTTACAGTCGGCACGGTACGCGATGAAGCCTTGCTGTTCAGGCTGGGGTATTTTCATGAAGAGGAAAAGGCCCTCCTGAAAGAACGTGGAGTCGGCGATATTTGTTCGCGCTTTTTTGATGCGGAAGGAAACATTTGCAGCGATGCTATCGATTCGCGGACG
>NZ_JBSIOT010000771.1:0-755 GCF_053613335.1 Bacillus sp. LR--39 | reverse complement strand
CGTTGCCGCCGATAGCGTACGTTCGGCGTCCGAATGGTGTTTTATGAAGAAGCACCCAAAGGATGACAAAGGCAAGAACCATCGTAATCGCCGGTACAGGAATGCCTAAAAAGTAACCGCGTCCGAACATCTGAAAAGCGTAGTTTGTGCCAAGTCCGGTAATCGGATTTCCATCTGTATACACTAGCGTCAGTCCGCGAAACACAGTCATGGTCGCAAGCGTGGCGATAAAGGGCGGCATTTTTCCTTTAGTAATCAATAATCCGTTGATCATGCCTAGTACGGCACCAATGATACAGCCAAGGATGATCGCGAGAACCGGATCGACACCGGACACAATCATCCCCGCAACTAAAGCACTGGACAGGGCAAGAATAGCGCCAACAGAAAGATCAATGCCGCCTGTCAAAATGACAAAGGTCATCCCGAACGCGATTAATCCGTTAATGGCGACCTGGCGAAGCAGGTTTAAAATATTCAGCGGTTCAAGAAAGCTGGGATTTAAAATAGATACAATGATAACGAGAATAAATAAACCAAGAAACGGGCCGAGTTTTTGCATGACTCCGTCGAAGTGAATCCGTTTTTGTTCTGTTTGCAGTTGTTCCGTTTTCATATTACCGCCCTCCCGTGGCAAGTGTCATAATTCGTTCTTGTGTTGCTCCTCGCGCATGGATTTCTCCGCTGATTCTGCCTTCATGGACAACGATAATCCGATCGCTCATTCCCAGAATTTCAGGCAGCTCTGATGACAC
>NZ_JBSIOT010000770.1:0-755 GCF_053613335.1 Bacillus sp. LR--39 | reverse complement strand
ACGCAGGACGTTAACTTCGGTCTATGCACAATTTATTATGCTGAACATCTTTAACTACTGTTTGTTTTTTGGACTTCCGAGTTATTTTCAGGATGAAATGCACCTTTCCGTTCAAACGAGCGGTCTTTTGATGCTGTTCATGTCCGGGACGAGCGTATTGATCTCGCCTTTCGTCGGGAAATGGATTGACCGTTCAGGAGAAACGCAGCCCGTGTTAATTGGTTCTTGCTTAATGGCAGCGGGCGCTATCCTGCTCACATTGTTTTTTGTCGATGCACCGATGTTGTGGAAAGGCATCATCCTCTCTTTGCTCGGGGTCAGCTACGGCCTCGGCAATGTCGCCCTGCAGGCTGCCATGTTTACGGCAAGTCCGCCGGACATCGTCGGGACGACTTCGGGGCTTTTTCAAACATGCCGCTATCTTGGCTCGATCTTTTCGTCCGTCATTCTGGGTCTGTTGTTTGGAGAAGAAATAACCGCGGGGCATTTTCAGGATCTGGGGATGGTCATGATTGCGGTTGCCATCGGCAGCATTTTGATGAGCTTCAGATTTATCAAGCTGATGAAGGATTGAAAAATGGAGCGCGAGATGCGGCTCCATTTTTTTGCTTTCTTTTGGAGATTGGAAAAGCAAAGAGACAAAAATTAACAAATTGATATTGGTTGCTTATTGATTGTTTGATAATAAAGATAACGAATAGCTGAAAAGGTGATGATACGGAAGCGGTGGGGAGGAAAGGCGCTTTGGGTCTATG
>NZ_JBSIOT010000769.1:0-757 GCF_053613335.1 Bacillus sp. LR--39 | reverse complement strand
TTTTATCCATCTTAAATATGTTTGTGAAGCCCGTGCTGGTGATTTTGACGCTGCCCGTCACAGTAATTACGCTAGGTTTATTTTTGTTTATCATCAATGCGATCACTCTTTATATGACCGCGTCCATTATGGGGGACAGTTTTGACCTGGACGGCTTTGGGACAGCCATTTTTGCGTCGATCGTCCTGTCGGTTTTTCACTTGCTCATTCAAAAAGCAATTATCGAACCGATGTCCAGAAAATAAGTTGAAGTCTGATGAATCATCAGGCTTCTTTTTTTTGCCCGGATGTCTCTTTCATAAAAATGATCTGTAAAGGCAAAATACGAAAGGGAGGTAGACGATGAAAAAGTACAGAAATCGCCAAACCCTTTTATTGTTGGCCGCAGTTTTACTTTTTGCCTTGCAGATCCCGATTTCGTCCGCATCGGGTGAAGAGCATATTCAGCCTGGTTCACCGGTTATCAGGCATACTCCTGTTGAACAAGTTCAAAAAGGAGATGACATATATTTTTCCGCGCAGGCGGCCGCCGACACGGTCATTTTATATTACAAGCAGCATGACGAATTGCCGTATCGGGCGATTCCGATGGAAGTTGAGCCGGGCAGACAGAACGCCTATATTGCCAAATTGGAAAGCGAATCCATAGCATCCGGCAAAGTCCAGTACTACATTGAAGCTCAAGTCGGCGACTCCTCTGTGAAGACGGATGTGTATACTGTCGCCCTGAAAGGCATGCGTACAGATACACAAAAGC
>NZ_JBSIOT010000768.1:0-757 GCF_053613335.1 Bacillus sp. LR--39 | reverse complement strand
GGCGACGATAAAGCAGGCGTGAATCGCGCCCGGCAGCCAAAAGATACAGGTCAATATGAGATTCAGCAAGGCCTGAAACGGTTTTCCCGAAAACAAAACAGCAAGCGGCGGGCATAAAACTGCCAGCAGGTACATCATTTCCTTTCACTCCTTTCAGCTGTAAAAAAGGACAGCCTCACATGTCAGGCTGTCCTCTTTTGTTTTATTGAATGCCAAGCGCAATTTTTGCGTATCTGGACATTTTATCCCTAGTCCAAGGCGGATTCCATACAATGTGAACCTCTGTGTCTTTCACTTCAGGAAGGTCCGCTAATGCTTTTTTCACCTCATCCACGATAATCGGCGCTAAAGGGCATCCCATTGATGTCAGTGTCATCGTCACGTGCGTTAAGCCGTCTTCATCCATGTCAACATCGTATACCAAACCAAGGTTCACGATATCAACGCCAAGCTCAGGATCGACAACCTGTTCCAGGGCGCCCATGATGTTTTCTTTTAATGCTTCTTCCACGTTCCCTCACTCCTTTTTTCTACAGTATAACGTAAATTCAGCTCTTGTTAATAACTTAGTGCTTTATAAGTACGTTTCAAACCATTCAATCGTTTTTAACACAGCTGCCCGCGGGACTTTATGGTCAGCGTTTTCATCTCCGATAAATTGCAGGCGTTCCGGCTGCTCGCTGTAATGGGATTTGATCGTGTCATAAAATTTCCGGGTCGGCGCGTAAGGCACGACCTTATCTTTTGCGCCGTGCCA
>NZ_JBSIOT010000767.1:0-757 GCF_053613335.1 Bacillus sp. LR--39 | reverse complement strand
TCTTCAGAGCTGAAGGTTTCGACTGTCAATACAGGACCGAAAACCTCTTCCTGAACGATTCTCATGTCAGAATTACAGTTTGAGAAAATAGTAGGTTCATAGAAAAAGCCGTTTTGAAGCGCAGGATCTTCCGGACGTTTTCCGCCTGTTTCCAGCTTGGCGCCTTCTTGCAAGCCGATTTCCACATATTTTTCAACTTTGCTGCGGTGTTCAGCTGAAATAAGCGGACCGCTCTGTGTCTCCTCGTGAAATCCGTTGCCAAGCTTGATTTTTTTCGCACGCTTGACAAGCTCTGCGACAAACTCATCATGAATGGACTCTTCAACGAGAAGACGAGCGCCCGCAGAGCAAACCTGTCCTGCGTGGAAAAATACCGCATTCAGCGCCTGGTCAACCGCTACGTCAAAATCTGCGTCTTTAAACACAATATTCGGATTTTTCCCGCCAAGCTCAAGCGCAATTTTTTTCACATTCGTACTTGCAGCCTGCATGATTTTCTTTCCGGTTTCAATTCCCCCGGTGAAGGAAATTAAGTCGACGTCTTTATTTCTGGCAAGTTCATCGCCGACAGTCGCCCCGGGGCCGAGAACAAGGTTGGCCACCCCTTCAGGCACACCGGCTTCTTCCATCAGCTTGAAGATCTTAATGGTTGTCAGCGGTGTGATTTCACTAGGTTTGACAACGATCGTGTTGCCCGCCGCCAAAGCCGGAGCGATTTTCCAGCTTGCCTGCAGGAGCGGATAGTTCCACGGTGTGA
>NZ_JBSIOT010000766.1:0-758 GCF_053613335.1 Bacillus sp. LR--39 | reverse complement strand
ACGCCCGTGGACCGCCTGTTGATGTGCCGATACACACAATTTGTCTGCCCGTGCCAGGTTTCGGTTTGCTTAATTCAGGCTTAACGACAGCACGCACAATAGGTTCGGGCCGAACTGTCTGGGAAACAGGACGTTTCCGCTTGCCGGAAAGTCCTGCCGCGACGACACGCTCAACTAATTGTTCTTTAATTTTGTATAAATCCAGAGATATTGAGCCTGATGGCTTTGTGATAAAGTCAAAGGCACCGATCTCCAAACAATTAATTGTGCATTCTTTACCTTTCTCGGTCTGGCTAGACACCATAATGACCGGCAAGTTATAAATCTCAATAATTTTGCGGAGCGTATCTGTCCCATTCATGACCGGCATTTCAACATCTAGAGTAATAACATCCGGTTTTAATAATTCAATCTTCTTAAGCGCTTCTTCTCCGTTTCTCGCAGTTCCGATTACTTCTATCTGCTTTTCTTCGGTCAGAAAATCACTTATCATTTTTCTCATAAAAGCCGAATCATCAACTACAAGCACACGAATCAAATTAAGCCCTCCTCATTAAAAAAGAAGATAATTTCTCAATAAATGTCTGTTTGTCTTCTTTGTGTCTCGTTTCTTCTCTTTCAAACAAGGCGTCCGCTAAAATACGGACTGACCGGCTGGCTTTTGCCTGAGGGCTTTTTATGAAAAAAGGAACCTGTTCGACAACCGCTTTGCTCACGATCACATCGTCAGAAACGGAACCGGCAAACTGAACCTGAAC
>NZ_JBSIOT010000765.1:0-759 GCF_053613335.1 Bacillus sp. LR--39 | reverse complement strand
TTTGGTTTATGATAGAACATATGTTTTGTATAGGCGGGTGAACAAATTTTGAATTATATTAGCAATCAATTACTAAGCGGTTTAAACCCCGTTCAGCAGGAAGCAGTCAAAACAACGGACGGGCCTCTTTTGCTGATGGCGGGAGCGGGAAGCGGAAAGACGCGTGTCCTGACACACAGAATTGCTTATTTAATGGCAGAGAAGCATGTGGCGCCGTGGAACATTCTGGCGATCACATTTACAAATAAAGCGGCACGCGAAATGAAAGAACGTGTGGAAAGCATCCTTGGACCCGGCGCGGACGATATCTGGATTTCCACATTCCACAGCATGTGCGTGCGGATCTTGCGCAGAGATATCGACCGGATTGGGATCAACCGAAATTTCTCCATCCTTGATACGGCTGACCAGCTTTCAGTGATCAAGGGGATTTTGAAGGAGCGCAATCTTGATCCGAAGAAGTTTGACCCGAGAAGCATCCTCGGTACGATCAGCAGTGCGAAAAACGAATTGACCGAACCGGAGGAATTCTCTAAAGTTGCTGGCGGCTACTACGATCAGGTGGTCAGCGATGTATATGCTGATTATCAGAAGAAGCTATTGAAAAACCAGTCGCTCGATTTTGACGATTTGATTATGACGACGATTAAACTGTTTGACCGAGTGCCTGAAGTGCTAGAATTTTATCAGCGCAAATTCCAGTACATCCATGTTGATGAGTATCGGGATACGAACAGGGCGCAATACATGCTCGTTAAG
>NZ_JBSIOT010000764.1:0-759 GCF_053613335.1 Bacillus sp. LR--39 | reverse complement strand
ATGGAAACGCCGACACTGGAGTTTTACGATACCGTTGGCGTCCAGTCAGCAATTGAAGAGCAGCAGCTGTTTAAGCTACTTGATCAGGACGGCAAGACATTGGTGCTTCGCCCGGATATGACGGGGCCGATTGCAAGGATGGCGGCATCGAAGCTTTTGAAACACGGTCATCCGCTAAGAGTCGGCTATGCGGCAAATGTATTCAGGGCTCAGGAGCGTGAAGGCGGACGTCCGGCTGAGTTCGAGCAGGTCGGAGTGGAGTTAATCGGTGACGGCACGACGAGCGCGGATGCGGAGGTCATTGCTTTAGTCGTCGGGGCATTAAAAAACGCTGGGCTGGCATCCTTTAAAATTGCAATTGGCCATGCCGGCATTGCGGATGCTTTGTTTGTTGAGGTGCTCGGAAACGTTGAACGAGCTGATGTGCTGCGGAGGTTCTTATATGAAAAGAACTACGTCGGCTACAGAGAGCATGTCAAGTCTCTCCCGCTTTCCTCCATTGATAAAAGCAGACTGCTTGAGCTCCTCGAATTGCGGGGCGGCATAGAAGTATGCGGACGTGCTGAGGAAATCGTCGATTCTGCACAAGGAAAAAGCGTGGTTGATGAGCTGAAGGCGCTGTGGGACATTCTTGAGGATTACGGATGTACGGAAAATGTCCGCCTGGATCTGAATATGGTCAGCCACATGAGCTATTACACAGGGATTTTATTTGAAGTGTACGCCGAGAATGTCGGTTTTGTCATTGGAAGCGGCGGC
>NZ_JBSIOT010000763.1:0-759 GCF_053613335.1 Bacillus sp. LR--39 | reverse complement strand
GAAGGCCGGCTCATTAAAGAATGGAGAAAAGTAAAAGTAAAGGACCATGTAGCCGAAGCGCTTCAAACCCTCCAAGATATGTCGGAAAAGTAAATCTCTATGAGCCTATGCTTACTTTTACCCTGATATCAATTGACAAATTATCGTAGAAAGAGTTACACTAATTATAAACATTACAATGTAAGAATTTTTTTTTAGAAGAGAGGTGCATGACGGATGGCTGCACATGAACTAAAAGAAGCCTTAGAAACGTTGAAGGAAACCGGAGTTCGCATTACTCCTCAACGTCATGCGATTCTGGAATATCTCGTTAACTCTATGGCTCATCCAACAGCGGACGATATATATAAAGCTCTGGAAGGGAAATTTCCTAACATGAGCGTAGCGACAGTATATAACAATTTGCGTGTGTTCCGGGAATCAGGTTTGGTAAAAGAGCTCACATACGGTGATGCTTCCAGCAGATTCGATTTTGTGACATCCGATCACTATCACGCGATTTGCGAAAACTGCGGTAAAATTGTGGACTTCCACTACCCGGGCCTTGATGAAGTGGAACAGCTCGCTGCCCACGTCACGGGCTTCAAGGTAAGCCACCACCGTTTAGAAATTTACGGCGTCTGCCAAGAGTGTTCGAAAAAAGAAAATCATTAAAAATAAGCTGACCGCACGAAACGGTCAGCTTATTTTATTTCGACATTTTCTTTTTATTATAAGACTCATCAAATTCTTTTCCTTCTAATCCCTTATCTAAAGTCA
>NZ_JBSIOT010000762.1:0-760 GCF_053613335.1 Bacillus sp. LR--39 | reverse complement strand
ATTGTCGTCTACGTCGCCGTCGACAACCCGAAAGGAACGATTCAATTCGGGGGTACGGTTGCAGCGCCGATCGTCGGAAACATCATGAGAGACAGTCTTCCGCAGCTCGGCGTTAAGAAGCGGAAAGATCAGATCGAACGCGAATATCAATGGCTGGACAAAAAGCTGATCGAGGTCCCGAACCTTATAGGGCTTTCCGTGACAGAGCTTGAACCATTGCTGATCAACCTCAGGCTGAAGGCTTCCGGAGAAGGCGATGTCGTCGTTCAGCAGTCCCCTAAGCCGGGCGAAAAAGTAAAAGAAGGATCGACGATTCGCATTTATCTTGACAGCGATGACGGAGCCTCTGATTAATTCGTTTCAATATAGGAGCGGCTGCCTGCTGATGTCCGGGGCCGTTCCTCCTAAAAAATATATCGATTTTAAAGGATTAGCTGGATGTATCCTCTTTTTTACGCTAAAATATGAACTGTATGTCTGCACGAAGCTCGTGCGGCGAATCAATATGACAACGAATGAAGAATGATGAGACTTGAGAGGTTTGATACGATGAAATTGACAAAGCTTCTTACATATTTAAAAAATGTACCTTCCTATGCCGGCCAAGAAGACCCTGATATAACTTCAATTGAGATGGACTCCAGGGAAGTCAAGACAGGGAGTCTTTTTGTTTGTATAAAAGGCTATACAGTCGACGGGCATGACTACGCCCGCCAAGCCGCTGAAAAAGGGGCCGCCGCCATTGTGGCGGAAAGGGAAG
>NZ_JBSIOT010000761.1:0-760 GCF_053613335.1 Bacillus sp. LR--39 | reverse complement strand
ATATCACCTGTCCGCCGTGAATGCCGGCTCCCGGTCCAATATCTATTAAATAATCTGCTGCCATCATCGTGTCCTCATCATGTTCGACAACAATCAGCGTGTTCCCGAGGTCTCTCATATTTTTCAGAGCGCTGATCAAGCGGTCGTTATCACGCTGATGCAGACCGATAGACGGCTCATCTAAAATATAAAGCACACCGGATAAACGCGAGCCAATTTGAGTCGCCAGCCTGATGCGCTGCGCCTCTCCTCCGGACAATGTACCCGCTGCCCTGCTCAATGTCAGGTAATCGAGGCCGACTTTGTCCAGAAAGCTTAAGCGCTCCACAATTTCGCGCAAAATCAAATTGGCGATCTGCATATCCTTCTCAGAAAGGGTAAGATCTTTAAAGAAGGCAAGTGCGTCGGCGACAGACAGCTCGGTAATTTTCCCAATGTGGCGGCCGTCAATCAGTACGGCAAGCGCCTCTTTCTTTAACCGATAGCCTTTGCACGTCGGACAAGACTTCTGAGACATATACTGCTCCATTTGCTCACGTATGAAATCGGAGCCTGTCTCCTTATAGCGTCTTTCAATGTTGCGCAATACGCCTTCAAATTGAATTTCACCTTCGCGGATTTGTCCAAAATCATTTTCATATCGGAAATAAATCAGGTCATCTCCGCTGCCGTACAGCACTTTATCCAGTTGATGCTTCGGCAAATCTTTGACCGGCACATCCATATCAATCCCGTAGTGGGTGCAGACTGCCTCAAGCAG
>NZ_JBSIOT010000760.1:0-760 GCF_053613335.1 Bacillus sp. LR--39 | reverse complement strand
AAGGCTTTTCTTCACAGCTGGAGCGCCTTGAAGACTACCTGAAAGCCATTCGCTAAAAGAAGGAGGACATGTCGATGACGTTTTTAGAGCATTTCATATAACCGTGTATTCGCGGACCTCCTCATCAAGATTTACTACAACAATCAAAAAGAGGAGGTATATACATGCGTACAGAGCAGGAAATCATCGATTTGGTGCTGAAGGTCGCACGGGAGGACAGCCGTGTCAGAGCGGTCGGCATGAACGGCTCGCGGACGAACCCAAACGTCCCGAAGGACCCTTTTCGCGATTATGATATTGTCTATGTTGTAACAGATATGCAGTCTTTTCTCGATGAGCCGGGCTGGGTGGACGTTTTTGGAGAGCGGATCATCATGCAGACGCCGGAAGCGATGGAGCTGTTTCCGAATGAGCTTGGCAACCGCTTTTCGTATTTGATGTTATTTACAGACGGCAGCCGCATTGATTTGATTCTTGTGCCGCTTGAAGAAAAGCTGGAATATAGCAGGGAAGACGGCTTGACCGTGATCCTGCTGGATAAGGATCAGGATCTGCCCGTCATCCCGCCGCCGACGGATCGGGAATATTGGGTGCAAAAACCGTCCCCGCAATGCTTCGCCGACTGCTGCAATGAATTTTGGTGGACATCGACATATGTGGCCAAAGGCTTGTGGCGGCAGGAAATTCTTTATGCACTCGATCATTTAAATCTCGTCAGGGCCATGCTGTTGAAAATGCTCGAATGGAAGGTCGGCTTTGA
>NZ_JBSIOT010000759.1:0-760 GCF_053613335.1 Bacillus sp. LR--39 | reverse complement strand
AACGAGATAAGAGAGGGGATGTCCCTCTCTTTTTGTCTTTCAAAGCAATACAACCTTATACTTTTTCACATCCAAAAACTGCAAAAATTCCCTCGCCAGCACTTCAGGCGGATGCGCCTTTCCTTCATCCAGCCGATACAAAAGCAACCCAATAATCATTGCGGATACATAATGGACATAAAGCTTTTTCTCTGCGTGAATATCAGTTTGCTGATGCAGATAAAACGATTCCAGCGCTTTGAACATATCAGGTATCACATGAGGAACACCCCATTCCCGATTGAGAAAATGGACAATGGGCATGTTTGACAAAGCAGAAAGCAGACTGGCGAGCGCCTTCTCCGCTTCCTTTAAGGAAAATTCATTCGGGCTGGAGGCAATCGTCAGGTGATCAATGATCTCCGCACATGATCGCTGTATCATGGTTCGGAGCAATTCCTCCTTATTGGCATAGTGATCATAAAAGGTTGCACGGCGGATATTGCTTTTCCGGGTAATATCCGAAATCGTGATGGCTGCGTAGTCTTTTTTCTCCGCCAGCACGTCCAGAAATGCCTTCTGGAGCGCCTCTCTCGTTCGAACCACACGCCTGTCGATTTGCTTGTTCTTCTCTCGCTCTCCTGGCACAGCTTGTCCAAACAGCCAATAAAATCTCTTTTGAGAAACAAGCTCCCATACCTTTTGGCTGATAGCTTCCGGAGTCGCGGCCGCATCCTCATTCAGCCAATACAGGATAATCGCGTACGTGTACAAGGCCCGG
>NZ_JBSIOT010000758.1:0-760 GCF_053613335.1 Bacillus sp. LR--39 | reverse complement strand
AAATGTGACGACAAGCACGGCAGAGTCAGAATTTCTAATTTTCAAAATATTTATAAACTCTTTCCGCTCACTCATATTCCAAGCAACCACCATCAAAATCGGCGACATGCTTGCAAGCGGGATAAGGGAAGCGTATGGCGCAAACAAAAGCAGAACCAATAAAACGAACACACCGTGTACGATACCTGAAATCGGAGAAGCAGCGCCCGTTTTAATATTGGTCGCCGTACGGGCAATCGCACCTGTCGCCGGAATACCGCCGAACAGCGGTGCGGCGATGTTCGCAATTCCTTGGCCGACAAGTTCTTTATTGCTGTCATGCCTTGTCCCCTTCATATTGTCTGCCACCATCGCGGAAAGCAGCGATTCGATTCCTCCGAGCATTGCAATCGCAAGAGCGGGAGGCATCAGGTAAATGATTTTTTCCAATGACAACTCAGGAAATTGAAAGCTCGGCAAGCTGCGCGGAATTTCGCCGTAAGCTGATCCGATCGTCACCACCTGTTCGGGAAACAGCATCGTGGCAATGACCGTTGATACAAGCAAGCCTGCGAGCGCTCCCGGCACTTTCGGCAGAACCTTTGGCGTAAACAGCACAAAGAAGAGCGATACGACAGCCGTCAAAATGCTGTAAAAGCTGAGCGTATTCAGGTTGATGACAACCTCTCTCATATTCATATAAAAACTCTCATGCTTCTCGACATTTCTCAAGCCTAAAAACTTGGCGATTTCTCCGGTGAAAATAATCACCGCGATTCCG
>NZ_JBSIOT010000757.1:0-761 GCF_053613335.1 Bacillus sp. LR--39 | reverse complement strand
CAACACAGCTTTTAAACGCCTCAACGGGAAATCTTGATCCTGAATTGCTTGAAGCCGTGTCCGTTCAGGAACAGCAATTTGCCCCGCTGACTGAACCGGGGTGTGAACTCGGGAAGCTAAGAAATGAGTGGTTCCCGGATTATGATCTCCCGGCGTGCAAGGTGATGACAGTCGCAACACATGATACGGCCTCGGCCGTCATTGCAGCGCCAGGAATAAATGATGGCTGGGCGTATATCAGCAGCGGAACATGGTCGTTAATCGGGGTTGAAAACAAAACACCGATAATAACTGATCTTGCTTTAGAAAACAACTATACAAATGAACGCGGCGCAAACAACACCATTCGCTTTCTCAAAAACATTATCGGCATGTGGGTGATACAAGAAGTCAGACAACAGTTACAAGCAGATTACTCTTTCCAGCAGCTTGCAGAAGAAGCCAAAAAAACAGAACCATTCCAGCAATTTATAAACTTAAATGATAAACGTTTCCTGAATCCAGAAAACATGATAAAGGAAATACAACATTATTGCAGACAAACCCGCCAAAAGACTCCTCGCACTGCAGGCGAACTTGCCTGCTGCATCTCCAGCAATTTAGCCATCATCTATGCGATAGCCATCAAAGAGCTCGAAACAATCACAGAAAAACCGATCGAGCAATTTCATATCATCGGCGGCGGAGCCCGGAATGATTTCTTAAATCAATTAACGGCAGACATGAGTGGAAAAGCGGTATATGCAGGGCCGATAGAGGCA
>NZ_JBSIOT010000756.1:0-761 GCF_053613335.1 Bacillus sp. LR--39 | reverse complement strand
AAAGAGCTGGGAAATGGCGGAACGGCAGCTGATGGAAGACGCTGTTAATGTTGCACTTCAAAAAAACAATCTGACAAAAGATGATATTGACCTATTGCTGGCAGGCGACTTGCTGAACCAAAACGTGACGGCTAACTATGTGGCAAGACACTTGAAAATCCCATTTCTTTGTATGTTTGGCGCCTGTTCAACATCAATGGAAACAGTGGCTGTCGCATCAGCCTTAGTTGATGGAGGGTTTGCCAAAAGGGCACTCGCTGCCACCAGCAGTCACAATGCAACTGCGGAAAGACAGTTTCGCTATCCGACAGAATACGGAGGGCAAAAACCGGACACTGCTACCTCCACTGTAACCGGAAGCGGTGCAGTTGTCATCAGTCAGACACCGGGTGATATCCAAATCACAAGTGCGACTGTCGGGAAGGTTTCTGATTTAGGAATTACAGATCCTTTTGATATGGGATCGGCTATGGCTCCAGCTGCAGCTGATACGATTAAGCAGCACTTTAAAGATCTCAACCGGACAGCGGATGACTATGATCTAATCCTGACAGGTGACCTGTCAGGCGTCGGTTCTCCAATCGTAAAAGACATTTTAAAAGAAGATGGATATCCAGTCGGCACAAAGCATGATGATTGCGGGCTTCTGATTTACACTCCGGATCAGCAGGTCTTTGCCGGGGGGAGCGGCTGTGCTTGTTCAGCGGTTGTCACCTACTCTCATATTTTTAAGCAGCTGAGAGAAGGAAAACTAAACCGTG
>NZ_JBSIOT010000755.1:0-761 GCF_053613335.1 Bacillus sp. LR--39 | reverse complement strand
CTGGCCTTTCATTCGCGAAGGGCCAGTTTTCTTTATGTATATATTATTTTTCATGATTAGGCAATTTTCGTCAAATTATTTGATATACTTAGGGGTGAAAGCCGCGCGTATTGTAAGGGGGATAAATCAATGAGGGTGTTTGTTGCAAGACAGCCTATTTTTAATAGAAAAGAACAGGTTGTTGCTTATGAACTGCTGTATAGAGAAAGCGAAGAGAACGTGTATAGCGCTAAAGACGGCGATCAGGCAACAACAGATTTGGTGATCAACAGCTTTTTAAACATCGGAATTGAGAAGCTGACGGAAGGGAAACGCTGTTTTGTTAATTTTACGGAAAGCCTGATGTTTTCGAATCTTCCCACCTCCTTCAATCCGAAACAGCTTGTCATTGAAATCCTTGAAGATATACCGATCACGCCGGCCCTCATTTCTAGATGCAAAGAATTGAAAAAAATGGGGTATATGCTGGCGCTTGATGATTTTTATGCAATAAATCCGCAAGATGAGGACTTACTGGAAAAACTCATGAGCTATATTGATATATTGAAAATTGATTTTCTCAAAACAACACGAATGGAACGCAGAACAATTTTGCAAACCTACGGCTGCCGCGGCCTGATTTTTTTAGCGGAAAAAGTAGAGACCCGAAAAGAATATAAACAGGCGGTCCAAGACGGCTTTCAATTATTCCAAGGCTACTTTTTCAGCGAGCCGCGCATCATCAGCGGGCATGACCTATCGACTCATTTCTATTCTTACTA
>NZ_JBSIOT010000754.1:0-762 GCF_053613335.1 Bacillus sp. LR--39 | reverse complement strand
AAAAAGCTTGGAATGGGGTGAGAGCTTGTCGGCCTATTTAAGCAATTATTGGGTGCTGTACCGGAAGTACGTGGAGCTTTTTGACAAACTTCGCTACAAAGGGATTCCGCTTGGGCTTATCAGTAATTTTTATCAATACATCAGCCCTGAGCTGAGGGTGATGATGGAAGAAGAACCGGAATTATTCGGATCGGTGGATCAGCATATCGATGAGGGACAGATTCAGCCGTTTTTTGAAGAAAGAATCCAAAACATCGTTAAAACAAATGACAAACCTGTTAAAGGGAAAGTCATTTTGCACTTTGATTACCTGCGTTTTTCAAACGGAAATTACTATCAATTTGATCCTGAAAAAACGGCTGTTTTGGCCAGATGGAGTTTGCCGCATTATTGTGATCTGCCTGTAATTAGCAAGCGGGAGATAGCGGATTCATGCCAAAAAGGCGATTCGAAGCAGTATCTCGAAACAGCCTGTTCGCTTCTCGCCCCTTATGATGATCACCCGGCATTTGGTGATCAAGCGTTTCGCGACCGGCTTTTCAAAGATATTCCTTTATTTATAGAGGCCATTGATACAGTTGATGCGCTGTTTGAACAGGAAAAGATTTCAGCTGTTATTGTCGGAACGGCAGAAGACATTTATAGCAGGGTGCTCGCTCTCATGTGTCAAAGAAAAGGGGCCGTCAGCATTTGTCTTCAGCATGGCGCATTGATGGGAGATGAAGCCTTCATTCCTGTTTTTACAACCTATCAAGCTGTTTT
>NZ_JBSIOT010000753.1:0-762 GCF_053613335.1 Bacillus sp. LR--39 | reverse complement strand
CAGTCCGGCCACGATGCACCAGACCATGATCTGAAAGAATAAAACCATATTCGAATCCCTCACATCTGAAATAGGTTCTGCTTATTGTATTCGAGAGATCCGGATGGTTTTCCTGTTCCATCAAAAAAACCGCTCCTTTGACAGAAGCGGTGTGACATTAAAATATCATATTTAAAATAAAGTAGGCGATGGCACCAAGTGTCGCTGAAATCGGAAGCGTGATGACCCATGTAATGAGCATTCGCTTGGCCGTACCCCAGTTTACGCCTTTTACGCGGTGGGACGCACCGACGCCAAGAATTGATGAAGAAATGACGTGGGTTGTACTGACCGGCAAATGAATAAACGTGGCACCGAATATAATGGCTGCTCCGGTTAAGTCAGCGGAAACACCATTTACCGGGCGGATTTTCATGATCTTACCGCCAACGGTTTTGATGATTTTCCAGCCGCCGATTGATGTTCCGAGACCCATGGCTGTCGCGCAGGCGAATTGCACCCAGGTAGGAATATCATTAGCAGAAGTATGTAAATTCGCTGTGATGAGAGCCATTGTGATAATTCCCATTGCTTTTTGCGCATCGTTTGTTCCGTGTGTATACGATTGCAGGGCAGCTGTTACAATCTGCACTCTGCGGAATTGCTTATTCGTTTTCGCCAAGTTGCTGTCTTTGAAAATCAGCTTAACGATGCTATAAAGAATAAAACCAAGGACAAAGGCAATAATTGGTGATAGGATCAGTGCTTCAATGATTTTAATGA
>NZ_JBSIOT010000752.1:0-762 GCF_053613335.1 Bacillus sp. LR--39 | reverse complement strand
CAATTACGCATGAAGAGGATGGCATGGTGAAGCGGAAAATGATACAGCAGGCAAAGCAGGTAATCGCGCTTGCAGACCATTCTAAGCTGGGCAGCACCAGTTTTTATCAGTATGCGGAGCTGAATGAAATCGACCTCTTGATTACAGACAGGCTGCCGAATCAGGCATTTTGTGACTTGCTTGACCGAAACGGCGTTGAGCTTCTCGTGACAGAGCAGGATGAAGGAAAGGACTGACAAACGTGAAATTAATTGCGATTGACTTAGATGGAACCTTACTCAACAGCAAGCATCAGGTAAGCTTGGAAAATGAAAACGCACTGCGGCAGGCGCAGCGGGACGGCATTGAAGTGGTGGTGTCAACTGGGCGCGCTCATTTTGACGTCATGTCAATCTTTGAACCGCTGGGGATCAAAACATGGGTCATCAGTGCAAACGGCGCCGTCATTCACGATCCCGACGGCAGGCTTTATCATCACGAAACGATTGATAAGAAACGGGCGTATGACATTCTCTCATGGCTTGAGTCGGAAAACTATTATTATGAGGTATTCACAGGTTCAGCGATTTATACACCGCAAAACGGCAGAGAACTTCTTGATGTTGAGCTCGACAGATTCAGAAGCGCAAATCCGGAAGCGGATCTTTCTGTCCTTAAGCAGGCGGCCGAGGTGCAATACAGCCAATCGGGCTTTGCTTACATTAACTCCTTTCAAGAGCTGTTTGAAGCCGATCAGCCAATCGATTTTTATAATATTCTCGG
>NZ_JBSIOT010000751.1:0-763 GCF_053613335.1 Bacillus sp. LR--39 | reverse complement strand
ACGGAGGTTTTATGACCAACTGGATCGTCGGGCAGACGAACCGCTTTAAAGCTGCCGTTACCCAGCGCTCGATATCAAATTGGATCAGCTTTCACGGCGTCAGTGATATCGGCTATTTCTTTACAGACTGGCAGCTTGGGCATGACATGTTTGAGGACACAGAAAAGCTCTGGGACCGATCTCCTTTAAAATACGCAGCAAACGTGGAGACACCGCTTTTGATTCTGCATGGCGAGCGGGATGACCGGTGCCCGATCGAGCAGGCGGAGCAGCTGTTTATCGCTCTGAAAAAAATGGGCAAGGAAACCATGCTTGTCCGTTTTCCGAATGCATCGCACAATTTGTCACGCACCGGACACCTAAGACAGCGGATCAAGCGCCTGAATTATATCAGCTCATGGTTTGACCAATATCTCTAATAAAAAAAGCCAGGCTGATCAAATATCAGCCTGGCTGCTTTATTAAAAGACTTGTTCTACTTCAACGACACCCGGCACTTCTTCTAGAAGAGCGCGCTCAATTCCGGCTTTCAGCGTAATTGTTGAACTTGGGCAGCTGCCGCATGCGCCTAGAAGACGAAGCTTAACGATACCTTCATCTACGTCTACAAGCTCACAGTCACCGCCGTCACGAAGTAAAAACGGACGAAGTTTGTCCAGTACTTCCTGCACCTGTTCTTTCATTTCAACTTCAGTCATGACATTCGCTCCTTTCGTCGTCATAAAACCATTATATTCAGTGTAACAATAAAAATCTATTGTTT
>NZ_JBSIOT010000750.1:0-763 GCF_053613335.1 Bacillus sp. LR--39 | reverse complement strand
AATAATTCCTGGATTAGACAGCGGAATGAGCGGATCACCGGTAAAAATAGCACCTCCGGCCGGGTCCCACACACTAGGGCTCATCGATACCAGCACAAGCGCGCTGATCAGGCCTGTCAGGCTGCCCCATAAAGCGCCTGAGGCATTGAATCGTTTCCAGAAGACTGTAAACACAATCAGCGGAAGGTTTGCGCTGGCGGCTACCGCAAACGCGAGTGCAACAAGGAACGCCACATTTAAGGATTGTGCAAAAATCGCAAGGAGTATCGAGAGTACTGACACGGCGACAGAAGCCCATCTGGCCGCTTTCATTTGTTCTTTTTCAGTTGCTTCTCCCTTTCTGATGATCTGGCTGTAAATATCATGGGCAAATGCTGAGGCGGCAGACAGCACCAACCCTGTCACGACAGCCAAAATGGTGGCAAAGGCGATGGCTGATACAAACGCGAACAGAAAGTCTCCTCCGAGCGCTTTTGCTAAAAGCGGAGCCGCCATATTTCCCGCTTGATCAGCCGCTGTAATCGCGTCAAAACCGACAAATGCCGCGGCACCAAAGCCGAGAAACACCGTCATAATGTAAAACACACCGATAATCCATGTCGCTGACACAACGGATGTACGGGCCGTCTTGGCATCCTTAACGGTATAAAACCGGATCAATATATGCGGAAGCCCGGCGGTTCCCAGCACGAGTGCCAAGTTTAACGACAAGGTCTCAAGCGGCACCTTGTATTTATTTCCGGGATTCATAAAATCAGCGCCA
>NZ_JBSIOT010000749.1:0-764 GCF_053613335.1 Bacillus sp. LR--39 | reverse complement strand
TTTGACAAAAGGCAGTGAAAAACCGGAAGATATTCACAACACAAGTTTATTGAGAAACAGCTGTTTTTTCAATTGGCTTGAATCAAAGAAGACGAGGGGGATCACCATGGCTGAGGAAAAAAAAGCAAACCAACTGCCTGACAGAAGTGAGGTAAAGGCAGAAGACACATGGAGACTTGAGGATATTTTTCCTAGTGATGAGGCCTGGAATAAAGAATTTCAAGCTGTAAAAGAATTAATTCCGAATTTATCTAAGTATAAAGGAAAGCTGGCAGATTCAGCTGATCATTTATACGAGGCTCTTACGTATCAAGATAAAGTGATGGAGCGGCTGGGTAGGCTGTACACATATGCGCATATGCGCTCTGACCAGGATACTGGGAACTCTTTTTACCAGGGGCTGAATGACAAGGCGGGAAACCTGTATACACAGGCTGCAAGCGCGACAGCTTATTTGGTTCCGGAGATTTTATCCATAGAAGAAGACAAACTGCAGCAGTTCATTCTTGAAAAAGAAGAATTAAAGCTGTACTCTCATGCGATTGAGGAGATTACAAAGGAACGCCCGCATGTGCTGAGCGAGAAGGAAGAGGCACTGCTTGCTGAAGCCTCCGAGGTACTGGGGTCATCTTCAAATACATTCAGCGTGTTAAATAACGCAGATATAACGTTTCCATCCATTAAAGACGAAGATGGGAATGAAAAACAGATCACTCACGGCAACTTTATTAATTTCTTGGAAAGTGAAAACCGTGAAGTCCGCA
>NZ_JBSIOT010000748.1:0-764 GCF_053613335.1 Bacillus sp. LR--39 | reverse complement strand
CAGTTTTTCAATTTCTCTTTCTGTCAACGCTGCCGTCGGTTCATCCATGATGATCACTTTCGCGTCTGTCATAAGGGCTTTTGCGATTTCGATCATTTGCTGCTGGCCGACGGAACAGTCTCCGGCTTCTTTTTCAAGAGAAATTGAGACACCGAGCCTTTCAAGCTGCTCTTTTGCTAGCGCTTTCATTTTCTTGTTGTTTAAAAATCCAAGTTTGGAAGAAAGCTCTCTGCCGATAAACAGATTTTCCAAAACGGTCATTTCAGGCCAAATGTTCAGCTCCTGATGGATAAAGGCGATTCCGTTCTGTTCGGCTTCCTTTGGATCTGAAAAATACGTTTCTTTTCCGTCGATCTCGATCGTTCCGCTGTCCAGCTTGTGAAGTCCAGTCAACAGATTCATGAGTGTCGACTTTCCGGCGCCGTTTTCTCCCATTAAAGCGTGGACTTCACCTTCTTGAAGCTCGAAGGAAACGCCGGACAGCACCTGGTTTTGGCCAAAGGCTTTAAAAATGTCCTTCATTTTAATATGCATGGGCTATCCCTTCTTTCCAGATGTAGAATGTAAACATCTAAAAGATCACTCCCGCGTGCAAGATGCAATTTGCATAAGGCGTTGCTTCCCCTGTGCGAATGACCGCTTTCGCCTGGCTCGTTGCCTTTTTGAATGCTTCGTGCGGGATATAGTCAATCTTTTGGTTTGAAAATTCCGCTTTTAAAAATGCGGCTTGACCGGGATTGACGCTTTCTATTTCTTGGGCTGCC
>NZ_JBSIOT010000747.1:0-764 GCF_053613335.1 Bacillus sp. LR--39 | reverse complement strand
AAACGGTGCGAAGCCTGCTGAAAATTGAGCAAACACAGGCGCTGCGGCCAATCCGACAAGTGCATATACAATCATGGCAATCGCTGCTCGTTTGCTGCCAAGAAGCAAAGCTGCCAAGAGACAGAAAAACGGCTGCATCGAAAGCGGAACGCCGGCTACTTGTAAAAAGGGTGCTACTGATGTAATGTTGGCCCCGACAGCCATAAGTGCGGCGAACATGCCAATCAGCGCCATATCTCCCGCACGAAGTTTACGTTGTTTCATCGTTGTTCCCCCTTAGGTTGACATACACAATCATAGAGTAATAAAGAACAAAAAGATTGTCAACATGATTTTAAATTAGGTTAACAAAAAGGAGGGCTCCATATGTATTTCGGAAAAACAAGACAGTCCGATCAATCTGGAAGAGTGCCGCCAAATCAAAACGTCACCACTTCATTTCCTGTGCTTCATACCGCAGATGTCCCATATTACGAAGATATGACGAAATGGAATCTTCAAGTATACGGTTTGGTTGACCATCCGATGCTGCTAAGCTTTGAAGATGTCAAAGCCTTTCCACGGTATGAATCGAAAAACGACATTCATTGCGTCACGGGATGGTCAAGGCTTGATAATGTGTGGCAAGGCGTGCGGGCTTGTGATATAGCGGAAAAAGCGGGTGTAAAAGAAGAAGCGGGCTACGTCATTTTACATGCTGAAGAGGGCTGGACGACCAATCTGCCGCTTGATGATTTCTTAGCGGAAACTTCCCTTCTGGCTTA
>NZ_JBSIOT010000746.1:0-764 GCF_053613335.1 Bacillus sp. LR--39 | reverse complement strand
CTACAGCAAAAGGTAAAAACGCCTCCCCTATACACTATAATGCAAAAGCTTATAGGGACAGTGAAATTCATAAGATGACTGAGGATGTAAAAAAACAAACTACTGATTATATTTCCTTTAAAGATCAGCAGGCCGAACAAAGAAGAATTGCGAAGGAACAGGAAGAACTCGCAAATAGGCCGTGGTATGAAAAGACCTGGGATGTCGTTTGTAATTTTACGGGGGAAGTCTCCGGATATTATGATTATAAGAGAGCTACTGATGGCGTCGATCCAGTCACCGGTGAAAAATTAACTGATGGGCAACGGGTGGCAGCTGGCGCAATGGCTGCGGCCGGCTACATCCCTATAGTTGGCTGGGCCGGCAAATTAGCCAAAGGCGGAAAGGCTGTCTACTCAACGAGCACAGCCATCTATAGGGCAGACAAAGCGCTTGATGTCTATAAAACGCCTAAGACATTTCACGCTCTTCAAAACTCCAGCAAAGGACTTTACGGCCTCGCATCTGCAAACGGTTTTAGCGAAGCAATAACTGGCCGGGATATGTTTGGAAATAAGATTTCTGATGAGCAACGTCAGAACAGTCTTAATCATGCGTTATCGATGCTTGGTGGATTCGGTTTACGTGGAGTTAATACTAAACTAAATGCCAAAAAAACAACTGGCTCTAAAAGACCATCTTGGCGCCAGTCAGAAGTTGACGTTGGAAAGGATTATCCCGGATACAAAGACCAAGTGTCCTTTAAGGAGAGAATCGAGGTAAAA
>NZ_JBSIOT010000745.1:0-765 GCF_053613335.1 Bacillus sp. LR--39 | reverse complement strand
GCTCAATGTCATCCCTTGCGGCTATCACCGTTACTATTTCAAAACAAAAGAGATGCTGGAGCACGAACTGGAAGCATCACAAACGGAGGGCACCCGCGCAGAAGTCGTACAGAAGGTCGAAAAAGAGCTGTTCGAGCTTTATAAAGATCCGAACCTTGCGATCAAACCGCCGCAGCTGGAAAAACGGGGCGGAGCTTACTACAGTGATGCAGCATGTAACTTAATCAGCTCCATTTATAATGATAAACATGACATTCAGCCGGTGAACACAATCAATAATGGTGCAATAGCGAGCATTCCAGACGATTCCGCAGTTGAAGTGAACTGTGTGATGACGAAAACTGGCCCTAAGCCAATTGCTGTCGGCGACTTGCCGGTGTCTGTCCGTGGCCTCGTCCAGCAAATCAAATCCTTTGAACGTGTCGCGGCAGAAGCGGCAGTTACAGGTGACTACCAAACTGCACTCCTTGCCATGACGATTAACCCGCTTGTCCCGTCCGATACTGTGGCCAAACAGATTTTAGACGAAATGCTGGAGGCGCACAAAGCGTATCTGCCGCAGTTTTTCAACAAAATTGAAGCGTAAAAAAAGCCGGCCTGTAATGGGCCGGCTTTTTTCTTACTTGCTTTCAGTCAGCGCTGCGACTTCGGTCGTCCATCCGAATTCGTCTGCGACAGCGCCTTTTTGAATGCCTGTAATCGTGTCATATAGTTTTTTTGCGATTTCTCCTGTTTCACCGTTGTTGATCGAAAGTGTTTCATCCT
>NZ_JBSIOT010000744.1:0-765 GCF_053613335.1 Bacillus sp. LR--39 | reverse complement strand
CCCCGGGAAATGAGGAGAATGTAAAAGCCTATATTGAAGGGCGCGATTTGCTTGATCTCGTCCGTGACTATGGCCCATTTAGTGTATCTGCGCAGGAGTTTGTCTCGATTTTGCGAAAAATGCCTGCCCGCCTTTATTCGATTGCAAGCAGTTTATCCGCAAATCCGGATGAAGTGCATTTAACAATCGGCGCAGTCCGCTACGATGCGCACGGCCGTGAACGAAAAGGCGTCTGCTCGATTTTGTGCGCGGAACGTCTGCAGCCGGGAGACACACTGCCAGTTTATGTACAGCACAATCAAAACTTTAAGCTTCCGAAAGACCCTGAAACACCGATTATCATGGTGGGCCCTGGGACAGGCGTCGCACCTTTCCGTTCCTTTATGCAGGAGCGTGAGGAGACGGTAGCGGAAGGAAAGGCATGGATGTTCTTTGGCGATCAGCGCTTTGTCACGGATTTCCTTTACCAGACAGAGTGGCAGAATTGGCTCAAAGACGGTGTGCTGACAAAAATGGATGTGGCGTTCTCACGTGATACGGAAGAAAAAGTTTATGTGCAGCACCGCATGCTCGAACATAGCGCAGAATTGTTTGAATGGCTTCAAGAAGGAGCGGCTGTTTACATTTGCGGAGATGAAAAGCACATGGCGCATGACGTCCATCACACATTGCTTGAAATTATCGAAAAAGAAGGCAATATGAGCCGCGAAGAAGCGGAGGCTTATCTTGCCGATATGCAGCAGCAAAAACGCTATCAGCGTGATG
>NZ_JBSIOT010000743.1:0-766 GCF_053613335.1 Bacillus sp. LR--39 | reverse complement strand
GCTGCTTTTTTAATATTATCCTGAAGCTGTGCAATTCGTCTCGCGCCGTCTTCGCGGAGGCGTTTGTTTTCTTCCTCGATTTGTTTTGTTTCCTGCATGCCGCTGACAATCGTGTTCCAAGACGATTCGATCGTTTCAATATCTATGCTCGGTCTGCCGGCCATTCTGGCAATTTCAACACTTTGGCTTGAGATGTTTTCAGCATTTCGTTTCAGCATCTCGTTTGTCCGGCGGTCAAGCTCGCTCATGGAATCAGCCACAAGCTTTTGCCGCTTTACCGTAACAGCCTGAATAATGCCGTTTTTGAAAATCGGAATGGTAATGATAAACGCGGAGTTGATTTTCCCGATCAGCTTTGCATTTCCTCGCTGCAGGAGACGGATTTGAGGTGCGGTTTGAAGCGCCACCATCCGTGCCATGTCCAGATCATACACCCGTTCCTCAAGCGCCTGAATGCCGCTGCGCAATGTATCGAGCTGCATTTGCGCCAGCTGGTTTCCGCTTGCCGCTTTTTCCTCATATGAAGGAAGGATCGACTGCATCTCTTCCAGTTTCATCTGCCCGGCAACGACGTATTTTTCAAGCTCCATATAGTATTTGATATTGTTTTCATACATTTCATCGAGCGTGTAGTTCGTCTTCGTCATCTCATCTTTGTATTTTGAAATCTCAACGTGGATTTTTTCAATCTCTCCGCCAAGCGTCTGATACTTTTTAAAGATTTTTTCAATCATGCTGCCGCCGCGTTTCAAAATTTTCGCCATTA
>NZ_JBSIOT010000742.1:0-766 GCF_053613335.1 Bacillus sp. LR--39 | reverse complement strand
ATCAGCCTGCAAAGCTTTCGCTTGCGATGAAAAAATCGAAAACGATTCAAAAGCAGGCCGGCCAAAGCGACTTAGCTGCGGAACAGGCGGAGCTGAAGGTCATGATCAATGGCCAGCCTCATTCCGTCGGACTTGACGATATAGGAAAAGAAGACAAAAACGGCTTTTACCATGTTTCTTTAAAAGTCGATCCGAAACTTTTGCAAAAAAGCCGTTACATTGATATTCAATTTGCCGCTTCAGGCTTGAAAGAGAACAACCCTTGCTACGCGGTGAACGAGGACAAATGGATTTTTATCGATAAACAAAGTGCATTGTCTTACCATGTCAGCGACACGTCAGCTTCAGCAGATTTTCAAGCGTGGCCGCTTCCCTACGCGGGTGATCATAACAATAAAACGCTGATGATCCTGCCCGACAATGCGGATCAGTCGAAGATTGATGAGCTTTCGCTTGTAGTCGGCTCCTTCGGCAGCGAAGCCCGGCAGGCATTCACAGTAAAAACATCCTCGGAAGTCAAACCGGATGACGTGAAAGGAAGAAACGTAATCTTCATCGGAAGCGTCGATCAATTCTCTCTGCTGAAGGAAAAAACAGCCGAATTGGCTGTTCCGCCGGCGAAAAACGGAACATTTGATGTGTCATCTTTTCAAATGCTGAATGAAACGACAAAACAAGTCGCGTTTACTCAAACGTCGCTGTGGGATTCAAATTACTCGATGGCTGTTTTCGCGCCGTTTAAAGGGCAAGGCACATCAGTCACAAA
>NZ_JBSIOT010000741.1:0-766 GCF_053613335.1 Bacillus sp. LR--39 | reverse complement strand
TTTGGCATTGGCATCAGCTACAATAGCTCCGATCGGACCTCCGCCCTCGATTTTCACGGTCAGCTTATCATCGCCCTTCAGCATAGCGCCGAGCATGAGTGAAGCTGTCATTGTGCGTCCCAATGCAGCGGATGCTGTCGGCCACGTACCATGGCGTCTCTGCCCCTCATTTACCATATCAGTCGTTCTCGCCGCATAAGCCCGAACTTTTCCGTCATACGCAAGTGCTTTTACTAAATAATCCATTACTAAACCTCCTATACACTTCCTACGCGGTTTCTTTCATAAATCAATTCCAGCCCTTTTAGGGTTAAGAATGGATCAACGATGTCTATACAATCTGATTCGTTCGCAATGAGCGGCGCCAGGCCTCCTGTCGCAATGACCTTTGGTTCCTGTTTTGCCTGCCATTTCATTCGCTTAACGATTCCTTCCACTTGGCCGACATAGCCAAATAAAATCCCAGATTGCATCGCGCTAACAGTGTTTTTTCCGATAATATTGTCGGGCCGGGTGATTTCGATACGCGGAAGCTTTGCTGCACGCGAGTAAAGCGCCTCTGTCGAAATTGTAATCCCAGGGGCAATCGCCCCGCCCATGTATTGTTTGTTTTCATCAATATAGCAGTACGTTGTGGCGGTTCCGAAATCGACAACAATTAATGGATTGCCGTATAAGTGTATCGCAGCGACAGCATTTACGATTCTGTCTGCCCCCACTTCTTTCGGATTGTCATATTTTATATTTAAACCGGTTTTCATACCTG
>NZ_JBSIOT010000740.1:0-766 GCF_053613335.1 Bacillus sp. LR--39 | reverse complement strand
ATTGAAGGCGGCGCAGATAAAATCCGCATCAACCCCGGCAACATCGGTCGACGTGAAAAAGTTGAAGCGGTTGTTAAAGCGGCCAAAGACAAAGGCATTCCGATCAGGATCGGAGTAAACGCCGGTTCATTGGAAAAACGCATTTTAGAAAAATACGGTTATCCGACTGCCGATGGAATGGTAGAAAGCGCACTTCATCACATTAAAATTCTTGAGGATCTTGATTTTCACGATATTATTGTCAGCATGAAGGCCTCTGACGTGAACCTTGCAATCGAGGCTTATGAAAAAGCGGCGAAAGCGTTTGACTACCCGCTTCACCTCGGGATCACCGAGTCAGGAACACTGTTTGCCGGCACAGTAAAGAGCGCAGCAGGACTCGGCGCAATTTTAAGCAAAGGCATCGGGAACACCATGCGCATTTCACTAAGCGCAGACCCTGTAGAAGAGGTAAAAGTAGCAAGGGAGCTTCTGAAATCTTTCGGCTTAGCCTCCAATGCTGCCACGCTCATCTCTTGCCCGACTTGCGGCCGTATTGAGATTGATCTAATCAGCATTGCCAATGAAGTGGAAGAGTATATTTCTAAGATAAAAGCGCCGATTAAAGTTGCTGTTCTCGGCTGCGCTGTAAACGGACCTGGTGAAGCGAGAGAAGCTGATATCGGAATCGCCGGCGCACGCGGTGAAGGGCTACTGTTCCGGAAAGGGAAAATTGTCCGTAAGGTTCCAGAGGAAACGATGGTAGAAGAACTCAAAAAAGAAATTG
>NZ_JBSIOT010000739.1:0-767 GCF_053613335.1 Bacillus sp. LR--39 | reverse complement strand
GAGGTGGCCCCGACTGCGGCAGAACGGGACGAACAAGAACGCTTCGATCGCGAGCTGTTTCGGGAAATGGCAAATCTGGGGCTGACGGGAATTCCATGGCCTGAAGATTACGGCGGAATCGGAAGTGACTATTTGGCCTACGTCATCGCGGTGGAGGAGCTGTCAAAAGTGTGCGCCTCCACCGGAGTGACGCTTTCCGCCCATATCTCTCTTTGCAGCTGGCCCCTGTTTGCCTTTGGGACGGAGGAACAGAAGACAGAGTACTTAACACAACTGGCCCTCGGAGAGAAAATCGGCGCATTCGCATTGACCGAAGCACGGTCTGGATCTGACGCCGGCAGCATGAAAACAACTGCTGAACGAATCGGCGATGACTATGTGTTAAATGGTTCCAAAGTGTTTATCACAAACGGCGGCGTTGCTGATATTTACATTGTTTTTGCCGTCACCGATCCCGAGAAAAAGAAAAAAGGCATTACCGCTTTTATAGTAGAAAAGGATTTTGAAGGATTTTTTACAGGCAAGAAAGAAAAGAAGCTGGGCATCCGTTCTTCACCGACAACGGAAATCATGTTCGAAGATTGTGTAGTGCCCGCATCAAAGCGTCTCGGACAAGAAGGAGAAGGCTTCAAAATCGCGATGAAGACGCTTGACGGAGGCAGAAACGGCATAGCTGCACAAGCCGTAGGCATCGCCCAAGGAGCGCTTGATGCGGCGCTTCAATATGCAAAAGAGCGAAAGCAATTCGGAAAATCGATCGGCGAGCA
>NZ_JBSIOT010000738.1:0-767 GCF_053613335.1 Bacillus sp. LR--39 | reverse complement strand
AGGAATGATTCATGTTTTATCATATAAAAGAGCTTCAATATCAAGCAAAGCCAGTTCATCCTGATCCGGTTTATGCGAAAAAACTTCAAGAGGTGCTCGGCGGCCAATTCGGTGAAATTAGCGTCATGATGCAGTATTTGTTTCAAGGATTTAACTGCAGGGCGGATGCTAAGTATAAAGATTTGTTATATGATGTGGGGACCGAAGAGATTGGGCACGTAGAAATGCTGGCAACGATGATTTCCAGACTTCTGGACAATGCACCCGCGGATGTACAGGAGGATGCTTATAAAAGCAATCCCGCTATCGCAGCAGTCATGTCAGGGATGAATCCTCAGCACGCGATTGTGTCCGGATTGGGGGCGATGGCATCAGATAGTGAGGGCTATCCGTGGAATGCAAAATACATTATCTCAAGCGAAAACCTGCTGGCCGATTTTCGCGCTAACTTAAATGCGGAGGCCCAAGGACGCCTTCAGGTGACACGGCTTTATGCCATGACCGATGATCCAGGGGTAAGAGATATGCTGTCATTTTTGATTGCAAGGGATACCTATCATCAAAATATGTGGTACGCGGCCATTAAAGAGCTGGAGGAAAGAGAACGGGATATTGTCGTCCCGACGACGTTTCCGCGTGAGCTCGAAAAGCAGGAAGTCTCCTATGACCTGTTTAACTTTTCCAGGGGGGATGAAAGCTCGCAAGGAAGATGGGCACATGGGGAAGCCTTTGACGGCCGAGGTGAATTCAGGTATATCCCGGCTCCG
>NZ_JBSIOT010000737.1:0-767 GCF_053613335.1 Bacillus sp. LR--39 | reverse complement strand
GGAGGCCCTTTCGGAGGAGCGCTATCTGACCGGCTTGGTTCCTTTAAGAGCATTTTGCTGGTGACCGGTTCCTTTGCCATCATTATGTTCTTACTGCCGCTGTCTACATCGTCTATGATTTTCTTTTTGCCTGTCATGGTGATTTGGGGTCTTCTGAGCTGGAGCCTCGCCCCGGCTCAGCAAAGCTATTTAATTGAAATTGCACCTGATTCGTCTGACATTCAGCAAAGCTTTAACACATCGGCCCTCCAAGTCGGAATTGCCCTTGGCTCAGCCATTGGCGGTGTTGTTTTGGATCAGACGGGTACTGTGGTGTCAACAGCATGGTGCGGCGGATCGATTGTGATCATCGCTGTCCTGTTTGCTTTCATTTCTTTAACAAGACCTGTTCAAACAGCAAAAAAATCCTCCTTGTAAAAGGAGGATTTTTTATTATTTAGCTGAAAGCTCATCTTCGGTGACCCATTTGTGGTTTTTCACTTTTTCGCCGCTTGTTGTCGATGTATAGTCAACCATGTATACAGTTGTTTTTTCCGCGGAATCGATCTCGGCTGTTGCTCCTTTCATGCCTTTCATATGAGAAGCCTCTAAAATCACCTGATCTCCGGGTTGTAACGTTTTATCTCCGGCATCTTTGATTTCTTCTTGGATCACCCATTTGTGATGATCCACACGCTGTCCCCCATTAGTCGGAGTATAAGAAACCACATACGCAGTTGTATCATAGGCGCCTGTTACCGTAGCTTCAGCACCTTTCATGCCTTTCA
>NZ_JBSIOT010000736.1:0-767 GCF_053613335.1 Bacillus sp. LR--39 | reverse complement strand
CAAAAAAATGGGTCTACTAAAATATTATTCCATCTATTACAATAAATTCACAGAATAGTCTTTTAAGTAAGTCTACTCTGAATTTTTTAAAAGGAGAGGGTAAAGAGTGAGAAGCAAAAAATTGTGGATCAGCTTGTTGTTTGCGTTAACGTTAATCTTTACGATGGCGTTCAGCAACATGTCTGCGCAGGCTGCCGGAAAAAGCAGTACAGAAAAGAAATACATTGTCGGATTTAAGCAGACAATGAGTGCCATGAGTTCCGCCAAGAAAAAGGATGTTATTTCTGAAAAAGGCGGAAAGGTTCAAAAGCAATTTAAGTATGTTAACGCGGCCGCAGCAACATTGGATGAAAAAGCTGTAAAAGAATTGAAAAAAGATCCGAGCGTTGCATATGTGGAAGAAGATCATATTGCACATGAATATGCGCAATCTGTTCCTTATGGCATTTCTCAAATTAAAGCGCCGGCTCTTCACTCTCAAGGCTACACAGGCTCTAACGTAAAAGTAGCTGTTATCGACAGCGGAATTGACTCTTCTCATCCTGACTTAAACGTCAGAGGCGGAGCAAGCTTCGTTCCTTCTGAAACAAACCCATACCAGGACGGCAGTTCTCACGGTACGCATGTCGCCGGTACGATTGCCGCTCTTAATAACTCAATCGGTGTTCTGGGCGTAGCGCCAAGCGCATCATTATATGCAGTAAAAGTGCTTGATTCAACAGGAAGCGGCCAATATAGCTGGATTATTAACGGCATTGAGTGGGCCA
>NZ_JBSIOT010000735.1:0-767 GCF_053613335.1 Bacillus sp. LR--39 | reverse complement strand
AAATTCGTTTTTGTGCATCCGTTAAAGGGTAAAAAGTTATTTCCATATTGTCATACCTCCCCTAATCTTTATAAGCAGTGAACATGTGCAACGCATTTTCTCTTTCTTATCCATATCAGCTTTTAATTCTTATGAACTAACAGACGAAATAGCCCAAAGTACTTAAAAAGCAGTGCTTCCAATCAAAAAACAGATGGCCGCTATTAAAGCAGGCTGCCGTCAGTCAGTATTGCGGCGTTTAACACAAGCGGATAAAGACCGCAAGACCCCATCCTAATAAGAAACCAATTTCGGCTATTTATTCATTGTTTTCAATATTTTTTATCTTTCTACCGTTCACTTTAAATGAAAAAAATGTTTTTATCACCGAAAAATGGGTGAAAAGTTTCATGCGGGATGCCGAAATATTCCAGTTTATTTACAGGGATATTTTTGCGGGATGCCGCAATCATTTCCACTAAACATTATTTACAGAAAAATAAAAATTTTCAAACCAAACTGCTGCGTTCAATCTTTTTTTATTGCTGAATGCAATTTACAATCTTTACATGACTATGTGTACCGCGCAAAAACCGAAAAACAGGCAAAAAAAAGACACCCTTGCGTAGAGCGTCTTACAACGATTCTTTCATGACATTTTTGTCGATATCAATCAATTCCATATAGCCTTTCCCCCACTCATACATGGCTTCAAGAATAGGCATGAGGCTTTCTCCGTGCGGGGTCAGAGAATATTCAACCTTCGGCGGGACAACCGGATACACTTC
>NZ_JBSIOT010000734.1:0-767 GCF_053613335.1 Bacillus sp. LR--39 | reverse complement strand
GAAATGGTCCGTTTTCTCGAGAATAAACGGTTTATTCCAATGAATGGACGGACTTCCTGCGATATACGTTTGAAACGCATCGGGCTTTGTTAGCAGCACCTGCAGCACGAAAAGCCCTCCGAGCGAATGGCCAAAGATTGTTTGTCTTTTTTTATCAATCTGGTAATCTCGTTCTATCTCCGGTTTTAAATCCTCTTCAATAAATCTGAAAAAGCCCTCCGCTCCGCCATGCTCCGGCCATTCTCTGCCGTCGGGCCTTTCCGGCAGCTTCGATTGGGCTGTTGGCATTGTAAAATCCCGGTGGCGTGCTGAGGAGAACGGCTCCGCTGTCTCATAGCCAATGCCGACGATCACTGCAGGGATCACCCCGGTTTTTTCGGGTCGGCGTCCCTGTATTCGAACGGCTTCCGTCATCGTTCCGAAGACAGAATTGGCATCCAGCAGATAAATCACAGGATAACCAGCGGGTGGCGGCGGCGTACTAGGTTTCGAGATAAAAATGTGATAGGTACGGTTTTCATTGCGTGAAGACATCATACGCACTTCCGTACCAGGAATCGTAAATGCGTTTGATGTCCCGCCATTTGTCCGGTCTGTTGTTTGTTCTTTCATGCAGTACGACATTCCTCTCCTTAAACTAAACCGCAATGTATGATAATGATTTTCACTATCAACTAGACACCTCAAATAATAGGTTTTCTTCCAAAGAAAGTCAACTTTTTCCCGAATAAAAAAGGCACCTTGATCAAATAAGGTACCTGCAGACT
>NZ_JBSIOT010000733.1:0-767 GCF_053613335.1 Bacillus sp. LR--39 | reverse complement strand
AAACCATAAAGCCCCGTCCGGGCCGGCAGTGATCCCGACCGGGCCGGATTGTTCTTGGGGCAGCGGATACTCGCTGATGTCTCCATCTGCCGTTATTCGCCCGATGGAGCCGCTTTGGTTTTGTGTAAACCAGAGCGCGCCGTCTGCTCCCCTTGTAATAAATGACGGGAAGGCTCCTGGTTTGGGCAGTTTGTATTCTGTTATTTCGCCTGAAGAGGACAGCCTGCCGATTTGATGTCCGGCCATATCTGTATACCACATGGCGTCGTCACAGCCTGCAGCGATTCCAAACGGGGCAGCACCCGGTGGAAGAGCATACTCGGTTATTTTCCCTTGAGGCGTGATTTTGCCGATTTTCCCCGCTTTATACTCTGTAAACCAAAGCTCGCCGTCAATCCCGGACGTAATAATCGAGGCGCCTGCGCTCTCCGTCGGAATCGTATATTCGGTGATATCCCCGGACTCTGTGAGCATACCAATCCGGTTCCCCTTTTGTTCAGTAAACCAAATGCGCCCGTTTGCACATACTGTGATCCCGTACGGCCCCGATTCGGGGTCGGGAACCTGATATTCAGTCATGCGAATCTGCATGGATACCCTCCCTTCCTTTTTCCTGCAAGCTATTTTGCCCCAGGCATCTCTCATTTTTATGTTACCTCAGGGGGGAGCATGCAGTGAAACAAAAAATTCCATCAATATGAATTGTACAGGCTCACTCTAGTATCATAAAATGGTTTTAAAATATAACTTAATTTTCTATATGTGGT
>NZ_JBSIOT010000732.1:0-768 GCF_053613335.1 Bacillus sp. LR--39 | reverse complement strand
GAAGAGGAAATTCGCGAAGCGGACGCAATCATTATTGCTGCAGACCGCTCGGTAAACAAAGACCGGTTTATAGGCAAAAAACTGCTGTCTGTAGGGGTACAGGACGGCATCCGCAAACCGGAGGAATTGATTCGAAAAGCTCTTAACGGGGATATACCGGTCTATCGTTCCGCTTCAAAACCGGAATCCGGTAATCATCCGGAGAAGAAACAAAATCCAATTTATCGTCATTTAATGAACGGCGTTTCATTTATGGTTCCTTTTATTGTCGTCGGCGGATTATTGATAGCGGTTGCATTAACGCTTGGAGGGGAGAAAACACCTAAAGGCTTAGTTATTCCGGATGATTCCTTCTGGAAAACGATTGAACAGATCGGCAGTGCTTCATTTTCATTTATGATTCCGATTTTAGCCGGCTATATCGCCTATAGCATCGCTGATAAACCGGGGCTTGTGCCAGGGATAATCGGCGGATATATTGCGGCGACTGGAAGTTTTTATGACAGCGCAAGCGGCGCCGGATTCCTCGGGGGGATTATTGCCGGGTTTTTGGCCGGATATGCTGCACTTTGGATAAAGAAATTAAAAGTTCCAAAAGCCATCCAGCCGATTATGCCGATTATTATTATTCCGGTGTTTGCATCACTGATTGTAGGTTTAGCGTTTGTGTTTTTGATCGGCGCGCCTGTAGCTCAAATTTTCGCCTCTTTAACAGTTTGGCTGGCGGGGATGAAAGGGTCGAGCTCGATCCTTCTGGCATTGATTTTA
>NZ_JBSIOT010000731.1:0-768 GCF_053613335.1 Bacillus sp. LR--39 | reverse complement strand
ACAGTTACGAGGGTAGAGGACAGAGATACTGTCGGTACTCAATATGTTGAAAAGAAAGCATCTGATGGTGGTACAATTGTAGCTGTTCAATATACAATTAAAAACGTATCTAAAAAGCCAATAAGTTCTTTTTCAATTCCAACTGTTAAATTAGTTGATGCTGATGGTACTTCTTATGATTCTGATATTGATGCTTCTGTAAACTATGCAACTGAGACAAAAGTTGATAACTCTAAAATTTTGAGTGATCTAAATCCTAATATTAAAGTAACAGGTGTAAAAGCATTTGAAGTTGACAAGGAAGCTTATGCAAAAGGCACTTGGAAACTAAAATTCAGTAATGATGTTATTGTGAAAATCAAATAACAGCTAACAAGGGTGCCTGTTCAGGCACCCTTGTTCTTTAAAGGCCTTCTCTATTGAGAAGGCCTCCATTCTTATTCCGCACTCTTATACCCATTCACATTAGAAGACTGCCATCTCCAGGAATCAGCACACATTTCCTCAAGGCCGCGTTTCGCTTCCCAGCCCAGTTCCCGCTTGGCTTTCGCAGGATCTGCAAAGCATGTGGCGATGTCTCCCGGACGGCGGTCCGCAAAACGGTACGGAACCTCTTTCCCTGACACTTTTTCAAAGGCTTTGACCATTTCAAGCACGCTGTAGCCTGTGCCTGTTCCAAGGTTGTATGCATCGGCTCCTGTAGTGTTCAATACTTTTTCCAGCGCCTTGACGTGGCCTTCTGCGAGATCAACGACGTGAATATAATCG
>NZ_JBSIOT010000730.1:0-769 GCF_053613335.1 Bacillus sp. LR--39 | reverse complement strand
TCAAACGAACTGTGTAAATATCATTTCTTCTGATTAAAAAAACGGATACAGGGTAATGACATAAGAAAAGGAGTGAACATATGATTATAGTTTATATCAGTCTTGCAGTATTAGCAGTTTCTATTATCTTCTTAGGAGTTACCGTGATTCAAAACAAGAAAAAAATGGACCCTGCACTAAAGGAGCTTTCCTCTGTTACGCAGGCTATGCAAAAACAAATCGAAGGATTAAAAACAGTAACAGAGCTGCTGACGCAAAAACAAAAGAAGGTTCAGCAGGATGTCCAAATAAAAAAATACACGTTTCAGCAGACCGCAGCTGAAGTGAAAAAAGTTCCTAAAGCTGTTAAAGAGGTGTGGCAGGCTGGCCATTTAAATAGCAGGTCATGATGAATGATATCCCGTTGTTTCGATCAGAATGGACAATGGGATATCATTTTTTGAGGAGGCTTTCGCATGATTGTAAACCACAGTTGCTTAAAGGAGTTCGCAGAAAAACTACATTCTCTTCCCTCTTCACTTACAAAGTCGGATTTACTTATTTCTCCATTTCATCTCCATCAAGAAAATGAACTTGACATCTACTATTCACCTCATAATGAATATATCAATCGGACTGCTACGATTGTGATTGCCGGGATCACGCCGGGTTTTTCCCAGATGAAAACAGCGTACGAAACAGCAGTCGAAAGTCTGCGGCAAGGCCGCACTCTTGAGCAAATGGCGGTAGATACAAAAATAGCAGCGGGTTTCTCCGGGTCGATGAGACA
>NZ_JBSIOT010000729.1:0-769 GCF_053613335.1 Bacillus sp. LR--39 | reverse complement strand
ATGACAGGGGTGGGGTTTTTGTATTACGACGTGCTGAAAACGTTTATAGCGGTGGTAGAAGAAAAAAACTTCACAAAAGCGGCAGAAAAGCTGATGATCTCCCAGCCCAGCGTCAGTCTGCATATCAAAAATCTTGAGAAAGAATTTCAAACGGCTCTTCTAAACAGGTCGCCAAAACACTTTACGACAACGCCGACAGGAGACATTTTATATCAAAGAGCAAAGCAAATGGTGTTTCTCTACGAACAAGCCAAGGCTGAAATCTATGCGCATCATCACTATGTGAAGGGCGAATTGAAAATAGCTGCAAGCTTTACAATCGGTGAGTATATTCTTCCGCCGCTATTGGCCCAGCTGCAAAAGCTGTATCCAGAGCTGAACCTCGATGTCATGATTGGCAATACAGAGGAGGTCAGCGAGCGTGTGCGTATGCTTCAGGCTGATATCGGGCTGATTGAAGGACATACAAACGAGAATGAGCTGGAAATTGAACCGTTCATGGAGGATGAAATGTGCATTGCCGCTCCAAATCAGCATCCGCTGGCCGGGCGGAAAGAGATTTCGATCAGCGATTTGCAGAACGAAGCGTGGGTGACAAGAGAGAAAGGCTCCGGGACGAGAGAATTTCTCGATCATGTACTCAGTTCAAATGGACTTCGGCCGAAATCAATGTTCACTATCAGCAGCAATCAAGGTGTAAAGGAAGCGGTGATTAACGGCATGGGACTTTCGGTTCTATCCAGAAGCGTACTGCATAAGGATTTGATCA
>NZ_JBSIOT010000728.1:0-770 GCF_053613335.1 Bacillus sp. LR--39 | reverse complement strand
TGAAAAAGCGGGTATACCGCTCAATAATTCTTATACACTTGAAAAAAAGAGCCGCATTGAACGGCTGTTTTTTGTGTCTGAAAACATACAAATATAAACGGAGTGTTAGCCCCATCTTATCAATGAATAAATGTATCCAGTTCCTTTGTAGAATCGAACACTAACTCCTCCAAAAGTTTCTATACACAATTTTTTTAATGATGTAGGATGTTAGATAAAGGGATATATTGGATAATGATGTAATCTCCGTTCAATGTGATTAGTGGGAGGCCATGAACAATCCTGTCTTTTTATTTTCTGGACAATGGTCGCTAGGAATGGGGAAGTTTTTTTGAACAATTTTGAAGGAGTGGTGCGATCTCCTCGAAGAAAGGAGAGAATGGAGACACATGAAGATGAGCTTTCAGAACAAGAACTGGGGGAACATTGCTAAACAGCTTCCGGCTACTTTATGCGTGCAATCTTCGTGACCTGTTGTTATCAAATTCCAAAAGAAAATCCCCCATTTTAAGGAAAAAGGAGGATGTGAAGTGATGAGGAAAAAGTGTAGCGTATGTTTATTTGTTTTTGCTTTACTATTGAGCTGTTTATCTGGAAAGTCTGCGTATGCTGCCACCAGTAGTACAATTGCAAAACATGTAGGGAATTCAAACCCGCTTATCGACCATCATTTGGGCGCAGATCCGATTGCGCTGACCTATAACGGGAGAGTCTATATTTATATGTCAAGTGATGACTATGAATATAATAGCAACGGAACGATTAAAGAT
>NZ_JBSIOT010000727.1:0-770 GCF_053613335.1 Bacillus sp. LR--39 | reverse complement strand
GCCAAGTCGTTCATATGTTTAACCGGGTTGACGGGGAGCTTGCCAAGCAAATCGCTGCGGGTGTAGGCGTAGAGCCCCCTGAAAAAGACGAAGGCTCCAACGTGACGTTCAAATCCCCTGCGCTCAGCCAGGAGAATACGGTGAAACTGCCGCAGACAAGGACAGTCGCCATTTTAGCAGAACAAGGTTTTGATGATGAAGACTTGAGCCGTGTGTTGAAAGAATTCAAAAAAGCCGGCATCATTCCGGACATCGTCAGCTCGGCACTCGGAGTAATCGAAGGGGCCGGCGGCACAGAAATTGAAGTCGGAAACACTTTGCAGACGGTCGATTCTGTGCTGTACGATGCCGTTTATATTCCGGGCGGCCAAGAAAGCATAGAACGCCTGAAATTGCATAAAGCCGCATCGGATTTTGTCAATGAAGCATTCGGACATTATAAAGCGGTCGGAGCCGCAGGCGAAGGGGTCGATCTCCTGCTGTCCGCCGCCGGGGCCCACGCGGCTTCACAGCCGGGCATTATCACCTCTCGTGGTGATAAGAACAAAGACGACTTCGGCAAAAAGCTGGTCGAAGCGATCAGCGGGCACCGCCATTGGGATAGGCAAGTTTAATAATAAAGCAGGCAGGCTAGATGCCTGCCCTTTTAATCTATTTTTCTACCAAACAAACAGCCCGACAATCCCCGCGCTCAACAGCGACACTGCTATTCCGCTGACGAGGAGCTTCCACACATTTCTTCCGATAATCGCCGATTTTTCTCCGTTAAA
>NZ_JBSIOT010000726.1:0-770 GCF_053613335.1 Bacillus sp. LR--39 | reverse complement strand
AGAAAGGAATTGATGATATGAATGCAAAGAGTATAGAGGGAAAAATTGCTTTTATAACAGGGGCTGCCCAAGGAATAGGCGAAGCTGTTGCGCGGACGCTTGCCAGTCAAGGCGCACATATTGCGGCAGTTGATTATAATCCTGAAAAGCTGGAAAAGGTTGTGAGCAGCCTCAAAGCAGAAGGCCGCCATGCAGAAGCTTTTCCTGCGGATGTGAGAGACAGCGCGGCGATTGATGAGATCACGGTGCGCATCGAACGTGAAATGGGGCCGATTGATATTTTAGTGAATGTAGCGGGTGTCCTTCGCCCGGGACTGATCCATTCGCTTAGCGATGAGGAATGGGAGGCGACGTTCTCAGTGAATTCGACTGGCGTATTTAACGCCTCGCGTTCAGTCAGCAAATATATGATGGACCGAAGATCGGGTTCGATTGTAACAGTCGGATCGAATGCTGCCGATGTACCAAGAACATCTATGGCGGCATATGCGTCTTCAAAGGCTGCGGCTGTGATGTTTACGAAATGCCTTGGCCTTGAGCTTGCAGAATACAATATTCGCTGCAACATTGTATCTCCTGGATCAACGGAAACAGACATGCAGTGGTCATTATGGGCCGACGAGAATGGAGCGGAGCAAGTCATAAAAGGATCACTTGAGACATTTAAAACAGGGATCCCGCTCAAAAAACTAGCCAAGCCTTCGGATATTGCGGATGCGGTGCTCTTTTTGGTTTCTGGCCAGGCAGGGCATATTACGATGCATAATTTA
>NZ_JBSIOT010000725.1:0-771 GCF_053613335.1 Bacillus sp. LR--39 | reverse complement strand
GTCAGTCTAAAGAAGAATGCTATGCTCAAGTGGAAGGGGAACTTGGCTATCCGTGCTTTGTAAAACCGGCCAACCTTGGATCAAGCGTCGGGATCAGCAAATGCAGAAGCCGTGAAGAGCTTGACCAAGCCTTTGAGCTTGCATTCCAATATGACCGGAAAATTGTCGTTGAAGAGGGCGTCATCGGACGGGAAATAGAACTCGGCGTTTTAGGGAATGATGAACCTGTCTGCTCAGTCGCGGGGGAAATCGCTCCGAAGAAAGACTTTTATGACTATAAAGCAAAATATGAAGACGGCGATACTGATTTGATTATTCCGGCTTCCCTGACAGAAGACGAATACGAAACAATGCGCAGCATGGCGGTCAAAGCGTTTCAGGCGATTGACGGTTCAGGCCTTGTGAGAGCGGACTTTTTCCTTACAAATGAAGGCAGGGTCCTGATCAATGAAGTCAATACGATGCCGGGATTCACCCCGTTCAGCATGTTTCCGCTTCTCTGGAAGCAATCAGGGGTTGAGTACGCTGAACTGATTGAAAAGCTTGTCGCTTTGGCAATCGAGCGCCACGAAGAAAAACAGCAGATTAAACATACATTTTAACGGGACGGAGCGGACCGAATCCGGGAGCTTTCATGGAGAAAGGCGCTGAAGGCGGTTCGCCCTTAGATACAGCTGCAGACACTATCCTTATTTGTGGTAGTGTCTCTTTTCCTTGCAGAAGAAAGAGAGGGACATACATGATAACAAGAACGGTAAAAGAAATTGCTGA
>NZ_JBSIOT010000724.1:0-771 GCF_053613335.1 Bacillus sp. LR--39 | reverse complement strand
AAAGCAAAGCGGCTTAGACAAAAGGGTTACGCCGGAGAACAGATGATTGCCGGCATCCGGCCGGAGCATATCACACATGTGGCAGGGAATGAACAGCTGTTTGATTCAGTGTGTAAAGCAAAGGTGGAAGTGAATGAAAATCTGGGAGCGGAGCTGATTGTCCATGTCACAAGCGGGGACGAGCGGCTGACGGTTCGCCTGAATGGGAACACGCGAATTGCCGCAGGCGATTCGATTCAGCTGGCAGTGAAAATGGATCACGCCGTCTTTTTCGATGCGGAGACGGAAGAGGCTGTGTATTAGGAAAGGTGCTCCTGAAAAGGCATCTTCAGCTTGAGCAAATTGCAGGAAAGCATCATAAAACAATTTCTAAGTGATCTTACGCTGGCATATCTAGCCCGGTGCTGTCCCGATTCCAAAATCAGCACCGCTAGACAGCCAGCCTGTAAATATCTCTGTTTTTGATTTCTCCTTGAAGAAAACGACATGAAGATCATCATTCGCTTACCCGCCCGGACGTACCCATAAACGGTTAAGAGCATGAAGAGTTTTAAGAGAAGAATTACTTAATAAAGGACGTGGTACAGCGGCCGTCCTTTTCAGCAAATTAATTATCCCGTAATCACAGCTGCCCTGCTGATTTTAAGTCTTTCACTTGCCGTTACATTTATTTTTCGGTTTGGATCTGACACAACTATATTAAACACTTTTTTGATTGTTGCTAACGAGGAACCACCAAATTTGACTACCTTCATATCTACATCTCCTAAT
>NZ_JBSIOT010000723.1:0-772 GCF_053613335.1 Bacillus sp. LR--39 | reverse complement strand
GAACACAGTAATTGAAGATTACAGATACGAGGTTGAGGAGGTAGTCGCACAGTGAAATTTGCGGTGATTGTGTTACCCGGCTCCAACTGTGATATCGATATGTATCATGCTGTAAAGGATGAGCTCGGCCATGAAGTGGAATACGTCTGGCATGAGGAAACAAGTCTTGACGGCTTCGACGGCGTGTTAATTCCGGGAGGATTTTCTTACGGCGATTACTTAAGATGCGGCGCCATCGCCCGATTTGCGAATATTATGCCAGCTGTCAAACAAGCAGCGGCTGAAGGAAAACCTGTTCTTGGCGTCTGTAACGGATTCCAGATTTTACAGGAGCTTGGGCTGCTGCCAGGCGCAATGAGACGCAACAAAGATCTGAAGTTCATTTGCCGTCCGGTTGAATTGATTGTTCAGAACGATGAAACCTTATTCACAGCTTCCTACGAAAAGGGAGAATCGATTACAATCCCGGTTGCCCATGGTGAAGGGAATTTCTACTGTGATGACGAGACGCTTGCAACATTAAAGGAAAACAATCAAATTGCTTTCACATACGGCTCTAATATTAATGGAAGTGTAAGCGACATTGCCGGTGTCGTGAATGAGAAAGGCAACGTATTAGGCATGATGCCTCATCCTGAGCGCGCGGTCGATGAACTGCTTGGAAGCGCCGACGGTCTTAAATTGTTCCAGTCTATCGTGAAAAATTGGAGGGAAACTCATGTCGCTACTGCTTGAACCAAGTAAAGAACAAATAAAAGAAGAGAAACTCTAT
>NZ_JBSIOT010000722.1:0-774 GCF_053613335.1 Bacillus sp. LR--39 | reverse complement strand
TGTCAAAAAAATAATCCTTCCTGATATTTTGCAGGTCCTTCATTTTCTCTTTTTCCACTGGTTTCTCGCCTTTGATCGGACTGACCGATCCAAAGTATTGAAGACGCTCCGTTTTTTTCGGAAGCAGCGTATGTTGATTCATTCAGAAAACTCCTCTCACTAACAAATCATAATAATTACTATTTATTTTGATCGGTTCACTGTTGAAAATCAAGAGAAAATAAAAAAGACACGCACAAACGCGTGTCCGTCAAAACCCTAAACATCCGCCGGGCTGCTTTCCGCGCTCCAGCTTTTCCGCCAGTAATAGCCTGCGGCAAGCACAAGTGCAAACGCCAGCAGCGCGATACAGGAAAACGTGATAAAACCGATAGCATATGTGCCTGTCATCTGTTTGAGAGATCCTAAGATGTTCGGCAGGAAAAACCCTCCGATTCCTCCGGCCGCACCGACGATTCCCGTCACCATGCCAATTTCTTTGCGAAAACGCTGCGGCACGAGCTGGAATACTGCGCCGTTTCCCATTCCGAGCCCCATCATTCCGACAAACAATAGAACAATAACCATTGAAAGAGATGGCAGGCTGCTGACTCCGGCCATACACAGTGCCACGATGACAAACAGTACAGAAAGAACTTTCGTGCCGCCGACACGATCCGAAATCAAGCCCCCGACAGGCCGGAAAAAGCTCCCCGCCGCCACACATAATGTAACGAAGTCGCCCGCGTGAATTTTTGACAGCTGGTATTGATCAACAAAGAAAATAGATAAAAA
>NZ_JBSIOT010000721.1:0-774 GCF_053613335.1 Bacillus sp. LR--39 | reverse complement strand
TCTCGTAAATCGCTTTATAATCAAGATCCATCTCATCCAAAGCGGAAATTAGCATATCTTTAAAGGTGTAAATGCCCTTGCTGTACCATTGTACCAGCAGGTAGCCGTCATAATAGTCGATGGTGACGCCGCCGACACCGTCGCCCTCACCGTTAAACAGGCGGAAAGCCGTTGTATCTTGAGCCTCAAATAGTTTGGCGCGCGCTTGGGCCGCTTTTGTTAATTTGGTGAGAAAAAATGCCTGGTCAATCTGTTCATGTTTATTGCGGGTAAGCGTCCAGCCGACCCCTTTATTTTGCAGGCCGTAATAGCCCCGCGCGAGAAACTCGCCGCTCTCAGACACGATATCAACGATGTCTCCTTCTTTCATGTGCCCCGCACTCCCTGCGAGAGCTTCTTTTTCAATAAGGGGATAGCCTTTTTTGATTTTGGCAGCGTGTGCTTTTTTTAGGGTGAGTAGCTTCATATATGTCGTCCTCTTTCTGTTTGCTTTCTCTTATCGTACCACAAAACGCCAAGATGTCTGCATTGACAGAAAGGAAAGGTTTTTCTACGATAGACAAAAAGAGTTTCGAGGAGGAGCAGCATGGCAAAACGAATTGACCATACAGGCATCATGGTAAGAGATATTAACGCGTCCATCACATTTTATGAAGAGGTACTAGGCATGAAATTGAAGGATCGCATCACACATACGAACGGTGTAATCGAGCTTGCTTTTCTCGGCTTTGAAGACGGCCCGGAAACTGAAATCGAACTGATTCAAGGCTACAG
>NZ_JBSIOT010000720.1:0-776 GCF_053613335.1 Bacillus sp. LR--39 | reverse complement strand
TCGTCTTTAAAGATATCCCACGCAGTTTTGCAAATGATGATGCCGATGATAAAAGCCGTTACCGGATCAATCCACGGCAGCTTCAGCTGGGACGAAAAAACACCGATAAACGCGCCGGCGCTTACAAAAGCGTCTGACCTGCTGTCCTTTGCCGCTGCCATCAGGGCAGAGCTTTTAATGGACGCTGCCAGCCTTTTGTTATATAAATAGATGCCATACATAAACACAGCACTGCCTAACGCCGTCCATGCCGCGATAAGATTTGGCGTTTCCGTTGTGCCGCCCGCAATCGCTTTTCCTCCGCCGATTAACACTTCAATGCCGACTGCCATCATAATAAAAGACGCAACAAGAGACGAAATTGTTTCAGCCCGATAATGGCCGTATGGATGATCGCTGTCTGCCGGTCTTTGAGAAATCCGCAATCCTATCAGCACCGCTACTGACGCAACAATATCTGTTCCATTATTTAACCCGTCTGCTCTCAGCGCTTCAGAATGATATAGAATCCCGATAACTAGCTTTACAACAGCAAGGATGACATATGCAAAAATATTGAGGAGCGCCCCTTTTTCTCCCTTTTTCAGATTTTCTGTCCGCTCCATTGAATACCAGCCTCCATTCTATTACATAGTATGGTTCAAAACATGAAAAATAGCAGGGTGCGTTCAATGAAGCGGAATATTTCGACAGCAAATTATTGCCCGGGAAACTTTTTGTCGATTTGTTGAATGTTTGTAAATTGGCGAAAGAATAGGACTGTTTTCACCTTTACA
>NZ_JBSIOT010000719.1:0-777 GCF_053613335.1 Bacillus sp. LR--39 | reverse complement strand
CATGGTGCTTAGGAAACGAAATGGATGGACCGTGGCAGATCGGCCACAAAACAGCTGATGAATACGGACGGCTAGCCGCAGAGACGGCAAAGGTCATGAAATGGGTTGATCCATCAATTGAACTCGTTGCCTGCGGCAGCTCAAACAGCGGTATGCCGACCTTTATCGATTGGGAAGCGAAGGTGCTGGAGCATACGTATGAGCATGTCGACTATATCTCTCTTCACACTTACTACGGAAACCGGGATAACAATCTGCCAAACTACTTGGCCCGTTCCATGGATTTGGATCATTTTATCAAATCAGTCGCTGCGACCTGTGACTATGTAAAAGCAAAAACACGCAGCAAGAAAACAATCAATCTTTCTCTGGATGAATGGAACGTCTGGTACCACTCAAATGAGGCTGATAAAAAAGTCGAGCCGTGGATCACTGCGCGTCCGATTTTAGAGGATATTTACAATTTTGAAGATGCCTTATTAGTCGGCTCTCTGCTCATTACGATGCTGCAGCACGCAGACCGTGTGAAAATTGCGTGTCTTGCACAGCTTGTCAATGTCATCGCGCCAATCATGACGGAAAAAGGCGGAGAAGCATGGAGACAGCCGATTTTCTATCCATACATGCATGCTTCTGTTTACGGAAGGGGCGAGTCACTGAAACCGCTTATTTCTTCTCCTAAGTACGATTGTTCTGATTTCACTGATGTGCCATATGTTGATGCTGCTGTTGTGTACTCTGAAGAGGAAGAAACACTCACTATTTTTGCGGTAAACA
>NZ_JBSIOT010000718.1:0-777 GCF_053613335.1 Bacillus sp. LR--39 | reverse complement strand
CATTTTTCATTTTGACGCGAAAAATACGGCCCATCAAATTATTCAGGAACTCAGACTGCCAAGGACGGTAAGTGCGGCTCTTGTGGGCGCCTGCCTGGCGGTTTCCGGAGCCGTGATGCAGGGGATGACGCGAAATCCTCTTGCGTCGCCGGAAATTATGAGCGTCACGCACGGGTCAGCTTTCGCAATTGCTGTTGCGTTTGCTTTTTTTCCAGGAACCTCATCGATCGGGCTGATGATCTGGTCATTTGCCGGTGCCGCTCTTGGAGCGGGGCTTGTTTTTGGAATCGGAATGTTTTCAAAAGGCGGTCTTACGCCTGTAAAGCTGGCTTTGGCCGGTACGGCTGTCGGCACGTTCCTGAGCGCTCTTTCTACGAGCATCGCGATCCACTTTGATGTGGCGCGCGACGTCAGTTTTTGGTATGCCGGAGGTGTCGCCGGCACGAAATGGCTCAGCATTCAGTTGTTGATTCCGGCGGCAGCGCTCGGTTTGGCGGTCGTTTTTGTCATCGCCCGTTCCATCACGGTTCTAAGCCTGGGTGAGGAGCTGGCGAAAGGGCTCGGTCAATATACGAAGACGGTAAAAGCGATCGGCATCGTGTCCGTTGTTCTGCTGACGGGTGCCACTGTATCCGTTGCCGGTGCGATCGGTTTTATCGGATTGATCATTCCGCATATTACCCGCTTTCTGGTCGGGGTTGATTACCGCTGGATCATTCCATGCTCAGCTGTGCTTGGCGCTGTTCTTCTGATCTATGCGGATATTGCGGCAAGGCT
>NZ_JBSIOT010000717.1:0-778 GCF_053613335.1 Bacillus sp. LR--39 | reverse complement strand
CACTTCAGGCGGCGTTTGCCTCTGTTGCGGAAAAATTCGACATGACATGGAGCTTAACTTTGGCAAGCGAACTGAAGCGTGTCGCCATTTTCGTTTCAAAGGAGCTCCACTGCCTGCATGAGCTGATTTGGGAATGGCAAACCGGCAATCTGATGGCGGAGATCGCTGTTGTCATCAGTAACCATGAGGAAGCGAGAGAGCTGGTTGAGCGCCTGAACATTCCATTCCACTATATGAAAGCGAACAAAGACATCAGAGCGGAAGTCGAAAAGAAGCAGCTTGAACTGCTGGAGCAGTACGATGTTGATGTCATCGTGCTCGCACGCTATATGCAGATTCTAACTCCTGATTTTGTTTCGGCTCATCCGAATCGCATCATCAATATCCACCATTCATTCCTGCCAGCTTTTATCGGTGCGAATCCGTACAAACGGGCCTACGAGCGCGGCGTGAAACTGATCGGTGCGACATCTCATTATGTGACAAACGATCTTGATGAAGGGCCGATCATTGAACAGGATATTGAGCGTGTGGACCACCGCGATAATGCGGAAGCGCTGAAAAACATCGGAAGAACAATTGAGCGTAGCGTGCTTGCCCGTGCTGTGAAATGGCATTTGGAAGACCGTGTCATCGTTCATGAAAATAAAACAATCGTCTTTAACTAGACTGCAAGAGGCCCGCGCAATGCGGGCTATTTTTGATGACAAAAAACCTTGACAAGTGTCTTTTTTCTTTGCATAATATAAAAAAATCATTGAGCGTTGAAGAGGATCAG
>NZ_JBSIOT010000716.1:0-778 GCF_053613335.1 Bacillus sp. LR--39 | reverse complement strand
GCTTCAAAATAACGATACGATCCGTGGAATTGAAGACTTAAAAGGAAAACGGGTGATTACGAGTGCAACCTCCAACGGAGCGCTTGTACTGAAAAAATGGAATGAGGATAATGGACGGCCGTTTGAGATTGCCTATGAGGGCCAAGGCGCAAATGAGACTGCGAATCAGCTGAAATCGGGGCGTGCGGACGCAACGATCTCAACGCCTTTTGCAGTAGACTTTCAAAACAAGACGAGCACTATTAAAGAAAAAACCGTCGGTAATGTGCTTTCAAATGCCAAAGTGTATTTTATGTTTAACAAAAATGAACAAACGTTAAGTGACGATATTGATAAAGCCTTACAGGAAATCATTGATGACGGAACGTTGAAAAGGCTCAGTTTGAAATGGCTTGGTGACGACTATTCCAAAGAGCAGTATTAGGTAAAAAGAGAGGGAGCAGTGATGGAAAAAGCGTTTGATATGAACATGATTGGAGATTTTGTGCCGACGTTAACCGCTTATTTACCGGTTACATTATACATTTTAACACTGTCCTTGCTTTTCGGTTTTGTATTAGGACTCTTTCTGGCACTGCCCCGCATCTATAATATTCCAATTGTAAATCAATTGGCAAAAGTGTATATCTCGTTTTTCAGGGGAACGCCTATCATGGTGCAGCTTTTCATCGTGTTTTACGGGATCCCGGCGCTTACGGGGCTTATCGGGATTGATACATCAAAAATGGACCCGTTTTATGCTGCTGTCGCAACCTACGCGTTAAGCAATGCAGCGGCA
>NZ_JBSIOT010000715.1:0-778 GCF_053613335.1 Bacillus sp. LR--39 | reverse complement strand
CTTCACTGAAGACCAGTTGTGTCTTTCAATTGAAAAAGGAGCGGTGCACCACCGCAAGTATTTCTGCAAACAGTTCATCAACGCGCTCGAATGGCTATACGGAAAAAACCGCTCAACCCTATGAGCGGTTTTTTTATGCCTTCTGCAACATTGGTTTTAATTCAAAACGATTCAGCATATAGCCAAACAAAGCAGCCAATATCTGCTGAAACAGCATGCCGATCACAACAGGAACGGCAACCTGAGACGGGAAGAACGTAACGGCAAGAACTGCGCCGGCACTAATATTCCTCATGCCTCCCGTAAATATAAGAGAGACTATTTCCTCTTGCCGCCGTTTCATCATTTTTCCGATCAGCCAAGCAGCGGCATAGCCTGTTAACGCGATAAAGAATACCGTTACAGCTATTCCTGCAAATCTCAAATCAATGGATTTGAAATAAGGAGCAATCGCTGAACTGTTAATCGCAATCACTGCCATCAAGCAAAGCTTTGAAAAAGGCGACAGCGCACTGCTCACAGACGCAGTTCTTTCTGGAGATGACATCTGATTAAACAGCATGCCCAAAAAAGAAGGAATCACGACCATTACAATCAGACCTTTCATCATTCCCCACACATCCATGTGAACCTGAGCGCCGGCCAGCAATGAAAGACTCAGCGGTACGATTAGCGGTGACAGCACAGTATCAACTAAAATAATCGAAAGTGTCAAACCGACATTCCCTTTGTACATCGCTGCCCAAATCAAGCTTGTAATCCCCGTAGGAATCAGGAC
>NZ_JBSIOT010000714.1:0-779 GCF_053613335.1 Bacillus sp. LR--39 | reverse complement strand
AAAATGTTCGATCCGCTTTGATAATAAATCGTCTTCTGTCCGCACCATCAGGATCAGCAGGTTGTCCCACTGCGACCGGTGCGTATAGTACAAAGCTTTGTCATAATCAGCGTAATTCAATTTCGCCACTCTCCCTTCTTTCTGAGGAGTCATGCTTATTTTATGTGGCGGGGTGTTTTTTTCTCCGGGCAAAACTTGGTCTCCCTTGTTTGGCGGCCTAGAAATATGAGGATGGTATATGCAGACCGCGAAAAATGTCTGCATGACATTCGCCGTTTACGGTCAAGCTAACGTATGTACAATACATGCGGAGCGAATAGAAATGAAAAAACGATATTGCACGTACTTTTTTTGCATATTAACACTTTTATCATTCCCGGCGAAAGGCCACTTTCAAACAGATGTTTTCGATGCACCTGAACGGTGGGAAAGAATCGCCTGGAGCGCGCTTGAAGAAAAATACAAAGGCGCAAAGCTCGAGGATTATGAATATTTAGGGCGCACACAAGTAAATGATGAAGAGACAAAGGATGTCTTCAGGGTAACCGTCAATCAAGAAGGCAAATCATTTTCGGCGCACGCCGAGGTGTATTTTCATCCGGTGACCAATGCGATCATCAATGTCAATATTTTTCCCTTATAGCAAAAAAAACGAAGGAAACCGTTTCCTTCGTCAACTCAATAATTTACGTATATGGTCCTGATTCATGATAATATCTTGCAGAGTGTATTGGTCCAATACGTCCAAATAGGCGGAAAGGGCTTTGTTTAAAACATGC
>NZ_JBSIOT010000713.1:0-779 GCF_053613335.1 Bacillus sp. LR--39 | reverse complement strand
CGGCTTCAGTGAAAGATCAATTTTCAAAACGCCGTCGGGAACCGGCAGTCCGGCATCCGCGATGACAATTTTATCAGTGTGGCCAAGGTCGGCTAAAATCTTGGCAAGATGGCTGTTCAGTATACCGTGTTTTTTCATGACAGCAGCTCCTCTACTTTATTTCTTGTCGGCATTCCGCCTTGGGCACCGAAGGAGCAGACAGAAAGGGAAGCGGCACGATTGGCAAACCGCAATGCGGCTTCAATGTCTTTTCCCTCAGCCAGGGCCACGGCAAATGCTGCGTTAAACGTATCACCGGCTCCGGTTGTATCAACGGGCTCTACAGGGAAGGACGGGATGAGCACCTCTTTGCTGCCAGCCGAATAGCGGACGCCTTGTTTTCCTTCCGTAATAAAGAGCTTTGCCGGATAAAGCGCCAGAGCTTCAGAAATGGTAAGCTCAGGGAATAAAATCGAAGCCTCGTGTTCATTCGGCGTCAGATAGGTGGCGTGATCAATTGTTTCCTGCTTGAGCGGGCGGGCCGGTGCTGGGTTTAGTATGATCGGGATATCGTGAGAATGGCAGTATTTGCACACCTCATCAACCGTTTCTTCTGGGATTTCCTGCTGAATCAGCACCATATCGACCTTTTCAATCTGTTCGAGCGCGTTTAACGCATACGCTGGGGTGATGTCATCGTTCGCGCCTTTGACAACGACAATGCCGTTGTCGCCTTCAGCAAGCACAATATGAGCGGTTCCGCTTTCCGTATGTGTAACCGGTTCCATATAGTCAGTGCG
>NZ_JBSIOT010000712.1:0-781 GCF_053613335.1 Bacillus sp. LR--39 | reverse complement strand
TCCCCTTTGGAGTGTTCATTTTTATTACTTTCATTCTAAAGCACCGATCTGTTCCAGTCAAATTCCTGCCGTTTATATAAAAGCGCGCTGTGGTATTTAAAATTTGAATGGTTTTTCTATCAGGAGATCATGCTATGACAGAGGAGGTTTTCATCATGAGTCAAGAGCGCGTGAAACGGCCTGGGCATACCAGATGGTACATATCTTCGTTACTTAGCGGCATTATTATTCTTAATTATTTTGACCGAGTGGCCATCTCGGTAGCGGCCCCTGCGATACAAGATTCGTTTCACCTTACTGCAACTGAACTCGGCATCGTGTTTTCCATTTACACCTATTCCTATACACTGATGCAGCTGCCTGTCGGAAGTTTGCTGGACCGTTTTGGGGTGGCATGGGTCACGAGGGTTGGAATGACAATATGGAGCTTTTTAACGATCCTTCTTGCTTTTTTGCAAGGAAAATTGCTGTTGTATCTGTTCCGGTTTCTCATTGGGCTGACGAGCGCCTCTGCGTTCCCTGCTGCCTCTAAAGCAACCGCTCTCTGGTTTCCTCCAAGTGAGCGGGGATTGGCAAACTCACTGTTCGATTCGGCCGCCAAGTTTTCAAATGTAATCGGCGCGCCATTGGTCGCCTTTCTTGTCACAACATTTGACTGGCGTGTCGCTTTTTTGACGATTGGATGCATCAATGTGCTGTTTACGATTTTTTTCTGGCAGTATTATGAACAGCCTGAACGGCACAAACGCATTTCTAAAAGAGAACTAAACTATATTCAAAA
>NZ_JBSIOT010000711.1:0-782 GCF_053613335.1 Bacillus sp. LR--39 | reverse complement strand
ACCATCCTGATGAATTTGCAGAATTAAAAGAAATCGCGATGCAAAAAGGCTTCAGCCATTGTGAAGCCGGTCCGCTTGTCCGTTCCTCTTACCATGCGGATGAACAAGTAAACGAAGCATCTAAAAAGCGTCAAGCCCAAGCATAATGCCAAAACGCCAGATCATCTGGCGTTTTTGTCATTCCTATCGATTTTCATGTCCTGACGCGTTTCTCCATTGGCATTTTCATTCTCTGAGACAGGGCTTCCTTGCGGGGAGGTTTTCATTTCTTGAATCGTCCCCGACATGATCTCTCTAATATCCCTTGAACCAGAGCCGAGATTGCTGTAATTTTCGACGGACTGCATATGGTTTGGATTATCGGAAATATACACGTGATAGTATCGCGGGATCACGGAAGCCGCTGTTTTTTTCACCTGATCGGCGGTCAGCTCCCGGTTTTTAGAATCGGTTTTGTATACGACAAGCGCTTCTCGGTCAGTCACCAATGTCGCAGCATCTTGAATATGGGGGAGCTGAACCGTTAAACTTGATATCATGTGAGCGGTTTCTTCCCGGTTCATCACCGGCGTTTTCTGCTGGTCTCCGTCAAATTGTTCTCTTTGATAGCGGACATAGCCAAATTGTTCGTTCTCATTATGCCTGTTAAAAGCCTCGTTGCGGTCCGACACATGAATGGGTTTGGTTTGATTCTGCGTCTGATTCCGGACATTTTGTGCATTATCCAATCCTGCGCCTCCGCACCCGGATAATAGTCCGGTTAGCAGGCAGAGGCTGACAGC
>NZ_JBSIOT010000710.1:0-782 GCF_053613335.1 Bacillus sp. LR--39 | reverse complement strand
TTACCTTCAACTTGCGCGCTCGCACGGAATGTTTCACGATACGCAACTTGAGGAGCACCGACGTTGGCTTCAACTTTAAATTCGCGTTTCATACGGTCAACGATGATATCAAGGTGAAGCTCACCCATACCGCCGATGATCGTTTGACCTGTTTCAGGGTCAGTATGCGCACGGAATGTCGGATCCTCTTCAGCCAATTTAGCCAGTGCAGTAGACATTTTGTCTTGGTCAGCCTTAGATTTAGGCTCGATTGCAACGTGGATAACAGGCTCAGGGAATTCCATTGATTCCAGGATAACAAGGTTTTTCTCGTCGCAAAGCGTGTCCCCTGTAGTCGTGTCTTTCAAACCTACAGCAGCAGCGATATCCCCTGCGTACACAGTAGAGATTTCTTCACGGCTGTTGGCGTGCATTTGCAGGATACGGCCGACGCGCTCACGTTTGCCTTTTGTTGAGTTTCTTACGTATGAACCGGAATCAAGTGTTCCTGAGTACACACGGAAGAACGTCAATTTACCAACGTAAGGGTCAGTCATAACTTTAAATGCTAATGCAGAGAATGGCTCTTCGTCAGAAGAATGACGCTCAATCTCTTCATTTGTATCAGGACGTGTACCTTTGATTGCAGCAACGTCAGTTGGTGCAGGAAGGTAGTCAAGAACAGCATCAAGTACTAGTTGAACACCTTTGTTTTTGAAGGCAGAACCAACAAGAACAGGGTAGAATTCAACATTTAATGTACCTTTACGAATTCCTGCTTTTAACTCGTCAATTGTGATTTC
>NZ_JBSIOT010000709.1:0-784 GCF_053613335.1 Bacillus sp. LR--39 | reverse complement strand
CATCCCGCAGCCGCTGTCCAGGTAATCGCTTTGCCCGTATTTGGCACCGGCCGACGTATTCACAAGAACAATATCCCCGGGCGCGAGTTTATGATTGATGCGGTGAAGTTCTTGTTCGATTTCTTCAGGGGTTACGATATGCCCGTCTTTCAGATGTCTGAAATCCAGCTTAACGCCGGGGCCATGAAACCAGTCAAGCGGAACTTCGTCAATCGTCATCATCCGCTTGCCGTCATCAGTAACAGAACGGTAATGGTATGGAGCGTCTATATGCGTTCCGGCATGCGTTGACATTTTCACTTTTTCCAGCGACCAGCCTTCTCCCCCGGGAAGATCTTGCGAAGAGAGGCCGGGAAAGCTCTGGACCATCTGTTTGGCTCCTTGCTTATGATCCGCATATTCGATTTCAGGGATAAACCCCGGCGGGTCAGACGGAATATCGCCTCTTAGCGATGCCCACAAATGTACAATTTGATTGATTTTCATCTGTTTTCCCCTTTCTGCCTAAGCGGCTGACCATTGAATTGATGTGCGGCTGTTGTCTTTTTAATTTTACAGCAAGAGCCATACAAAAAGCCCGCAGAACTTTCTGCAGGCGATTCGCATTTTTTCTACACTTGCCGTGACTTAGGTTTTCTCAGCTTGTAAATCGCGATCAGCATGATAAACCAAACCGGCGTGACAAATAAGGAAACACGGGTGTCCTGCGCCAGTGCGAGCACAATGAGGATAAACGCAAGAAAACCGAGAACCACATAATTTGAAAACGGGTAAAGCGGCATCT
>NZ_JBSIOT010000708.1:0-784 GCF_053613335.1 Bacillus sp. LR--39 | reverse complement strand
GTGGCGATCGCAGTGATGATCTCTGTACAAACAGGCGTGCTGACGATCAATCGTTTTATCGACCTTGTAAGTATTCTCGGTATTTTGATTCCTGTCATTTATTTCATCATCATGTTTACAAGCAAAAAAGCGGACAAAACAGAAAAATCCCGTCTTGCCGCTTACGTTCCTTTGTTTATCGGTGCTGTCATGTTCTGGGCCATTCAGGAACAGGGAGCGACCATTCTTGCGGTATACGCTGATGAACGCATAAAACTTTCATTGGGCGGATTCGAACTTCAGTCATCTTGGTTCCAATCATTAAATCCATTGTTTGTCGTCATTTTTGCGCCAATATTCGCATGGCTCTGGATGAAGCTTGGCAAACGCCAGCCGTCTACACCAGTTAAATTCTCAATCGGAATTATTTTAGCCGGATTGTCATTTATCATTATGGTATTCCCTGCTATGCAAGGAAAAGAAGCACTCGTAAGCCCGCTTTGGCTTGTTCTCAGCTTCCTGCTTGTCGTGCTTGGAGAGCTGTGCCTGTCTCCAGTCGGTTTATCCGTGACAACGAAACTGGCACCAGCTGCCTTCTCTGCACAGACAATGAGTATGTGGTTTCTGACGAACGCAGCAGCCCAAGCGATCAATGCCCAAGTAGCCGGATTGTTTGATAAAATTCCTGAAACAATGTACTTCGGCACCATCGGTTTGATTTCTATCGTTCTTGGCGGCATTCTCCTGCTGCTCTCGCCGGTGATCAAACGCGCGATGAAAGGGGTCTTATAATCAGAAACAGCCC
>NZ_JBSIOT010000707.1:0-784 GCF_053613335.1 Bacillus sp. LR--39 | reverse complement strand
GACAAATCCTTTTAACGAGAAATGATTTTTCGAAAAGAGAACGGTATCGAAACGCGTATGCTACGATAATGGAATTATTGGAACGCGGCGTCATCCCGATTATCAACGAGAACGATTCTACGTCTGTTGAAGAATTGACATTCGGAGATAATGATATGCTTTCTGCGTTAGTCAGCGGATTGATTCACGCGGACCAGCTCATGATTCTCACCGACATTAACGGACTGTATGATGCCAATCCAAATGAAAATCCTGAGGCGAAACGATTTGATTATTTGCCGGAGATCACGCCTGAATTGCTTGGATATGCAGGTTCAGCCGGATCAAAGGTCGGCACCGGCGGAATGAAATCAAAGCTGTTAGCCGCACAAACCGCGCTGTCTCTGGGAGTGAAAGTATTCATTGGAACAGGCAGCGGAGAGCAAAAACTCGCGGACATTTTGGACGGCAGGGGAGACGGCACTTATATCGGAGACAAAGAACTATCTTCGGTTAACAACACGAGGCAGTGGATTCAGTTCCACTCGCCGATATCGGGAGAAATTATCATTGATGCGGGTGCCGAAGAGGCGATGATCCATAATGGAAGCAGCCTTTTGCCCGCTGGCGTTGTGGGTGTGAACGGAAGCTTTCCGAAAGGGGCGGTTGTGGAAGTCAGGGGACCGGGCGGCGTGATCGGCAATGGCCAAACCCATTACTCCTCTGAGGAGATTATGGAGGCCAAGGGCAAACGCAGTGACGAACTTGATTTTGAGAAAACGTTTGAGGTTATTCATAGGAATGA
>NZ_JBSIOT010000706.1:0-784 GCF_053613335.1 Bacillus sp. LR--39 | reverse complement strand
CTCGGTATGGTATTAATGCAAATATCTATATCTTTTACATGCTCTTTCAGCTCATCGGTATGAAAAGGAACGAGCCCCATTTCAGTGATACGTGCCAGATGCGCTGAACTTCTTGCCCCCACTTTTACATTCGCCCCGAGCGCGGCAAATGTACGGGCAATCGTCATCCCGGTGCGCCCCAGACCGAGAACGGCCACCTGTGATCCGTGTATCGTATAATCCGTGTGCTGAATAGCCAGCATGATCGTTCCTTCTACTGTCGGAATAGAGTTGTATATCGCAATGTCATCCCGCTCAAACAGTTTAACAAGTTTTCTTTTTGCCTGAGCTGCAATGTTTTCTAAATAGGCGTTAGAAATTCCTGAGAAAATGACACAATGTGCAGGCGTTCTGTCGAGATGGTCCTGTTTTAACACAACTTCTTCATTAGAAAATACAGTCGATACGACACCTTCTCCTGTTGTCGCGGATACTGGAAGAATGATGCTGTCTATTTGCTGAAAAGGAATTTCATCAATATTGCATTTTACTGCCCCGGTAAAACCGTGATCCAATTGGTCAAAACCGACAAGATAGATGTCAGCCTGCTGTTCAGTGAGCTTTCTTATAATTTCGAGCTGTCTTGCGTCACCGCCGATAACTGCAATTTTCAATCCGGTTAACATTCTAAACGTTCACCTTCTTTGTATATACTGGATCTCTAGTTGTTAAGCTCCCCTTCATCTTATGATCAAAAGGAAATACCGGTGAATATAAAAGATGCGCTTTTTCCATATAAAAAAAC
>NZ_JBSIOT010000705.1:0-785 GCF_053613335.1 Bacillus sp. LR--39 | reverse complement strand
ATGGTCATGTACAGGGTAACTAGCCTCAATGTGCAGCAATCAATTAGAAAAGGAGCTCAACATGGACTTTATTAAACAATATGATTGGGCGGGACTGATTACAAATGCCGGTGTTCTGCTCATTAAACTCGCCATTATGATATTGCTCTATTTTATCGTTCGATCATTAGGCATGAAAATCATTAAACATCTGTTTGCAAAATTCGAGGAGCAGAATAGCTTGTCTATCGGACGTGCACATACGCTCCGAAGCCTGACTCTTAACATATTTGCTTATACATTGATTTTCATATTTTTCGTCATGGTTCTAGATTTGTTTCATTATGATCCAAGCGCTCTTTTAGCGGGGGCAGGAATCGTCGGCCTGGCTGTCGGATTTGGCGCCCAAGGGCTTGTCAGTGATATCGTGACAGGTTTTTTTATTTTGCTTGAGAAACAATTGGATGTCGGAGATTATATTACCGTTTCCACCTTTGACGGAATTGTCGAGCAGGTTGGCTTAAGGACAACTCAAATCCGCAGCTTTGACGGAACACTGCATTACATCCCCAACAGAAACATCACAAACGTAAGCAATCATTCTCGTGGTACCATGCAGGCTCTTGTTGACATTAAAGTGCCGGCTGAAAGAAACATTGATGAAATGATTCATATTTTACAGCAGGTTTGTGATGAGACGGCAGCGGCTCTTCCGCAAATAAAAGAAGGCCCAAATGTCATCGGCATTCAAGAACTGGGGACTTCCGAAATTGTAATCAGGGTCATTGCCAAAACAGAAAATATGG
>NZ_JBSIOT010000704.1:0-785 GCF_053613335.1 Bacillus sp. LR--39 | reverse complement strand
GTCCATAAGTCTATAAGAAACAGTGTATACGCGTATCCTGAAAAGGGAGTTGCTTTTGCCAGAATTCCATATTTTCAAGATGGGAGCATTATGAGTTTTGATTGTCTGTTTGCGGTTAACGATGAAAAGATGCGTGCATTTCTGGAGGGAGTCAGACCGCGTCTTTGGGAAAAAAGCAAGCGAAAAGTGACCGTGTTTACGGATGGAGATGGAGGGACTTCAAGAGAGCAGGAAGCCATTGTCAGAGAGGTTCAGCGGAGTCAAGTCATCATGAATCCGCTATTGAAAAAAGAGATATACAGATCAATTGATCAGTTTTTTCATAGTGATAAATCATTTTATCAAACATATGACATCCCTTACAAGCGCGGCATTCTGTTATATGGACCTCCTGGAAACGGAAAGACGACGTTAGTGAAGTCGATCGCAGGCAGTATCGATGCACCTGTTGCTTATTGGCAAATTACTGAATTTACGTCGAGCGAGACAATAGAAGAAGTCTTTCAGGCAGCGAGACGCCTCGCTCCTGCAGTTCTGGTCATCGAGGATATAGATTCGATGCCGGAAGATGTGCGGTCCTTTTTTCTCAATACGCTGGACGGCGCGACATCAAAAGAGGGGCTATTTCTCATCGGTACGACAAACTATCCCGAAGAGATCGATCCAGGTTTGATGAATCGTGCAGGACGATTTGACCGTGCCTATGAAATCGGGCTTCCGGATGAAGAGCTGCGGCTGGAATATATGAAAATGAGAGGCTTTGACATCTTTTTGAGTGAAGAAGA
>NZ_JBSIOT010000703.1:0-786 GCF_053613335.1 Bacillus sp. LR--39 | reverse complement strand
TGCTTCCTTTTGACGAAAATGATAATATTGGGGTGTAAAATGATGAATGAAAAAATTTTAATCGTTGATGATCAATACGGCATTCGTATTTTGCTAAATGAAGTGTTCAATAAAGAAGGCTACCAGACGTTTCAGGCTGCGAACGGCCTGCAGGCGCTTGACATTGTGACAAAAGAACGGCCCGACCTTGTGCTTTTGGACATGAAAATTCCCGGCATGGACGGAATCGAAATCTTAAAACGGATGAAGGTCATTGACGAAAACATCCGGGTCATTATCATGACGGCATACGGAGAGCTCGACATGATCCAGGAATCGAAGGAATTGGGCGCTCTGACGCACTTTGCCAAGCCGTTTGACATCGACGAAATCAGAGACGCCGTCAAAAAATATCTGCCCCTGAAGTCTAACTGACAAAAAGAAGAAACAAATGAATGATGTCATTGTGTTGCCGATTTGTCGAAAAGTTGGTATCCTAGTTATGGAGAAAAAGCGATCTGAGTATTTACATATGACAGCAATATATGGGTCATGCTAGGGTGGAAAGCTTTTTTCGCTAGAAGACAATCAGGCTACATAAGGAGGACATTCGACATGCCTTTAGTTTCTATGACGGAAATGTTGAATACAGCTAAAGAAAAAGGGTACGCTGTAGGACAATTTAACTTAAACAACCTTGAGTTTACTCAAGCGATTTTACAAGCAGCTGAAGAAGAAAAATCTCCAGTGATCCTTGGTGTTTCCGAAGGTGCGGGACGCTACATGGGCGGCTTCAAAACAGTGGTT
>NZ_JBSIOT010000702.1:0-787 GCF_053613335.1 Bacillus sp. LR--39 | reverse complement strand
ACCGGTAGCTTGAAGACCCGTCCGGAGAAGGGCGGGTCCTTTTGTCCCATTTTCAAAATTGTTTGTCAAAAGTTATTTGCACCTGCATAAGATAACAATAAACACTTTTAGACTTGCATCCGCAGGACTTTGACCTATAAACCGAAGCCATTTAAGGGGATTATCAATAAGGAGGGGAATTCATGTCCCATAAAGACAATGGCCATTTTATTATTTCTCAGGAAGACTGGTCCCTCCACCGAAAAGGGTATGATGACCAACAGCGTCACCAGAAAAAGGTGCAGGACGCGATCAAAAACAATCTGCCTGACCTGATTACAGAAGAAAGCATCATTATGTCCAACGGCAAAGATATTGTCAAAATTCCGATTCGCTCGTTGGATGAGTATAAAATCCGCTATAACTATGATAAAAATAAACATGCCGGCCAGGGAGACGGCGACAGCCAAGTAGGAGATATCGTCGCAAGGGACGGCTCTGATAAGCGGGGCGCCGGCAAAGGCCAGGGAGCGGGCGATCAGGCCGGTGAAGATTATTATGAAGCGGAAGTTTCGTTAATCGATTTGGAAGAGGCGCTCTTCAGCGAAATGGAGCTGCCGAATTTAGAACAGAAAGAGCGCGATGATATCGTTGTCGAAGATATTGAATTCAACGATATCCGCAAAACGGGTTTGACGGGCAACATCGATAAGAAAAGAACGATGCTCAGCGCATTTAAGCGAAACGCAATGACTGGAAAACCGTCGTTTTATCCGATCTATCCCGAAGACTTAAAATTTAAAACGTG
>NZ_JBSIOT010000701.1:0-787 GCF_053613335.1 Bacillus sp. LR--39 | reverse complement strand
CAGCAGAAAACTAAAAAGTTTTGGTGATTTTTTCTGTCTTGAAACATTTCACCAGCCGATATAGAATACAAACAGAACAAACGTTCCCTTAGAAAGAAGGAGTCAACATGCCAAATCTGCAGGAGGAAATATACGATTTAATTGAACGGGCTCTCTTTTTGCCCATGGCCATTACGATTTTTAACCGTGATCTCGCCGGAATTGAAGAAAGCACATTAAAATTGAAGCATCCTTATAAACAGCTTATCAGCGAATCATTAAAAATAGCACAAAAGGATTTGATGGAGGTCAGAAAAGAACTGAGGAAAAGAAAAATTGCAATCCGCGAGACGGAACGCGATGAAGCCTTTACGCTCTATACATTTGTCATCGACGGTTATGAAGAAAACCATCGCTATTTTAATCCGCGAATCCGTGAGCAGGTCAGCGAATTATTAACATACTATCTATTTGCCCCGGACAGACTCCGAGCCTTTTGAATCATACTGCCCGTTCCCTCTTCGGGCGATTCAGAGCATTAATTTCAGACAATTCACACTATACAAACAAAATAAATTTATTTATAATTCGAACCACAGCCTTTCACCCTAAAAAGTGACATGTGCTGCCATATCTGCGACATCATTTTCAGTACGCTTGGGCTTGTACACCCCAATCCTAAATAGAAGGAGGATTCTATGAAACTGATTCACGTTCTTGCCGCTTTGCCCTTTATCGGTATCTTACTCGGCATCCCTTTTGCAAATAAGGTGACCCCCTACGTGTTCGGCATGCCGTTTATTCTTGC
>NZ_JBSIOT010000700.1:0-789 GCF_053613335.1 Bacillus sp. LR--39 | reverse complement strand
TGTATATAACAATTGTTTCCGTTTCATCCATGCTGTCTCCTTTTTCTTCATTCCTCTCTTTTCTTTCCAATTCAAGCCTGTCCCATACAACTCTTTTATGGACAAATCAACTATCTGCCTATAGATGCATAAACTTACTAAGGTGCTGAAAGAAACGAAATTGTTACGAAAGAAACGGGATTGGAGCTGATGTCACATGTGTGGAATTACGGGTTGGGTCGATTTTAAAAAGCAGCTCGTCCAGGAAAAACAAACGATGGACAGAATGACAGACACTCTTTCCAAACGAGGGCCTGATGATTCAAACGTTTGGGGGGAGCACCATGTTTTATTCGGACATAAAAGACTTGCAGTTGTTGATATTGAAGGCGGACGCCAGCCGATGGCGTGCACCTATAAAGGGGATACCTACACCATTATTTACAATGGCGAGCTTTATAACACGGAAGATTTGCGCAAAGAATTGCGGGCGCGGGGCCATCAATTCGAGCGTACGTCAGATACCGAGGTGCTTCTGCACAGCTACATCGAATGGCAGGAAGACTGTGTCGACCATCTCAATGGCATATTCGCTTTCGCTGTGTGGGATGAAAAGCGTAATCTGCTGTTTGCCGCGAGAGACCGTCTCGGCGTAAAGCCGTTTTTTTACACGAATGAAGGCTCTTCATTTCTCTTCGGGTCGGAAATCAAAGCAATCCTCGCGCACCCTGATATAAAAGCGCGAGTGGACAGAACGGGACTTTCTGAAATTTTCGGGCTTGGACCGTCCAGAACCCCGGGCACTGGCGT
>NZ_JBSIOT010000699.1:0-790 GCF_053613335.1 Bacillus sp. LR--39 | reverse complement strand
AAAACATGGGAGTCATACGCTACCTTTTATTTATGGCGTGTCCTTTACTGAATCATTTCAACTTAAACCGGAATGTACTCAATAAAAAAAGAATGAGCTTTAAAACCTAATCCCACAAGTACATTGTAAGTGCGACTTCTAGAATTCTTTGCCTTTATTAATTGACATTAAAAAAAACACGTTATCATTCCAATAGGCTCTCCGGTTTTCGGATTTCTAGCATGCTTTATTCCAACTGCTATCAAAAGCGTATCATAATGAGGAACTGCTCTCTAATATCTGTATTAACATCAGAAAACTCAGTTAGGCAAAAGCAGTTTCTCTCCAAGTTTTAATGCCTTTTAACCTCGTTAACCGACCTAATGAGGAAACATCTTAAATCTATAGCCATGGCCGATCGATAGTCGGATCCTGTACCATCAACTTCTTTAATCCATTTTTCCACTGTAGACGTTCTTTCTCTTTTGGACATAAAAACACCCCTTTAGATAATCTTATCCAAAGGGGTTAAACATTTATTACTCCACAGTAACACTCTTCGCAAGGTTACGCGGTTTATCAACATCACAGCCGCGATGCAGTGCAGCATAGTAAGCGATCAGCTGCAATGGAACAACAGATACCAACGGAGCAAGCGCTGGGTTTACTTCCGGCAGTACGAATCTGTCATCCGCATCGTCTAGGCCTTTCAGTGAGATGATGCATGTGTTGGCTCCGCGAGCGGCAACTTCTTTGACGTTTCCGCGGATGCTTAGGTTTACGTGCTCTTGAGTTGCCAGTGCGAATACTG
>NZ_JBSIOT010000698.1:0-791 GCF_053613335.1 Bacillus sp. LR--39 | reverse complement strand
AGACATGCTTCAAGCAAAAGCTTCTCCATAAACGGATCGCCGACTTGGACAGCAGAACGCTTTTCTTCAGACGAGTCTGACATTTCTTCAGAAGCAAACGTAGCGCCGTGGATGCCGTCACGCCCAGTTTTCGCTCCTACGTACATTACTGTGTTGCCGACACCTTTTGCCTGGCCTTTTTTGATGTCTTCATGATTGATTAAACCGACGCACATTGCGTTGACGAGCGGATTTCCTTCATAACTGCTGTCAAACTGCACTTCTCCGCCGACTGTCGGGATGCCGATACAGTTGCCGTATCCGGCGATACCCGCTACTACTTCTTCAAACAAGTACTTCACGCGTGGTGAAGTCAGTTCACCAAATCGAAGAGAGTTCAATACAGCGATTGGGCGTGCACCCATTGAGAATACATCACGGATAATTCCGCCTACGCCAGTCGCAGCGCCTTGGTAAGGCTCGAGAGCTGATGGGTGGTTATGTGATTCAATTTTGAACACAACCGCTTGGTTATCACCGATATCAACGATTCCGGCGCCTTCCCCCGGCCCCTGCAGCACACGCTCGCCGCTTGTCGGGAATTTACGCAGAATCGGCTTTGAGTTTTTATAGCTGCAATGCTCAGACCACATGACAGAAAAAATTCCGATTTCTGTGTAGTTCGGCAATCTTCCAAGAATGGATTCTATCAATGCAAACTCATCATCACTGACACCCATTTGCTGATACAGTTTCTCTTCTTTTATTTGTTCTTTACTTGGTTCAAGCAGTAGCGACATGAGTTTCCCTCC
>NZ_JBSIOT010000697.1:0-791 GCF_053613335.1 Bacillus sp. LR--39 | reverse complement strand
GCAGACTCCAGGCGCTTCAGGTCAAGCTTTCCTTCAAGTTGGAGAACGGCCGGCATGTTATAGCTTTTCTCAGCGCCTTCAATCTGCTGAAGAACGTACAGCCGTTTTTGCGCCGACGAAACGGGGTACGTTTCCCGGTCCGGCGCCGCTTCAATATAAACGGCAGATTTTTTCTCAGATTTTGCCGCCGCCTGGGCCAGGCTTTCGATTGTCGGCGCCTGGAACAAGTCTTTCAGCTGCAGGTCAACATTCATCTCTTGCTGGATGCGGGCGATGAGCGTCATTCCGAGTAAAGAGTGTCCGCCGAGTTCAAAAAAATTGTCATGCACACCGATTTTCGGTACATTGAGCACCTCCTGCCAAAGATCGGCAAGCTGCGCTTCTGTGCCGCTCCTTGGCGCCGTATATTCCTTTTGCGCGGCCTGCGCGATATCCGGTTCAGGCAGCGCCCTTCTGTCGATCTTTCCATTGCCTGTGAGCGGAAGCTCATCAAGCTGCATAAACACAGACGGGATCATATAGCCTGGCAGACCTTCTGCCGCATGTCGGCGAAGCTCTTGGCTCGAAAGCTCCTGATCAGCCGTAAAGTATGCACAGATCATTTGATCTCCCGCCCCGGTGTCAACAGCAAGAACAGCGGCTTCCTGAACCATGTCATGCGTTAGGAGATGATGCTCGATTTCGCCCAGCTCGATTCTCTGTCCGCGAATTTTGACCTGATGATCAATCCGACCGATAAATTCGAGGCATCCGTCGGCAAGCCATCTCGCCATATCACCCGTCCGGTAAAT
>NZ_JBSIOT010000696.1:0-792 GCF_053613335.1 Bacillus sp. LR--39 | reverse complement strand
TGAAATCAATGAGCTGCGGAAAAACCCATGGCCGGCATGAGAACTGTGTATGCGATGCAGTGGAAAAGATTTTAGCAGAGCAGGAGGCAGTTGAAGAACAGTGTCCGACTGGCTGCTATACCAACCTTTTAAACCCTACGATTGCTGGAAAAGACACAATTCCGTTTCTCGTTTTTGATAAAAAAGGCGGATTGTTCTCCACATTCGGAAACGTGGGGGGATTTGTGGATGATATGCAATGCTTTGAATCCATTTTCTTCCGCGTCGAAAAATTATGCGATTGCTGTGCAACACTTTCTATTTTACGCCCGGTCGATGTCAAAGGCGATACCTTAAGTGTTTGCCACCCTTGCGACCCGGATTTCTTCGGGCTAGAAAAAACAGATTTCTGCATTGAAGTCGATCTCGGATGCTTCTGCGCGATTCAGTGCCTGTCACCAGAGCTAGTTGACAGAACATCGCCTCATAAAGATAAAAAGCATCATCACAATGGATAAACACTTGTAAAGAGGAATCCCCTTCCAAACTCTATTACAGGTGCAAATCATTCAGCTGCTTCCAGCGTGAGGCAGCTGACTCTCCATCATTTCGCCAGTCTCAAATTTATAAGGCAGGAGGGATAATATGAGCCAGAAAACATCAAGCTGCGTGCGTGAAGCTGTAGAAAATATTGAAGATCTGCAAAACGCTGTTGAAGAAGACTGCCCGACCGGCTGCCACTCTAAGCTTTTATCTGTAAGCCATTCGTTAGGCGACACAGTGCCTTTTGCAATATTTACATCAAAATCAACG
>NZ_JBSIOT010000695.1:0-792 GCF_053613335.1 Bacillus sp. LR--39 | reverse complement strand
AAATCTCAAGCTTGAGCCGCTCGTCTTTTTGTGCAAACAGCTCTTCAGCTTCTTCGTAAGAAACCTCTATACGTTTGATTTCAAGGTTCTCATTTATTATGTTTTTCATTTCTTTTTCGATGGCCCCTAAGTCTCCTGATGCCAAGCTTTTCCCCAGCTTCATGTCATAGTAGAAGCCGTCTAGAATCACAGGCCCTACCCCCAATGACACTTCGCCGTACAGCCGTTTTACTGCTTGGGCCAGCACGTGCGCTGTTGTGTGGCGAAGCACCTGCAAGCCTTCTTGTGAATCGAGTATGACAATCGAAAGCTCAGCATCCTCCTCCAGCTTGAAACTGAGATCAACAAGCTTGCCGTTGACCTGACCTGCGGCCGCCTTCTTTTGCAGACTGGAACTGATAGAACCAGCCGCTTCTTTGATTGTGATGCCTTTCGGATATTCCTGGATCTGTCCGTCCGGAAGCTGAATGTCTACATGTTTACTCATTTTAAAACACTCCTTATTCATTGTTGTATATAAAAAAACACACCCGTCCCGCAGATAGGGACGAGTGTGTGATTAACCCGTGGTTCCACCCAAGTTCCCGACAAATACGATATTGTCGGCTCGGTGCTGTAACGCAGCATAGACGGCATTGGTTACTTCAGTTCCCCAATGCTGCTCCAAGGCGGTAAATGATATTCCTAAGCTGGGAAGCTCTCACCTTTCCTTCCCTCTCTGAAAACCGTAACTATCATTCGTGTCCTTTTCAACGCATTTATGTAGTTCATATAAAAAAACACACCCATCCC
>NZ_JBSIOT010000694.1:0-793 GCF_053613335.1 Bacillus sp. LR--39 | reverse complement strand
CCTCTCCCATGCGGAAGAGGTTTTTTCTTCTTATACTCTGTCGCTTCCGAAGAAATTGCGGAACGCTTGTAAGTTTGTATCTCTATTCAAGGCTGCAATCGAAGTGGTAAGCGGAATCCCCTTCGGACAGGATTGAACACAGTTTTGCGAGTTACCGCAATCTGCAAGGCCGCCTTCATCCATTAATGCTTCTAATCGTTCAGATTTATTCATGGCGCCTGTCGGATGCGCGTTAAACAGGCGGACTTGCGACATCGGTGCAGGCCCCATGAACTTCGATTTGCTGTTCACATTCGGGCAAGCTTCGAGGCAGACGCCGCATGTCATGCATTTTGATAATTCATATGCCCATTGACGGCGTTTTTCTGGCATTCTCGGCCCCGGTCCTAAATCGTACGTACCATCAATCGGTATCCATGCTTTAACTTTTTTCAATGAATCAAACATTCTGCTGCGATCAACCTGCAAATCACGAACGACTGGGAATGTTTTCATTGGTTTTAAACGGATCGGCTGTTCAAGCTGGTCGATAAGCGCCGTGCAAGACTGGCGGGGTTTTCCGTTTATGACCATTGAACATGCGCCGCATACTTCCTCAAGACAGTTCATATCCCATGTGACAGGGGTTGTCTTCTCACCTTTGACATTAACCGGATTCCGGCGGATTTCCATCAGAGCGGAAATGACGTTCAGATTCGGGCGGTATGGAATCTCAAATTCTTCATCATAAGGCGTGCTGTCGGCTGTATCTTGACGTGTCATAATAAATCGTATGGTTTTTTGTTCACTCATG
>NZ_JBSIOT010000693.1:0-793 GCF_053613335.1 Bacillus sp. LR--39 | reverse complement strand
GAAGGACCCTAAAGATCCGGAAAAGCACATTACAGTTGAACTTAGAAATGACGGCGCTTTGCTCACCTTTTCAACAACTGTCCGCTCCGAGACAGACAAACAACTTCCAGATGCCGAGCTGAAGCTGACGGCTCTTCAGTTTGCCGCTGTCCATCATCCCGGCACATTTATGAATTTTCATTTTCAAGGCAAGGAAGAACGGGGGCAGCACATCCGGTTTGTCTATACCAAAATGGAGCTGGGGCTTCCGATTCCCAATTCAGGCTTTTTAATTGATATGAGACGCAGCGGTCAGGTTGTCCACTTTCTATATTACGGGGAAGGGCATAAAGCCGAAGTTCCGACGGAATTTGTAGCAAAAGAGAAGGTTGTGTCCCATTACTTAAACACAATGTCTTTTGAGCTGATGTACGATGTCATTGATGGCGAACAGGAACCAAGGCTTGTATATGAACCGATTCTCCCGGGATACAGCTATCCCGCAGATGTAGACGAAATTGTGCCCGACCAGCATATCGCAGATGAAAGAATAGAAAACACGGCGCCACTGCCGCCGCTTCAGAACAAGGAAGAAGTTGATATATTTGCCTTGCTGGGTTTTACCTCTGATATGCAGAAAGTCAGTGAAAGAGACTTTGGAGAACAAATTGGAAGCACATGGCGCAGAGGCGCTGCGCCGGAGCGTAAGGATTTAAGCATAAGAAGCTATTTTGAAACGAGAAATAAAAACACAATCAAAATGAAGACGGATAAAAGAACCGGAAAATTAAAAGCAGCGCTTTCTTTTATGGAG
>NZ_JBSIOT010000692.1:0-793 GCF_053613335.1 Bacillus sp. LR--39 | reverse complement strand
GCTCCCGTTCGGCTCCGCTTTTTCGGCGAATTGCTGACAAGCCTGACAGGTGCAATGATGGGACCTTTTATGGTGCTGTATCTGCATGAACAATTAAACGGCAGTATCATGATGCCAATGCTGATCATCAGCCTTCAGCCATTTGCTGATATTTTCCTGACGCTCGCTGCAGGACGGGTGACGGACCGGCTTGGGCGGCGCACAGCGATTTTGACCGCATTGCTTCTTCAATCAGCGGCAATGACAGGGTTTGTATTTGCTGAGCATGCGTATGTTTTCGCTATTCTCTATGTCATGAATGGCATCGGAAGGTCGTTGTACATTCCTGCTTCCCGCGCCCAAATCGCTGAAAGCACGCCGGAAAGCAGACGTTCGGAAGTGTTTGCGGTCATCAATGCGATCTATTCGGCGGGTCTGACGGCAGGACCGCTAGTGGGGCTGCTTCTGTACAATCATAACCCCGTGTGGATATTCGCATTAGATGCTGCGGCATTGTTTATCTACTTTCTGATCGCTGCACTGAAACTGCCTGAGACAAAGCCGCTACACCCAGCTGTTACCCCGAAAATGTCCGCGAGCTTTACGATATACAGGCCTGTCCTGCTTCTTTTGCTGCTCTCTCTCCCCATCAGCATGTTATATGCACAAACAGAAACAACATACAGGCTGTTCAGCAAAAACATGTTTTCTGATTATCTGTCCATGCTGACCATCTATTCAGCAGCAAAAGCTTTATTCAGCTGTGTTCTCCAAGTACCTCTTGTCAAAGGGACCGAAAAGCTTTCAATGAAAA
>NZ_JBSIOT010000691.1:0-793 GCF_053613335.1 Bacillus sp. LR--39 | reverse complement strand
ATCGAGATAAAGCCGTCCGCCAGCTCGCTCATTTTAGCCTTTCGTTCATGCATCCCGTTTACTTCAATCAGCTCAGTCAGATTCTGATGGACAACCTCCCCGCTGAACAAACCGCTCGGCATGACCCCGATTGCAGTTCCGCCGTTTTCCATAATCGCGTCGGCAATCGTGCCCATCAAGCCGACGCGGGAGCCTCCATAGACAAGGCCGATTCCCTGCTCAGCCATGTACGTGCCAAGCTCTGCCGCTTTTCTTTTATACGCTTCATTTCCCCCAGGGTTTGATCCCGCAAATACACAAATGGTTTTCATCTTGTCATCTCCGCATCTATATATCGTGTTAAACATTCAAAAACACACTATATATTGTCCCATCTTCATGTGATAATATCAATATGAAATACATAAAGAATGCAGGAGTGATGAGATTGCAGCTGGCTGATGCAGAAAAATGGATGAAAGAGTTTTACGAAAAAAGAGGCTGGACAGAATACGGACCTTTTATTCGCGTCGGCTTTTTAATGGAGGAAGCCGGAGAACTGGCCCGGGCTGTCAGGGCGTATGAAATCGGCAGAGACCGGCCGGATGAGAAAGAATCGTCACGCGCTGAGCAAAAACAAGAATTGATTGAAGAAATGGGAGATGTCATCGGAAATATCGCCATTCTTGCTGATATGTATGGTGTCTCTTTAGAAGACGTCATGAAGGCCCACCAAGAAAAACTGACAAAACGATTTGAGCATGCATAAAAAAGCGGCCGCGATGGCCGCTTTTTTTAACCTGTGATTTCATCA
>NZ_JBSIOT010000690.1:0-796 GCF_053613335.1 Bacillus sp. LR--39 | reverse complement strand
TTATGCTGTTTGGAATCCAAATGTCACGGACGGATATATGGAGGCTGGAACTTTCGTAGCTGCGCTGAAATTGATGCTCTACTCAGGCACATTATTTAATTTGGGCCTCTTGTTCATTTTGGGCTTGCTGATAGTGATATTAGCACAGTCGATCATTTTTATTGCCTTGGAAATCGCCGCTTACGTAAAAATCAAAAAAGATCCGTTTTCTCCATGGGGATCTTTTATTTTAGCGATGGGCATTAAAAACATTTTCACGAACTTATCAGGGATTCCGTTTATGGCTGCCGGATTCATTCTTCATAAGCAGCAGGAACCGAAAGAAGCAGTTGTACAGCCGGCGGCGCGAAGGAAAGCAAGGCGAAACCCTGCATTGCTTATGAAAAAGGCGGCGAAAGCTAGAAAACGAAGAAATGAAGGTATAAAGTCTTAGTTTTTAGTTTTCATGTATTCTATTTTTTATGAGACATTTGTAATGAAAGCGTTGACATGAACAAAAACGGGTGCTAAAGTATAGTTACAAACTAATATCAGCAAGTTTCTTAAGGATTGTTACTGCTTTTGCAGGCAAAACCTAAGTTGCGTACAGCTTTCTGGGGCATTGTCCCGTTTAAGCCGGCGTAATTTAGGTTTTTTTTATACCCAAAATAAGGAGGTGATGTGAGATTTCGAGGATTCTTTCGGCAGCAGGCCAATAAAAAAAGCCGGGTGAAGGCGGCCACCTTCAGTCCGGCAGATTCCCCCAAAGAGGAGGTACTCATATGGATTATAATAAAGTATCGAAGGACATTTTACA
>NZ_JBSIOT010000689.1:0-796 GCF_053613335.1 Bacillus sp. LR--39 | reverse complement strand
TTCGGATAAAACGATGCTTTTGTCTTCCTATGCGTTCGATCTCGGCTACACGAGCCTTTTCCCGGTGCTGCTCGCCGGAGGAGAGCTCCATATCGTCCGGAAAGAAACGTATACAGAACCGGAGACATTTATTCATTATATCGGTGAACAAGGGATCACATATATCAAGCTGACGCCGTCGCTGTTCCATACGGTCGTTCAGCCGCAAAGCTTCGCTTTGGCAAAGGGGCTTCAGTCATTGAGACTGATTGTACTAGGGGGAGAAAAAATCAATCCGAAAGATGTCGAACGGTTCCATTCCCGCTATCCGGACACCCGGTTCATCAATCATTACGGGCCGACGGAAACGACGATCGGTGCCATCGCTAAACCGGTCGAACCGGGCATGATCCGGCAATTCGCCGAGCGCCCGACGATTGGACGGCCGATTTCGGGCGCCGGAGCACTGGTATTGGACGCTTCCCGCCGGCTTGTTCCCGCGGGAGCGGCAGGCGAGCTGTATATTACGGGAAGCGGGCTTGCAAGAGGATATGTGAACAACCGGGAACTTACGGCTGCGAAGTTTATCGAAAATCCTTACACACCGGGCACATTCATGTACCGGACGGGGGATCTCGTCCGCCGTCTTCCGAATGGGGAGATTGAATTTTTAGGGCGGACGGATGATCAGGTGAAAATCCGCGGCTACAGAATCGAATTGAAAGAAATTGAAGAGGCCTTCATTGGACTTGAACATATAGAGAGAGCGGTCGTTCTTTCATTTACGGCTGACTCAGGGCTAGACGAACTGTGCGCT
>NZ_JBSIOT010000688.1:0-797 GCF_053613335.1 Bacillus sp. LR--39 | reverse complement strand
ATTTTAATATTGTTGAATGTTTTGATGCGAATAAGAATCTCTGTGTTATTTCCCCGGTTTGCGGCTTAAAACATGTGCTGAATGAAGCGCTTTTGGCCTACCTCGCAGTTTTAGACAAATACACACTGCGCGACCTCGTCAAAAACAAAGAAGATATCATGAAGCTTTTAAAAATGAAGGAATAGATCAAGATTCCTTCTTTTTTATGCCCTTTTTCCCCCTTATTGTTAAGATAATTTGGCTATTTTTATAAAAAGGCAAAACGATGAGACAAATGTGCCGATATAAAAAAGAAACAGCGAATGCAAAATCATTGGGGGAAAAAGGAGAGCTAAGATGAAAAAGAAATTAGCAGCAGGGCTGACAGCATCTGCGATTGTCGGCACAACTTTAGCAGTGACACCAGCTGAAGCAGCAACGATTAAGGTCAAAAGCGGAGATTCTTTATGGAAACTGGCCCAAACCTATAACACAAGTGTGGCGGCCCTCACATCCGCCAATCATCTTTCGACTACTGTTCTGTCGATCGGCCAGACGCTTACTATTCCAGGCAGCAAATCCAGCACTTCTTCATCTACTTCAAGCTCAACAACCAAGAAGAGCGGAAGTTCTGTTTACACAGTGAAAAGCGGAGATTCACTTTGGCTGATCGCAAATGAGTTTAAAATGACGGTGCAGGAACTGAAAAAATTAAACGGACTAAGCAGCGATTTAATTCGTGCTGGGCAGAAATTAAAGGTGTCCGGTACTGTTTCTTCAAGTTCTAGTTCCAGTAAAAAAAGCAACTCTAATAAGAG
>NZ_JBSIOT010000687.1:0-797 GCF_053613335.1 Bacillus sp. LR--39 | reverse complement strand
ACCAATTGTCGTTCCGCAATTTTTCGGGCATGCGTTTTTTATCTTTCTGATGATCCAGTTTATCCGGACGATTCCCGAGGAGCTGGATGAAGCCGCGCGAATCGACGGATGCGGGCGCTTTGCCTGCTTTTGGCGAATCATTCTCCCGCTGATTGCCCCCGCGCTTGCGACGTCTGCGATTTTCTCCTTCTATTGGAAGTGGGAGGAGCTGATTCAGCCGCTCTTGTATTTGAATAAGCCGGAGCTTTACCCTGTTTCACTTGCGCTGAAGCTTTTTCTCGATACAGAGTCGGCTTCGAACTGGGGCGCGATGTTTGCCATGTCGGCCGTCTCGTTATTGCCTGTGATTCTTGTATTCTTTTTGTTTCAGAAATATATCGTTCAGGGCATCAGTACGACCGGATTAAAATAAAAAGGAGTGTTGCAGATGGCACAGCTTATCTTTGATGAAGAAAAGGTGACGTCGGTTATTGACCGGATCGTGAAACGGACATTTCAGATGGATTTTGCGTGGGATTGGCCGGGCGGCGTCGCGTTTTACGGCGTGGCGGAGGCCTATGAAGCGACGGAAAACGAGGAATATATCAATCTGTTAAAAACGTGGGTGGATGAACAGCTGGAGGATGGGCTGCCGCCGCTTTCAATCAACGGAGTTTCCATCGGGCATACGCTTTTGTTCCTCCACAAGGTGACGGGTGATGACGTGTATTTGGAAACAGCGGCCGAGATGGCGGAATATGTGCTGCATAAGGCGCCGCGCTTTGGCGAGGGTATCCTTCAGCATACGGTGAATGCGG
>NZ_JBSIOT010000686.1:0-797 GCF_053613335.1 Bacillus sp. LR--39 | reverse complement strand
AGCTCCAGCCAAATTAAGCGCCTGCAGCACAGCTTGAAGCGGGCCTTGGAAATAATAAAGCAGAAAAAATGGGGCCATTACTTTTATAAATACAGCTGCGCCTGAGGAACCGTACATCACTCTCATCAGCTCATCTGCAAATACAAATAAAATAACAACTGAAATGCCTCCGCTGAGCAGACAGAGACGCATCGCCTGTTCCAAGCGGTATTCCACCACCTGCAATTTTTTCTGCTCCATTCCTTCACTGATCGCAGGAACAAGCGCGGTCGACAAAGAATATGTAATAAAGCTGGGCAGAGTCAGCAGCGTCATGGCAAAGCCGGTCAGTTCCCCGTATTGCTTTGTTGCGGCAACTGTTGCCACACCGGCGATGGCAAGGCTTTGAGCGACGACGATTGGCTCGAAAAACCAAGAGAGGTTTCCGATAAAGCGGCTCCCGGTCGTTGGAAGGGACACGCTCATTAATTGGGTAAAGGTTTGTTTTCCGTTTTTAATTGACTGGAAAAAATGCTTTCTGATTTTAATTGTCTTTTTATACTTAAAGCAAACGAATAAATAAAGAAGTGATGCCAGCTCCCCTGCCACTGAGGATAGCATTGCCCCCGCTGCAGCATATTCAATTCCGTAAGGGAGAAAAATCGTTGTGCAGACAGCCACGAGTGAAATGCGGACGACCTGTTCAAGGACTTGTGACATAGCAAGCGGGTTCATATTCTGTTTTCCTTGAAAGTATCCCCTCAGCACACTCGATATAGCAATAATCGGCACAACCGGCGTAATGGCCAAGAGCGGAT
>NZ_JBSIOT010000685.1:0-798 GCF_053613335.1 Bacillus sp. LR--39 | reverse complement strand
GGTGACGACAAATTTTTCGCCTTGAAAGATATCGACTTCCTCCGTCTCAAGTGTTTCCTTATTCAGCGCATGAATCACGTAAAAACGATAGCCGTCATAATGGTCAAGCTTCGGCCGCTGCATATGCTGGAAGCAATCCTCAATGGCAAGCGGGTGAAAATGAAAAAAATCTCTCAATAACGCCGTTTCCGTATCCTCCGGGCCGTAAAAATCAACCCAGTACCATGCAATATCAGGCTGTTCCACTCGTTCGATCGGTATATTTTTCAGCAGCTGATGCTCTGTTGTGATTGCGGTAATGTTGATCATAAACAACCCTCCACCTGCCATTATATCATGCGGTCTTTATGAGAAAAGTATACGGTACTCTCTGCCTAATTCAAGCGGCATGTTATACTGAACAAAAAAGGGAAAAGGGGTGGATCTCATGTGGAAGGAAAAAGTATCTGTCACGCCTCCGTATCATTTTGACCGCGTGCTGGACAGGCTGTCTTTAGACCCCCTCAATGCTGTTGATCGAGAGGCGAGGGAAGTCCGTGTGCCAATCAGAAATCAAGCGGGGGACGTATGTATTGTAAAGGTACAGGCGTTAGGCCATGCGGGTGAGCCTGAGTTCCTCGTCAGCGGGGGAACGGATCAGGGAGAAATGATGAAGGAAATCAAGCGGATTTTTCAATGGGAAAATCCTTTGCAGCACGTTCTGGATCATTTTTCAAAAACGAGCCTGTCCGACATTTTTGAAGAGCATGCTGGGACCCCGCTTGTTCTGGACTACAGCGTCTACAACTGCATGATGAA
>NZ_JBSIOT010000684.1:0-798 GCF_053613335.1 Bacillus sp. LR--39 | reverse complement strand
ATAAAAATGGCAGTGTTTAAAGGTGGTGTAGGTACATCAAGCATTCATTCTCTCGTCTGTTCGGACTTGGCGACAAGGAAGAAGAAGCAGAGATTGCTGAACATGATACGAATAAAGAAGAAATTCAAGAGATTACAGTAGGCGATATAATTCCTAACCGTTTTCAGCCGCGCACCATTTTCTCAGAAGAAAAAATTAAAGAATTAGCTGCAACCATTCATACACACGGCATTATCCAGCCGATTGTCGTCAGAAAAACAGAGCGGGAAGGCCAATATGAACTCATAGCCGGAGAGCGGCGCTGGCGGGCGGTTCAAACGCTCGATTGGGAGAAGGTTCCCGCTATTATTAAGGATTTTTCAGATACAGAGACCGCTTCTGTCGCTCTTATCGAAAACCTTCAGAGGGAAGAATTATCTTCGATTGAAGAGGCGCATGCTTATGCAAGGCTTTTAGAGCTTCACGATTTGACGCAGGAAGCCCTTGCACAAAGGCTTGGAAAGGGCCAGTCAACAATCGCCAATAAGCTCAGACTGTTAAAGCTTCCGGAAGAGGTGCAGGAAGCGATCTTGAAAAAAGAAATTTCAGAGCGCCACGCAAGAGCGCTCATACCGTTGAAACAGCCCGACCTTCAGGTCAAGCTGCTGCATGAAGTCATTGAAAAGAGTTTAAATGTAAAACAAACCGAAGACCGTGTCGTCAAAATGCTTGAGCAGGATAAACGCAAGCCTAAACCAAAGAGAAAAGCGTACAGCAGGGACGCGAGAATCGCGATGAATACGATTCGCCAGTCCTTAT
>NZ_JBSIOT010000683.1:0-799 GCF_053613335.1 Bacillus sp. LR--39 | reverse complement strand
AAAGGGAAAGATCCCGATGTCTTGTTTATGACGGCGACGCCGATTCCGAGAACACTGGCGATCACGGTTTTCGGGGAAATGGATGTGTCCGTCATCGATGAAATGCCGGCTGGGCGAAAGCGGATCGAGACGTATTGGGTAAAGCACGACATGCTCGAACGGATTCTCGCGTTTATCGATAAAGAACTGAAAAAAGGCAGACAGGCGTATGTGATCTGTCCCTTGATTGAAGAGTCGGACAAGCTCGACGTTCAAAATGCAATTGATGTGCACAGCATGCTGACTCATGCCTTCAGGGGAAGATGGCAGATCGGTCTCATGCACGGAAAGCTGTCAAATGACGAGAAAGAACAGGTAATGAGGCAGTTCAGCAAAAACGAATGCCAGATTCTCGTTTCCACAACCGTCGTTGAAGTCGGGGTAAACGTTCCGAATGCGACGGTCATGCTGATCTATGATGCCGACCGGTTCGGTCTTTCCCAGCTGCATCAGCTTCGCGGCCGGGTCGGACGGGGCGATCACCAGTCGTATTGCATCCTGATGGCAGACCCGAAATCTGAGACGGGAAAAGAGCGCATGAGCATCATGTCTGAGACGACGGACGGCTTTGAGCTTTCTGAAAAAGATCTTGAACTCAGAGGGCCCGGGGACTTTTTCGGCAAGAAACAGAGCGGGATGCCGGAGTTTAAAGTCGCCGACATGGTTCACGACTACCGCGCGCTGGAAACGGCAAGAAGAGACGCTGCAGAACTTGTCTCTTCAAAAGCGTTCTGGACGGATGCCGAATATAAAAGCCTGC
>NZ_JBSIOT010000682.1:0-799 GCF_053613335.1 Bacillus sp. LR--39 | reverse complement strand
TTGCTTCGTTCAATCCCTAGCTGGCTGACCGCCAAAACGACTCCCCAAATCCAAAACAATGAGATAAATGAGCTGTTTAAATAATCAACGCTGAATACGCAGGGGCTGACCCAATTTTCTTTTCCAGTGACACAGCGTTGATAGATGAGATACATATTTAAAATTGATAATGGATTACCCAATATAAAAACCAAAATGGTGATAACTAAGGCGACTTTATTCTGCCGCCACTCTTTGTAAAGCAGTCCGGAATCCGGCAACTCACTTCCCTCCAAACCTATGGCATTTCTTACACTTTTGTTTTCTTATAAATAGAGAAGTAGCTCACAAAGAATCCAGCCACTGCCCCAATGATCATACCCAAAATATAACCAATAATGGAATGTCCGGTATAGTATCCAAATAAACCAAATCCAAGGATGCCGAAAGCCATAACCAGAATTTGCACCGGACGGTCTAATCTGTTCCATAAGAAAAAGTGTCCGTTTCGTTCACTGGGATGCTTTTTGAAGCTTATCAAACCAATCAAGTAAAACAGAATGCTCATGGCAGCTGGAATCATTAAAATATATTTACTATCGATAAGCCAGTCACTTGCAACATAACCAATGGGCACAAGATATAATAAATTGCTCGTCAGAGAGAAATACACCTCCGGGGAAGGGAACATTTCCCATATATTCACACCAAAAACAACTTCAAAGTTTCCAACCGGCAATGCAACAATTAAATACGGCAATACCGCAGCAGCAAATGCCGTTAATAACTGGGCAAAAACACTCCCCGTTAATGCACCAGC
>NZ_JBSIOT010000681.1:0-800 GCF_053613335.1 Bacillus sp. LR--39 | reverse complement strand
CACAAAACGGTTTTGATATCTGGCTCTTCCAGAAATGTGAGGAGAGCAAGGTCTGGATAATGATAATCCTTTGGTTTTTTGACATCAGTGATCGATTGATATATCTGTTTGCAAGCGGAAACAAGCATTTCGGGCTCTTTTTCACTTTGCAAGGCCAGAATATGGCTGACCTGATGTAAGTACTGTCCTTTTTTAAAGCCGTTGGCCGCCAGCAGTTGATAGCATGTTTCCGCCTTCTGTAGCGCCTGCAAACCTTTTCCGTTTTCTCCAAGCAGTACGGCGAGCGGAACATTCTGAGTTGAAGTGAGGAAATAATGATTTTTCTTCATCTGCTGATAAACTGCTAGCCCCATGTTCATCTGTTCTTTTTGGTTTGTCGTTTCAGATTTGCCGGTGAGCAAGATCAGAGCGGAAAGGTATGTGAACATATCCCGCTTATATCCTAGCTTCACCATTTCATTGTATACATCGATAAAAGTATGAAATGTTTGTTTTGCCTCATGCTGAAAATGAATGTCCAGAATAGATGCAACAGTAAAGCGGTGGTGTGAATTGAGTGTTGAGAAGCTGCCGATGTTTGATTTGATATAGCTGCTCAAATCATAAAAGCGCTGAAAATCAAACTCTCTTTTATTCACAATATATGCAGAAGAAATGAGCATTAATATCTGATCGTGTGAAACTTTCCATTTTAATTTTGATTTTAATTCAGCATAAATGGAAATGTATTGCTTTATTTTTTCATGTAGGTCGTGTGTCAGCATAAAAAGCAGCTCCTTTTTGCTGTTTTTACGTAATAC
>NZ_JBSIOT010000680.1:0-800 GCF_053613335.1 Bacillus sp. LR--39 | reverse complement strand
AAAATCGTTTGAATCCATAACACGACAGGAGGCTTATCTACTGTCACAAATCCAGAAGGGTCAAATGACGCATAAAAGAAATTATGGAAGCTTTGCGTCATGCTTTTTACAGCCGCCAAATAGTACTGGTTCGCTGTATCATCCTGCCAAATGTGATACGTATTCAAAAAAGCTGCTGCCAGCAAAATAAGAATAAGGGCTGCGTCGAATCGTTTGGTTTTCATCGTTTTTCACCTCTTTATGGTGTCTCATTGTAAAAAACAAATATGAAAAACTTATGAATAAACAATAAATATTCAAAGAAAAAAGCGGAGATATTTTCCCCGCTTTTATGCTGAATTTCTTTGTTTTTCTGACTGAAAAATGTATCGATCTCGTCCGGCTCTCTGTCCAGCTGCTCCCATTACGATCAGGGCAGCAATGAGAAGCACTATCGGCATCGTCCATGAATGCGTCTGGTCAAAGAGATAGCCGACAAAGATTGGCCCGACTGCTGCCAGCAGGTAGCCGAATGACTGAGACATGCCTGACAGCGCAGCGGCCTGTTGGGCATTTTCACTGCGGAGACCAATCAAAGTGAGCGCCAGACTAATGCTGGAGCCTTGCCCGATACCGATAATGATCATCCAGATGGCAAGCAATGTATGGCTTCCGCCCGCTAATAATCCGCAAAGGCCGATCAGATAAACTGAGGCCAGCGCCGCAACGATACCGCGCTGCTGTTTCACACGGTCAGCTAAAACTGGTGTCAGAAAAGTGGAAGGCAGACTCGCAAATTGCATGAGTGATACCATCCATCC
>NZ_JBSIOT010000679.1:0-800 GCF_053613335.1 Bacillus sp. LR--39 | reverse complement strand
ATGCTTTATACATTGGGAGTAAACGGCCAAGCGCCAAAATTCTTTACGAAGATTTCCAGAAATGGCGTGCCGTTATACGGGACCATTGCCGTCTTGATCGGTTTGGCAATCGGCGTCGTTTTAAATTATATTGCGCCGCCTAATATTTTTGTGTATGTATACAGTGCGAGCGTGCTCCCGGGGATGATTCCGTGGTTTGTCATTCTGCTCAGCCATATCGGATTCAGAAAAGCAAAAGGAGCTGAAATTGACAAACATCCGTTCAAAATGCCTTTCGCCCCAGTGACGAACTATTTGACGATTGGTTTCCTTCTTATGGTATTGGTGGGCATGTGGTTCAACAATGACACACGCGTGTCTCTGATTGTCGGGGTTATTTTCCTTGCGGTTGTTGCCGCCAGCTATTATGTGTTTGGAATTGGCAAGCGTGCCTCAGCTGATGGGAATAAATAATGAAATTTTTAAGGCGCTTGGGGCTGTCGAGATGTTATTGGCAGCCCTCTCAGGCGCTATGATCAAGAACCAGCTCCTGGTTCTTTTTTTTATAAGCTTGGCTGTGTTTCAATACGGGCGCCAATGATGGGCGGAAACCCGCCCGCTCCGGAGAGCCTCTGGGGTCCATTTCAAACAACGGGTCCGAAAGATGTTGTGTTTCAAGTGAAGCCAAGCCACACAGTAAAGGCTTATGAAAAGGTATAAGGGAGGTCTTTTTTATCCAAAAGAAAAAGCCCGCAGAAAACAGGAGTGTCTCTGCAAGCTTAAAAAGGCCGCTATGTGAAAAGGTATGCTGCGATACGTGT
>NZ_JBSIOT010000678.1:0-801 GCF_053613335.1 Bacillus sp. LR--39 | reverse complement strand
AACGCTCGTCAGTTTCTTGACAGCGACCGTTGTAGGATTGATCTATTGATAAACATTGAAAAAAGGACTGGTGATCACAATGAGAATGGTTGATATCATCACAAAAAAACAAAATGGAGAAGAATTGACAACAGAAGAAATTCAATTTTTCATTAAAGGCTACACCGACGGCAGCATTCCTGACTATCAAGCGAGCGCTCTGGCGATGGCCATCTATTTTCAGGACATGACGGACAGAGAGCGGGCCGATCTCACGATGGCGATGGTCAACTCAGGCGAAACGATCGACCTTTCCGCGATTGAAGGTATCAAGGTCGACAAACACTCAACAGGAGGCGTCGGCGACACGACGACGCTCGTACTTGCACCGCTTGTCGCGGCTCTCGACGTACCCGTCGCCAAAATGTCGGGACGCGGCCTCGGACACACAGGGGGAACAATTGACAAGCTCGAAGCGATCAAAGGGTTTCACGTGGAACTTTCCAAAGATGAATTCATCGAGCTCGTCAACCGCGACAAGGTCGCCGTTATCGGCCAAAGCGGAAACTTGACGCCTGCTGACAAAAAACTGTACGCCCTTCGCGATGTGACAGGCACGGTCAATTCGATCCCGCTGATTGCCAGCTCGATCATGAGCAAGAAAATCGCCGCAGGGGCGGATGCGATTGTCCTTGACGTCAAAACGGGCGCCGGCGCATTTATGAAAACCGATGAAGATGCAGTCAACCTTGCAAAAGCAATGGTCCGCATCGGAAACAATGTCGGCCGCCAAACGATGGCCGTCATCTCCGACATGTCCCA
>NZ_JBSIOT010000677.1:0-801 GCF_053613335.1 Bacillus sp. LR--39 | reverse complement strand
CCGCCCACTCTCCGGTTCATATAATCGCGCATGCCGAACCGTTTCGATAAATCTTCTATTCTTGCTTTGATCTCGTGGCGGTTCAGCCCATACAGCCTGCCGAAGTATTGGAGATTTTCTTTAGCGGTCATCCTGTCGTAAAGCCCGGTTTCTCCTCCGAATAAGACACCGATTCTTTTTTTGACTTCGGCCGGCTGCTTGACCGTGTCAAAGCCGTCTACTGTGATTACACCCTGTGATGGTTCAAGCAAGGAAGCAATCATTCTCAGCATCGTGGTTTTGCCGGCACCGTTTTCTCCGAGAATGCCGACAACTTCTCCTTTTTCAATTGTTAAACTTACATCTCGCACCGCTTTGACTACTTTTTTCTTATCCTGAAACCTGCGGCTGCAATCGGTCAGTGTAATCATGTCACAATCTCCCTTATCTTTATTTCTAGTAATGACTATATACGAAAAGCTGGATTAGTTGGATAAAGTTGTCGCGAAGAGTTCTTTTTATGTCGCGAAATGGGATAGAATAAAGATGATTCTATGTAACTAGGGGAATGATAATGGTAAAAGTCGGACTTGTAGATGATTATCGAGTAGATTTAGAGAAGTTAGAAGCGATCGTGTCCAGAATGCAGGACGTCGAAATTGTCTTTTCCACCGATTCAGCGAAGGAAGCCTACAGGCGGGTAAAGAACGGAGACATTGATCTGCTGCTTGCCGATATCGAGATGCCCCATATGTCTGGCTACGAGCTTGCTGATTTGATCAAATCCCATTCACTTGATGTGGATGTGATTTTTGTTACCGG
>NZ_JBSIOT010000676.1:0-802 GCF_053613335.1 Bacillus sp. LR--39 | reverse complement strand
AATCGGAGCATGTCTAAAGAATGAATTTGAAACCTGAAGAGATTTTAAACGTATAAATAAGTAAAACGTCCCTGATCTTTTGTCATGGACAATTCACAATAGGAGTGTGGAATGAATTGAACCGTAATCAAGCTATTATTGCATCACTTTGTTATTTCAGTGTGTTTATTGCGCCAATCATTGTGCCGATTGTCGCTTATTTTGTTGTAAATGAGAAAGAAACAAAACGCCATGCGATACGCTCTCTTATTTCTCACATAGTTCCGTTTGTCGGCTGGCTGTTCCTTTTTATTGCTTTACTTGGCGGAGCCGTTGCGATTGATGGAGACAGCTTGCTTCCTGTATTTGTAATCATTGGGGGAGCGGTTATTTATTTCTTGGTTGTCATTGGCATTATCATTTGGAATGTGATTCAGGGCATTAAGGTCCTGCGTGCAGCATAAGTAGACAATGGGGAGGAGATCGTAATGATGCAAGAAAAGGAACGAATCCTTAAGCTTGTTGAGGAAGGAAAGCTTACAGCACAAGAAGCTTTGACACTGATTGAAAAGCTTGACAGCGACTACAAGGAAAAAGAAGAGAAAATCACAGCGCTCTCAGTTCACGTTCATGACGAGGAAGAGCCATTTACAACGGCAAAAAAAGAAAGCGGCAAGCCGTCTTTAGGAGCCAAGCTGTTTGACTGGATTGATTCTGCTGTGAAAAAGGTCAAGGAAGTTGACCTTGATTTAAACTTTGGCCATGCGTATGATGTTCAGCACATTTTTCAATTTAAAGATACTGACTTTTCCAGTGTTGAGCT
>NZ_JBSIOT010000675.1:0-802 GCF_053613335.1 Bacillus sp. LR--39 | reverse complement strand
CTCTTGCGATTGAAGCATTATTGGCGTTTTTCATGGAATCTATTTTTATCGGATTATGGATTTTTGGCTGGGACCGCCTGCCGAAGAAAATTCACGCGCTCTGCATATGGCTCGTATCATTCGGAACGATCATGTCATCTTTCTGGATTTTAACAGCAAACTCCTTTATGCAGGAGCCGGTCGGCTTTACGATCAAAAACGGCCGCGCGGAAATGAATGATTTTGGCGCGTTGATTACAAACCCTCAGCTTTGGGTTGAATTCCCGCACGTTATTTTTGGTGCGCTTGCCACTGGAGCTTTCTTTATTGCCGGAGTGAGTGCTTTTAAACTGCTGAAGAAAAAAGAAGTGCCGTTCTTTAAGCAATCTTTTAAACTCGCAATGATCGTCGGCCTTTGTGCCGGTCTTGGCGTCGGCCTTAGCGGACACATGCAGGCTGAGCACTTGATGGAATCACAGCCGATGAAAATGGCTGCCAGTGAAGGTCTATGGGAAGACAGCGGTGACCCTGCTGCTTGGACCGCTTTTGCGACGATCGATACAAAAAATGAAAAAAGCTCAAATGAAATCAAAGTTCCTTATGCCTTGAGCTACTTGGCTTATCAGAAATTCAGCGGAAGTGTCAAAGGGATGAAAACCCTTCAGGCTGAGTACGAAAAAATATACGGAAAAGGCGACTACATTCCGCCAGTGAAAACGACATTCTGGAGCTTCCGCATCATGGTAGGAGCAGGTGTTGTCATGATTCTTGCTGCGTTAGGCGGCCTTTGGTTAAACCGCCGCAAAAAGCTTGAAAACAGCAA
>NZ_JBSIOT010000674.1:0-802 GCF_053613335.1 Bacillus sp. LR--39 | reverse complement strand
AAACTGCTCAATAGCATTCACCACCCGCAAATTCCGGGCTTCATAGATGAGTTCATCATAGACGGACAGGCTTATTATGTCATGCAGTTCATTGAGGGAGAGAATATAGAAGAATTATTATTTTTTCGAAAACAGCCGTTCACAGAGCTTATGGCATTACAACTGATTTCGCAGCTGCTTGAGATTATAGAATACCTGCATGATCGCCTTATCTTCCACAGCGACATCAGAACGCCTAATATCATCATCAATGATGGCAGGCTCTGCCTCATCGATTTCGGCCTTGCCAAACAATTGACTCCTGAAGAAATGGAGGAAATAAAGGTACGAAAACAGGATGACTTCTTCGATCTCGGAGAAACGCTGTTATTCCTGCTGTACTCTCAATATAAAGGAAAAAAGAAGAAAAACGGCACTTGGCTGGAGGAATTAACACTGACAAAGGAAGTAACCTTGCTGCTGAAAAGATTATTGGGCATTGAGGAAGAGTATCAGCACACCGCTTCCATTCGCGAGGATCTAAACCGGGCCATTCAATCGGTCACATAAAAAAACCCTTGTCCCAAAAGCGGAACAAGAACTTTTTTGGATTAACTGCTGCTGTAGCTCCGGCGTTTGTAACGATGACTGCCGCCATAACGGTCGTAGTGTCTTCTTTTGCCCGAGCTGCTGTAGCTGCGATAATGTCTGCGCCGGCTGCTGCTGTAATGCCGGTGTCTGCGATATCGGTCACTAGAACTGCTTGAGAGGTACTTAATCGTTTTGATGATTTTTTTAAACATATGCTGTTCACCCCATTTCT
>NZ_JBSIOT010000673.1:0-802 GCF_053613335.1 Bacillus sp. LR--39 | reverse complement strand
AGAAGGAAAAGAATTTGAGTACCTTTTCTGGGTAGGCTCCATGGGGTCTTACGACAACAGAAGCCAGAAAATCGCAATTTCCTTTGCCAAGCTGCTCAATCACGCGGGCGTGTCCTTCGCGATCCTCGGCAATAAAGAAAAAAATTCAGGAGACACGCCGCGCCGCCTCGGAAATGAATTTTTGTTCCAAGAGCTGGCTGAGAAGAATATTTCTGAATTTGAAAAAAATGATGTCAAAAAAATCGTTACGATCGATCCCCATGCATACAATTTATTTAAAAACGAATATCCGGATTTCGGATTTGAAGGCGAGGTTTATCATCATACAGAAGTGCTGGCCGAGCTTGTGAAAAACGGAAAATTAAAGCCGCAGCACCCGCTTCATGAGACGATTACCTTCCATGATTCATGCTATTTGGGCCGGTACAATGAAGTCTATGATCCGCCGAGAGAGATTTTGAAAGGCATTCCGGGCGTGCAGCTTGTTGAAATGGAGAGAAACCGGGAAACCGGCATGTGCTGCGGAGCTGGCGGGGGATTAATGTGGATGGAGGAAGAAACAGGCAACAGGATTAACGTCGCCAGGACAGAGCAAGCGCTCGCAGTCAACCCATCGGTGATCAGTTCCGGCTGTCCGTACTGTCTCACAATGCTTGGGGACGGCACAAAGGCGATGGAAGCTGAAGACCAAGTCAAAACGTACGACGTCGTCGAGCTTCTGGCTCAATCCGTTTTAGGCGCTGATCTGAAAATGGGGGAGAAGCAATGAATTTTTCATTATCAGAAGAACACCAGATGATAC
>NZ_JBSIOT010000672.1:0-804 GCF_053613335.1 Bacillus sp. LR--39 | reverse complement strand
TGCCCGGATTGCGGCTGATAAAGGAGCCAAAATCATCTTTACGCCATTTTGTACAGAAGACCGTCAAGGCTATCTGCGTGTCAGATACTGTTCGCAGGCTAGAGCGGTTGAAAATCAAATTTATACGGTTATCTCTGGAACGATCGGAAACCTTCCGCAAACGGAAAACATGGATATCCAATACGCCCAGTCAGGCATCTTTGCCCCGTCTGATTTTGAATTCGCTCGAGACGGCATTGTCGGCGAAACAAACCCGAATATTGAAATGGTCGTCATCGGCGATGTTGACCTGGAAATTCTCAGAAGACAGCGCCAAAACGGTACAGTGCGCCAGCTAAAAGACAGACGGCGTGATATTTATCATATTCAATATAAAAAATAATTCCCAAAAAACCCGCCTGAATTGACGGGTTTTTTAAACAAAAGCGGAATTGAAACGTTTATGTGAAATAAAAGTAAATTGTATAGTGGAGGTGCCTTATGGAGTTTCTGTATTTTCGCCATTTCCTATATCATACAGAAAACGGCTAGACTTCACATTGCTATTGCAATGGCTGTCCAAGTTGTTTCGAGTGCGACCTTTATCAGTACGATGCTGAGCATTGTCACTTTGCCTGTTTTGCTTTGGAAGCTGCATCCTCTTTCTTCTTGAGAATGGGGATGTTTTATTATTTACGCGGTTTATTGACTCTGACCCGGTCTGGCTTTATATTGAAGGCAGGGAAATCATCACCAAGACATCACATAAAGAGAAGGTCTGTTTCAATTGAATTGGCATTATAGGGAACGCTAATGAAATGGAGA
>NZ_JBSIOT010000671.1:0-805 GCF_053613335.1 Bacillus sp. LR--39 | reverse complement strand
AACCCAATGAGCTGGTATATACGCCCGCTCTTTCTGGTGGCGCTCGCGTACTTTTGTTATAGGCGGTCTTGGAAAGGTGTCATCATTACTTTTTTGCTGATGACGAGCAGCATGGTTTGGTTTCCCGTCCCCGAGCGGATCAATCCGGAGATGCAGGCCGTTTTGGATTACGAGCTAATGCTTTTGTCCAACCCGCTTTCAGCCGTGGTCACGCTCGCTTTCATGATGGGTTTTCTCGTGTTGATTGGCACGGCATTTTGGAAGCGCTCCTTAGGGTGGGGGCTTGCGGTATTGAATGTGACGCTGATCAGAAAGGTCGTGCTGTCAGTGATGCTGACGGGGGAAAACGGCTGGGCGCCCCTCGGAAATACCGTCTTTGGATTGATTCTCGTCAACGGCATCGGGCTGCTGCTGATCGCCTGGAGGGGGAAGCGGGGAAAAGCCGGCCGTTAGCCTGCGGTTTTCCTTATCGACAAGCCGGCATGTTGTGATACAATAGCCTTTGAAACATTAATATGAAGCGGTGATCATGATGAAAGAAAGTCAGGCAGCAGCACAAATCATACACATCATAAAGGAATGGGATCCGTTTCAAGCCGGACCCGATTTTTATGAAACGGAAGCGGCCGAAATCGTTCAGGCCGTCTATACGGAAGACGATGCAGAGCGGCTGGGCGAAGCGATCCAGACCGTTTTTGAAGTATCGTTTGATCAGACGCTGCCTCTGTCGGAATGCAAACGGCTGGCTGAACGGCTCCTTGTGATCAAAGACAGCAGTTCGTGCTGAACAGAATTTAAAAACCGC
>NZ_JBSIOT010000670.1:0-805 GCF_053613335.1 Bacillus sp. LR--39 | reverse complement strand
GATTTTGTTTTCAAATTTGTTTTTGATTTTATCCTTTCCGGCACAGCGATTTCCCAATGAACATCAAAAACAGTCTGCAAGTCGCCTGTTGCTTCCCCTATAATTTGCAAATGAGTGTCCCTCCAAAATCCTACGTCTGGCTTTAATCCTGTATATTCATACCCAACGTTCATACCGCCAGTAAAGGATTCCTTTCTGTCAATCGTCACAATCTTACAATGATCCCGATAATTCCAATTGGACAAAATCCCGGGAAATCGCAGAGGAAATATTGTCCTGCATTCTATCCCTGCTTCAACCATCTGCCGGATTTTTTCACGCGGGAATTTATAACTCCCCAAGCTATCTCTCATAAAACGAACCTGCACTCCATTTAATGCTTTTTCGATTAGCAGTTCTGTGATTCGATTACCAATTTGGTCGTTCCGATAGATGAAATATTCCAGATCAATGGTTTCTTGGGCTTTTTGCAGGGATACAAGGAGTTGATCATATTTTGCTATCCCATTGTTAAACACTTGGACTTGGCCCATTCGAAGCCCATTCACAGTGAAATGCCGTAAAGCATTGGCAATTACCGATGCTGAAGCACCGAATGTCTCAGGTAATTTGTTAGATTCATTTTTAGAACAGGTCAATCTTTTTCGATGAATAAACTTAGGATTTGATATGCTAAGATATAGCCAGAAACCAATGACAGGTAAAAAAAGGACGATTATTATCCAATTCAAAGCCTTGGCAGGCCGACGAACTTCCCAAATTGCTATGAATAAGATAAAGAACGTATTTAACAGGTATAGATAAA
>NZ_JBSIOT010000669.1:0-805 GCF_053613335.1 Bacillus sp. LR--39 | reverse complement strand
GACATCATTTTAAGGCTGTTAGAAAATGGTGTCATTACAGAAAGCGAAGCGAAATTGATGGTGAGTGTCATGGACCGTTCTGTTTTATATATTGATTTGCCTGAACGAGACGAATTAAGAGCAAGAATGATGAAAGCCATGCTTACGTCACTTAAATTTAAGTAAAGCGGGTGAGAAGCGTGATATGTCAAGAGTGTAAAGAAAGACCGGCAACTTTTCACTTTACGAAAGTTATTAATGGTGAAAAAAAAGAAATGCACATCTGTGAACAATGTGCGAAAGAGAACAGCGAGTCATATTCTATGAATGAAAGTGGCGGATTTTCCATCCATAATTTATTATCCGGACTGCTTAATTTTGACTCGTCTTTTACAAACAGCAGCGAGGCGCAGCTTTTTCAACAGCCGGATCAGGTTTTGCGATGCAAAAAATGCAATATGACGTTCCCGGAATTTCGAAAAACCGGCCGGTTTGGATGTTCGGAATGTTATAAAACCTTCCACTCCTATATCACTCCGGTTTTAAGAAAAGTTCACAGCGGGAACACGGTCCACGCGGGTAAAATACCAAAGCGGATCGGCGGTAATCTGCATGTAAGAAGACAAATTGAAGCATTAAAAAAAGAGCTGAAAGAATTAATTCAGCAGGAGGAATTTGAAAAAGCAGCCAACATCAGAGATCAGATCAGATCGCTTGAACAAAACCTGAATGCAAACAAGGAGGAGGAGGACTGATGTCACTGCAGCATTTTATTCAGAATGCTTTAAGCAATTGGATGCGGCAAGAAGGCCCTGAGAGTGACATC
>NZ_JBSIOT010000668.1:0-807 GCF_053613335.1 Bacillus sp. LR--39 | reverse complement strand
TTCAGCCGAAGGGCCCGCAATGAGTTTTTCAACAATTTTATTGAGCGGTCCTTTTCTTCAGATGACGAAATCAAAAACCGGGCGAAAGAATTCAAACTGCGCTGGGATCAAAAATACATGTGCATTGCCGGCAAACTCGATCGGAATAATGAATCAATCAGTTTTACAGAAAATCAGCTTGCTTCCGACAGCGTATTCGAATTTCTTGAAGGTGAATTATCAGCCTTCCCGTTTCCGCCTCACTTCTTTATGAAAGGAAATGTCGGCATTATTCTAATCGAGGCGACAGACAGCTGGAGTGAAATGCACGCCTCGGTGATCAGCTTTTTAGAACAGTTTCAAACACAGGTCAGCGCTCAATTTAAACGAACCGTGTCCTTTGGCATCAGCAATATCTGCCAAAAGCTCATTGATGTTCCCGACGCTTTCACAGAAGCTTCTGATGCTCTGCAATCGGGGCATTTGTCAAGAAGCACCGCATTTATCCAGGTGTATCACGCCAAAGATGTGCCTGAGCTTCTGCGCTTGCTCCCGGTTGAGGATTTGAAGAAATTTTACAACTCCACGCTTCAGAGCCTCGCTGAAAAACAGCAGGAGGATCAAAGCCTGCTTCATACGCTTTCCGTCTATTTAGAGACACACTGCCAAATTTCAGAGACGGCAAAGCGTCTGTACGTTCATCGCAATACGGTCATATACCGCCTTGAAAAATGCGAAGAGCTGCTGGGGAAAAGCTTAAAAGATCCTGAAACAACGATGCGTTTGCGGCTTGCCTTACGTATGCAGCGGCTGATCAGCTAATGTTTG
>NZ_JBSIOT010000667.1:0-807 GCF_053613335.1 Bacillus sp. LR--39 | reverse complement strand
AAGAGGTTTGTCTTGACTGTTTCACACAGCTTATGTAATTTATAAAAGTGCTTTTCATTTATGTAAAGCTTTTGAATAGAAGAGGAGTTGCTTATATGATTGAAGAACATCACAAACGAAACGAAGATGATATAGAACAAGAACCTGCTTCGAGGATGTCGAGGAATTCCCGGAAAAAAGCGAAGAAGAGCAAGGAGACGAATCCGTCTGCAGCAAAAGTCAAATCGGTGATGGAGAGTGTGATTGCCGCTTTGTTCCGTTATTTCAGCTTTGTGCTCGATATTTTAAAGTCCCCGGTGCGCACTGCACTTGATTATGACCGGTCTTATTTTAAGTATTCCGTTATTTCAATGACGCTTTTAGCTGTTTTCTTTTCGCTCGGCAACTTTTATCAGCTGCTTGCGGGCCGGGGGAGAATTCTCGGGTTCGGCGTGTCGGTGCCGTTTATGGAAGTGTTTTTGGTTGTGTTTATCTACTGCATGGCTTTCATGTTTTGGATGGCGGCAGCGAGCTGGGCTGTATCGAATTTTATGCTCAGGTATAAAGCTTCATTTTTCGATATCACGGCAAAGTACGGCTCTTTACTGGTTCCGTTTATCGTCCCCGCCGCTCTGTGGATGATTTTCGCGATTATCAACTTCACGGCCGCGACGGTGATTCTCTCGATCGTCATCTTTATGGGATTGACCTTCGGCACTTTTACATTGATTCAATCAATTTATGAAAAAAGCGAAAAACCGCGGTTTGACCTGATGTACTGCGTGTTTACCGTCTTTTTGCTTGAATTGGTATTCGTTGGGGCAACTT
>NZ_JBSIOT010000666.1:0-807 GCF_053613335.1 Bacillus sp. LR--39 | reverse complement strand
AAAAAGATATTCATGAACTTTCAGGCTACACAGACAAAGTTGTTGATTTCAAGCAAATGGTCTTGGATATTATCCCTACAAACATTATTGATGTCATGGCCAGAAATGATTTGCTTGCCGTTATTTTCTTCGCCATTTTATTTGGTGTCGCCGCAGCTGGTATCGGCAAAGCTTCTGAACCAGTAATGAAGTTCTTTGAATCTACCGCTCAGATTATGTTCAAGCTCACGCAAATCGTCATGGTCACTGCTCCTATCGGCGTGTTAGCCCTGATGGCAGCTTCTGTGGGCCAATATGGCATTGAACTCCTCCTCCCTATGTTTAAGCTGGTTGGCACCGTATTCCTTGGCCTGTTCCTGATCCTCTTTGTCCTCTTTCCGCTTGTCGGTCTCATCTTTCAGATTAAGTATTTCGAAGTATTGAAAATGATATGGGATCTGTTTTTAATTGCATTTTCCACCACCAGCACTGAAACCATTCTCCCTGAGCTGATGGATAGAATGGAGAAATACGGCTGTCCCAAACGAGTGGTATCATTTGTCGTTCCCTCCGGCTTGTCATTGAACTGTGACGGCTCCAGCTTATATTTATCGGTTTCTTGTATTTTTCTCGCACAGGCCTTTCAAGTAGACATGACATTGTCCCAGCAGCTGCTCATGATGCTTGTGCTTGTGATGACCAGTAAAGGCATTGCAGCTGTACCCTCAGGATCGCTTGTAGTTCTTCTGGCGACTGCCAATGCTGTAGGACTGCCGGCTGAAGGCGTTGCCATTATCGCGGGTGTTGACCGCGTCATGGACATGGCGA
>NZ_JBSIOT010000665.1:0-808 GCF_053613335.1 Bacillus sp. LR--39 | reverse complement strand
CATAGTGTATCAAACATGATAGAGGAGGTCCTTATGGATATATTAAAGAAAATTGAACAGTACAGAGAGGAAGAGCAGCGGCTGAAATGGGAAGGAACTTTCGCCGATTATTTGGAGATTATTAAAGAAAATCCGATGGTCGCACAATCTGCTCATTCTCGAGTTTTTAATATGATAAAAGACAGCGGGATAGAGGAAATTGACGGACGCAAGAAGTACAGTTTTTTTGACCGCGAGCTGTTCGGGCTTGAAGAATCTCTGGAGCGTCTTGTGGAAGAGTATTTTCATCCGGCTGCCAAACGTCTAGATGTCAGAAAGCGGATTCTATTGCTGATGGGGCCTGTGAGCGGCGGTAAATCCACGCTGGTCACGATGCTCAAAAAAGGTCTCGAAGCGTACACGCTGACAGATAATGGCGCTGTATATGCGATTAAAGGCTGCCCGATGCACGAGGACCCTCTACATTTAATCCCCCATCATTTACGCGATGACTTTTACAGAGAATACGGCATTAGAATAGAAGGAAGTCTTTCTCCTTTAAATGTCATGAGGCTGGAGGAAGAGTACGGAGGAAGAATTGAGGATGTGAAGGTGGAGCGCATCTTCTTTTCAGAAGATAAGCGTACGGGAATTGGAACATTCAGTCCCTCTGATCCGAAATCTCAGGATATCGCCGATTTGACGGGGAGTATTGATTTCTCAACAATCGCCGAGTACGGTTCAGAATCAGATCCGCGCGCTTACCGGTTTGACGGAGAGCTGAATAAAGCGAACCGCGGGATGATGGAGTTTCAGGAGATGCTGAAAT
>NZ_JBSIOT010000664.1:0-808 GCF_053613335.1 Bacillus sp. LR--39 | reverse complement strand
TGACGGTCGGCCAAAACCTTTCCGACGATGAGCATTCAGATGTGCTGGGACAATTAAAAATGCAGGAAGTGTCGCATGAAGAAATCGTTGACCGTTTCCACTTGCTTTACCAGTTGGAAAATGGATCGTGGACAGTATATGAAACCTTCTTGCTAGGCAGAGGAGAATAATGTTTGAAAGCAGTTATCGCAAAAAATGAAGAACAACTGAAAGATGCATTCTATGTAAGAGAAGAAGTCTTTGTCAAAGAACAAAACGTGCCTGCTGAAGAAGAAATTGACGAACTTGAAAATGAGTCAGAGCATATCGTCGTGTACGACGGTGAAAAGCCTGTCGGTGCCGGAAGATGGCGCATGAAGGACGGCTACGGCAAGTTAGAGCGGATTTGCGTACTGAAAAGCCACCGCTCAGCCGGTGTCGGCGGCATCATTATGGAAGCGCTCGAAAAAGCCGCGGCAGACGGAGGCGCTTCCGGTTTCATTTTAAACGCGCAAACACAGGCTGTGCCGTTTTACAAGAAACACGGGTATCGCGTGCTTTCTGAAAAAGAATTCCTCGATGCCGGCATTCCGCACTTACAAATGATGAAGGACTGAACGCATCCGGATCTTTTGAGATCCGGATTTTTTCCGCATATAAAAAACCGTTCTCTCGTATGAACGGTTTTTTATACATATCGATTAATATATGTGCCCATTCCTTTTTCTCGCAATCTCTTATAAAGAGAGCGCTTACGTTTCATCTCGTTTACCTTTCTTTCAGCGGCCGTTTGATTCTCCTGCTGCTTTTCCAGTTCTTTGTATACCCG
>NZ_JBSIOT010000663.1:0-808 GCF_053613335.1 Bacillus sp. LR--39 | reverse complement strand
AGAATATACATTGATATAATCAGATACATGTGCGTGAATGTTCATGTCGGCATCAATCGGCATCCCGCGGAATAATGTCGTGAACAGCACACCAAGCACAAACGGAGGAATCAGACTGCCGAAGAAAACGACCCAGTCCCAAACCTTTACCCATTTTAAATGATCCACCTTGCCGCGGAACTCAAACGCGACCCCGCGGCCCATTAACGCAAGCAGCACTATGACAAACGGAATGTAATAACCGCTCAGCATCGTTGCATACCAGTTTGGGAATGCCGCGAAAATGGCGCCTGCGCCAGTCAAAAGCCACACTTCATTCGCGTCCCAGAACGGCCCGATCGTGTTGATCAGCACTCTGCGTTCTAATTCATTATGGCCAAGAAAACGGGTCGCCATGCCGACCCCGAAATCAACGCCCTCCAAAAAGAAGAATCCTACAAACAATACAGCAACGAGTATAAACCAAAGATCATGAAGAGATGCCATGGTATACCTCCTGACTAAATGGATCTGTTGATACAGGAACATCATGATGATCACTATGCTCCGCACCTTTTTTAATCTCACGGATAAACAAGAAGACAAGCAGTGCACCAAGAATCATGTACATCACACCGAATGCGATGATTGAGAATAACAAGGAGCCCGCTGTTACGTTAGGTGACACAGATTGAGCGGTTGTCATTAACCCCATAACCGTCCAAGGCTGACGTCCGATTTCTGTCATAATCCAGCCCACGGAGTTCGCAAGAAACGGGAAGGAAATCAACGCGATCATGATGCGCAAATACCATTTGCTGTTTTCAAG
>NZ_JBSIOT010000662.1:0-810 GCF_053613335.1 Bacillus sp. LR--39 | reverse complement strand
GAAACCACCTTTGGTGCGCCTGATATGAGGTTAGTCAAAGGAGAGGGTAATGGAGACCGAATTGAGGAGTTTCAAGAGGATCATCGGATGGCATGGGCGGAACTGATCAAAAGCGGTGAACTGGAGCTGAATGAGGATACTGTTTTGATTACAGAGTTGTTTGTGCTTGTTAAAGATTAAAAAAGCCTGCGGGGTTCTTGCCCCGCAGGCTTTTCATTAACCAGAAATGGTTGCGTTTTGTTCTGTTTTCGATTGGGACATAACAGTTTCTGCTTTCGCAGGATTAAACATGCCTTCCCATTTAGACATCACAACGGCAGCAAGCGCGTTACCAGTCAGGTTGACAACTGTACGTGCCATATCCATGATGCGGTCTACGCCGGCAATAAAGGCAAGTCCTTCAGCCGGAACGCCGATGGTGCCAAGCGTTGCAAGCAAGACAACAAAAGAAGTACCAGGCACGGCAGCCATCCCTTTGGATGTCACCATTAAGACGAGCACAAGCGTAATTTGGTGCCAAATCGTCAAATCAATGCCATATACCTGTGCTAAAAAGAGTGCGGCAATAGATTGATAGAGAACGGAACCGTCTAAGTTAAACGTGTAACCGATCGGAATGACAAATGAAACAATGCCTTTCGGACATCCGATTTTCTCCATTTTTTCCATGATGCGCGGAAGAACCGTTTCAGAGCTGGACGTACTGAACGCCAGTAAGATTTCGTCCTTCATGTAAGCAAGGAACTTGAAGATGCTGATGCCGGCAATTTTTGCGACAATCCCGAAAATAACAATTAAGAAGAAAGCAAG
>NZ_JBSIOT010000661.1:0-810 GCF_053613335.1 Bacillus sp. LR--39 | reverse complement strand
GAGAGCCGTTTCCAGACGGGGAATCAGAGACTGGCGGTTCACCTGCTTCTTCTGCGCTTTTAGAAGTTTGGACCACCCAATTGGCTACATAAGCAGTTTGCCCGTTATCAAGCTTTATTTCATACCAGCTTCCCTTTGAACCGGTAATGGTGTATGAATCTCCTTTGGCAGCGCGCTCAACGATCGAAGCTGATGTTGACGCATCACTTCTTAGATTCGTTCCTCCGTACATAATATAGGCTTTTTTAGCGGAGGATGAACTGCCGGCATTTGCTGAATCATCAGCTGGAACAGAACTAGTCAAAAGGTAATGGCTTGCAACCCAGCCTTTTAGCCCGTTCACCTCAATGTGAGCCCAGCCATTTTTCTCGTTGAGAACCGTCAGTTTCGTTCCGCGATCAAGTTTTGTTATAATTGCCGCGTCATGTGAGGCGGAGGCTCTTACATTTAGCGAAGAAACACCGACTGTGCCCGTCGTTGACGCACCGGAATCCTCGGTTTGGTCACTCTCATCAGACGCTGAACTGCTGCCTCCTGATGTGACATATTCAGATGATACCCATCCGGTGGCACTTTGATAGGATATCTTGATCCAGCCCGAATCTTTATCAATGACAGATGCTTGGCTGCCTTGCGGGAATTTGCCGATGACTTCGTAGGAAGTGCCCGGGCCGCTTCTTATCCGCAGATCGGGGTCTGTTGATGTCACAGTGTCACTGCTTCCTGAGGAGCTTGTGCTGGCCTGGTCTTCCTTTGTAATAAGCCAGGAGACTACCCAGCCCTTTTCTCCGGAACCAAGCTGTATCTGCA
>NZ_JBSIOT010000660.1:0-811 GCF_053613335.1 Bacillus sp. LR--39 | reverse complement strand
CGAATCCAGCTGGGCGGGGCTGCGTCCGCTGATTCATGAAGAAGGCAAAGATCCTTCTGAAATTTCACGGAAAGACGAGATTTGGACATCTGACTCAGGCCTGATCACCATTGCCGGCGGAAAACTGACTGGATACAGAAAAATGGCGGAGCACATCGTTGATCTTGTCCGTGATCGCTTAAAAGAAGAGGGCGAAAAGGATTTTGGACCATGTAAAACGAAAAACATGCCAATCTCTGGCGGGCACGTCGGCGGTTCGAAAAATCTTATGTCCTTCGTTACCGCGAAAACAAAAGAAGGAATTGCAGCCGGTTTATCAGAAAAAGACGCAAAACAGCTTGCGATCAGATACGGCTCTAACGTAGATCGCGTCTTTGACCGGGTAGAAGCGCTGAAAGATGAGGCCGCGAAACGCAACATTCCGGTTCATATTCTTGCTGAGGCAGAATACAGTATAGAAGAAGAGATGACTGCAACCCCTGCTGACTTCTTTGTCCGCAGAACGGGACGTTTATTTTTCGATATCAATTGGGTAAGAACATATAAAGATGCCGTTATTGATTTTATGAGCGAGCGATTCCAATGGGATGAGCAGGCGAAAAACAAACATACAGAAAACCTCAACAAGCTTTTACACGATGCGGTCGTACCGCTTGAGCAATAAATCATAACGGGCTGTCTGCAGCCCGTTATTTCTTTTTACGTGGAAAGGGCCAGATCTCAGGTTACCAAGTGACAGAGGCACCCGCTTCATATAAAATAATGCCATAAGCTAATACATAGGAGGACGAATATGACTTGGAGAAAGACC
>NZ_JBSIOT010000659.1:0-811 GCF_053613335.1 Bacillus sp. LR--39 | reverse complement strand
TTCAAGCAATCGTAATCGCGCCAACCCGTGAATTAGCCATTCAAGTATCTGAAGAATTGTATAAAATCGGACAAGATAAACGTGCGAAGGTTCTTCCTATTTACGGCGGACAGGATATTGGACGGCAAATCCGGGCGTTAAAGAAGAATCCGAATATTATTGTCGGAACACCTGGACGTCTTCTTGACCACATCAACCGCCGCACCATTCGTTTAAACAATGTAAATACTGTTGTAATGGATGAAGCGGATGAAATGTTGAACATGGGATTCATTGATGATATTGAATCTATCCTTTCAAACGTGCCAAGCGAGCATCAGACACTTCTGTTCTCTGCCACAATGCCTGCGCCGATCAAACGTATTGCAGAGCGCTTTATGACTGAGCCGGAACACGTAAAAGTAAAAGCGAAAGAAATGACGGTTTCTAACATTCAGCAGTTCTATTTGGAAGTGCAAGAACGCAAAAAATTCGATACACTGACTCGCCTTCTTGACATTCAGTCTCCTGAGCTTGCGATCGTATTCGGACGTACAAAACGCCGTGTCGATGAGCTGGCTGAAGCCCTGAACCTTCGCGGATATGCAGCTGAAGGTATTCACGGTGACTTAACGCAGGCGAAACGTATGGTTGCGCTTCGTAAATTTAAAGAAGGCGCAATCGAAGTTCTTGTCGCAACTGATGTTGCCGCTCGCGGACTTGATATCTCAGGTGTTACACACGTATACAACTTCGACGTGCCTCAAGATCCTGAAAGCTACGTTCACCGTATCGGAAGAACGGGCCGTGCAGGAAAAACAGGTATGGCAAT
>NZ_JBSIOT010000658.1:0-811 GCF_053613335.1 Bacillus sp. LR--39 | reverse complement strand
CCTATAAATGGTTCAACATGATACATCGGGACAATAATGCTGACGAGCGGGGTCATTGCGCTTCACCGCTGATTTTGTCACGCAGACCTTTAAAATACACATCTCTCGGAAAGCCGGCACGGGGTGTTTCTTTTGTTAAAAGCTCATTGACTGCGGCTGTTACGCGCTCTGGCTCCGGATGTTCTATCAGCTTCATGAACGGGATGTCTTTAAGCCATTGATAGCCCTCCATTACCTTATGGTCAAAGGAGCGAATGACAACACACGGCGTTCCTGTCAGCGCGCAAAAAATCATGCCATGAAGCCTGTCAGTGACGACGGCTTCTGCGCTTTGCAGCTTAGACCACAGTGCTTCAAGTTCTTGTTCGCGTGTATCGCGGCTGACCCGGCGGCCGATCGTTGTCGTAAAGGATTGGATCTCGCCGAATTCCTCACATAGCGCAGCCTTGACCCGGTTCCTCTGGTCCTCCTGAAGCACGCTTTCCTGATCCTCGCGCAAACACATATAAACCCCTTCGCGTTCTGCGGGGGTCTTGCTTCTATCTAAATACAGCACCATGTCCGGCTGCTTCAAAATTGTTTTTTCTTGAAAATGCTGTTTCATAAATTGATACGTTGTTTCATCCCGTGCCATGAGCAATAGGCCGGGGTGCGCATTATAAATTTTCTGTGCCCGTTTCAGCTCTTTGCGCCCCTTTTTCGTGTCAGAAAAATGAGCCGTTGCCGGAAGCTGGACAACCCGATAGTCATGGAATGTTTTAATGATGAAGCGGCGCGTCCACTCCTCATAACGGTATAAATCCCCCATGTT
>NZ_JBSIOT010000657.1:0-812 GCF_053613335.1 Bacillus sp. LR--39 | reverse complement strand
CCAAACGCTTGGCGGTATTATCCCAGTCGCTCACGGCCAATGTGTAGCGGCGATGATGGGCCCTGTAATGGAATACAACTGGAAGGGCTATCCTGAGAAGTTTGCGCGTATTGCGAAAGCGTTCGGTATTGATACAAGCAAGATGACAACAGAAGAAGCTGCGAAAGCATCTGTCAATTGGATGTATGATCTGGTCGAAGATTTAGAAGTGCCGACTTTAGAAGAGCAGGGAGTATCACCTGATATGATCGAACGCTTGTCTAAAGAAGCAATGAAAGATCCGCAAACCTTCGGAAACCCTAGAGATTTAAATGAAAAAGCATACAACTGGATCTACAAGCGCTGCTTTAACCTTACGCCTAAAACGGTATAATCAAAATCCCGCTCCTTTACAGAGCGGGATTTTTTGGGATAATGAAGCATAGGTGGAAATTTTAGATAAGAAGGAAGGTGCCAGCTGATGTGGAAGCGTATGACTGCAAAAGCGGAAGGCTTATATATCGCAGATACAGATAGCTTCGTAACAAAGCAAATGGACAAGCTTGATTTTGATTATGGCGGCATCCCCGGCGACTTGCATTTTGGCCTGACCAAAAAAGCGGGAGCCAGAGAACCAATGTTTTCAAGAGGGACTGAAATTTTCAACCGCAGACAAATTTCAATTGTTTCAATAGAGGAATGCAACGAAATCGCTTTAAAAATGGGAGTGCCAAGGATTTTGCCGGAATGGCTCGGGGCGAATGTGGCAGTCAGTGGTATGCCAAATCTTACTTCATTAAAAGAAGGAAGCCGGATTATTTTTCCGAGCGGAG
>NZ_JBSIOT010000656.1:0-812 GCF_053613335.1 Bacillus sp. LR--39 | reverse complement strand
CTCCATTTTTGTCGGAGACTACTTAACAACTGCCGGGCAAGAGGAGACGGAGGATCATAAAATGCTGAGTGATTTAGGCTTTGAAGTTGAATCAGTCGAAGAAATGAAGGCCAGTTTAAGTGCGAAAAGCTGAAAGAATCAATAAAAGCAATCGGTATGATGTCGATTGCTTTTATTTTTGAACAGAAAGGAGAAAATCACGTGACAATTGCATCGTCAACTGCATCTTCTGAGTTTTTGAAAAACCCATATTCTTTTTACGACACATTGCGAGCTGTTCATCCTATCTATAAAGGGAGTTTCTTAAAATACCCGGGCTGGTATGTCACAGGATATGAAGAAACGGCTGCTATTTTGAAAGATGCGAGATTCAAAGTCCGCACCCCGCTGCCTGAGAGCTCAACCAAATATCAGGACCTTTCACAGGTGCAAAATCAAATGATGCTGTTTCAGAACCAGCCTGATCATAGACGATTGCGGACGCTTGCCAGCGGAGCGTTTACGCCGAGAGCGACAGAGAGTTATCAGCCGTATATCATTGAAACTGTCCATCATTTGCTTGATCAAGTGCAAGGTAAAAAAAAGATGGAGGTCATTTCGGACTTTGCTTTTCCTTTAGCAAGCTTTGTCATCGCTAACATTATAGGTGTACCGGAGGAAGATAGGGAGCAATTAAAGGAGTGGGCTGCGAGTCTCATTCAAACGATTGATTTTACCCGGTCAAGAAAGGCATTAACAGAGGGCAATCATATGGCTGTGCAGGCTATGGCATATTTCAAAGAGCTGATTCAAAAGCGAAAACGCCACCCTCA
>NZ_JBSIOT010000655.1:0-812 GCF_053613335.1 Bacillus sp. LR--39 | reverse complement strand
CTGCTCCGAACGGAGAAACGAGCCGTACAAGCGAACCGTCACAAACACCTCGCTCTTGTGCAAGCTCAGGTGAGATCTCAACGAATACATTCGGCACTTTCGCTTGGATGCCTTTCGATTTATTTGTCATGTTTCCTTCGTGGAAATGCTCCAGCATCCGGCCGTTATTGATATGAAGGTCATATTCCTCCGGAAATGCCGCTGGCTCGGTCCAATCAGAAAGGGCAAAGCGGGCTTTTTTGTCAGGGAAATTAAATCCGTCTTCATACAGAAGCGGTGTGCTTTCACCTGTGAAGCTGCCCCATAGGAAGCTGTTCCAGCCTTCAAGCACCTCATAGCTTGCTTTGGCAAACAGAGGAGAAAGACTCGCCATTTCAGAGAAAATGTCACTTGGATGGCTGTAATTCCAATTCGCTCCTAAACGGTTTGCCACCTCTTGAATAATCCACCAGTCAGGTTTTGCGTCACCAAGCGTCGGAAGCGCCTGATACAATCGCTGGACACGGCGTTCTGTGTTGGTAAATGTTCCGTCTTTTTCAAGTGAAGGAGTGGCCGGCAAGACGACATCAGCATATTGAGCTGTTCTTGACAGGAAGATGTCCTGTACCACGAAGAAATCAAGGCTTGATAAAATATCATGCACATGGTTCGCGTTTGAATCGACCAGTGCCATATCCTCACCGACAAGATACATAGCTTTCATTTTTCCTTCTTCAATGGCATGAAGCATTTGAATATTATCTAAACCAGGCTTTCCATCAATCTCGACACCATATGCCTCTTCAAATTTAGCGCGGGCCTTGTCATCTGTA
>NZ_JBSIOT010000654.1:0-813 GCF_053613335.1 Bacillus sp. LR--39 | reverse complement strand
ACCGGGAATGTATTGTAATGCACCGGCACGCCCTGTTTTGCGCGCAGCCATTCAGCAGCAAGCTTGGCGTCTTCAGGCCCCATTGTAAAGTTATCGCCAATCGGAAGGAAAGCAAGGTCGATATGATTCAATTCGCCAATGAGTTTCATATCAGAGAAAAGTGCCGTATCGCCCGCGTGGAAAATCGTTTTATCTTCTACAGTCAGCAAAATACCGGCAGGCATGCCTGTGTAAGTGATCGTTTTGTTTTCTTCATCTGTGATGGCTGATCCATGAAAGGCCTGTGTGAGCTTCACTTTTCCAAAATCGAACTGGCGGGAGCCGCCGATGTGCATTGGATGAACATTCAAGCCTTTCCAGCCTAAGTACACAGAGAGCTCGTTCGGGGCTATAACCAGCGCGTTATTTTGCTTGGCGATTTGTTCAGTATCACCGACATGGTCATTGTGGCCGTGCGTTAGTAAGATGACATCCGCTTTTACATCCTCCGGCTTTATATCCGTTAATGAATTCCCTGTTAAAAACGGATCAAAAATAATATGATGGTCCTTCGTTTCCACTGTGATTACAGAATGTCCGTGATATGTCACTTTCATTTCTTTCACCTCGTCACATGATTTTGATTTTTTTATTTTCCCTTTTTAAAAAGCTGAAAAACTTATGTTGTTTGATTCTTGTTAATGACATTGAGGCCTCCGGTGGCTTCAATGACAGTCCCTGTCACAAGGTCTGAGTTCTCCTCACACAAGAAAGCGATAATCCGGGCGATATCCTCGCCTGTACCGGATCTTCCTATCGGCGTTTTTTCTTTGC
>NZ_JBSIOT010000653.1:0-813 GCF_053613335.1 Bacillus sp. LR--39 | reverse complement strand
AAGATGGCTGATTTCAAAACCACCTTTGGCATGAGGTTGGTGAATTTCGCGCCTACATAGGCACCGCACATTGTCCCGACCAGAACTTTGACAAGCAAAACGTAATCAACAAAACCTTCTGTGATATATCCGATGCCTCCACCTACAGCCAAAGGGATGATCACAAGCATCGTCGTTCCGACAGAATGGCGAATGGACAGATTCAGCATAATCATTAAACCGATTTGAATAAAAGGTGCCGACCCGATGCCGAATGTGCCGGAAAGAACGCCGGCTGCAATTCCTAAGATGACCGCTCTCGTATACGTTGAAAGAGTGCTTTGATTCACTTGAGCCTTCTCTTTTAAAATAAATAATCTGATTAAAATGAGAATTGCTGATAAAAATAACATTCCAGCCGTCAAATAATGAAGCAAATCAGCCGGAATAAAAGATGTCAGCTTGGCGCCGAAAAATGAGCCAACCGCAGCAAAGCCTCCGACTATTAAGCCGATTTTCATTTGAATGTTGCCCTCGCGATAGTGGCTGTATGCCCCTGATAAGCTTGTAAAAGCCATGCCGGCAAGCGAAGTGCCTAAAGCCGTATGAATCGGGATATGGAAAAGAAGCGTTAAAAGGGCAATGACAAAGCCGGCTCCACCGGCGCCAATAAAGCCTAAAATAATTCCTAGAAGAAACATAACAAGAATAATGAGCATATTTTTTCCTCCATTGAAAAGATGTAAAAATGTAATCGTGCGCTATTCTGGCGGAGGTATGGTGTCCTATTGACGAAGAAAAACACGCCGTTTTTTCAGTTGCCAGTAGTCCGTC
>NZ_JBSIOT010000652.1:0-814 GCF_053613335.1 Bacillus sp. LR--39 | reverse complement strand
TAATATATACATTATCTTTGCCGATAAAAAAGAATAAGAGAGAATACTCGGGAGGGAATTCAATGCGTCTGAATCGGCAATTTATCCGCACTCAGCTGATGGCACAGAACATATTGAGCAAGAATGCGCCTGCCAAACGGGAGAATGCGACTGAAAATCCAGCGGCAGTTCTGGAAAAGGCATACAGCAGGCTTAAGTCACAATCTTCAACTGGGGGAATCAATCAGTTCAATTATTCTAAAACCAGCGTGTCGGGAAACAGCGGGACGTTCAGCAAAGTGTATCAATCAGCGAATGATCGAACAGTGACAGACACAGGGGAAGAAACAGTGATTCAATCCCAAAACCCCTATGAATCTGAGAGTGATATCAGAATCAAAATACTAGATGAAAAATACAGCAGGATGAATGCGATTAACAAAACAAAGTCTGATCCATTAGGCTATATTAAGGATAAGTACCAAAATTCAAAGTCTCCTTATTTCAGAAGTGATCTGTCAGCTGCAGAAAGACAGGCCGCTTACGATAATGAAACAGAATGGCTATTCAAAGGCAAGGCCCAAAACTATAACCTTCAGGATGCTGTGTTTCGGAATGTCACATTTCATGTGGAAGTGGAAGCTGAGAATGAAAAGGTGTATCAGCGGGGACAGGTTAACCAGCAGCTGCAAGTGCTGTTGAATCGAAACAACATTTATATTCCAGAGGGGACAGAGCTGACGTTTACAATCACACCGATTGACTATCAGGTGCGGGTGAGCGGGACAGACGACCAGGATCTGATCAAGCAAATTGAGCAAGTGCTGCAATCTGG
>NZ_JBSIOT010000651.1:0-814 GCF_053613335.1 Bacillus sp. LR--39 | reverse complement strand
CTTTGACGGATCAGATCCCGAAAGAATGCACAATTATTATTCTTATTTATACAACAAGACCGTATTTGACTTGTTGAGGCAAAAGCGCGGCGAACGGGAAGCGGTCGTGTTTGCAAGGTCTGCGACGGCCGGCGGCCAGCAATTTCCCGTACACTGGGGCGGGGATTGTTTTGCCAGCTATGATTCAATGGCTGAAAGCCTGCGCGGCGGCCTGTCGCTTTCTCTTTCAGGCTTCGGCTTCTGGAGCCATGATATCGGCGGATTTGAAAGCACGGCAACAGCCGATTTGTATAAGCGCTGGACCGCATTCGGCCTCTTGTCGACGCACAGCCGCCTGCACGGGAGCGAGTCATACCGCGTTCCGTGGCTGTTTGACGAAGAAGCGGCCGATGTCATGCGGTATTTTGTCAAACTGAAGCACAGGCTGATGCCTTATTTGTACGCCGCTGCACATGAAGCGCACGCTGAAGGCATTCCGATGATGCGGGCGATGCTCCTCGAATTTCCCGGAGACAACACCTGCCACTGGCTTGACAGACAGTACATGCTCGGCGGAAGGCTGCTCGTCGCTCCCGTTTTTCAGGAAGACGGCGCTGTCCGTTATTATTTGCCAAAAGGCACGTGGACACACCTTTTGACGGGAAAAGAGACGGAAGGCGGAGAATGGAAAGAAGAACGGTACGGCTATATGGGGCTTCCCCTGTTCGTCAGGGAAAACACACTGCTGCCGCTGGGGCAGGAATCCGGGCGACCTGATTATGATTATCTCGACGATGTGACGTTCTGCCTCTATCATTTAAAAGACGGCTGTACA
>NZ_JBSIOT010000650.1:0-815 GCF_053613335.1 Bacillus sp. LR--39 | reverse complement strand
CAGGCTATCTGTTTTTATGATTAAAGCAGATTCAGCCTTGCCCCGATCTATGCGAGAGAAGCCGGAGCAAGTCGCTGACGCTTCTCTTGCAAAAAATGAAAGATATCCGGGGAGGATTTATCATTGAAAAAATTCGTGTCTATCCTATTTATGTTCGGTTTGGTTATGGGGTTCAGCCAGTTTCAGTCATCAACCGCTTTTGCAGCAGACAAAGTGGTGCACGAAACAATTATCGTACCAAAAAATACAACATATGACGGGAAAGGACAGCGGTTTGTGGCAGGGAAAGAATTAGGCGACGGAAGCCAGTCAGAAAACCAAGACCCTGTTTTTCGTGTGGAGGATGGTGCAACCCTGAAAAATGTGGTGCTTGGCGCCCCTGCCGCTGATGGCGTACACACTTATGGAAACGTTAACATTCAGAATGTGAAATGGGAAGATGTTGGTGAGGATGCGTTAACGGTGAAGAAGGAAGGAAAAGTGACGATCGACGGCGGTTCTGCACAAAAAGCGTCAGATAAGATATTCCAAATCAATAAAGCCAGTACATTCACAGTGAAAAACTTCACGGCAGACAATGGCGGAAAGTTCATAAGACAGCTTGGCGGTTCAACCTTCCACGTTGATGTGATCATCGATAAGTGCACCATCACAAACATGAAGGAAGCGATATTCCGGACGGACAGCAAAACAAGCACGGTCAGAATGACAAATATACGCTACTCTAATGTCGGTCAAAAATGGATTGGTGTTCAGCATATTTACGAAAACAACAACACTCAATTTTAACCAAAAAAGTCCGCTGATGTTATTCA
>NZ_JBSIOT010000649.1:0-817 GCF_053613335.1 Bacillus sp. LR--39 | reverse complement strand
AGATCCGGCATTGATCGTAAAAGCCATTCATCAGGAAAACGTGACAACGGCTCATTTTATTCCGGCTATGCTGAACAGCTTTCTCGATCAAGCGGAAATCGAAAGGTTGCGTGACAGCACAAGCCTGAAACGTGTATTCGCCGGAGGTGAACCGCTTGCGCCGCGTACGGCAGCCCGTTTTGCTTCTGTATTGCCGCAGGTATCATTAATCCATGGCTACGGGCCGACAGAAGCAACGGTAGACGCGGCATTTTACGTGTTAGATCCAGAACGGGACAGGGATCGTTTGCGGATTCCGATTGGGAAGCCCGTACCTGGTGCGCGTTTGTATGTTTTAGATCCGTATTTAGCCGTACAGCCTTCCGGTGTCGCTGGCGAACTGTACATTGCCGGAGCGGGTGTTGCCAGAGGTTATTTGAATCGGCCGGCATTAACGGAGGAGCGTTTTCTAGAAGACCCGTTTTACCCGGGGGAACGCATGTACAAAACCGGGGATGTTGCGCGCTGGCTCCCTGACGGGAATATTGAATTCCTCGGGCGCACGGATGATCAGGTGAAAATCCGCGGCTACCGGATTGAGCCGGGAGAAATTGAAGCGGCACTAAGAAGCATAGAAGGTGTAAGAGAGGCGGCCGTTACCGTACGGACAGACAGCGGTGAGCCGGAATTATGCGCTTATGTAGAAGGGCTCCAAAGAAACGAAGTGCGGGCACAGCTTGAGAGACTGTTGCCGGGCTACATGGTCCCAGCCTATATGATAGAAATGAAACAGTGGCCGGTTACGCCAAGCGGAAAGCTCGACCGAAACGCCCTGCCA
>NZ_JBSIOT010000648.1:0-817 GCF_053613335.1 Bacillus sp. LR--39 | reverse complement strand
AACCGCAAAAGACAAGCCCTCTGCCAGCAGCCGCACCTCATCACAACAACCTAATCGACCTTGACGCCATCCGCCAAAAACGCCGGATGCATCTTTCCTAATTCTATATTTCAAACGAAAAGGCTGCTGAATCACGCAGCCTTTTAAAATTGTGTTGATTTAGAGCCTGAAACCTTTTCGCCACCTATCCGTAATTTCATACAAGGCAAACCCAAAGGAGACTTCAGCAATGATCGAGTTATTTATGAAACAAAAAATGTTCTCATTTAAAGATGCATTTCACATTTATGACCGGGATGAACAAGAAACATTCAAGGTGGAGGGGCGTTTTTTCTCGTTAGGAGACTCATTACAAATGACAGACTCATCCGGGAAAACGCTCGTTTCCATAGAACAAAAACTAATGTCTTTATTGCCGCGCTATGAGATTTCAATTGGCGGGAAAACAGTTTGTGAGGTAACGAAGAAAGTAACGTTTTTCAAACCGAAATTTGTGATTTCCGGGCTTAACTGGGAAATCGATGGTGATTTATGGAGGGATGAATTCCAGCTGACGGACGGGGAAAATGTCCGGATGTCAGTGAGCAAAAAGTGGCTCAGTTGGGGTGATTCCTATCACTTGCAGATTGCAAACGAGGGAGATGTTCTGATTTGCACTGCCATCGCTATCGTGCTTGATATGGTTTTATATAACGATGAAGATGAAAGTATTTTCTAAAAAGCATTGACAATTGATCCAAAAGTAATAATATTAAGATAATTGAAATCTGAATATGAAGTTGTACCTTATCAAGAGAGGTGGAGGGACTGGCCCTAT
>NZ_JBSIOT010000647.1:0-817 GCF_053613335.1 Bacillus sp. LR--39 | reverse complement strand
CTGATTACATCATCCTGCGTCACGGCATCATGAAAATCTGCGGTTTGCAGGTTTTCCGGTATGTTCGGTTTTTGAATTGCGATTTTATTCATGTGATGACATCCTTTGCTGTCCGAAAAACAGAGGCTTCCGGGTTCAATTTAATAGATCGTTAAGGAAATTGATACATATAGTAAATCGTGAAGAGCCTTTTCTTGGTACAGCAGCCCGCTTGTTTTGTAAGCATAAATGGAAAGCTTCCTATACGTCAAGGCGTTTACAGGGCGAAAAAGCCAAAGGGAACAGGAGGAATGCGGAATGGGGCATTACGTCAAAACCGAGGAGCATGTGACACTGTTTGTAGAGGATATCGGACATGGAAGGCCGATCATCTTTTTGCACGGGTGGCCGTTGAATCATAAGATGTTTGAATATCAAATGAATGAGCTTCCGAAAAGGGGATTTCGTTTTATCGGCGTTGATTTGCGGGGATATGGGCAATCTGACCGCCCTTGGGAAGGCTACGATTATGACACGATGGCCGATGATGTGAAAGCAGTCATTTATACGCTGCAGCTTGAGAATGCGATTCTTGCCGGTTTTTCAATGGGCTGCGCCATTGCAATCCGTTATATGGCAAGGCATGAAGGAGCCGATGTTGATAAGCTGATTTTACTGTCTGCGGCGGCCCCCGCGTTTACAAAACGCCCGGGATATCCGTACGGGATGAGGAAGCAGGATATTGACGACATGATTGAACTATTCAAAAGTGATCGGCCAAAAACGCTTGCTGATTTAGGAAAACAGTTTTTTGAGAAAAAAGTGTCTCCAGAGCTTA
>NZ_JBSIOT010000646.1:0-817 GCF_053613335.1 Bacillus sp. LR--39 | reverse complement strand
ATGGGCAGGGTCGCCATGGAGCGGATCATCAAACGGATTGAAGGAGACGAAAGCGCCCCGCAGACGATTCAGCTTGAGGCGGAGCTTGTTCTCAGACAGTCGCTGTAGAACTTGTCAAACGGAAACACTCATGGACCCGAAAACTTAGGGGAGAGTGTTTTCCCGCAACTGCTTTTGAAACCGGTACCATTTTGAAAGGAGAGTGAAATCATGTCGCTTGATGTGATGACCTTCGGAGAATCGATGGCTATGTTTTACGCAAATGAAGCAGGCGGACTGCATGAGGCGTCTTCGTTTTCCAAAGCTCTTGCCGGAGCGGAAACAAACGTTGCCGTCGGACTGTCGCGCCTGGGTTTTCGGGTCGGCTGGATGAGCAAGGTCGGCGCCGATTCGCTTGGAACCTTTATTTTAAATGAATTGAAAAAAGAAGGCGTCGACATTTCTGAAGTCAAACGCACCGCAGACCGGCAGACGGGCATACTGCTCAAGTCAAAGGTTGAAAGCGGAGACCCTGATGTCACATATTATCGGAGCGGATCAGCCGCAAGCACGATGAGCATTGATGACTACCCGGCAGAGTATTTCAAGCAAGCCAAACATATGCATGTGACGGGCATACCTCCTGCACTTTCAAGGGAAATGAGGGGCTTCGCCCGCCACGCCGTTCACCAGATGAAACAAGACGGGAAGACGATTTCGTTTGACCCGAATCTCCGCTTCCAGCTTTGGCCGGATCAGCAGACAATGGTTCATACAATTAATGAAATCGCCGCGCAGGCAGACTGGTTTCTGCCGGGGATCAATGAAGGAAAACTCC
>NZ_JBSIOT010000645.1:0-817 GCF_053613335.1 Bacillus sp. LR--39 | reverse complement strand
ACCCGTTCATATCTATGTGAAATCTGTTATCCGGGAAGGATCGGACACGGAGACGATCGAGTTCCGGACAACTGGATTTTATTATATGAAAAAAGATAAAATATATCTTTCTTATCATGAAGAGCATGATGCTGGAAAGGTGAAGACGATCGTCAAGGCAAGTGAAAACGAAGTTCTGGTCATGCGTTCCGGCGCCATCGAAATGAAACAGCGCTTCAGGCCGGGCAGCCGCACCGTCACTCATTATAAAATGCCATTCGGCAGACTCGAGCTCGGCGTGGATACTAAAGCTGTATCAGTCACACATCAGCCGCCGGACGGAAAGATCAGCATTGAGTACGATATGATTGTAAGCGATGAACAAAAGCATTTACATAAGATGTCGATTTCGTATAGAGGAGGACACGAGTCATGAACATAGTCGAACAAATGAAAGATGTGCTGAAGCAGGAAATTAAGGAAGCTGTCATGAAAGCCGGCCTCGCCGAAGAAAGCGAGATTCCAGAAGTCGTACTGGAAGTTCCGAAAGACAAGTCGCATGGCGACTATTCCACTAATATGGCTATGCAGCTGGCGAGAATCGCCAAAAAAGCGCCGCGGAATATTGCCGAAGAAATCGTCGCATCCTTTGACAAAGGAAAAGCGTCGATCGACAAACTTGATATCGCAGGACCTGGCTTTATCAATTTCTACATGAACAATCAATATTTAACGAAGCTGATTCCGGCTGTGCTTGAAGCAGGAGAGGCCTACGGTGAAACAAATATCGGGGGCGGGGAACGCGTCCAGGTGGAATTCGTCTCAGCAAACCCGACGG
>NZ_JBSIOT010000644.1:0-819 GCF_053613335.1 Bacillus sp. LR--39 | reverse complement strand
AAAAAGGCTATCACAATGTTGCAATGCAAGCGATCGCTGAAGAATGCAAAATGTCAAAAGCATCTATTTATAAACTGTTTCAATCTAAAGAAGATCTTCTGCTGGCATTGATCAAGTTCAGAAAGCATGAAATGCTGAACAAAAGCGCCGTCATCAATACGGAAACCTCGCTGACGCCGAAAGAAAGATTCGCTAAAAAAATCGCTTTGGAGATTACGGAATTCAGTGAAAACCGCCAATTTATCAATTTCATCTCCAATGAGGGATCATCTCCGGATACCGCAGTATTTAAAAAGCATCTGAAAGAAACAAAATCAATGATTATCAGCTGGCATAAAGACTCTATCATTCAAGCGTACGGCGAAGAGGTCGAGCCGTTTATATGGGATATCGTCATCATTTTCCACGGGCTGATGAGGGAATTCCTGTTTTTAGTCGGCACTGGAAAAGCGCAGCCTGACGTTAAAACGATTCCGCCATTCATTATGTCAGTTCTGGACCTCTTCATAGAGAAAAAGCTGAACGAAGATCAGAAAAGTTCATTAAATGAAGACATTATTGCCTCCTATTCGAATTTCTCATCATACTGGGCACCGCCCAAAAAAGAGGAATTGCTTGAAGACCTTTTGCAAAAACTGAAAACCAAGATTTCTTCGCTGTCACAAGACGACTTTGCCGTGACAGAACTGCTGTCAGCGGCAGATTTGCTGAGCGAAGAGCTTTTCAGCAAAGAGCCCCGCACGTATTTAATTAAGGCTCTCCTTGATTACCTTGGAAAAATCGAGGCCATCCAATACGATGTTTCACAAATACAAACGA
>NZ_JBSIOT010000643.1:0-819 GCF_053613335.1 Bacillus sp. LR--39 | reverse complement strand
AACACCTCCCGGATCACAAGGGCCGTCCGTTTTTCCTTCAGCAGCTTTAGCACGATTTTCAATGCCGTATGATAGCTTTTGGATGAGCCGTAGCCGCCGACGAGAAACTGGTACGTCTGCTCCCAATTGAACACGTAATCTTCGAAATGTGGGTTGATTTCTTTTACAATCATGACTTGCGCTCTTTTCGTTTGATCATGATTTCAAGCGGCGCTTGGCTGTCATCTGTTTTCTCCGCTTTTTGTTTGGCAAGCTTCAATTTCTCGTTTTCAATTTTTTGTTTAAATTGATCCGGAAACAAATCAAAATATAAGGACAGCTTCTCGAGCGCCTTCATTTTATCGGCCAGCTTGATGGCGATGCCTTCTTTGCCGAGCTTTGCTTCCGTCACAATGGTGCCGTCAACGAGCCCGGAGTCTTTGACATCGACAAAGCTGATTTCCTTCATAATCGGGTTATCATCTTCATCAAACAGCGGACCCGATTTCCCGACAGCCTGGACCTCTTTTTTTCCAAAGGTCACATAGTCCGTAATATCCGCAAACGCGATCTTGATATAAACCTGCAGCACATCCATCGCTTCAATAAACATCTCATTGACCATTTCTTTTTTTATGCGTCTGATTTCAGCAGCGACCTTTTCTTTTTTAAGAGCCGGCTGCCCGTCACATGAGCGCTGTCCGGAGAATAGCCCGCTTTGATTGCTGACTGTGTGGCATTGAAGCTTTTGACGTAATACAGGCAAAACAGCCGCTGGCGTTCATTTAATTCGTCGTTGTCTATAGGGCGCTGTTTTTGTTCGTTTTTGGACGCAGAAAA
>NZ_JBSIOT010000642.1:0-820 GCF_053613335.1 Bacillus sp. LR--39 | reverse complement strand
AACGATTTAGGTGTATAATGAACGGGATGGCGATTACGCCATCCCGTTTTACATATTTCCTTGTTGAAAATTATCAAAGTAACGTTTAGCCTTAATTTATATGGATTATGTTTCACAGGCAAGCTGAACATACTACACGAAGCAGCTTCATTTTTAAGGAGGTTCCCCTACATATGAAATGTATTGCGATTGATCTAGACGGAACATTACTGAATAAAGAAAGCGTCATTTCTGCGGAAAACAGAGAGGCGATCAAGCGGGCCGTTGATGCCGGCATCCTCGTCACCATTTGCACGGGAAGAGCGACATTTGATGTAAAAGCGCTGCTGGATGACTTGGACATCCCTATCATTGCAGCTAATGGCGGTACGATCCACGACACGGGTTACCGTTTGATCAGCCGGACATTAATGGATCAGGAAGCCGGTAAAGCGATTGCTGATTACTTACTTTCAAAAAACATTTACTTTGAGGTATATACAGATGACCATCTGCTATCTCCTTTTGACGGCGAAGCTAAGCTGCACGCGGAGCTTGACATTCTAAAGAGCGCAAACCCAAACAAGCAGACGGATGACTTGTGGCAAGGAGCCATGACTCAATTCAAACAGTTTGGCATTAAACCAATTCCTCATATCGAATCGGTTTTTGACGGCGGTGAAAACATTTATAAGCTTCTTTGCTTCTCCTTTGATATGGACAAGCTGAAACAAGCGAAGGAAGAACTGAAGCATCATAAAAAACTGGCGCAAACCTCTTCAGGAAAACATATTATCGAAATCCTGCCGGCCTCGTCAGGAAAAGGACGCGCGTTAACAAA
>NZ_JBSIOT010000641.1:0-821 GCF_053613335.1 Bacillus sp. LR--39 | reverse complement strand
TTCTCCTCAATTCCTGAAATCTATTCCATAGTATCTCAAAACCTCGCCCGGAACGCAATTTTTCTTTTTCTTTCCTATACCTTTCAACATTCCGAATCCTCCTTTATAATCAAAAGGGTGAATATTACACGCCGATTGTGCGTGTTTGATAACGATAGAGGTGTAAACATGAGTATTTTATCTGTAAAGGATTTAAGCCACGGCTTCGGGGACCGGGCCATTTTTAATAACGTTTCCTTCCGCCTGTTAAAAGGCGAGCACGTCGGCTTGATCGGCGCAAACGGTGAAGGAAAATCAACCTTCATGAATATTATTACCGGAAAGCTTGAACCTGATGAGGGAAAAGTCGAATGGTCAAAAAATGTCCGTGTCGGATACCTTGATCAGCATACCGTGCTGGAAAAAGGAAAATCTATTCGCGACGTCCTGAAAGACGCGTTCCATTATTTATTTGCGATGGAAGAGGAAATGAATGAGATTTACAACAAAATGGGCGAGGCTGATCCCGACGAGCTCGAGAAGCTGCTTGAAGAAGTCGGCGTCATTCAAGACGCGCTGACAAACAATGATTTTTATGTCATTGATTCAAAGGTGGAAGAAATCGCCCGCGGTCTCGGTTTGAGCGATATCGGATTAGAGCGAGATGTCACCGATTTGAGCGGCGGACAGCGCACAAAGGTCCTTCTCGGTGAGCTGCTCCTTGAAAAGCCGGAAATTCTGGTTCTCGATGAGCGGACCAACTATCTTGATGAACAGCATATTGAATGGCTGAAGCGCTACCTGCAGGAATACGAGAACGCGTTCATTCTGATTTCCCACGA
>NZ_JBSIOT010000640.1:0-821 GCF_053613335.1 Bacillus sp. LR--39 | reverse complement strand
AAACCTTGTCCGCAATGTGGCAGATTTATATAAGCTGACGAAGGAACGAGTCATCCAGCTCGAGCGCATGGGTGAAAAGTCTACTGAAAACCTGATCAGCTCCATCCAAAAATCAAAAGAAAATTCGTTAGAGCGCCTGCTGTTTGGGCTTGGCATCCGTTTTATCGGATCAAAGGCCGCAAAGACGCTCGCCATGCATTTTGAAAGCTTGGAGAACCTGAAAAAAGCCTCTAAAGAGGAACTTCTCGCGGTAGATGAAATCGGTGAAAAAATGGCTGATGCTGTGATCACCTATTTTCATAAAGAAGAAATGCTTGAACTCTTGAATGAACTTCAGGAGCTGGGCGTAAACACGCTCTACAAAGGCCCGAAAAAAGTAAAAGCAGAGGACAGCGATTCTTACTTTGCCGGTAAAACAATTGTTCTGACAGGAAAGCTGGAAGGGCTGTCAAGAAACGAAGCCAAAGCGCAAATTGAAGCGCTGGGCGGAAAGCTGACTGGAAGCGTCAGCAAAAACACAGACTTAGTCATCGCCGGAGAAGCGGCGGGAAGCAAGCTGACAAAAGCACAAGAGCTGAACATTGAAGTGTGGAATGAAGAACAGTTAATGGGAGAGCTAAAGAAATAAGAGGAGTGTTTTCTATTGAAAAAGACGTTGGCATTGGCGGCAACGGCGGCAGTATTAATGCTGTCTGCCTGCTCGTCAGGTTTCGGGGGGGAGAAGGAGGAAGAGATTACGCAAAAGACGGCGAAATCGTCAGAAAAAGCGATTGTCCCGAAATATAATATCTCTGACTCCTATTACAAAATGGTGCTGCCGT
>NZ_JBSIOT010000639.1:0-821 GCF_053613335.1 Bacillus sp. LR--39 | reverse complement strand
CGCTTCGGCAGAGGATACAGCCCGTGCTGCTGCGGCGGCGGGACTGGCGGAGCTGGTGGATAGCCTTCCTGAAGGATTAGAGGGGCGGATCGGGGAAGGCGGCCGGGCGCTCAGCGGCGGCCAGGCACAGCGTGTCGCGCTGGCCCGCGCCTTTTTGGGAAACCGTCCGATCCTGCTGCTGGATGAGCCGACCGCCCATCTTGATATCGAAACAGAATATGAAATAAAAGAAACGATGCTGGATTTATTTGAGGATAAGCTCGTCTTTCTCGCGACTCACCGCCTTCACTGGATGCTCGATATGGACGAAATTATCGTGCTTGACGGGGGCAGGGTTGCGGAAATCGGGACTCACAATGAACTGCTGGAGAAAAACGGTGTGTATACCAAACTCGTGAAGGCACAACTGGGGGAAAGAGCATGAAGAAAGAAGAATGGATTTTGCCGTATATCAAGCAAAATGCCCGCCTGTTCGTTCTGGTTATCTTTTTGGGTGCGGTGACGATTTTTTCTGCTGCTTTCCTCATGTTCACCTCAGGGTTCTTGATTTCTAAAGCGGCGACAAGGCCGGAAAACATTCTGCTTATTTATGTGCCGATTGTCGCAGTGCGCACCTTTGGGATTGCGCGCTCTGTGTCGCGATATGTGGAACGGCTCGTCGGCCATCACATCATTTTGAAAATCGTATCCGACATGCGCGTCCGCCTTTACAATATGCTTGAGCCGGGTGCTTTGATGCTGCGTTCCCGTTTTCGCACGGGGGATATGCTCGGCATTTTGTCTGAGGATATTGAGCATTTGCAGGATGCTTTCTTAAAAAC
>NZ_JBSIOT010000638.1:0-822 GCF_053613335.1 Bacillus sp. LR--39 | reverse complement strand
TGCGGTTGAAATACAGATTTCCGACATGGAATTCTTGTTTTGCCCTGTTGATATGATCGCGGTTTTTAGTAATGACCGCGCCTGTCAGGCCGTATTCGGTGTTGTTGGCAACTTCCAGCGCCTCATCAAAGCTGCTTACTTTTGAGAAAGCAACAACAGGTCCGAAAATTTCTTCCTGCATTAACCGGGCTTTCGGATCTAAATCGGCAAAGATCGTCGGTTCGATGAAGTAGCCTTTTGAATCATCGCCTTTTCCTCCGCTGACTAAGCGGCCTTCTTCTTTTCCGATTTCGATATAGTCCATGATTTTGTTAAAGGATGCCTGATCGATGACAGGTCCCATGTAAACGTCCGCGCTGTCGGGCTCTCCGACTTTCTTGGACTCCGTAATTTCAATCACGCGCTTCAATACTTCGTCATATACCTTTTCATGCACGACAGCCCGTGAACCTGCTGAACATTTTTGGCCTGCAAAGCCGAAGGCAGATGTGAAAATTGATTGTGCAGCCAATTCAATATCACAGTCTTCATCAACGACGACCGTATCTTTTCCGCCCATCTCAGCGATCACTTGTTTTAAGTGGGTCTGACCAGGCTGAACCTTCGCTGCACGCTCAAAAATGCGCGTTCCGACTTCCCTTGAACCGGTAAACGTAATGATGCTTGTTTTCGGATGGTCCACCAAATAATCCCCGACTTCAGCTCCGCTTCCAGGGACGAAGTTGACTACTCCTTTTGGAAGTCCGCTTTCTTCAAGCACTTCAACAAACTTTGCGGCAATGACAGGCGCTGCGCTTGCAGGCTTCAGTACAACTGTGTTTC
>NZ_JBSIOT010000637.1:0-822 GCF_053613335.1 Bacillus sp. LR--39 | reverse complement strand
CAAGGGTCGCCGTTGCGACATCGATGTTTATCATTTTCCTTTCATCTGTCGCGGGCTCTGCCGGCCATGTCATCTCGGGACATGTCAACTGGCTTTATGCGCTTGCATTGATCCCGGGCGCCTGGTTTGGCGGACAGCTCGGCGCCTACATTAACAAAAAGATGCAGACAAAGACGATCGTATTGATCATGCGGTTCGTATTGATTCTCATCGGAATCAGATTAATCTATCAAGGCGTGTTTAGTTAAACGTTAGGGAGAGATTTGCATGACGGAAAAGCTCCATATCTACCATACGAACGATTTGCACAGCCATTTTGAAAACTGGCCGAAAATCGTCGATTACATTCAGACACAAAGACAGAAACATGAAGAGCAGGGGGAAGAAGTGCTTTTGTTCGACCTCGGCGATCATGTCGACAGATTCCATCCGATATCTGAGGCTACCTTCGGAAAAGCGAATGTGGAGCTGTTGAACCGTCTGCAGTATGATGCTGCAACGATCGGGAACAATGAAGGAATTACACTGCCGCATCAGGAGTTGGATACACTTTATGACAACGCTCAGTTTCCTGTCGTTGTCTCCAATTTGTTTGACGGAGAAGGGAAGAGGCCCGGCTGGGCAGCGCCGTATTTGCTCAAAAAGGTGAAGAGCGGCGCAACTCTTGCCATTCTCGGTGTGACAGTCCCGTACTATCCGATCTATCGCCAGCTTGGCTGGACGGTTACAGACGCATTTGAAAGCATCGGAGAGATGCTAAGTGAAATCAAAGAAAAAGCCGATACTGTCATCCTTCTTTCACACCTTGGCATTTTGGACGAT
>NZ_JBSIOT010000636.1:0-822 GCF_053613335.1 Bacillus sp. LR--39 | reverse complement strand
CCATCCTTTTTCATTCGATTGTTTCTTCTATCATACCGTTTTGTTACAGATGAAACAATCGAATTGAATTATACTCGGCTGGTAACGGAAAACCAGCGGCTGATCCCTTTTTGAATCACCTCGGAACAATCGGGCGCTGATGCATCCACCGCCCAGGCTACATGTCCATCGGGACGAATCAATATGGTATGCACATCCCGCAACTTTTCATTCGGTTCTGCAAGCGAGGCGGTTACCGTACGTAAGCCTTTTACTTCGATATGATCATCAGCTTCCTGCCTCAATGACAGCAAAACGAATGTCCCGTTTTGGAGAAAGCTGTACAGCCGTTCCGAATTGCCGTCGGAAAGAATCAGCTTCATGTCAGGGAGCCTTGCCCCGTTCAAACGATTCGGCGGCATGGTACGATCAGCTTCATATCTGACATCGAGCGCAGAAATTTGCCCCGCTACATATCGATTCACATCAGGGAAGGCCAGCAGCTCCGACATCATGCTTCGCAAATGGAGGCCTGCTTGAGTGAAATCGATCAGGTTTGTCTGTGCCTCCGTGTTTCTGAGGAGCCCTTCCGCTGCCGGATGCCGCTCGTCATGGTAGCTGTCCAAAAGCCAAGAAGGCGCAGAGCCTTTGATGGCCGCCGCCAGTTTCCACCCGAGGTTCATTGCATCCTGAAGGCCGACATTCAGTCCTTGCCCGCCCGCTGGAAAATGAATATGCGCGGCATCACCCGCAAGAAAGATTCTGCCGTCCCGATACCGTTTCGCTTGGCGCGCGGCGTTCCCGAACCGCGACATCCACGAAGGGTCTGTTAAACCGAAGTCA
>NZ_JBSIOT010000635.1:0-823 GCF_053613335.1 Bacillus sp. LR--39 | reverse complement strand
GCATTATTCTGCCTGTATCGGGCACATCGATGGAAGGAACGGTTGCGACTGTTTTTTCCAATGAAAAAGTGGTGTTAAAACAGGAACATTTAGAAAAAACCAAGCCGCACTGCGCGATTTATTCAGGGATTTCAAACCAATATTTAGACGGCATGGCCAAAGGGGCGAACCGTCGTCTTATCAAGCTCTTTGAAAGAGACGATATTGCGATTTACAACTCGATACCTACAGTCGAAGGTGCCATTATGATGGCCATACAGCATACAGACTTTACGATTCACGGCTCGAATGTAATGGTTCTCGGGCTGGGGCGGACGGGAATGAGCATCAGCCGGACGTTCTCGGCGCTCGGCGCACGCGTAAAAGTCGGAGCTCGCGACTCCGCCCACCTCGCCAGAATCATGGAGATGGGCCTCACTCCTTTCCACACAAACGAACTTGCAGAGCATGTTGAAAATATCGACATATGCATCAATACCATTCCAAGCCTGATTCTCGATAAACATGTCCTCTCACGAATGACACCCAGAACATTAATTCTCGATTTAGCAACCCGTCCCGGAGGCACAGATTTTGATTTTGCCGAAAAGCAAGGCATTAAAGCGCTGCTTGCTCCAGGACTTCCCGGGATCGTCGCGCCTAAAACGGCGGGACAGATCATTGCCAATGTTTTGTGCAACCTTTTGTCTGAATTAACAACTGACCGAAAGGGGCTGTCATAATGTCGATCAAAGGAAAAAGAATCGGATTTGGCCTAACGTGTTCACATTGTACGTATGATGCCGTTTTTCCGCAGATTGAAGCGCTGATCAACAAAGGGGCT
>NZ_JBSIOT010000634.1:0-823 GCF_053613335.1 Bacillus sp. LR--39 | reverse complement strand
TAAGGAGAGCTTTTATCTTGAAAAGAGAAAAGTTTTAAAAGACAGGGTGATACGATGAAGAAGTATACACTAATTGCAACGGCGCCGATGGGCATTGAAGCTGTTGTCGCAAAGGAAGTACGAGATTTAGGATACGAATGCAAGGTTGATAACGGGAAAGTTATTTTTGAAGGTGATGCACTTGCCATCTGCCGTTCGAACCTTTGGCTTAGAACAGCCGACCGCATAAAGGTTCAGGTTGCTTCTTTTAAAGCGAAAACATTTGATGAACTGTTTGAAAAAACGAAAGCGATTAACTGGCGCTCATTTATACCTGAAAACGGGAAATTCCCTGTCATCGGAAAATCGGTAAAATCAACACTTGCAAGCGTTCCCGACTGTCAGCGGATCGTCAAAAAAGCAATTGTCGAAAAGCTCAAGCTGCAATCCGGCAAAGCTAATGATTGGATTGAAGAAACAGGTGCCGAATATAAAGTGGAAATTTCTTTATTGAAAGATCAGGCTCTGATTACGCTGGACTCATCAGGGACGGGCCTTCACAAACGAGGATACCGTGTCGATCAGGGCGGTGCGCCGATTAAAGAAACACTTGCTGCAGCTTTGGTGCAATTAACCAATTGGACGCCCGACCGCCCGTTTGTTGATCCTTTCTGCGGCTCCGGAACAATTGCGATAGAAGCGGCGTTAATTGGCCAAAACATCGCCCCGGGATTCAACCGCGATTTTGTATCAGAGGATTGGGAATGGATCGGTAAAGATCTGTGGAACAAAGCGCGGCTTGAAGTCGAAGAAAAGGCAAATTATGATCAGCCGCTTACAATTT
>NZ_JBSIOT010000633.1:0-823 GCF_053613335.1 Bacillus sp. LR--39 | reverse complement strand
CTCACGGAACCGGTTGTTCTCGCGGTGCCGAAGGAAAAACAAAGGTGGATGCCGCCGGAATTGGTCGCGCTGATTGAGAAAGCGCTGGAAGAAGATGAGGGACGCCAGCCGTGTGTGCCGATTGACATGGTAAGGAACGTGCCCTTTATTCTGTTAAAAGAAGGCTTCGGCTTTCGCAGGACAGTTCTCGATCTCTGTGCGGAAAGCGGCTTTAAGCCGAATGCTGCCTTTAAGACGAGCCATATTGAAACCGCCCAATCTCTTGTGGCTAACGGATTAGGTGTGACAATGGCACCGAATATGGTCAGAAGGGATAAAGATCCGGGTGTGATCTATTTATCGATTCAATCCGCGCCATCACGAACCCTCGTCTTTGTCTTTTTAAAGAACCGCTATGTCAGTCTGACGGCCCAGGCCTTTATGGAACTAAGCCGGGAAAGTCTTAAACAAACGTTTGATGAAGGCTGTCTGGGAAACAAAGATGAAAATATTTAGAAAACAAAGACGAAACGTGGTAGTATAGGAATACAAACTAAATCTTATAAAACAAAGGGGAATAATCGGAAATGCAACTATTCGATCTGCCGCTCGACCAATTGCAAACATATAAGCCTGAAAAAACAGCACCGAAAGATTTTTCTGAGTTTTGGAAATTGTCTTTGGAGGAACTTGCAAAAGTCCAAGCAGAACCTGATTTACAGCCGGTTGACTATCCTGCTGACGGAGTAAAAGTGTACCGTCTCACATATAAAAGCTTCGGAAACGCCCGCATTACCGGATGGTACGCGGTGCCTGACAAGGAAGGCCCGCATCCGGCGATCGT
>NZ_JBSIOT010000632.1:0-824 GCF_053613335.1 Bacillus sp. LR--39 | reverse complement strand
CATCTTCGCTTATTCTTTCAGGCGTCATGCTTCTTGAGCATTTAGGATGGAACGAAGCGGCTGATTTGGTTATCAAATCTATGGAAAAAACAATCGCTTCTAAAGTCGTAACTTACGATTTTGCTAGATTAATGGACGGGGCGACTGAAGTGAAATGTTCAGAGTTCGGAGAAGAACTGATCAAAAACATGGACTAAGCAAGGAAAAAGCCTAAAACTAGCCATAAAGGAGAAGAGAGACATGGGAAATACTCGTAAAAAAGTTTCTGTTATCGGAGCAGGTTTTACCGGAGCTACAACTGCATTTTTAATCGCTCAAAAAGAGCTGGCAGACGTTGTTCTTGTTGATATTCCGCAATTGGAGAACCCGACAAAGGGAAAAGCGCTTGATATGCTTGAAGCAAGCCCGGTTCAAGGCTTTGACGCAAAAATTACGGGAACATCCAATTACGAGGATACAGCTGGCTCTGACATTGTTGTCATTACAGCCGGTATCGCAAGAAAACCTGGTATGAGCAGAGATGATCTGGTCTCTACAAACGAAAAGATTATGAGAAGCGTTACGCGGGAAATCGTGAAATATTCTCCTGACTCTATTATTGTGGTGCTGACAAATCCTGTTGATGCAATGACATACGCGGTGTACAAAGAATCAGGCTTCCCTAAAGAGCGTGTAATCGGCCAGTCCGGTGTGCTTGATACGGCAAGATTCAGAACATTTGTGGCAGAGGAATTAAACCTGTCAGTGAAAGATGTGACTGGTTTCGTACTCGGCGGACACGGTGACGATATGGTTCCGCTTGTGCGTTATTCTTATGCTGGCGG
>NZ_JBSIOT010000631.1:0-824 GCF_053613335.1 Bacillus sp. LR--39 | reverse complement strand
TTAAAGAAAGGATGAGTTTCTAATGAATGAAGTATTGAAAACATTGAAAGACCATAGATCAATCCGCAGCTATACAGATGAGCCCGTGAGCCCTGAACAGCTGGACGACATTATTCAAGCCGTTCAAGCCGCGCCGAATTCCATTAACGGCCAGCAGGTCACCGTGATTACGGTTCAGGATGAGGAACGGAAAAAGAAAATTGCCGAACTGGCCGGCGGACAGGTCTGGATCGAGCAGGCCCCTGTTTTCCTTTTGTTCTGCGCGGACTTCAACCGTGCGAAAATCGCCCTTGAGAAAAACGGCGAAACGCTTGCGATCACAGACGGAATGGAATCCGTGCTTGTCGGAGCTGTCGACGCAGGCATCGCCCTCGGGACGGCCACAGCAGCCGCTGAATCGATGGGACTTGGCACTGTGCCGATCGGCGCGGTCCGCGGCCGTGCAGAAGAGTTGATCAAACTGCTCAATATTCCTGAATACGTCTTCCCTGTCGCAGGACTTGTCGTCGGCCATCCGGCGGACCGCTCCGCCAAAAAGCCGCGCCTCCCGGAACAAGCGGTAAGGCACAGCGAAACGTATCAACCGGATTTAAAACCGCTGATCGACGCGTACGATGAAGAAATATCCGAATACATGACAAAACGGACTAACGGACAGGAAACAAGAAACTGGTCTCAGGGCATATCCGCTTATTACAATAAAGTGTACTATCCTCACATCCGTGAAATGCTTGAGAAACAAGGATTTAAACTCGAATAGATGCTTTAGGCTATCGGTGATCGATAGCCTTTTTCCATGCGTTCCATTCCACATTTCGATGAGC
>NZ_JBSIOT010000630.1:0-824 GCF_053613335.1 Bacillus sp. LR--39 | reverse complement strand
AAAAGTGATCCGACAGACGGACACGGCGGTTTTGGCGTAGGGGCACTCAGCCTTGATAACATTTCTCCCGTATTCGTTGATGTAGAAGAAAAAGAAGCGTTCGTAGACATCGGCGCCATGCATGCCCGCAGCACCGTTGAAAAAGGAATTAAATTTCTCCCGAATAAAGAAGAAGTGCCGAACGGAAAACCATACTGGCTTGTGTGGGTAACGATTGACAGAAAAGAAGAGGGGCCTTATTACGCTGGTGTGACAGCCTGTGAAATGACGGTCGACAGAAGCATCAGAAGAGGCTACAAGTCGCTGCCTGAGCATGTGAATTTGATGGATAAATCCATGAAACGGAAAATCATCGTTGATAAAATGGACGACAGCTCGAAGCGTGTACTAGGCGAATTTCTGAAAAAGCATGATCAGGGCCTATGGGACCGTTCCTCAGATGAGTTAAAAACGAGCCTGCTTCCGGAAGACAATTAATTTGTGAATTTTCTGTGAACTTTTAGAATATTTGAGATATTTTTCGTGAACATTGAGTAAACTGGTGATACAGAAATAGGACATGGAAAATCCCGAGCCGAAACAAGACTCGGGGTTTTTCATTTTTAGGGGGATATGAGTCCGCGACTGGGAGATGAAAGCCAGCGCCGAAGAAATGAGAAATTCACCACTTTATCCCAAAACTGATTGTTCAGCTCGATTGTCTAACATTCTTCCATCGATTATGAAGGAACCATACGAATAACCCGGCCTCCGAGGAGCCGGGTTATTTTCAATGATGTCGCCCCAGCCATTTGTCCCACCACTTTTTCTCGGAAGCGGGCTTT
>NZ_JBSIOT010000629.1:0-824 GCF_053613335.1 Bacillus sp. LR--39 | reverse complement strand
ATTTGATATGATGATTTTCGGTTTCTTCTTCAAGTAAACGCCTTCTTAAAATTTTTCCCACCGCCGTTTTCGGCAGCTCTTTTCTGAACTCATAGGCTTTGGGCACCTTATAGGGAGCTAGACGTGATCTTGCAAAAGTGTCCAGTTCTTCTGCATCGGCTTTTGCGCCTTTCTTTAATACGACAAATGCTTTTACTGTTTCTCCCCTGTAGGAATCGGGAACGCCTGCAACAACAATTTCCTGGATGGCTTCATGTTCATAAAGCGCTTCTTCTACCTCACGCGGGTAAATATTGTAACCGCCGGCAATGATGATATCCTTCTTCCTGTCAGCAATATAGAAAAAGCCTTCTTCATCCATATAGCCCATGTCCCCGGTGAACAGCCAGCCATCTCTCAGCACTGCGGCGGTTTCCTCTGGTTTATTCCAGTATCCTTTCATGACTTGCGGACCTTTTACAATGATTTCTCCATGCTCATACGGAGCGGCAAGCTCACCCGTCTCTTCAAAATAGATCGCAGCGTCCGTACTCGGCCAAGGACAGCCGATACTGCCCGGCTTGTTTTTTCCCCAGATAAAGTTAGCGTGAGTCACTGGAGATGCCTCAGACAAACCATAGCCTTCCACAAGCTTTCCGCCAGTCACCTTTTCAAATTTATGCTTTACCTCCACGGGGAGCGCGGCTGATCCGCTAAGACAGCTTTTAATGGATGACAGATCATAATGCTGCAATTCGGGGTGATGCAAAAGGCCAATGTAAATTGTCGGTGCGCCAGGAAAGAGCGTCGGTTTGTGTTTGTCGATGATTTTAAGTGTTTCGAGC
>NZ_JBSIOT010000628.1:0-824 GCF_053613335.1 Bacillus sp. LR--39 | reverse complement strand
CGTCGGGCTCGACAGGAAAACCGAAGGCCTTTACGCGATCTCACCGCTCATGGATAGAGAGCTTTACCTGTACAGGAACAGATTTTTCGATTTCATCAAATGATAAGGTTCTGATTCCCGGAACGTTAATGTCCTCTCACTTCCTATATGGGGCTGTCAGCACTTTGTTTCTCGGAGGAACCGTTTGTTTGCTGAAAAAGTTTTCTCCTGCCAAAGCGAAGGAATGGCTGTGCCGTGAATCCATCAGCGTTCTCTATACCGTACCGACGATGACAGACGCCCTCACAAGGATTGAGAGTTTTCCCGACAGTCCCGTCAAAATCATTTCATCCGGCGCAGACTGGCCGGCAGAATCCAAGGAGAAGCTTGCCGCTGCATGGCCTCATCTCAAGCTGTACGATTTTTATGGCACATCAGAGCTTAGTTTTGTGACGTTTTCTTCACCGGAAGACAGCAAACGGAAGCCGCATTCAGCGGGCCGCCCTTTTCATAATGTCTGGATCGAAATCCGCAACCCTGGAGGAGAATGCTGTCAGCCAGGGGAAATCGGAAAAATATTTGTCAAAAGCCCGATGCAGTTTTCCGGCTATGTGAACGGCAGCACACCAGATGAATGGATGACAGTGGATGATATGGGCTATGTTGATGAGGATGGCTTTCTATACATATCAGGAAGAGAAAACGGGATGATCGTGTACGGAGGATTAAATATTTTCCCAGAAGAAATTGAACGTGTGCTTCTCGCCTGCCCAGAGGTTGAAAGCGCGGCTGTCGTTGGAATGCCGGACGAGTATTGGGGAGAAATCGCTGTAGCTGTCATTCTT
>NZ_JBSIOT010000627.1:0-825 GCF_053613335.1 Bacillus sp. LR--39 | reverse complement strand
TTCGGAAACAGCTTTTCATTGTAGCGGCACGTGACATTTGGTAAAATAGAGCGTATCGCAAAAGGTGGACAGTTTTTCCTTAGAGAGAGGAGGTTCTGGCATGCCAAAAGGGTCAGGAAAAGTATTATCTCAAAATAAGAAAGCCAACCACGATTATTTTATAGAAGAAACCTATGAAACAGGCATCGTTCTGCAAGGAACCGAAATCAAATCGATTCGCGCCGGCCGCGTAAACCTTAAGGATTCCTTCGCCAAAATCGAACGGGGAGAAGTGTTTCTCCACAATATGCACGTCAGCCCATATGAGCAGGGAAACCGCTATAACCACGATCCGCTTCGGACAAGAAAGCTGTTAATGCACCGCAAGGAGATTAATAAGCTGATCGGGTTAACAAAGGAAAAAGGCTATTCTCTCGTTCCGCTGAAGCTGTATTTAAAAAACGGCTTTGCCAAAGTGCTTCTCGGCCTTGGAAAAGGGAAGAAGAACTATGACAAACGGGAAGATCTGAAGCGCAAGGACGCGAAGCGGGAAATCGAAAGAGCGTTCAGAGACAGTCAAAAAGGCTTCTAAAGGCATAGTGCTTGATTCGAAAATCAGGCCTGTGCTATACTGTGTTCACGATCAGATCACGACGCCATTCATTTGCAGGATTTGACAATTGAAAAGAGCCGTGATCATGTTATAATAAGAGTATAGCCAGTTTGAGTGAGAGCTTGATATTTTCTCCCGTATTTCCCTTATACCAAGGGGACGTTACGGATTCGACAGGGATGGATCGAGCTTGAGCTGCGAGCCGAGAGGCGATCTCGTAAACACGCACTTAA
>NZ_JBSIOT010000626.1:0-825 GCF_053613335.1 Bacillus sp. LR--39 | reverse complement strand
CATTAAACTTATGAAAATTAATGAGTGGAACCGGCATATTCAAAAGTTTAATGTGACTGACGCTGAAATGCTTAAAGCTGAGATCGAGCGGGACATTGACGTCATGGAAGAAGACCAAGACCTCTTGATTTACTATCAGCTCATTGGATTTCGCCATCAGCTTATGATTGACTATGTGATTCCATCTGAAGGAAACCAAATGGAGTTATCAGAATATTTAAAGAGAATTGAAGGCAGCAACAGGAAGATGGAGAAGCTCGTTGAATACTACTATTACTTTTTTCAAGGAATGTATGAATTCAAAGAGGGCAATTTCTTAAGTGCCATTACATTCTATCAAAAAGCGGAAAATACAATTCCTTATATTTCAGATGAAATCGAGCGGGCAGAATTTTATTTTAAAATGGCTGAAGTGTTTTATCATATGAAACAAACCCATGTATCCATGCACTATTCTTCTCAGGCGTATAACATTTATAAAACGCACGACCTTTACTCAGTCCGCCGCATACAATGCCATTTTGTGATCGCAGGAAACTACGATGACCTAGAAAGTCATGAAAAGGCGCTCCCTCACCTCGAACAGGCACTAAAAGGCGCACGGCTGCTTGAAAGCAAAAACAAGCGAATTTACGGCCAAGCTTTATTCAATATCGGAAATTGTTATCTTAAAATGGGCGAATTGACGAAAGCAGCAAAATACATGGAGCAATCGATACTCCAATTCAAAAAATCAAATTTCAACAACTTGACACAAGCTTACCACGATTTAGCCTTAATTTATTTTCTTCAACATAAACAAGACCAAGCAATGGATTGTTTCAG
>NZ_JBSIOT010000625.1:0-826 GCF_053613335.1 Bacillus sp. LR--39 | reverse complement strand
GAAAAGGATCGTTGGATATAGGCATGGGAAAAACGCTGCTTAAAATTGGACCCATACGGTTCAGAACGATTTATTTTATCGATTCTTTTTGCCGGTACGGGGAGTTGAAAATTGACAATCGATTCTCAAATGCACTCGTGTATGCAGGGGGCTGCTTGTTTAACCTCATCACGATTTTTGCAATCAATCTGCTGATTTTACACAGTGTATTAAAGCCGAATGTGTTTTTCTATCAGTTTGTCTATTTTTCTACGTATTATGTGTTTTTTGACCTGCTGCCGGTCCGATATTCGGAGAAAAAGTCATCAGACGGGCTGGCGATATACAAGGTGCTCCGTTACGGAGAGCGCTACGAAATCGATAAATAACATTAGAATGTTTATTGCCTCTCAGATCGGGAAGTTAACAAGTACACACATAATTGAGAGGGGAGAATTAACATGGGTAACGATAGTGTAAAAGACAAAATGAAGGGCGGCTTCAATAAAGCCAAAGGAGAAGTGAAGGATAAAGTCGGAAATATGGCTGACAGAACGGACATGCAGGCTGAAGGCAAAAAAGATAAGGCAAAAGGCGAAATCCAAAAGGATATCGGGAAAGCCAAGGATAAATTTTCAGATAAAGATTAATCGTACGGAAGAGGCAGGAAACGAAATGTTTCTTGTCTTTTTTTTTCGCTTTTTCTGATGTGAATAAATATAACAAAAAAAGAAGCTGATTTGGTCAAGGTAACTAAATTTTTTAAATATTCTTTGAATTAATAGGCCTCTTCTATATAATGATGACATAAGTTGTAAACTTTTATAACATCATTTGAAGAAATCAA
>NZ_JBSIOT010000624.1:0-826 GCF_053613335.1 Bacillus sp. LR--39 | reverse complement strand
CGAAAAGTTCGCCCTGCAAATTGACAGCGGCATGACCCATGTCAACGACCAGTCCGTCAATGATTCGCCGAATATTGCCTTTGGCGGAAACAAAGCAAGCGGTGTCGGCCGCTTCGGTAATCCGTGGGTCGTCGAGGAATTTACCGTGACCAAATGGATTTCGATACAGAAGCAATACCGCAAATATCCGTTCTAATTGAAAAAATCCCTCTGCTTCAAGTACAGAGGGATTTTTCTTTATTTAGATATATCCACAAACCCTTCGCCAAACACATCGCGTACGTCATGAACGATCACAAACGCTTTTTTGTCGCAGCTTCTAATGATTTTTTTCAGCATAGACAGCTCCTGTTTGTTAATGACGATATACAAAATCTCTTTTGATTGGCCCGTATAATTTCCCTTCCCTGATAAAATCGTCACGCCCCGATCCATCAAGGTATTTACCTGCTCTGCAATCTCACTCTTATTTTCTGAAATGACCGTAATGGCTTTTTTCGTATTCAAACCTTCAATAATGAAATCCATCACTTTGGTACCGATATACAGCATCACGATCGTAAACATCATTTTTTCTGCACCAATAATAAAATAAGAGCTAAATACTACGATTAAATCAAAAAACAAGAGTGCATAGCTGATATTCCAGTCTAAATATTTATTAGCAATTCTGGCCAGAATCGCGGAACCAGCCGTCGTCCCGCCGACCCGGATAATCATGCCGATCCCGACTCCGGCAAATACACCTGCGAAAATCGTATTAATGATCAATTCATCAGACGGAATGCTCCACCCATGTGTCAGATGAAGAAAAAGCGAATTTGCC
>NZ_JBSIOT010000623.1:0-827 GCF_053613335.1 Bacillus sp. LR--39 | reverse complement strand
AGATAAGGCTGCCTACCGTTGTTTGAAAGCGATTAAAGCGGGGGAAAAACTGACGGATGCACCCGCTGAAGATTTGCCTGATCTCGATTTGAAACCACTCGAAGAAATGCAAAACATTTATCGAGAGCATCCCGAGGCACTGCAAGCTTCTGTAGAGATCGCGGAACAATGCCGGGTTGACGTCAGTCTCGGGCAGACCCGTCTACCGTCTTTTCCGACCCCAGACGGAACGTCCGCTGATGATTATTTAACGGATATCTGTATGGAGGGACTCCGCAGCCGTTTCGGCAAGCCTGATGAACGATACCTTCGCCGTCTTCAATATGAGCTTGATGTCATCAAGCGGATGAAGTTCAGCGATTACTTTCTGATCGTGTGGGATTTTATGAAGCACGCCCATGAAAAAGGGATTGTTACAGGACCGGGAAGGGGTTCTGCGGCGGGTTCTCTTGTGGCATACGTGCTGTATATCACAGATGTTGACCCGATTAAGCATCACCTTCTGTTTGAAAGATTTTTAAATCCCGAACGCGTCAGCATGCCGGATATTGATATTGACTTTCCCGATACTAGAAGGGATGAAGTCATTCAATATGTTCAGCAGAAATACGGTGCGATGCACGTCGCACAGATTATCACCTTTGGAACACTTGCGGCAAAGGCGGCGCTCCGGGACGTCGGCAGAGTATTCGGCGTCAGCCCGAAGGAGGCAGATCAGCTTGCAAAACTCATTCCTTCAAGACCGGGCATGACGCTGGATGAAGCGAGACAGCAGTCACCGCAGCTGGATAAGCGGCTTCGGGAGTCAAGCCTGCTTCAGCAAGTCT
>NZ_JBSIOT010000622.1:0-827 GCF_053613335.1 Bacillus sp. LR--39 | reverse complement strand
TGGCGGGAAGCGGAATCGTGATCGGCAGTTTGACAGCCATAGCACTGCACGCTTTTTTTCAAGCCAAACAGCCGAATGGCTCAGACATAAAAACGTAAAGGAAGATGCCAATGCTCACAATGGATGACCTGAACCAAATGGACACACAAACACTGACAGACACACTTGGCTCTATTTTTGAACACTCTTCATGGATTGCGGAGAGATCCGCGGCACTACGGCCGTTTACGTCCCTTTCTGATCTTCACCGCAAAATGACTGGCATTGTAAAAGCCGCGGATCGCGAGACACAGCTTGATTTAATTAAAAAGCATCCCCGGCTCGGAACAAAGAAAACAATGAGCGATGACTCGGTACGAGAGCAGCAGAACGCAGGGCTCGGCAAATTAGAACAGCAGGAATACGAGGAGTTTCTCATGCTGAATGAACACTATTATGATCGCTTCGGCTTTCCTTTTATTTTAGCGGTGAAGGGAAAGACGAAACAGGACATTCACCAAGCCCTGCTGGCAAGGCTTGAGAGCGAACGAGAAACGGAGTTCCAGCAGGCCCTTATAGAAATTTACCGAATCGCCCGCTTTCGTCTGGCTGACATCATCACTGAAAAAGGAGAGACGCAAATGAAAAGAACCATGTCTTATGGCAAAGGAAATGTATTTGCATACCGAACGTTTTTAAAACCGCTCACTGGAGTGAAGCAAATCCCAGAATCATCTTTTACCGGGAGAGACAATACCGTTGTCGGCGTTGATGTGACATGCGAAATTGGCGGAGACGCCTTCCTGCCATCATTTACAGACGGAGACAACACTCTCGTCGTGGCAACG
>NZ_JBSIOT010000621.1:0-827 GCF_053613335.1 Bacillus sp. LR--39 | reverse complement strand
AAGCCAACCCGCCGATGGTCAACAAAATTCTGCTTGAAGAAATTAAAAAACGCTAATAAAAAAGCAGCCCTTAGAGGCTGCTTTTTTTATGGTCAAATTGAGATAAAGACAGAGATGAGGGCCCGAAGCCTTTCAACTTCTTTGTCGTTGGTTCCGGTCAAATTGGACAGCATGCCTTTAATAATCGGCTTGCGCGGTTTATCCTGAGTCAATTCTTCCTCGATAACATCAAGTGACACGGTGATATCCTCGGACAGCGTGCTGTTTTCTTTCACTTTCTGAATGTCCTCAAGCAGCTGGTCTTTCCCCGCAGGCATCGGGTTGAAAATGTCTTTTGGCACAATCGGATTGAGTGCAGAACGGCTCAGCCCCTGTACAAGATCATCCAGTCTCTCAATAATAAAGGCTGAGATTTCTTCTGCATCGATATTAAGCTCACCGTTAAATACCATCACGTTCATATAAGAATGCACAATGCCTCTTGCCATGATGGACAGATCTGCGACGTACGGCTCGATTCCTTTTCCATAGGACGACAGCAAGGCGTTCCGGTACAGCTTATCCGTCTCCATGGTTACTTTGTAAAAGTATTGCTTGATTTCTTGATTTTCCGGAATGATATTTTCGGTAAGCAAAAGAACAATAAAATCTTTATGATCGCGAAAATCCTCAAATTGAGCGCCAATTTGCTTTTTCAAAACTTCTTTAGGCGGCTTTCCGGCGAGATCTTCTTCTATATTTTTCATTTTGTTCATAGACATACCGATATAATATTCACAGGCAGATAACAGCAGCGCTTCTTTCGATTTGAAGTGCAAATAAAAAGC
>NZ_JBSIOT010000620.1:0-828 GCF_053613335.1 Bacillus sp. LR--39 | reverse complement strand
TTTTAATATAAAATAAAAAGGAATTACATACAAATGCATTCAACATCAGCATGCCCAAAAATAATTAGATCATTTTCCGGTGAAAATGATAAGATAGTAAAGATGAATTGTAGTGGGGGGAGTATCCATTGAAAACAAGTCTAGGATTAGTGTACGGAGGAAAGTCGGCAGAACATAATGTTTCCCTGCAGACAGCTCTGGCTGTAATCAAAGCGCTAAATACTGAGAAGTTTGATATACATCCGATTTATATAACAGAAAAAGGCGAATGGGTTAGAGGCGCCCGTTTAACTGAGCCTGTTTCAAACGTGAAAATGCTTCAATTTGAGCAAGGAGGCAGTGCTTTTTCTCCAGCTGCCCTGAACCAGGAGATGTTTCCGCAGGAAGCGTCACAGCAAAATGAAGCCATCGACGTCGTATTCCCGCTCCTCCACGGACCGAACGGAGAAGACGGTACGATCCAGGGAATGCTCGAGCTGTTGAACATTCCTTATGTCGGCAACGGAGTGCTTGCTTCCTCAGCCGGCATGGATAAAGTTGTCATGAAACATTTATTTGCTCAGGCCGGCCTTGCTCAGGCTAAATACGCAGCTTTCCTTAAGAAAGACTGGACTCGTTCTCCGAAAGAAAGCTGTGAGCAGGTTGAACAGGAATTAGGCTACCCTTGCTTCGTAAAACCGGCGAACCTCGGCTCAAGTGTCGGAATCAGCAAATGCCGAAACCGTGAAGAACTGCAAAAAGCGTTTGAGCTTGCTTTCCAATATGATCGCAAAGTCGTCGTTGAAGAAGGAATTAACGGCCGCGAGATTGAGATCGGCGTTCTTGGAA
>NZ_JBSIOT010000619.1:0-829 GCF_053613335.1 Bacillus sp. LR--39 | reverse complement strand
GAAGAGCCCCATGCTCAACCTGTTCGCTCTCCATTAATTTTCTAGTGCCGACGAGAATGCTTTTTCCTCCGGCTTCAGCCAAAATGCCTGCGCCGACTTTTGCTTCAAAGCGGGTAAGTTTCGGTATCTCAAGCCCTTTATCTTTCACGCCAGCAATAATCGCTTCGCCAAGCGGATGCTCTGATCCCGTTTCGGCTGCCGCTGCAAATTGAAGCAAATCTTTTTCTTCAAAACGGCCGAATGGAATGGCATCCGTCAGACGCGGCTTCCCGTTTGTCACGGTTCCGGTTTTATCAAGAACAATTGTATCGAGACGATGTGTTTTTTCTAAATGCTCGCCGCCTTTAAATAAAATCCCGAATTCAGCAGCGCGTCCAGATCCAGCCATTATGCTCGTCGGAGTGGCAAGACCGAGGGCGCAAGGACAGGCAATGACAAGAACCGCAATGAACTTGCTGATCGCTTCGGCAAAATCGCCAGGAGCCGCCCAAAGATACCAAATGAGAAAAGTGAGAACGGCAATCCCCAATACAATGGGAACAAAAATACCTGAAATCTGGTCAGCGAGACGCTGGATCGGTGCTTTTGACCCTTGTGCTTCCTCAACAATTTTGATGATATGAGAAAGCGCAGTATCCTTTCCGACGTTGACAGCTTTAATTTTCAGAAAGCCGTTTGCGTTAACGGTTGAACCTGTCACGCTGTCACCAGGATTTTTGTCAACAGGAAGACTTTCTCCTGTAATCATCGATTCGTCAACCCCTGAACGGCCTTCAACCACTTCTCCGTCGACAGGAATTCGTTCGCCAGGTTTGACGTAAACAATGTA
>NZ_JBSIOT010000618.1:0-830 GCF_053613335.1 Bacillus sp. LR--39 | reverse complement strand
AGGCGCAGCAAGCTGATGTACCTGACATTCTGGAGGCGGCGGAAAGCATAGGGCGGTATATGGAAGTTATCCAAGATGTTCTGCGCCATTTTACGCTAGCTCAACTCAAAACAAACCCGGACCATAGCATGCTTCTGCTAGAGCTTTTTCAACAGCTCAAGAAGGATGGCCTGATCCGTGATCCGGAAAAAGCCGCGGTTTGCCTGGCTGAGCGGGAGAAACAAGGGGGATTGGGAATCCCCGGAACAAACATGGCGCTTTATCATCTCAAAAATGATGAAATCGTCCTGCCTTTTTTCAAAATGTTTGATCTCAGCACCTCCTATGAAGTGGATGGCATGGACGGAAATACCCTCAGGATGACACGCATCCTCGTCATGATGGCGCCTGGCTCATTATCTGCTGAAGGCTCGGAGATTTTAAGCGCGATCAGCTCGGCAATTATTGAGAGCGGAGAAAGCATGGTGGGGTTTCAGGAAGAAGGAGAACAAGAATTGTATCAGCGGTTAAACCGCATATTTTTCACATGGATGAAAGAAAAAAACATACTGTAAACCTGCATGGCACACGTCAAAAATTTGGCGTGTGTTTTTCTGTGGATGGGGAACAAAATAAGAAAATGTGGGACTATTTTATCATTCAGTATTGGAATAATTCCAAAATGAAATAGTTTTACAAGTTATCTTTTTTGGGTTAAAATGGGTGAGATAAGGAAGAAAATCTAACAAATTATTGAAGATTCAAGAGAATATAGGAGATGACGATATGGAAACATTACAGCATCTGATTCTGCATGACATGCCGGATAGCGAAGAAATAGAGGCTGTAAA
>NZ_JBSIOT010000617.1:0-831 GCF_053613335.1 Bacillus sp. LR--39 | reverse complement strand
AGCTCTTGGCACGCTTTCATTAGTAAGGCAAATTGGACTGACCTTGGCGCCTACTCTTTATGCAGGTTTTATCACAGCCGGGTTTGACCAAATAGGTAATGAGATCAACAGCCGCTTATCGGACAGCGGATATTCAGAAAAGGCGATGCAGATGATTCCGGAGATCGACAGTTCTGATGTTTCTTCTTTACAAGAACAAATCGAACGCATTCCCGTTCCTGAAGTCAAAACCGCGATAAGCGACGCCATTCATGCGAGTGTCGCCAGCGGCTATGATCATTTATATGCAGCGGCTGCTGTGATCTCACTTCTGGTGATTGCTGCTATCAGTATTCCGGCTTTCCGCCGGCAAAAGCGTTAAGACCACCCCATCCGTCTAGAAAGCTCCGTAATATGAGCGATATGGTGATGTGAGTGCCAGACATACAGGCCGAGCGCGTTCTCCAGGGTAATGATCTCCTTTGTATCAGGGTGATAAAATCCGCGCTTAAATTGCTGATCCGTCAGGGTGCGGAGCAGAGACGTCCATCTTCCGTGAAGCTCCTGCAAAAGCGAAAGTGAGCCGCTCGGATCTGCCGTTTTCGAGTCTTTTAGCTCCGACCATGCTTTTTCATCATACGGACGGATAGCCGGTGTCTCTTCCGTCAAGCTCAATTTAAAACGAATATAGCTGTTCATATGACTGTCAGCCAGATGATGAACAACTTGCCGAACGGTCCATCCACCGTCCCGGTACGGTGTGTCAAGCTGGCTGTCCGTCATGCCCTCTACAGCTTGCTTCAATTTTGCCGGCACTTCTTCAAGTACTTGAATCCATTTATCTTTTTGCTC
>NZ_JBSIOT010000616.1:0-831 GCF_053613335.1 Bacillus sp. LR--39 | reverse complement strand
AATCGCAGCTACAACAGCTTCAGCCGCAATGTTAAGCACCCACATTTTCCAGTAGATCCAGTCCAAAAAGTAAGCGGCGTAATTTCCCAATACCTGCTGGACAAGATCACGGAAGGTTCTGGCGTTACGGTTTCGAACAGCCATTTCCGCCAGCCCCTGCATAATAAACAGCAAAATAATCCCTCCGAGCAGATATGCGATAATGACAGATGGCCCTGCCACATCGATCGCTGAGCTGCTCCCCTTAAATAAACCTGCGCCGATTGCTCCGCCCAGCGCCATCATCATAATATGGCGGGACGTCATCGTGCGTTTTAACGTTTGATTGTCGTTTTTCATCCTCTTCTACCTCTCCTTCTTGTTAACAAAAAAGCCCGCCGTCTCCTACCTAATCTAATAGATAAAGAGACGACGAGCCTTCGGCTGACCGCGGTACCACTCTTGTTGATTCTTCATGAAGAATCCTGCTTTTGACCTGTAACGAAGGTTAGCCGTTAAAACATAGGGAATATTCAATCTATTCCGTTCCGTCTTACCACTCCCGGGCGAGTTCAAAGAAGAATCAGGCTGCGTCGCACCACCCCGCAGCTCTCTGTTCTGATCACTTTCTTTTACTGCTCCCAATCTATGTGTTTTAGTTTTCTGAAAAACTCAAATTTTATGATCTGAATATATTAACATAATATACGTGCTTCTCTTTTAACTGTCAATAACTTCAGAGAAAAAAGAAACTGTTATTTTGTCCCTTTTCGAATGGCTTTCCAAAAGGATTCTGACTCGTTTCCTAATGCGTAAACTGAAACACCTGCTATTTTATATTGCTTTGCCAGA
>NZ_JBSIOT010000615.1:0-832 GCF_053613335.1 Bacillus sp. LR--39 | reverse complement strand
AACCTCCATTAAGGCATGATGAACCTTGCCTTGTCCGCAAATTTTATAGATTGTCTCTAAGTAGTTTCTTAAAGAGGCATCGTCCCTGTCCGTCCAGTAATCTCCCTCCGATAATTTACGCCAAGGCAAATCACCCAAAACGGCAGCCCTATGTGAAAAGTCATTCCATGCGATTTTCCCAGCAAGCCGGGGGTCATTCTGCAGAATCAAGATAATGTTTTTGGCCGTCGAAAGAACATCACCATTTTTCTTTACGTCCAGATGCTCCAACCAATCCATATCCGAATCTTCAACAACCCCAAACTCTTCACTTGCCTGGGCCAGCTTTTCTTGTCCGATTGTACGTTTTACATTTTTATCATTTAAAGCAAAATCGGACATGGCCGTAAATGATGGCAGGCGGACAACCGGCGTATTTGGGTCAGCTTCTTCATCGCGCATGCCAAACTTATGGATTCTGACTAAATCAAAAGCATTGACTAAAAGACCTCCGACCGGGTCAGTTCCATGATGGGAATATGCAAATTTTTCGTCATCGTAGAGAATTAAACCGCCATTAGTGGACCCTTCCTTATAAGTGAAGCGCCCAGGCCCGGCTTCTTCATAAACGTCAGATAAAAACATTTCAATTGCTTCCGGAATCGAATATGTTCGGCAGAAGGCCCCAACCATCCCGTTTTTCTCATGGGGGTCACCTTGCTTATCCGCAAGCTTTTGCCGGCTCTTTTGAATCCTAGATGATTCCGGCCAATATGACGGGTCGGTCCAGTCTTCATAGCTGGCTAGAACTTCATCGGGGTCAAGCCAGGCTTCATCTTGTAATTTAAAAACG
>NZ_JBSIOT010000614.1:0-833 GCF_053613335.1 Bacillus sp. LR--39 | reverse complement strand
TCTTGTTTGACTTAGCGAAACACGCCAATTATTATCTTCAGAAAGATCATACGGCTGATCATGTGATTACGGCGTTTATTGAGATGTTTGACCGCATTGTTTCTGTCCTCGGTTTTTCGTTGGGTGAGCAGGAACTTCTCGATCAAGAGATTGAAGACTTAATCGAAAAGCGAAATGAAGCGCGCCGGAATCGCGATTTTGCATTGTCAGACCAGATCCGCGACCAGCTGAAAAGCATGAATATCATTCTTGAAGATACGGCTCAAGGCACTCGCTGGAAACGGGGAGAATAACAGATGCTTGAATTTGATACGATAAAAGATTCTAAGCAGCTTAACGGTCTTGCGCTTGCTTATATAGGTGATGCCATTTTTGAAGTGTATGTCAGGCATCACCTGCTTAAGCAGGGCTTTACCAAACCAAATGATCTTCATAAGAAATCAAGCCGGATTGTTTCAGCAAAGTCACAGGCTGAGATCCTATTTTTTCTGCAGAATCAATCATTTTTTACGGAAGAAGAGGAAGCGGTGCTGAAAAGAGGCAGAAATGCCAAGTCAGGGACAACACCTAAAAATACAGATGTTCAGACGTATCGCTACAGTACAGCATTTGAAGCGCTTCTGGGCTACCTTTTTCTAGAGAAAAAAGAGGAACGACTTAGTCAACTCGTAGCCGAAGCTATACAATTCGGGACGTCAGGGAGGAAAACAAATGAGTCAGCAACATGATTACGTCATAGGGAAAAATGCAGTGATCGAGACGTTAAAATCTGATCGGAAGCTGTATAAGCTGTGGATGGCGGAAAACACCGTAAAGGGACAAGCACAGCAAGT
>NZ_JBSIOT010000613.1:0-833 GCF_053613335.1 Bacillus sp. LR--39 | reverse complement strand
AAAGCAGAAAGCAAGGAAAGCGTGAAAGAAGAGAAACAAGCTGAACCAGCTGCACAAGAGGTGAGCGAGGAAGCACAATCTGAAGCAAAATCAAGAACGATCGCTTCTCCGTCAGCCCGTAAGCTGGCAAGAGAAAAAGGAATTGACCTGTCTCAAGTTCCAACTGGAGATCCGCTTGGAAGAGTGCGCAAGCAGGATGTCGAAGCGTACGAAAAACCGGCATCAAAACCGGCTCCTCAGCAAAAGCAGCAGCCTCAGGCTCAAAAAGCACAGCAAAGCTTTGACAAACCTGTCGAAGTGCAAAAAATGTCACGCCGCAGACAAACGATTGCAAAACGCCTTGTAGAGGTACAGCAAACATCAGCGATGCTGACCACATTTAATGAAGTGGACATGACGGCTGTCATGAATCTCAGAAAACGCCGCAAAGATCAATTCTTTGAGCAAAATGAAGTGAAACTCGGCTTTATGTCTTTCTTCACGAAAGCGGTCGTGGCTGCATTGAAAAAATATCCGCTGTTGAATGCGGAAATTCAAGGCGATGAGTTGATCGTTAAGAAATTCTACGATATCGGAATCGCTGTTGCTGCTGATGAAGGCCTTGTCGTTCCGGTTGTGCGGGATGCGGACCGCCTGACATTTGCAGGAATCGAAAAAGAGATCGGCGAGCTTGCGAAAAAAGCAAGAAACAATAAATTAACCCTTAGCGAGCTTCAGGGAGGCTCCTTCACGATTACAAACGGAGGGACTTTCGGTTCATTGATGTCAACTCCAATTTTAAACAGCCCTCAAGTCGGAATACTGGGCATGCATAAGATTCAGCTGCGCCCTGT
>NZ_JBSIOT010000612.1:0-833 GCF_053613335.1 Bacillus sp. LR--39 | reverse complement strand
CGAAAACATATCATCTTCCATGAAATAAAACGCGGGAGGACAAGGGATTGAAAACATTAGATGTCCACGCTCTTCACGAGGGCATTCAGCATACGATTGAGAAACTGGACAAGCAAAAACACCAGCTGGAGAAGCTGGAAAAAAGTGTTGAGCATCTGGCAGGCATGAAGGATGCGCTAAAAGGAAAAGGAGGAGATGCCATCCGGACCTTCTACGAGGAGTGCCACAAGCCTTTTCTCCTTTTCTTTGGTATGTTTATCGACGAATACAAAAAAGTGCTGAAACAAACCCAGCATGCGATTTCCTCAGTAGAATCTGACTCCCGCGGCATGATCGCAGAGGCTTTTCTCTCACACGACGCAAGACACGGGGTCAAGCATGCACGAGAAGTGACAGAACAGCTCACTGACGCAGTCAATCGCCAGACATCAGCCATCGGCCACATCGTCAGCTTGCCGGCAGTCAATGATACCTTTTTCCGAATGGAAACAGAACAGGCTGAGCGACTGATTACAGACACCCTGCATAAGCTCTTTCAATTTGACGGCCAGCAAACCCAAGCACTAGAAACAGCAAAATCAGATTTTCAAACGATGAAAAAATACATCGATCAGCTCGAAACCATGTACACTGGGCCGAAAATTGAAATCACAGGCTACAAAAGCGGCTCCATCCTGAAATCACAGGAAGAAGAAAACATCAACCAAACCTTCGGCGCCAATAACCCGCAAATGAAGCAGGCGGATGATTCACCGATGGAGATGATGCTGAAGAAACTAGCCGAGAATGAAAAGTCTAAAGTGGATTCAGTTGTCAAAACGGGTCATTCTAAA
>NZ_JBSIOT010000611.1:0-833 GCF_053613335.1 Bacillus sp. LR--39 | reverse complement strand
CTCCGTGTAGACATCAAGCGGTTTGCCGGTGAGTTTTTCGACAATACACCCAAGTAGCATATATCCAATGTCACTGTATACGTGTTTTGTCCCGGTTTGATAATCGAGCGGAATTTTCGTCAAATATTCAATCGTTTTGTCCCGTTCTTGGGAATAGTACTTGCCGGCTTTTTCCGGCGTGTAAAAGTAAAAGCTTGATGGGAGCCCTGATTGGTGCTGGAGGACATCAATGACACGTATCTTGTCTTTTCCTTTTATGAGGTCACCCGGCTGATCCTTGAAACCCGGCAAATATGCAGAAACTTTTTCATAGACGTCAAGTTTTCCTTGGCTGACTAAGCGTTGCAATGCAAAATTTGTTGCGTACATTTTTGTATTTGAGGCTAAGTCAAACATCGTGCGGGTTTTCATTTTGGCCGGACGGCGCAGCAGTTCTGACCCTTCGTACTTTTTACTGTAGCCGTATGCTGCTTTTTTTATGATGCGTCCATCCTTCACCACCACAAGAACGGCGCCTGGAAATCCTGCTGCAATATCCCGTTCTATCATCTGATCTACCTTCCTTAGCTTCTTCGGCGAGAATTGTGCAGTTTCTGCATTTATGGTTTTCGGCTCAACCAAGTTGTCTGCTGTTTGTGCGAAGGTTTCATTTGGCGCGAATATCGATAGGGTTAAAATGGCACTGAATATGAACAGTGTCTTTGTTTTCACAGGCTAGCCCCTTTCTGTGCTTCTATCCCGTTTACTATCCCTAAAACAGAAACAATTTAATCGAACTGAGAAGCCATTTCATCTTTATATCCGAATGCATAGGTCAATAAAAAACCGGCCGC
>NZ_JBSIOT010000610.1:0-834 GCF_053613335.1 Bacillus sp. LR--39 | reverse complement strand
AGGGTTAACCGCTGATTTTTGCCGTATCCAAGCTATACATTATTTTTTCATCAGGAGACAGATAATTGATGGACGATCCCAAGCTTACATTTAGCAGACAACGCAAATATTTATTGTTCATTTTGGCAGTGTATGTACTGGGTTATGGTTTAACAGCGTATAAAACCGTTTTTTTAGGTCTTATTCTGGGAACTGTTTTCAGTTTGTTTAATTTTTTACTGCTCGTCAGAAGAATGAATGCTTTTGACAGAGCTGTTGAGAAAGGAAAGTCCATACGATCTCTCGGGAGCGCAGCGCGGTGGTGCAATGCGATTCTTGCTGTGGCTGTTGCCTATAAAAATCCCGAATACTTTCATATGGCAAGTACAGTTATTGGATTAATGACAATATACCCTGTCATTATGATAGATTCCTTTATCCAGCTTAAACGTTCATCAATGGAAGAGAGGTGAAAACCCTTTGAATCATGGTTACAGAACTATAGAATTTCTAGGTCTTACTTTTAATCTGACAAACATTCTGATGATTACTGTGGCGAGTGTGATTGTTTTATTGATTGCTATATTGACGACAAGAACGCTTTCGATCCGTCCCGGAAAAGCCCAGAACTTTATGGAATGGATTGTTGATTTCGTACGCAATATTATTGGCAGTACAATGGATTTAAAAACAGGGGCTAACTTCTTGGCACTTGGTGTCACATTGCTGATGTACATATTTGTGTCGAATATGCTGGGGCTGCCGTTCTCTATTACAATCGGACATGAGCTCTGGTGGAAGTCTCCGACAGCCGATCCTGCCATTACATTAACGCTAGCCGTGATGGTTGTTGCT
>NZ_JBSIOT010000609.1:0-834 GCF_053613335.1 Bacillus sp. LR--39 | reverse complement strand
ACCATACAAAAACGGCGGTATAAATATTAAAAGCGCCTGAGCCGTCATTTTCTTTTTTGCGTTCTTCAAGCCCCTGCATAAACATGACCGCACCAAGAAAGACGAGCATGACTGATTGGATAACAGAGGTGTGTTCCGTATAGTTAAAAGCAATAAGCGCCAGTATAATAATGATAACCGCAAAAGACATTTTAAAAATCCGAAACAAAAGGACCATCCTTCCTTATATACGAAATATTGAACGTTATGGCTATATTTGCCTACGCCCTCCATTATTCTAGCGCACTTTGTTTGTCTGTAGAACAGAAGACAGAGAATTTTAAGTTTCTTTTAATATTTCGATCACACATAAAAAACGCGCCTGTCATGAGGCGCGTTTTTTATGAAACTGATAATTCTTTATAGCCTAGCTTGTGAACGGCTTCAGCCATCGCTTGATAGCCTTTGCAGTTCGGATGGACACCGTCAAAGGACAGATATTCCCGCTCCTTGCCTTTGAAGATGCTATAGGCATCCGCGATTTTGACATGGGGTGCTGATGCAAGTGTTTCTAAATGTGAATTAAACGAAGTGATCCATTTGCCGGCGATATCAATTTCGGGAAACGGATTGTATAAGTTGAACACACGAATGGCGTACGGGGAAGGATTTTCTCCTTTAATCTCGGCGACTTTGGCAATCATCTTTTCAAAATTCTCATGGCAATGGGCGGATACACGGCTGAAAATCGTTTCATCCTTAGAGGTTTGGTAGGCTAAGACCGAATCGATGAGATCGTTTCCGCACCCTGTGATCGTTATCATATCAGCATCTCGAATACATTTTTGCACATAG
>NZ_JBSIOT010000608.1:0-835 GCF_053613335.1 Bacillus sp. LR--39 | reverse complement strand
CGGATGGCTTGCGCCTGCAGCTTCAGCAAGCGCGCAAACCGCATTAAGCCTTAATGACCGATTGGCGTCTTCCCCTTCTGGAACAGGAAGCCTTCTCTCATTAGCCGCCCCCGCTGCACCCTATGCTGACACAGATACCTATTATGAAGGGGCTGAAGGTAAAACAGGAGACTCGCTAAAAAGCACCCTGCACCGCATTATCAGCGGACACACGATGCTGTCCTACAGCGAAGTGTGGAACGCGCTGAAAGAAACGGATGAAGATCCGAGAAATCCGAATAACGTCATCCTGCTCTATACGAATGAATCGCGGTCCAAAAACCTGAACGGCGGCAATGTCGGCGATTGGAACCGCGAGCATGTCTGGGCGAAATCCCATGGCGATTTTGGTACGAGCAAGGGACCTGGTACTGATATTCATCATTTGCGCCCGGCTGATGTTCAAGTTAACAGCGCCAGAGGAAATATGGATTTTGACAATGGCGGCACTGAATATGCGAAGGCACCCGGAAATTATTATGACGGCGATTCATGGGAGCCCCGCGATGATGTGAAAGGCGATGTTGCCCGCATGCTGTTTTACATGGCTGTCCGTTACGAGGGTGATGACGGCTATCCTGATCTTGAGCTTAATGATAAGACAGGCAACGGCTCAGCTCCTTATCATGGCAAACAATCTGTCCTGCTCGAATGGAATAAGCAGGATCCGGTTGACGACCGCGAGCGGAAAAGAAATGAAATCATTTATGAAAAATATCAGCACAACCGCAATCCATTTATAAACCACCCTGAATGGGCCGGCGACATCTGGCCGTAAGAAAAAGGTGCTCCTTGT
>NZ_JBSIOT010000607.1:0-836 GCF_053613335.1 Bacillus sp. LR--39 | reverse complement strand
AACCGGCTGTGTGTCAGTTGCCGTGATTCCGCGGTGCTTGTCCCGCAAATCCTGCTCGATCTCTTCCAGACTTTTTCCTTTTGTTTCTGTTACTTTAAAGAAGACGAACAGGAAGGCCGCGATTCCAATGGCCGCATAGCACAGAAACAGGTAACTGATGCCCATCGCTTCCATGAGGACCGGAAAACTCAAAGTCACAATTAAGTTCCCTGCATGGAGCATTAAAGTCGATACTCCGGTTCCTATCCCTCTGACATGAAGGGGGAACAGCTCAGGCAGCATCACCCAGACGATCGGCCCCCAGCTGACGGCAAATACGACGATGAACACACCTAAGCAGATGACAGTCGTCCATGCCGCACCAGAGGTATTGCCGAAAAAGAGATTAGAAAAAGAAAGCACGATCAAACTGATGACCATTCCGGCATTTCCAAATAATAAAAGCGGCTTCCGGCCAATCCTGTCAATGAAGCGGATCGCCACAAGCGTCATCAGGACATTGACCGTTCCGATGCCGACTGTCCCTAAAATGGCCGCCGAATCTTCAAATCCGACATTCGTAAACGTTTTTGGGGCATAGTAAATAATCGTGTTGGTTCCAATAAATTGCTGCAGAAATGCCAGTCCGACCCCTGCGATTAACGCCGGGCGCACCCACGGTTCCAGCAGCTCTTTCAAGCCCCCCTGGTCCTGCTTTTCCGCTTCCTTAATTTCTTTGACTTCCTGATCGACCCGCTCTCCTCCTCTCATCTTTGACAAAACCCGCCTTGCTTTCTCTTCTTTTCCTTTTGTTAAGAGCCAGCGCGGGCTTTCCGGCATGAAAAAGATACCGATTA
>NZ_JBSIOT010000606.1:0-836 GCF_053613335.1 Bacillus sp. LR--39 | reverse complement strand
ATAACGCAGCCGTCGGATTTGCGATTTTTTTCAAATCATGCGATCTGATTCTAGTTGCCAATAACGATTGGTGGGCATCCCTGAATGTCGTATCAGTTAAAAGGACAGATTTCTGCTCCTTAACCCAATTTGCAAGCCCTTCTGCACCTTTTTCATCGAGAATTTGCTTTGTTCCTCTGGCAGGCTGCTGATCAACGTCTACCTTTACGCTTAACGGTTTGTCAAATGCCGGTTTTTCTTTTTTCCCGATTCCAGGGAAGCCGTTCACTGTCACATTGCCGATGTAAGTGAGCATTTTCGTTCCGCGGTCTTTTTGTTTAGGGAATTTAAATAATTCAGGCGTTGTATCAATGAAAGATGTATCATATTGCCCTGTCAGGAACTTCTCATGTTTTGCAACGTTCTCAAGGAACGGAATGTTCGTTTTTATGCCTCTGATTCTAAACTCCTGAAGGTTTCGCACCATTTTGGCAGCTGCCTGTTCAAACGTTAAAGCCCAAGTTGAAAGCTTAACGAGAACTGAATCATAGTATGGTGTGATCACGGCGCCCTGGAAGCTGTTTCCGGTATCAAGACGGACACCAAAACCGCCGCCTGAGCGGTAAGCCATGATTTTTCCTGTATCAGGCATGAAATCATTTTGCGGATCCTCAGTCGTAACCCGTGACTGAATGGCATAACCGATTGTAAAAATGTCCTTTTGCTCAGGAATATTTACTTTTTTGCTGTGAAGGCTGTGCCCTTGGGCAACAAGGATCTGAGTTTGAACAATATCGACACCAGTAATCATTTCTGTTATCGTGTGTTCAACTTGTACGCGAGGATTTACGTCAATA
>NZ_JBSIOT010000605.1:0-837 GCF_053613335.1 Bacillus sp. LR--39 | reverse complement strand
TTATTTAAGATTTTTCATAAATGGATAGGGCCTTTTCGATATCGCCTTCTGATTTCTCCAGCAGTTTTTCTGCAGCGGCTGCATCTTCGTTTGTTTTCAGCATGATGATGGCCGTTTTGACTTGGTTATTGGACATTTCCAACGCTTGCGCCGCTGTTTCTTTTGGCATACCTGTGACCGTTTGGATGATGCGGATCGCCCGCTCCTTTAATTTGTCATTGCTTACTTTTACATCTACCATGAGGTTTTCATAGACTTTCCCCATTTTGATCATGGCCGCCGTTGAGATCATGTTTAAAATCATTTTATGAGCGGTTGCGGCTTTCATTCTCGTCGATCCGGCAATGACTTCAGGGCCGACGACTACTTCTATGCTGTGATCTGCCGCCTGGCTGATCGCCGAGTTTTCATTGCATGTCAGCGATATGGCCTTGGCACCTGTTTTCTTGGCATACTTCAGGGCGCCTAGGACGTACGGAGTTCGGCCGCTGGCGGCGATTCCGATTACGGTATCATTGTTTGAGAGGTTAACGGCTTCTAAATCCCGTCTGCCAAAAGCCTCATGATCTTCAGCGCCTTCGACGGCATTGTACAAAGCTTTTTCTCCCCCTGCAATGATGCCTATGACCGACTCGGGAGATATGCTGAATGTCGGCGGGCATTCAGCTGCATCAAGTACGCCGAGCCTCCCGCTTGTACCGGCACCGATGTAGATGATCCGTCCCCCTTTCTTTAACGACCCGACGGCGTAGTCAACGGCGGTCTTAACATCGGGCAAGACTTCTTGTACAGCTTCGGCTACCGTTTTATCTTCATCATTCATGATTTTCAACATAT
>NZ_JBSIOT010000604.1:0-838 GCF_053613335.1 Bacillus sp. LR--39 | reverse complement strand
AAAGCAGCTGTAACATGATTGACAACTCCTGTGCCGAGGATAATTTGTAAGGTTTCAGCTTCAACGACCCCCAATACGCCGTCAAGCTTTCTTAAAGCCTGAGCATCCGCTTTGCTTTCATCGTAAGGCGTAATGCGCAGGCGTGTCATGCAATGCGTATATGAAGAAATATTGGATTTTCCTCCGCATAGCTCAAGGATTTTTTGTGCGAGATGATGGTAGTTATTTTCTTTGCTCATTAAAACCCCTCCCCTTCAAGATGCCTTATTTTTTTCTCATAGATTGGATGGCTGCTCTTGTTTTATCGATATAACCGGTTGTCGTTTCATACTGCTCAGCCGCCATGCCTAAAAACAAAACATCAATTATAAAAAGCTGGGCGAGGCGGGAGGAAGTGGCTGCACTTCGAATCAAGGCTTCATTGGAATGGGCTGTATACAAATGGACATCAGCCAGTGCGGAGACGGATGTCTGACTGAATTGTGTGAGGCTGATCGTTGTGATGCCTTTTTCCTTGGCCATGGCAAACAGTTCAATGATTTCCTGTGTCTCTCCTGAAAACGAAATGGCGAATACGATATCGTCTTTATCTGCATTTGCGATTAAAGATGCCACAAGATGAGTGTCTGTAAACGCGGTTGCTTGTTTATGAATGCGAAGCCACTTTTGCTGGGCGTCCTTGGCGACAATGCCGGAAGCCCCGAGGCCGATAAAATGCACGGTATGAGCTTTGAGAAGCAGAGAAACCGCTCGTTCAAGCTCTTTGTAGTCCATCAGGTCTGAAGTATCCTGAATGGCTTGAATGGCATTGCCGGCCGTTTTTTCGGAAATGGAGGGC
>NZ_JBSIOT010000603.1:0-838 GCF_053613335.1 Bacillus sp. LR--39 | reverse complement strand
GAAGGAGGAGCATTATGAATTTAATACCTACAGTCATTGAACAAACGAACCGCGGGGAAAGAGCGTATGACATTTATTCTCGTCTATTAAAGGATCGTATCATCATGCTTGGATCTGCGATTGATGACAACGTTGCGAACTCCATCGTGTCACAGCTTTTATTCTTAGCAGCAGAAGACCCTGAAAAAGAAATTTCTCTTTACATCAACAGCCCGGGCGGCTCTATTACAGCCGGTATGGCGATCTATGATACCATGCAGTTTATTAAGCCGAAGGTATCTACAATTTGTATCGGTACGGCTGCGTCAATGGGCGCTTTCCTGCTTGCAGCCGGCGAAAAAGGCAAACGCTATGCGCTTCCAAACAGTGAAGTCATGATTCACCAGCCACTTGGCGGTGCGCAAGGTCAGGCGACAGAAATTGAAATTGCCGCGAAACGCATTCTCTTGCTTCGCGACAAACTAAACAAAGTCCTTGCTGAACGTACTGGCCAGCCGCTTGAAGTGATCGAACGCGACACAGACCGTGATAACTTCAAGTCTGCTGAAGAAGCGCTTGAATACGGCCTGATTGACAAAATTTTGACTCACACAGAAGACAAAAAGTAATAACACAACCTGCAAGAGCTGCGTCTCTTGCAGGTTTTTTTCATTTCAAGGATTTGACTCCCTTAAACACTTTTTATTCTATACTGCTCCCATTCCTCATGTAACAGCTCAAGCGTCAAATCATTCGTCTGCCTCACAACCAGATCAGCACCAAGCATCGGCTGTCCTTGACCTACACCAACCGCAAACATCCCCGCAGATTTGATTGCAGAAATGCCTGCTTCTGCGTC
>NZ_JBSIOT010000602.1:0-843 GCF_053613335.1 Bacillus sp. LR--39 | reverse complement strand
GTAACAGAAAATCTCTGCAAATCAAGTGTGAAACCTCTTCCGTTTTATCCGCGTAACGCAAAAACGCGCAATGTGCGCAGCATAGCTGTTCAATGTCTTGGTTTACCGTAATCAGCTGAACCGAATGAGCTTGATTGACTGGCTTCAAGCAATAGCTGCACATATGATCTGTTTGAGGTGTTCGGACGGGGAGCGTGATGCCGCCGGCGGTTTTTATGACCTGATTTGACTGAACCAGCTGATTGACATCTCTATATACCGTCATTTCCGAAACGCCGAACCTTGCGCTGATGTCAGAAATTCTAAGCGAGCCTTCTTCTTTCAGCCACTTCAGTATGTGTTGCTGTCTATTAATCGGAAGCATTCATACACCCTCTTCATTAACATCTATTTAAGCGTAGAGGATTTTAGAGACGGAGACAAGTAAGTGGATGATAAAAAATGTGAAAATATGTTGAACAGCAACAAAACGAAACAGAAGGGACTCTGGTATAATAGACAGATGGAATAGAAAGTGAGGAATACCCTATGAAAGAAACACCATGCCCGAACTGCGGCAAACCTTTGACAGGCGATATGGTGAGATCATCAAATGTGCCTTGTCAATTTCGCTGCGGCCACTGCCGGGAACGGCTTTATGAATATAAAGTTTCAGCTCCGATTATGCTGGTATCATTAGCGGCCATCGTGCTGCTCATTTATCTTTTGATGCTCCTCCGCAATGCGGCAGGCTCAGTGCTGCCAGCTGTCCAGCACGTGCCGATGGCTGTATTTGCACTTGTGTGCGCGTATCCCGTTTTTATTGTGAGTGAGCGGATGATTGCAAAGTACGTGATTCAAAAT
>NZ_JBSIOT010000601.1:0-843 GCF_053613335.1 Bacillus sp. LR--39 | reverse complement strand
TGTGGATACAACACAGGGGACGGTGGAAATGAACGTGCTGCAAACCGATGCAGCGATCAATCCGGGGAACAGCGGAGGCCCATTAATCAATGCAAGCGGCCAGGTCATCGGCATCAACAGTTTGAAGGTGAGCGAAAGCGGCGTGGAATCACTTGGATTTGCGATCCCAAGCAATGATGTCGAGCCGATTGTTGACCAGCTGCTGCAAAACGGGAAGGTGGACCGTCCGTTTTTAGGCGTGCAGATGATTGACATGTCACAAGTTCCTGAAACCTATCAGGAAAATACGCTCGGTCTGTTTGGAGATCAATTGGGCAAAGGTGTTTATGTAAAAGAAGTTCAAGCAAATTCGCCGGCAGAAAAAGCAGGTATTAAATCTGAGGATGTCATTGTCAAACTAAACGGTAAAGACGTGGAAAGCAGTGCGGATATCCGTCAGATCCTTTACAAAGACTTAAAAGTCGGAGATAAAACAACAATCCAAGTGCTGCGAAAGGGAAAAACGAAAACGTTGAACGCAACACTGACCAAGCAGACAGAAAGCAGTTCAAGCTAAGAAAAAAACAAAAAGCTGAACCCAAATAGGGTTCAGCTTTTTTTATCCTAAATAAGAGGAAAGCATCCACACTTGTTTTTCAACTTCTTCAATTAATCCGACAAACAAGTCCGCTGTCGCGTTGTCTTGATTTTCTTCAGCCAGGCCGATCACGAATTTAGATTCGCTGCTGATTTGTTTGTAGTCGTTTACCAATGCTTGTACCATTTCTGAAGCTGATGTTTCGTTTCCGCCGTCTGTGATAGATGCATGCTCAGTGTATTCTTTCACTGTGGCAACAGGCTGTC
>NZ_JBSIOT010000600.1:0-844 GCF_053613335.1 Bacillus sp. LR--39 | reverse complement strand
TGTATGCAGTATATAAGCTGGACTGGTCTCCTGCTTCGAGATGATCATCCTTTATAGAAGCTTTAGAGGAACGGGGATGCCACCTTGAATAGTAGTGGCATTTTTCTTTGACCCGGCACGTCCCGCAAAAACGCCCGTCTTCTTCCGGCAAGGGGTTCCACTCACTGTCCGGCCCATAGTAATTCAAGGCGCCATAAGCAAATACCTCTTCCGGATTTTGCCCGATCCACCAATTGACGAGATCGAAGTGATGTGTTGATTTATGGACAGAAAGACCGCCGGAAAACTGTCTCGACCTGTTCCAGCGTTTAAAATAGCTGGCGCCATGATACGTATCAATATACCAATTTAAATCAACGGAGGTGACCCTGCCTATTTTTCCGTCCAGAATCATTTCTTTTATTTTCCGATGAAACGGGCTGTAGCGATAGTTAAACGCGACGGTGACTTTTCCTTCGCTTTTGGCCTCCGCTTCAAGCACCCGATTCGCATCCTGCACTGTTGTCACCATTGGTTTTTCAGTAATTACATCTGTATTCCACTGAAGGCTTTTTACAATATATGTGACATGCGTATCGTCCCTGCCTGCCACAATGACGATATCAGGCTTTGACACGCGCATCATCTCGTCAAAAGCATCTTCGCTAAACTCGGGCACGTGGGCCAGCTCGGGAAATTTCTTCTTGCAAACAGCAAAACGTTTCGGATCGGCATCCAGCAATCCCGTAATCTCATAATGAGTTGAAAACCGCTCCAACAGCGGTTTGATAAACATACTGAATGCTCTGCTGCTCAATCCGCAAAAGACGATGTTCTTCAATATCCTCACCTCTATCGGGCTTCA
>NZ_JBSIOT010000599.1:0-844 GCF_053613335.1 Bacillus sp. LR--39 | reverse complement strand
GCGCGCACCAATACACCGGCTTACAAGCAGACCAAGGTTCGTATGGAAGTGCTCGGCGGATGTGCAGAACCGCCGCTTCCGAAAACAAATCGGCGCAATAAGAAACGCCATCCGCAAAACGGGGCTGAAGTCGAGCGGAAATGGAAGCGTCCGGGGTACGTTCATTTAACAGACTAAATCAAAAGGAGGTCATCACACATGGCAGCTCCCATCACCGCCATCCGCAAAGAAGAAAAATCTGAGGAGCAAATAAAGCTTGAAAAACTCGAAGAACTCAAAGCCCTTTTGGCTGAACAGGAAGCCGCCGTTTCAAAAACGATGAAGCTTCTCGGCGAACTGAACGGCCTCGGGGTCCTTGATGCCGCAGACAGCATGATCGGCGCGAAGGAAGACATCGCCAAAATCGTCCTCGGCCAGCTGTCCAAAGAGCCGGCCAAAAACCTGATGAATACAGCCATTGCAGCAGGCGGCGCTCTCTCCAAAGCCGAACCGGAAGTCATGGGGAAACTTGTAGAAAGCATCGTCGCCGGCACAAAACAAGGAGAGGACTTTTTAAAAAGCGATAAAAAAACCGGAGTCCTCGATCTGCTGAAAGCCATGAACGATCCGGACATCAACCGGGCCGTCGGCTTCGGCCTGCAATTTTTAAAAGGCATGGGAAAAGCGCTGAAAGAATAACAAATAAGAAAACCGGCTCACCACTTTGAGCCGGTTTTCCTATTGGCGATAGAAGCACCGTCGCTTTCTGTCGCCTCATTTGCTGTGTGTTTCATCTTTTTTATTCAGCGATTCTTTTAAAATATTAAAAACTGCCGCCGCAATAACGACAGTCATTAACCCTGTC
>NZ_JBSIOT010000598.1:0-844 GCF_053613335.1 Bacillus sp. LR--39 | reverse complement strand
CTTCTTGATCAAGTGCGTGGCTGTAGTGAAATTGATAGTTCGACTTTATTTCTTCTGTAAATGGAAAGCTTCTTACCATTTCTGTTTCCTGATAATCCGCTAGAGTATGAAGCCTGTTCCAATATTCCTTATTGTCTTTCGACACGCCCATAATTTTGGCGAATACATTCGGAATCTCAATTGAATGTTTATCAGCTTTGAAATTCGGCCGAATAAAGGCGCGTTCTTTCGTGATTAAAAACAATTCATCATAGGTCGTTTTCAGCGTAACGGACACCGGTGTGTGATCTCTGAACTGCCACGGCTTATACAGCATGGACTCCTCGTGATTCAGCACATGTTCAATTTCTTTTGTTGAGCGGTAGGCCACTGTTGATTTACGGTCTGGTTTTTCTTTCGGAAACGGCTGAAACTCCGAAACATCCGGGAGCTTTTCCGTAAAACCGAGCTCCTGCTTCGGGTCGACAAGCGCCAGCTGATCCGTTCCCGCCGGATGGAACAGCAGTACATCACAGCCGACCAACATCAGATAATATAAGAAATAGAGCTGGCTTTTCGTCGCATCTCCATACCAAACAACCTTCGGCATCTCCCGCTCTATATCGGTTTTTTCCAGCCAGGGGTTCAGATGGTTTAAGGAAAACTTCGAGACATCAAGCAGCACTCTGCGAAAATCAGGATGATTCAGCCCCTTTTCATGACTGTCCGCAAAGGTATGTAAAAGCGTCATCAGCGCTTATCTTAAATGGCGGTGCATCAGGGGATTTGAGTGCTTCGCAATCAGCTTTTCCCCGTCCAAAAAGGCAACAAAGCGGCTGACTGACAGCCCTTTTTCTTTCTGATT
>NZ_JBSIOT010000597.1:0-845 GCF_053613335.1 Bacillus sp. LR--39 | reverse complement strand
AGGAAATCCGCGTCAATGCGATAGCGCCCGGCACCATTGCCACAGAATCAAATGTTGATACGAAAAAGGAAGAGAGCAGGCAAAAACAATTGAAAAAAATCCCGATGCAAGCCTTCGGAAAGCCTGAAGAAGTGGCGGCAGCAGCGGCTTGGCTCGTATCTGAGGAAGCAAGCTATGTGACCGGCACAACACTTTTCGTCGATGGCGGGATGACACTTTATCCGTCTCAGCTTGAATAGAACACAAAACAGGGGATTGCGGGATGAAAACAGACTGGTGGAAGGATGCAGTGGTGTACCAAATTTACCCGAGAAGCTTTCAGGACAGCGATGGAGACGGAATTGGGGACTTGCGGGGGATTATTTCCCGTCTTGACTACATAAAGGAACTCGGGGCAGATGTGATTTGGATTTGCCCGATCTATCCTTCTCCGAATGTTGATTACGGGTATGATGTGACAAACCATAAGGCGATTATGGATTCTTACGGAACAATGGACGATTTTCACGAGCTGCTGGACCAGGTGCATCAGCGGGGATTAAAGCTGGTGATGGACTTTGTGTTAAATCACACCTCGGTCGAGCATCCGTGGTTTAAAGAAGCGGAGCTGGACAAAAACAGCAAATACCGCAGCTATTATTATTGGCGTCCCGGCACAAAGAACGGCCCGCCGACGGACTGGCTCTCAAACTATGGATGCCCGGTCTGGCAATACGAAGAGCACACCGGAGAATACTATCTCCATATGAATGCCGTCAAACAAGCTGATTTAAACTGGGAAAATCCCGAAGTTCGCCAGGCGGTGTATGACATGATGAAATTTTGGCTCGATAAAGGGGTCGACG
>NZ_JBSIOT010000596.1:0-847 GCF_053613335.1 Bacillus sp. LR--39 | reverse complement strand
CCAAGACTCTTCTGACAGTCCGGCAGTATCTAAAGAAACGTGCAAGCCGCTCCGTTCCTCCACTTGATGAATGAGCCCCCGCAAAGCGGTAAGCCCCACCATCGATTCACTACGGCCCATTTGGTGAACAACAGACCGCACTTCTTGAAGACACTCCCTGGCGACACTCAGTACATTTTGAATGACTTTTTCTGAATCCTCCTTGCTGCTTTTAAGGATATAGGGAAGGGATTGAAGCTGAACAATCACAGAAGTCAGCTCGTGACCGATGCTGTCATGAATGTCGCGGGCAATTCTTGTACGTTCCTCAAGGACCGCGTACCTTAATGAAAGAACAGAAGCCTCCTGCAGCTCTGCATGCGCTTTCTGGAGTTCTTTATGAGCATGCTCCAGCTGCACATGCATTTTTGCCAATTCAGCATGATTCCGTTCAGCCTCCCTTCTCGCTTCTCGTCTGAAACGCATGGAGGAGAAGAGGACGTACAGACCGAGCATGATCGAGATGTTGCTGATGATGGTATTCAAGCTTCCCCCTTGTGAGGATAGGAGTAATATGTTGCCTCCAATTAAACATGCTGTGAAGATCAAGGATAGCCGTGAAGGGAGTCTAAAGGCGGCATATATCATTAAAAATACAATCAAAAAATAGGCGGCACCCTGCTCTTGGCCGGAAACAGCCCAAAAGAAATCGGTCAGGAGCCAGAGTCCGATGAATATGCACAAACTAACAGCAGTGGATGCCACATAGGGAATGATCCAAATGAATGCTAAGTATACCGCAAATACAAATGCTAACAAAATGGGATCAGCTTTGGCTGGGTGAGATAAAAATTGTATGCAATTCAAA
>NZ_JBSIOT010000595.1:0-847 GCF_053613335.1 Bacillus sp. LR--39 | reverse complement strand
TTCCGCCGACTGCTCCGCCGTCAGGCCCGCCATGACCTGGATCTAGATAAATGATTTTACCGCTCAAGGGCAGGCTCCACGGCTTCCAAGAGTCGTTATTGCTGAACTGATACTTGAACAGAAATAGTAATATGATGAAGCCTAGCAAAAAACTGAGCCATTTAAGCTTTTTCCTCATCCCTTCCCCTCCCGCTTGTCCGTTATTACATAACTATGGGACAGGGCCGAGAAATATGATTACCGCATGCGAAGCTTACACTGTTTTTCTCTTTGAACAAACCCTGCTGTCCACCAATCTTTAATGAACTTGCGTGCCGCTTCATAAACAGTGTTTTTATCAAATGTTGCGTATTGCTCGTGTATCCAATTATAGAGATAATCAAAAAACTCCATACGCAGCTCTTCTTCTTCTCTTGCAGAGCGGGCACTGATACTATGCATGGATTCTCCGTAATAGCCGAATATCCCAAAACGCCCGCCTAACAAATAGGCTTCTATAGCAAAATCAATACAGCCTTCGGTAATAATATCTCGTTCATCATGTAAAAATGGAAATAATGGTTCTAAACAATCCTTAACAGACTGGATAATTTGTCTCAGAGAGAGTTCTTTGAGCAAGTTCTTTTCTAATTCAAAATCCTTTTGGCGTTTCACATCCATAAAAGACAGTACTTCTGCCATATAAATTCACTCTCCTTTTATCGATTATTTTGAGGTTTGGATGATGAAACAATGCCCGAATTCGGTTGGAAATTCGCCCAAATGAAGGTGTAAAATTGATAAAAAATCACCTTTCTGCAGGGTCTGGAACAAACGTTCTATAATTAGTTATGAAAAAAGCAGCCCC
>NZ_JBSIOT010000594.1:0-847 GCF_053613335.1 Bacillus sp. LR--39 | reverse complement strand
AATTCAGGTTTTTTCCTTGCTACTTCCTCTTGAGAAGGTGCTTCTATTTTTTGAATTTCAAATCCGATATATTCTTCAATATCGGCTAAAAACCGTTTTTCAAAGGCCGTGACAAACGAAATGGCCTTTCCTTTGTTCCCTGCGCGTCCCGTTCGGCCCGTGCGGTGGACATAGCTTTCTTTTTCAAGCGGCAGATCATAGTTGATGACAAGGGAGATATTTTCAATATCAATCCCGCGCGCGGCGACATCCGTCGCCACTAAGTAACGGTACTCGCCACGTTTAAATTCATTCATGACTTCGAAGCGGTCTTCCTGAATCATTCCGCCGTGAATTTTATCGCATGGATATCCTAAGTCATCCAATTCATCGGTCAGCTGATTGACGTGCTCTTTCGTTCGGCAGAAAATGATGCAGCTGTCGGGATTCTCCGTCATCAGCACATCTTTCAGCAATGAAAATTTATTCTCTTCTCTTACTTGAATCACCGCATGTTCAATATTTCTTGTGGTAAGCCCGGCCGCTTTGATTTCGATATGCTCCGGGTTTTGCATATATTGACGGCTTAATTTCTCAATGTCCTCTGGCAGCGTCGCCGAAAACAGCATCGTTGTGCGCTCAGTCGGAAGATGCTTGATAATCGCCTCCACCTGCTCGATAAAGCCCATATTCAGCATCTCATCCGCTTCATCAATGACCAAATAAGAGAGACGATCCAACGGCAGCGTGCCTTTTTCGATATGATCCAGAACACGTCCCGGCGTACCGACAACAATGTGGCTTTTTTGCTTAAGCTCAGCTTTTTGTTTATCAAAGGAGGATTTTCCAAATACGGCTGTCGCTTTGA
>NZ_JBSIOT010000593.1:0-847 GCF_053613335.1 Bacillus sp. LR--39 | reverse complement strand
AGTTTTCACGCAACGAATTAGCGATTGGAAAAGAAGGTTTAAATATTTTAAAAAACAGCACGGTCGCCGTTTTGGGCGTCGGCGGGGTCGGTTCTTTCGCCGCGGAAGCGCTCGCCCGTTCAGGTGTCGGCAGAATCGTGATGGTCGATAAAGACGATGTTGACATCACGAATGTCAACCGTCAGCTGCCTGCTTTACTTTCAACGGTCGGACAGCCGAAAGTTGACTTAATGAAAGCGAGAATCGCCGATATTAATCCGGAATGCGACGTCATCGCTTTAAAAATGTTCTATACCGAAGAGACGTATGAACAGTTTTTTGCATATGAACCGGATTATGTAATCGACGCTTCAGACACGATTCATTATAAAATCCACTTAATGAAAGAGTGCCTGAAGCGCGGCATCAACATCATCTCAAGCATGGGAGCGGCCAATAAAACAGATCCGACAAGGTTTCAAGTGGCCGATATTTCAAAAACCCACACCGATCCGATTGCAAAAGTCATCCGGACGAGGCTTCGCAAGGAAGGCATTACGAAAGGCATTAAAGTCGTCTTTTCTGACGAAAGTCCGATCGTGATCCGTGAAGACGTACGCCAAGTCGTCGGAAATGATGAAGCGAAAATCCGCAAAGCGCAGATGCCGCCGTCTTCAAATGCTTTTGTTCCGTCAGTCGCAGGCTTGATTATGGGCGGCCATGTGATCATGGAGCTTTTGAAAGATATTCCGATCAAAAGGGTGAAAGATAAGTAATACAAAAACGACAGCAGAGGTGCTGTCGTTTTTGGTTTCAAGACAAACGGCCTCCTTAATGAAAAGAAACAGGCCGTTTATTATTTTTGTTT
>NZ_JBSIOT010000592.1:0-847 GCF_053613335.1 Bacillus sp. LR--39 | reverse complement strand
AAGTAAAGGAAGGCGATAAAGTTAAAAAGGGCACGCCTTTAGTCACCTATACAAATGAGCAGCTGAGCCTGGAAAAAGAACAGAACCAGTTAACGTCTGAATCCAATCGGCTTCAAATTGACCAAATTCAAGAAAAGTTAAAAGCCTTAGACAGCAAAGAAAGAGAACTGGAAAAACAGGTAGGAAAGAAAGAAGCAGAAAAACAAATCGAATCAGAACGGACAGAGCTTCAAATGCAGAAAAAAACAGAGGAGATCGAATTAAAACAAACCGAGCTTCAGCGACAGTCACTTGCCAACCGGGTATCAGATCTTGAAGTGAAAAGCGAAATTGAAGGCACCGTTATTTCTGTCAACCAAGAAGCGGCATCCAAAAAGTCAGATATTCAAGAGCCTGTCATACATATCGGCAACCCAAAAGACCTTGTCGTCTCAGGGAAATTGTCTGAATACGATACATTGAAAGTCAAAAAAGGCCAGAAGGTCACACTCACTTCAGATGTAATACAGGGTAAAACATGGAAAGGCACGGTTTCCGCAGTCGGGCTTGTTCCGGATCAGCAGGAGAGCGCTGCTGCACAAGGAACAGAACAGGCGGTCCAATACCCGCTTCAAGTGAAAATAAAAGGAAATCTTCCAGAAGGAAAGCCAGGCTTTAAATTTATCATGAATATTGAAACAGATACACGGAAAGCAAATACGCTTCCTTCAAAGGCAGTCAAAAAAGAAGATGACCAATATTATGTGTATACAGTAAAAGACGGAAAAGCAAAGCGAGTTGATGTCAAAATCGGCGAAGTGACAGATGACCTGACAGAAATTAAAGAGGGGCTTACCCAAGATGATCA
>NZ_JBSIOT010000591.1:0-848 GCF_053613335.1 Bacillus sp. LR--39 | reverse complement strand
CCAACTTCTTCACTAATATCATAAGTACCTTCTACCTGAAAAAAAAAGTTATCTAATTCATTACTTGACCTTGCCCCTCCCACTTTGGCTATTATATGCTGGGAATCTTCATCTTTTAGACGATCAGATAAATCGACACCTAATGTTATTCTTATTACTCTGTCTCTTTCATTTCTAAAATAATCTGATTCTTTAAAGCCATTTTTACGAATATCTCTATCTAATAAGAATCTGATAGCATAAAGCAAATTTGTTTTACCCACATCATTCATTCCAAAACAAACATTTTGATTTGTTAAATCTACATTTACTTTTTCAAAGTTTCGAAAATTCTCTATAGTTAGGCTTTTAAGCTGCATTAGTATCCCCTCTTAATAGTGTTTTTTTGTATTTTTTGAAAAAGTTACCGCCGTTATTATAACATTAAAAAATTAACAGAGGTAATAACTCTTGATGATTATTAGAGTTATTACTTCTATCATTTAATCGTTATTCTATTTTTGTCCGAATCCCATACCATAAAGTTTGCCATTACTTATGATACGGTTCACCACGATTAATCCGAAAAGCCCGGTAAATCTGCTCCACCAGAATAAGCCGCATCAACTGATGGGGAAATGTCATCTTCGAAAACGACAGCTTCTCGTCCGCTCGCTTCATCACTGCGTCGCTCAATCCGAGTGATCCGCCGATGACGAAGGTGACTTTGCTTTTTCCATATGTAGCCAGCTTATCTATTGTATCGGCTAGTTCTTCGGATGTTTTCATTTTTCCTTCGATGGCGAGGGCGATGACGTGGGCGTCGGGGCTAATTTTGGATAGGATGCGGTCGCCTTCTTTGTCTTTTA
>NZ_JBSIOT010000590.1:0-850 GCF_053613335.1 Bacillus sp. LR--39 | reverse complement strand
GACTCTGCTTGAAGAACGGAGCGCGATGCTGGAATCGACGAAGGAAGGAATACTCGCTGTCGATGAACATGGCAAAATTAAACTTGCCAACGCGGAAGCAAAACGCCTATTCGTCAAAATGGGCATCAACACAAATCCCATTGATCAGGATGTAGATGACATCTTGCCGAAAAGCCGCTTGAAAAAGGTCATTGAGACAAAAAAACCTCTTCAAGACAGAGACGTCCGCATTAACGGACTGGAGCTTGTGTTTAATGAAGTTCCTATCCAGCTGAAAGGACAAACTGTCGGAGCGATTGCAACATTCCGCGACAAGACCGAGGTAAAACATTTAGCTGAACAGCTTTCCGGTGTTAAAATGTATGCAAACGCACTGAGAGCGCAGTCTCATGAATTTATGAACAAACTGCATGTGATATTAGGTCTCGTCCAGCTGAAAGAGTATGATGATCTTGGAGATTTTATTAAAGATATAGCCATACAGCAAAAATCAGAAACAAGTGAAATTATAAATGATGTCAAAAGCTCCGTACTGGCCGGTTTTCTGCTCGGAAAGCAAAGCTTTATACGTGAGCAGGGCGCAAATCTTGATATTGAATGCAACGGTGTCATCCCGAACGCGGCAGACCCTTCTGTCATCCATGAACTTATTACAATCATCGGAAATCTCATCAACAATGGCTTAGACGCCGTTGCGGATATGCCGAAAAAACAAATCACCATGTCCATGCGCTTCCATAACAGCATACTTGATATTGAAATTACCGATACTGGAGCAGGCATGTCTGAAGAAGACCAAGCCAAAGTATTTGAACAAGGCTATTCAACAAAGGGCAAAAACCGGGGATTC
>NZ_JBSIOT010000589.1:0-850 GCF_053613335.1 Bacillus sp. LR--39 | reverse complement strand
CAGCTGCGGGCGTTTTTTGAACAGGCTGAGCAATCCTTTATCATGAAAAGGATGCCTGCGGATATTCAAGTGCCGCATGTCCCTCATTATCCTCGGATCAGTAAAGAACTGTCCGCGCTGTATTCCGGCTTGAGAACAGCTTTTGAAAAGAAAGCTGTTTGGAAAGTTAAATAATCTTTAATTCGAGATGTTTTACTTGAAAGTAAATTTCTTTGTCTCTATAATAAAGTCTAAGAGAGACAGAATAATCATTATGCATCTGTATGATAATAATTGATGTGTGATTTTTAAAAACGAAAGGGCTGGTAAAAATGGCAAAAGTATTATATATCACTGCTCATCCGCATGACGAAGCAACTTCGTACAGTATGGCAACAGGTAAAGCATTTATCGAATCTTACAAAGAAGCAAATCCAAATGATGAAGTTGTACATATCGATTTGTACAAAGAAAACATTCCGCACATTGACGCAGATGTATTTAGCGGATGGGGAAAGCTTCAGTCAGGTACAGGCTTTGAAGAGCTTTCTGAAAGCGAAAAAGCGAAAGTAGGCCGTTTGGGAGAGCTTAGCGATCAATTTGCATCAGCTGATAAGTACGTATTTGTTACTCCTTTATGGAACTTCTCATTCCCGCCAGTGATGAAAGCGTATCTCGATTCTGTTGCTGTTGCAGGAAAATCATTCAAATACACAGAACAAGGTCCTGTCGGCTTGTTGACTGATAAAAAAGCAATTCATATCCAAGCTCGCGGCGGCTACTATTCAGAAGGCCCTGCGGCTGAGATGGAAATGGGACACCGCTACATCGGCATCATGATGAACTTCTTCGGCGTACCATCATTCGAAGG
>NZ_JBSIOT010000588.1:0-852 GCF_053613335.1 Bacillus sp. LR--39 | reverse complement strand
GCAAGCCGATTATATCTATCAGCAAATTTATCAAAAGCTGAAAAAAGAAATCCTCAGCCGCAATCTGCTGCCGCACTCGAAGGTTCCCTCCAAGCGGGAGCTGGCTGAAAATCTCAAGGTCAGCGTAAATTCAGTGAATTCAGCCTATCAGCAGCTACTGGCTGAAGGGTATTTGTACGCCATTGAACGAAAGGGTTTCTTCGTGGAGGAACTAGACATGTTTTCCGCCGAGGAGCACCCTCCATTTGCACTGCCGGATGATCTAAAAGAGATTCACATCGACCAGAACAATTGGATATCGTTTTCACACATGAGTTCCGATACAGACCATTTTCCGATCAAAAGCTGGTTCCGCTGCGAGCAAAAAGCGGCCTCCCGCTCATACCGCACGCTCGGCGATATGTCACATCCGCAAGGGATATATGAAGTGAGAGCTGCCGTTACGAGGCTCATTTCCCTGACGAGGGGTGTAAAATGCAGGCCAGAACAAATGATCTTAGGGGCAGGCACACAGGTGCTCATGCAGCTGTTGACTGAGCTTTTACCCAAAGAAGCTGTATATGCGATGGAGGAACCTGGCTACAGGCGCATGTATCAGCTTTTGAAGAATGCCGGAAAACAAGTCAAGACGATCATGCTGGATGAAAAGGGCATGTCGATTGCTGAAATCATCAGACAGCAGCCAGATGTACTGGTGACCACCCCGTCGCATCAGTTTCCGTCCGGAACGATTATGCCTGTATCCAGAAGAATTCAGCTGCTGAACTGGGCAGCCGAGGAGCCGCGCAGATATATCATTGAGGACGATTATGATAGTGAATTCACATATGATGTAGACAGTATTCCGGCGCT
>NZ_JBSIOT010000587.1:0-852 GCF_053613335.1 Bacillus sp. LR--39 | reverse complement strand
GCCTGACAAATCGGCAAAAAAACCGTCTGATAGTTCATATGCTACGATTATGCCCGTGTCGGAAGAAAAGTATACATCTTCCAGCATGCCCAGCGTATCTCCTGCTCCGTTTTTGACCATTTTTTGCTTCATCTGGTCATAAGAAAGACTCTGCTTCGGAACTTGCATCGGCTTGAACTCGGTGAAATCAACGTATACGCCGTCACGTCCGATTTCGGTGACCGCGGGAAGCGGAAGAAGCGAACGGGGATTGTAAAAGCGCCGCTTCTCTTCCATAATCAATCCGAGACATGTCCCTTCGTGAGAAAAACAGATATCCGTTACCACCCCAAGCGGGAGAGAAGACTGTCTGTCGTAAACATTGAGTCCTTCCAGCTCATTGCATGTTCTCAAAGTGTGATCAACCACCTTTTTACGAACACTCTTATGATCTGCTGTTGCGCCGCGACTCATACGATGAAATGGATTCCATGAAAAACACTTATTCTGCTTCCTTTTCCATAAAATCAAAAGGTGTAATGCCTTCCATCCCGATATTGGCGTCATAGACGCTGAATGGCAGCTCTTTTTGAAGCGCCATGAGCTCTTCATCCTCTTCATGTGCCGCCTGCTGAAGCCGTCTTTTAAGCGATGTCTGCCTTTCTGATGATTCCTTATTTTTCACGCCCCATTCAAGGGCTTCCTCTTCGCCGCACAGAATCAGGAATTTTTTGCTTCTTGTAATAGCCGTGTAAAGCAAGTTCCTTCTCAGCATCCGGTAATAGCTTTTGACGACCGGAAGGATGACGATCGGAAATTCGCTGCCTTGCGATTTGTGGATCGAACAGCAATAGGCGTGCGTAAACTGGTTGA
>NZ_JBSIOT010000586.1:0-852 GCF_053613335.1 Bacillus sp. LR--39 | reverse complement strand
TGTCTTACATTCATTCCCCTCTCATGGAGAATACAAAAAATAAAGAAATTTTTCTTACGATGCTGAAAAGCAATTATCAATCACAGCTTCTGAAATGATATAATAGTTTTCGTTCAATAAGCCTAACATGAAAGGGTTTTACATAGATGGCAAACCAACCGATTGATTTACTGATGCAGCCGAAATGGAGAGTTATTGACCAATCCAGTCTCGGCCCTTTATTTGATGCGAAGCAATCCTTCGCAATGGATGATACGCTGTGCATGTCCGTCGGAAAAGGCGTGTCGCCGGCGACAGCGCGCTCATGGGTGCACCACGATACAATTGTCCTTGGAATACAGGATACACGCCTCCCGTTTTTGCAGGATGGCATCTCCTTGCTGGAGAGTGAAGGATACCGTGTGATTGTACGCAATTCCGGCGGTCTTGCCGTCGTATTGGATGACGGTGTTTTAAATATCTCTCTCATATTCGAGGACGAAAAGAAAGGCATCGATATAGACAAAGGATATGAAGCGATGGTCGAGCTGATGAGACGAATGATGAGACCGTATAACGCAAAGATCGAAGCCTATGAAATTGAAGGGTCTTATTGTCCCGGCAGCTATGACCTCAGTATAAATGGCAAAAAGTTTGCCGGCATCTCTCAGAGACGCGTTCGCGGCGGAGTCGCTGTTCAAATTTATCTCTGTGCGGATAAAAGCGGCAGTGAAAGGGCCGACTTGATCAGACGATTCTATCAAGCGGCGCTGAAAGACAAACAAAACGATAAAAAAGGCGTCTATCCGGAAATACGTCCGGAAACGATGGCGTCCTTAAGTGAGCTTCTGCAAAAAGACATCTCCGTACAAG
>NZ_JBSIOT010000585.1:0-853 GCF_053613335.1 Bacillus sp. LR--39 | reverse complement strand
CAATAAAAGCGGTTTGGCAAATATATAAATCGCCGCACTGATGAATAGACTGATGATAAAATTGGCGCTGATGGAAACATAGCCGACTTCCATTGCTTCGGCTTTTTGCCGCGCCCCTAAAAATTGAGAAATAATGACGGTTGTTCCTGTTGCGATAAAACCGAACATCACAATGATCAAGTTCAGCATTTGGTTGCTGACGCCGACGGCTGCCACGCTGTCGTCGGAATATTGGCTGAGCATCAGGGTATCTGCGTTGCCCATTAACATATATAATGAAACCTCGATAAAGATAGGCCAAGTCAATGCGAATAAAGAGAGGTTTTGAGGTGCTGTTTTTTTCATGGCGTTTGACCCCTTTCTTTTAAAATTCCGTTTTATAGTGTAACGCCATTTTCTTATAATAAGAAGAGACGAAACCGATACTTCTTGGAGAAATCCGACTTGATGAAAAAGGGGAGAGAACATGGAACATATCATCTTTACAATTCCGCCGCTCCCTGTGTTGATTACCGGCGGAGAAGGGCTGTTCAAAAGAGGGGAAAAGCATGTGAGGCGTGAATATTCCGTGTTTGATCTCTTATATGTGATACAGGGGGAACTATTTTTGACTGAGGACGGCGAGCCCCATCAGATCCGGGAAGGGGAATACATCATCCTTATTCCGGGGCTCGAGCATTATGGCCACCGCGGCTGTCAAGACGATACCCGCTATTTTTGGCTGCACTTTCAGGAGCCGTCCTATGGCTTCGCGCAGCAGGGAGGTGAGAACTGGACTGAACTCAAGCTGAGGAAGGGGACATAATGCTCGAGCCCCGGAATAAGGATGATGTATTCCCCTTCCCGGATCTGA
>NZ_JBSIOT010000584.1:0-853 GCF_053613335.1 Bacillus sp. LR--39 | reverse complement strand
GGAGTAACAGATGAAAAGACAAGTCGAAACGATCACCTTTGATGGCAGTACACTAGAATATTCTGTGACAGGCAAGGGAACTCCGATCCTTGTCATGCATGGCGGGCATTCAAATTGTTACGAGGAATTCGGATACACAGCGTTGATTGAGCAAGGGTATTCCATCATTACGCCTTCAAGGCCCGGCTATGGACGAACGTCAAAAGAAATTGGAAAAAGTCTTGCCAACGCCTGCCGTTTCTATGTGAAATTATTAGATCATTTACAAATCAACAGTGTCCATGTGATCGCCATCTCAGCAGGAGGGCCGAGCGGCATATGCTTTGCCTCACATTATCCGGAAAGAGTAAATACATTGACCCTGCAATCCGCAGTCACCAAAGAGTGGCTCACCCCAAAAGACACTGAATATAAATTGGGGAGAATTCTCTTCCGCCCGCCGGTGGAAAAGTGGATATGGAAGCTGATTTCTTCTTTGAATAACGCTTTCCCGCGTTTGATGTTTCGAGCTATGAGCCCCCAATTCAGCACGCTTCCGTTTCAGCGAATCAAGTCCTTGATGGATGAAAAAGACATGGAAGCATTTCGGAAAATGAACAGCCGGCAACGCTCGGGTGAAGGATTTCTGATTGACTTGTCACAAACCGCCGCTGTCTCTTTAAAAGACCTGCAAGCCATCATATGTCCCGTGCTGATTATGCAAAGTGTTTATGATGGATTGGTTGACTTGTCACATGCACATCATGCAAAAGAGCACATTCGTGGCGCTGCTCTCTGTTTGCTTCACTCATGGGGACACCTGATTTGGCTCGGAAAAGAAGCTGCAGAAACAGACAGTATCCTACTCAGCTTA
>NZ_JBSIOT010000583.1:0-853 GCF_053613335.1 Bacillus sp. LR--39 | reverse complement strand
TGGCTTGCAAGAGGGTACGTTAATCTTCCAGAACTGACAGAGAGAGCATTCACGCAGAATCCATTTAAACCCGAAACACGAATGTACCGAACAGGAGACGCCGCCAGATGGATGGCCGACGGAACACTCGAATATCTCGGAAGAATCGATGATCAAGTCAAAATCAGAGGATACCGTGTAGAAACGAAAGAAATTGAATCGGTCATCCGGTGTATAAATGGTGTAAAACACGCCGCAGTAGTTGCTCATGAAACAGCGTCAGGACAAACCGAATTAAGCGCTTATGTGGTGACAAAACCAGAGTTGAGCACAAATGCTGTACGCTCAGAATTACAAAACAAGCTGCCGGTGTTTATGCACCCTGCGTTTATTGAAAAACTGGACTCACTTCCATTGTCACCAAACGGCAAGCTGGATCGCGGAGCACTTCCAAAACCTGTATACAACCACGAAGGTGAACGTCCATTCCTCCCGCCAGCCAGCAAAATGGAACAAATACTTGCGGATATATGGAAAGAAGTACTGGGGGCAGAAAAGATCGGAACAGCTGATTCGTTCTTTGAACTTGGCGGAGATTCAATCAAAGCGTTACAGGTATCTGCGCGGCTTCACCGGATAGGCAAGCAAATGGCAGTGAAAGATTTGTTTAGCCATCCGACCATTCAAGAATTGGCAGCTTATATCCGTGATTCAGATACAAGTTCCAGCCAAGCTGCGGTTGAGGGAGACGTACAATGGTCGCCTGTTCAAAAATGGTTTCTTTCTCAAGATATAAAAGAAAAACACCATTTTAATCAGTCCGTAATGCTGCATCGAAGCACCTCTGTACAAGAAGACGCACTGCGAAAAACGT
>NZ_JBSIOT010000582.1:0-853 GCF_053613335.1 Bacillus sp. LR--39 | reverse complement strand
TTAACTGAAAAAGATCTCGTCAAAGGCTATCGAGCGGAAGGAATCGCCATTCTCATCGGCGGGCTGTTCAATGCCTTTCCTTATAATACCTTTGCGCAAAACGCCGGCTTATTGCAGCTGACCAAAGTGAAAACAAGAAACATCGTCGTTACCGCAGGCTGTATCCTTGTCTGTCTCGGACTGATTCCGAAGATTGCCGCCCTTGCATCTGCCGTTCCTGCTGCTGTACTTGGCGGCGCGACCGTCGTCATGTTCGGCATGGTGATTGCCTCCGGCGTCAAAATGCTCAGCACAGCGGATCTCAAAAATCAATACCACCTCCTGACCATCGCATGCTCAATCGCACTCGGCATCGGCGCCAGCACGGCCCCCGGGATTTTTGCTGAATTCCCCGCTCCGATTAGAATTCTGGTGAGTGACGGCACCATCACTGGCAGCCTGACCGCCATCTTTTTGAATCTATTTTTCAGCTTGCGCGACAAAAAAGAATTAACAGCACAGCAAACAGAACTTCCGGTATTAGAACATACACTCGCATTAGAAAAAGAGGTGTAAAAAAGATGAAGGAACAGCACAATGCCTTACAGCTAATGATGCTGGGGCTTCAGCACATGCTTGCCATGTATGCGGGAGCCATTCTCGTTCCGTTGATCGTCGGAGCAGCGATCGGGCTGAATGCGGGGCAGCTGACGTATTTAATCGCGATTGATTTGTTTATGTGCGGGGCGGCAACTCTTTTGCAGCTCTGGAGAAACCGATATTTCGGCATCGGCCTTCCCGTTGTGCTCGGATGCACGTTTACCGCAGTCGGCCCGATGATTTCCATCGGAAGCACTTACGGTGTCCCAGCGAT
>NZ_JBSIOT010000581.1:0-854 GCF_053613335.1 Bacillus sp. LR--39 | reverse complement strand
CTTCTATACATAGCTTGCTTTATTTTAGCATATTTTTTAAGTGAAAAGGAGGGAGAAGGTTGTCTGTCTTTTTGATTGTATTATCCTGCATCACCCTTGCCTTCGCTTCAGGCGCTGTTTACTATATCAAACTTCTCAGCCAGGCTGCTTCTTATCCGCCCAAGAGGGTTATCCGGCAGAAAGCGCTTGTTTGTTCAACCGGAACCGCCTTTACACTATGTCTTATCTTTTTCACAAAACTCCTCGCTTAAAACATGCTGACATGCTGCGGGCGCTCTGTTTCAAAAAAACCTCTCCCGGAAGCGGAAGAGGTTTTGTGTGACAATTATTTAGCAGCTTCCATAAAGCTTGAACGCCTTAAAATGGTTTGCACAATCGGATAAATAATGATCATTGAGATTGTATTCAGCACAGCAGCCGGCAGAACAACAGCCGCGAACAATGCGGCGAAACCGCCCGGCAAACCGACGATCAATAAAGCTGACGATAGAAACACAATTCCTGATAAGATGGTCCCGATCACTGTCAGCACAGCGGCTGCACCTGTTTTTCGGCTCTTTCTGAACAAGAGAAACAGGGAGAAGAACAGAAACGCTGATACGGGTTTATCAATGATGTTAGGGATCTGTCCGGCTGGAAACGCGGTTGTAAGCGCGGAAATGATTCCGGTCACAATCCCGATGACGAGTACATTTTGCACCCGCGGGAACAGCAGAATGCCCATGAACATCATGATCAGCATCATATCTGGTTTCATGCCGCCTAAAAAGGGCGGAATAATGGAATGAAGCGCTGCGCCGATTGCGGCAAACAGAGCCATAATGACTAACTCTTTTGTTTTCATAACTATGCTC
>NZ_JBSIOT010000580.1:0-854 GCF_053613335.1 Bacillus sp. LR--39 | reverse complement strand
TACAAAACATATGTTCTATCATAAACCAAATCCGTACAATTTACTACTCGCCTTTCACAGCCGCTACTGTTTTCAAAGCCCTGTCAAAATCTTCATACACCGCATTGCCTACAACGATCACGTCCGCATGCTCTGCGTATTGCTTGGCCGTTTCCGCATCCTTGATGCCGCCGCCATAAAACAAGGTTGACGTTTCCAATACAGCCTTCGTTTTCTTGACAGCTTCTATGTCTCCAAGCATGCCGCTGTATTCTAAATAAAAAATCGGCAGTTGCAGCAGCTCCGACACACGCGCATAGGCGACAATATCATCCATATTCAGATCGGCGTCCGCTTCAGTCAGTGCCGCGGCTTTGCAATCTGGATTTGCGATGCAGTAGCCCTCCGCCACGATTTCTTCCATAGACATCAGTTCTCCGTATTCCTTCATGGCTTTCTGGTGCATTCCGACAATCCAATCCGCGTTTTTGCTGTTTAATACACTCGGAATAAAATATAAGTCAAAGCCGGGAACGATCGCTTCAATCGCTGATACCTCAAGGACACACGGCACCAAAAACCGTCTTACCTTAGACATCATCCGCAGGACATTATCCTCTGTTACACCATCACTGCCTCCGATAATGACCGCATCCGTTCCTGATTCGCAAAGAATCTCCAGCTGTTCGTCAGGCAAATCTTTATTTGGATCGAGTTTAAAGACATGCTTCCACTCCGTTACATCGTACACGTCATACGTTCCTCCATTCGTTTGTTACCATTTAAACATTATAACAAATTCACATAGCGCGGAAAAACGGAAAAAGCCGTTAATCTCGTTATTCACTGAAAAAGGTGTTTTGATTCTATTTTCA
>NZ_JBSIOT010000579.1:0-855 GCF_053613335.1 Bacillus sp. LR--39 | reverse complement strand
TCAGGAAGGCCTGAGAATACCGCCGGCAAGGATTTACAAAAAGGGGAGAGAAAATCGCGATATATTGAAGGTTTTGCGGGCAAACAGCAGGGTTCCCGACTTAAATGAAGGGGATATTCATGCGATGGTGGCCGCGGTCAATACGGCGGAGAATCGATTGACAGAAATGGTCGGAAAGTTTGGAAAAGAAGCGGTCCAACAAGGAATGGATGATTTGCTCGAACAAGCCGCGATGAGAGCCGGACGGGTAATCAGCAGGATTCCGGAAGGTTCATACAGTTTTTCAGATTATCTTGATGACGATATGGTTTCTGACGTTCCGATCCGCTTGGCTGTTACGGCAAACGTCTCGGGAGGGGAGATCACATTGGACTTTTCAGACTGTGATCCTCAGGTGAAGACCGCATTTAACCTTGTCACCAATGGAAGCAAACATTCATTTCTATATCAGGGCCTGATCAACTATATCATAAGTGAAGACCCGTATATTCCGATTAACGGGGGGCTGACACGGCCGATCCAAGTTATCGCTCCAAAGGGTACGCTGGTTCATCCGGAATATCCTGCGGCGGTCGGCATTCGTCATTCGATCACGATGAGACTTTATAATGCTGTACTGGGCGCATTGGCAAAGGCGCTTCCGAAAGCCGTGCCTGCAGCAGGCGCCGGTCAGTCAGCGATTGTCGTACTGTCGGTTCCCGATGAATCAACTGGCAGCAGGAAGATGTCGGTGGTCGAACCGATGGGAGGCGGAGGAGGCGGCCAGCATGACATGGACGGAGCAGATGGAATTGACCATGCCTCCGGATTTTTGAAAAATACGCCGATTGAAAGCCTTGAACAGCACATCGACAT
>NZ_JBSIOT010000578.1:0-855 GCF_053613335.1 Bacillus sp. LR--39 | reverse complement strand
GCAGTCGAAAACGCTGTGAAAATCGCCAGAAAGTATACAAAGCGTCAAGGCGTTGTCTCATTTACGCGCGGGTTTCATGGACGCACGAATATGACGATGAGCATGACAAGCAAGGTAAAACCTTATAAATTCGGTTTCGGACCTTTTGCGCCAGAGGTTTATCAAGCGCCGTTCCCTTATTATTATCAGAAGCCGGCCGGCATGAGTGATGAAAGCTATGACGATATGGTCATTCAAGCATTCAATGATTTCTTTATCGCTTCAGTGGCGCCTGAAACGGTGGCGTGTGTCGTGATGGAGCCAGTGCAGGGAGAAGGCGGATTTATTATTCCTTCGAAACGGTTCGTACAGCACGTCGCTTCATTCTGCAAAGAACACGGCATTGTTTTTGTTGCTGATGAAATCCAAACCGGCTTTGCCAGAACTGGCACTTATTTCGCAATTGAGCACTTTGATGTAGTGCCCGATCTGATCACGGTTTCTAAATCGCTTGCGGCAGGCCTGCCATTAAGCGGTGTGATTGGGCGTGCGGAAATGCTTGATGCGGCAGCGCCAGGGGAGCTGGGCGGCACGTATGCCGGCAGCCCGCTCGGCTGCGCGGCGGCTTTGGCAGTCTTGGATATTATTGAAGAAGAAGGACTGAATGAGCGATCTGAAGAAATTGGCAAAATCATTGAAGACAAGGCGTATGAGTGGAAACAAGAATTCCCGTTCATCGGTGACATCCGCAGACTCGGGGCGATGGCCGCAATCGAAATCGTCAAGGATCCTGACACGCGTGAGCCTGATAAGGCAAAAGCAGCAGCGATCGCGGCCTATGCGAATCAAAACGGATTACTTTTGCTGACAGCGGGA
>NZ_JBSIOT010000577.1:0-856 GCF_053613335.1 Bacillus sp. LR--39 | reverse complement strand
ACCGCGGTGGTCACGACAATTTAGTAAGCAGAATTTGCCCAGTCATATAATACCCAGCTGTTTTCTTGTTTCGTAAAACGTTTCATCATCAGAGCCCCCTCTCCGGTAACGATACTTCTATTGTACGAAAAATGGGCCTGAAAAGAATGGAATGCACGTCAATTTTTACAAAATATTTATGTTTTTGCGCTTCAAATCATACTTTTGATTTATTGCTGGGGTTAGGTGAATCTGGTACCATTTAACTATATTTTATGGTATTTTCCAGAAGGGATTCAGCAGAGAGGAGACAGAGCATGAGGCGAATAGGCTTGTGTATAAGCCTGCTGGTCACAGTTCTTGTGATGAGCGCATGCGAAAGTGAAGGTGATGCTCAGATGTTCGCAGACTGTGATCAAAAGACAGTAAAACAAACCGCAGCCAAACCGATGAGCAGTAAGAAAAAGCAGGATTTCCAAGCCCTCGCAAGCGACAGGCAGCTGGCCATTGTGTTCAGTTCCATGATACAAGTGAGCGAAGCATTTGATTATGGAATCGGTAATCCAGAATACTTCGTGCAAATCAGCATGACTGAAGAAGAAGCAGACATTGCGAAGGAGAATCTCGAATCGATTAAGCTTGAGAACAAATCGCTCAAAAAACAAAACAGCGAGGCGGTCGCCTTGCTACAAAAAACGCGTAATCAAGACATGAGCCGGATCGAAATTCAGCAGCTGACAGAAAATAGAGCCGTTTTTTTTGAGACTGCAGACAGTATGATCAAACTCATCGGCCAAGTCACACCGAAAAACGCGAAGAAGACAAGACAGCAGCTGGATCAGCTGAAAAAACAATATACACAATACAGCGCCGAAAG
>NZ_JBSIOT010000576.1:0-856 GCF_053613335.1 Bacillus sp. LR--39 | reverse complement strand
TTTTACAGGCAGCAGAGGGCATTGAAGACAGTGATGAAGCAGGAGCTGAAGATTTAAGAAACATACAGCTCACTTCAAATGACACCGTCATTGCCATCGCAGCAAGCGGCCGCACACCCTACGCCGCAGGCGCCCTAAGATACGCCCGCAAAGTCGGAGCACACACCATCGCCCTTACTTGCAATGAAAATTCCGCCATCAGCAAGGATGCGGATCACAGCATTGAGGTTGTCGTCGGACCTGAGGCCATTACAGGATCAACACGTATGAAAGCCGCAACCGCTCATAAAATGATTCTAAACATGATATCTACCGCTGTAATGGTCAAAATCGGCAAGGTTTACGAAAACTTGATGGTAGACGTCAACGTCAGCAACAAAAAACTAAAAGAACGCGCCATCAGCATTATCCAAAGCCTTACAAACGCTTCATACGACACAGCCAGATACACTCTGGAACAAGCCGATCATCACGTCAAAACAGCAATCGTCATGCTCAAAACAAGCACAGATCAGAAACAAGCAAAGACATTACTCGATGAAGCAAACGGTTTCATTGACAAAGCAATCGAACATTACCATCCATGATAAGGAGAGAACTAGAATGGCCACAGGCGGTTTAGCGATCATCCAATCAATGAAGCATAAGCTCCCTCCATCCGAGCGCAAACTTGCAGATTATATCCTAGCCCATCCCCACAAAGCAATCGAAAGCACGGTCAACGAAATCAGCGCCTTAGCCAATTCAAGTGACGCTGCCGTCATCAGGCTCTGCAAATCACTCGGTTTAAAAGGATTTCAAGATTTAAAAATGAGAGTAGCGGGCGATCTGGCAAAGCCTACGTTTCAGGGCTACC
>NZ_JBSIOT010000575.1:0-856 GCF_053613335.1 Bacillus sp. LR--39 | reverse complement strand
TGTCAAACAGCTTCCTGAGCTTTTCCCTGTTGTACATTCGTTTTGTCTTAAACAGCTTTCCCTTTACATAAAGCTGTCCCGAAAACAGATAAAACACGTAGCCGGCGATTGGAAAAAAGACAAGAATATGGATCCATAGCAGCGTGTGTTGCGAGGTGCGGTTTTCAAGAATTAATGAATAGATGCTGAACAAAATAATGCTTATATAGCAAAGCAATCCTCCGTAAAACTCAAGTCTGGAAACCGGAAAAAACCAAATGACATATGCCCCGATGAGCATCATATATAAAAAGAAAAATTCCAGTCTCCTTTTCAGCATCCTGATTCTCTCCAATCTGATTCAATTACCTCTGTATTACCTCTTTTTTCTAATCGATAAACCTTGTAAGCAAAAAACCTCTCCGCCAAAGGAGGAGAGGTTTAGAGAAAACTAATTGTCAAGGGGTTCATCCGCATCGTTTCTGCAGAAATAAAGCAAGACTATTGGCAACGCCGAGTGAAGCCTGATGCTACAACATGAACGGCAGGCCGAACCCGCTAAGCACTCCGGCACGCGCCGAAAAAGAGGCGGCGCTGTGACTGCAAATACGGTGGATAGAGTGAATTTGATACCCATTCTGATGAGAGAAAATATATAAAACGGGATATTGATCAGAAAGATATAAGGAGCTAGTCAGGCTGAGTCATAATCTGCTGTTCCGCCGGTTTAAAATGAATAAAATCCTTGATGTTATTTCCATATACAAACATAACAGGATTCCCGGCCGCCCAGCCATTACCTTGGCAGAAGATATCTTATGTTTTCATCAAGATAAAAAAATCCCCCTCTTGCAAGGGGGATTTTCACGAGCGTTTC
>NZ_JBSIOT010000574.1:0-856 GCF_053613335.1 Bacillus sp. LR--39 | reverse complement strand
TGTTTCCCGCGTTTCCGACCGGGATCGCTAAAACATCAGGCGCTTCCCCCAGCTGTTCGCACACTTCGAAGGCAGCAGTTTTTTGGCCTTCAATGCGGTAAGGGTTGACTGAGTTGACAAGGGCAATCGGTGATTTCTCACAGATGGAACGGACAATTTTAAGCGCATCATCAAAGTTTCCGTCAATTGCGATAATCTCGGCTCCGTACATGACAGCTTGAGCGAGTTTTCCAAATGCAATTTTTCCGTTCGGGATGATGACAATGCATTTCATGTTAGCACGGGCTGCATATGCTGCCGCAGCAGCGGAAGTGTTACCTGTTGACGCGCACATAATCGTGTCATTGCCTTCTTCTTTTGCCTTTGCCACAGCCATAACCATTCCGCGATCTTTAAATGATCCCGTAGGATTGACGCCTTCCGTTTTGACATGAAGCTCAATTCCGAGCTGCTCAGACAGCTTCGGCAGGTGAATAAGAGGTGTGTTTCCTTCATGTAAAGTTAGCGCCGGTGTTTGATCTGTTACAGGTAAAAATTCTTTATATTGATGGATAAGTCCTTTCCACATTAGCTCCAACCGTTCCCTTCTACACGATATGTGCTTTTGACTTCTTGAACGACTTCCAAATCATTTAGGTTTTGCAGGATATCACTGAAATCAGCTTCTGATGTATGATGTGTGACAATTACGATTTCAGCTAACTCATCATGGCCTTTAATTGGCAGCTGAAGGATTTTTTCAAAGCTCACGCCCCGCTCTGAGAACACAGATGTAATTTTCGAGAATGAACCAACCTCATCTTTTACATGAATTCTTAAAAACTGCTGTGCATAAATGTCAGACGGCGATTTCATG
>NZ_JBSIOT010000573.1:0-857 GCF_053613335.1 Bacillus sp. LR--39 | reverse complement strand
AACAGGCTGATCAGCGGCTTACTGAAAGCGAAACGGCCGGCGGTTTCCCATAGCTTTGACTGCGGGTGCCCGATATTTCCTCTGACAGGCCAAAACAGCACTTTCCCCAAAACAGCCATGAAAAACGGCACGATCGACAGAAGCGCCAAAATCAAGACCGCGACACCCACCGCTACTGCGACCGCAGACTTGTAAAGCTGGAATTCGGCAAAGCCGATGCAAGTAAAACCGATCAAAACGGCGATTCCGCTGAACAGAACGGTTCTCCCCGCCGTTTTATACGTTGTCAGAATGGCTTCGATCTTGTCTTTCCCGCGGGCGATCTCTTCCTTAAAACGGCTTAAAAGAAGAATGCAGTAATCCGTGCCGATTCCGAACATGATCGCCACCATAAAGATTTGCGTAAACGTGGACAGCGGAAAATCAGCGTATTTGACTAGATAGGCGACGACGGACTGGCTCACAAGGTATGAAAGCGCGACCGCCAAAAGCGGAACAAAAGGCGCAACCGCAGAACGGAATACGAGAATCAGCACGATTAAAATAAAACCGACCGTGATATATTCGGTCTTCTTCAAGCCTTCCTGCGAGCTTGTCATGACATCATCATCGATGAGCGGCTGCCCGGTCATCTCGTAGTCAAGTTTTAAAGTTTTAAGCTTTTCATTGACCTTTGCTTTAAATTCGGCCGCACTGATTTTGTTTGCATCAAATGTGACAGGCACGAGCAGCGTCGTTCGATCCTTTGACAACAGCTGCTTTTGAATATCCTCATCCGCGTTAAAGTACGATGTAATATCTGAGACGTGAAGGGAGGAATCCTTCTCTAAAGTGGTGATCGCTTTTTTTAAAGCCGC
>NZ_JBSIOT010000572.1:0-857 GCF_053613335.1 Bacillus sp. LR--39 | reverse complement strand
GATATGGAGCTCACCCCCGCCCAGAAGCACGGGGAACATGCTCGTATAGCCAAGGTCAAATGCGTAAGATGAAAGCAATACAGTCTTATCATTTTCCGTCAGGCTCGCCTCTTCACTAAACCAAGAGACATAGTTTGTCAGATTGCGATGCTCAATCTGCACGCCCTTTGGCTTTCCGGTCGTACCGGACGTATAAATGACGTATGCAAGATTGCGAGACCCGGAAATGGATGATGGGCGCTCCTTGCTTTCATTTCTCCATTTACCGTCATCAAGGCTGACGATTGTCCCTTCATATTGCCCAATAGCCGTCATGTTTCTTTCATTCACGACCGCAATTTTTGCTCCGCTGTCCTCTAATGAATAACGGATTCGTTCTTCAGGTGTATCAGGATCAATCGGAAGGAAAGCTGCCCCCGCCTTCATGACACCGAGAATGGATACCATGACTTCAGCTGACCGGTCCATAACAATCGCGACAATGTCTTCATTTCCGGCCCCTTGGGCACGAAGATGATGCGCCAGCTGGTTCGCCTGTTCATCAAGCTCGCGATAGGTCAGCAGATTTCCGCCAGCCTTCACCGCAGGATGGTCAGGTGTTTGCTGGGCCTGTTTTTCAAAAAGAGCGGCAAAGGTTGCTTCGGTAATTTGAGTCATATGTCTTTCTTCTAGCAAAGCAGCCGTTTCTGCAGATGAAAGCAGATCTACATCAGACAGCCGAACGTTCGGATTAGCCGCGGCCGCTTTGATGATATTGACAAAGTGGCGGCTCCAGCGTCGGATCGTCTCGTCCTTAAACAAGGCAGTCGCATAGTCAAAGCTTAGGCCGATATCCTCTTCACGCTCGACCGCCTCCA
>NZ_JBSIOT010000571.1:0-858 GCF_053613335.1 Bacillus sp. LR--39 | reverse complement strand
ACGGCTTTTCATATTTATGAAGAAGAAAAGCTGCAGCATTCTGCAGTGGGACCTGTGTTATTTGGAGGATTTTCTTTTGACCCTTGCGAAGAAAGAGGTTCACAATGGGACCATTTCTCGGAAGGGGATTTCTTTGTGCCTGCGCTTATGCTGACGATGACTGCTGAAGGCCCGTTCTTAACAGTTAACAGATGGGTAAGCGGAGGAGAAGACGCAGAAGCTGTTTTAGAAGGTTTAAAAGCTTTTGCGGCGGAATTTATGGTTCCCGATTTCAAGCAAAAAGATCAGGCTGTGATGGCAGCAGCCGAAGAGCTGGATAAGGATGATTGGCTGAAAGCAATCGAAACGGCCACAAGCCAAATTAAAGAGAAACAATATGATAAGGTTGTTCTTGCCCGAGAGCTGCTGCTCACGTTTGACGGTCCAATCCAAATTGAACCGGTGCTTAAAACGCTTCTGGACGATCAGCAGACAAGCTATGTTTTTGCAATTGAACAAGAAGGCAAAACTTTTGTCGGCGCGTCTCCGGAAAGACTGATCAAAAGAGACGGCGGCACTGTCATGTCTTCCTGTCTGGCAGGCTCCATTAAACGAGGCGTGAATGAAGAAGACGACCGCCGGATAGGCCTTGAATTATTAAACGATGAGAAAAACCTGCTTGAGCATGATATTGTGGTAGGTATGATTCATAATGCTTTTGTATCAAGCTGTTCAGAAGTTGAAAAGCCTGATGGACCTGTTTTGTACAAAACAAAAAGCGTTCAGCACCTGTTTACGCCGATTGTCGGACAGCTGCGCGAGTCTGCTTCAATTTTTGACTTAATTGAGAAGCTGCATCCCACTCCGGCGCTTGGGGGA
>NZ_JBSIOT010000570.1:0-859 GCF_053613335.1 Bacillus sp. LR--39 | reverse complement strand
GCCTGAAAGGGCATCCAGCGTCCGATCCTTCAGTTCAATCATGCCCGTTGCTTCCAGCGCCCACTCTACCATGTCATGATCCTCTTGGGTATGCTTGGATAACAGCTTTTTGTGAGGATGTCTGCCAAAATAGCATAATTCCTCTACCGTCAATCCTTCAGGAGCCTGAGGAGATTGTGGAAGAATGGCCAGTTTTTTTGCGACTTCTTTTGATGGCTGGCGGTGGATGTCTTTTCCTTCTAGTAGCACTGTACCGCTTTTCGGGGCCATCAGCCTGGCGAGCGATTTGAGGATTGTTGATTTACCGCAGCCATTAGCGCCGATGAGCGCAGTGATTTTTCCTTCTTCTATCTTTAAGTCGACTCCGTCAATAATCACTGTACTGTCATATGAAAGAGTGAGCTGGTCTGCAGCCAGTTTTCCCATGGTATCCTCTCCCTACTGTTTCCTCGCTTCGAATTTCAATAAATATAAGAAATAAGGCGCGCCGATCACGGCTGTCAGTATTCCGGCAGGTATTTCAACCGGAGGCATGATGCCGCGCCCTAACGTATCTGCAATTAATAATATAATAGCACCAATCAATGCCGATGCAGGCAGTAAATATTTAGCTTTTTCTCCGGTAAGCCGTCTGGCGATATGCGGAGCAAGCAAGCCGATAAAACCGATTGAGCCGACGACGGCTACACAGCTTCCCGCCAGCGCCACCGCGGTGAAAATCAGGATGAATCTCAGCCGGTTTGCGTTTTCTCCGAGACCCTGTGCAAGCTCATCCCCGAGTGACATAAGATCCAGCTTCGGTATGAGTATGCAGACGATCGGAAAAAGAATCAAAAGCCATGGCGCAAGCAGCTTGACT
>NZ_JBSIOT010000569.1:0-860 GCF_053613335.1 Bacillus sp. LR--39 | reverse complement strand
CGCCCGCTTCTTCGGCATAATGGCTGATCAGCTTTTTCATCATGATGTCCCCCGCTTCGCCTGCCGGCATCGACCCGAGCATGACGATTTTGCCTTTTCCGCATTTGTGTTCCGTGATGAACGCTTTGCCTGACGCCGGGCCTTTCTCAATCATCCCGACAGCCTTGGTGCCGCCGGCTTCAAAAACAGCGCTCCACAAGCTAAGCGGCGCCTTTGCGCCAAACGCCGTTCCGCTTGAGTTCCGCTCATCCATCGGGAATGTAAACAGCGTTTTAACACCAGAACATTTTTCTAAAGGCCCCAATCCGCAATCAGTGTGAATCGTATGGTGCTCTGTTCTTCCGCCCGTCAGCGGACCCGCAATCCAAATGCCGCCGCTTTGTGCAAATGCTTCGGCTTTTTTGATAAAAGCAGGGGGAAGATAATGAATAAACGGCGTAAACAGCAGTTTGTAGCCGTCCAGCGGGCTCCCTTCAAGAATGACATCCCTGTGAATGCCCATCTTTAATAATCGGTCATAAAACTCGGTGATCAGCGTTCTGTAATGAAGACCCCGATGAGGCTCCGTTTTCAAAAACACCTTCGCACGGTCCGAATAGACGACAGCTGTTTCAGCCTGCAAAGGAGCCGTAGCCAGCATGATGTGTTCAACCTCTCGTCTTGCCCGCTCGGCTTCGAGCACATTTTCATATCCCACATCAGGCTCCCCCCATGCGCTGAGCACTGATCCGTGCGGCTGTTCAGACCCGGCTCTCTGCTGGCGCCACAGCCAATAGCAGAACGCGGCTCCGCCAAGAGCATAAGAAGAAACCGCTTCAGCTTTCAAATAGCCGTTTTGATGAGGCGCCGCATAGCTTTCA
>NZ_JBSIOT010000568.1:0-862 GCF_053613335.1 Bacillus sp. LR--39 | reverse complement strand
TTTAATGTCAGATAAAAGTTCAATCACCGGTTCCGGTCCAACGATCCATCCAATCCTCAAACCTGGGCTTAATGTTTTCGATAAACTTCCTATGTACAGTACGTGTCCATTTTTATCAATTGTTTTAATAGGATATGGCGGAATTTCATCGATCCATAACTCACGATAAATGTCATCTTCAATAATAGGAAGCTGTGTATTCTCACTTACTGCTAGGATTTCTTCCCGTCGCTTTTTAGACATAAGAATACCAGTCGGATTGTGAAAACATGGATTTGTATATAAGATAGCCCTTCCCCGCTCTCCTCTTGTTAAATGAACATTTTCAGGCAAAAGTCCTTCATTATCCATAGGAAGTCCAGTCAGCTTCATACCAGCTGATTGAAATACGTGTAATGAATAAAGGTAGGAGGGCTGATCAAGATAAACGGTTGATCCTCTTTGTAACAGCCCCATTGATATCAGTTGCAAGGCTTGCAACGCTCCTGAGACAATCAGAATGGAAGAAGATGAGACGTTGATTCCAATGGTTTTTAAATAGTTGCTCAATGCCTCCCTCAAAGGTAAGTAACCTTTTGGTTCTTCATATCCGAATGCCTCCATGTGTTGAGATACCTTCCCCATCATCTCTTTCATAACAGCCAAAGGAAAAATCTCAGCTGAAAGTTCACCTTTACTGAGCTGTATAAGGTCTGTATTTGATTCTGATTGATTGATCTCTTGAACGATTTTTCGGCTTGGCATCTGAATGCCAGAGGTGACATATTGATCCCAATCGGGAGCAGAATTCTTAGCCATCAGTGTCCATGTGTTGTTGATAACAACTGTGCCTTTCCCCATTGTGCCTTCTATTAGCCCATCG
>NZ_JBSIOT010000567.1:0-862 GCF_053613335.1 Bacillus sp. LR--39 | reverse complement strand
CGGCCCGGACGGGGCTTTATGGTTTACAGAAATAAACGCAAATCAAATTGGGAGAATAACGGTCTCAGGAAAGATCAGCGAATACCAGCTTCCGACAGCGCATGCACGCCCGCACGCGATTGCCGCAGGCGGTGACGGAGCACTGTGGTTTACGGAATGGGGCGCGGGTCAAATCGGCCGCATTACAGTCGACGGGGATATTACGGAATATCCAATCCCGACGGCAGATTCTGAACCGCACGGGATAGCGGCCGGATCAGCCCATTCGATCTGGTTTGCAGAAGAGTGCGGCCGTATTGGGAAAATCTCTATCCAAAATTAAGAAACGTCCAGCCAACTGGACGTTCTTTTTTTATTGTTATTCCGTTCTCGTTTCCATTCTGCGGTTGGGCGAGCCAAGGCCTTTATTCATCAAGTAAAAATGGAAAATGTATTCACCGATCGCCATAGCGACAGCTGCAAAAAACGCGGCCAATGCAGCGGTGTTGGCAGCCGTTCCCATCGCAAGAGCCATCAGCCAAACGACAAGAAAAGCGACGCCTAAATCGGCTAAAGTGGCCGTGATGTTGTTGGTTTTCGGCAGAATAAACAAATCACCCAGCAAATAGGATACTGCGCCAAGAACAATCGTGATGAATAGGGTGTTTTCAAAACTAAAACTAAACCCGAGCCCTAGAACAAGGTACAGAATCACAATCGTCATGATGCCTTTGATGGCAAGGGCTTTCACATGTTCCATAACCATTCGCTCCTTTATAGGGGATGTTAGTTTTTCTTTTCCTCGTATTCAGAAAATGAAACATGCAAACTTGCATTCTTAACGGGCTCAGACGGATTCCAGCTATTTTTTCGGTTTGTTGCA
>NZ_JBSIOT010000566.1:0-863 GCF_053613335.1 Bacillus sp. LR--39 | reverse complement strand
TGGTCGGCCCGCCCCATATAATCCAGAGAGCCGTCCTGGCGCCTGCGGGCAAGATCGCCGGTGCGGTACATCCGGGTTCCCGGCGGACCAAACGGATCAGCGACAAAGCGGTCTGCTGTCAAATCGGGTCTGCCCAAGTAACCCCGTGCGAGACCGCCCCCGGACACATACATCTCTCCGGTGACGCCCGGGGGCACCGGTTCAAGATACTCATCAAGCACATATACACCTAAATCGGGAATCCCCTGGCCGATCAGGCTGTTCGCTTGAAGTGCCGCAGTCTGCTGATCGAGAGAAATATAGCTGACATGCACCGTCGTTTCTGTAATTCCATACATATTAATCAGCCGCGGGAAATGATCCGGATGGCGTTCATACCAATCTTCAAGCCTCTTCAGCTCGAGCGCTTCCCCTCCAAAAATGATAAAGCGCAAGGAAAGGAGCTTTCCTGTCTCAGCATTGTCCCGGTCAGCCTGCATCAATTGATAAAATGCTGAAGGAGTCTGATTGAGCACAGTCACTCCCTCGCGAACGAGAAGATTGAGAAATTCGGCCGGCGAGCGGCTGATTGTATGAGGCACCACGATAAGCCGGCCCCCATTGAGAAGTGCTCCCCAAATTTCCCATACCGAAAAGTCAAATGCGTAAGAATGAAACATCGTCCAAACATCGTCAGCGCCGAAATGGAACCATTGGTCAGTCGCTCCGAACAGCCGCACGACATTTTGATGCGGAACAACGACTCCTTTCGGCTTGCCGGTCGAACCGGATGTGTAAATGACATACGCCGGGTGAAGAGGCAGCAAAGGCGCGGTGCGGTCGGCATCACACGGATTCGCAGCAGCGCATCCTTTCAGTTCCTC
>NZ_JBSIOT010000565.1:0-863 GCF_053613335.1 Bacillus sp. LR--39 | reverse complement strand
CAGCGTAATGATCAGTCACGATATCGCCATATCCCACTACATCAGCCGGATTCACACCAAGCAAGCCAAGCTGTTCATCAAGGAGCACCCTTGCGCCAGAACCCTTTTCCCTGTTGATGATCCGGATATCGGCTCTTTTCAAGTCTTTCCAGCCTTGAATGTTTTTCGGATTCCCTTTTTGCACATACAGTCCTGCTTTGCGGAGAACGACATTGATGAGACAAAACGGTTCACCTGTCAAAATCCGTTTTACATAAGGCGCGTTATACTGACCCGTTTCTGCATCGTACAAATGGAGGCTGACAATGTCACACTTGCCTTGATACATATCAATCAGGCTGTTTAAGCTTCCTTTGTATTTACGGAGCGGCGTCTCCTGAATGGCATTCTCCAAATGCTTGCTGAGGAGATCCATCGAAATGTCCTGTCCGCTGATCATGACATTCGGTCTGCCGTCCGGCTCAGCCTCCTGCACCTGTTTCGGCGCTTCAGTTGCAGCGATGGGCTGAGACATTCTCATATTCGTTTTATATTGCTTTAAATCTTCTTCATCCACACGCATCTGCCTTCCGACACGGTAAGCAGGCAGCACGCCTTTTTTAATCAAATCATAAACGGTCAGCTTTGATACCTTCAGCAGACCTGCAACTTCTTCTATCGTATAGGAAGAGGTTTCATTCATCATCATCACTCTCCTATTTTATTATACCTTTTCGCCGAATGTAAAAAAACCCACATAAACCAAACATAATCAGTTATAATTAGTTATATCTAATAATAAGGGGTGCAATCATGTTTAAGAAGTATTCTATTTTCATCGCAGCCTTAACTGCTTTTCTGCTTGCAGCAGGCTGTTCTTCAAA
>NZ_JBSIOT010000564.1:0-863 GCF_053613335.1 Bacillus sp. LR--39 | reverse complement strand
GGCAATTCTTTCATCGTCACAAAGGCAGCAGGCACCATGTAATCCGGCAGTCTCTCCGCAGCATATTTGCGCAGTTCCGCCGTATCAAATGTTTCTTCCGAAGGGATGACATAAGCTGCCAACCGTTTATCTCCCGGCTGATCCTCACGAACGATCACTGCCGCATCTTCAAGCTGCGGATGCTGAACAAGCGCGGCTTCAATTTCTCCCAATTCAATCCGGAATCCCCGAATTTTCACTTGATGGTCTGCACGGCCTACATAGTCGAGAGAACCGTCAGCGCGGAGGCGGGCCATATCCCCAGTGAGGTACATCCGGGTGCCTGGAGGACCGAACGGATCAGCTATGAAGCGTTCAGATGTTAAACCAGGCCGGCCTAGATAACCTCGTGCTAACCCCGCTCCTGATACATACAGCTCTCCGGCAACACCCGGCGGGACCGGCTGCAGGCGTTCATCCAGCACGTATACACCAAGATCGGGAATGCCGCAGCCGATCAAGCTGTTTGCCCGTAAAGCTGCCATGCTTCGGTCTAATTCGATATAGCTCACATGCACCGTCGTTTCTGTAATCCCATACATATTGATAAGCTGCGGTCTATTTTCAGGGTGGCGGTTGTACCAATCCTCTAAACGGCTGAGTTCAAGCGCTTCTCCGCCAAAAATGACATAGCGCAGACTGAGTGCCTGTCCGAGATCCGGCTGTTCCCGTTCCGCCTGCATAAACTGATAGAAAGCAGACGGTGTCTGATTCAGAACAGTCACCCCCTCTTTGACAAGCAGGCGCAGAAACGCTTCTGGCGATCTGCTGACGTGGTGAGGCACGATTACAAGACGTCCGCCATGCAGCAGAGGACCCCAGAT
>NZ_JBSIOT010000563.1:0-864 GCF_053613335.1 Bacillus sp. LR--39 | reverse complement strand
GTATGAAGACGTGCTTGAGAAAGAACAAAAGCTGAGAGATCTTTTGACTGAAAGAGGCTATGAGTTTTCCGATCCTATCTATACGCTGCTCTTTTTGCAAAGTACGCACCTTCCGTATATACGCATTACGCCAAGAGGAATCTTCGACGTCATGAAAAAAACTGTACTCTTTCCATCGATAATGCGTTAAAATATAAAAGAGCAGGGAGCCGACATATGAAAAAATGGATGACAGTTTGCGCGCTGTGTTTCGTGTTTTTTCTGCTGGTATCCTGCCAGCAGAAGGATGCTGTCCCGGATAATGCAAAGAAGCTTAAAGCTCCTTTAACGGGGCTAAAGACTGAACAGAAAGTGACTGAACGCCGCCCTGTTGCTGTTGTGGTGAACAATCACCCGAAGGCGAGGCCGCAGTCGGGTCTGTCTAAAGCCGACATAGTCATAGAAGCGCTAGCCGAAGGGCAAATCACACGATTTCTGGCCATTTTCCAAAGCCAGATGCCTGAAACTGTCGGACCTGTGCGGAGCGCGCGGGAATATTTCGTCACTCTCAGCAATGGCTTTGACAGCATATTTGTCCATCACGGCTGGAGTCCCGGCGCCAAAGAGCAGCTGGAATCCGGAGCTGCCGATTATATGAACGGATTGGATTTTGACGGAAGCTTATTTTGGAGAGCTGATTTCAGCAAACCGCCCCACAATTCCTATACGTCTTATGATTACATAAAAAAGGCGGCGGAACAAAAGGGTTATAAGCTGAAGCAGGAAACAAATCCGCTGCTGTTTCAAACATCAGATGCAAAATCTGCAAATGAATCTTACAATGTTCGGGTAGATTATGGAACAAAAAACGTTACAAATCTTGTC
>NZ_JBSIOT010000562.1:0-865 GCF_053613335.1 Bacillus sp. LR--39 | reverse complement strand
ATTTATCCGCAGGCCCAGCATCCTTATTCGTTTGAACTGAATAAGGACATGCATATCTCAGCCGCTCATTTTATCCCTCGGGAAAGTGCGGGAGCGTGCAGCAGGGTTCACGGGCATACGTATACCGTAAATATAACCGTCGCCGGCGACGAACTTGACGATTCAGGCTTTCTTGTCAATTTCAGCGTACTCAAAAAACTGGTGCACGGAAACTATGATCACACGCTATTAAATGATCATGAAGATTTTTCTCAGGACGACCGGTATTCGCTGCCGACAACTGAAGTCGTGGCGAAAACGATTTATGACAACGTACAGGCTTATTTAGACACTTTGGAGAATAAGCCGACCTGTGTACAGGTGTTTGTCCGTGAAACACCGACAAGCTACTGTGTCTACCGTCCGAAGAAGGGTGGTTTGAATGGCTAAAGGAATTCCTGTATTAGAAATTTTCGGCCCGACAATTCAAGGAGAAGGCATGGTGATCGGACAGAAAACGATGTTCGTCCGGACAGCCGGCTGTGATTATTCCTGCAGCTGGTGTGACTCCGCCTTCACTTGGGACGGGTCTGCTAAAAAAGATATTCGCTGGATGACGGCGGAGGAGATTTTTGCGGAGCTTAAGGACATTGGCGGAGACGCGTTTTCTCATGTGACGATCTCAGGCGGCAACCCGGCCCTGTTAAAACAGCTGGATGCTTTTATTGAACTGCTGAAGGAAAATAACATCCGTGCAGCGCTTGAAACTCAAGGGACCGTTTATCAGGATTGGTTTACGCTGATTGATGACCTGACAATTTCTCCAAAACCGCCAAGCTCAAAAATGGTAACGAACTTTCAAAAGCTTGACCACATTTTAACTTCA
>NZ_JBSIOT010000561.1:0-865 GCF_053613335.1 Bacillus sp. LR--39 | reverse complement strand
AACAGCTTCCGGATCCTTTGCCGCCTGCTTTTCAAACAAAACGGGCAAAGATGAACAAGGTATGCTGTTGGACGATTTGCTCCAATCAGCCAGCATGTTTTCCCGTTCGGCCGGAAGGAGAATATCGAGTTTTTCGATCGGCTGATCAGGGTCGTCTGCTGCTGAATCCAGCAGCCTGACAAGCCGTTCTGCCAATGTTTGAACCGTATTTCGCTCAAATAAATCTGTGCTGTATTCAAGAAATCCGCCGATACCTGCGGGTGTTCCGTCCGCTTTTCGATGTTCGCGAAGCTCAATCGTCAAATCAAACTTGGCTGCTCCGACGCTGCGAATTTCAATGTCTGACTTGAGGCCGGAAAGGTCAAGCTCAGGTTCAGGCGTATTTTGAAAGGCAAGCATAATTTGGAACAGCGGATGTCTCGCTCTTGACCTGCGCGGATTAAGCACTTCAACAAGACGCTCGAACGGAAGGTCCTGATGCTCATACGCTGCAAGGTTTACTTTTCTGACTCTGTTCAGAAGCTCCCGAAAACTCGGATTACCCGATGTATCTGTTCGAAGCACAAGCGTATTAACAAACAATCCGACAATTTCGCCTAAAGCATCATCGTTTCTTCCCGCTATCGGGCTGCCGAGCGGAATATCATGGCCTGCTCCGAGCCGTGTCAGTAGTGCGGCAAGAGCCGACTGCAAAATCATAAACATGCTGACTCCGGTGCTGCGGGACAAATCGAACAGGCGGCCGTGCAGCTGTTCGTCAATGCTGAGATCAATCGTACCGCCTCTGTAGCTAGATTCCGACGGACGCGGGTGATCAGTCGGAAGCTCCAGCTGATCAGGCAGATGTTCCAATGCCTTCGACCAA
>NZ_JBSIOT010000560.1:0-865 GCF_053613335.1 Bacillus sp. LR--39 | reverse complement strand
TCTGTGGGAAGAAAAACATTTGCCGCAGCTTCCATTAGCACAATGCTTTGTTCAGACAGCAGATCCGCTCTCTTCCGGACCTGCGGAGCTTTTGCCTGAGACGGTTTCGGTCGGTTTGACCCATCAAGAGGCGCGGCGGGAAGCCGGGCTGACGGGGATTGAAATGTATGCATCAAGGTTGACCCGTTCTTATCCGAATAACGGAGATTTCGCGATCGCCACCGGAGAAACGCTGGCTGAAGGCGTATTAAGGGGATTGGAGAAATGCCTGGAACACCGGTTGTGCGAACGGATAAAAAGCGGAAAAGAAATGATTTCCCTCGTTCAGCTGGACGGAATCGAAGACCGGCATTCTGCATTTTATTTAAAAGCGCTGACAGTCTTGTACGGCCAACCGGAAATCGGTTTAGGGAAAAACATAGAAGGCTTCCCTGTCGCATGGGCGGGAATTCGCGGGCGCTGGTACAGAAGTTCTGGACTCAACATCACATCCGCTCTCAGAAAAGTGCTCGAACGGGCACTGACAGACAAAGATCCTTTGAAAGGTGCGGATGTTCTGCTGGAGCCTGGTGAACTGAAGCTTGCTATCCCCGTTTCAGCTGCTTTGCAAAAAACACTGCTTTCCGCCTTGAAAAACAACCGGGGCTTGCAGCTGTATGTCTATGAGCTGCCTGTTGAACCATTTTTAAAAGAAAAACTAGCAGGAATCTATTGCGTGCAGTTGCGAAAGGAGGAACCTTGATGAAGCGCTGTATTTTGGTCGTTGGCGAAGGATTGATGGCTGAAGGCGCATCACAACAATTATCTGCTGAATATAACGTTATCCGCAGGTCTGATTTTGAGAACAGAATACCGGCGGAGACTT
>NZ_JBSIOT010000559.1:0-866 GCF_053613335.1 Bacillus sp. LR--39 | reverse complement strand
TACCCAAGTTGTGATTTCTTTATTCACCGCGTCTCTTATATGACGTTTTAATTGCTGGTCTTGATCACTATCGCTGTTTGCCAATATTCTCAAACGAATCGCCTGATCCGGTATGACAACCGGCTGATTTTCCGATTTCTGTGCCGTCTCTTCTTTTGCCAGCCCTACGAGCGCTCCAGATAATAAAAGAAAGATATATATACAAATGATTACTGTTTTTTTCATCGGTCCCCACCGTTCCTCTCCGTGCTTTGTTTCTAGCCCTATTATGGACAAGGAGAGCCTGGGATAAACGTGCAGGGTGAAAAAAATCTAGCAAGCTGTTAATCTTATTTATGGTACGATAGTGTTTTAGGAGGTTTAAGATGAAATACAATTATACAGTGCTGTTATCAGCATTCACGATGTCCGTTCTTTATTCAGTAATTTATATTCATTCATTTATCATTGCCGCTCTCATCACAATGGCATTTTATTTTCTGTTTCCTTATTTGATCTTCGCACTGCCGCTTCAAATCATGATGAATAAAAAGCCGAAACGGTTCAGCCCTTTGTATCTGCTGTATTACCTTGCCGCTGCTTTTATTGCCAACGCGATCATTTTCGGCGTGCTTCAGCCTTCGGGACAATCTTTGTTTCAAAATACAGCCTTCTATCTTTTCGCTGTATTAACAGCTCTTATCTATTGGATATGGGATTCTGTTTTACTGCAAAAAAAGGAAGCCTAAGAGGCTTCCTTTTTTATTAAAACAAAATCGTCAGCAAATAACATAGAATGGAAGGTATCGCCGCAACAAAGAAAGCGGCCGCCATTTTCATGCGAGATGTACGGCCTTCTTTGGTTTCTGAATGGTAGTTTGCCCGCT
>NZ_JBSIOT010000558.1:0-866 GCF_053613335.1 Bacillus sp. LR--39 | reverse complement strand
AGCTGAGCTACTTCCCGATTTTTAAAAATATTATGGCGCGCCCGAGAGGAGTCGAACCCCTAACCTTTTGATCCGTAGTCAAACGCTCTATCCAATTGAGCTACGGGCGCAATTAATATCACAATATCCCGTTGGGATAAAATGGAGCGGAAGACGGGATTCGAACCCGCGACCCCCACCTTGGCAAGGTGATGTTCTACCACTGAACTACTTCCGCAAGTAAAAATGTAAAGCATGGCCAGAATACAGTCTCAGATAGCGGTAAACTGTATTATTATTTATTCAGTAAAAATCCAAACGGTATAACCCACAGATCAACCTAAACATACTGCTCATTATGACAAAAGTAATTATATCAAGGTTTTGATAAAAGTCAATACCGTTTAACAATTAATTATGTTAATCTCTTTGAATCATTGAAGCAAGGCTAACTTCATCAGAAAGCGCGCTTTAAACACCTATACCTTAACTGCTGCAATCAGTAACAGTTTTTACTGATCCAAATAAAAAAATAACAGTTCCATAACATGCGGAAACTGCTTCAGATCAACGTATTTTAGATAAGCTTCCAAGCGGGCTCGAACCGCTGACCTCTTCCTTACCATGGAAGTGCTCTACCTGCTGAGCTATGGAAGCAATGGCTCCGCAGGTAGGACTCGAACCTACGACCGATCGGTTAACAGCCGATAGCTCTACCACTGAGCTACTGCGGAATATTATAAGCTTCATAAACAAAAACATGGTAGATAAAATAAAAAAGCTTGGCGGCGTCCTACTCTCACAGGGGGAAACCCCCGACTACCATCGGCGCTGAAGAGCTTAACTTCCGTGTTCGGCATGGGAACGGGTGTGACCTCTTCGCTATC
>NZ_JBSIOT010000557.1:0-866 GCF_053613335.1 Bacillus sp. LR--39 | reverse complement strand
GTACCACTGGTAATCCAGTTTATCCTCTTCAAGCTGAATGGATGCGCCTGATTTTTCGTCTTCAATCCAGCCTTTTCCTGTATAGCGGCTTTTTGTTTCCACCCTGAAATAGCTTCGTTCATTTCCCTGCCATGTAAATACCCATGTATCGTCTTTTGAAAATGGACCGCCCAATGCCTCATCATTCGTTCCATAGCCGACTTTGCTTCTGCCTGAGGAAGCAAAATCGCCGGTCGCAGCCGTCTGCAGAAACGGCACCGGATCAGGCCAGACGGGATCGGCTTTTGGCGAGACCGCGCCGATGCACACGGCGGCGGCAGTCATCAATAAGAGCGGTGCAAACCATTTGGCAAACCGCGATTTCGAGGATTTGAGCGCTTCTGATTCCCTGATCCGTTCCAAATACAGCAGGCCGAGAAGCAAAAAGCCGATCAGCACGATCCTGACGATCGCATATGACGCGTCAAACGGCGTAAATGTATCGATCACCGCGACATAAACAACGGTCATAATAAAAAAGAATAAAATTCTGCGCTGATAGATCACCCAGTAGTGCAGCAAGTATACGAGCAGCCAAAGAAGGACGTAAAAGAGCAGCGTCCGAAACAACGGCGACATATCCCGCCACATGCCGGAGAAAATATAGGAGAAATTTCGCTTTAAATCCTGGAAAAACAGGGCAATCCATGAAGGTGAAAACACCGATCCTTCGTAAAAAATCGTGTGCAGTGCAAACAGAACGAAGCCAAGGCTGACCGGAAATCTGATAAACCAAGGGACCTTAAAAAATGTAAGCAAAAATACAAGAGCGATAAATAAAATAAAAAAGACGGTGTGCCCCGTATCGGTAAAATACTGCAAAGGAC
>NZ_JBSIOT010000556.1:0-866 GCF_053613335.1 Bacillus sp. LR--39 | reverse complement strand
AAGAAGCGAGAGAATCTGTCTTGGCAGCGCTGAAAGTCCTTGAAGGTCTCGGCGCTACATGGGAAGAAGTGTCTCTTCCGCACAGTAAATACGCGCTTGCGACATATTACCTGCTGTCATCTTCTGAAGCGTCAGCGAACCTTGCACGCTTTGACGGCATCCGCTACGGCTACCGCACAGACAATGCGGATAACCTGATCGACCTTTACAAGCAAACGCGCGCTGAAGGTTTTGGAAATGAAGTCAAACGCCGCATCATGCTTGGAACGTTTGCTTTAAGCTCAGGCTACTACGATGCGTACTACAAAAAAGCGCAAAAAGTGCGTACGTTGATTAAGAAGGATTTCGAAGACGTATTTGAAAAATATGATGTTATTGTTGGACCGACTACACCGACACCTGCGTTTAAAATCGGTGAAAACACGAAGGATCCGCTCACAATGTACGCAAACGATATCTTAACGATTCCGGTCAACCTTGCCGGCGTACCGGGAATCAGCGTGCCATGCGGTTTAGCAGACGGTCTTCCGCTCGGCCTGCAAATCATCGGAAAACACTTTGATGAAAGCACTGTATACCGCGTTGCTCATGCATTTGAACAAGCGACAGACCATCATAAAGCAAAACCTGAACTGTAAGGGGTGAAAAGAATTGAACTTTGAAACGGTAATCGGACTTGAAGTCCACGTTGAGTTAAAAACAAAATCAAAAATTTTCTCAAGCTCTCCAACGCCATTCGGCGCGGAGGCGAATACGCAGACAAGCGTTATTGACCTCGGATATCCGGGCGTCCTGCCTGTTCTGAACAAAGAAGCCGTTGAATTCGCAATGAAAGCCGCTATGGCGCTCAACTGTGAGATCGCAAC
>NZ_JBSIOT010000555.1:0-867 GCF_053613335.1 Bacillus sp. LR--39 | reverse complement strand
GTTCGACGGCGAAATGAATATGGTCGGTCAGCGAGACATAAATGCTGTCATTCAGCTTTTTGCCGAGCTTTAATTTCGCATAGGAGATAATTTCTTCAGACATTTCCATAAATTCAATTGGAATTTTGTCCAACAGCGTCTTAAACCTTTCTGATACATCTTTATTATCAAGCCTGAAAATCTTCTCGATTCTCGATTCATCCACCGCTTCGCCAGGCTTTTTTTGAAAAGCGATTCCCCTGCCCATGACCACTAATTCCTGACCCTGTTCATTTAAAACACTGATCACATTGTTGTTGATCACTTTGGCAATTTTCACATCGCGCCACTCCCATCTTTTAAGGGGATTTTTTTATACTTCTTTTTTCAAATGGTACACATTGATTGTACAACCTTTTTGGCCTAGGTCAATATATTTCAGTCAACGTCCGAAATGTTTGCATTTTACAGAATGCCCGCCTGTACCCGGGTTTATAAAAAAAGAGCCGCAAGGCGGCCCTGTAAAAAACCTTCTTAAAAAGTGAGCAAAATCCCCGCTGCGACTGATGCCAGACCCGCAAAATATACGAAGTCTTTTCCGGAAAGCCCCGCTGTTTGATAGTAGGTGCGGTCTTTTGTACCGGTAAACCCTCTCGCTTCCATGGCAACGGCGATTCTTTCCGATTTGCGGATGCCTTGCGAAAACAACGGCAGCGCATAGCGAATAAACGCCTTCCAGCTGTTTTTTTGCTTATAGCCCCTGATTTTGTGCGCCGCCTTCATTTGCGAAAGCTCCGACTGAAAAAGCGGGACAAAACGGAAGCCGGCCAGCAAGCCATAAGCCCATTTAGGCGACAATCTGCATTGATGAATCAGGCTCATAATAAA
>NZ_JBSIOT010000554.1:0-873 GCF_053613335.1 Bacillus sp. LR--39 | reverse complement strand
CGTTAATTGTTTTGGCAAATATGGCTGGCAATGTTTCTGGATCGCCGCCGAGCGCCCGGACAACCTCTCTGCCTTTTTCCTCAAAGAAGAGAGACCATGACGTATCATCGAGCTGGAGATAACGGCAGCCAGCATCATAGAAGGCTTTGATTGCTTTTTTGTACGCTTGGGCCAGATCATGAAAGTATTCCTCTTGATCGTCATAAATCCCTTTATCCGCCTTTTCGCCAAAAAACAGCATATTTGGGCTGGGAATGGTCAATTTTGGCGTCGCGTTACCAGCAATCTCATGTAAAAATTGATAATCAGCAAGCGCTGGGTGGCTCGTAAAATCGAGTTTTCCCGTCACTTTGATGCTGCGCGCTTTCGTTTTTGTGTTATGGAACTGAATTCCCTCAGCCGGGATGAACGGTTCCACACCGTCAAGCCCTTCCAGGAAGTCATAATGCCACCAGGAACGTCGGAATTCCCCGTCTGTTACCACATCGAGACCGATTTCTTTTTGTTTTTCCACGATGCGGGTGATCTCTTGATTTTCGATATCACGAAGCTGTTCCGCTGTCATCTCACCAGCCGCTTTTTTTTGCCGGGATTCCTTCACCGGAACGGAACGAAGCAAACTGCCGACATGATCGGCGCGGAAAGGTGCTTTGCGTTGTTTTTCTGTTTTTTGTCCTGCAACATTCGTTTGTTGAGCCATGTTATTCGCCTCTTTTCTGAAATATTGAGCATGTAAAAAGCTCTTCCTTTGTGTAAGGAAGAGCTTGAACGATCAAATCTCCGCCTCATCTGCAAGAACGCAATGTTCTTAAGGATTTAGCACCATTCTGTTTGAAACAGCGGTTGCCGGGTATCATAGGGCCAGTCCCTCCA
>NZ_JBSIOT010000553.1:0-873 GCF_053613335.1 Bacillus sp. LR--39 | reverse complement strand
CGGCGGCAAGCCCGTCGGCTTTAATAACGATTGGAGCGCCTTTTTCCTCAACATACGCCTTTGCGTTTTCAAAAGATGTAAACGTTTCGTATTCTGCTGGCGGAATCTGGTATTTTTTCATAAGATCCTTGGCAAACTGCTTGCTTCCTTCAATCACAGCTGCATTTTTCGACGGTCCAAACACCGGAAGGCCCGCTTCTTCAAATGCATCAACAAGCCCTTCGATTAAAGGGACCTCAGGACCGACGATCGTCAGTCCGATATTGTTTTCCTTTGCGAAAGCGAGAAGCCCTTCGTGATTGCCTTCGTCAAGATCAACGAGTACGGCGGTCCCGGCCATTCCGTCATTGCCGGGCGCCGCATATACAGTGCCGACAAGAGGGCTTTGCGCCGCTTTCCAGGCGAGCGTGTGCTCCCTGCCGCCTCTGCCGATAATCAATACGTTCACGCTGGTCACTCCCTTAATGTTTGAAATGGCGGATTCCGGTGAACACCATCGCGATCCCGTATTCATCCGCTTTTTTAATTGAATCTTCATCACGAACCGAGCCGCCCGGCTGAATGATTGCCGTCACACCGGCTTTAGCCGCTTCTTCGACCGTATCAGGCATCGGAAAGAAGGCATCTGATCCGAGCGCGCTTCCTTTTGCTTTCTCCCCGGCTTGCTCAATTGCGATTTTCGCCGAGCCGACGCGGTTCATTTGCCCGGCGCCGACGCCGATCGTCATATCGTCCTTTGCCAGGACAATCGCATTCGATTTGACGTGCTTCACGACTTTCCAAGCAAGCTTCAGGTCAGCCCATTCCTGTTCGGTCGGCTCCCTTTTCGTCGGAATCGTAATGTCAGCGTCGTCAAAGCCGTGCATATCCAGA
>NZ_JBSIOT010000552.1:0-874 GCF_053613335.1 Bacillus sp. LR--39 | reverse complement strand
AGCTTTTCCTGCGGCATGCCGTTTCCTTCATCCTTTACGCTTATCACTGCATGAGAGGCGGTTTTATCAGTTGAAATGGTTACGACACCGCCCTTTGGCATTGCCTCAATTCCGTTTTTAATGATGTTGATAAAGACCTGCTTCAGCTGATTTTCGTCTCCATTAATCATACAGCCATCTGTCTCTTTGAAATTTTTCTCTATGACGATATTGGACAGAATTGCATTGGTATCAAGCAATGTCGTGACTTGTTTCAGGATCTCATTAAGCTGGTGTGTTTTAAATGTGATTGCCTGCGGTTTTGCAAGCAGCAGCAGCTCGCTGAGCACTAAATCGATTCTTTTAATCTCTGAAAAGATGATGTCAAAATAGTCTTTTCTGTCCGGATATTGTGTTTTCATAATCTGGAGGAAACCGCTGACAGATGTTAAAGGGTTTCTGACCTCATGAGCAATACCTGCGGCAAGTTCACTTGTGATTGATAGTTTCTGGGATTCCCTCGCCAGCCGTTCATTAATCTCAATGAGCTCATCTTCAGCCTCTTTCCGCTCAGTGATATCTGACATTGTACCCAAGCTGCCTGTAAATTGGTCATCCCGGTCATAGTAAAGTTTATAATGAACTTCTCCCCAAAAAATCGTGCCGTTTTTTGTCACGTATTTTGCCGTAAACATGCCAGAAGACGCTTTGTTTTGGATTTGGGTGTTAATGTGGTCGGCTACGTGCTTTTCTTTTATGAAGTAATCGTTATACATTGTTCCCATACATTCACTGATTGAAAAGCCGGTTATTGATGCCCACGCTTGGTTTAAATATATAATTTCGCCTTTTGCATTCGTTTGAAATACGATTTCCTGCAAATTATCCATGATGC
>NZ_JBSIOT010000551.1:0-874 GCF_053613335.1 Bacillus sp. LR--39 | reverse complement strand
ATTTCATAGGTTAATTCATGGTATTTACCCATATACAATTTAGAGGCGGCAAACGCCCAGTGAACACAAAAAAATGTGCGGCCAAAATGTTGTCTTATCACCAACTTATTCGAGTTTATTAGTTGGAATAGTGGATTGAAAGGGTTAAAACGGCCTGCTTTAATTCGCTTGAGGGAACGAGCAGGGCTCCATAAGTGCAGTTCTAGGCCCCTTGGCTCCAAAACACAATATCGGGGAAAAGCTTTCAGACTTTTTATGTTGTGCTTGAAATTTACTCCATTGACAAAACACAATCGATTTGAAATAATATTTGATTATATGCTCATTCATTCACATAATTATAATAAAATAATATCATTTCCCCTGAAAGGGAGAATATTAGACTGAAAGCTAATGGTATGCAAAATCTATTAGCTTCTTTTGGTTTCAAAAAATGATGTGTTTCGCATGTATTCATATAGGAAGGAATGACAACATGAAGACAAAACACTATTGGGTGATTTCTTTGCTCGCCGTCTTAGCGGTCGGGCCGGGATTGATGTCTAACACGGCATTGTCGTCAGTTCAAGGCCTTGTTCAGAAAGCGGTTGGAACAAGTGGCTTCACATCAGTAAATCCAATATTGATCGGCAATCTGGCCTTTGCCTTATTAGTTCCGGCAGGACCGCTGCTGAGGAAAAAATTCGGTGCTCGTCCCGTCTATCTGGCTTCATTACCTGTCTTTATACTAGGTTCACTGCTCATCGCATGTTCAAGCGATGTTGCATGGATGGCGGCAGGACGCTTTTTACAGGGAGCGGCAACAGGTGTCATGCTGATGATTATGATTCCAATGCTTGTACTGTCATTCCCGATTGAACGCAGGAATTATGCA
>NZ_JBSIOT010000550.1:0-875 GCF_053613335.1 Bacillus sp. LR--39 | reverse complement strand
CTTTTTTGTACAGGGTGCGCAATTTTTTCAAATACCGGGCGGCTTCCTTGTACGAGCTGCGGTTCTTCTGATCAATGAAAAAAGCCACTTCTCTATGGTAAGCCGGTATAAGCGCCTCAGGGTCGCTCGCTGCAATTTCCTTGAGCATCATTTTATCCATTTCATTGATGGAAAAGCCGACAAGGCTATGAATTTCAATCCACTCGGCATAGCGTTTTTTTTCATATAAATGATGGCTGTATTCTGTGAACGTATACGGCAGACAGCCCGCGGCAAAGCGCTCAAACAGCGCTTGATCATTGGTTTGCTGCACATAGGCATTCAACAGAAGGAACAGCTCGCCGATCACATCGCGAATCTCTTTAAACGGCTTATCCAGCTTCGTATAACCCATCGCAATTGGCTCAATTTGCTGGTACCATGTTTTAAGCCGTTTCCAGTCCTTCTTGGCAGTCATTTCACTCAGCCATTGGAACGTATAAGGGAGCGCTTCCGGCGGGAATTGATCCGCTTCCGCAAAAATAACGTCATCATTCTTTTGCAGGAATTCCAAATGCAGGCGCCCGAATTGCAATTCGGGAGAAAAACGCCGTCCTGCTTCTTTTTTCAATATCTCCTGTTCACGTGCCACCCATTTTGGCCGCGACAGCAGCGCACTCCAAATTTCACCGAAGACGCGGATGCGTTCATATTGGAAAATTTCTTCTTTCAACAGCAAAGGTCGGATAACATCCGGTGTTTTATCCAAAAACGGATCAAGCGCAAAAGACAGCGCGTACGTTTTTAATTTATCAATAGAGCTGTAGATTGTATCCATCAGCTGTTCAACGTACGGATTGAGGGAATAAAAATCTTGTTCGGGGTTCAGCTTGCCC
>NZ_JBSIOT010000549.1:0-876 GCF_053613335.1 Bacillus sp. LR--39 | reverse complement strand
ATATAAGATTCCTTCCATTGAGATGTCACAGAAAGAAACACCATATATGCGTTCATTAAGAGAAGCGCGAGTATGATATACGTTTTGCGCAAAACCGATTCATCAATGCCGGCCTGGCGAATCAGCCCGATTTCAAACACGGCCAGAATGACAAGGCCTGCGGCAATGCGGATGGCGTCCTTTTTCCCTTGCCGGCTGTAAAGCTGTTTGAACAGCAAAGACATGATGGGGATTATGTTATTCATGGCCGATCACCTCGAAAAATTCCCGCCGCAGATCGGTCTCCTCTCCAATCGGAATGACCTTTTGGATCTGTTTGTTGTGAAGAATAGCCGCATAATCACAAAATCTTTGCACGACATCGAGCAGATGAGAAGAAAACAAAATGGTCCCGCCTGCTTCACAGTACTCGCGCATTTTCTGATAAAAAACCTCTATCGATTCCACATCCAAACCGACGAGCGGCTCATCCAAAATAAACAGGGGAGCGCGCAGCAATAAGCCTGTCATCAATACAACCTTTTGCCTGTTCCCCAAGGAAAGCTCCGAAATTCTCCTGTTGATGTATTTCGAAAAATGAAAGGCCTCGGCCAAACTGGCAAACTGCTGCTCTGAAAAATCCTTTTGATAAAGCGAATGGACGAAAGACACATAGTCCTTCGCCGTAATTTCTGTAAATAGCAGCGGATAATCGGCGGCGAAGTAACGGTGAGTCTTCAGCTGATCTGATGTTTTCTGCGGCATGCCGGCCTCCGCTTCAATTCCGCACAGTGTAAAGCGCCCGCTGAAATTGCGGTTCACGCCTGTCAGCGTATTAATCAGTGTCGTTTTTCCGGCGCCGTTTACCCCAAGCAACCCGTAAACGGCGCCTTTTTC
>NZ_JBSIOT010000548.1:0-876 GCF_053613335.1 Bacillus sp. LR--39 | reverse complement strand
CAATTACAGTGGCGGGACCGCACCGACTTTTACCGGTTTCCCTTTTAAGCCGGCTGTTGTTCACGGACCGGCACCTATTTGACATTCGTATCCTTTTTTCGGAGTAATTATACTATATGACTGACAGGCTTGTATATGTGTCCCGAATGACTTTTCCCCGTATTGTGTATGGGAGCAAAATCCTCGTAAACACTAAATTTGATCTTGTATACTTAATACCATCATCAATCAAAAGGAATGATTCTTATGGATTTACAGCTAAAAGACAAACTCGTCTTAATCACCGGCTCGACGTCCGGTATCGGGAAAGCCGCCGCAAAAAGCTTTCTGCAAGAGGGTGCGGCAGTCATTGTCAACGGACGCAAACAGGAGACTGTTAATCGCACGATTGAAGAGCTTTCTGGATATGGAACGGTGCACGGTGCTGCTGCCGATTTGTCAAAAACAGATGAAGCAGCGGCTTTTATTGAAAAAGTAAATGAAATCGGTGATATTGATATCCTTGTCAACAACCTTGGTTTCTTCGAGGTAAAAGACTTTGCCGATGTGACAGATGAAGAGTGGAATCAATATTTCGAAGTGAACGTGATGAGCGCCGTTCGGACAAGCCGTCACTTCCTTCCAAAAATGCTTGCCAAAAACAGCGGCCGCATTTTAAATATTGCAAGTGAAGCAGGCGTCAAACCGCTGCCAATGATGATTCCATACTCAATGACAAAAACGGCGCTGATCAGCCTTTCAAGAGGAATGGCTGAAATGACAAAAGGCACAAATGTGACGGTTAACTCAGTGCTCCCGGGACCTACTTGGACAGAGGGCGTGGCATCCTATATGGAAGGCGCCGCAAAAGCAGCCGGCCAGGATACAGATACATTT
>NZ_JBSIOT010000547.1:0-876 GCF_053613335.1 Bacillus sp. LR--39 | reverse complement strand
AAAAAGAATACGGAAGAGCTGGCCGCCCGGGCTGAGCACGAGAAGAAAATGAAAATGCGATCCGATAATATAAAACCGCCAACGTGGTTGGATAAGGTCGGGAAAAAAGAATTCAAACGGGTTGCTGCTTTATTAACAGAAGTTGAAATCATCACGGAAGCGGACGTCAGCATGTTGGCTGCCTATTGTAATGCCTATTCGCAGTATGTATCAATTTCTAAAATTATTGAAGAAGACGGGATCATGGTTCATACGGAAGGAAAAGACGAAGACGGCAACCCGATTAAGCTAGTCGGTGAAGAGCATCCGTTATTAAAGCGGCAAAAGAATTATTTTGATCAAATGAAATCAGCAGCGAATGACTTTGGCCTTACACCGTCTGCTCGTGCAAAACTTGCTATTACTCGTACCCAGGAGGAGCGGGAAAAGACGGCTGCGGAGAAGGAGTTTAAAAACGTATGAAGACAATCAAACAATTTCTCATTGATTACTCGCGCGAAGTGATATCGGGTGAGATTGTGGCGTGTGAAAAACACATTTGGGCCTGTGAGCGTTTTTTAAATGATGTGAGTCGGGAAGGCACAAGGGAGTTTCCTTATGTGTTTGATGATGAAAAAGCCCGCCGGTTCCTATACTGGATGACCCAATTTAAACATACGAAAGGCCCTTTGCAGGGTGAAAACATTGTGCCTGAGCCTATTCAAATATTCATCTTTGGCAATGTGTACGGATGGGTGCATAAGGATACAGGCTATCGCCGATTTAAAAAAGTCTATTGGCAGGTCGGACGTAAAAACACCAAAACGCAGAGCCTGGCTTGTGTCGGTTCCTATGAGGCAATGGCTAACGATGAATATATGTCCGAGGTTTACATTG
>NZ_JBSIOT010000546.1:0-879 GCF_053613335.1 Bacillus sp. LR--39 | reverse complement strand
GAGAAGCTATTAAAATCGATTGTGCCGAAGTCACTTGATGTCGTGATTATTCCCTTTATTACGGTCATGGTGACAGGGTGCCTCGCGCTGATTGTGATGAATCCCGCCGCTTCTATCGTCGGCCAAATCATGACACAATCGATCGTCTATATTTATGATCACGCCGGCATTGCCGCCGGAGCCCTTTTCGGCGGCATCTACTCCACCATCGTCCTATCTGGATTGCATCATAGCTTTTATGCAATTGAGGCAACGCTGCTTGCTAATCCGCATGTCGGTGTCAACTTTTTAGTGCCGATATGGTCGATGGCGAATGTGGCCCAAGGCGGAGCGGGGCTTGCGGTATTCCTCAAAACGAAACAATCAAGCCTGAAGAAAATTGCGCTCCCCGCTTCTCTGACCGCGTTTTTAGGCATTGTTGAGCCGATTGTATTCGGGGTAAATCTCAAATTGATCCGTCCCTTTATCGGAGCAGCCATCGGCGGTGCTATTGGCGGAGCATACGTGGTTGCGGTACAAGTTGTGGCAAATTCCTACGGGCTGACAGGCATTCCGATGATTTCAATTGTGCTGCCGTTTGGCGCCGCGAATTTTGTTCATTATATGATCGGTTTTTTGATCGCAGCCGTCTCTGCTTTTATAGCTACATTGTTTCTCGGGTTTAAAGAAGAGACAGAATAACTGGATTTATTCGTTTTCATTCATAAAACGGGGGATGAAAGGACAAAAAAGCTATGAAAATTAAAAGAATCTTAAATCATAATGCTATCGTCGTAAAGGATCAAAATGAAGAGAAGATTCTCTTGGGTGCAGGAATTGCGTTTAACAAAAAGAAGAATGATATTGTCGATCCGTCAAAAATAGAAAAAACCTTTATCA
>NZ_JBSIOT010000545.1:0-879 GCF_053613335.1 Bacillus sp. LR--39 | reverse complement strand
AAGTGTCTCTCGAAGAAATGAGTGGCGCCCGTATGCATTGCTCAATCTCCGGCTGCGGAGATATTCTTGCAGAAACTGAAGAAGAAGCCATACAGCTGGCGCGGGCTTATTTGTCTTACTTTCCGGCAAATTTTCAAGAAAAAGCGCCCATTCATGAGAAACGCCCGCCAAAACACTTCGACACCCCGCTTGCCGACGTCATTCCGCAAAATCAAAACGCACCTTTTGATATGCATGAGCTGATTGAGCGGGTCATAGATGAAGACTCATTTTTTGAGATCAAAGCCTTATTTGCACCGGAATTATTGACGGGCCTCGCACGAATCCACGGACAGCCTGTCGGCATTGTTGCAAACCAGCCAAAGGTAAAAGGAGGCGTCTTATTCCACGATTCAGCAGACAAAGCGGCTAAGTTTATTACCTTATGTGACGCTTTTCATATCCCATTGCTGTTCTTAGCCGATATCCCCGGTTTTATGATTGGCACAAAAGTAGAACAGGCTGGGATTATCAGACACGGAGCGAAAATGATTTCTGCGATGTCAGAGGCAACTGTTCCAAAACTCTCTGTCATTGTCCGAAAAGCTTACGGGGCGGGGTTGTATGCAATGGCAGGGCCGGCATTTGAACCGGATTGCTGTCTAGCGCTCCCAACCGCCCAAATCGCCGTCATGGGCCCTGAGGCCGCTGTAAACGCTGTCTACGCTAAAAAAATCGCCGAGCTGCCAGAAGAAGAGAGAGCCGCATTTATCAGCAGCAAACGGGAGGAATTCAAAGAGGACATCAATATCTACCGTCTGGCTTCAGAAATGATCATTGATGCTGTTATCCCAGCCAATTCGCTGCGTGATGAGCTGGCCAAACGGCTAAAGGCATACA
>NZ_JBSIOT010000544.1:0-880 GCF_053613335.1 Bacillus sp. LR--39 | reverse complement strand
AAAATACAAAAAAAACAAATTATTTACTTGCGGTTGGTTTTCCCATACGATTGCAAAAAGGTAAGACAAAAAGGGGAGTAAGGGAGAAAAAAATGTAAGCGGATTCATTTAAGGGGGAATGGATGTGTTAGCAATCTTAGGCTTTCTCATGATGCTTGTGTTTATGGCATTGATCATGACAAAACGGCTTTCTGTTTTAACAGCATTAGTTTTGACGCCGATTGTGTTTGCGCTTATCGCCGGATTTGGATTTACTGAAGTTGGGGACATGATGATTTCGGGGATTCAGCAAGTCGCGCCGACTGCGGTCATGATTATGTTTGCGATCTTATATTTTGGAATTATGATTGATACAGGCCTGTTTGATCCAATGGTTGGCAAAATTTTAAGCATGGTCAAAGGAGACCCTTTAAAAATTGTTGTCGGGACAGCGGTTCTTACAATGCTCGTCGCCTTGGACGGAGATGGCTCGACAACGTACATGATTACGACAAGCGCCATGCTTCCGCTCTATTTGCTGCTAGGCATCCGGCCAATTATCTTGGCAGGAATCGCGGGAGTCGGCATGGGAATCATGAACACGATTCCATGGGGCGGTGCGACGCCGAGGGCGGCGAGTGCGCTGGGGGTTGATCCAGCTGAGCTAACAGGGCCGATGATTCCTGTCATTGCAAGCGGGATGCTTTGTATGGTGGCGGTTGCGTATGTGCTTGGAAAAGCGGAACGAAAGCGCCTTGGTGTGATTGAACTGAAACAGCCAGCCAATGCCAATGAACCGGCTGCTGCGGTTGAAGATGAGTGGAAGCGGCCGAAGCTTTGGTGGTTCAATTTATTGTTAACGCTTTCTTTAATAGGATGTTTAGTATCGGGTAAAGTCAGT
>NZ_JBSIOT010000543.1:0-880 GCF_053613335.1 Bacillus sp. LR--39 | reverse complement strand
GAGCGGAGACAGGTCTGTGACCAAAGCTAAAACACCTTCCGCATCGTCGACAGGAAAATAAGCGCCCCCGAAAAATGCAACTAGCGGAATCAACACGTTAATGATCGCCACTGCCGCTTCCCCCGTTCTCGTCAAATAACTGACGCCGAGGCCGAGGCATACGGCAAACAATACGATGCTGAACAGCACGGCCGCTACAAGCCCAAGATGCTCTCCCCAGTACGCTTTAAATACGTATTTGCTGACTGCGACGACGGCAAAAATACACAATCCGTTTGTCACAAGATTGCCGATCAGCTTACCCGCAAAGATCTCGCCTTTATGAACCGGTGCCGCGATCAGCCGGTCGGCTGTTTTTCTAAGCCGCTCCCCCCTTATTAAATAGCTGGCGCTTAATGCACTGTAAAGCGCGATCAGAGTGGTCATGGCAACCGCATAATAATCCATGGAGCTGGGCTTTCTGTCTGAGCTGAGCGACGTCTCCTTGATATAATTGTCGCCCGGTGCGTCCCCGAGCACGGCGCCCGCTTGCTCAGGAGCAGCTTTGATGATCTCCGCTGCGGCATTGTACCGGTTTGCAAACGCGGTCAGCATTCCTTGAATAATGCTGTTTTTCATACTGTTTTTATCCATTTGGTAAAGCTTGATGCCGCTGTTTTCGATCTCAAGATAAGCATCGTAGTTCCCCTGTTTGATTTCTTGTTTTTCATCCATATCGGACAACACTTTTTTAAAATGAACGCCGGATGTTTTCGCTTCCTTTACGAATGTTTTAAAGCCTTGCGAAAACGCTCCGTCAGAATTGTCTTTATACAAAACACGAACCTCGCCGACCGCTGCTTGTTGATCGAAAGCATTCGTCAGCGCAGTGCCTAAAATC
>NZ_JBSIOT010000542.1:0-881 GCF_053613335.1 Bacillus sp. LR--39 | reverse complement strand
CCCGGCGCAGGAATCATCGTTTTATCATTGATCATGTCTTTTAAATATTGAAGTGTTTTTACGTTGGTGTCATTATTGAGGATCAGCTTGCCGTTTTTATCAAAATAACCTGAGTTTTGCTGTGAAATCATAGATAAGAACGTTCCGGAATCATTTGTTTCCACCGTTCCCATCGGCTTCCCGGTCACTTTGCGCACTTTCTGTCCGGCTTTATGGTAATCATCCCATGTTTTAATATCGTCAGGATTGACGCCGGCTTTCTTCATCACATGCATGTTATAAAACATGACTGTTGTTCCTACATGCGTATCGAGTCCGTAAAGCTTGCCGTTTTTGCTGTACAGGGTCAGCCGCGCCTCAACGAATTTATCGCGGTCCTTTTCAATCAGCGGAGTCAAGTCGGCAAGCGGTATGTCAGAGCCCTTCAAAAAGTTTGAAAAACGGGCCAATTCGACATCGGCAATATCAGGGACGCCTTCTCCCGCTATTAAGGAGATCGACAAGTTATCGTGCATTTGTCCATACGGATAAACGACCGTATTCAGCTTAATTTTGCGGTCAGGATATTTTTTATTCCATTCCTTCACCATTTCTACATAGAACTGCTCATGAAGCCCGTTAAATGTCCAAAAGGTCAGCTCAGTTTCACCCGATTTGCCGGATGATTTTTCTGCTGAACACCCGGCAATGACTAATGTAAGCAGCATCATGAGCGCAAGAAAACAGACAGTCATTTTTTTCATCTGCGTTACCCCTTCCATTCGAGGTGCGGGCTATTCATATAGACCATGGTTGATCAGCGTTTTGTTTTCATTAATGATTCTTAATCCGGTGCAGCGGTCTCTTAAGGTGTGCGCGTGTCTGAAGGCATTCTTGACAGA
>NZ_JBSIOT010000541.1:0-882 GCF_053613335.1 Bacillus sp. LR--39 | reverse complement strand
ATTTCCTTCTATTAAAATGCCATACCCGTTAAAATTGGTCACAGAACTTGAAACGTTTCCAACAAAGTGGTTATTGCGAATTGATACATTAATCGGTTCCTCATAATCAACGCCACCTTCGCCATATCCTTCAATGTCAATTCCGAATTTCGGGGCTGTTCCATTCCCCGTTCCGGCATCTTCAATCAAGCACTCCTCCACCGTGACCATGTCACATCCGGTAATGGAAATGTTATTTCTCCTCGACCGCCGAACCTCACAGCGGCGGATGATAATTTGCTCTGACGTTCGATAATCTTGATTGGTCTTTAATCCCCTTGGGCTGACTATGATCCCATCGCCGGTAAAATCGGAAATTTTCACATCATCAATGAGAACATTCGAGCATCCTTCAATACATATGCCAAAGCCCCATTCATGGGTTGACCTTATCCCCGCCGAGACATACGTATGCTCATCCCGTTCGCCGATAATTTGTCCTCCGGAAATGGTTATATTCTCTTGCTTGCCTACATAAAATGCGGAATAACCCCACGAACTATTCGGTATCACTTTCATGATACATTCGGGGTCCATCATAATCTCAAGGTTGCCGGGAACAATGATCCCCGCGTTTCGAAACCTCTGATTAAGATCTCCGCCAAGCGTTGCGTCTATTAAATATGTTCCCTTTGGAAACCAGACAGTATGATAGCCTTTCGAAACAGCTGTACTGAGGCACTGATTAATCCGTTCTGTCGAATCCGTTTTACCATCTCCAGGAACACCGAAATCCGCTGCATTTAATATGAATTCAGCCATTTGCGAGCCTCCTTCTCTATGATTACTATCATGTTACTCACAAAGGCCCGATCTGCTTGTACATTTCTCTAAAATTTTATT
>NZ_JBSIOT010000540.1:0-882 GCF_053613335.1 Bacillus sp. LR--39 | reverse complement strand
TGGCAGGGAGGAAGTAAAATGAGTCAGCAGCATGATTACGTCATAGGAAAAAACGCGGTCATCGAAACATTAAAGTCCGGCCGGGAATTGTATAAGCTGTGGATGGCGGAAAACACAGTGAAGGGACAGGCTCAGCAAGTCGTCGATCTCGCCGCCAAAAAAGGCGTCACGATTCATTATGTCCCAAGAAAAAAACTCGATCAAATGGTTTCCGGACAGCATCAAGGCGTCGTCGCCCAGGTAGCGGCTTACGAGTATGCCGAGCTGGATGATCTTTTTCAAAAGGCCGAAGACAGAAATGAACAGCCGTTTATCCTTGTATTAGACGAAATTGAGGATCCGCACAACCTGGGCTCTATTATGCGCACCGCAGACGCGGTCGGGGCTCACGGCATCGTCATTCCGAAAAGGCGCGCGGTCGGCCTTACAACGACTGTCGCCAAAGCCTCGACAGGAGCCATCGAACATATTCCGGTCGTCAAGGTGACCAATCTGTCGCGGACCCTGGAAGAAATGAAGGGACGGGGCATTTGGGTCGTCGGTACCGATGCGTCTGGACAACAGGACTACAGGTCGCTGGACGGAAATATGCCGCTTGCGCTTGTCATCGGCAGCGAAGGAAAAGGCATGGGAAGGCTTGTTAAAGAGAAATGTGATTTTCTCATTCGCCTGCCGATGGCGGGAAAGGTCACATCCCTGAACGCCTCAGTTGCAGCCGGCCTGCTGATGTATGAAGTGTACCGGAAACGAAGCCCTCTGGGAGAATAGACGGAATGGACATCCTGTTGGTCGACGGTTATAACATGATTGGGGCTTGGCCTCAGCTGAAAGATTTAAAAGAAAACAGTTTTGAAGAAGCAAGGGACCTGTTGATTCAGAAGA
>NZ_JBSIOT010000539.1:0-882 GCF_053613335.1 Bacillus sp. LR--39 | reverse complement strand
CATTTCCTGAATCCGCATCAGTTTCATATAAAAAACTCCTTCTTGAATCTTTACGTAACATAAATATATAATAAAAACCAAAAGTTAATCAATAGTTGCTTAAAAAATGATAACATCGGTGTATATCTTTTGCAAGATTGGACGGCCTTCTCTTACTTCTCTTACTTGATTAAAAGATTAATATAATAAAAATAATGAAAAAATGTAGTGTTTATGATTGACTTATGGGTATTATGCGATTAGAATATAACCAAGAAATGACCAAAAAGTAACCTGTTGTGCATGAAATGGTTGCTTGTATGTAAATATGCATCCGCCATTTATTTTTTTGGTGTTTTTGAAAGCGTTTAATTCTTGGCTTGCTGAAAAGTGGATATTGATATGAATCTATCCGGAACCATCCATACAAGTGTATGTGTTTACTAATGAAGGAGGCAATAAGAATGGCAGAAATCAGAAAATTAAAAAACTACATCAACGGTGAATGGGTTGAAAGCAAAACAGATCAATATGAAGATGTCGTCAATCCGGCGACGAAAGAAGTGCTATGCCAAGTGCCGATTTCTACAAAAGAGGATATTGATTACGCAGCGCAAACAGCGGCTGAAGCATTTAAAACATGGTCAAAGGTGGCGGTTCCTCGCCGCGCCAGAATTCTATTTAACTTCCAGCAGCTGCTGTCTCAGCATAAAGAAGAACTTGCTCATCTAATTACCATTGAAAACGGAAAAAACACGAAAGAAGCTTTAGGTGAAGTGGGACGCGGGATTGAAAACGTAGAGTTCGCCGCTGGAGCACCTTCCCTGATGATGGGTGACTCACTTGCTTCCATCGCAACGGACGTTGAAGCGGCGAACTACCGTTACCCAATCGGAGTTGTCG
>NZ_JBSIOT010000538.1:0-882 GCF_053613335.1 Bacillus sp. LR--39 | reverse complement strand
GCCGGGCGTGACTCTCATTTTTCCCTTGGATTTATGGGCAGCAACAGAACATAAAATGCCGATAACAATAGGAACAATCCACAAATAAAACAGAATAAATACTGACATCATCAAAACTCCGATTTTTCTTCTATCATAACAAATTTCTGTCAAAAAGGGTATCAATGAGCTTTTGCGAAAAAATAAAAACCGGCTTTAGAAGCCGGTTTTTTATCGAAACGTATCTACAATTAAAAACACATTCAAAGCAACGATCAATACAGCAATCAGCCAAGACACCACTGTGACCCATTTGGCGTTGATCAGAGATCCCATGATCCGTTTATTGCTTGTAAACATAATAAGCGGAATGAGGGCAAAGGCGATCCCGAAGGACAGCACGACCTGGCTCAGTACGAGAGCGGTCGTCGGATTAACACCTGACGCGATGATCAAGATCGGCGGAATGATCGTGATAAAACGCCGTACATACAGCGGAATGCGGTAGTTGATAAATCCTTGCATAATCACGTCGCCTGAAAGTGTGCCGACAGACGAACTGGATAGACCGGCAACGAGCAGCCCGATCCCGAATAAAGCCGCAGACATAGGGCTGACAAGATGTCCGAATTGCTGAAATGCGACGTCGAGATCCTCAACAAACAGGCCGTTTTTGAAGAATAATGCGGCAGCCACAATCAGCATACTTGCATTAATAGCCCCTGCAATCAGCATCGCTATTAAAATATCAATAAATTCAAACCTAAAGATTTTTTTCCGTTCTGCATCAGTTTTGCCAACCACCCGCCGCTGTGTAAGGGCAGAGTGTAAATAAATGGCGTGCGGCATAACAGTTGCGCCAAGAATACCCGCTGCAAGAAGCACACTGTCGGTGCCATGAAA
>NZ_JBSIOT010000537.1:0-882 GCF_053613335.1 Bacillus sp. LR--39 | reverse complement strand
TCGTCCCCCTTTCACGATTCGAAGTAGCGATGTTTTTCTAAATATTCCTTGGCAACGACAGACGGTTCTTTGAGATTGCCGTCGACTTCATAGTTAAGCTCCTGCATCGTGGCTGTGTCGATTTTTCCGAGCATTTTCTTGATGATGCCTTCAAGCTCAGGATGTTCTTTGAGCACCTTTTCCGGAACAACCGGAGAGCAGTCGTACGGCGGGAAAAATTGTTTATCATCCTTTAGCATTTTGAGACCATAGGACTTGATTCTTCCATCGGTTGAATACGCAAGCACAATGTCCATTTTTCCGCTTTTCACCGCGTCGTACACAAGGCCGATCTGCATCGGATACGTGCCGCCGAATGTCATGCCGTAGGTTTTCGTAAAATCCTGATAGCCGTTTCCGTTGAGCTTCATCCAATAGTTATCAACGCCCAGCTTTAATTGCGGCGCCCATTTTTTAACGTCTGATACGGTCTTTAAATGGTATTGGTCGGCCAGCTCCCTGCTGACTGTAAAGGCATATGTATTATCATACCCGTAGGAGTCATACCACTTTAAATCATATCTTTTTTTAAACTCCCGCTGAGTAAGCGCCAGCGCTTTGTCCGGGTCTTTTTCCGGTTGCATTCTCAGCGTGCCTGTCAGCGCGTCTCCCGTATATCTTGTGGCCGCAATGTCAATTTCCCCGTTCATTAAAGCCTGCTGCTGCACCGCGTTGGAGCCAAGATTTTTAATCGTTGTTGTTTTGAGATCAGTATGGTGTTCGATCAACTGGCCAAGCATGCTGGCGATGATTTCTGATTCGCTCATGCTTTGCGCGCCGATTTTAATGGTCTGGTCTGCAGCAGCGCTGAGACCAGGAAGCGAACAGCCGCTCAGCGTCAGC
>NZ_JBSIOT010000536.1:0-883 GCF_053613335.1 Bacillus sp. LR--39 | reverse complement strand
TCGTTCAAATGATGCGTGTGCTGCTCGTGGTGCTTTCCATTCCGTTTTTAGTCATTCTGATCTATACAAAACAAGATCGTACCGCAAGTGCCGCAGCAGAGACGATTTCTTCTGCAACGACAGATTTTAGGCTCGCTCCCGTTTTGTGGACCGTCATTCTTATTCTCGCTGCCTGGGGAGCTTGCAAAGCTGCGAAATTTTTAAAATTTCCAGCTCCATGGCTGCTCGGCAGCATGCTCGGTGTAGCAATTGTACATGTTGGCGGAGCTGCGGTGACAGGGCACGACATGACGGCATGGTGGCCGTCACAAGCTAACCATGTATCACAAGTATTTCTCGGGGCAACGATCGGCTCTAAGATGTACAAAAGCATGTTTGCCGGCGTCACCCGTATTATCATTGTCGGGTTTGTCTCGTCCGTCGGTTTAATCGCAGCAATGTTTTTGAGCGCCGTGATCGTTTCTGAGCTGACAGGAATTTCGCTCATCACTTCTGTTCTGGCATTTGCGCCCGGCGGGATTGCAGAGATGGCGACGACGTCAGTTACCTTACACGCTGATTCCACCTTTGTCGTTGCGGTTCAGGTCATTCGCGTCATTCTGGTTATTGCCCTGCTGCCGCCGTTTTATCGTCTGCTTCACCATCTTCATGGTGAAAAAAAAGACAAAAAGAGCTCAATCAGCGGCAGTAGTGCCTAGTTGAAAAAAAGGTTCAAGAACTTTTAATTCGCAAACCATCAAGATGGGGAAATATAAGCGGATATTTCGTTGTTAATGGATCAGGTTTGAAGTGAGTGCTGCCAGAGGGTGAAATGAAAGAAATAATTGACGACTTACGATTGAAAAAGAGGTTAAAATGAATAACCTCTTTTTCTTATATAAAG
>NZ_JBSIOT010000535.1:0-884 GCF_053613335.1 Bacillus sp. LR--39 | reverse complement strand
AGCTTATCGTATGAAGGAACATCATATCCCTAAGAATTCAATTATTACAGTAGCAGGAACAGTAGGTGTCGGAAAATCGACTTTAACAAAAACTTTAGCTAAACGGCTTGGATTTAAAACATCGTTGGAGGAAGTCGATCATAATCCATATTTGGAAAAGTTCTATCATGATTTTGAACGTTGGAGCTTTCACCTTCAAATTTACTTCTTAGCTGAACGCTTCAAAGAACAGAAAACAATTTTTGAAGCCGGCGGAGGTTTTGTACAGGATCGTTCGATTTATGAAGATACAGGAATTTTCGCAAAAATGCATGCTGATAAAGGGACAATGTCAAAGGTTGATTATAAGACTTACACAAGCCTTTTCGAAGCAATGGTAATGACACCGTATTTCCCACATCCAGATGTGTTGATCTATTTAGAAGGAGATCTGGAGAACATTTTAAACCGGATTGAACAACGCGGCCGTGAGATGGAGCTTCAGACAAGCCGGTCTTATTGGGAAGAAATGCATACACGCTACGAGAACTGGATAAGCGGTTTTAATGCCTGCCCTGTTTTAAAACTTCGCATTGAAGATTATGATCTTCTGAACGACGAAAACTCGATTGAAAATATTGTAGATCAAATTGCTTCAGTTATTCATGATAATCAAAAAAAGTGAATCTCAGTCGAGATTCACTTTTTCTTTAAAATAAAAAATCCGCCGCACCGAATGCAACGGACAAAACAATCTCCAATATATGCTTGTGTTTCATTAGAATTAAAATCAATATGGCGGAGGAAGAGGGATTCGAACCCCCGCGGGCTTTGACACCCCTGTCGGTTTTCAAGACCGATCCCTTCAGCCGGACTTGGGTATTCCTCCGTATCGACAAGACTTA
>NZ_JBSIOT010000534.1:0-884 GCF_053613335.1 Bacillus sp. LR--39 | reverse complement strand
GGAGCGTGTTCACCTTCTTCCAAACGGGATTGACCTTGAGTTGTTCGCCCCAAATGGGCAGGCGGCTGATGAAGAAAAAGCAGCACGCGGCATTGTAGCCGACCGGCTCATCATTGGCCATGTGGCCCGGTTTCATGAAGTGAAAAACCACGCGTTCCTGCTGAAACTTGCCGCACATCTCAAAGAAAGAGGCGTTCGCTTTCAGCTCGTTCTGGCGGGAGACGGGCCGTTGCGCGGGGAGATAGAGGAGGAGGCGCGGCAGCAGAATTTGCTTTCAGACGTCCTCTTTTTAGGCACGGAAGAACGGATCCATGAATTGATGCGCACATTTGATGTATTTGTCATGCCGTCTCTGTACGAAGGCTTGCCGGTTGTGCTTGTGGAAGCGCAGGCGTCGGGGCTTCCATGCATCATTTCAGACAGCATTACAGAAAAAGTCGACGCCGGTCTCGGGCTTGTCACAAGATTAAGTCTTTCTGAGCCGATCAGCGTCTGGGCTGAAACCATTGCAAGGGCGGCCGCCGCAGGCAGGCCGAAGCGTGAGTTCATCAAAGAAACACTCGCTCAACTTGGCTACGATGCACAGCAAAATGTAGGAGCGCTGCTGAATGTATACAACATCAGCACGGAAAAGGACCATAACCGATGATTGTATATGCCGTCAATATGGGGATTGTATTTATTTGGTCTTGGTTCGCTAAAATGTGCGGCGGCCGTGACGATTCGCTTGCCACGGGGTATCGGCAGAATAAGCTTTTGATCTGGATTCCGCTCGCTTCACTTGTGCTCGTGTCAGGTCTCCGCTATCGAGTCGGCACGGATTTTCAGACGTACACGCTGCTGTACGAATTGGCGGGCGATTATCAAAATGTGTGGCAGATATT
>NZ_JBSIOT010000533.1:0-885 GCF_053613335.1 Bacillus sp. LR--39 | reverse complement strand
AATAAGGGACGGAAAAAAGTTCAGACATTTCTTTGGCAGCTCCTTTTTCATAAATGTATACGGTGTGATCTCAATCATGTACAATGAAGAAAGGGGAGTGAGCATGATGGATATGAAACTTCAGCAAGTACAAGTATTAAAGCCTCAACTGACACAGGAGCTCAGGCAGGCCATCACACTGCTTGGCTATCATTCGGCAGAACTCGCCGAGTACATTGATGAGCTCTCACTGGAAAACCCTCTTATTGAACGAAAGGAAACAGACACACCGCCACTATCTTACCATAAAACAAACAAAAACAGGATGAATGCACAGGAAGCGGGCCTTCAATTAAGTGATCCGCAAAAAACATTGCAGGATGCGTTAAAACAGCAGTCACTCGATATGAATCTGACAAACACTGAAAAAAAGATTTTTAATTATCTGATTCATTCGCTTGATTCAAACGGGTACTTGGAAGAAGATGTGGAGGAGGCAGCACGGCGCCTATCTGTATCGGCCAAGGAAGCGGAGGCTGTTTTGGCAAAACTCCAGTCATTAGAACCGGCTGGAATCGGTGCGAGATCTTTGCAGGAATGCATCCTTCTTCAATTACAGCGGCTGCCGAACAGAAATGAACAAGCGGAAATGCTGATTTCAGCTCATTTTGATGCTTTTGCGCAAAAAAAATGGAAAGCGCTTTCAGTAGAGGCGGGAATTCCGCTTCATACCATTCAAGATATCTCAGATGATATCGCGGCTCTTCATCCTAGACCTGGCCTTCTGTTTGCCCGGCCAGAGCAAGATGTGTATATTGAGCCTGATATTTTTATCACCGTAAAAAACGGGCACATTGCAGCGGAACTGAATACCCGCTCGTTTCCCGAGATCGATCTGCATCCGCA
>NZ_JBSIOT010000532.1:0-890 GCF_053613335.1 Bacillus sp. LR--39 | reverse complement strand
TTGGGTAGAGACAGTTAACACACAATGAGGAATTCATCCCAGAAGGAGGACGCAGATATGACTGTACAAGAAATCAAAGGCAAAAAACTAGTAAAAGGCATTGCGCCAAATGTGGAGCCGGAAGCTCTGTTAAATGATAAACGAAAAGTATTTTTGTTTGGTTCCCCTAGTTACACAAACATTGGCGACCAAGCGATTGCGTATGCGGAAGAGAAATTTGTCAAAAATCATTTTCCGTATTATGAATACATTGAGATTATGGATTATGCGACGGATGAGGGCATTGAACTGGTGAAAGAGATCATTCGTGAAGACGATATTGTCTGCTTTACAGGCGGAGGGAATTTAGGAAACCTTTATCTTGATATTGAGGAAGACAGAAGAAAGGTCTTTTCGGCGTTTAAAGACTACAAATCGATTTCTCTGCCCCAATCCGTTTATTTTGAGGATACAGAGGAAGGACAGAAGGAAAAGAAAAAAACACAGGATGCGTACCATCAAAATACAAACTTAACGATTGCTGCGCGTGAGACGCAAACACTGGATGTGGTGAAAGAGACCTTCAATTCCAATGTGATCTTTACGCCGGACATGGTGCTTTCCTTGGACATTGTGCCGCGAGAGCTTGAGCGGGACGGCGTTCTCTTTATTTTAAGAGCGGATAAGGAGAAAGTGACTGACGAAGATTTTATTTCACAGATGAAGAAATGGGCAGAAAAAACAACTTACACAGAGCGTACCGATACGGTGCTGGATACGGTAGACACCATCGATTACGCTGATCGTGAAAAGCATTTTATGGAGATGCTGGACCGCATCGGCTCCAGTAAATTGGTGATTACCGACCGCCTTCACGCGATGATTTTCTCGATTATCACCAAAACACCTTG
>NZ_JBSIOT010000531.1:0-890 GCF_053613335.1 Bacillus sp. LR--39 | reverse complement strand
GAACATGTAATACACGTTTCAGCCTTTCCTGATCAAAATGAACAAAACTGTCATCAAGCTGAAACGGAAGCATTGACCCATCCTGGCGCGTAACGGCCAAAGCAAATCGGATCGCTGTATACAGCTGTTCACAGGTCCCTTGTGACAGCTCTTCCGCATGATAGACAGTTCCATCGCGATGCATAACCATGATCGAATCATCCGTTTCGGAAAAATAAATGGTTTGGTAGTTTCCGTCAGTCAGAGGGCGGAAGAATTCTCCTGCCGTCTCTAGAAGGCGCGGAAGCTCGATTTTTTTATGCCGCTCCAATTTGTTTCTGATCACCTGTTTGATCATTTGTATCGAGGCCCATTTTTTAGCCGTTTCTTTTACACGTTCTTTTTGCATTTCGGTTTGAAGCTTGAGGTCTGACACCAATCCCGAGGCCTCTAATTGTTCCTGTTTGACTGAGAGCAGTGCGATTTGGCTGCGGAGCCGCTCGATCTCCTCAGTCAGCCGCTCTTTTCTTTCATTTTCAACAAATTGCTTATCTTTCAATTCAGAAAGCGTATTGGAATCTGCCAGTTCAAGTTCCTCCGGGTGTCCGCCTTGAAGCTGTGCGTTTACGTGATGAAGCTTGTTCTCCGTATCCTTCAATTGCCTGCTGATGTCGGCTATGGCAAAAAACGCATCTCTGTCTTTTGCAGCAGCCGCGGCAAATAACTGTTCGATCTGTGCGTGGAAATACTGTATTTCTTGCTCAAGTTCAAGCATCTGTTCCTTTGTATAATGAATATCTGTTTCAATTTCCTTTTTTTGCTTCTCAATTTCTTTTTCACGTTCAATGTTTTTCCGCAATGTGTGAAGGGCGTCCGAAATGGAGATATCCTGACTCTGATTCACGGGACGA
>NZ_JBSIOT010000530.1:0-891 GCF_053613335.1 Bacillus sp. LR--39 | reverse complement strand
AAGGACATGACGATCCCGAAACTGTTCCAAGAAAAGGCTGAGCAGCTTTCAGATCATCCAGCGGTTGTATTTGAAGATCGTACATTGTCTTATCGAATGTTACATGAACAATCCGCACGCATCGCCAATGTGCTGAAACAGAAAGGGGTTGGACCGGACAGTCCTGTCACGGTTTTGATTGAACGCTCTGAACGGATGATTACAGCTATCATGGGGATTTTAAAAGCCGGCGGGGCCTATGTGCCGATTGATCCGGGTTTTCCTGCTGAGCGCATTCAATATATTTTGGAGGACTGCGGGGCGGACTTCATCCTGACTGAATCGAAGGTTGCGGCACCTGAAGCCGATGCTGAGCTGATTGACTTAGATCAGGCAATTGCAGAAGGTGCAGAAGAAAGCCTGAATGCAGATGTGAACGCACGGAACCTTGCCTACATTATTTATACATCGGGAACAACCGGACGCCCGAAAGGAGTTATGATCGAGCATCGCCAGGTTCATCATTTGGTTGAATCTCTGCAGCAGACGATTTATCAAAGCGGCAGCCAAACCCTGCGGATGGCATTGCTTGCGCCGTTCCACTTCGATGCGTCAGTGAAGCAGATCTTCGCGTCGCTTCTTTTGGGACAAACCCTTTATATCGTACCGAAGAAAACTGTGACGAACGGGGCCGCCCTTGCTGCATATTATCGGAGAAACAGCATTGAGGCGACGGATGGAACACCGGCTCATTTGCAAATGCTGGTAGCAGCGGGCGATTTTGAAGGCCTAAAACTGAAGCACATGCTGATCGGAGGAGAAGGCCTGTCATCTGTTGTTGCGGACAAGCTGCTCAAGCTGTTTAAAGAAGCCGGCACAGCGCCGCGGTTGACCAATGTGTACGGGCCGACT
>NZ_JBSIOT010000529.1:0-891 GCF_053613335.1 Bacillus sp. LR--39 | reverse complement strand
TAAAAAAGTAGGATGATAATATTGCCCATTGATATACATTTGATTGATGATAAATTCAGGCAGGTGCAGGTTTTCTAAAAAGGCTCTGCTGACAGCCTCGCCGTGCGCTTCCTGATTCATGAAGTTCCCCCAGCGGCCGATCGCCTGGCCGAGCAAAATGCTGGGCGCGGCAATATCCGCAAGCTTCCAGAACGAAAGGTTTTTCACTCTCGAAAACACATAACCCGTTAAAATGGCGCCGATTAATCCGCCATGAATGGCAATGCCGCCCTTCCAAATCTTAATGATTTCTCCCGGATGTGCCGCATAATAGTCCCATTCAAAGGCAACGTAATAAATTCGTGCGCAAATAATCGCAATTGGAATGGCAAACAGGACAAGATCAATAAACGTATCTTTCTGCAGCCCCCGTTTTTCACTTTCCCTCATCGCAATCCACAGCCCGAGCAAAGCACCGAGACCGATAATGATTCCGTACCAATGGACGGCTAACGGCCCCAGCTGAAATGCTATCGGATTGAGTGGTTCTATCGCTTCATTCATTTAACGCCCAACTCCTATTCTTCTTGTTCACCGTCTTCAATGACATCCGCCAGCTTGTTGGTAAATTGTTCAGCGGCATTCAGCCCCATCCGCTTCAATCTGAAGTTCATTGCTGCCACTTCGATGATGACTGCAAGGTTTCGGCCTGGACGGACGGGAATCGTCAGTTTTGTAATTTCTGTATCAATGATTTTCATGGTCTCTTCCTCAAGTCCGAGCCGGTCGTATTGCTTGCCCTGCTCCCAGAGTTCAAGATTCATGACAATCGTGATTCGTTTATTGCTTCTGACCGCGCCAGCCCCAAATAGCGTCATCACATTGATAATACCAAGGCCCCTGATCTCAAGA
>NZ_JBSIOT010000528.1:0-891 GCF_053613335.1 Bacillus sp. LR--39 | reverse complement strand
ATTCAGGGAAGAATAGAACTGTCTCAGCGCATTCCATTTGTTATTATCAGAAAATTTTATCGATTCTAAGAAATTGTTCAGGACAGCCCATCACATGACTGGCCGGATCAGCTTTGAACCAAATTTTTCTGGGGGGTTATATCTTGAATAAACGAAAAATCGGATTGGCGATGTCACTTGTGATCGCAGCAGGCACCATATTAGGAGCATGCGGAAACAGCGAAAAAAGCAGCGGCTCAGGCGAAGGCAAAAACAAATTCAGTGTGGCGATGGTTACTGACGTAGGCGGAGTGGATGACAAATCCTTCAACCAATCAGCCTGGGAAGGCATCCAAGCCTTTGGGAAAGAGAATGGGCTGAAAAAAGGCAAAAACGGTTACGACTATCTTCAATCCAAATCAGATGCAGACTATACAACGAACTTAAATAAATTGGCGCGTGAGAATTTTGACTTAATTTACGGCGTCGGCTACTTAATGGAGGATTCAATCAGCGAAATTGCTGACCAGCGCAAAAATACAAACTTTGCGATTATAGATGCTGTTGTCGATAAAGACAACGTCGCAAGTATTACGTTTAAAGAGCAGGAAGGCTCATTTCTCGTCGGAGTGGCCGCAGCCCTATCAAGCAAATCAGGAAAAATCGGCTTTGTAGGCGGCATGGAATCAGAGTTAATCAAAAAATTCGAGGTCGGCTTCCGTGCCGGCGTACAAGCAGTTAACCCTAAAGCCGTTGTAGAAGTGAAATACGCAGGGGGGTTCGATAAAGCCGATGTCGGCAAAGCAACCGCCGAAAGCATGTATAAATCAGGCGTAGATGTTATTTATCACTCTGCGGGCGCCACTGGCAGAGGCGTCTTTACTGAAGCGAAAAACCTGAAAAAATAAGATC
>NZ_JBSIOT010000527.1:0-892 GCF_053613335.1 Bacillus sp. LR--39 | reverse complement strand
TGTATTGGCCAAATCAGGATGAACGCCACACGAATCCATATGCTGTTGATTTTTTAAAAAAACTCAATCAAACCATGAGAGAGACATATCCCCATGTGATGATGATTGCAGAAGATTCTACAGAATGGCCTCAAGTGACAGGTGCCGTTGAGGAAGGGGGGCTTGGTTTTCATTATAAATGGAATATGGGATGGATGAATGACGTACTGAAATACATGGAGACGCCGCCCGAAGAAAGGCGGCATTGTCATCAGCTTATCTCTTTTTCATTACTGTATGCGTTTAGTGAGCATTTTGTATTGCCGTTTTCTCATGATGAAGTCGTATACGGAAAAAAATCACTTCTTAATAAAATGCCTGGCGACTACTGGCAGAAATTTGCCCAGTATCGGCTTTTGCTGGGCTATATGACAGTGCATCCCGGAAAGAAATTGATCTTTATGGGATCAGAGTTTGCCCAATTTGATGAATGGAAAGATACAGAACAGCTTGATTGGTTTTTGGACTCCTTCCCCATGCATCAGAAAGCCAGCGTTTTTACGCAAGATCTTCTCCGCTTTTACCAAAAAAGCAAAATCCTTTATGAGCATGACCATCGTGCACAATCGTTTGAATGGATTGATGTCCATAATGACGAACAATCAATCTTTTCTTTTATTCGTTATGGCAAAAAGCACGGTGAGGCACTTGTCATCATTTGTAATTTTACACCCGTGGTCTATCATCAATATGATGTTGGAGTTCCTTTTTTTACTCAATACATTGAAGTGCTTAACAGTGACAGTGAAACATATGGAGGCTCAGGGCAAATCAACAAAAAGCCATTATCGGCCAAAAAGGGAGCACTTCATCATAAACCGTGTTATATCATGATGACCATCCCCCCTTACGG
>NZ_JBSIOT010000526.1:0-895 GCF_053613335.1 Bacillus sp. LR--39 | reverse complement strand
AATCACCTAACTATACAATTTCATAATAAATTGTTACAAATTGAAAACATTTGACAGGGTCTTTGACTCTGTCTATTTTTTTTATACTGATTATGATAAAATTTATACTGTTGTGCATTGAAAATGTCCTTAACGGCTTAATTATAGATGAAGAAAATGAAATACGGAGGTCGTACGATTGAACATCAAGAAATGTAAACAGCTATTGATGTCATTGGTTGTGTTAACTCTAGCTGTCACGTGTCTGGCTCCAATGTCAAAAGCAAAAGCAGCCAGCGATCCAATTGATATCAATGCATCTGCTGCTATTATGATCGAAGCTTCTTCAGGTAAAATTCTTTACAGTAAAAATGCAGATAAGAGACTGCCAATTGCGAGTATGACAAAAATGATGACAGAGTATCTGTTATTAGAAGCAATTGATCAAGGTAAAGTGAAATGGGACCAAACCTATACGCCTGATGACTATGTGTATGAAATTTCCCAAGATAACAGCTTATCAAACGTCCCTCTTCGGAAAGACGGGAAATACACAGTAAAAGAATTATATCAAGCTACAGCAATTTATTCTGCAAATGCTGCTGCTATTGCGATTGCAGAAATCGTTGCCGGTTCTGAAACTAAGTTTGTTGAAAAAATGAATGCAAAAGCAAAAGAACTAGGCTTAACAGATTACAAATTTGTTAACGCAACAGGTCTTGAAAACAAAGATCTTCACGGGCATCAGCCTGAGGGGACAAGCGTAAATGAAGAAAGTGAAGTTTCTGCAAAGGATATGGCGATTCTTGCGGATCACTTGATTACTGACTACCCTGAGATACTGGAGACTTCCAGCATCGCCAAAACGAAATTCAGAGAAGGCACCGATGATGAAATGGACATGCCAAACTGGAAC
>NZ_JBSIOT010000525.1:0-896 GCF_053613335.1 Bacillus sp. LR--39 | reverse complement strand
GACTAATTTTCTCGATCTGGCTTATCAAAAAGACCTGCTTGATCTGATCAAACGCCTGACGAGAGAAAGCGGATTGGTGGCTGTCAGCGTTTTTCATGATCTGAACACCGCAAGCCTGTACTGTGATGAGCTCATGTTTATGAAAAACGGTACCGCCGGGCCTAAGCAAAAACCGGAATATGCTGTTACAGAACAAAGCATAAAGGCGGTGTACGATACAGATGTCACCGCCTTGGTACATCAAAGCTCACCTAAACCGATGATTGTGATTCAGCCTGAAAAAGATAGCGTGAAGCGGCAGTCTATCCCATTTGAAGCATGGCTCCAAGCGGGGCGTGATGACATTCTTCTGCAAACGGAAATCCCGCTTCGAACATTGTCCTCCACGCCTATCGGTGCAGGGTTTTCGTGGAGCAGGACGCTGATCCATAAACGGCTGCCAGATCAGCCAGATCCGATAGAAGGACTTACGGCCTGTCTTTCAGAAAGCGGTTTTCAACTGCAGGAGACGTGTGCGATGGCTTCTTCAGAAAGACTTGACCATTTCGTGTATCGAACATATGAAGACGGAGAGTTATCCGTTTTCATATGCGTTCAGACCGGCTTTTCGATTTGGATTTTGATTAACGGCTATGCGGCAGATCAATTCTTCATCAAGGCTCTTATGGCTGCCGAAGCAGAACGGACGAAAGTGCTGGGAGACGGAAGAGGCACAGGTGATATTCTCATCGCCGCGACTCAAACTCAGCAATCCGAAAACATAGAACAGCGGCTGAACCAATTGATAAAGAAAGGGACAGCTGAATGTATAAAAGAGGCTGCTGAGTTGTTTGAATAAGTCTGTAAAGGAGATTCAGGGTATGAAACTATATACAAAAACAGGCGATAAGGGACAA
>NZ_JBSIOT010000524.1:0-898 GCF_053613335.1 Bacillus sp. LR--39 | reverse complement strand
TACCGTTCCCTCTCACATCTTATGATAAAATGACGCCGCAGCCGAAAGCTGCGGCCTCCTATGTATTACTTATCGAGCATCATTTTCGCTTTTAACGCCGCAAGTTCATCATCAACCTGGCTTGAACCGCCAGTGTCATACTTTGCAGTCAGATCAGCCATATCATCCTGCGGAACGCTGTTCAGTTCAGCCATTGCATTGGCCTGATCAAGTGCCTTATTTACTTTGTCCTCCATTCGGCCGAATGCAGACATTGATTGGCTTGTACTTGAAACAGAAGCGCCCAGTTTGTTTATTCTTTCTTGCGTTTTCGCTACTGCCCACTTCGCCTTGATCATATTTTTGCGTGCTTCCAGCTCTCCAATGTCAGATACCAATTTGTCATGCATCTTTCTCATCTGTGCGGCATTGGTTGCAGCAATTTGATTCGCCGCCTGCAGCTCAGAAAGCTTTGACTCCAAAGATGTTTTTCTTTCAAGAAATTTTCTCGCATCGCTCTCATTCCCGGCTTGCAGCGCCTCTGTCCAATAAAGCATTGATATTCGCAGACATAATATCTTTAAATCTTCCAATTATACTCATTATATCGTTCCTCCTAAAGCTAATTCGGTAACCCTTGTTACATATACTATTTATTATCGTTAAAAGTTTCACTTTTTTAATAAAAAATGACATTTCAAACAAAAAATATACAACTTTTTACCTGAACAAAAATGTAAGCAATAAAAAAAGATGCCCCCAAAAGTCCAAAGACTTTCAAGAAACATCTTCAATGATTTACAAAGAAACTTCGATCTCATCCAAGCTCGGCAGTGCATCAATCGCTCCAATTTTAGTGCACACAAGAGCTCCGACCTTATTGGCAAACGCCACAATCTCACGCAGTTTCACAAAATCA
>NZ_JBSIOT010000523.1:0-899 GCF_053613335.1 Bacillus sp. LR--39 | reverse complement strand
TGGCTCTTTTATTCCGGGCCTTTTTTGCCACGGCCGTACATCGCAACTTTATGATAAATGACAGCGGGGTGCCGACGAACGGCGTCAACGGCTTTTTAAAGCATTTGATTACAGCTGTGGAAACATTCCAGCCGACACACGTCGTCTGCTGCTGGGACATGGGGAGCAAAACGTACCGAAATGACTTGTTCCAAGATTATAAGGCCAACCGCAGCGCGCCGCCTGTGGAGCTGATTCCGCAGTTTGATTTGGCAAAGGAAGCAGCCGCAGAGCTTGGAATCATGAATATTGGCTTTGCCGGCTATGAAGCGGATGACTGTATCGGTACTCTTGCCGATTTATTTGCGAATGAAGCGGACATTACGGTCGTAACAGGGGACAGAGATTTACTTCAGCTGTTAACGGATAAAGTAAGCGTTGCTTTGCTTCAAAAAGGAATCGGAAATTATAAAGTCTATACAAAAGAGACTTTTTATGAAGAAACAGGCGTAATGCCGAAGGCTTTGATTGATATTAAAGCGCTTATGGGTGATTCCAGTGATAACTATCCCGGAGTCAAAGGGATTGGAGAAAAAACAGCCTACAAACTGATTCGTGAATACGAAACGATTGACCGTTTATTGGAAAATCTTTCTCTTCTTCCAAAAGGACAGCAGGGAAAAATTCAGCAAGGTTTAAGCGATTTGGAGATGTCGAGGAAGCTTGCGGAAATTCATTGCTCAGTGCCGCTGGCCTGCACACTGAAAGACGCTTTATTTACTTTGCAAATGGAGCAGGCGGCTGACATGCTTCGCCGCCACCAAATCAAAGGAATTGAGCGTATGCTTGAAAAGCTGAACGCTAGAGAGATCGTTTAGATCTTCTCTAGCGTTTTGTATTGCTTTTTTTTGCTCTCTCCT
>NZ_JBSIOT010000522.1:0-899 GCF_053613335.1 Bacillus sp. LR--39 | reverse complement strand
TTAAGTGTTCGGAGCGCATCATTGGTCAAACAAGGGGTTCCTGATACATGATTTTTCGTAAATCGAAATAACGATATTAGGGAGAATGGCTGCTTCGATCGTATCCTATCAACAAGCCATACATAAAGTCTGCTGAGCCAGGCTTTTTTTGCTTTAAGAAAAGGTTGTTCTAAACACAGAGACAGGGTCATATCCTATACACAAGTACAGTCATCAAGGAGGGGGACATCTCTGTGTCAAAACAATTGCTTGCCTTAAATATAGATGGAGCGCTGCTTCGGTCGAACGGGAAGATTCATCAGGCAACGAAAGACGCGATTGAATATGTAAAGAAAAAAGGGATTTACGTCACACTTGTGACCAACCGTCATTTTCGCTCAGCACAGAAAATAGCGAAATCGCTAAAGCTTGATGCCAAGCTGATCACCCATAGCGGGACATATATCGCTGAGAAAATAGACGCCCCGTTTTTTGAAAAAAGAATTTCTGATGATCATACCTTTAACATTGTTCAAGTGCTGGAGAGCTATCAATGTAATATTCGGCTTCTTCACGAAAAGTATTCCATCGGAAACAAGAAAAAGGTGAATTCGAATTTATTGGGGAAAGCACTCATTCATCCGTCTGACCCGATCTTCTATCCAGTCCAGTTCGTTGAATCATTAAGCGATCTCCTCATGGATGAGCCGGTGAGTGCACCCGTCATCGAGGTGTACACGGAGCACGACATTCAGCATGACATTACAGAAACGATTACAAAAGCCTTCCCTGCAGTGGATGTGATTCGCGTAAACGATGAGAAGCTGAATATCGTCCCGAAAGGTGTCTCGAAGGAAGCGGGTTTGGCCCTCGTCGCTTCAGAGCTGGGCCTGAGTATGGATGATGTCGTGGCCATTGGG
>NZ_JBSIOT010000521.1:0-900 GCF_053613335.1 Bacillus sp. LR--39 | reverse complement strand
CATGGGTGCGCCCAGCCCTGATTGCCGGTTTGGGATTGGCATTTTTGCAGCAATTTATCGGAACGAATACGATCATCTACTATGCGCCAAAAACCTTTACAAACGTCGGATTCGGAAACTCCGCTTCAATTTTAGGAACGGTCGGAATCGGCACAGTCAATGTTGTCATGACATTAGTAGCGATTAAAATCATCGACAAGATTGGAAGAAAGCCGTTACTGCTATTCGGGAATGCGGGAATGGTGATCAGCTTGATCGTTCTCGCTTTAGTAAATCTCTTTTTCGATAACACTCCGGCTGCCTCATGGACGACCGTCATTTGTTTAGGCGTGTTTATCGTTGTCTTTGCGGTCAGCTGGGGACCGGTTGTATGGGTGATGCTTCCTGAATTGTTCCCGCTTCATGTCAGAGGAATCGGGACCGGTGTTTCGACCTTAATGTTGCACGTTGGGACACTGATTGTTTCACTAACCTATCCAATATTAATGGAAGCGATCGGAATCAGTTATTTATTCCTGATTTATGCCGCGATCGGTATCATGGCGTTCTTATTTGTCCGATTTAAAGTGACAGAGACAAAGGGAAAAAGCCTTGAAGAAATTGAGCAGGATTTACGGGACAAAAACGGACAGGGAGGATCGGCCGGAAAACAGCAGACTGTCGGAACATAAAAAAGGGTGCGCGATCATGCGCACCCTTTTGATTGCTTACTTTCCCACCGTGCCAAAGTTAATGATTTTAAAAGAAATATCGTACTTAAAATCAGCCTCAGAAAATATTTCATCCCAATGCCCTTTCACTTTATTCCAATAGTCAGGGTGTTGAATCCTTATGTGGTCTGATAAAAAGACCGGATCGGTTTTATACTCGTGCTGCAGTTTATCCATCACCTGCTTTACG
>NZ_JBSIOT010000520.1:0-900 GCF_053613335.1 Bacillus sp. LR--39 | reverse complement strand
ATTGTTGACGAGGTTGTTGAAAAGCGTTTTTCGACGCTGTGCAAAGCTTGCTTTTACGACTTGAAAGAAAAAGGCAGCATCTTGAACGGCCACAGCCGGCTCTTTCCTCAGCGTCAGCCTGATGACCGCGGAATCTACGTTAGGCTGAGGGACAAATACGGTCTTTGGTACATTCATGACCGTTTTGGCCTCCGTATAAAACTGCACCGCGATGGAAAGGGACCCGTATTCCTTTGAAGAAGGTTTTGCAGCCATTCGGTCCGCCACCTCTTTTTGAAGCATGACGACGATTCCTTTCAGCGGCAGATTTTCTTCTAAAAGCTTCATGATGATCGGAGTCGTGACGTAATACGGGAGGTTGGCGACAACCATCACCTCATCGCAGTCTTGAAACTGTTCGTCCATTACCGCTCGGACATCGGCCTTCAGGACATCCTGGTGAATGACAGTCACATTATCATACGGAGAAAGCGTATCTTCTAAAATCGGCAGAAGCCGTTGGTCGATCTCAAAGGCCGTTACTTTCTTCGCACGCTTTGCCAGCTGCTCGGTCAATGCCCCGATCCCCGGACCGATTTCAATCACGCCTGTACGCTCCGTCACACCGGCATGGTCGACAATTCTGTCCAATATGTTCGTGTCAATCAAGAAGTTCTGCCCCAGGCTTTTTTTGAATGAAAATCCGTATTTATTGAGAATTTCCTTAGTCCTAATTGGGGTGGCGATATCTTTATTCATGTTCTTCCTCCCGCAGCACAGCATCCAGTGCGCTTAAATAATCACTCTTTTTGATCTGAAACTTTTGCAGCCGCTTTTGAAGCTGTTTCCCATTTGTATAGCCGATTTTTAATATTTCGCCGAGCCGCTCCCGCCGTTGTTTTGCCAGCGGGCCTCCGATCA
>NZ_JBSIOT010000519.1:0-901 GCF_053613335.1 Bacillus sp. LR--39 | reverse complement strand
AGGGTCTTTGGAACTAATTTCCTTTTTGAAGGAAACAGGGGTCATCGCATCCGCAGGCCATTCCGACGCCGGACTCAAAGAGATGGAAGCCGGGATTAAGGCCGGCCTCTCCCATGTCACCCATTTGTTCAACGGCATGCGGGGGCTGCACCACCGCGAGCCGGGGACTGCCGGTAGCGCTCTTCTGCATGATGAACTGAAGGCTGAAGTCATTGCCGACGGCATCCATGTTCACCCTGCCGTCATCAAGCTGGCATTTCAGCAAAAACAGAAAGAAGGCATCATTTTAATTACGGATGCCATGCGCGCAAAATGCTTGAAAAATGGAACCTATACATTAGGCGGACAGGAGGTGTTCGTAAAAGGCGATAAAGCCGTTTTACGGGATGGTACGCTTGCCGGCAGCATCTTGAAGATGAACCAGGCTGCACTGAACATGATGGATTTTACGGGATGTTCACTCGAAGATATCGTCTACATGACAGCAGTCAATCCTGCCAGACAGCTTCATATTTATGACCGGAAAGGCAGCATACGGAGCGGGAAAGATGCCGATTTGATCATTTTAAATGAAAAAAATGAAGTTGTGATGACGCTTTGCAAAGGCGTGATTGCTTTCAGCAAAAGGGAGGTTTCACCATGAAGATCATTGAAGCTAAAGATTATCAGGACATGAGCCAATCAGCCGCCCGATTCATCATCGAGCAAGTGAATCGCTTATCTGCACCTGTTCTCGGCCTTGCAACCGGAGGAACGCCTCTCGGCACATATCAGGTTTTAAGGGAAGATCATGCGCGTAATAAAACGACTTACAAGCACGTCTATACTGTTAACTTAGACGAGTATGTCGGCGTTTCCCCGGATCATGAAAACAGCTATACATTCTATATGAAAAAACAGC
>NZ_JBSIOT010000518.1:0-901 GCF_053613335.1 Bacillus sp. LR--39 | reverse complement strand
AGCTCAAAGAAAAAATCGCTTTTTCATTGTCCGACAGCTCCTATATAGCGCTCGTCGTCCATCTGACGTATGCGATCGAACGAATTAAGCTTGGGGAAACCATCACCATGGAGCAAAATGAGCTTGAGGAACTGAAGAATGCGAAGGAATACAGCTCCGCTCTTGAAATCGCGGGCGAGCTTGAACGTGCCTTCGGCGTTACGATTCCAGAGGCGGAGGTCGGCTATATTACAATCCACCTTCGAAGCGCCAATCGAAAATACAAAACAGAATACAAAGCGCAGGAAATTGAGCTGGAAACAGCCCTGCAAACAAAGCGGCTCATTGCTTTTATTTCAGACAAAATCAGAATGGATCTGACGAAAAACTACTCTTTATATGAAGGCTTGATTGCCCATTTGGAGCCGGCCGTCAGCCGCATAAAAGAAAATATTGAGATATACAATCCGATGAAGGAACAAATCAAGCGCGATTATTTTCTGCTTTATATGGCGATCGAAGAAGGCGTCGAAAAGTATTTTCCGGGCATGTCCTTTACTGATGATGAAATTGCTTTTATCGTTCTTCACTTTGGCTCGGCTCTTGAAATCAAAAAAGAAGAAGCAAAAGTGAAAGCGCTTGTCGTCTGCTCAAGCGGGATCGCCTCCTCGAAAATGCTTGCCTCGAGAGTGAAAAAAGAACTGCCGGAAATTGAATGGTTTGATATGTCATCCCTGATCGAGCTAAAGGGGAAGGATGTTCAAGCCTATGATATGATTGTGTCCACTGTACCGATTCCTTATGAAAACATTGATTACATCATGGTCAGCCCGCTATTAAATGAGGAAGACGCAAACCAGGTCAAGCAGTATATCAAGCGGAAGATTCCCCTTATTCTTAACAAAAAAAGAAGCACGAAGGA
>NZ_JBSIOT010000517.1:0-902 GCF_053613335.1 Bacillus sp. LR--39 | reverse complement strand
ATGGCAGATTCCGATAATAATCAAAATCGGATACACCGTGGTGCCTGGTTTTTGAACTGTTTTTTCTTTTAACAGGGCGGCGATAGCCAATTGAGTCTCCTCCTTACATATATAACCAAAGCATACCACCATATTATTCATAAGGTGAAGAATTTATCAAGAGGAAAAAAGACTCTTATGAAAGAAACGCCGTCAGCCTGATTAGCAGCTGACGGTATTTTCGATATTCAAAATGTGATATAGCTCTTCAAGCTTACGAATCTCATAGGTTGGTATGATCTCTGGCACATTCGGCTTCATGTCAGGGTTTATCCAGCAAGTATCAAGACCGGCGATCTGTCCGCCTTTGATATCAGCAGTCAGTGAATCCCCAATGATTAATGTGTGCTCTGCTGAAAATTGAGGAATCCGTTCAAACACGTAATCGAAATATTCCTTCATCGGCTTTTGGAAGCCTGTGTCTTCAGAAACGAAAATGTCCTTGAAGAATGGAAATAATCCTGAATCACGGAGACGCTTATATTGTGTGTGAGACACGCCGTTTGTCACGATGTACAAATCAAACTGTTGCTGCAGATTTGAGATGAGATCAAATGCATCGTCAATAAGCTGATGTCCTTCTTCAAGAAAGCGGCGGTATTTTTGCTCAAGCAAAGCGCCGTCCGCTTCGTAACCGTACTCCTTGAGCAAAGCGGAGAAACGCGTGTTTACGACTTCATCCCGTGTCATCTTACCTTCTTCAAAGGCTCTCCAGAGACCTTGATTGATGGTTTTATACTGCGCCTTCATGTCATTTGTTAAAGGAATGTTCTGATCTTCAAACAGCAAACGCAGGGCTAAAGCTTCTGCCGCTTGAAAATCAAGGATGGTATCATCTGCATCAAATAATAAAGTGCGGTATC
>NZ_JBSIOT010000516.1:0-902 GCF_053613335.1 Bacillus sp. LR--39 | reverse complement strand
GCCGTTACTTTTTCTGTTTCAATCATCATTTCCCACCCCAAGAATCCGTTTTCATTTCCAGTAAACAAGAGGGAGAATACAAAGATCCTCCCTGTTCACTCAGCGATTTGGATACACCATCACTTTTAAACATTCATTCTTAAATTGAAGCGCCCGCTCCATCGCCTCATGCGTCTGCTCCAGCGAATATTGGTCCGTTACTAGATGCTTCGTGTCCACAATGCCTGAAGCGAGAAATTCGATCCCCTTCGGATACGTGTTGGCATAACGGAATATCCCGTAAATATCAATCTCGTTATCCGCAATAAACGGCACGTTGAGCGGAATCTCGTTCTGTGAAGGCAAACCGACAATCGCCAGTTTTCCGCCCCGGCGCACAGAAGCCAGTGCGGATTGCAATGCAGCTGGATTCCCTGCTGTTTCCCAAGCAACATCAACGCCTCTATCATTCGTGATCGTTTTAATCTCTTCAAGTGCATCCTGTTCACGTATATTAATAATGTGAGTCGCTCCCATTTTTTTCGCAGCTTCTAACCGCAGCCGCTCTAAGTCGGTGACAATGATTGTGCCTGCCCCAAATGCTTTAGCTGCGGCAACAGCCATTAACCCAACAGGGCCCATCCCCATAATCGCAATCGTTGATCCGGGCTGTAGCTTCGTTCTGGCCGCCGCATGGATGCCGACAGAAAACGGCTCGATCAAAGCAGCATCTTCATAAGAAAGTGAGTCTGGGATTAAAAAAACAAAGTCCTGACGCATTTTAATATATTGGACAAACGCACCGTCTACCGGCGGTGTAGCCAAAAACTGTACATCCGGGCAAAGATTATAGCGTCCTTCTTTGCACGCCTCACAGCGTCCGCACGTAACACCCGGCTCTACAGCGACACGGTCTCCTACTT
>NZ_JBSIOT010000515.1:0-902 GCF_053613335.1 Bacillus sp. LR--39 | reverse complement strand
TATTCCCTCTTTTTTTATAAAGGGCTGATCTATATGGTCATCGGTTTTTTATTGGGACGAGCCTTCATTCTGTCAGAGGTCATTCCCTTTGCTCTTCCATTTTTCGGAGCGATGCTTTTAATCAAAAAAGATAAAGCTTTCCTTGCATGCCTGGCGCTTCTTGCCGGAGCTCTGAGCATATCGCCTCAGCATTCGCTGTTCGAGCTTGCGGCTCTGTTTGCATTTGCGATATGTTCAAAAATGACGTCCCTTATTATAAAAGACCGTGTCAGAACGCTGCCTGTCGTCGTCTTTTTGGCGATGGCTGTGACAAGATGCGGATTCGTATATGCCGAATACGGAACGGTTTCAGGTTATCACTATATTATGGCTTTCGTTGAAGCCGGATTATCGTTTATCCTCACATTGATTTTTCTGCAAAGCCTGCCGATTGTCACATCAAAGCGGGCGAAACAGTCGCTGAAAATTGAAGAGATCATTTGTTTTATGATTTTAATCGCTTCCGTTCTCACGGGCTTGACAGGCGTTTCATTTCAAGGCATGCAGGCTGAACTGATATTGGCCCGTTATGTCGTGCTCGCTTTCGCGTTCATCGGAGGCGCAAGCATCGGCTGTACAGTCGGGGTTGTGACTGGGCTGATTCTCAGCCTCTCAAACATCGGCAATTTATATCAGATGAGCCTGCTGGCTTTCTCAGGCCTTCTCGGCGGTTTGCTAAAAGAAGGAAAAAAGTTCGGCGCAGCGGTCGGCTTATTGATTGGATCTCTATTGATTTCTCTGTACGGAGAAGGTTCGGCTGAATTAGTGCCGACGCTTTATGAATCTCTGATTGCAATCGGCCTGTTCCTTTTAACCCCTCAGTCGATTACGAAAAAAGTGGCCAAGTATATACCTGGAACGAC
>NZ_JBSIOT010000514.1:0-904 GCF_053613335.1 Bacillus sp. LR--39 | reverse complement strand
AACAAAGATGGCGTTTCCGGCCGGGTCCCATACGCTCGGGCTGATGGAGACAAGGATCAGAGCGCTTAAAAGGCCGGTCAGGCTGCCGGCCAAAGCGCCGGCGGCATTGAATCTTTTCCAGAAGACGGTGAAGATAATAAGCGGCAAATTGGCGCTTGCCGCCACGGCAAATGCTAGCGAGACAAGAAACGCGACATTCAGCGATTGGGCAAAGACAGCAAGCAGAATTGAAAGGACGGATACGCCGATGGAAGCCCACCTTGCAGCAATCATTTGCTCTTTTTCCGTAGCCGCGCCTTTTCTGATAATCTGGCTGTATATATCATGCGCAAAAGCAGAAGCCGCCGACAGGACAAGTCCTGTAACTACCGCCAAAATCGTGGCGAAAGCGATGGCTGAGACGAAGGCGAACAGAAAATCTCCGCCGAGCGCCTGAGCAAGCAGCGGTGCGGCCATATTCCCCGCTTTATCGGCAGCTAAAATGTTTTCAAAACCGACAAAAGCGGCAGCACCAAAACCGAGAAAGACCGTCATAATATAAAATATACCGATAATCCATGTTGCCGAGACAACCGATTTCCTTGCCGTTTTGGCATCTTTTACTGTATAAAAGCGGATGAGAATGTGGGGCAGGCCGGCTGTTCCAAGGACGAGCGCCAAATTGAGTGAAAGTGTTTCAAGAGGAACTTTATACTTATTGCCGGGGTTTAGAAAATCCGCCCCGAGCGGAGTAGCTGTTTTCATTTGTTCGAACATGTTCGTCAGGCTGAAGCCGAATTTTGAAAAAACGATGACCGAAATGATTAGCGTCCCCGCCATCAAAAGAACGGCCTTGATGATCTGGACCCAGCTGGTTGCAATCATTCCTCCGAATACGACGTAGATGGTCATCAAAACCCCGACA
>NZ_JBSIOT010000513.1:0-904 GCF_053613335.1 Bacillus sp. LR--39 | reverse complement strand
AAAATTTTCGGATTGATCATGTGGTCTGCGGCGATTACGTCTGTTATTGGAGCAGCCTATACATCTGTTTCATTTTTTAAAACCTTTTCTCCAAAAATTGAAAAGAATTCACGCGGTATTATTATCGGATTTATTGTGGTTTCTACGTTAGCTTTTGTCACAATCGGCCAGCCTGCGAAGATCCTCGTACTTGTCGGTTCACTGAACGGCTTAATTCTGCCGATTGCGCTCGGAACGCTGCTTGTTGCCGCCTACAAGAAAAACATTGTCGGTGATTATAAGCATCCGCTTTGGCTGACAAGCACAGGCGCGCTTGTAGTGATTGTAATGGCAGTTATGGGAATCTACACGTTATGTACACAACTTCCTCAATTGTGGAGCTGATATAAGTGGAGCAATTAAACAAAATGGCGCCAAAGGATGTACGCGCCCTGATACGAGAGGGGAAAATAAACGGGCCGACCGCAGGCATGTCCGGCGGCTACGCCCAAGCGAATCTTGTGGTTTTGAAAAAGGACCTTGCGTTTGATTTTCTGCTGTTTTGCCAGCGAAATCAAAAGCCCTGCCCCGTGCTGGATGTGACTGAAGCAGGTTCGCCTGTGCCGTCTCTGGCTGCGCCTGATGCTGATATCAGAACGGATTTTCCGAAATACCGTATTTACAGGCACGGTATCTTAACGGAAGAAGTATCTGATATTACGCCATACTGGGAGGACGATTTTGTCGGCTTTCTGATCGGATGCAGTTTCTCCTTTGAACAGGCACTGATCAATAATGGGATAGCTGTCCGGCATATTGATGAGGGGACAAACGTCTCAATGTATAAAACGAATATCGATTGTGTTCCGGCGGGGGCGTTTCACGGACAGATGGTTGTCAGCATGAGGCCGGTTCCTGAACGGCT
>NZ_JBSIOT010000512.1:0-905 GCF_053613335.1 Bacillus sp. LR--39 | reverse complement strand
GGGATCACCTTGAATCGCAGTCTGTTTATTATTGGTACATTATAGTGGAAGACAGTTTTAACGGCAAAACGAAATCACCGATCTGGAAGTTCAAGACGAAAAAAGAAACATATCGTCCGGCACCAGACCAGTTTGATTTTCGCCATGTCTCCAATCCTTAAAAAGGGTTGGAGGCTTTTTTTATGAAAGACGATCCATATAGTGGACAAATGTATAACGGTCGCCTCTGTATACGGATTTTGCATGCTCAAAAGCAGTTCCGTTCTGCAGATATGTTGTTCGTTTGATTAATAGGACAGGCGCTCCCTTTTGAATACCAAGAATGTTCGCTTCTTCCGTGGTGGCAGCGCTTGGCTCAAGCTCCTGTTTTGCACGGGAAATCGGTATGCTGTTGTACCTTTCAATATGATCATAGATCGACGACTGAAAATGTGATTCGTTCAATTCACCCACAAGCTCAAACGGAATATGTGAGGACTCAATCGCCATTGGAATATCATTTGCCAGCCGCACCCGAGTGATTTTATGGATAGAGGAGGGATGCCCGCAGCCTAATATAGCCGCGAGCTCCTCAGTTGAATCAATAAGCTGATAATCAATGAGCCTGCTGCCCGGTGTCATCCCGCGGCTTTTCATATCCTCGGTAAAGCTTGTCAGCCCTTGAAGTGCTTGTTCCATTTTTGGCTTGCTGACAAAGGTGCCCCGCCCTTTCAGGCGATAGAGCAAGCCTTCATTAACTAAATTAGAAAGCGCCTGGCGAACTGTCATCCGGCTGATCCCGAATTGTTCGGCATATTCGCGCTCAGAAGGAAGAGGCATATCCGGCTGCAGCTCTCCGTTCTTAATTTGGGTTTTTAATTGCTCCATAATCTGATAATAAATCGGAATAGGCGATTGTTTATTGA
>NZ_JBSIOT010000511.1:0-906 GCF_053613335.1 Bacillus sp. LR--39 | reverse complement strand
TACCATGTTTTCACCGTTAATGCCGAGCTTCTGGTTGACACACACATCAAATATTTCGTGTGTCGCAATATCACGCGGCACCAGGTTTCCGTATGCCGGATATTTTTCCTCCAGGAAATACCATGGTTTGCCGTCTTTATATGTCCACACGCGCCCGCCTTCACCACGCGCTGATTCACTCATCAGTCTTAATTTGTCATCGCCCGGTATGGCTGTCGGGTGGATTTGAATGAATTCTCCGTTTGCATAATACGCTCCCTGCTGATAAACGATTGACGCAGCAGATCCTGTATTAATCATGGAGTTCGTTGATTTTCCAAAGATGATTCCCGGTCCGCCCGTCGCCATAATGACAGCGTCTGAACGGAAGGATTCAATTTGCATGTTTGTCAGGTTTTGTGCAACAATTCCGCGGCAGGTTCTGTCATCATCTAAAACAGCGCCAAGGAATTCCCAACCTTCGTATTTTGTGACCAGACCCGCAACTTCGTATCTGCGCACTTGCTCGTCCAGTGCGTAAAGCAGCTGCTGTCCCGTCGTCGCACCAGCATAAGCAGTTCTGTGGTGCTGTGTACCCCCGAATCGGCGGAAATCAAGCAGGCCTTCAGGCGTCCGGTTAAACATGACGCCCATCCGGTCTAATAAGTGGATGATCGAAGGCGCCGCTTCACACATCGCCTTGACCGGCGGCTGGTTGGCAAGAAAGTCTCCCCCGTATACCGTGTCATCAAAATGTTCCCACGGAGAGTCACCTTCCCCTTTTGTATTGACCGCTCCGTTTATGCCGCCTTGCGCACAAACCGAATGAGAACGTTTGACAGGAACGATGGAAAACAGCTTAACCGCCATTCCTGATTCCGCTGCTTTAATTGTCGCCATGAGGCCGGCAAGACCCCCGCCGACTAC
>NZ_JBSIOT010000510.1:0-907 GCF_053613335.1 Bacillus sp. LR--39 | reverse complement strand
TGCCGATCGTTGCTTTTACCCATGTGGGCGGCGTTGCTCCGACTCTCCATGAAATCGGCACTGTTAACCCACACTTATTGGATATTTTTAAAGGCGCGAGCGTCATTAGCATTATTTCCTATTTAGCCTGGGGCTTGGGCTACTACGGCCAGCCTCATATCATCGTCCGATTTATGGCCATTAAAAACATTAAAGATTTGAAGCCTGCACGCCGAATCGGCATGAGCTGGATGATCATTACAGTTCTAGGTTCCGTGCTGACGGGTTTAATCGGTGTTGCATACGCCCATAAATACGGAGTTGCTGTAAAAGATCCGGAGATGATTTTCATTATCTTCTCTAAAATCTTGTTCCACCCATTAATTACAGGATTCTTATTGTCAGCTATTTTGGCTGCCATCATGAGTTCGATTTCCTCACAGCTCTTGGTCACAGCAAGTGCTGTAACAGAGGATTTATACCGGTCATTTTTCAGACGAAAAGCTTCTGATAAAGAATTGGTCATGATCGGGCGATTGTCCGTCTTAGTCATTGCCGTTATCGCGGTACTCTTGTCATTGAACCCGAACAGCACCATTCTTGATTTGGTCGGATACGCTTGGGCCGGCTTCGGTTCAGCTTTCGGGCCTGCGATTCTGCTCAGTCTGTATTGGAAGCGAATGAACGAATGGGGCGCGCTTGCTGCCATGATTGTCGGGGCTGCGACCGTGTTGATCTGGATTACAACCGGCCTGGCAAAATCAACCGGTGTGTACGAAATCATCCCTGGGTTTATTCTCAGTATGATTGCCGGCATCATTGTCAGCATGATCACAAAACGTCCTGCAAAAGCCTCTTACCGATTATTCGGTGTCATGGAAAAGCTGTTAAAACGCAAAAAGTAAGCAATAAGCCATCAAGCGCAGCT
>NZ_JBSIOT010000509.1:0-908 GCF_053613335.1 Bacillus sp. LR--39 | reverse complement strand
TCATATCGCCGTATACGCGCCCTGTTTTGCCGCGGATCAGCTCCGCCATATCAGGATTTTTCTTTTGCGGCATCATGCTGCTTCCTGTTGCGTACGTATCGTCAAGCTCGATGAATTTAAACTCCTGCGAGCACCATAAAATGATTTCTTCAGAGAAACGGGATAGGTGCATCATCAGCATACTGCTGTTGCTTAAAAACTCCAAAATGAAGTCTCTGTCGCTGACGCCGTCCAAGCTGTTTTCATAAATGGCATCAAAGCCGAGCAGTTCCGCTGAATAATCACGGTCAATTGGGAAGGTTGTTCCCGCGAGCGCCCCGCAGCCGAGCGGAGATTTGTTAATCCGCTTCATCGAATCCTGAAAACGCTCCTTGTCGCGCTCAAGCATCCAGAAATACGCAAGCAGATGGTGAGCGAATGAAATCGGCTGGGCGCGCTGCAGATGTGTGTAGCCCGGCAGAATCGTTTCAACGTTCGCATCCGCCTTTTCAATCAGCGCACTTTGGAATGCCTCAATCAGATCGATGATGTGGCCGACATGATTCTTCAAATATAAATGCATGTCAGTCGCCACCTGGTCATTCCGGCTTCTGCCGGTATGCAGCTTGCCGCCAAGAGGACCGATTTCGTCAATGAGCATTTTCTCAATGTTCAAATGAATATCCTCATAATCGACTGAGAATTCCAATGCTCCCTCCTCTGCTTTTTGCAAAAGGGTATTCAGGCCCTCTCGGATTTTCAGCTCTTCTTCAGCTGTCAGAATACCGCATTTTTTCAGCATGGCAGCATGTGCGAGAGACCCTGTAATGTCTTCAGCAACTAAATTTTGGTCAAATGATATGGACGCGCCGAACTCGTCGACCCATTTTTCCGGTGTTTTTTGAAATCGGCCTCCCCCAAGCTTCTTC
>NZ_JBSIOT010000508.1:0-908 GCF_053613335.1 Bacillus sp. LR--39 | reverse complement strand
AAAAACCGAACCCGGCAATTAACAATTGCTTGCCCAAGGAAAACAGGATGTCTGACAAAAGGCCGGGCGGGAATCGCAGAAGGATTTGCGTGACCCCGTAGCTGCCGAGAATGATGCCGATTGCGCCATATGAAAAGTGCAGATCCTCCAAATACAGACTGAATACAGGAACGTAAATATAGCCTGAAAACCAGAAACAAAATACCATGCATAAAAAAACGGCGTGATCTAAGGCGCCGATTGTTTTTTTCTGAGGAATCAAGTCCTGCTGTAATTCCATCGTATCTCTCCACCCCTTTCCTTCCAGTACAACACAATTGTTGAAAGCGTTTCAATAGAAAAATAAAAAAACAGGGCTTCAAAAAAAGCCCTGTTCGCTGTTGTTAATACGGATCAGATGGATGGCTCTCCTGTTCAGCCTGCTTTGCAGCCTGTTCCGTTTCAGTTGTGCCGATCGGCCCGTTGCTGTTGTTTTCGGAAACCTTTTTTAGCCCTTCTGCTACACGTTTTCCGTAGTCAGGATCAGCTTTTGTGAAATTCTCAATCATTTGATCCTGAATTTCTTTTCGGCACGTAGAAAGCGTATTCACCAAATTCGTAATCAATTCGTTCCGCTCAAATTCAGTAAATCTCCGGTACGTTTCTCCAGCCTGTCCGAAGTTGTTTGTTCTGTCAATCGCTTCACGCTTTACATCACCTTCGACATGCGGCGTATGGTCTTTTCCGTCCTGCTTCGCTTCCTTCAGCCCGCCCATAATGGATGGCTCATAGTTGACGTGCGGGTTTTGTCCTTCTGCTCTATCGACCCGATATTGCATCTGCCCGCCTTCCTGGTTGGTGGCGACATGCTTTTTCGGCGAGTTGATCGGAAGCTGCAGGTAATTTGCGCCTACACGGTAGCGCTGCGT
>NZ_JBSIOT010000507.1:0-909 GCF_053613335.1 Bacillus sp. LR--39 | reverse complement strand
ATTTGTCGGCGCACCGTTTTTATTTTCTTTGCCGAACCATTTCGGGAAGACCCCTTCGCGTGCCGCGATCAGCGGGAGTTCGCCCGCGAATAATGTCCAGGCCAGCCAGGCGCCCAATACGGAAATGATCAATCCCAGGTTGATGAGCACGGCTCCCCATTTGCCGACGATATGCTCCATGATCGCGGCCATTGAAGGATTCGGAAGCTCGGCCAAGTTTTGCTGATTCATGACGCCGAGCGACAGCATCGTAATCATGACGTAAATCACGAGTACGCTGATCAAGCCGATGACAGTAGCTTTGCCAACATCGCTTGATTTCTTGGCCCGGCTTGAAAATAAGACGGCCCCTTCAATTCCGGTAAACACCCAGACGGTCACCAGCATCGTGCTCTTGACCTGTGTTCCGATGGAACCGAGCGACAGCCCTTTTCCCCAGAAATCGTTCGTAAATAAATCAAGATGAAACACAAAGATAATGGCGATAATGAAAGCGAAAATCGGTACAAGTTTTGAAATGGTCGTAATTAAGTTGATCATGGCAGCGGACTGAACACCGCGGAGGATCAAAAAGTGCACGCACCAGAGGATCACGCTTGCACCGATAATTGATGCGATGTTTTGTCCGTCTCCAAACGCAGGGATGAAATATCCGATTGCGCTGAACAGCAGCGTTCCATATGCGACATTGCCGAGAAGGGCTGCGAACCAGTACCCCCAGCCGCTGTTAAAGCCCATGAAATGGCCGAATCCTTCCCGGGCATAAGTGAAAATACCGCCGTCTAAATCAGGCCTTTTCGTCGTCAAGTTTTGGAAAGAGAATGCCAGGGCAATCATGCCGACTCCGGTGATGATCCAGCCGATTAAAATGGCTCCCGCCCCCGCCCCTGAAGCCATGTCGCTTGCAAG
>NZ_JBSIOT010000506.1:0-909 GCF_053613335.1 Bacillus sp. LR--39 | reverse complement strand
TCAGCTTTTGAATATGAACGCATTAAAGCAAACGCATTGCGGCAACTTATTTAAGACCATCATTTCCCCCGCATATCGGGGGTTTGATCTTTATAAGATAAAGGGTAATTAAATACATGCGGAGGTTGCAAATATGAAAAAGATTGTCGGCGCTTTAGCCGTTTTTGTGATTACATATGCGCTGTTTTCAGCCGCAGGCTACCTGTTTCCTGTGGACCAAGAATGGTACAATTCATTGAAAAAACCGGACTGGACGCCAAGCGGAACTGCGATCGGCATCATTTGGGCCATCCTGTTTGCCCTGATCTCCCTTTCAGCAGCCATTGTATATGCTGCGTTTTCATTTAAAGGTGCGAAAAGCTTTTGGTTTACACTTTTGATAAATTACGTGCTCAATCAAGCCTTCAGCTATTTCCAGTTTACGCAAAAAAATCTGCTGGCTGCATCGCTTGACTGCCTGCTTGTCGCCATCACAGCAATCGTATTACTGATCATTGCCAAAAAATACAGCAGAGCCGCAAGCTATCTTCTTTTGCCTTATTTTTTATGGAGTGCATTTGCGACGTTCTTATCCTTTACAATCAATTCAATGAATCTGTGAACAAAAAAAGCCGCTTATACAGCGGCTTTTTCACATCATCGGCTTGATGCCCCAAATGTCCTTCGCATATTCCCGGATCGTGCGGTCGCTGGAGAAATATCCAGAATGAGCAATGTTTACAATCGAACGCTCAGACCATTTCCTTCGCTCCCGATAATCAGCTTGAATTCGCTCCTGTGCATCTGCATATGAGCTGAAATCCTTCAGCACAAAATACTCATCATTATGCGGAAGCAGCGAGTCAAAGATCGATTCAAATTCATCTGCCTCTCCTTCAAAAAAACCATTGATCAACTGATCCGCTACCT
>NZ_JBSIOT010000505.1:0-910 GCF_053613335.1 Bacillus sp. LR--39 | reverse complement strand
TGAAGCACAAAAATCCGGCTGGAATCTGACTGCCTCTAAAGACAGCGGCAAAATCTCAATTATCACCGATAAAAGCGGAGTTCTTTCCGGATCAAAGGCATTGGAAATCTTGAGTCAATCAACGTCTGCCGGAACCGATCACGGGTTTTCGTCAGCGACACAAACAGTTGAACTGGAGCCGAATACAACCTATACATTAAGCGGGAAAATCAAAACAGATCTAGCAAAAACAAGAGCCTACTTTAACATTGATTTGCGAGACAAAGATCAAAAACGAATTCAATGGATTCACAATGAATACAGTGCATTAGCCGGAAAAAATGACTGGACAAAACGGCAAATCACTTTTACGACTCCAGCAAATGCAGGAAAAGCCGTTGTGTATATGGAAGTCGATCATAATGATAAAGATGGCAAAGGAAAAGCATGGTTCGATGAAGTCCAGCTGGAAAAAGGCGAAGTATCGTCAAGCTATAACCCAGTTCAAAACAGCAGCTTCACATCAGCGACGGAAAACTGGAATGTAAGCGGAGCATCCGTTGATTCTGAAGAAGGCTTTAATGATGATGTATCATTAAAAGCTGCCCGGACCAGTGCGTCCCAAGCCGGATCAGTAACAAAACAAACCGTTGTCTTAGGGCAAAGCGCAAATGACAAACCGGTTTATCTCACACTGACAGGAATGTCGAAAGCAAGCAGCGTCAAATTTACAGATGAAAAAGACTATTCTCTGCAGGCGAATGTCACTTACGCTGACGGCAGCACAGGCGTCTACAATGCGAAATTCCCTTCTGGAACACAGGAATGGAACCGGGCAGCTGTCGTCATCCCTAAAACAAAGCCGATCAATAAAGTAGATATTAGTATTCTGTTCCAAAAGAGTGCGACAGGCACAGTCTGGTTTGATGAT
>NZ_JBSIOT010000504.1:0-911 GCF_053613335.1 Bacillus sp. LR--39 | reverse complement strand
TAAGCCTTTATAGAACACGAAACGGCTTCCTGTTACTTTGGCAGCACGTTCAAAATCCAGAATACCCAGCTCATCCGCAATATCCCAGTGCGGCTTCGGCTCGTAAGAAAATGAAGGCTTTTCACCCCATTTACGCACTTCTACGTTGTCGTCTTCTGTTTCACCGACAGGTACAGACTCATGCGGAATATTTGGGATTGAGAGAAGGATTGTATCAAGCTCAGCTTCCACTGTTCGCAATTCTTCATCAAGCTTTTTAATTTCCTCGCCGACTTCACGCATTTCTTTAATAATGTGATCCGCGTCTTTTTTCGCACGCTTCAGCACAGCAACCTGCTGAGAAACTTCATTTCGTTTTCCTTTTAACTCTTCTACCTTGCCGATAAGCTCTCTTCGTCTATCATCCAGCGCCTCAAACTTATCAAAATCAGTTAAGTCTTCGCCTTTGTGTACAAGCTTTGCTTTAATTTCTTGAAAATTCGCTCTCAGCATTTTCGTATCAAGCATGCGAAACACTCCTTTTTTTATTGATTTGTCGAAAATAAAAAGAGCCCTCATCCCCATAAAGGGACGAGAGCTCTCGCGTTGCCACCCTGATTGAAAACAAATCAAAGACTCGTTTTCCACTTTCAAACATAACGGTTATCCCGTAAATGCCTACTTGTTTCAGCATTTCGCTCAAGGATGGATTCAGACAGCATCTTTCACCGATTCGCACCAACCATCGGCTCTCTTAGAAAGAGAGGCTCCCTACTAGTTCCTATCAACGCTTTTCGATCTTTATTTGTGCTTATAATGTACTATAAGTTTCCACAGCTTTCAACTGTTTTATACAAGTGCCTTCTGCTTATATTCCTCAACCATTTCAACAAACAGCTGTGTCACTCGATGATCTTCTGTCAGCTCCGGAT
>NZ_JBSIOT010000503.1:0-912 GCF_053613335.1 Bacillus sp. LR--39 | reverse complement strand
TATATCGTTATGGGGACTGCTGCTGAAAATCCGGAGGGAGCTTGAGCTTTCCATTAATATGAGACCCGCCAAACAAATGGTAGGCATTACGTCGCCGCTTCTGCATCCAAATGATTTTGACTTCGTGGTGATTCGCGAGAACAGTGAAGGTGAATACAGTGAAGTCGGCGGGCGCATTCACAGAGGCGATGATGAAATCGCCATCCAGAATGCCGTGTTTACGAGAAAAGCGACAGAACGTGTCATGCGCTTTGCCTTCGAATTGGCGAAAAAACGGCGCAGCCATGTGACAAGCGCCACAAAGTCTAACGGCATTTATCACGCGATGCCGTTTTGGGATGAAGTCTTTCAGCAGACAGCCGCTGATTATAGCGGAATCGAAACATCATCTCAGCATATTGATGCGCTGGCCGCTTTTTTTGTGACGCGTCCGGAAACGTTTGATGTCATTGTGGCGAGCAACTTGTTCGGTGATATTTTAACCGACATCAGCTCAAGCCTGATGGGAAGCATCGGCATTGCGCCTTCTGCGAACATCAATCCATCCGGCAAATATCCGTCCATGTTTGAACCGGTTCACGGCTCAGCTCCTGACATTGCCGGACAGGGCCTTGCCAATCCGATCGGCCAGATTTGGACAGCGAAGCTGATGCTCGACCACTTCGGAGAGGAAGAGCTGGGGGCGAAAATTCTGGATGTAATGGAGCAAGTGACTGCCAACGGCATCAAAACACGCGACATTGGGGGACAAAGCACAACGGCTGAGGTCACTGATGAAATCTGTTCGCGCTTAAGAAAGCTCTGATGAATCAGGCCGGGGCAGATGGCTGCCCCTGCCTGTCCATTTCCTTACGAAAATTTCCACGAAGGTCTAACCAAGCAGATCCAAATGCTGTATAATAATTTGGAATT
>NZ_JBSIOT010000502.1:0-912 GCF_053613335.1 Bacillus sp. LR--39 | reverse complement strand
GATAGAACCTGGCGTTTATGTATATGGCCAAGCGCCCAATAATCCATCCCGCTTTTCACGAGGTCGTCATGGGTAAACGGGCAATACGGATCGTGTCCTTCAGATCCTGAGAGCGTGCCGTGGAGCATGCCGATATGAAACGGTGCGTCAGTTGATCTCCGATAGCGGGCGGCTTGGTTTTCCGTCACTGCTCTGGCTTGATAGCTGAAGCCGTAAATGCTTGCTATGCGCCTGCCTTCTTTAAAAAATGATTTTTCTTCTGGAACAGCGGACGAAAAAATATGGACATTCTCAGGCCATTCAATCGGCGTCCACTCACCGCCAAGATGATCGTGATTCCCAAAGATGACGTATACCGAAATCCCGCACTCTCTGAGTCTTTCAAACTGTTTTTTCAAAAAGAGCTGAGCCTTTAAGCTTCGATTGGCTTCATCAAACAGATCTCCCGCCAGCAAAATGAAATCAACGTACTCTCTCACTGCGGCGTCTATCATATGTCTCACGCTTGCAAACGTGCTTTCTTTAATCCGGGCAAAAATCGGCTCCGGCAGATGCGATATCCCGTAAAACGGGCTGTCAAGATGAAGATCTGCCGCATGAATAAAGGTTAGATCAGTCAACATTCTGCTCCTTTCCAGGATGAAGTACCCTTATTTTAGCACCGAATTCTTGCGAATGCACGTTCTGTCAATAAAGAAACAGCCTGAGAATCCCCAGGCTGTTTTCCAATCAGTTTTTCGCTAAACGTAGCGCTTGTTTGATCGCTTTGAACGCGCTTGAATTGCCGTAAATTAATACACCGCCTTTATAAATTCTGGCGCCGATAACGGCCAGTATGACAATGGTGAGCAGTGTGATCCCGATTCCGACAGCCGCCTGCCAGAACGGAATATCAAGCATGCCGACGCGCAG
>NZ_JBSIOT010000501.1:0-918 GCF_053613335.1 Bacillus sp. LR--39 | reverse complement strand
ATTGAGCAAAATGGGAAAGGTGAATCCAATGAGAAAGTTAGCTGTCCACAAGCAGAAGGTGCTGATCCCCATGCCAAGCCCCCGCACATGCATAGGAAAGATTTCCGAGAGCATCAGCCACGTCACCGTAGAAATGGCAGTCTGCTGAAACGCAAGAAACAAAACGGTCAAACTCAACACAACATATGGCAGGGCGGGTGTTCCTTCAAGGACAATGGATAAAATCCCGATCAGCAGAAGGGCTGTCATCGTGCCAATCTGTCCGATGATCAGCATGGGCCGGCGGCGGACTTTGCCGAGAAGCCATATCCCAAAAATGACCGCAATAACTGAAATAACACCGTTTGCAATATTGCCGATTAATGCAGCTTCTGTTTGAAAACCGGCTTCTCTCAGAATTTCCGTCCCATAGTACATAATCGAATTGACACCGGTAATTTGCTGTACGATGGCGATTCCAATCCCAATGAATAGAATGCGCCTGATCCATGGCTCTTGAAAATCATGAAAGCCGGCCTTTTTTGCTGTGCCCTTAATCGCATGTTTGATTTCTTTTATTTCCTGCTGTGCCTGACTGTCTTCACGGATTTGCCAAAGCACCCGCAGGGCGTCACCCATTCTGCCTTTAGCTGCCAGCCAGCGCGGGCTTTCAGGCACGATGAGCATTCCGAACCATAAGACAACTGCCGGAAGTGTCGCGATGACCAGCATATACCGCCATACATTTGCGCTCTCCCCCACTGTGCTGCCAATAATGGCGTTAAAGGTGTATGCCAGAAGCTGGCCAATTACGATCATCAGTTCATTTTGTGTCACGATTCGTCCCCTGCGTTCTGCCGGCGAAATTTCCGCTAAAAAGGTTGGAACCGTTACAGAAGCGCAGCCAACCGCCAGTCCGAGCAGAAAACGAAAGGCAAT
>NZ_JBSIOT010000500.1:0-919 GCF_053613335.1 Bacillus sp. LR--39 | reverse complement strand
TTCCATTCCGTACGCATGCATCAACACTAACAAAAAGAAACCAATAAACGCAAGAATCAGGTTACTGACGGGCCCGGCTATAGATACGAGCACACCAGCAAGCCGGGGTTTCTTAAAGAAACGGCGATTCACGGGAATGGGGCGCGCCCACCCGAATCCGGCCACCAGAATCAAAATGGTTCCGAACGGATCAAGGTGTTTAATGGGATTCAGCGTCAGTCTTCCTTGTTTTTTCGCCGTATCGTCACCGAATTTGTATGCGACATAAGCGTGGGCAAGCTCGTGCATCGTAAACGACACAATTAGCGTGATGACGAGGTATGGCATTAAAGATAACGGATAATATAAAAAACGGTCCAAGTGAGATATCCCTCTTTCTCAAAATGCAAGAATTTACTTTATTCAGTATACTATAAGAAGCCTCTTTTTCTAAAGAGAGGAAACGAGATAAAGGAGGATTCAGCACCCATGCCATACGTAACTGTCAAAATGCTCGAAGGCCGTACAGACGAGCAAAAACGCAATCTTGTCGAGAAAGTAACAGAAGCCGTAAAGGAAACAACCGGTGCTTCTGAAGAAAAAATTGTTGTCTTTATAGAAGAAATGAGAAAAGACCATTATGCCGTCGCAGGCAAACGGCTGAGCGGTATGGAATAATCTCTATAAAGCCGGCGCTTCGCGCACCGGCTTTTATTATCCCTATTGAGCCAGCTTCGCAATAATCGCCAAGAACGTCTTTTTCTCTTCAGCTGTTAAACGTTCAAACATGCCGTCAATCAGCTGCTGGCGGGTTTCGATCATTTGTTCAGCCGCTCCCCGGCCCGATTCAGAAAGCGTAATCCATACAGTGCGGCGGTCATTATTATTTCTGGATCTCTCAATAAACCCTTCCTGCTCTAAATGATTCAGAGCTGTGGTC
>NZ_JBSIOT010000499.1:0-919 GCF_053613335.1 Bacillus sp. LR--39 | reverse complement strand
ATCGCTTTATCATAGCTGCCCATTTGCTTTGCAATATTTTCTGATAAGACATATCTATTTTTTCCGCTTATCCTTTTCACAGCGCCATATGATTTCAGGTTGTTTTCTACATCTTTTGAAATGCTTCGCGCTCCCCCAATGATTAAAATATTATCAGGGTTAAACTTAGCAATTTGTCTTTCAGTAGTTTTTGTTAACGTGTCAGGCTGAGTAAATAAAACTGGTGCGTTCAGTTTTTTCGCCAATGGAATAACAGGCAATGCATCAATAAAAATATCTCGGTTCACCAATATCACTGTATTAGGATTTTTCCACTGGCTGTTGGATGCAAGAGTCGCAGTTTCGTATCGTGAAGCGCCTGCAAAACGATCCGTAACAGCAACATTATCTCCAGTTACTTTATAAAATCCTGTTGGCGATAGACTGATGCTAGATTTATTTCCAATATAATTTGACAATTTAACTGAGATGTTTGAGTCTGCTGCAAAAGAAACTGATGGAATCAATAATAAGATTGCAGCAAGTGAACACACTATCAATTGTTTGCAAGATTTCAAAATTTCAGGTTCCTCCCTATATCTTAGTTGGCACGTTCAATATCTTTTAACAGAAGCTGACCCTCATCATTTTTTTCATATGTAATCGTGACCTTATCTCCACTGTTAAACTTATCAAGATCACTTGTCGATTCTTCAGTGATATCAAGACTAACCGGCTCATTATCTACTGTTACTTCTATTGTATGAGTATCAGCTAACCCTACATAAGTACCTTCCTTTGTTTCAATGTTACTGTCTGGCGATACATCTTCACCTTGACTCTTTTGACTATTAACCCCGCAACCCGAAAGAAGCAATATAAAGAACAGTAAAGCAATAAATTTTTTCATTTTTTTCACCTCATTATATTTTATCGTCAA
>NZ_JBSIOT010000498.1:0-921 GCF_053613335.1 Bacillus sp. LR--39 | reverse complement strand
CGCGGGTATTGACGCACCGCATTGCGTATTTAATGGCGGAGAAGCGCGTTGCCCCGTGGAACATACTGGCGATTACATTTACGAACAAAGCGGCCAGAGAAATGAAAGAACGTGTGGAAAGCATTCTCGGACCGGGAGCGGATGACATCTGGATTTCGACGTTCCACAGCATGTGCGTCAGAATTTTGCGGAGAGACATCGACAGAATCGGCATCAACCGGAATTTCTCGATTCTTGATACGTCTGACCAGCTTTCCGTCATTAAAGGAATCCTGAAAGAAAGAAACATCGATCCGAAAAAATTCGATCCGAGAAGCATACTAGGATCGATCAGCAGTGCGAAAAACGAGTTGATCGCCCCGGAAGAATACGAGAAAACAGCTGGCGGTTTTTTTGAACAAGTCGTCAGCGATGTCTACAAAGATTATCAGAAGAAACTGCGGAAAAACCAGTCGCTCGATTTTGACGATTTGATTATGACGACGATTGTCCTGTTTGACCGGGTGCCGGAAGTGCTTGAATACTACCAGCGGAAATTCCAATACATTCATGTCGATGAGTATCAGGATACGAACAGGGCGCAGTATTTGCTCGTCAAAAAAATGGCGCAGCGCTTCCAAAACATCTGCGTTGTCGGGGACTCCGACCAGTCGATCTACAGATGGCGCGGAGCGGATATCGCCAACATCCTGTCGTTTGAAAAAGACTATCCGAATGCGAGCGTCATTCTGCTCGAACAAAACTACAGATCGACAAAGCGGATATTGAACGCGGCCAATGAAGTGATTCAGAACAACTCAAACAGAAAGCCGAAAAACCTCTGGACCGAAAATGACGAAGGGGCGAAAATCTCCTACTTCAGAGGCGACAACGAATTTGGCGAAGGCCAATTTGTCGCGGGCAAAATCAGGGAGCTCGTCG
>NZ_JBSIOT010000497.1:0-922 GCF_053613335.1 Bacillus sp. LR--39 | reverse complement strand
AATTTCCTTTCCTTAAACCATGCGAAAACAGCTCTAAAAACCTTCAAAGCACATGATGATTACATTCAAAAAGCGATCAGCAACGATATGCTGATCGGGGCAAATAAACTCGATTTATTTCGTTTTGATGAAGCCGAACAGCATTACAAGCAAGCCCTTAAAGACGCGGCACTGATCAAACATCATGTCCTCCTCGGCATGGCTCACCACAACTTAGGGTTGAGCTATGTCAATCGCAACCTCCTCACATTGGCTGAACATCATTTCAAAGAAGCGCTGCTTATCAAAGAGCATGAAGAATCGGTTTACGGCATCCATTCCATGTTTGAACTGACACATGTGCTGTACAAATCAAATGTTGTCAAAGAAGCACGCAAATTGTATGAAAAAGGATTTTTCCGTGCGGAAAAAGCAGGAGAAAGGGAATATTTGTCGAAATTTAAACTTATTCATGCTCTGTATGATGAACAGGATCCACTTGCGGTTGAACATGCTTTAGAATATCTTAAAACGATCAATCTCTGGACGGATGTAGCGGAATTAACATTTGATATCGCACTTTACTATAAAGAAAATGGAGATGCAGACAAAGCTGCCGAATATTTTGAAGAATCTCATCATGCAAGAGACCAAATTCTTAAAAGAACGGAGGAGTTAAAGTGAAAAAGATGATTGCCGTTGCGTTGACTGCCGTCTTTGCAAGCCTTGTCGTTTTAAGTTTTTCGTCTCAGCCGAAGGGAGATGCCGAGTTTGCCGGCCGAGCCATTTTTCTTGACGATAAGCCGGCTCAGCTGATGGCGGGCAGAGCGATCTTTCTCGACAGCCTTGACGGAAATTCGCCAGCCGCCTGACAAAACACCGCATAACCCTGCTTGTCACCGGACAAGCTCTCTTCGAAAAGCGCCGCCAGCGGCGCTTTTTT
>NZ_JBSIOT010000496.1:0-922 GCF_053613335.1 Bacillus sp. LR--39 | reverse complement strand
ATATCGCGTTTTTCCCGTAGCTGCTGGCTGTATGCAAGGTGCTGAAGCTGACAGCCGCCGCATTGTTCATAAACAGGGCAAGGCGGTGCCACCCGGTGCTCAGACGCCTTGCGGATTTTCTTAATGCGGCCCTCCGAAAACTTCGGCTGGACCTTTGTGGCCTGCACAACAACTTCTTCGCCAGGAAGCGCGCCGGGCACGAAGACGACTTTTTTCTTAAAATAGCCGACACCTTCTCCGTTAATGCCGAGACGCTTAATCGTCAGCGGAAAGGTTTGTCCGACCTTCAGTTCGACAGGCGCCTGTTTCTTTTGTTGGTTCACGTTGTTCTCTCCGTTTCTATATAAAGCTTTCTGCAGATGGCAGAAAGTGAAATGGTTTTTTCACATCTTTCTAGTATAACACGTTTGCAGGATTTCCTTCATTGTCAGATGAATTATTCTATACTTCTCCACAAATACAAAGACGCATAGCTTAAATAAGGCTCCCACTCCTTGCTCATCGCCAGCATGACATCCTTTGCCGGCTTATCGTCCAGCTGAAAGTGGCGTTTGATGGCATTCTGGAGGCCAATATCGGCAAGCGGGAATAAATTGGGACGGCCAAGTCCGAACATGAGGATATTTTGCACGGTCCACGGGCCGATACCCCTGATTTTGATCAGTTTCTTCATAATGTCTTCATCCGCCATATGCGGCAGCTCTGACAAGCTGAGTGTGCCTTCTGCGATCATCCTTGATGTATCAATGGTGTATTCCGCTTTTCTCATGCTGAATTGCAGATCACGCAGATCCTGATAATCGAGTTCTGCAATCGTTTCCGGCTTTGGGTAGCACCACACGCCATCCTTCTGCTCGCCAAACGCATGAACAAACCGTTCTGTTAGCGTGTAAGCGAAGGAAAGATTGAGCTGCTGGTGGAT
>NZ_JBSIOT010000495.1:0-922 GCF_053613335.1 Bacillus sp. LR--39 | reverse complement strand
AAGCTGACGACGCCAGACGATTTGACGTCAGCTGAATCTATCATGGAATCAGAAAGTGGGAATAAACATGTTTAGAATTGGACAAGGATTTGATGTGCATCAATTAGTGGAGGGCCGTCCTCTCATTATTGGCGGAATTGAAATCCCGTACGAAAAAGGGCTGCTTGGCCATTCTGATGCAGACGTATTGCTGCATACTGTCGCTGACGCCTGCCTGGGAGCTGTGGGTGAAGGAGACATCGGCAAGCATTTTCCTGACACAGATCCCGAGTTCAAGGACGCAGATTCTTTCAAATTACTTCAGCATGTCTGGGGAATCGTGAAACAGAAGGGGTATGTCCTTGGGAACATTGATTGCACCATCATAGCGCAAAAGCCGAAGATGCTGCCGTACATAGAAGATATGAGAAAAAGAATTGCTGAAGGCCTTGAGGCAGATGTTTCTCAAGTAAATGTAAAAGCAACAACGACAGAAAAGCTTGGATTTACAGGCCGGGCGGAAGGAATAGCGGCTCAGGCGACAGTACTGATACAAAAAGGCTAACTTGTTTTGATGCCGGGTCTATTTGGTGGTAGAATAGATTCATACATTTTTGCCTGAGGCCATACATGACATGAAAGGAAGTATTTAAAAATGGGAAACGAAGTACGCGTCCGTTATGCACCGAGTCCAACCGGACATTTGCATATTGGAAATGCCAGAACGGCGCTTTTTAATTATTTATTTGCCCGCAATCAAGGCGGTAAGTTTATCATCCGAGTTGAGGATACAGATAAAAAGCGCAATATTGAGGGCGGAGAACAAAGCCAGCTGAATTATCTGAAGTGGCTAGGTATTGACTGGGATGAGAGTGTGGATGTCGGAGGAGAGTACGGCCCATACCGTCAATCCGAGCGTAACGATATCTATAAAGTGTACTAA
>NZ_JBSIOT010000494.1:0-923 GCF_053613335.1 Bacillus sp. LR--39 | reverse complement strand
TTAATTCGTCCACATTTTCAGGAAGCATCAATTCATCATACTTCTCTTTTGTCAGCTTAGGAGCCTCGTTCTGAGTCTTTTTCACCCAGCTGTTAAAGTCTTTTTCTGTGACTGCATTCACATCAAACTCTTGGTCTGCAAAATGTTCACCTGTGAAGTTCGCGTTGCGGCCTTCGTAAGTACCCACTTTGTCAGCCTGTAAGTATTGATCCATCAGCATTCCTGCCATCGCATATTTTTGCCCTCCAAGCTGAGGAATCCATAGCGAAGCCATTGAATCTGCAGATGAGATTTTGAACAAGATCGGGCGGTCGACAGGAATGTTTAAGTAGTTGACCGTTTCAATATCCTGTTCAGGGTAGCTGAATACCCATTTCCAGTCTACCGAAGTAGCATAAACAACAAGAGGCTCTTTGTCTTTTGTTGCTTCAGGAGCTTTTTCTAACGAATATATCGTCTGTACTGTTGGCACAGAAAGTGCAATGACGATTAAAATTGGGATCACTGTCCAGACTACTTCTAAAAACGTGTTACCGTGAATTTCTGGGTTATAAGATCCATTATCTTTGCCTTTACGGTCGCGGTATTTTACTAAAATAATGGTAAATAGAACAAAGACGACCCCGACGATAAACAGCATAAATCCGATAGATAACAGGATTAAATCACTTTGCTGTTCAGCTACAGGTCCTTTCGGATCTAGTACTGAAGCATTGCTGCATCCCCCAAGGACGAAAACCACAGTTAACAGCGCTAATACAAGCAACGGTTTTAATGCTCTGAACAAGAAGATCACCATCCTTCCTATTGATGTAATAAATCTGAAGTGCATACTTCCTCAAAATCTTTTCTCTACTTTGTTATGCTATCAAAAACTTCACTTATTAGTTTTATTTTTTTATAAACTTCATCCCATTTTCGCT
>NZ_JBSIOT010000493.1:0-924 GCF_053613335.1 Bacillus sp. LR--39 | reverse complement strand
AGCGCCAGCAGCAGGAGCGGAATCATGATTAAAATTGTTTTATCCTGGAAAAGAGTCCAAATATCCAGCTTCACACCGACCATCACAAAGAAAATCGGTATTAAGAACCCATAACCAAATGAATCCAGCTGCTGAACAAGTTCTTTGTTTGGCGAAAGCAGGGAAACGAGAACCCCCGCTAAGAAAGCGCCGAGAATATTTTCCGCCCCAAGTGATTCAGACAGGGCAACGAGTACAATAATTAACGTAAAAATGGCACGCGTCCCGATCTGGATCGTCCCTTTTGACATGGACTGCACAAAAGAGCGATGTTTAAAGACCCGGCCGAAAAAGTAAAGCACCACTCCGGCTGCAAACAGAATCATCAGGAGCCACATGTTTCCGCTGTCCTCTCCGTATAAAGAAGAAAAAACAGCAAGAAGAATCATCGTGGCCAAATCAGCAATAACAGCAACAAGCAAAATAATCTGCCCGATATTCGAATTCATGATCCGTTCTTCTTTTAATGTTGGAACGACAACGCCTAACGATATCGTTGAAATAATAAGGGTCATTAAAAATGCATTTTGGATAAATCCGGCCAAGACGAACCCATAGGACAAGAGCAATGATAAAATAAAAATACCGACGAAAATAATAGATGCCGCAGCAAACGTATTAGGCGCCTCTTTGCCGTTCGGCAGGAACTGCTTTTTCTTTCCTTTCTCAAACGATGAAAAATCAATTTCAAGCCCGCTTAAAAACATTAAAAAGATAAATCCGAGCATAGAGAGTGTCTGGAGCCAGGTGTCACCCTCCACAACTAAATTAAGGCCGCTTTTCCCAATAATCAGACCCATAATGATTTCAGCAACAACAACCGGGATGCTGAGTTTAAACCGATGCAAAAGGATGGGTGTCAAAAATGCAACGATAAGTACAACA
>NZ_JBSIOT010000492.1:0-925 GCF_053613335.1 Bacillus sp. LR--39 | reverse complement strand
TGGTCAGCCTTCAGGACATGTTCGAAAAGCAGGCAGTTCTTACGCCAGAACGTATCGCTCTCATGTGTGATGACATTCAAGTCAACTATCGAAAGCTCAATGAAGAGGCAAACCGTCTCGCGCGTCTGTTGATCGAAAAAGGGATTGGTCCGGAGCAATTTGTCGCTTTGGCGCTGCCGCGTTCCCCTGAGATGGTGGCCTCAATGCTTGGTGTGCTCAAGACTGGTGCGGCGTATCTCCCACTTGATCCGGAGTTTCCAGCGGACCGCATTTCTTACATGCTGGAGGATGCGAAACCTTCATGCATCATAACGACTGAGGAAATAGCAGCCAGTCTGCCTGATAACCTGGCTGTACCGGAGCTTGTGCTTGATCAGGCTGTTACACAGGAGATTATAAAACGCTATTCGCCGGAAAATCCGGATGTATCGGTTTCTCTTGACCATCCTGCGTATATCATCTATACCTCAGGATCAACAGGAAGACCGAAGGGTGTCGTTGTGACACAGAAAAGCTTAAGCAATTTTCTGCTGTCCATGAAGGAGGCGTGTTCTCTAGGAGAAGAAGACAGGGTGTTGGCTGTGACGACTGTCGCTTTTGATATTTCAGCATTGGAGTTATATCTTCCGCTGATTAGCGGAGCGAGAATTGTGATCGCAAGGAAAGAAACGATCCGTGAGCCGCATGCATTAGCTCAAATGATTGAAAATTTCGATATTAAGATCATGCAGGCGACACCGACACTGTGGCACGCTTTGGTAACGAGTGAACCTGAGAAACTTCGGGGGCTTAGAGTGCTTGTAGGAGGCGAGGCGCTGCCGAGCGGTCTTTTGCAGGCGCTTCAAGACCTTCATTGTTCAGTCACGAACTTATACGGTCCCACTGAAACAACGATTTGGTCTGCCGCAGCTTTTCTTGAAGAAGG
>NZ_JBSIOT010000491.1:0-925 GCF_053613335.1 Bacillus sp. LR--39 | reverse complement strand
AACGAACACAGCAAGACGTCTCGGTGTATTGAAGAGTTTCACTTCACCGTGAGTAATATTTTTTTCTTTAAGCCAGCCTGTCAGCTTGTCGCCAAGCTGAACCATGCTTTCATTCAAAAAGCGCGCCGGCATTTCCTCTAATCCGATCTCTAAAAGTAAATCCTGTTTACTCATGAGAAGAACCCTCCCCTTTAAGCATTGGGAACCCTAGTTTTTCTCGTTCCTCATAATAGGTTTTTGCTACTTTTCTAGCTAAATTCCGCACTCTTGCGATATAGCCCGTCCGCTCGGTAACAGAGATCGCACCTTTGGCGTCAAGCAGATTGAAGGTGTGCGAGCATTTCAGCACATAGTCATACGCTGGATGAACAAGTCCGTTATCCATTTGCTTGATCGCTTCTTTTTCATATGTGCTGAACAATTGGAACAACATATCGACGTCTGATGTTTCAAACGTATAAACAGAATGCTCATATTCAGCCATCATGAATAAATCTTTTACTGTAAACCCTGACGTCCATTCCAAGTCAAACACGTTTTCTTTATCCTGGATATAAGACGCGAGACGCTCTATTCCATACGTAATCTCTACAGAAACGGGTTTACACTCTAATCCCCCGACCTGCTGGAAATACGTAAATTGTGTTATTTCCATTCCGTCAAGCCAAACTTCCCAGCCTAGACCCGCGCAGCCTAAAGACGGATTCTCCCAGTTGTCTTCAACAAAGCGAATATCGTGCTCAAGCGGATCAATTCCAAGAGCACGCAAGGAATCCAAATACAGCTCTTGAATGTTATCAGGTGACGGTTTAATAATGACCTGGAACTGATGATGCTGATACAGTCTGTTCGGGTTCTCCCCGTAGCGGCCGTCTGCCGGACGTCTGGAAGGCTCTACATAAGCCACTTTCCACGGCTCAGGGCC
>NZ_JBSIOT010000490.1:0-925 GCF_053613335.1 Bacillus sp. LR--39 | reverse complement strand
AGACAGTTTAATTTCAATCGTTTTCACATTTCTCGTGCTGAGTGCTTCATTGTCCAAGCCGATAATTGGGTGCTCATTTCCGTCTTGCACCACACGAAGGGTCAGCTTTCGGTCAGAGCTGAGGACAAATGGCGAGCCGAGTGTCCGGTAGGTGTTATTGTTAAGGGATGCAAGCTCTGATACCTGCATGGATGGAAGCAATGGATCAACAACCGCTCCTGCAACAGACTTGTTATAGGCGGTGCTCCCTGTAGGCGTTGAGATAATCATTCCGTCACCTCTAAACGTTTCAAAGTGCAGATCGTCAATCAGCACGTCCATCACAAAGGTTTTGATGATGCTTGAACGGATGGATACCTCGTTTAAGCAGTGAAAAGGACTGGCTTGATCCACTGTCACTTCAATCAGCGGGTATTTTCTCACTTCAATTTGTTCAAACGTCATTGCATCGACCATTTTTTCTCGCTCATCACTATGAAAGTCGCAATATAAATGAGCTTTCCCCTTTTTGGTAATGCCGACGTACAAGCAGTCGTCACGAAAATTCGCCTTTCTGACTGCCTGCAAAAATGTGCCGTCCCCGCCAATGCTAGCGATAATATTGGCGTCTGAGTGCTGGTTTACAACGGTAAATCCATGCTCTTCCGCCAATTGTGTTAACGAGCGGGCTTGTTCGTTCGTTTCCTGATCCTGTTTGTGAAAAAAATAAACATTATGGCGTTGATCGGTCATATCCCATTTCCCCTTTGCTGTCATATTTAAGTTTTTCTGCCATCCAGTATTTGTGATAAAATACCTTTGGCCATAAGTGTACCACGTTTGCCGGCAGCCCGTTAAGCCGGAGCTTTCTCATGAAGTGAAACATTTTTCATAGTGAATCGTATAATGAGAGAGTTTAGGAAAAAGGAGGAGAAAAAATGAATCC
>NZ_JBSIOT010000489.1:0-926 GCF_053613335.1 Bacillus sp. LR--39 | reverse complement strand
ATAAATAGCCCGAAATCGGCAGAGGATAAAAGCTTTCACCAGACGGGGAATGCAGAATAAACCGTACATTTCCGATAGAGCAGTACGTAAACTGCCTTTGCTCAAAATTGATTTTCAGGATAGATGCTGTAGCGCCTCTTTTGTTTTTCATCGCCTGATTACAGCGTTCGATAATGCTTTCTACGTCTTCATTCGCATAGTTTTCCACTAAGTCTTTGATGGCTGCAGAGGATTCGTTAGCAAGTGATCCACTTCCCAGTCCGTCAGCAACCGCGCAAATTAACTCCTTATCATCAGCTTTCATAAAAAAGCTGTCACCGCAAATCGATTTCCCTTCTTTATTCAGTTGATATACTAGAGTTTGAATATGCTCGTTTTCTTCAACCTGGATCATTACATTAACTCCATCGAGGGATCTTCAATCAAGGCCTCTCTGAGCTTCTTCACAGCTTTGCGTTGCAAGCGCGAGACGTGCATTTGAGATATACCGAGAATGTCCCCAGTTTCTTTTTGGCTTTTGTTTTGAATATACGTAAGGTCTATGATTTGTTTTTCACGATCTGAAAGGACATGAAGCACGCTTTGCAGCATCAATTGCTGGTTGACCCGCTCATATCCGTCCTCCTGTGATCCGACGATATCAAGAATCGTGACGGTGCTTCCGTCCGAATCCGCTTCAATGCTGTGGTCAACGGATAAAGCTTGATAGCTTTTGCCCATTTCCATCGTTTCAAGAACCTCTTCTTCAGAAACATCGAGGAATTCGGCAATCTCTTCGACTTTCGGCGATCTTTGTGTTTCAGTGGTCAGCTGATCAACCGCCATTTTGATTCTTGGACCCAGTTCTTTAATTCGTCTCGGAACATGAACGCTCCATGTTTTATCTCTGAGGAAACGTTTAATTTCACCGATGATTGTCGGAATTG
>NZ_JBSIOT010000488.1:0-927 GCF_053613335.1 Bacillus sp. LR--39 | reverse complement strand
AATGTTTACTTGTATATCATTCTCGTTTTGCTTCACATCAACATTTATATTCATTCGTATCACCTCAAATTTTCCTTCAAATCACTAGTTGCTTTATACCCTCGTCTGACAGACGTTAAACCTTTCTTCGCAAAACAATTAACGTAAAATCATCGTGAAGCTGAAAATCCTGCAATTTGAGGAGGCTGTCATAAATGTTTTTGACCATTTCCTGCGCGGAGGAACACATATGTTCCTCAATGAGCTTCTGCAGATCAGGACGCTCCAAGAAACCGTTTTCCGTTCTGCATTCTGTGACGCCGTCAGAAAATAAAACAATCATATCGCCCTTTTCCAGATGCTGATCGAATTGTTTGTAGTCATAGTCCTGTGAGATGCCAAGAACGAGTCCTTTGGCCTCTAAATCGTAAAACGTGTTGTCCTTTTGAGAATAATAGAATCCCGGTTCATGTCCTGCTGAAGCATATGTAAATTGATGCTTGTCCATATTGTAATTCGCATAAAACATCGTAATAAACATACTGGCATCAACGTTTTGTTCAACAACACGATTCAAATTTTTCAGCACTTGAGAAGGGTGTATGCCCGTTTCCGGCAAAGAGTCCATTGCGTATTTAATCATGGACATGCATAAAGCCGCTGGAATGCCTTTTCCGATCACGTCCGCGATTGCGATATTGATGGATTCCTTGTCTTTGACAAAGTGGTAGTAATCACCGCTCATCTGTTTAGCGGGAACACTGATGGCGCCGATATCCAGCGCTTCCTCCTGAGGAACTTTAGTTCCGAGCAGCGTCTGCTGGACATTTGCCGCGATTTCAATTTCTGATTTGATTTCCTGCTGTATCCCTCTAAGGGTTTGATGCTCCTGATAAGCCATTCCATAACCAATCATGACTTCTATTAAAAAATCCAGCGAATGAAAAA
>NZ_JBSIOT010000487.1:0-927 GCF_053613335.1 Bacillus sp. LR--39 | reverse complement strand
CATTTTTACATCTATTTTTTTTGCGATGTCCTGATATATTTCTCCGATTGGATGATTTTCGTCATAAACAGACGGAGCAAATTGGTCCTTATCCCAATCGGGCTGTTTCAATGGGATTCTGCCGAGTAAAGGCACGTTTAGTTCCTCAGCCAGTTTATCTCCTCCGCCTTTTCCAAAGACATATTCTCTTTCCCCTGTCTTTGCACTTTCATAATAAGCCATGTTCTCTATGACCCCCACGACCTCATGATCGGTTTTAATCGCCATAGAGCCCGCTCTGGCCGCGACAAAAGCAGCTGTCGGATGCGGCGTAGATACGATAATTTCTTTGCAGCTCGGAAGCATTGTATGTACATCGAGAGCAACGTCCCCTGTACCAGGCGGAAGATCAAGAACGATATAGTCTACTTCTCCCCACTCTACTTCGTGGAAAAAGTTATTCAGCATTTTGCCGAGCATCGGCCCTCTCCATACGACCGGAGCATTTTCTTCTACGAAAAAGCCCATTGACATGACCTTTACTCCAAAGCGTTCAACAGGAAGAAGTTTCTCTCCTTCAATTGTTGGACGCACAGTGATACCCATCATGTCCGGCACACTGAACCCATAAATATCCGCATCAATTAAACCAACCTTTTTCCCTAGACGAGCCAGAGAAATAGCTAGGTTTACCGACACAGTTGACTTGCCTACGCCGCCTTTTCCGCTTGCTACAGCAAGAAAGACTGGCGGGTTATCCATATTTAATAATGTTTTTTTCTCAGCTGACGGCGCCCGGAATTTAGCAACCGTTTCTTCAGGCAGCTCTTCAAATCGAAGGCCGACTGTCTCAGCTCCTGCCCCTTTTAATACGTTTACGATCTCTTGCTGAATCTGCATTTGTTCTGCAGTTGCTGTTTTTGCAAGAGCGACTTTTACACTGATATG
>NZ_JBSIOT010000486.1:0-928 GCF_053613335.1 Bacillus sp. LR--39 | reverse complement strand
GTTTGAAGATAACGTCATCCGCCTTTCTCAAATTAACAATATCGTCTATAATTCACCATCAGTCAGTGACTACTCCAATATTCAAATCAACGGCACGTCTGAAAATCTGGTGCTGAGCGACGTGGAAATTCCTAAGCTTGGGCAGGTGAAGATCATTGAGCAAACAAGATGACATGACAGCGTATCTGCCTCCGTTTCTCACCAGCCTTAAAGAAATGGCCGAGCTGCTGAAAGCGGAAGCGCCTGAGTTTGATAAACAAAATGACAGCATATTTGATCTGACGGATCAGTTATTCGTACCGACGGCGACATGGGGGCTCAGCCGCTGGGAAAAGATTTTAAACGTACCGCGGGAATCAGGTGACACTGATGAGATCAGACGATTGAGGCTCATTTCCAAAATGTCGAACATCCCGCCCATCACATACAGGGCCATTGAGCAGGCGGTAAACCGTTTCTTGAAAAAAACGTCTGCACAGGTCCGCCTGCTTCCCGGCGAATACCGATTTAACGTCGATATCAATGTTGATGACCTTCAGCACATGAATGAGCTGATCGAAGCGATAGAAAACATGAAACCCGCTCATTTGGCGTATACGCTCAGAGGCGGATTAAATGAGACGCTGCAAATCAAAGATACAGTCATCCTGAATCACCGCAGATACCGAACGGCCAGTGAACTTAAGGTCGGTTATTCTGTCACTCTTAACAACAATGAGGTGGTTTTAACTTGATTTCAACCATATACAGAGAACGCACAGCGGCTGATCTAAAAAGCAGAATCGATCACGTGCTGCTCAACGGCCAAAAAACAGAAATAGTAGAGCTCGCCATTGACGGTGCGACCGTCACTGTTCTGACAAAACGTGAGGAAGACATCAAGCATATCGAAACGGTACAAATTTTTGACGAGCTGGGCAATGTGATC
>NZ_JBSIOT010000485.1:0-930 GCF_053613335.1 Bacillus sp. LR--39 | reverse complement strand
TTGTAAAGCTGAACAGCTCGTGTGCGAAACGGCTCAAATCAATGTAACCGCATATGCACAGGAAAAAGGACTCAATAAGCAGGCTGCAGCACGCGATTGCCGCTACCAGTTTTTTGAGGAAATCATGTCGAAGCACCAAGCGGACTATCTAGCTCTTGCGCATCATGGTGATGATCAGGTTGAAACAATGCTTATGAAACTGGCTAAGGGTACGCTTGGAACGGGACTTGCGGGAATGCAGCCGGTTAGACGTTTTGGCACGGGGCGGATCATCAGGCCGTTCTTAACCATTACAAAGGAAGAGATCCTTCACTATTGCCGTGAAAACGGCTTGAGCTACCGGACGGATGAAAGCAACGCCAAAGATGACTACACAAGAAACAGATTCAGAAAAACAGTGCTCCCGTTTTTGAAGCAGGAATCTCCGGATGTGCATAAAAGGTTTCAGAAAGTGAGTGAAGCACTGACGGAAGATGAGCAATTCTTACAGTCATTAACGAAAGATGAAATGAATAAAGTAATCACAAGCCAGTCTAATACATCAGTTGAAATCAATTCCTCTCAATTGCTTGCCCTCCCGATGCCTTTACAAAGAAGAGGAGTTCAACTAATATTAAACTATCTTTATGAAAACGTTCCATCATCCTTTTCAGCCCATCACATTCAGCAGTTTCTCGATTGGGCGGAAAATGGCGGTCCTTCAGGAGTACTGGACTTTCCGAAAGGGCTGAAGGTGGTCAAATCATATCAGACATGTTTGTTTACATTTGAACAATGGCAGTGCAAAAATGTTCCCTTTGAATACCAAATTAGCGGAGCTGCTGATGAAACGGCAGTGCTCCCTAATGGATATCTGATAGAGGCAAGGCATTATGCGGACTCGCCTGAAGAACATGGGAATGCTGTTTTTATCACAAGTGAAAAAAAGGT
>NZ_JBSIOT010000484.1:0-932 GCF_053613335.1 Bacillus sp. LR--39 | reverse complement strand
GATAAAAAGCAGACGCATCAGTCATTAAAGCAGTACATGATTGAAGAATGTTATGAGCTTCTCGAAGCTATTGACGAAGAAGACACAGACCATATGATCGAAGAGCTTGGCGACGTTTTGCTTCAGGTCTTGCTTCACGCGCAAATTGGTGAAGATGAAGGTTATTTCACAATTGATGATGTCATAAAAGGAATCAGTGAAAAAATGGTCCGAAGACATCCCCATGTGTTTAAAGATGTTAAGGTTCAGGATGAAAACGATGTTTTAGCCAATTGGGAAGATATAAAAAAGGCCGAAAAAAATACATCTGAATCATCATTACTAGACAGCGTACCGAAAACCCTTCCAGCTCTTTCGAAAGCAGCTAAATAGCAGAAAAAAGCAGCGAAGGTCGGTTTTGACTGGGAAGACGTCAGCGATATTTGGGAAAAGGTAAGTGAGGAAATGAAGGAGTTTTCTTCTGAGGTTTCTGAAGCTCCTCACGAACACAATCTTAAAGCTGAGTTTGGCGACATTTTGTTCGCGCTGGTGAATGTAGCCCGCTTCTACAAAATAGAGCCAGAGGAAGCGCTGACCATGACTAATGACAAATTCCGGAGACGGTTCTCGTACATTGAGGAAACAGCGAAGGAAGAGGGAGTCGAGTTGGCTGATATGTCCCTTGAGGACATGGACAAACTGTGGAATGAAGCAAAACAAACTGAGACGAGATCATAGATATGAGATTAGATAAATTTTTGAAAGTATCACGGCTGATCAAACGGCGTACACTAGCGAAGGAAGTAGCTGACCAAGGGCGGATCTCTATTAACGGAAACCAAGCTAAAGCAAGCTCTGACGTAAAACCGGGAGATGAACTAACGGTCCGCTTCGGCCAAAAGCTTGTAACGGTTCAAGTTAATGAATTGAAAGACACGACGAAAAAAGAAGAA
>NZ_JBSIOT010000483.1:0-932 GCF_053613335.1 Bacillus sp. LR--39 | reverse complement strand
GCCATACGGACTGATGATTTCGGTCAAGCATTCCAAAAAATTCAGCTTCAGATCGGACAATACTGTACACGGGAGTCTAAAAGAACGGCCATTTTCGCCGCAGACACCGGACACAAACGACCGTACAGATATAGATAAAACAAACAAATATACTGCTGCTGATGATGCAGTGGATCACATTGCGAAGCGGTTTACACAATTACGGTCGGCTCAAGAAGGACGCACCGTGTATCCTTCCTCAAGAGATTATCAAGCCATCGCCCGCATTGTTGCCATCGGCGTTCCTGTCACACAAACAATCAAATGGCTTGAAGAATGCTTTCAGGCTTTTGAAAACCGGCGGACCGCCGCTTCTGAAACAATCAAGGCTTTTCGCTACTGCTCGAAATTCATTGAAGATCGATTTTTCGCGCAGCAAGCCAAAAAGAATGCCGCAATTCAGCATGAGAGGATGAAAAAACATGACAAAACGAACAATCGAACAGATTTTGGACGAGCTGAGAAGAGGGAGACGTCCATTACTGTCGGACAAACCGGCCGAATCAGACGCAAGCAGGTATGATTGCCTGCGCTGCAAGGATCAGGGAGGTTATCTCGTCAGGCAGAATGGCCTGGAAGTCTGGACGATGTGCAGCTGCATGGCAGAACGGAAAGTGAAGCGGCTGCTGGGTGCAAGTGAGATTACCCACGCTTTCAGACAGCTCGGCTTCAAGGAATTCCGCACGGAGGGAAAGCCGCAGGCCATAAAAGACGCATTTGAGTGTACAAAAGAGTATGTTGCCGATTATGAACAAATCAAGGATTGCCGAAAAAACAGCATTGCTCTTTTAGGACAGCCCGGATCAGGGAAAACACACCTTTTGACCGCCGCAGCCAACGAATTAATGAGAACATGCTATGTGCCTGTCATTTATTTTCCGTTCGTGGAAGGC
>NZ_JBSIOT010000482.1:0-933 GCF_053613335.1 Bacillus sp. LR--39 | reverse complement strand
TTTGAAGTTTATGCTTAATGGTCTGCCTTACTTTGCAAATCGCCGAGCTGCGGCAACGCACATGATAACGGCGATATTCACTGCTACGAGTGCCCAGCCTACTTTCTCGTGCAGTATCACTGAGGCAAGCAGCAGTCCAAAAAAAGGCTGGAGAAGCTGGAGCTGCCCAACCGCTGCAATTCCCCCTTGGGCAAGACCTCGATACCAGAACACGAAGCCAATCAGCATGCTGAATAAGGATACATATGCAAGACTGAGCAGCGCGGGAACGCCGATCGCCGACCATGAGTCCGGCGTAAAAAAGAACGACAATGGCAGCATAAGAGGAAGCGACAGAACGAGTGCCCATGAGATCACCTGCCAATTCCCCAGACGCCGTGAAAGTTTGGCCCCTTCTGCATAACCAAGACCGCATACGACAATAGAAGCCAGCATGTACGCGTCGCCAAGCGGGGATGAACCTCCCCCCTGAATGAGGGCGAAACCTGCTACTAACAAGCTGCCGGCAGCTGAGAAAATCCAGAAGACGGGCCGAGGGCGTTCACCCCCGCGCAGTACGCCGAAGACTGCCGTTGCGAGTGGAAGAAGTCCAATGAAGACAATGGCGTGTGCGGATGTGACATGCTGAAGCGCTAAAGCTGTCAGCAACGGGAAACCAATCACTACGCCAAACGCTACCACTAATAATGAAATGAGGTCTCTTTTGGCAGGATGCTGCTGCCGGAAGATGAGAAGGAGACCTCCCGCCAGTACACCAGCTATCGCAGCGCGGCAAACTGTGAGAAATAACGGATCGAAGTCTGACACAGCCAAACGGGTCGCAGGCAGCGAGCCGCTGAAAATGAGTACGCCTATAAAACCATTTATCCAGCCATTTGTTCGTTTGTTCATTACAATCACTCCACATATCTTTCTTGTTCATTGTCTGTATTT
>NZ_JBSIOT010000481.1:0-934 GCF_053613335.1 Bacillus sp. LR--39 | reverse complement strand
AACACTGGAGATCCGCTTCGGACGGCGTACGAGGAGCTGACCGAGGACAATGAAAAGATTATCGTCTCAAACCCGGCTGAAAGCCTGTATTCCGCATCGGAGTCGGAACGGGGTGATGAACTGAAGAAAATCATTGATGACGCGACTTATAAATATATGATTGGAGACATCACAGAAAGCCAGTTCGATAAAGAAGTGGAAAAATGGGAGTCAAGCGGAGGAAAACAAATTATTCAGGAATACGAAGAAGCGTTTAAACAAGCAAAATAACATTGGAAAAACCCAAAACGCGCAAGCGGTTTTGGGTTTTTTACATGCTTCTTTTTTGCTGGCGGTAGTTTCCCGGTGTAATCCCCTCCAGCTTCTTAAATGATCTGATAAAATTTTGCGAGTTTTTATATTTCAGCTTTTCGGCAATGTCCTTGACCGCCATGTCTGTTTCGGCAAGCCAGCTTTTCGCCATATGGTGTCGGTAGCTTGAGACATACTCGCTGAATGAAATACCCATTTCTTTTTTGAAAATGCTGCTTAAATAATTTGGGTTGTAATGCAGCCTGCGCGCGATTTCGTCCAGTGTCAATTCGGATTCAAACTCATGATGGATGATATGAATGATGTTGTCGGAAATATTTTTGTACTGGGCATCCGCGCGGGCGTTCACTTTGTCTGTCATCGGATCAATAAACTCATTCTTTAGCCAGTTTTCGGTATCCTCGAACGTTTTCAGCTCAAAAATTTGGTCATACAGCATTTTGTTTTCTTCAAGCTCAAACAATTCGATCCCGAGCACATGCATCAGCTCAATCACATGGTTCAAAAAACGGGCGATGGCGATTTGAAATTGATACGGGTTGGTGTTCTGGGTGAAAATGGCTTGCAAAATCGCGTGCAGGCATTTATCCGCTTTCTCCTTGTCTCCTGCTTTGACAGCATC
>NZ_JBSIOT010000480.1:0-934 GCF_053613335.1 Bacillus sp. LR--39 | reverse complement strand
AATCCAAAAATTGCTGTGCCGGTTTAGGTAAATAACTGTCCGTTCTCCACATAACAGCCGGTGTCATAATGAAGGGATTATTTTCGATATGGACGGTGTGAACGTGATTTCTCATATGAACGGGAATCATTGTGACAGGCAAAATAGACGCGCCGAATCCGGATGACACGAGGCTGAGCAAAGTTGCAGAGTCGTGGCATTCACAAACAATGCGCGGCTCCAGGTTCAAACGATGAAATTCATTCATGACCTGATTATAAACGCCTTTTCCGTTGACAGGCCGCAGCAGGATCAGCGCAAATGAAGGAATGTCCTCCATCTTAATGGTGTCTCCGCACGGATATCCGGCTTCATCTGAAAGCACGAGCACACATGGAATGTCATCAAGCTGCTTGAATTGTACTGTGTCACTCTTGATCAGTGTTGTCGTGACCGCCGCATCGATTTGCCGGCTTTCCAGCAGTTCCAACAGTGTCGCGGGTTCATTTTCCCAAATATAAAAGGTGAGATGGGGGTATCTCTCTTTGATCTGTGTTACTTTTTCAAGCATCAGAGCCGCGCAATAAATCGTTGATCCCACGGCAAGTGTACCGGCTACTTCCTCCTTCAGCTCCTGTACCTCAATGACTGCATCTTCAAACCTATGCAGAATCTCTTTTGCTCTTTTTAGAAAAACAGCTCCTTCATATGTAAGAGTCATTTGTTTTTTCTTGTTCCGGTCAAACAGAACAACACCAAGCTCGTCCTCCAGCTGTTTGAGCTGCCTGCTTAAAGGCGGCTGCGCCATGTGAAGCTTTTTGGCTGCGGACTTGGGCAATGGTAATGAAGTATCGACGCTGGCGAATATCCAAAAGAAAGCGCCTCCTTATCATACCTTTTAGGTATTAAATATAGATTTAATAGATATTTTTCATATGGATATATCAGGAGTATG
>NZ_JBSIOT010000479.1:0-934 GCF_053613335.1 Bacillus sp. LR--39 | reverse complement strand
CAGCATGATCAACATGAGAGTCATAAATAATCAAAATGCAGTTTGAACGGGAGACTCATCCAGAATCCATCCGACTGCAATTGGCAGGGTAGTGCCGCCAAACCATTGGCAGCGAGCAGCATGCCTGTCGTTTGTTCTGTTTTTCCATGATAAAATTGATTGGTGACAATTAAGATAATGGCGAACATGCCGGCCATAAATAAGTCCTAAGAAAAAACTAAGAATAATCCCTGCAAAAGCTGTTTTATTGATTGCCAAAATACAGAGTTAAATGAGGCCGCTCATATTTATCAGCCTGAGATAATGATGATAGGTTATTTTTTCGGAAACCGGCTCGGGTTGCCAAATGAGAGAAAAGATATTACTGTCATTAAAACGATTCTATGATAAAATGTCTCAGACTATATTTGAGCCATTTTTTTCTTCAGCATTCATCTTGCGTAATTGATAAAAATTTATTATGATACTCTTTGTATGACAACTCCTTGCCTCAATACAATATACTCAACGTTTCCCCATTTTCTCCGGTCGTTTTTCTTTTCATTTTCTCCCGTAAAATAAAAAAAGCTCCCAATACAATAGATATGGTGCGGATTTATTTTTTACTAAAAAGGAGTCGTTATATTTGAATAATAGTTTTACATTAAAACAGCAATGGTTCGGGAATATCCGAAAAGACATTCTTGCTGGCATTTTAGTTGCGTTAGCGTTAATACCTGAAGCGATTGGCTTTTCTATTATAGCCGGTGTGGATCCGATGGTCGGTCTTTATGCGTCATTTTGTATAGCCATTATTATTTCTATTTTTGGCGGCAGACCTGGCATGATTTCAGCTGCGACAGGCTCAATGGCAGTCGTTATGGTATCGCTGGTTGCTGATCATGGGCTTCAGTATTTATTTGCGGCTACGATTTTGACTGGCATTATTCAAGTG
>NZ_JBSIOT010000478.1:0-935 GCF_053613335.1 Bacillus sp. LR--39 | reverse complement strand
CACCTTGCCCAAATCCATACTTGGTTTGAAAGTTATCGAATTGATATCGAGGAATAACATAAAACACCCGGCATATGCCGGGTGTTCTGCGTTTTGGCAGCTAAGCTATAAAGAAACGGCGGCGTTTATTTTGAACACCGCCGATTTCTATGATCAGCAAGCCGGCCTGAGAGCCGGATGCATGAGAGTCACACCTGTTCAGTTTTGGAAGAAGGTCCAGGCTTTAAATTGTTGAGCCGTGAGACAAGATCCGTTCCGAAAGCGGAGCTTACGTCAACATCGTCCTGATCGATGTAGCTTTCTTTATACTCGTACGCGGAAGAACCGTGTTCGGCATAATCTAGTCCGGAAATTTCCTCCTCTTTTGATACCCTGATCGGAGCGAGGGCTTTCATTGCCGCGGCGACAGCGTATGTGGCAGCGAGGGTCCAGGCCGCGATCGACAAAATGCCGACGGCTTGAATGCCAAGCTGTGCGGCTCCTCCTCCGTAAAAGAGACCGCTCGATGTATTGAAAAGCCCGACTGCAAGCGTCCCCCAAACACCGCAAATACCGTGAACGGCAAGGGCGCCGACGGGATCGTCAAGCTTCAGCACCTGGTCGATAAACTGAACGCCGACAACTAAAATGACACCGGCGATGAATCCGATCAATATCGAGCCTGTAAATGAAACGCCGTCCGCGCCCGCGGTAATTCCGACAAGGCCGCCTAGCGCGCCGTTCAGCGTCAGGGAAGGATCGATCCTGCCGTAGCGGAAATAAGTGAACAGCGCCGAGCTGACGACTCCGCCCGATGCCGCTAAAAGGGTTGTGGTGATGACGTGCGGGACGGCGGCGGGATCAGCCGCAAGCGTGCTTCCGCCGTTGAACCCAAACCAGCCGAACCACAGGATAAAGACGCCGAGAGCGCCCAGCGGAATGCTGTGCCCTGGAAT
>NZ_JBSIOT010000477.1:0-935 GCF_053613335.1 Bacillus sp. LR--39 | reverse complement strand
CAAGAACGTTTGCGCTTTCTAACAAAGACTTTGTCGGGATGCAGCCTTCATTCAGGCAGGTCCCCCCAAGCTTGCCTTTGTCAATGAGCAGCACGTTTCTGCCCTGCTGTGCCGCAGAAACCGCAGCCGCATAGCCTGCAGGTCCGCCGCCGATAATGGCTAATGTCATGTCGTTTTCACCTGCTTTTCCTATAAAATTAATGCTGCGGGTTCTTCCAAATATGTTTTCATCGCCTTCAGGAATGCAGCGGCAGGGGCGCCGTCACACGCTCTGTGATCAAATGTCAGGCTGAGCGGCAGGACTGTGCTTCTGACGATTTCCTCCCCTTGATACACCGGCGTGTCATAGCTTGCTCCGATGCCGAGAATGCCTGTTTCCGGCGGATTTAGTATTGGTGTGAAATGCTCAACTCCAAATGCGCCAAGGTTTGTAATGGAGAAGGTAGAGCCTTGCAGTTCTTCGCTTCCCGCACGTCCCTCGCGTGCTTTTTTGGCATTTTCTGAGATAGATTGAGCCAGTTCAATCAGCGATAGCTTTTCAGCATGGCGGATCACAGGCACCACTAAGCCATTTTCCAAGGCTACAGCCATACCAAGGTGCACATGAGGATGTGTGATGATGCGCTCATTTTGATAAAAGCTGTTCAGCACAGGGTGAGCTTGCAGAGCGAGAACGGCGGCTCTTGAGACAAAATGAGTGATCGTCAGTTTTGTGCCGTATCTCTCTTCCGCAGTTGGTGAAAGCTGTTTTTGAAGAGTGGCAAGCTTGGTGATATCAGCTTTCATCGTGATCGTCAGCTGTGCGCTGTTTGCCAGGCTTTCCTGCATTCGGGCAGCGATGACCTTTCTCATGCCTGTCACCGGGATTTCCTGCGCTTTCTGTTCCGAACCAGGCTTTGCCTGATCTTTTTTCTGTTCAGCAAGAGCCTTTGTCA
>NZ_JBSIOT010000476.1:0-935 GCF_053613335.1 Bacillus sp. LR--39 | reverse complement strand
GTATTTGCCCTTGTATTCATGATCCGCTTTTTCACCAATGAAATGTACGATCGCTCCTTCTTCCTTCAACCTTAAAACTGGATACCACAGTTCTAAATCTTCGAATTCATCGCTGACAAGCGCGATCACTTTCTTGCCTTCCAGTCGCATGATTGATCCTTTCCTGTACAACCAGTGTACGATAGATGACAGTCTGTTTAAACCTATTTATACCCTTCCCCGTTCCTTTAAAAAGATGCTTTTCCCGGGCAAAAGGCTGCCGGATCGGCGGAAGCCTGATGTTTAGTCAATCTTAAATTTTTTCGTTAAATCGCGCAGTTCTTCAGCCATTTGTTCAAGCGTAGCCGCAGAAGAACTGATTTCCTCCATTGAAGCGAGCTGTTCTTCAGCCGAAGCGGCAATGTCTTGAATGCTTCCTGAGCTTTCACGCGATACGTCTGCAATTTCTTCAACCGCTCCCGCGACTTGCTGTGACCCTTCTGACAGCTCTTCAACTGCCGCATTCATCGTCTGCAGCTTGCCCGCGATTTCGTTTGTCATGTCATAAATCTGCTTAAAGCTTGTATCTGTTTCATCTGTGATGGTGAGTCCCGACTGTACTTCACGGTTGACGTCCCGGAACATGTCCAGCGACTTTCCGATTTCATTGACGATTTCCTGAATGAGCGCTTCAATTTCTTTTGCCGATGACGCGGATTGCTCAGCCAGTTTGCGCACTTCTTCGGCAACTACAGAAAACCCTCTTCCGGCTTCACCGGCTCTTGCTGCTTCAATTGCCGCGTTCAACGCGAGCAAATTCGTCTGGTCTGCGATGCCGTTGATCACCCGCAGGATCGCCGTAATGTCTTTTGATTTGCTCTCAAGTCCTTTCACGACGGATTCCGCCTGTTTAACGGAATGATCGATGGAATTCATCTGTCCGACCGTTTTTTGAA
>NZ_JBSIOT010000475.1:0-936 GCF_053613335.1 Bacillus sp. LR--39 | reverse complement strand
ACAAGGGCTGCTTCTCGAGTATTTGGCCATCCGGCTTTCAATGGAATGGATGCTTATTGAACCTTATTTGCCGCTGTCTAAGCCAAAACCTGAAAAAGAGATGCAGGTCGTTCCTTTGATTGCGGCCTGGCTGCATTGGGGCGGCCTGACGCCTGACGAATGGCTCAAACTTTCAGCAGCAGAGCAAAAAGCGAGATTAACACTCGCCCGCCGCTTTGATGATCTAACGCGCAGGCGCATCTGGCTGGAAGCATGGGAACAATCATACGCTGCTGAGGTAAGGAACCTCATCACGGCAAACAAACCTGCCGCTGCCGCCAAAAGTGAAGCGGCGCTGGCCCAGCTTGCATTTTGTATTGATGTCCGTTCAGAGCCGTTCCGACGGGCATTGGAAAAGTCAGGCCCTTTTGAAACGTATGGAACAGCGGGCTTTTTCAATCTGGCAATCGAAACGTGCGAACTTGGCACTAAGCACACTCACAGCTCTCTGCCGGTCATCCTTAAACCTCAGCATCGAGTAAATGAAACGGCCGATGAATCAAGCTTTAAATCGTATCAAGAACATAAAAAAGCAGCAGCTTCGCTGAGCTCCGCCTTTAAAAAGATGAAACAGAATCTATTGGCGGGTATGCTCCTTCCCGAAGTGAGCGGGCCATGGCTGAGCCTGCAAATGGCCGCGCGCAGCCTGGTCCCCCGCACAGCCGGGCAAACTTTCCGGAATGTGCGGAAAACATGGCTGAAAAAGCCTCAGGCAAAGCTCTCGCTTGATCGTATGGAAACATCTGATGCCGGTATTCCGGTCGGATTTACGGATGAAGAAAAAGCCGCCTATGCCAGACAGGCATTAAAGATGATGGGGATCACCGACCGGTTCGCTCCGCTAGTTGTCATTTGCGGGCACGCCAGCAGAAGCACGAATAACCCTTATGCATCGGC
>NZ_JBSIOT010000474.1:0-937 GCF_053613335.1 Bacillus sp. LR--39 | reverse complement strand
CGCATTGGCTTTCTGTTTGGCAAGCAAAGCTTCCTGAGCCTCATTTCTGGCTATCAGCAGCTCATTTTCATATTCATTTCGCTTTCGCATTGGAATAAGAACACAATCAAAGACAGAAGCCCCGCTATCGTGTCTCGCAGTAGCATTGATAAGGACGGGAATTTCTTCTCCATCTCTAGCTTTCAGGGAAATGTATATTTCTTCGATGTGATGCTCCAATTTCAAAAGAGGAAAAAAATAAAGCTGGCAGAAAAGCTGTGCGGGAATGGTCAACATCATATTCATGTGCTGGCCGATAACCTGCTCCGGTTCATAATCCAGAATCTTGATAAGGGTGCGGTTGGCAGCTATGATCGACCCCTCTTCTGACAAAGCGAGGAAACCGCATGGTGCATCATTCAATTGTTTGTCCATCTAAGAGGGTCACCTCTATCCCTTTCGTTCCTATATCACACGTGTGCTTTTAAATAATCGCCGATCAGCTGTATCGTCTCATCTGGATGGCTCATATGAGGGCAATGTCTGCGAGCCTCCATTTGTTTCAGACTGCTATAAGGCAGATGCTGGTGCATATACTTACCTACTGTTGCAGGTGCGATGATATCATCTGCACATTGGAGAATAAGAGAGGGAACCGTTACCTTCGAAAGATCCTCTCGGTGATCAGAAAAAAACGCCGCTTTCGCGAATTGGCGGGCAATGACAGGATCAGTAGAACAAAAACGGCTTTCAAGCTCTTCCTTAATTTCAGGCCGATCTGGCTGATTCAGAACGGTTGCCGCAAATACAGTTGCCCAGCCGATATAATTTTTCTCCATCATCTCCAGCAAGCCGAGGAGCTGCTCCTCTTCAAATCCTCCGTAATACTCAGGCGGATCATTCAAATAGCAAGGAGAAGGCCCTACCATCACCAGCTGGGAAAAAAGCTCCGGGCGGC
>NZ_JBSIOT010000473.1:0-937 GCF_053613335.1 Bacillus sp. LR--39 | reverse complement strand
ATTTGATGAAGCAAAAAGCGTAGAGGCTGTTGAAGGCATGAAAAAAATGAAAACAGCAGTCTGAAAAAAAACGGCCCATCCATGGGGCCGTTTTTTTAATTGTTTAAGAATTATTAAGGTAAGGACAGAGACCTCAGCATTTTTTTGTTATATAATTTACAAATGGATACTATATTGAATGAAGGACGTTTGTCCTAACAGGAGTGTATAAATGGCCGCTTTAGTTAAATTTTTTCAGCACCCGGGAGTAAGGCGTTTCTCCATCTTTGTCGTGTTAACTGGTGTGTTATATCTATTTAAGAGCATGATCAACTTAATATTGCTTACCTTCATTTTCACATTTCTAATGGATCGTTTGGAGCTTGTCGTGCGGCAGTTTGTAAGCCGGTTCTTCCGCGTGAGCCAGCGGGTTGTCATTACGTTTCTTTACATGTTGCTGGCTGTGCTGCTTACAGTCGGGGGCTTTGTGTTTTATCCGGTCGTCGCGGCGCAGATCCAGCAGCTGGTAAAGCAGATTAAACATATTGCGTATCATCCTGACAGCATCCCTTTCTTTGATGAGATCACCAGTGTCTTCGGAGATATTAACATCAGTTCATATGTCAAAGAGGGCTTCAATGTAGTGTATACGTATCTGGCCGATATTAGCACATTCGGCTTGCAGGTCGTGATGGCGCTCATTCTCAGCATGTTTTTCTTATTTGAGAAAAAACGGCTTTCTGAATTCATGGCGAAATTTAAAACGAGCAAACTGAGGGTCTTTTATGAGGAGATTGCTTTTTTCGGAAGCAAATTTGCAAGAACGTTCGGCAAGGTGCTCGAGGCTCAATTTATCATTGCGCTCGTCAACTGTATTCTGACGTTTATCGCGCTTTGGATTATGCATTTTCCGCAGCTGTTTGGGCTTTCGATTATGGTGTTCTTCCTTGGATTGATC
>NZ_JBSIOT010000472.1:0-937 GCF_053613335.1 Bacillus sp. LR--39 | reverse complement strand
AATTCCGTCTCCTGGAAGAGCTGCTTATATGACGCTTTTGTCAGCGGGTGAACGTCGTCAAGGCCAATATCCGTGCTGAGCATCGGGCCATGGAAAGTGACAAGACCTGTGTTTTGATGAATGGCAGTATGTAAAAACGTAATATCGCTGTATCCCCAAAAGATTTTAGGGTGTTTGCGGATCAAGCTGAAATCAATGCCCGCGGCGATACGTCCTGTCCCAAAACCCCCGCATGCGCACAACACTGCTTTTACCTCATCGTCTCTGAACATCTCATGGAGATCCGCCAGCCGCTCATCATCCTGTCCCGCTAAATAGCCGTGCTGGTTTTTCAGCGCCTTGCCCAACTTCACCTGAAGACCGAGCTCTTCTAAAAATAAAAGCGCGGTGTCAAGCTTTTTTGGATCCGGCGGACTTGCGGGCGCGATCACTCCGACTGTATCACCCTTGTTCAACGCTTTCGGCTTGTAATTCAACGAAAACACTCCTTTCATTTGCTCTGCACCCTACGTATACGTGCAAGAAAGAGAAAAAATACCGCTCCTTCGCATAAAGAAGCAGTATTTCCTCAATCACCGCCATCAGTTTTTATCTGCCCATTTTAAATCGATATAGCCGACAGGGTGACGGACAATTCCCTTTACTTGTTCATTTTGCAGGTGAACCTGATTATAAAAATAAACCGGGATGATCGGCGCTTCATTGATGAGCAGCTCTTCAGCTTGATGCATAAGAGAGAACCGTGTTTTTTCATCGGCTTCATTTTTCGCCTGTTTGATCAGCTGATCGTATTCTTTATTGGCCCAGCCTGTGCGGTTCATCGAATTACCCGTTTGAAAGGCTTCCAGAAAACTGATAGGGTCTGCATAATCAGGCAAAAATGAGCTTTGAGAGAATTGGAATTTCAGCGCTTTTTGATCCTCTAAAAATACGTTCC
>NZ_JBSIOT010000471.1:0-938 GCF_053613335.1 Bacillus sp. LR--39 | reverse complement strand
ATAGCAGCCGATGCGTCCCGATGACGATATCAACCGTTCCGTTTTTCAGCCCTTTGATTGTTTCGTTTGCTTCTTTTCTCGTTCTGAACCTGCTGAGAAGGCCGATATTAATCGGATAGTCCTGGAAGCGCTCTTTTATGGTTTCATAGTGCTGCTGTGCCAAAATTGTTGTCGGAACGAGCAGAGCTACCTGCTTTCCGTCACCGATCGCCTTAAACGCGGCACGTATGGCAACCTCTGTTTTACCGTAGCCCACATCTCCGCACAGCAAGCGGTCCATCGGACGTTCTCTTTCCATGTCTTTTTTGATTTCGTGAATAGAACGAAGCTGATCCTCAGTCTCTTGATAAGGGAAAGCCGATTCGAATTCACGCTGCATCTCATGGTCAGGAGAAAATGCATAGCCCTTGCTCGCTTCTCTTTCGGCATACAGCTTAATTAAGTCGTCAGCAATATCCTGAACGGATGTCTCTACTTTTTTCTTGACCCGCTTCCATTCACTTCCGCCTAATTTATACAGCTTTGGCTCTTTTCCTTCGGAGCCGACATATTTTTGGACCTGATCAATTTGTTCTACAGGGACGTAAAGCTTGTCACTTCCCTGATAATGTATATTTAAATAGTCTTTATGAATGCCGTTGATTTCAAGAGTTTCAATCCCCAGGTATTTTCCGATCCCGTGATTAATATGAACGACATAATCTCCAATTTGAAGCTCAGAATAGCTTTTGATGCGTTCTGCATTGGTAAGCTTCTGTTTTCGCGGCTTCTTCTTTACACGGTTTTTGAACAGTTCTTCTTCCGTGATAACGGCAAGCTTCATTAACGGCAGCTCAAATCCCGATTGGAGCTCGCCTTCCATGATATAAACCTGTCCCTGAACAAGCGCTTTTTTGCTGTCTGTCATGGCGGCCTCGATATCATAATCAGCCAAAACA
>NZ_JBSIOT010000470.1:0-939 GCF_053613335.1 Bacillus sp. LR--39 | reverse complement strand
ATAGCGGTTTCACTGGCGATTGCGATTGTTCTGTTTATGTATACAAAAGGAGAAGCGAAGGCAGCCGGTATGACAGTAGGCTACACGACTGGGGATACGGCTTCATACAATTCTCTTACGAAATATCATACATACATGAATGCCATCGCAACCGATACATTTGCGTTTGAAAAAAACGGACAAATCATTGGCGATGCCCCAACTAAGCAGCTGACATATGCGAAAAAGAAAAAAATCAAGACATGGGCTGTCATTTCAAACTATAATGATGCCATTTATGATTTTGACGGAGATTTAGCGAGTCGGGTCATGAGCAATAAAACAGCGAAAAAACGATTCACAGATCAGTTAATTACACTGGCCAAAAAGCACTCATATTACGGAATCAATATCGATTTTGAAGCAGTAAATCCAGAAGACCGCGCTGCGTACTCGACCTTCATTCAATATGTCTCACAGGCTTTGAATAAGAAACATATTAAAACAATGGTATCCGTTCCGGCCAAAAGCGCCGATGATAAAAATGATGACTGGAGCTGGCCGTATGATTATGCGAAAATCGGCAAATATGCCGACTTCGTACAAGTCATGACCTACGATGAACACGGCATTTGGGGTGAGCCGGGGTCAGTGGCAAGCACAAACTGGATCAAAAGCTCTCTGCAGTTTTCAGTCAAAAAGATCAAAGCCAATAAAGTCATCATGGGAATCCCTGCGTACGGCTATGACTGGGATGTAAAAGACGGAAGTGCCAGCACAATAAGGGAATGGAATGAGCTCAAATCACTCATCCAAAAACAAAAAGCAAAGCCGGCATTCAACAAAAAATCAGGCTCGATGACATTTTCTTATGTTGACAAAAAGAAGCATAAACATGTCGTGTGGTATGAAAACGAAAAAACCGTTCAAACGAAAAGCCATCTGGCAAAGCAATATAAA
>NZ_JBSIOT010000469.1:0-939 GCF_053613335.1 Bacillus sp. LR--39 | reverse complement strand
AGATATGGGAGGAGCAGCTGCGGTTCTCGGCGCTATGGAAACGATCGGAGAGCTTCGTCCTGAGCAAAACGTGCTGTGCGTTATTCCATCAACCGATAATATGATCTCAGGCGGGGCCATGAAGCCGGATGACGTGATCGTATCTTTAAGCGGAAAAACAATAGAAATCCTTAATACGGATGCTGAAGGAAGGCTAGTGCTTGCAGATGGCATTACATACGCGAAACAGCATGGCGCGTCAGTTCTTGTCGATGTAGCTACGCTTACCGGCGGCGTCGTTGTGGCATTAGGAACAGAAACGACCGGTGCAATGACAAATGATCAAAGCTTTTACCAGCAGGTAGCTGATGCTGCACAAGAGTGCGGCGAGGCGATCTGGCAGCTGCCGATAACAGAGAAGGATAAAAAACGCGTGAAAAGCAGCCAAATGGCGGATCTCAACAATTCACCGGGACGCGAGGGACATGCGATTATGGCAGGAACGTTTCTTGGTGAATTCGCTGAGTCAACACCTTGGGTTCACCTTGATATTGCAGGCACAGCGACTGCCAATAAAGCAACCTGCTTCGGACCGGCCGGGGCTACCGGCGTTATGGCAAGAACACTGGCTACACTTGCGGAGCGATTTACATTGGAAGAAGATAAAAACGAGTAATGAAAAATCCCTGCTGTATGATGCGGCAGGGATTTTTTCTTCCGAAATCTTTAGTTGACTAAAGTGGATCGGTTATGATACGATACGTTCGTACTTTATTTATCTACTACATTAGCAAACTAAAGGATTTTTGGAGGGGTATCATCATGAATGCAGTCGTCATCGCAGTCCTGCTTATGCTTGTATTAAGCCTGCTGCGTGTCAATATTGTTATCGCATTAATTATAGGCGCTTTGGCCGGCGGGTTAACAGGCGGGCTTGGTCTTGGCGAAACGGTTAAAGCT
>NZ_JBSIOT010000468.1:0-939 GCF_053613335.1 Bacillus sp. LR--39 | reverse complement strand
TAACCGTTAGCTTGTCCAAATTGTTCGACGGCTTCAAGCGTTTCGGCAGGACCGTCGCTTCCCGGAATCACGGGGATTCCCGCTTTTTCTGCCTGCTCACGCGCTTTTACCTTGTCACCAAACATATCGAGATGCTCGGATTTTGGCCCTATGAATACGATGCCTTCTTCTTCACATCGTCTCGCAAAATGAATATTTTCAGATAAGAAACCGTATCCCGGATGAATTGCATCGACTTTGTTTCTTTTCGCAATATCAATGATACCTTCAATATCCAGGTAAGCATCAATCGGTTTTTTCCCTTCACCGACCAAGTATGCTTCATCCGCTTTGTACCGATGGTAGGAACCGGAATCTTCTTTTGAATAGACCGCAACTGTACGAATATTCAACTCGGTACACGCCCGGAATATTCGGATTGCAATTTCTCCCCTGTTTGCTACTAATACTTTTTGTATCGATTGCTGAGACAAACTTTTCTCCCCCTTACCCGAATGGAATATAATCTATCATAGCGGAATATCCTTCCCCTGTACACACTTGTTTTTTACTGATAAACAGTTTTTTTAAGCTGTTTCTTTTTCAGTCCCTTCGTCGCCAAGGGTTCTCTCTTTTTCTTATTCTCTGAATATTTTACAAACATGCTGATATTCGCTAATATCCCCATACTCCCCAGCAGCAGCACCAAAGAAGAGCCCCCGTAACTGATAAATGGCAGGGTAACCCCTGTAATCGGAATTAATCCGCTGACACCGCCAAGGTTAATAAACGACTGGATGGCAATCATGCTTGAAATGCCGATCGCCAGAAGACTTCCAAACGGGTCCTCGCATTTTCTGGCAATATAAAAACCTTTTATGACGACAAAACCCAATAAGAAAATCACAAACAATACCCCAAAAATGCCGAGCTCTTCAGCAATGACAGCCATAATAAAGT
>NZ_JBSIOT010000467.1:0-941 GCF_053613335.1 Bacillus sp. LR--39 | reverse complement strand
GCGGTTGCTTTATCTAAGCTTATCAAACATGGGGAAGTAACGGTCAACGAATTAATCGACGCTGCTTTTTCCCGTCTTGAAGAAGTCAATCCAGAACTGAATGCAGTCATTCGGACAAGAAAAGAGCAGGTCAAAATTGAATCCAAACAGCTTGACATCAGACACCAGCCGTTTGCCGGGGTGCCGATTCTTTTAAAGGACATTTCCCAAGCGTTGAAAGGGGAGCCTCTCACAGCCGGCGCCAAGCTGCTTTCATCTTATAAACCAAAGCGCGATTCGAATTTCGTCGCGAAATTGCGCGGCGCCGGTTTTTTATTTCTCGGACAGACGAATACACCCGAATACGGATTAAAAAATATTTCTGAGCCTGAATTGTATGGGCCGTCGCGAAATCCTTGGAACACTGATTATTCACCCGGGGGTTCAAGCGGCGGTTCTGCGGCTGCGGTGGCGGCCGGAATCGTTCCACTTGCAGGGGCAAGCGACGGGGGAGGCTCCATCCGGATACCGGCTTCCTTTACCGGACTATTCGGTCTGAAACCGACCCGGGGCAGAACGCCTGTAGGACCGGGCGCCGGACGGCAGTGGCAGGGGGCATCGATCGATTTTGTGCTGTCCCGTACGGTCAGGGACAGCGCGGCGCTCCTGGATATTCTGCAAACCATTCAGCCTGAAGCCGCTTTTCAAACGCCTTTATTTCCAGGTCAGTATGAAGAGGATATGAAAAAAGGGCTGGAGCGCCCTTTGAAAATCGCATTCTCTGTAGAATCACCCGTCGGAACGCCTGTCAGCGATGAAGCCAAACAAGCCGTCCGCCGCACCGTTCGATGGCTGGAAGCGCAGGGACACCATGTCGAAGAGCAGACGAACGGCGTTGACGGAATCCGGTTAATGGAGAACTACTACTTAATGAACAGCGGTGAAATTTCCGCGATGATTCT
>NZ_JBSIOT010000466.1:0-942 GCF_053613335.1 Bacillus sp. LR--39 | reverse complement strand
GTGCTGATATGACAGACGTGGTAATGGCAGCCTGCCGCTTCGGCAAGAAGCACATCCCTTGCGATGTGAACCGCTTCGCACACCGAAGGAATCCCGTTTAAACCGTTGGCTTTGGCAAATTCCCCATCGTGTACACTGCCGCCGTAGATCAGTGAATTGTCTTCACAGTGAGCGACGATCGCTTTATTAATCGAAGCCGCTTTTTTCATCGCTTCATACATCATCCCCGCCGTTTGAACGCCGACGCCGTCATCGGTAAACGCGAACGCGCCGGCGTCTTTCAGCCCTTCGAAATCGGTCATTTCCCGACCTGTTTGCCTGATGGTGATTGAAGCATACGGCAGCACTCTCACTGATGCCGTTTCGTCAATGCGGTTGACAAGCCACTCCATCTGCTCTTTCGTATCGGGGACAGGCCGGGTATTCGGCATTGCGGCGACAGTTGTAAACCCGCCTCTCGCTGCGGCTTTTGCACCTGTTTCGATCGTTTCTTTCTTCTCGCCGCCCGGCTCTCTGAAGTGAACGTGAAGGTCAACAAGCCCTGGCGAGACGAAAAGTCCATCCGCATCGATGACCGTTTCCCCCGAAGCGGCCTCAAGGCTTCCGATCTCGCTGATTGCATCGCCTTCAACCCTGATATCGCGCTGTACTTTTTCGCCTTTTTCGTCGAGCATGAAACCGTTTTTAATTAAATAAGACATAAGCCTGATCTCCCCTTTTTTTGTTTTCGCCGTTTAGAAGCGCTCTTTTTAAAACCGCCATTCTGATATATACTCCGTTTTCCATTTGTTTGAAAATCCTCGACCGGCCGGATTCGACCAGTGCACTGTCAATCTCGACGCCTCGGTTGACAGGTGCGGGGTGCATGATGACCGCGTCTTTTTTCAAGAGCTCCGCCCGCTTGAGCGACAATCCGAATGTTTCGAGATAATCGCGTTCTGC
>NZ_JBSIOT010000465.1:0-942 GCF_053613335.1 Bacillus sp. LR--39 | reverse complement strand
CGAAATTTTTCGCATGATAATAACCGAGCCTTCCTAATCCCAATACTGCACATCTTACTTGATGTTCCACGTCCCATCCTCTCCTTTATCTCATTTCAGGCTCGCTTCGAGAAAGCGCTTTCTCTTAACAGCTAAAAAAACAGCGGTTCTATCCGCTTTACCATTTTTGCGCAAGCGCTTTCTCAAAAGATGGTTTCATTTTACACTGCCTTTGGTTTACACGCAATATGTTTTTTGGCTTCAACTGTCATAATGAAAAAACCCGCTCATTAGCGGGCTCATGTGTTGAGCGGTGATGTAGAATGTCTGACTACAAGCTCAGGCGGAAGCACTATTTTTTGTTTCGCCTTTCGTTTTCCCTCTATTGCTTCTGCCAGCAGTTCGATGACGCTCCGCCCCATCTCTTTTATCGGCTGGGCTACGGTTGTCAGGGGCGGAGCCGCCATTTCTGCGAGTATCGTATTATCAAAACCAATGATAGAAAGATCATCCGGCACTTTTATGCCTCTTATTCTCGCAGCTTGTATGGCGGCACAAGCCAATACGTCGTTGAAGGCAAAAATAGCAGTCGGAGCGTTCCTGTCGAGCAATTTTCCCGCTTCTTCCTTGCCGCTTTCCAAGTAAAACCGCGTTTGGATGATAAGTGATTCATCAATGTGCACGCCCGCTTCCTCCATCGCCTGACGGAAGCCTTTGATTCTATTTTTTTCGCCTGTCGTTGACCCGTCTCCGATAATGCAGGCGATGTTCGTGTGGCCGAGTGACAGAAGATGCTTGGCAGCCACATATCCGCCACGAACGTCATCTATCACAACAATATCCATCGGAAGAAGCGGCTTATCCTGAGAAATCATGGCAATCGTAATGTGTTCACTGGCGATTTCCTCCAAAGCAGACATACTGTCATGGCTTTCAATCCCTGTTGCAAAAATAATGCCATCC
>NZ_JBSIOT010000464.1:0-946 GCF_053613335.1 Bacillus sp. LR--39 | reverse complement strand
TCCTCCAAAAACGGGCTGCGAATGATTCGAAAAATACTCAAATAAAAAAGCGCAGATAACCTGCGCTTTTTACAAATCCTTAATACACCAATCAATCGGCGCCTCTCCCATTTTCTCCAAATAGGCATTCGCCCGGGAAAACGGTCTGCTCCCGAAAAATCCGTTTCTCGCCGAAAACGGGCTGGGATGCGTCGATTCAATGATAAAATGCTTGGACGTGTCGATCCGTTCTTTTTTCATTTGAGCATGCCGTCCCCACAAAATAAAGATAACCGGCCGCTCCCTTTCACTCAGCACGTCAATAATTCGGTCCGTCAGTCGCTCCCAGCCTTTTCCCTTATGGGAATTCGCCTGTCCGCGCCTTACTGTCAGCACAGTATTCAGCAAAAGAACGCCTTGCTTTGCCCAGCTCACAAGCGACCCGTGATTCGGGATGCTGCACCCGATGTCCTGCTGCAGCTCAAGAAAAATATTTTTTAACGAAGGCGGCTGCTTTACACCGGGCTTGACAGAGAAGCTTAAACCTTGAGCCTGTCCCGGCCCGTGATACGGATCTTGTCCCAGAATGACGACCTTGACATCATCATATGATGTATAATGCAGCGCATTGAAAATATCCCGGCTGTCCGGATAAATCGTTTGCTCCGCGTATTCCCGCTTCAGCATTTCTCTGAGCTCTTGATAATACGGTTTCTCAAACTCTTCCTTTAGCTGATTCCACCAGCTGTCTTGTAAAAGCTGTTTCAAGATTTAGGCCCCCTTACGAACGATGAAGTCTGGAATAGACAGGCTCGCCATCCCAAACCATTTCACTTTTTGCTTCCCGCCTCTTCATCTCAGGCTCTTCAAGCAGGACGGCAAAGTTTTTCGTCGGCAGCTCCCCGAGTCCGTGCTTTTCACTTAAACGATCCAAATATTGCTTCCGCTTGGCGCCAAGGTCCGCAGA
>NZ_JBSIOT010000463.1:0-946 GCF_053613335.1 Bacillus sp. LR--39 | reverse complement strand
CACAACTTACAAGCAGCATTTGACCCGGTATATAGATGAGGCACGGTTAAAGAAAGCCAATCCTGTTCTGATTACACCGGTCCAGAGAAGATCATTTGCAAGCGATGGCCGCTTTAAAAATACCCATGGCGACTATCCTGATGCGATGATACAGCTTGCGGAAGAGCTTCGGGTGCCGCTTATCGATCTCGCCTTCAAAAGCCGTCAATTGCTTGAATCGCTAGGACCGGAAGCTTCCAAAAAGCTGTATTTATGGCTTGAACCGGGGGAACACCCCAACTATCCGGACGGAGCCAGGGATGACACCCACTTTTGCGACTTCGGGGCAAAAGAAATCGCTAAGCTTGTTGCACAGGAAGCAAAAGAAGCGGGAATTCCTTTATAAAACAGCCTACTTGAGAATAATTTTCAATTATTTTTCGAAATTTTTGCACTTCCGATGCCAAACTGTGATACGATCAATCTCGTAAAGATTTTCAAAAGGAGTGCACATCATCCTATGATACGCCGCTTTTTTTCATACTATAAACCTCATAAACGTTTGTTCTTCATCGATTTCAGCAGCGCGATCGTCGTTGCAGTGCTGGAGCTGGCTTTTCCTCTAGTTGTTCAGTGGTTCATTGATACGCTGATTCCCGGGGGAGACTGGCTTGAAATCGTCTGGGTAAGCATCGGCCTCTTACTGATCTACCTGCTCAGCACAGGTCTGCAGTACATTGTCAATTATCTCGGGCATAAGCTGGGCATCAACATTGAAACAGATATGCGCCAGGAGCTTTTCCAACATGTACAGCGCCAATCTTTCCGCTACTTTGACAATACAAAAACAGGACATATCATCAGCCGCATCACAAATGATCTGTTTGATATCGGAGAGCTGGCCCATCACGGACCGGAAGATTTGTTCATCGCCGTGATGACCTTTTTAGGTGCATTTTGGATTATG
>NZ_JBSIOT010000462.1:0-947 GCF_053613335.1 Bacillus sp. LR--39 | reverse complement strand
ACATCGATTTACATGTTCTATCAAAAAGTCGGCGAAACTTCTATTGACAGCTGGAAAAACGCTGGCCGCGTCTTTAAAGACAGCGACAAATTTGATGCAAATGATTCTATCCTAAAAGACCAAACGCAAGAATGGTCAGGTTCAGCCACATTTACATCTGACGGAAAAATCCGTTTATTCTACACTGATTTCTCCGGTAAACATTACGGCAAACAAACACTGACAACTGCACAGGTTAACGTATCAGCATCAGACAGCTCTCTGAACATCAACGGTGTAGAGGATTATAAATCAATCTTTGACGGTGACGGCAAAACGTATCAAAATGTACAGCAGTTCATCGATGAAGGCAACTACAGCTCAGGCGACAACCATACGCTGAGAGATCCTCACTACGTAGAAGATAAAGGCCACAAATACTTAGTATTTGAAGCAAACACTGGAACTGAAGATGGCTACCAAGGCGAAGAATCTTTATTTAACAAAGCATACTATGGCAAAAGCACATCGTTCTTCCGTCAAGAAAGTCAAAAGCTTCTGCAAAGCGATAAAAAACGCACGGCTGAGTTAGCAAACGGCGCCCTCGGCATGATTGAGCTAAACGATGACTACACACTGAAAAAAGTGATGAAACCGCTGATTGCATCTAACACAGTAACAGATGAAATTGAACGCGCGAACGTCTTTAAAATGAACGGCAAATGGTACCTGTTCACTGACTCCCGCGGATCAAAAATGACGATTGACGGCATTACGTCTAACGATATTTACATGCTTGGTTATGTTTCTAATTCTTTAACTGGCCCATACAAGCCGCTGAACAAAACTGGCCTTGTGTTAAAAATGGATCTTGATCCTAACGATGTAACCTTTACTTACTCACACTTCGCTGTACCTCAAGCGAAAGGAAACAATGTCGTGATTACAAGCTATATGACAAACAGAGG
>NZ_JBSIOT010000461.1:0-947 GCF_053613335.1 Bacillus sp. LR--39 | reverse complement strand
TGTCCTTGGGCAGGGGCGAATGAATTTCGCAGCTGTTCCATATCCTGCGCATCAAGCTGAGGAACCTGGTAATAGCCGTGTTTGTTTTGGTATAGAAAAATTTCAAATGCCATTTCAACATACTCTTGAATTTGCGCAGACAGTACGCGTCTTACGGCCGGATTTGTCATTTCCAGAGAAGCCATCGTCAGCATAGAAGCTTGTGCTTTAATCGCGCAAAGCATTTGTCGGCTGATGATGCTGTCATCAATATCATTCATGGATTGAACAGGTTTTTTAGGCTGTGACGGCTGCATGCCGTAAACAGTCTGGTTGTCTTCCTTCATCATATAAGTTGCTGTTTTTTGTGAAGGTTCGCTTCCTGTTTTGAAGCATTCTGCAGTTATATTGTATTGAGATGTGATGAATTGATGTTGACGATCAAGGATGTTTAGTAATTCTTGATCCTTACAGAATTGCCTCAGCATCATAAACTGATCAAGCACAGTAAGTGTTCCGGAAAGCACCTCATGCATATCAAACATTTCATGTCCGCCGTGGTTTTTATGCGGTTTGCCAGGAATACCTTTGTTCATTTGGGATTGCTGCTGCTGATTGAACTGATCCAAACCGAATTCCTCCTTTTTTTTCAGATCAGCTGTATTTTGTGTCAGTCTGCCGTGTATTTTGCAGAAGCCTGAAAGGAATTATATGCTGTCTGTCGAAATGATAAGCAGACAAAATCGTTGTCATTATGTGTATAAGGGAGGAAATATGATGAGGCGTATTCTGCATATTGTGTTGATCACGGCATTAATGTTCTTAAATGTAATGTACACGTTCGAAGCTGTAAAGGCAGCTGAACCGCAACAGCCTATATCGATTGAGAAGGCAATACAGCAAAAAGAAGGACAGGCGCTTGTCGAAGGATATGCAGTCGGCCAGGCTGTTTCCCCGCAGCATTATAA
>NZ_JBSIOT010000460.1:0-948 GCF_053613335.1 Bacillus sp. LR--39 | reverse complement strand
TGAAGCCGCAAACGGATGAGTCTGCGCAGGGAGGTTCAGGGGAAATGCCGGCGGACTGGGCCGATTTTGTTCCGGAAATCGGTGTGCAGGATGGCGATTATACTGTGACAAAACGGCAATGGGGTGCTTTTTTTGGCACAGATTTAGACTTGCAGCTGAGACGCCGCGGCGTTGATACGATTGTATTGTGCGGCATCGCAACGAATATCGGGGTGGAAAGCACAGCACGGGAGGCATTTCAGCTTGGCTATCAGCAGATTTTTATTACAGATGCCATGTCCACATTTAGCGATGAAGAGCATGAAGCCACACTGCGCTTTATTTTCCCGAGAATCGGTAAATCGCGAACGACGGAAGAGTTTCTGGAACAAGTGAAATGATGTTGTCGAAAAAAAGCCGGGCTGTTTTTTTAACAGCGGTGGCTTCGGGAACAATGCTGAATCCGCTGAACTCGTCTATGATCTCTCTTGCGCTCCATAGCATCCAGCATGAGTTTCACCTCTCGTTTACAACGGTTTCCTGGCTGATTTCCTCGTTTTACTTGGCGAGTGCCGTAGCGCAGCCTGTAACGGGAAAGCTCGGTGATTTGATTGGGCGGAAACGCTTGTTTTTATTCGGGCTTATTCTTGTTGCGGTTTCTGCCATCGGGGCGCCGTTTGCGCCGACGTTTATGACATTATTGGTCATGCGGCTGTTTCAATCGGTGGGGAGCAGTGCGATTTATCCGTCAGGTGTCGGCTTGATTCGGAATCATATTCATGAGCGCCAAGCTTCAGCTTTGGCTGTACTCTCTATTTTTGCGTCCGCCATGACGGCGCTGGGGCCGACAGTCGGCGGGTTTTTGATTGTATGGGGAGGCTGGCCGGCGATCTTTATCGTTAATTTGCCGTTTATTATCCTCAGCTTCTTATTGGGCCTGTATATGTTCCCGAAAGATCAGAAAAAAGG
>NZ_JBSIOT010000459.1:0-948 GCF_053613335.1 Bacillus sp. LR--39 | reverse complement strand
TCATTCATTAAAATGAGTGTTCTTCTTCCACATTTTTAAACTGGTCATAAATTACAAGCTTAGACGGACTGTTTTCCTTAGCCACCTGTTTGGCCTTTTCAATAGCGGCGTCTTTAGACGTATACAAAGCTGTCGGCGCTACATTCTCCACCTCAATAAATCAGCCGTCCGCATCAACATTAGGCGTAATCGCATATTTCTTTATCATCTTTCATTCCTCCCTCATGTTTTATTGCATTTTTCCCGCCTTGTTGCTGTCCGAAACGATCCAATCTGCTAACTGAAAAAAACAGGAAACAGACAATTTTTCTATTTTTTTTCTGTAGAAATGGTAGAATGGAGGTTGGAGATTTTTTAATGAGAGGACGGTGCTTAGCATGACAGACCTTCTGAATGACCGGCTTCCTCCGCAAAATATAGAAGCCGAACAAGCCGTGTTAGGCGCTATTTTTTTACAGCCGTCTGCTTTAACACTGGCTTCAGAAGTATTGATTCCAGATGATTTCTATAGAATGTCCCACCAAAAAATCTATAATGCGATGCTGGTGCTCGGTGACCGAGGTGAACCGGTTGATCTGGTGACGGTAACATCAGAGCTTGCGAACACAGACCTGCTGGAAGAAGTAGGCGGCATTTCATATTTGACAGATATTGCAAACTCGGTGCCGACAGCGGCTAATATAGAATATTACGCGAAAATCGTTGAGGAAAAATCGATTCTTCGCCGATTAATCAGAACTGCGACAACGATTGCTCAAGACGGGTATACCCGTGAGCATGAGGTCGAGGATTTACTCAGTGAAGCGGAAAAAACGATTATGGAAGTGGCACAGCGCAAAAACACGAGCGCCTTCCAAAATATTAAGGACGTCCTTGTCCAAACCTATGATAATATCGAACAGCTTCACAATCGAAAAGGTGATATCACGGGGATTCCAACAGGGTTTA
>NZ_JBSIOT010000458.1:0-948 GCF_053613335.1 Bacillus sp. LR--39 | reverse complement strand
AGTAGCAACAACAGCAGTTGCTGCAGCTGTCGGTATCGCGTCCGCGCTTTCATTTGATCTGCAGGCGATTCAGGTTGACCAAGGAAGTACAGAGCTTTCACGGGGACAGGAGCTTCAGCAGAAATCAGAGGATATGACAGCGAAAACGCTGCCGCAGCAGATTGTTGAACTGCTGCCTGGAAACCCGTTTTTAGATTTTACGGGAGCTAGACCGACTTCAACGATCGCTGTCGTTATTTTTGCCGCTTTCCTTGGAGTGGCATTCCTCGGCGTAAAACACAAACAGCCGGAACAGGCAGAAACATTTAAAAAACTGGTTGATGCCGTTTATGCCATTGTCATGCGTGTTGTCACACTCATTTTGAGACTGACGCCTTATGGGGTGCTGGCCATCATGACAAAAACAATTGCAACGAGTGATCTTGACAGCATTCTAAAACTGGGCATGTTCGTGATTGCATCATATGCCGCGTTAATCACTATGTTTATCATTCATTTGCTGCTGCTGACGTTCAGCGGCTTGAATCCGGTGATTTATTTGAAAAAAGCGGTGCCTGTACTTGTATTTGCATTTACGTCAAGGTCTAGCGCAGGTGCTTTACCGCTGAATATTAAAACACAGAGAAGCATGGGTGTACCGGAGGGAATCGCAAACTTTGCCGGTTCGTTCGGCCTTTCGATCGGCCAAAATGGATGTGCCGGCATTTATCCTGCGATGCTGGCGATGATGATTGCTCCGACTGTCGGCCAAAATCCATTTGACCCGGTGTTTATTATCACTGTTATCGCAGTCGTTGCCATCAGCTCCTTCGGGGTTGCCGGAGTCGGCGGCGGAGCGACATTCGCGGCGCTTCTTGTTTTATCATCATTAAACATGCCTGTCGTGCTCGCCGGTTTGTTAATCTCAATTGAACCGTTAATCGACATGGGGCGTACTGCTTTGAATGT
>NZ_JBSIOT010000457.1:0-948 GCF_053613335.1 Bacillus sp. LR--39 | reverse complement strand
CTCCTCTTAAATGCCTGATGGATTTATGATAATCGAGTATTTCTTTCACTTCGTTTGCCAAGTCGGGGTTAATTTCAGGCAGACGCTCTGTTAAATCCTTGTGTACTGTACTTTTGGAAACACCAAATTCCTTCGCAATGACACGAACGGTTTTCTTTGTCTCCACGATGTACTTCCCTATCTTGATTGTTCGCTCTTTGATGTAATCGTGCACACCACTCGACCTCCCTAAAATGGATGTGAGAAGTGTGAAATGAGATCCGTATTCTGTAAAGAGTCGTTCATTATGCCGCTTCTTCGTTGTATGGTTTTAAAAGTAAGTTTGTGAAATATGCCCACGATCCCTCACCTCAAACACTCTCTTTGTTAGGTTTGTAACAGTGTATTAGCATTCTTTTGGGAATATGCTAAAAACTCAATAAGGACAAGGGGTGAAACGAACTTTTTCAGATTCAGCAAACTATTTCGCGTCACTAAATTTTCACCTTTACAACTATAGATCGCTCCTGTAAAATGAAATAAGCAATTAGTTACTTAGGTAAGTTTTTTAGAAGGAGACCGACATGTCCTACGTCAACAGACACCTCATTCATCAAATCAACCAAAGCGCCCGCCTGATTGCCAAGAAAGCCAATGAACAGCTAGAGCCATTCGGCCTTTATTCATCCCAATGGTCAGTTTTATATTGTTTGCGTACGATCGGACCAATGACTCAAAAAGAGATTTGGTCCTATTTAAATGTGGAAGCGCCGACTGTGACTCGGACGATCAAACGCCTGGAGGAGAACGGCTGGGTTCAGAGACGGCAAGGTGAAGACAAACGGGAAAAACTTGTTGTCCTCACAAAAGAAGCCGAGAAAAAATACGAAGAAATCAATGTGAAAATGCTGAAATTCGAGGAAGAGCTGCTTGCTGATTTCCGGGATGAAGATAAAGAAGCTTTTTCTC
>NZ_JBSIOT010000456.1:0-948 GCF_053613335.1 Bacillus sp. LR--39 | reverse complement strand
TTGTACAGAGATCATCACTGCGATCGCCACAATGATAACACCGATTCCGGTGCCAATCGCAGATTTTTTAGACAGCGGATTCGGCACATTGGAACCTGCAAACCCGAGGTTTTTCTTTCTTGTCAAAGCAAATACGATAAGTCCGAGAAGCATTCCGACCGCGGCAGCTCCGAAGCCGAGATGATAGTTGTACTTCTGTCCGAGTGTTCCGATAATTAACGGCGCAAGTAAACCACCGAGGTTAATCCCCATGTAGAAAATACTGAAACCTGAGTCGCGGCGCGGGTCTTCTTTCGTGTAAAGATCCCCAACCACGCTTGAAACGTTTGGTTTTAATAAGCCTGTTCCGACAATAATAAGCGCCATGCTGATATAGAATGCAATCGCGCTGCCCGGATAGGCGAGTGCAATGTGGCCGAACATAATGAATATGCCGCCGTAAAACACGGTGTTTGCGGTACCGAATACCCGGTCAGCGAGCCATCCGCCAATAATGGTGGACATGTATACGAGTGATCCGTAAATCGACATAATGGCAACCGCAGTGCCCTTGTCAAAGCCGAGCCCTCCGTTTACCGTCTCTGTATACAAATAGTAAAGTAAGATTGCTCTCATTCCATAGTAAGAGAAACGCTCCCAAAATTCGGTGAAAAATAGTGTAAATAGTCCTCGCGGGTGACCAAAGAACCCTTTTTGCGGGACGCTTTTAATGATACTTTCGTTATCAATCGAAGCCATGTCAGCCAAACCCTTTCTAAAAAAAGTGTATTATAAAAATCATATTCTTATATAATACTTGTGTCAATATAATTTATACTCATTTCAAATAGTTCCATAATGGAAAAATTATAAATACCTAAAAATAGTGATTTTCTCCTAATTTTTATACTCTTTATCGTGAGATTTTCTTACATAACTATTCCTTTAATAAAATTTTAGAGAAATGTA
>NZ_JBSIOT010000455.1:0-948 GCF_053613335.1 Bacillus sp. LR--39 | reverse complement strand
TTATGGGTGACAGCTTTCAAATCGACGGCTTCGGCACAGCGATATGGGCATCCGTTATCCTGTCGGTCTTCCATTTGCTGATTCAAAAAGGCATTTTAGAGCCGCTTAGAAAAAAATAAAAAAAAGCTGCCCGCAAAGGCAGCTTTTTTACATGTGGTGCTTTTTTTGTTTCGTGCGCTTCTGCGGCGAAAACATTGGCGGAAGAAGGCAAAAGCTCAATGCGGCAAATCCAAGGCCTAGGAGGCTAAAGGACATGGCAGACGGCATCATTGTGAGCAAGTAGGCAGATACCATCGGACCTGCTGCCATGCCTGTATATCGGATAAAGTTAAACATTCCGATTGCACTCCCTCTGTTGTGCTCAAATTCATTAGTAATCATTGTAGAGTACAAGGGAGGAATAACCCCCATCGAGATGCCAAACAGTGCCAGCGTCAGAGCCATGAGAACGAGAGAAACGGAATGTGTAACAGCAAATAAAATGATGCTGCAGGCGGCAATCACATTGCTTCCGATAAACAAGGTGTGCAGCCCGATTTTTGCCTGTATTCTTTTAAACAGAAACGTACCTGCAATCGTGCTCAGCGCCAGCGGCAAATATAACAGTCCTGCTATACCCACATCTATATGGTAATGCTCTGTCAGCAATATTGGGAGGTAGACAATTACTGCAAAATAAATGAAAAAGAGAACAAAACTTAAAGTCAAAATGACGTTCCCTGTTCGATTTGTAAATATTGATTTATAATGAGCGAACACATTGCCTTTGGCTTGCTGCATAGATTCAGTTGGAGAATCTTTAGGAAAGGTGATGCTGTTTGTCACCAGCAAAACGATAGAGATGGCCGCAAGTATCCAAAAAATCCCTTCGTATCCGGCTGCTCCGCCTATGAATCCTCCTAGAACTGGAGCAATAGCCGGTGCGACAGACAGGAGCATTTGATACGT
>NZ_JBSIOT010000454.1:0-949 GCF_053613335.1 Bacillus sp. LR--39 | reverse complement strand
TCGATATGCAGCAGGTGCCTGAACAGTACCAGCAAAATACGCTCGGCCTTTTCGGAGACCAGCTTAATAAAGGCGTGTACATCGATAAAGTATCGCCGAAATCGCCTGCGGCAGACGCGGGTATGAAAGCCGGCGACGTCATCACCAAAATGAACGGCAAAAACGTCGAAACCACCTCAGACCTCAGAAAAATTCTTTATACAGAAGCAAAAGCAGGAGATACTGTCACATTTGAGGTGCTGAGAAACGGAAAGCAAACAACAATGAAAGCAAAACTTGCGAAAAGCAAATCATAAATAAAAGCCATGGCAAACGCCATGGCTTTTTCATATTACTTGTCCAAAAATGAAGAAAGCATCCAAATCTGCTTATCAATTTCCTCTGTCAGGGCGATATAAAGGTCAGCGGTAGAATGATCTGATTTATCTTCCGCAAGTTCGATGGTATGCTGAATTTCATCGCGGATTTGACGGTAATCGCTTACCAGTGCGGAAACCATTTCTTCGGCCGTTTTTTCGGCTCCGTTTTCCTCAATTGTGCCGTGGTCAATGTATTCTTTCATTGTGGCGAGCGGCTGTCCGCCGATGGCCAGCAAGCGTTCCGCGATCACATCTGCTGTTTCTGACGCATGGTTGTATAGCTCTTCAAATTTTTCATGTAGGGTAAAGAACTGCGGCCCTTTTACATACCAGTGAAAACGGTGAAGCTTCGTGTAAAGGATGAACCAGTTTGACAAATTCGTATTCATTGAGTTTTCAAGTACAGGATTTTGCTGTTTTAATTGTTGAGAGATCATATGATATTTCCTCCTCGTGTTTTTCATTTGTTAATTATATTATAACAAATATAAAATTAAAATCAATACTAAATTATAATTATTTTAAATAACATTATTTAAGCAATTTTTTTATGACCGCACGTTCCCAAATCTGCCATGGCAGGATTTGGT
>NZ_JBSIOT010000453.1:0-950 GCF_053613335.1 Bacillus sp. LR--39 | reverse complement strand
CGCATCGAACTGCAGAAAGAGAAAGACCCTGCGGACACCACTTTATCCATGTGAAATGTAAGCGCTTTAATAAGAGGGAGGCTAAATCGATATGAATACAAACATCCATCAGCATGTAAAAGAGGAGAAAGCATCGCAAACACCGTCTATTGCCGACATGCGGGTTATACCCGTGGCAGGGCGGGACAGCATGCTTTTGAATTTGAGCGGAGCTCACGGCCCCTTTTTCACACGGAATATCGTGATTTTAAAGGATTCATCAGGCGCTCTCGGCGTCGGCGAAGTGCCGGGCGGCGAGCGGATCCGCCAGACGCTGGAGCAGGCGAAGCCGCTCGTCATCGATCAGCCGCTCGGCGCTGTTCAATCGATTTTGCAGTCCGTCAGGCGCCGGTTTAAAGACAGGGATGCCGGAGGACGCGGGGTGCAGACCTTTGACCAGCGGACGACGATACACGCTGTGACCGCATTGGAAGCAGCTTTGCTCGATTTGCTCGGAAAATTTCTCGGCGTCCCTGTGGCGGCGCTCTTGGGGGAAGGCCAGCAGCGGGATAAAGTGAAGATGCTCGGCTATTTGTTTTACATCGGGGACCGAAAGCGCACGACGCTTCCCTATATCAGTGAACAAGAGGCAAATGACGACTGGTTCCATCTCCGCCGTGAAGAAGCGTTGACTCCCGAGGCGATCGTCCGTCTTGCGGAGGCAGCCCGAGAACGATACGGATTTCACGATTTTAAATTAAAAGGCGGCGTCCTTTCCGGAGAAGAAGAAATCGAGGCGGCATCCGCTTTAGCGAAGCGGTTTCCTAAGGCGAGAATCACCCTTGACCCGAATGGGGCGTGGTCATTGGAGGAAGCGATTGCGCTTTGTAAGGGAAAGCGGGATGTACTTGCCTACGCGGAAGACCCTTGCGGAGCGGAAGCCGGATACTCAGGCCGGGAAATCATGGCCG
>NZ_JBSIOT010000452.1:0-951 GCF_053613335.1 Bacillus sp. LR--39 | reverse complement strand
GGACGGCTTCCTCAGCCGTTTTTGCTCCTGCCGTATTCGGCAAAAGCGTATAACGGCTTAAATCGAGCTGCTCCAAAAAATTAGGCTGAGATTCTTCAAAAATATTCATCCGTCTGACGGCAAACGTCAGGATCTCCGATTCAGATGCGCTGACGGCCTCTTTTTGAATCTCAAATGACGGATACTTCCCTGTACCGAGCAATAATCTTGATGAAAATTGACGATCTGCGATTTTTAACATAACGGTTTATCCCCCTCCGACAAAATGAACGATTTCGATGACATCGTGTTCTTCCAATTTGACCGTTTGATATTGGTCTTTTCCGATAATCCGCCTGTTTTTTTCAACAACGACAACACGATTTTCCAAATTGTAGGATGCGAGCAAATCATAAATCGTGCCGCCGTCATCTCTCCACTCTATTTTCCGGCCGTTGAGCTGAATGTTCACCTGTGCACAGCCTCCTTTCGCTCCGCTTTAAACGCCTCGATCCACTCTGTTTTGACCGGATTGCCGAGGATCATGTCTGCCATCATCTCACCGGTTGCAGGTGCCAGGAGGATGCCGTTTCTGAAATGTCCGGCAGCAAACAAAATCCGGTCATTTTCAGGATGTCTTCCGATATACGGATTGCCATCCCCTGTTTCGGGACGCAACCCGGCCCAGCATTGGTCGATTTTCATGGATTCAATCCCAGGGAGCATCGACTTGGCTTTTCGGATCAACTCCTCGATTCCGCCAAGTTCCGGCTGCTCATTCCAGTCCCCGGGCTTCATCGTCGCGCCGACGACAAGCCTTCCGCTATGGCGCGGAACGATGTAGCAATGATCATGGTAAAGCGTTCTCGTCAAAGAGATGCCGTCATTCCATACGGACAGGCACTCCCCTTTGACAGGGTAAAACCTTTTGTCTAAGCCGATTTGTTTAAACAAAGCTCCGCTCCACACGCC
>NZ_JBSIOT010000451.1:0-951 GCF_053613335.1 Bacillus sp. LR--39 | reverse complement strand
GTCCGTTGACCGCCGATAAATATCTTTCAATTCTGACATCTTTCCCGTGGACATGGTGAATGGCTGAGCCGAGCTCCCTTGCTGCGATGATCGGGTCTGCGCCCATCCATAACAAATGGCTCGGGTCAAGATTCAAACCGACCATCGGGCCGACTGCATTTCTGAGCCGAAAGAGAGTCTCAGGATTATAGACTAATTGAGAGCTGAAGTTCTCAAGCGCTATTTTCCCCACGCCGCAGGCCTCCGCTTTTTTGACAAGCTTCTTCCAATATGGGATCGCAACGTCTTCCCATTGATAGTTGAGGATATCTTTTAAAACGGGAGGCCAGCTTACTGTGTATGTGATCCAGTTCGGCACTTTGTCGTCCGGGCCGCCGGCTGGCAAACCGCTCATCATGATCACTTTTTTGACGCCTAATAATCCAGCCAGCTCCATCGTTTTGTCAGTTATGTCTCTGTGCGATTTGCCCAATTCACCCGGATCTAAAGGGTTCCCCGAACAGTTTAACGCGCAAAGTGTCATGTTCCGCTTTTCCAGCGCTTGTGAGAATTCTTTTCTTTTTTCGCTGCTTTGCAGCAGTTCATCAAGATTCAAGTGAGGTGCCGGCGACCAGCCCCCGGTTGTCATTTCAAGTGTATCGATCCCAAGCTTTGCGGCAAAATCGAGCATGTCTTCAAAAGGCAAATGCCCTAGGCTGTCTGTTACATAAGATAGTTTCATTGATAGATTCCTCCTGGTATCTCAGGTTACGATAAGTGAGTTGTTTGATTTTGGATTTCCTGATCAGCGCGGCGGCCATACTGGCGAAAGGAATGCTCAAGCTGTTCAAGTGACCGCCCTTTTGTCTCAGGCACATATTTTTTTACAAATAGAATCGCTAGGATATTCATAGCGACAAAGATAAAAAATGTCGCCGACATCCCAATATGATTGAGCAAAATGGGAAAGGT
>NZ_JBSIOT010000450.1:0-952 GCF_053613335.1 Bacillus sp. LR--39 | reverse complement strand
CCAAATTGACCGACACCGTCGACTTGCCGACGCCGCCTTTGCCGCTTGCCACAGCTAAAAACACAGGCTGTTTTTCACTATTCAGCAGAGATTGATCCTGCCCTTTGGCAGACTCTTGATAACTCATTACGACTTCTTCGGGCAGCTCCTCAAAACGCAGGCCGACCGTCTCTGCACCGGCTTCTTTCAACCGTATGACGATTTCCTGCTGAAGCTGCATTTGTTCGGCAGATCCCGTTTTTGCGAGCGCCACCTTTACGCTGACGTGCCGTTTTTCGGGTTTTATTTTAATTTCTTTTACGGCATCCAGCTCTCTGAGCGGCTTGTGAAGAAATGGCTCGTCCAAATCGCCGACTATCTTTTTTACATCGTCTTCTCGCAACATTGATCTCACCCTTTGTTGTATTCGTTTACAAAATAAGTATAGCATATCTTTCCTTATAGTGTCTTTGACACAAAAAGAAACCCTCTTATTCAGGAGGGTCTCTGTCTTCTGTAAAGTAGCGCAATACGCCTTTATAAACGGATGCTGCGATTTTGTCCTGATATTTGGGCTTGGCCAGCTGTTTTGCCTCTTCCGGGTTAGACAAAAACCCGATTTCGACAAGGGCCCCGGGCTTTTTAACATTTTGCATCAAATAAATTCCGTGTATCCGCTTTGCCTTCCGCGTCGTGTTTTCAAGATTATGTCTTAATTCATCCTGAATAAACTTGGCGGCCCGTTCATTCTCTTCATATTGCCCGTAATAGAAGCTTTGCGCACCGCTCCATCGCGCGGAAGGAATCGCATTCAAATGGATGCTGAGGTAAAGATCGGCTTCAGAATTGTTGATCATATCGACCCTCTTCCGCAAGTCTTCAGCTTTTCTTCTGCTGAGTCCCCTCGTTTCTTCAGGAGCGAGATCATGATCGTCCTCCCGCGTCAGCATCACCAAGGCGCCCTGCTCCTGGA
>NZ_JBSIOT010000449.1:0-954 GCF_053613335.1 Bacillus sp. LR--39 | reverse complement strand
ATCAAACTCTCCGATAAAGTGTTTGACTGACTACGCACATCGCTGTGCGATTTATTTAAAACTTTGAATTAACAGGTACGTTTTGTCTTGTTTAGTTTTCAAAGATCATTTTGTTCACTTTCCCAAGCAACTTTTTAATTATATAATAAGTTTCTCTTAAAGTCAACATGTTTTTTTATAAATGGTGGAGCCTAGCGGGATCGAACCGCTGACCTCCTGCGTGCAAAGCAGGCGCTCTCCCAGCTGAGCTAAGGCCCCGAAGTGGTCGGGAAGACAGGATTCGAACCTGCGACCCCATGGTCCCAAACCATGTGCTCTACCAAGCTGAGCTACTTCCCGATTTTTAAAAATATTATGGCGCGCCCGAGAGGAGTCGAACCCCTAACCTTTTGATCCGTAGTCAAACGCTCTATCCAATTGAGCTACGGGCGCATAACAATAATGCCGAGGGCCGGACTTGAACCGGCACGGTAGTCACCTACCGCAGGATTTTAAGTCCTGTGTGTCTGCCAATTCCACCACCCCGGCGTGGATGGTATAGTTGGAGCGGAAGACGGGATTCGAACCCGCGACCCCCACCTTGGCAAGGTGGTGTTCTACCACTGAACTACTTCCGCATACAGGATCACTATCCTGTATAATGCGGGTGAAGGGACTTGAACCCCCACGTCATAAGACACTAGATCCTAAGTCTAGCGCGTCTGCCAATTCCGCCACACCCGCGTAACATGGTGAGCCATGAAGGACTCGAACCTTCGACCCTCTGATTAAAAGTCAGATGCTCTACCAACTGAGCTAATGGCTCTTTTTAAAAGACTTATGTTATTATCTTGTCCAAAAATGGTGCCGGCCAGAGGACTTGAACCCCCAACCTACTGATTACAAGTCAGTTGCTCTACCAATTGAGCTAGGCCGGCAAATATGGTGGAGGATGACGGGCTCGAACCGCCGACC
>NZ_JBSIOT010000448.1:0-955 GCF_053613335.1 Bacillus sp. LR--39 | reverse complement strand
TATGCAAACATGTTCCAATGGTTTCCTCGGTGTACCAAGGCGAAGAGAAAGCGGAAACTTCTCCCCAGCCTGTGACACCTGATGTATCAATGGCTTCCACGATCAGAAATTTACGCTCTTGAAGCGTTTCGATACTGTTTTTAAACGGTTTCTTTAAATTCATGCTCAAATGGTAAAGCGTGATTTTTTCTATTTCGATCATAGCAGTTCTCCTTTACGCGCATCCTTCAGCTGTTTTCGCAAGAGCTTATTAGACGCATTGCGCGGCAGGCGGTCAAGCACAAAGAATTTTGCCGGAATTTTATACTTCGCCAAGCGTTCTTTGCAGTAGGCAGTCAATTCTTCTGCGCTCACAGGCTTGTGAAGGACAAGATAGGCATGAGGCACTTTCCCCCATTTTTTGTCCTCAGCCCCTGAAACCCCGGCTTCGGCCACAGCGGGATGTGAAAGCAGCACTGACTCCACTTCGGCCGGATAAATGTTTTCTCCGCCGGATATGATCAGATCTGAACGTCTGTCTAATACATATAAAAAGCCTTCGCTGTCCAAATAACCAAGATCACCTGTTTTCAGCCAGCCATTTTGAAAAGAGGCTTCGTTTGCGCTCTCCCGGTTAAAATAGCTTTTCATGACATTCGGGCCTTTGACCATGATTTCACCGTGTTCAAACGGTTCACATACCTGTCCGTCCCGCTCTATTTTGATTTCACACGAAAACAGCGGTTTCCCCGCAGATCCGAGCTTTTCCATACTGAATTCCGGCGACAGGGTAACAATTTGCGAGCATGTTTCTGTCATTCCATATGACTGAAAGACAGGGAATCCTTTCTCACGGCATTCCTCAAGCAATGGCAGCGGTGCAGGACCGCCGCCGAGAAGAATGCATCTGATGGATTCAGGGCAGCGGTTTGTTTCTTCCAAAAGACTGGCCAGCATAGTCTGCACCGCAGATATC
>NZ_JBSIOT010000447.1:0-955 GCF_053613335.1 Bacillus sp. LR--39 | reverse complement strand
CAGCTGCTTCGTACAGCTCTTTCGGCACATTTTGCAAACCGGCTAAAAAGTAAAGGATGTTGATTCCCATCCATCTCCATGAAGCAAGCAGCACCATTAAAAACATGCCGGTATGTTCATTGTTCATCCAGTTCTGAGGTGAAAAGCCGAGTTTGAGTAGGATGGAATTGGCCAGAGACGTTTCCATTTCTCCGAAGATCAGCCGAAAAATGATCCCCGCGACAATGGTGGAGGTCAATGCCGGGATGAATAGTGCTGATTTAAATATATTTCTAAATTTGACCAGCTTTGCATTCAGGAATATGGCCAGAAGCAATGGAACAGGAATCAGCACGATCAGCGTCCAAAAGGTGTATTCCAGCGTATTCCAAAGGGCGGTATAGAACGTCGGGTTGTTTAGCGCTGTATAATTAGACAAACCGACAAAGGACACCTCTCCCGGCAATATTCTTTGAAAGCTCATGATGAAGACACTAATGATGGGGTATAGAAAAAATACGAGAAAGGATAAAACGAATGGCGCTGTAAACAGATAGGGCGCCGCTTTTTTTGAATAAAACAGATCTCGCCAGCCTGATTGTTTCGCAGCTGAAGGAACGGGATGAACCGTTCCTGTTTTCACAGGTTTCATGAGAACCTCCCCGCTTTCACTTTTTGAATGGGATTCTATTTCTGTTTCAGTTCACCTGCCGCTCTGTCCAAGGCTTGTTTAGGCGTTTTTTGCTGAGATTTAAGCGCGTCGAACAACACGCTTCTGTTGACAAGGTCTGAAGCCTTGGCAAAATCCTCATGTAAATAAATCGGATTGATTTCATCCTTGATATCGAGCAGCACGGAAAAAATGCCTGTTCCGTTTTGGAAGTAATCCGTGTATTTGTTTTTCTCTTTCAATTCCTTGGAGCTCCAGACATCCCAGCGAAGCGGGTCAAACCCTAGTACGCTCCAGAGCTTTTTG
>NZ_JBSIOT010000446.1:0-956 GCF_053613335.1 Bacillus sp. LR--39 | reverse complement strand
TGATGTGCTCGAAGGTGTGAATCTCAAGCATTACTTTGGGAACATTACGAAAGAGGATTTCCTTGATCTGATTTATTAAGGCAAAACACATCGTTTGAAAGAGCGGTTGTGTTTTTGAAATAATGGAGGCAGGAGGGATTCACATGAAAGTGTTTTTAATCGGAGCGAACGGACAAATCGGGCAAAGGCTCGTCTCTTTATTCCAAGATAATCCTGATCATTCCATCAGAGCGATGGTCAGAAAAGAAGAACAGAAAGCGTCTCTTGAAGCTGCCGGTGCAGAAGCTGTGCTTGCGAATCTGGAGGGCAGCCCGGAAGAAATCGCCGCTGCGGCAAAAGGCTGTGACGCGATCATTTTCACAGCCGGTTCCGGCGGCAGCACAGGCTATGATAAAACGCTGCTGGTGGATCTTGATGGAGCGGCAAAAGCCATTGAAGCTGCGGACATTGCCGGAATCAAACGGTTTATTATGATCAGCGCCCTGCAAGCCCATAACCGTGAAAATTGGAATGAGGCACTCAAACCTTATTATGTGGCCAAGCATTATGCTGATAAAATTCTGGAAGCGAGCGGTTTAACCTATACGATTATCCGTCCAGGAGGCCTTCGCAATGAGCCTGGAACGGGAACTGTTTCAGCAGCGAAGGATCTGGAGCGGGGATTTATTTCCCGTGAGGACGTTGCAAAAACGGTCATTGCCTCTTTAGATGAGAAGAATACGGAAAATCGGGCCTTTGATCTGACAGAAGGAGATACGCCGATTGCCGAAGCATTGAAGAAACTATGACAGTACTGACACTCAGGGCTTTTTGCTCTTGAGTGTTTTTTTCTGTTTCTCTATAATGGAGGAGAAAGCTTGGCTTCAATAATGAATGACTATTCATTCACTTTAAGGGGTGGGAGAATGAATCTTGTTTCAAAATTGGAAGAAACAGCATCTGAGAAGCCCGACAGC
>NZ_JBSIOT010000445.1:0-958 GCF_053613335.1 Bacillus sp. LR--39 | reverse complement strand
TGATGACCAGTGCGATGGGGGGAGAGATAACCTTTCTCGCGTTTGTGCAAAAGTATCTGGCGAATGTATTCCTAGGAAACTTTATCGGGTACTTCATTCTCGTCATCTTTCAGTTTTACATGCTGCATATGATGTTTCATGAGTATTTGAAAAAAGCATCTCCGAAATGGGTGCTGTCTATCTCATTTGTGGTGACAGTCGCTTATTTAAGCTATTTCTCCGCAGTCAGCCCGGCTCCTGCTTCTAAAGAGGGCGGGTCATTTCCGTTTTTCTGGGTTCCGTTCGCAGGCTGGCTTTTCTACTTTTGTCTAGCCTACTATTGCGGAAAAGAATACAAGCGTTTCTTAGCGCTGCTGAACCAATACCGCTGGGTCGTATACGGTTGCGCAATTGCTTCTGGTGCGCTGGTTGTCACTGTTTCTTATGTCGGCGAAATCGGCATGATCAGCTCGAAGCGGCCTGATATCATGCTGTATTCGACAAGCATGATTTTCCTGTGCTTTCACTTGTTTTCTAAAATGAAGCATGTGCCGAAAATCATGATGTTTATCAGCAACTATTCCTTTTCGATTTATCTGCTCCATGCCTATTTTATGATGATAGGCTACGTGTTGCTTTTGAATATGCCCGAAATTCCCGCCGTACCGGCTGTTCTCCTGCTGTTTGCCGTGTGCACAGCCGGCCCGATTATGACCTCATGGGCGCTGAATAAGTTCAAATACGGGTATTTATTTGTGGGGAAAATTTATCAGCCAAAACAGAAGAAGGTAACAGTCGAAGTGCGTGATCACGCAGGGTGAAAAACAATCGGCAGGGGGGCTCCTGCCGATTGTTGTGTATTAAATCATACAGTATACACAATCTTTTTCTTGTAAAATAAAGGAGAAGAGTGAATAGAAGGGAGAACATTCATGACATCAGTCAATCTAAGCTACCCAATAGGAGAATACAAGCCGAG
>NZ_JBSIOT010000444.1:0-960 GCF_053613335.1 Bacillus sp. LR--39 | reverse complement strand
AGTATGGCGCCAAAGCTTCCAACAGTAAAAGAGGCGCTGATTGATTTGTCTGTAAGCCTCAATTCCCGAATTGGGAATAACGAATTTGCGATGTGTATATTTCCCGGGAAAAAACAAGAGGTCGAGCTTGTGCTGAACTGGACACCGAAGCTGCAATCTCTTTCCACACTCTTTGCGAAGCTTTCGACAGGCGGCATCACGCCGACAGGTCCGGCGATTCGTGAAGCGACACTGCAGTTTGAAAAAATACGCTCAAGAAGGGGCATGCTGGCAGATGATGAACGACGCTTTGACGAGTTTGGCATGTAGCCTCAAGCCGGGTACGACAATCAAAGGCAAGTGGAATGGAAACACTTATACATTGCGTAAACAGCTTGGTAAAGGGGCCAATGGAATTGTGTATTTGGCAGAAGCATCAGATGGACATGTTGCCTTAAAGGTGAGTGATGACAGCCTGTCTATTACTTCTGAAGTGAATGTCTTGAAATCTTTCTCAAAGGCCCAGTCCGTTACGATGGGGCCTTCTTTTTTTGATACGGATGATGCCTATATTCCCAGTACCAATACGAAAGTTTCATTTTATGCAATGGAATACATAAAAGGGCCGCTGCTTTTGAAGTATGTCAGTGATAAAGGAGCAGAGTGGATACCTGTATTAATGATTCAGCTGTTATCCAGCTTATCGGTGCTTCACCAGCAAGGATGGATATTCGGCGATCTTAAACCTGATAATCTGATCGTAACTGGTCCGCCCGCAAGGATCCGCTGCATTGATGTGGGCGGCACGACAAAGGAAGGCCGGGCGATAAAAGAGTATACGGAGTTTTATGACAGAGGCTATTGGGGGTATGGAACAAGGAAGGCAGAGCCATCCTATGATCTGTTCGCAGTTGCCATGATTATGATCAACAGTGTTCATAAAAAAGAATTTAAGAAAACGAGCCAGCCCAAAGAACAGCT
>NZ_JBSIOT010000443.1:0-961 GCF_053613335.1 Bacillus sp. LR--39 | reverse complement strand
ATCATTGATTTTCGTTTCAAGTTGAAAAGATTTACAGAGAAATTTAATTATCAAGATGGGATTTTTAAATTTACTCAGTTGATTAAGCAAGCATCATCAGTAGATCAAGTACTTAATCACTTTAAAAATACAATCCTAGAAGTATTAAACATAGATAATGCTTGCGTGTATGATAATTCTAAAGGGGAAATCACCCTTCTTAGTAAGAACAACTTTAAAGATCTGACTTATAAAAATCATGAGCAATATGTGAAAAATTTTTCTGGTGATATCGGTAAAATTAAAGAGTTTAAACAAGGTTTTATTATTAAAATAGGTGAACGAGGAGACAGATCATTTTTAGTACTCTGTTTCTCAAGTTATAATACTTTTAAGTTAACAAGGGATGAAATTGCATGGCTTCAAACATTAGCATTTTATACAAATGTCTCATTGGAAAACGTTATGAAAATCGAAGAATTGATGGTGCATCTTGAGGATTTAAAACAACAAGAATCCAACCCCGTATGGCTCAAAAAACTCATGTACACGATCGAGGAAAAACAACGCTCGGATCTCGCCCGCGATCTCCACGATTCGGTTCTTCAGGATTTGATTTCCTTAAAACGCCAGTGTGAGCTGTTTTTGGGTGATTTCAAGAAGGATGATAATCCGTGCCGTGAAGAGGTGCAGGACAAGCTTGTACAGATGAATGAGCAGATGTCTGATGTGATTTCGATGACGAGGGAGACGTGTCATGAGCTGCGGCCGCAGCTTCTGTATGATCTTGGGCTGGTGAAGGCGCTGTCGAAGCTGGTGGCGCAGCAGCAGGAGCGGGTTCCGTTTCATATCCGTTTAAATACCGGGAGATTTACGGCTTCCCTTGATCTGGATTCGCAGCTGAATTTGTACCGGATCATTCAAGAGTTTCTGTCTAATGCGGTCAAGCACTCTCAGGCGACGGATGTGCTGATTATGCTCA
>NZ_JBSIOT010000442.1:0-961 GCF_053613335.1 Bacillus sp. LR--39 | reverse complement strand
GATTTGAGCGGATCGTCAGAGCAGTCCGTAAAGCCGGTTAATTCACCTGCCGCTTTAACGAAGGCGTTTGCCGTTTGGCCGTTTCTTGCAAGGATTGCCGATGAAATACCGATCAATGAAGGAACGCTTCAACCTTTTCAAACGAAGACGAGGCCGGGAACGATTCTAGATCCGGAATTTCCGGCAGCTACAGCACTAGCTCCAAGCATTACCGGACATTTCGTCGCTGCAGCGGTATTTAAAGCCATTCAAAACGGACAAGGCACAAGTGAAGAATTTCCGCCGATTTATGGGCCAGGTCCGCAGGCCGTTTTTTATCCGGAGCTTGGCACAGGAGCCGAAACAAAATCAATCGTTCTCGCACCCGGGTATCCTTCAGCTTCAAAAGGCTTCGGACCGCCTGCTTTATTTGGCCAACGGATGCTTGTCTCTGCGGAGGAATTGGAGCTTTACCACGGTTTTAAAATGGTTTCCCGGGAGTGGACGGACAATGGGGAGGAAATGGAAGTGTCCCTGCTTAACCAGGAGGACGATATTTATTTCAACCTTCTTCTGCCTTTTAGCGAAAGGGGAAAATACGGGTCTCTGTCAAGAACGGGAGACCATGACGAAACCTTTTATGAAAGCACGGTACACCAACATGTGAAAAAAGGCAACCTCCTCGTCTTTACGTACTCTCAAAAGGAGGAGCAGCTATGATCAATCAGGACTTTATCTTATCACAGGTGGTCGGCGGTTCTCTTGATGCGGTTGCCAGGGAAATGAGCGCCACTGTCACGAGAACGGCCCGTTCACCATTGTTTAACGAAGCGCATGATTTTACGACGGGCGTCTTTGACCTTTCCGGCAAAAAATCGCGCCTTGTCGCGCAGGCCCCCGGCTGTACGCTTCACCTTTATGCGGTCGTAGGCGCAGTGGACCATCTATTGGACGCCTTTCGGTATGATCTTCACCCCGGGGA
>NZ_JBSIOT010000441.1:0-962 GCF_053613335.1 Bacillus sp. LR--39 | reverse complement strand
CACTTCGATGAACATCGATATGAATTTACGGCAAAGGGAGGCAGCAACTGGTCTGAGCTTCAGCAGGAAAAAGGGAGCTTCGAAGAGCCGGCCCGCTACGGATTGGCCTTGCCGAGAAAAGGCAAGGTGCAGCGCCCGCAGTTTATGGCGCAGCAGTTTGAAAAGCTGATCGATTACTCCGCGGAAAACTCTGATTTGCCGCTCAGAAAGCAAATTTTATTTGAGGAGCTGATGCTGCATCTTCAAAAAGAAGCGTTCCAAATACCGTCTGCGAAAGAGCGGGTAGCCTGGGAGGCGGCCCGGTACTTACAGGAGCACTATAAGGAAAAGACGACAATCAAGGATCTGTCGCTCGCCCTTCACTATCATCAGGATTATGTGAGCCGCTGCATGCAGCAGGTGCTCGGCGTAACTCCGGCACAATACACGAACCGGGTGAGAATGACGGAAGCGAAGCGTCTTTTATCCTCTACAAATGATAAAATGGGCGTTATTGCGGAAACGGTCGGAATGGAAGATCCGACATACTTTTCAAAACTCTTTAAGCAGATAGAAGGCATTTCACCAATTGAATACCGGAAAATTGTCAGCCGGAAAGTTCAATAACCAGACGAGGGATGAACATGAAAACAACAATTTACGATGTGGCAAAGGCGGCGGGTGTCTCGATCACAACTGTGTCCCGTGTGATAAACAATACGGGGAGAATCAGCGATAAAACACGGCAGAAGGTCATGAATGTCATGAATGAAATGGCATACACGCCCAATGTTCACGCCGCGGCTTTAACGGGAAAACGAACGAATATGATTGCTCTCGTGGCGCCTGATATTTCAAATCCGTTTTACGGCGAACTGGCCAAAAGCATTGAGGAAAGAGCGGATGAGCTCGGTTTTCAAATCTTGATTTGCAGCACCGATTACGATCCGAAAAAAGAAACAAAGTATTTTTCTGTTTTGAAG
>NZ_JBSIOT010000440.1:0-964 GCF_053613335.1 Bacillus sp. LR--39 | reverse complement strand
ATAACCGCTTCCCCGCATGCATCATGGTCAGGGTGCACACCGTGTCCGGGATAAAATGTGACAATTAAACTTGGTTTTACATCATCTATGATCTCTTCCATGATATCAGCTAAATACTCATCGTCTTCAAATTCGAGCGTTTTGTCACGGAGTCCAAGCATCCGAAGGTCATTGATATCCATTTCTTTGCAAGCATTGATGAGCTCTTGTTTTCTTAGCAGCGGCAACGTTTCCCGATTCGCGAAAAATGGATCGCCCATATTTCTGCCCATTTCACCTAAAGTGGCGCAGGCATACGTAACGGGAATGTCTTTTTTTCTGTTTAAGGCAATGAGGCCTGCCACTCCATATGATTCATCATCAGGGTGAGGCAGGATTACTAGTACATGTTCTTTCATTATTATTCACCCTTTTCTTTAAACTGTGAACGGTTTTTCGCTGATTTGCAGAGAAATAGCCAGTTTACCGCCCGGCAGGTGTCCCGCCATTAATAAACGGTTTTCTTCATCTACCGTGTATTCAGTCAAGCCTTCAGCATAAATCCAGCCTTCTTCTGTTTTCAAGCCAACGCGGTAAGGCCCGTTGCCTTTGATTTTTGCCTGATGATAAGTGACTTTTGCATTGCGGATATACGCAACAACCGTCATGTTCTTTTCATTTAAGTGCGCTGAATAAGAACCTGTGGTGGTTTCTAAATGGATATATACAGGGCGGTCCGCATATCGTTCTAAAGATGCTTGCACATCTTCTTTTATGATCGCTTTCATGATTGCTCCCCTCTTTCTTCTTTTAAATACTCTGCACGTTCTGTATGTAATTTGACCAGCTGATATTTCACAGCCGGTTCGAGCTTTGAATTCACAATGCGCTGAATCGCGGCAAAATATTTTTCCAGCATCGGTTTTCGGAGTCTTGGATGTGTTCGTTTATCCAAGAGCTCAAGATCAATCGCCTCTGCTACCGC
>NZ_JBSIOT010000439.1:0-966 GCF_053613335.1 Bacillus sp. LR--39 | reverse complement strand
ATAAAACATCTATCTTCGGCGGCATTATCGCGCTGAACCGTGAAGTGGACAAGGCAACTGCCGAAGCGCTTCACAACATTTTCTTAGAAATCATCATTGCGCCTTCATTCAGCCAAGAAGCGCTCGACGTCCTGACTGCGAAGAAAAATCTCCGTCTGCTGACGCTTGACGTATCCGCCGCTGTTCAAAAGGAAAAACAGCTGACATCTGTTCAAGGCGGGCTGCTGATTCAAGATTTAGATATGCACGGCTTCGATGATGCTGAGATTAGCATTCCGACAAAAAGAGAGCCGAACGAGCAAGAGTGGGAAGACTTGAAGCTTGCTTGGAAAGTCGTGAAGCATGTGAAATCAAATGCGATCGTTCTCGCAAAGGACAACATGACAGTCGGCGTGGGAGCAGGCCAAATGAACCGCGTCGGATCGGCAAAAATCGCAATCGAGCAAGCAGGGGAAAAAGCGAAAGGCAGTGCGCTCGGATCTGATGCATTTTTCCCAATGCCGGATACTGTTGAAGAAGCAGCAAAAGCGGGCGTTACGGCTATCATTCAGCCGGGGGGATCTGTGCGTGACGAGGATTCCATCAAAAAAGCGGATGAATATGGCATTGCCATGGTATTCACCGGCATCAGACACTTCAAACATTAAGGGGATGAAAACGACGTGAATGTATTAATTATCGGTAAAGGCGGAAGAGAACATACGCTGGCGTGGAAGGCAGCGCAAAGCAGCCTCGTCGAGAATGTATTTGCCGCTCCCGGAAATGACGGCATGGCAGCTTCCGCACAGCTTGTAAACATTGAGGAAAGCGACCACGCAGGGCTTGTCTCATTTGCAAAAGAAAACCAGGTCGGCCTGACCATTGTCGGCCCTGAGGTTCCTTTAATTGAAGGTCTGGTGGATGAATTTGAAAAAGCGGGTCTGCGCGTGTTCGGCCCGTCAAAAGCCGCGGCGATCATCGAAGGAA
>NZ_JBSIOT010000438.1:0-966 GCF_053613335.1 Bacillus sp. LR--39 | reverse complement strand
TGAAGAAGCGCACACCAGGTGGGAGGCGCAATTTTCTGCATACACCTGTTATGGGAGAGGGGAAAAAGAACGGTGAACATTCTCATGCTTTCACCCGAACATCCCGATGAGCCGAAAAGCGGGCTCGATGTCCATTTAAACCGCCTCATTTCCTATTTAAATCCTCATATCAACATTACGGTTTTTACTCCGAGCGGGCAGCTGTTTTCGTATGCGAAGTTTGAAGATTACATAGCTGATGCTAACTTTACAATGGTTCGCCATGTGTTATCACACAATAAACGCTTTGATCTGATTCATGCCCATGATGACACAACTGCCCCTGCCGCCCAGTATTTGAAACAACGGCTTGGCCTTCCGCTTGCTGCGACAATCCACGGTCTTGAAAGCGAAAGGAAGAAGGTGTGCCGAGAAGCCCCACACCCATACAGGCTCAAGACCGAACGGCTCCTTATAGAATCCGCTGATGCATTGATCGTATTAAGCACATTTATGAAGCGGTCTCTTAATAAGGCGGCACATAAAAAAATAACCGTTATCCCAAGCCCTGCATCTATGGAGGAAGAGAAGGGGAAAATCCAAAGAAGCATAAATAGAAGATTTCTCTTTTCATATGGAAGGTTTGTTCCGGAAAAAGGATTTTCGCAGCTGTTAAAGGTGTTTGCCATCTTGAAGCAGCGTCAGCCTGACCTCTATCTAGTGCTGGCTGGGGAGGGGCCGTCTCTGTCCTGCTATGAGAAATTGGCTGCGTCATATAACCTGAAGGATCGCGTTATGTTCCTGCCGTTTCTCAATAGGAAAGACATCAGAACGTTACTGTCTCACTGTGAAATGGCTGTTTTCCCTAGTTCTTATGAACCGTTTGGGCTTGCCGCGCAAGAAAGCATGGAACAAGGTGTGCTGACTGTCGTTTCTCAGTCGGGTGGTTTTTGTGACTATGCCGTTCATGACAAAACGGCAATCATC
>NZ_JBSIOT010000437.1:0-967 GCF_053613335.1 Bacillus sp. LR--39 | reverse complement strand
GATGCGGATTCAGGAAATGGAGGAGTACATTTTATCGCATGGCACTGTTTCCTTAGATGAGCTGTGCCAGGTGTTCAATGTCTCCAAAAACACAGTCAGACGTGATATCAACAAGCTAACAGAAAAGGGTGCGATTGAAAAAGTATACGGCGGCGTAACATCTATTGAAAAAACCGCATTAGTTCCTTTTGAAAATCCCACCATTCAGCACCAGGATGAAAAAACAAAAATCGCCCATTATGCTTCCCGATTTATTGAAGATCACGATTTGGTCTTCATTGATTCAGGAACGACGACAAAGTCTATTCTTGATACGCTTGATCCAGCCAAAAATGTCACCATCTTAACCAACAGTTTAGACATTATCAATGCGGCGTCAGCTTTGAAGAATATCAACTTAATCATTATCGGAAACAACTATAAGAGAAAAACCCGCTCCTTTGTCGGCATGGACGACCCGGCTATGCTTGATAAGTACAATATCAACAAAGCCTTTATGTCCGCTACCGGAACGACGCTGACTCACGGATTGACCAATTCGGATCTGCTGGAGTATGAAATTAAAAAGAGGATTTCAGAAAAAGCAAAAGAAGTGTATCTATTGGCTGACCATTCTAAATTCGGAAAATCAACGCTTCTGACGTATGCACCGTTTGACAGGCTGCATTGCATTGTGACCTCTCAGCCATTAGACGACGAGTACACGCAGTACTGCAATGAGCATCAAATCGGCATTCATCTGGCCTAACGTTTACAATAGTGTTGAGAGTCTATCATCCATTTTATTCTAGGAGGCAGATCATGAAAAAAGCGAAGCTCGGAAAATCAGACTTGCAGGTATTCCCTATCGGATTAGGAACAAATGCTGTCGGAGGACATAACCTCTACCCGAACCTAAATGAAGAAACCGGAAAAGAATTGGTGCGCGAGGCGATCCGTAATGGCGTGACAATGTTAGACACCGCTT
>NZ_JBSIOT010000436.1:0-967 GCF_053613335.1 Bacillus sp. LR--39 | reverse complement strand
AAAACGCGCTGTCAGCCGCCTACGGTGACATTGTGAAGCCTTATCTGTCAGACTTGTCCGTGATCGTTCAAGGCATCGTGCAGTCTTATCAAAATTTGTTTATCTTTAATGAACTGGATATCGATTTTTACGAACTTGCGGATTTTATTATGAGAAGAATCGATGACATGATTGATGGCATGGTTCAAAACGGGGAGCAGCCGATCTTGGCCGGCCGGACGTACAGCTATTACCGGAACGCCGGCAATACGGCCGATAAACATACGATTTTGCGGGAGCTTGAAGATGCCAAACGTCAGCCGGAGCTTTCGGAAGACATTCTCATTACACTGGATGTGATCGAGGAAGAGCTGAGAAAGGATTCGCACCGCGCACCCGTGCTCCAAGGCATGCTGACAAACTTGCAGCATCAGGACAATGTTCAGCATCTATATGGAATGATCACCCGTTTCCTTCATTCATAAAGCAGCCTTATGGCTGTTTTTATATTCCCTTACAATAAGACGATCTGACCATGTATTTTTTGAAAGCAGCATGTATAATAAGATCGCTTAAGACAATCTATATGTTTCAGGGGGTTTTACCTTAGTGAAAAAAAACATCGTTTGTTCAATCTTCGCGCTGCTCCTTGCTTTTGCCGTTTCGCAGCCGAGCTATGCACACACCGTTTCTCCGGTGAACCCGAATGCCCAGCCGACGACGAAAGCGGTGATGAACTGGCTCGCCCACCTGCCCAATCGGACGGAAAGCCGGGTGATGTCCGGGGCGTTCGGAGGATACAGCCTCGACACATTTTCAACGGCTGAAGCCGACCGGATCAAACAGGCAACAGGACAGCTGCCGGCCATATACGGCTGCGATTATGCAAGAGGATGGCTGGAGCCGGAAAAGATCGCCGATACGATTGACTACAGCTGCAACCGTGATTTGATCGCATACTGGAAAAGCGGAGGCATTCCGCAAATCA
>NZ_JBSIOT010000435.1:0-970 GCF_053613335.1 Bacillus sp. LR--39 | reverse complement strand
CACCTCTGTATACAAATAATAGATAAGGATGGCTCTCATGCCGTAGTATGAAAAGCGCTCCCAAAATTCAGTGAAGAATAAGGTGAAGAGTCCGCGGGGATGTCCAAAAAACCCCTTTTGCGGAATGTTTTGAAAAGTTTCTTTTTGATGGTTTGACATTCGCAATACTCCTTCTCTTTCTATGTCTATTATAAAAATCATATTCTTATATAATGTTCGTGTCAATACACCTTCAATCGATTTGAATTTTTGATCGATGATGCCACAAGTTGTGAAGCGCTTTACAAGCGGATAGAAAAAAATTTTGGGAGAAAATTTGGATTGAAAGATTTTTTAATAAAATTTTATCTATTTATGTACAAGCGGATTTTACTAGATTGGCATATATATAAAGCAAACCGTTTTACAAAAGGAGGCTGAAAACAGCGTGCAGCAGCAACCTGATGAAATGAGAATGACAGTGGTTGACGCGACAAAGTTCGGCGCTGTCGGCGACGGCAAAACAGACTCCACAAATGCGATCAACGAATGTTTGGCATGGACAAAGTCGATGGGATACAACACGGTGTGGATACCGAACGGCACGTACATGATTGACGGGACGAAAAACGGCGACCCGCGGGCTCCGTTTCGCGGCGCCGGCATCAATGTTCCCGGCAATATTGAAATTTTGATGGACGCGGAGGCTGTCATCAAGGTAAAGCCGAACAGTTCATGGGGATACGCTGCTTTTTATATAGGCGGAACATCCGATATAAAAATATCCGGAGGCAGCATCATTGGTGAAAGAGATAAACACACATATACACCGGCCCCGAGGCCGACCCATGAATGGGGATTCGGAATTTGCATCGAAGGGGCGTCAAATGTCGTCATTGAAAACGTGAGAATAGCCGATTTTACAGGAGACGGAATCATTATCAGCAACGGAGGAGAAGGGTATAGACCGTCAGAGCGTATTCAGGTAACC
>NZ_JBSIOT010000434.1:0-971 GCF_053613335.1 Bacillus sp. LR--39 | reverse complement strand
CTACTCTTTATTCGTAGAAATCAAGCACCGTTTATTCAAGCAAGAGGTCAAATGGTACAAGACAGAACGATACAATCAACATAAAAGCGGGTGACCTTTTTGAAACAAATAATGATTTTTCTCACAAGCTTCTTGCTGCTGGCGATGACTGGACAAACGGCTCTTGCCAAAGACGTACAGGTCAGTGGTTCGCTCCTCGGGAAAAGCAGCCAAGAACAAGCCAAACAGCAGGTGCTTACAAGCGAGCTGATTACACTGTATGGATCAAAAGACAGCGCAGAGCTGACGTATCAGATCCCGGCAGGCGCCTCTTCGGGCAATCAGCAATTGGTAATCGAATACGAGGCATCAAATCTTTTAATTTCTCCATCATCGTTAACGGCTGTCATTGATGATGAACCGGTCAAGACGTTAAAGCTTGATGGTGATTCCAAACGGAAAACAGTGAAGCTGAATCTGAATAAAAGCCAGTCTGCGCAAGGCTATCACAACGTATCGCTGAAATTCTACGGCGTAATGAAAGAGGGCGTGTGCGTCAGACAGGATACATCAGGCAACTGGATCAAAATTTATCCGGACAGCCGGCTGACACTTGCTGACAGCAGTGAAGCGAAGGGAACGTCGCTGGACCATTATCCGTATCCTTTCGCCCAATCTGGAAATACAGCGGAAGAAACAGCTATCGTCATTCCGGATAACCCAAGTTCAGCAGAAATAGATGCTGCTGTTAAAACAGAAGGCTATTTGAAAACGGTGGACAGCAGTGTCAGTATTGCGTATGTCACGGAATCTGAACTGAAAAAAATCGATAAGCCGACGATTGTTATCGGCGTGGACAAACATTGGAACGGCAAAGTGAAAAAACTGTTGAAACAAGCTGGGCTACAGGCAAAAGGAGAAAACCTTCTGCTTGCGGAGCGGGTGCTGAAAGCAGAGGGCAAACAGCAGCCGGTTCTGTTTGCGCAAGCGGC
>NZ_JBSIOT010000433.1:0-972 GCF_053613335.1 Bacillus sp. LR--39 | reverse complement strand
TGGGAATTAAGCGAAACGATTGCCGGGGTCATTATGGAGCCCATCATTACAGGCGGAGGCATCCTAATGCCGCCGGACGGATATATGAAGAAGGTGGAGGACATTTGCCGGCGCCACGGAGCCCTTTTGATTTGCGATGAAGTGATCTGCGGGTTTGGACGGACAGGTGAGCCGTTCGGGTTTATGCACTACGGTGTGAAGCCTGATATCATTACGATGGCAAAAGGAATCACAAGCGCGTATCTGCCATTGTCAGCGACTGCTGTGAAACGGGATATTTTCGAAGCGTATCAGGGGGAAGCTCCTTATGACCGTTTCCGCCACGTGAACACGTTCGGCGGAAGCCCGGCTGCCTGTGCCTTGGCGTTGAAAAACCTGCAAATTATGGAGGACGAACAGCTGATTCAGCGATCCCGCGATCTTGGAGCAAAGCTTTTAGGTGAGCTTCAAGCTCTGAGAGAACACCCGGCAGTCGGGGATGTTAGAGGAAAAGGGCTGCTGATCGGAATCGAACTCGTCAAAGACAAATTGACTAAAGAGCCGGCTGATGCCGCCAAAGTAAACCAAGTGGTTGCAGCGTGCAAAGAAAAAGGGCTGATCATCGGCAAAAACGGCGATACAGTCGCCGGCTACAACAACGTCATCCAGCTCGCGCCGCCATTTTGCCTGACAGAAGAGGACCTTTCCTTTATCGTGAAAACGGTGAAAGAAAGTTTTCAAACGATATAATATAAAAGTGATTTATTAAAGGAGCACATGATGAGTTTTCATAACCAGCCGATCTTACCGGCTATTCGCAATATGAAGCAATTTGATGAGTTTTTGAACAGTTCGTTCTCTTACGGTGTTATTCTTGATATTCATCTCGGGCAGCTGAAGGGCGTGATCAAAGAAGCGCAAAAGCACGGAAAGAACATGATGGTGCACGTCGATCTCATTCAAGGGATTAAGCATGACGAATACGGTGCGGAA
>NZ_JBSIOT010000432.1:0-972 GCF_053613335.1 Bacillus sp. LR--39 | reverse complement strand
TTTTTTCTTTTGATTGCTGTACTGGCTTTAGTGTATCTGGGATTGGGAGAGCATCCACAAATTTTTCAAGTGTCATTTTCATCTGTCCTTATCTAAATTTTCCAAATTGGTACTATAGTTAATGACAATAAGGACGTGATGGTTACAAAAAATCTTCGTGCTGCAGACCGCCCGAAGAAGAAAATAACAAAATCCTAAACGGCAGGCCGTTTAGGATTTGATCAGCATTAAGGCAGGATATCGGGCTGCTGCTGTGTGACTGGGTTGGCAGCCGCTTTCTCGCTCACCTTGCGTTTTCTGAACACAAGGTAAGAAATCAGAACGATTCCCGTGATGACGCCTGTCAGCAGCAGCTCGTCTCTCATGGAATCAATAAACGCCATGGACACTAAAATTCCGCAAATGGCGATGATGGTCAAGTAGGTTAGGAAAGGGAAGAGCCACATTTTGATCTTCAATGCTTCCGGGTTTGTTTTTTCGAGTTTTTTCCGCATTTTCAGCTGGGAAACGGCGATGACAAGATAGACGAGTAAAGCGATTGCGCCTGATGAGTTGACTAAGAATAAAAAGACGGTATCCGGTGAAAAATAGTTCATTACGACCGCGATATAAGAGAAAAATGTCCCGGCCACAATGGCTTGTACGGGAACGCCTTTTTTGCTCAATTTCATAAAACGGCGCGGCGCTTCGTTTCTTTCTGCAAGTGAATACAGCATTCTGGATGTGGTATACAAACCTGAATTCAGGCAAGAGAGTACGGCTGTGAGGACGATAAAGTTCATAATCTGTGCGGCTGCCGGCACTCCTATATGCTCAAGTACAGCGACGAAAGGGCTTTCTAAAATATTTGCTGAATTCCATGGCAAAAGCGCCACGACAATGGCGATTGAGCCCACGTAAAAGACGATGATGCGCCATACAACGGATCTGGTTGCTTTTGTCACAGATTCGATCGGGTTGGATGTTTCCCCT
>NZ_JBSIOT010000431.1:0-974 GCF_053613335.1 Bacillus sp. LR--39 | reverse complement strand
TGCACCGGGAAGATCTGCCGGTATGAAGAGTTTGAAAAAGCAGTATGGATAAAAGGAGACGAGGATCATCTTTATAAGCTGAAACTTGATCAAGTGCTTGATATTGTGCTGTAAAGTCTTTCCTCCTGCTTGGGGGAGAAATAGGCGTAAAATGATCAAACATTGTTCCCTCGGCAGTCTGGAAACGTATGATAAAGGAAAGAAGGCATTTACAATTCCAGCCAGGCAAAATATAATTTTTATATTGTGAGAAAAAGAGCTGACATTCGTTTTGCCAGACGGAGGGAGATCAAATCGTAATGGATATTCGAACAATCACGTCTTCAGATTATGAAATGGTAACGTCTGTACTGAATGAATGGTGGGGCGGCAGACAGCTGAAAGAAAAATTGCCGAGACTATTTTTTGAGCATTTTCAGGACACAAGCTTTATTACATCCGAACATAACAGCATGACCGGATTTTTAATCGGATTTCAATCGCAATCGGATCCTGAAACGGCGTACATTCATTTTTCCGGTGTGCATCCGGATTTCAGAAAAATGCAAATTGGGAAACAATTGTATGATGTATTTATCGAAACAGTAAAACAAAGAGGCTGCACCCGGGTGAAGTGCGTCACTTCACCTGCGAATAAGGTATCAATCGCATATCACACAAAATTGGGGTTTGATATTGAAAAGGGCACCAAGACGGTAAATGGCATCTCAGTGTTTGCAAACTATGATGGCCCAGGCCAAGACAGGGTACTGTTTGTCAAAAACATATGAGGGGGAAATATGATGAATTTTTTATCAAAAACACCTGAGCCTCCTTACTATGCAGTCATTTTTTCTTCTGTCAAAAGCGAAAATGACACAGGATATGGAGAAACAGCGGAGCGGATGGTATCGCTTGCGGCGGATCAGCCTGGATTTTTAGGCGTGGAAAGCGTACGTGAAGCGGATGGAAGGGGCATCACAGTTTCCTATTGG
>NZ_JBSIOT010000430.1:0-976 GCF_053613335.1 Bacillus sp. LR--39 | reverse complement strand
GCCTTACTAATGAAAGCGTGCCAAGAGCTGTACCCTTATTTGTTTTTGCCGCTTCTGATACAAGGACGTTCAGCGGAGCGCCTAACAGAAAACCAAAACCGATCCCAGCCGCCACACTTGCGATCACAAACTCCCATTTTTCCGTCACCCAGAGCGGAAATAAAGCAAACCCCGCACATGAGATGATTCCCGAAAGAATAACGGTTTTTACAGGACCTTTTTTGTCGGTAAGCGCTCCGCCAAGCCAAGCGCCGATTCCGGAAGCCAACGCAAGCGGTGTCATCCAATAGCCTGCTTTTGCGGCAGGGACACCCAAATACTGCTCGACATATGACGGGATAAAAATGACTGCCGCCAAGAGCCCCCCGGATAACAAACCGATGATAAGCGTGCGCTGAAACATATGGTTTCGCAGCAGAGAATACGCCAAAATGGGATCGCCTCCTCGCATTTCAACTCTCTTTTCATACGAGATAAGCGCTGCAAAACAAAGTATGCCAAAAATAATACATCCATAAACCTCCGGATTCCCCAAGCTGTGTAAGAGATTTGCCCCGTCAAGGTTCGTCATGCCGTACATCACGGCTAAAATCGACAGGGATAGAAGGAAGATTCCGGCTGCGTCGAGGCGCTTAGCTTCAGGTGCTTTTGTTTCCGCGATAAAATATGCGCCGAAAACAACCAATAGCACGGCAATCGGCAAATTAATCAAAAATAGCCAATGCCAAGACCCGGTCCAATCAAGCAGAAAGCTTCCGATATTTGGCCCGAGCACAGCGGCCATCCCGTTCATTGCGCCAAGCAGCCCAAGCGCCTGCCCCTGTTTTTCCTTTGGGAGAGTCGCGAGAATGTGAGAGCTGCCGATGATGAAAATCCCGCCGCCTCCAAGCGCCTGAATCAGCCGCGATATCAGAAAGAGCGGGAAGCTTTGGCTCAAAGCAACAAGCAAAGAACCAAGTCCGAACAGGCAAACCTC
>NZ_JBSIOT010000429.1:0-977 GCF_053613335.1 Bacillus sp. LR--39 | reverse complement strand
AGAAAGCAAAAGTATGAAACGTTCATATCATCTAGCTCATATGAAATAAAGCTGACCCAGCTTCTTTTATTTGCTGGTCAGAATAGCGGAACATTTCGATGGTCTATGGAGGAAACAGAATGAAACTTAAATATGTAAAAGCCTTAGTTGCAGTAACCGTTGCTTTAGGTGTACTGCTGCCATCAACGATTTCTCATGCAAAGAGCTTTAGCGGCCGCTCATCATCTAGTTACAGCAGCCGAAGTTCAAGCTCGTCATACAGCGGAAGCTATAAATCAAGCCCGAAATCAAGCTACAGCTCAGGATCAAGCTCTTCTAGCAAAAAATCCAAGACGTCTGACGATTCATCATCATCGATTTCGCTTAAAAAGAAGCCTTCGGAAAAGGCAAGTTCATCAAGCTCTAAAAAATCGTCAGGCACCTTTTCCGGCGCTACATCAAAAGTAACCGGAAAGACATACAGCGGAAAAACGTCTAAAGCCTATGTTGGCGGACGATATGTTTCAGTCAATCATTACTATCACGCAGGTTTCGCGCCATCAGGATGGTTTGGATATTATAGCGGATTTACAATGGGTATGTTCATGATCAGCATGATGCACCCATGGGGTTACACCTATCATCCAGTCGGAGGCCCAGGTTATGTTTCTTATGGCGCTTCACCCATTGCCTGGATCGTTGATATCATCGCTTTGATTATTATTTTAATCATTGTCATCGCACTGATTCGCGCATTTAAAGCACCGAAGACGTACAGAAGGAGATTTTAGGCAATGAGATTAATATTAAATGAGCAAGAAATTGTAGACGGAATTTGCGTGTATATTTCCAATAAAGAAGATATCTACCCTGAAGACGTTGAAGTAAAGGAGCTATCTTATAACAAGCGTACAGGGTTCTTCGCTGAAGCTACATTTGGCCTGCACCACAAGCAGCTTATGTCAGATGACATTTCAGAAGGCATTATTCAGTTCTTA
>NZ_JBSIOT010000428.1:0-977 GCF_053613335.1 Bacillus sp. LR--39 | reverse complement strand
AGAGGATCAAGTTGGTGTAGTGACAGGGCTTGCGTATACAACCGTTGGCGGAGATACGCTTTCGATTGAAGTATCGCTTTCACCGGGAAAAGGGAAATTAATCCTGACAGGAAAGCTCGGAGATGTTATGAGAGAGTCTGCTCAGGCTGCATTCAGCTATGTGCGATCCAAAACAGAAGAACTTGGCATTGAACCTGACTTTCATGAGAAGTATGATATTCATATACATGTACCAGAGGGTGCGGTGCCAAAAGATGGTCCGTCAGCCGGTATTACGATGGCAACAGCGCTTGTTTCTGCTTTAACGGGACGGGCGGTTTCGCGTGAAGTCGGCATGACTGGGGAAATCACGCTTCGCGGGCGCGTGCTGCCGATCGGCGGCTTAAAGGAAAAAGCGCTTGGCGCACATAGAGCGGGATTAACGACCATTATTGCGCCTAAAGATAATGAAAAAGATATAGAGGATATTCCGGAAAGCGTCAGGGAGGGGCTGACATTTATATTGGCGTCCCACTTAGACGAGGTTTTGGAACATGCCTTAGTAGGAGAGAAGAAATGAAAGTCACAAAGTCAGAAATCGTGATCAGTGCAGTAAAACCGGAACAGTACCCTGGAGGGGGGCTTCCGGAAATCGCATTGGCCGGAAGATCGAACGTAGGAAAATCGTCTTTTATCAATTCATTAATCAATCGCAAAAATCTTGCGAGAACGTCGTCAAAGCCAGGAAAAACACAAACGCTTAATTTCTACATTATCAATGATGAGCTGCATTTTGTGGATGTGCCGGGCTACGGTTTTGCCAAAGTGTCAAAGTCTGAGCGTGAAGCATGGGGCAGAATGATTGAAACCTATATCACGACACGCGAAGAATTAAAAGCTGTAGTGCAGATCGTTGATTTGCGGCATGCGCCATCTAATGATGATGTACAGATGTATGAATTCTTAAAGTATTACGGCATTCCTGTTATTGTTATCGC
>NZ_JBSIOT010000427.1:0-978 GCF_053613335.1 Bacillus sp. LR--39 | reverse complement strand
TCCATCAACACCGTATTGTTCAGCAAGTTTTAAGCCAGTTTGGCGGTCAGGGATATCCCCGTTTATTGTTAACAATGTATCTGGTGCCACCTCGTCACGAAGTTTCTTAATCTCCGGGATGAGTTCCCAATGCGCATCTACTTTGCTCATTTCTGCTCTTGTGCGCAGATGAATAGAAAGATTGGCAATATCCTGTTTCAGTATGTGTGTCAGCCACTCGCGCCATTCGTCTACATCCGTGAAACCAAGTCTTGTTTTTACGCTTACGGGCAATCCCCCTGCTTTTGCTGCTTGTATTAACTCTGCTGCAACTTCCGGCCGGCGGATAAGACCGCTTCCCTTACCGTTCTGTGTCACATTAGGCACAGGACAGCCCATATTGATATCTAGTCCTTTAAATCCTAACTCTGCCATGCCAATACTCATTTTACGGAAGTTTTCAGGCTTATCTCCCCATATATGGGCCACAATTGGCTGTTCATCCTCTGTAAAAGTCAAACGGCCGCGCACGCTATCCTTCCCATCCGGGTGGCAATAGCTCTCTGAGTTTGTGAACTCTGTAAAAAACACATCCGGTCTGCCTGCTTCACTTACTACATGCCGGAAAACAACATCTGTCACATCTTCCATTGGTGCCAGTACAAAAAATGGCCGTGGCAATTCACGCCAGAAATTTTCTGTCATAACAAAAATCAAATCCTTTCATTAGAGGATACAGCTAGACCTGTATCTCAATATTAAAAAACTGACCATGCTTCTTTTTACACTTATCGCATGCGAAAGCATTTCTTATCAATCTATAGTAAATTTTGAACATTTCACGTGGGATGATTATCTACCCTATTTTTTATATTGTGGTTAACTTGCGCTGACCTTCGTCTTTCTTAGTGGCCTTACTTTTGAACTTTTGGATAAAAAGGATTCCAACCTAAATAGAATATCATAAGAGTTCTCCCTATTACCAATGCAAAATAATTG
>NZ_JBSIOT010000426.1:0-978 GCF_053613335.1 Bacillus sp. LR--39 | reverse complement strand
CGCGAACAGCTATGACAGATCAGGAGACGATCAGATGGCTGTAGAACATTTCCAAAAAGCGGCGAAAGTAAGCAGAGAGAAAGTGCCTGATCTGCTTCCGAAAGTCTTGTTTGGATTAAGCTGGACATTATGTAAAGCGGGCCAAACACAGAAGGCGTTTCAGTTCATAGAGGAAGGATTAGACCATATCACAGCACGTTCTCACAAATTTTATAAAGAATTGTTTCTGTTCTTGCAGGCCGTGTACAAGGAGACTGTTGATGAACAAAAAATTCATGATCTTTTAAGCTATTTCGAAAAAAAGAACCTGCACGCTTACATTGAAGCATGTGCCCGGAGTGCTGCCGCTGTTTTTGAAAGCAGCTGTCACTTTGAACAAGCCGCTGCGTTTTATCGGAAAGTGCTGAAAGCCCAAGAAGATATTCTAAAAGGAGAGTGTTTATATGCCTATTAAGAAAAAAGTGATGATGTGCCTGGCTGTTACTCTAGTTTTCGGAAGCATGTCGTTTCCAACCCTGACAAACTCCGGCGGATTTAAGGAATCAACAGATCGAAATACGACGTATATCGATCATTCCCCTTACAAACTCAGTGATCAGAAGAAAGCCCTTAGCTAGGGCTTTTTCTTGCTTTACGGAAGACGTTCCATTTTCCACATCGCGGCATTCCTTCTATTTCTAACGCAAGACACTCGAAACAACCAAACCATTTGAGGTATAATGGATAAAGTGAATAACAGTATTTAGATTGATATATATGAAAGAGAGTGGAACATCATGGGCCGTAAGTGGAACAATATTAAAGAGAAGAAGGCGTCTAAGGACGCAAATACGAGTCGGATTTATGCGAAGTTTGGCCGTGAGATTTATGTGGCGGCGAAACAGGGCGAGCCAGATCCGGAATCCAACCAGGCGCTGAAGGTTGTGCTTGAGCGTGCGAAGACTTACAGCGTGCCGAAAAACATCATTGAACGTGCGA
>NZ_JBSIOT010000425.1:0-978 GCF_053613335.1 Bacillus sp. LR--39 | reverse complement strand
TACAGGCGGCACAGCGGATACATTGCAGCACAGACTGGAATTCCGTTCCAAGGATATTGGATCGTCCATTGTCAACGATGACAAGATGGAATTCTTCCGGACCGTCCACTTCACCTTCCAGCTTCGGACCCGTCAAAGCTGTAATATAGCTTGTCAGCCGCTGTCCGACAGCACTTCTTGTCAGCATGCTGACTAGCACTTCAAATTCAGAAAATGACGGGACAATCCGCTCCATTCCCATGACGGTAATTTGTGTTTTCGGCAAGGTGCTCACAAGCCGTCCATTTCCTTCATTGGTCACAAGGCTGACGGAACCCGTGTCAGCGATGGCGAAGTTACAGCCGGTAACGCCGATATCCGCTTCCAGAAACTTTTTCCGGAGAATGGCGCGCGCATGCATCACCAGCTCTTCCGGTTTTTCTGTATGTTGATAGTCCAGCCTTTCTTTAAACACATCGCGTATCTGCTCTTTATTTTTATGAAGGGCGGGCGCTACGATATGTGACGGCGGATCGTGATCATCAATCTGCAAAATATACTCCCCGAGATCGGTTTCTACGACTTCACAGCCTTCCTTCTCCAGCACCTCATTCAGATTGATTTCCTCTGTGACCATTGATTTAGATTTCACAATTTTCTTCCCGTTCTTCTTTTGAATGACATCACGAATATAAGAAGACGCCTCTTCCGCTGTTTCCGCGAAATAGACATGTCCGCCTCTTTTCGCCACATTTTCGGCAAGCTGTCCAAGATAGAAATCAAGGTTTTCAAGGACATGCTGCCTGATTTCCTCTGATAATGAGCGCCACTCCTCCCAGTTTCCCAGTTCTTCTGCTGCCTCTAGGCGCCGCGTCCGCAGACGCTCCTGTGCACCCGAAACAGCGCCTCTCATAAATTCATTATCAATCCCCTGTGATACCCGCTCTTTAAAAGCGTCAGTACCGATTTTCATCGCCATGATCCTTTCCCCCTCTGTAT
>NZ_JBSIOT010000424.1:0-979 GCF_053613335.1 Bacillus sp. LR--39 | reverse complement strand
CATCAGCAAATCGCCGGCACGCAAATGGGTTCCGCCGTTTCCGCCGACATAAAGCTCCCAGCCTCCGTCGATGCCGACAACGCCAAGGTCCTTAATGCCGGATTCCGCACAGTTTCGCGGGCAGGCAGACACGGCCATTTTGACTTTGTGAGGCGTGTTCAGCCCTTCGAATTTTTTCTCAAGCGCAATGCCCAGTGCCATGGAGTCTTGTGTGCCGAAGCGGCAGAATTGCTTGCCTACACATGTTTTCACTGTGCGGAGCGTTTTTCCGTACGCGTAGCCCGATGGCATATCAAGATCTTCCCATACCTTCGGAAGGTCTTCTTTTTTCACGCCGATAAGATCAATTCGCTGGCCGCCTGTCATTTTCACGAGCGGGATCTCATATTTGTCAACGACATCGGCGATCTTGCGCAAATCTGTGGAGTTGGTCACGCCGCCGTACATCCGAGGAACGACTGAGTATGTTCCGTCTTTTTGAATATTGGCGTGCATTCGTTCATTAACAAAGCGGGATGTCCGGTCATCCTCGTATTTGGTTGGATTGATCATGCCTAAGTAGTAGTTCAGAGCGGGTCGGCATTTAGAACAGCCTTCTGGCGTTTTCCAGCCGAGCACATTCATGACTTCTCTTGTATGTGACAGCCCTTTGGCTTTGATTTCTTCTACGACTTCATCTCTCGACAATGTGGTGCAGCCGCAAATGGCTTCTTTTTGCGCTGACGCATCAAAGTCTGATCCGAGCGTATGCTGGAGGATTTCTTCTACGAGCGGCTTACAGCCTCCGCATGAGCGGGATGCGCCGGTGCATGCTTTGATTTCGTCCGTTGACGAGCAGCCCTTTTCCTGTATGGCTTGAATAATCGCACCTTTTGACACGCCGTTACAGCCGCAGATGATTTCATCGTCGCTCATCGCTGCGGTTATGCTTGTGCCTGCTTCCTGGCTGAGGGGCTGTAAGATTGATATTTTAGAGGTT
>NZ_JBSIOT010000423.1:0-980 GCF_053613335.1 Bacillus sp. LR--39 | reverse complement strand
AATGATAAATTATAAAATTTATCATTTATAGCGATTGGCGTTATAAAAATTCAAAGAAATAGAGTTTTATCCAAACGGTATACATAGATATTTCATATTTTGTTTGAGGGATATTATTATCTCAATTTTTGAGAAAGGGTGGTGAAACTTGATTGACCATTGAGAATCGAATAATAAATGGAGGGTTTGAAACCGGTTCTCTGCCGCCTTGGACAGGATTTAATGCCGTAGTTACTTCTAATTTCAGCCATTCAGGGATTTATAGTGTTAACTTGGTAACTTCATCGATTGGAATCTTAGCTCAGAGCTTTCTGGTTAACCCGGGAGAGAATTTTGAATTTGTTATATCTATTTCAAAAGCTAGCAGCGCTCCTAATCCTGCGATTGTAATAACAGTAGATTATTACAACTCCTCTTTTGACTTTTTGTCGCAGGGATTAAGCTTAACAATTCCAGTAAACCGTCTATCTGCAGTAAATGTGTGGAATGAAATATATGCTACAACGAATAGTGCTCCTCCTGGAACCGTTATAGGAGTGGTAACTATTCAAAAACTCCCTCTTAGTGGGGGGGCACCGATACTAATTGATGATGTTGCAATGATAACAATTGATCAACCAGGAGCGACGGGAGCAACCGGCTCAACAGGATCAACAGGCCCGACAGGCGCAACGGGAGCCACAGGTCCAACAGGAGTAACCGGGGCAACCGGAGCAACGGGTCCAACAGGGGCGACAGGCCCAACGGGTCCAACAGGAGCAACCGGCCCGACAGGAGCGACAGGCGCAACTGGCCCAACGGGAGCGACAGGCCCAACAGGGGCAACAGGCCCAACAGGAGCAACGGGTCCAACAGGACCAACGGGAGCAACCGGCTCAACAGGATCAACAGGCCCGACAGGCGCAACGGGAGCCACAGGCGCAACAGGCTCAACCGGTCCAACAGGAGTAACCGGGGCAACGGGAGCGACAGGCGCAACG
>NZ_JBSIOT010000422.1:0-980 GCF_053613335.1 Bacillus sp. LR--39 | reverse complement strand
TTAGTTGCAACCGCAAGGCTGAGTCGGAGGAGTGCTGCGCTTAGCCACGTCAATGCTGGCTTCTGCGTAAAATTTATTTCCGATGCTTAATGATTTATTCTCTGCACGGAAAGTATATGTACCTGCGGCAGGAAGTGTTTTGTTATTCAGTTTTAATTTAAATTCGCCAGCTCCTAACAAATCAAGTGCCAAAGGAACTCTTACTGTTTTCCCGTTATTGAGGATCTGTGTTGTACGCAAGGCATTTCCGTTCAATGTGTCTTTCGTGTTTGCAGTAAATCCGCTTGGCAATGTAAACTCCATAACGCCAAGGCTGAGAAGCGTGTTTGGACGGTAAGTCAATTCGATATCTGAGAAAGACCATTCCGTTTTGCTGGCGCCAGTGATTGTTGCGAACAATGAAGCTGTAGACTGTGTTCTCATAGTAGATTCAGTATGAGCTTTAGTTGATGTAGATTCAGCCGCGAAAGAAGCTGTAGGTGCAGAAACGAGTAACCCGAGACTTAATGCACTAATTGCCAAAGAAGATAATAATTTGCGTTTCATAACAAAATTCCCCCTAAAAAATGATAAATTAAACAGGCCTGCCCGCTTTTCACCTCCTCTGAAAGGCCAAATACAAATTTTACCTACATAAAATTACCATCAAATATTTTGGAAGTAAATGGGGTGTTTTTCCCGTATTTTTCAAATTTGTAGTAGTTACATCAAAAAAACGCCTGCTTTCCCAGGCGTTTTCTGCTTTACTTTGTTTCGATCGGTATAAATTTAAAAATTTCTCCGGTCTGCACCGATTCAGCAAGCCGTTTCAGCCAGTCATAGTAAGCTTTAGAGCTTTCCAGCTGATCATATAACTGCAGTGCTTCATTTTTGATATCCTCATCGAGATCTTCCTTGCATAAAACCTTTTGTAAATCAGCTTGAGCTTCCTCGATCGCTGCTACATTCACTTGAACCTCCCGCTCCCATTTAGGTGGAAA
>NZ_JBSIOT010000421.1:0-981 GCF_053613335.1 Bacillus sp. LR--39 | reverse complement strand
TCGTTTCTTTTGGTATCAGCGCATTCATCATATAGCGATCGACGGCTTCGGTTTTTCCCTGATAGCCCAGCGTGTGGCAAGTACATATACTGCGCTTATAAAAGGACAAACAGCTAAAGGCCGTTCCTTTGGGTCTCTCCAGGCCATTTTGGAGGAGGATACAGATTATCGCGGATCAGAGCAGTATGAGAAGGATCGTCAATTCTGGCTGGACTGTTTTGCAGATGCACCTGAAGTTGTAAGCTTAGCTGATCGGGCGCCGAGAACATCTAACAGTTTTCTTCGTCATACGGCATATCTGCCTCCGTCTGATGTAAACGCGTTAAAAGAAGCGGCGCGCTATTTCTCAGGAAGCTGGCATGAAGTCATGATTGCGGTGTCAGCTGTTTATGTGCACCGTATGACCGGCTCTGAGGATGTTGTGCTCGGCCTGCCCATGATGGGTCGGATAGGGTCCGCGTCACTGAATGTACCGGCTATGGTGATGAACCTTCTCCCGCTCCGGCTGACGGTAAGCTCTTCGATGAGCTTTTCTGAACTGATTCAGCAAATTTCCCGGGAAATCCGCAGTATTCGGCGACATCATAAGTATCGCCATGAAGAGCTTCGGCGCGATCTGAAATTGATAGGTGAAAATCATAGATTATTTGGCCCTCAAATCAATCTTATGCCGTTTGATTACGGTCTCGACTTTGCCGGCGTCCTGGGCACAACGCATAATCTTTCAGCCGGTCCTGTTGATGATCTATCAATCAATGTATATGACAGAACAGACGGCAGCGGGCTGCGAATTGATGTTGATGCGAATCCCGAGGTATACAGTGAGTCTGATATTAAGCTTCATCAGCGGCGTATTTTGCAGCTGCTGCAAACGGCTTCTGCCGGAGAGGACATGCTGATTGGGCAAATGGAGCTTCTGTTGCCAGAGGAGAAAGAAAAAGTCATTTCTAAATGGAATGAGACGGCAAAATCAGAGAAGCT
>NZ_JBSIOT010000420.1:0-981 GCF_053613335.1 Bacillus sp. LR--39 | reverse complement strand
GAGCATTATCTCCACTTGGCAACGACGTCGATACAAGTTGGAATAACGCAATCAACGGTGTGTCCGGAATCGGTCCGATCACTCGTGTTGACGCTGAAGAATATCCGGCAAAAGTTGCCGCTGAATTAAAAGATTTTAATGTTGAAGATTATATGGATAAAAAAGAAGCCAGAAAAATGGACCGCTTTACACAATATGCGGTTGTGGCTGCGAAAATGGCGGTTGAAGACGCAGATCTTAACATTACCGATGAGATCGCACCGAGAGTCGGTGTTTGGGTAGGCTCCGGTATCGGAGGACTTGAAACACTAGAGTCTCAATTTGAAATCTTCTTAACAAAAGGCCCAAGACGGGTAAGCCCGTTTTTCGTGCCAATGATGATTCCTGACATGGCGACAGGCCAGATTTCTATTGCATTAGGAGCAAAAGGGGTGAACTCTTGTACGGTTACAGCATGTGCTACAGGAACGAACTCCATCGGTGACGCGTTTAAGGTTATTCAGCGCGGTGATGCAGACGTGATGGTCACAGGCGGAACAGAAGCGCCGCTGACAAGAATGTCATTCGCCGGCTTTAGTGCCAACAAAGCGCTGTCTACTAATCCAGATCCGAAAACAGCGAGCCGCCCGTTTGATAAAAACCGTGATGGCTTTGTCATGGGGGAAGGTGCAGGGATTATCGTTCTTGAAGAACTTGAGCATGCTCTGGCCCGCGGCGCTAAAATTTACGGAGAAATTGTGTGCTACGGTTCAACCGGAGATGCTTATCATATCACAGCGCCGGCCCAAGACGGTGAAGGCGGAGCGAGAGCGATGCAAGAAGCCATTAAAGATGCAGGCATTGCACCTGAAGAAATTGATTACATCAATGCTCACGGGACAAGCACGTATTACAACGACAAATACGAAACAATGGCGATTAAAACCGTTTTCGGCGAGCATGCGCATAAACTTGCGGTAAGCTCTACAAAATCGATGACAG
>NZ_JBSIOT010000419.1:0-981 GCF_053613335.1 Bacillus sp. LR--39 | reverse complement strand
AGAGTCACCTCCAACTGACGATTCATATCCATCATAAAGCCTCACGCTGCTGGAGGTGCAAGCTTATTTGTTCAAAAATCGTACGATGCTGCGCAGATTCCTCAAAAGCAACTTCAGTTTTTAATCCGGAGCAGATTCGTCGATCAAGTTCTGCAAGTCTTTTTTTACAGTCCCCGCATCCGTTCCAATCACAATTTGAATATGATGCCGATCAATTATGATCACACCGTGCGCCCCCAATCGCTTTAATCGGGCTTCATCCGCCAATGACGTGTCTTTTAATTTCAGTCGCAAACGGGTAATACAGTTTTCACAAGTGACGACATTCTCACGGCCGCCCATATACTTGAGAATACCTGCCGCCATAGACTGCTGCAGCCGGTCTCCTTCAGGTGTTTCCTGCTCCCTTCCGATCACCGGAACGTTTCGCTTTATAATCACAAAGTAAAACGTAACATAATAGAGCGCGAAAAAAGCAACGCCCACCGGTATGATCAATAATCCGCCGTCTGACAAATTAAGATTCAGCAAATAATCGATGGCGCCCGCTCCCCATGAGAAGCCGTGACGAATCCCCAGCAAACAGAGCACCGCTCCGGCAAGTCCCGTATAGACCGAGTGAAGAAAATACAATAAAGGCGAAGTAAATAAAAACGTGAATTCAACCGGTTCCGTAATCCCGGTGATCAGCGATGTGGCTGCTCCGGAAGACATGAGTGCTTTCGTTTCTTTTTTTCTCGTTCTGGCTGCATGCGCTATTGCCAAAGCGATCGCCGGAATGCCGAACATCATCGTGATAAAAAACCCGCCGAGAAAGTAGCCGGCTGTCGGGTCTCCATTCAAAAACCGTGTAATTTCCCCTGTCACCGCTTCTCCGGATGCCGTCTCATAGCGCCCAAGCCCAAAATATATATACGTATTCATGACATGGTGAAGTCCGAACGGAAGCAAAAACCGGTTCAGAAATCCGAACACAAAAAC
>NZ_JBSIOT010000418.1:0-981 GCF_053613335.1 Bacillus sp. LR--39 | reverse complement strand
AGCCGAGCTGCTTGGCGAGATTGCCGATGATATTCATGCGATTGACCAAGCCATGAAGTGGGGATTCGGCTGGGAACTGGGACCTTTTGAGATGTGGGACGCCATCGGCCTCAAGCAGTCAGCGGAAAAGCTCGAGCAGCTTGGAGCAGATATGCCTGGCTGGATAAAAGAGATGCTGGACAAAGGAAATGAAACCTTCTACATCAAAGAGAACGGAACGGTATTTTATTATGACCGCGGCGAATACAGAGCCGTGAAAGAAAACAAAAAACGAATTCATTTACAAGCACTTAAAGAAACAAAAGGCGTGATTGCGAAAAACAGCGGAGCAAGCTTAATTGACCTTGGAGATGATGTGGCCCTTCTTGAATTTCATTCGAAAAGCAATGCGATCGGCCTCGATATCATTCAAATGATCCACAAAGGATTAGAGGAAACAGAACGGAATTACAAGGGGCTTGCCATCGGCAATCAAGGAAAAAATTTCTGCGTCGGCGCGAATCTCGCCATGATCTTAATGGAAGTCCAAGATGACAACTTTTTGGAAGTTGATTTTGTGATCCGCCGTTTTCAGGAGACGATGATGAAGATCAAATACAGTGCGAAACCGGTCGTCGCCGCGCCATTTGGCATGACGCTCGGCGGAGGAACGGAAGTATGCCTGCCTGCGGCGCGTACTCAAGCGGCAAGCGAAGCCTATATGGGCCTTGTTGAATCAGGTGTCGGCCTCATCCCTGGCGGAGGGGGAAACAAAGAGCTGTACATCAATCATCTACGCCGTGGCCTTGATCCGATGAATGCGGCAATAAAAACATTTGAAACGATTGCGATGGCGAAAGTGTCCGCTTCCGCTCAAGAGGCTCGTGAGATGAACATCTTAAAAGAAACGGATCAGATCAGCGTGAATCAAGACCACCTGTTATACGATGCGAAGCAGCTGGCCGCATCTTTATACGATACCGGCTGGCGCCCGCCTGTAAA
>NZ_JBSIOT010000417.1:0-982 GCF_053613335.1 Bacillus sp. LR--39 | reverse complement strand
CTTCCGCCGGAGTTCTTATAGACCGGGGATGGGTCTAGTGCCAATTCGGCTCCGTCCTTGCCGTCCAGATGCAGTTTATATCTCTTGGAAGCAATTTCTGCGCTCGTAGGCCAGATTTTTTTCCCTTTTGTGCTCCACGACGTGACGTTGCCTGTAGAAATCGCTTGATATTCTTTACCATTGTAAATCCATACCTTATACCCTTTCGCCCCTTCAACCTTTTTCCAACTGATATCAAAATAACCAGTGGAATCACCATTGTGATAGGCTTTAATTGTAGGGATGTTTCCCTTTGGTATGGTATACGTCACTTCAATATACGGTTTATTGGCTGAGTTCGCGGAAGAAATTAGTTTTTTCCAATACTCCTTGCCGTTTCCGTTTGTATGAAGCTTAAATTCATAGTTGGCCCCGCCGGAGTTCCATGACTTTACAGCAGCGGTCACATCATAACTCGCCCACTGTCCTTTATGGACGTCGGCTTTTCCGATATTTTTAGATGCCGGTTTGGTGTTCCATGTCACTTTTGCATTATCATAATTGCTGTTGACCGTATCCAGCCAAAGGCCGGTTGCCTTTGTTCCATAATAGGAATGGGCTACGTATGTTTTTAATGTAGCTTTAGTGACAGTCATATTTTGAATTGGCTTTAGGTTGTTAAATTTCATGAACGCATAGTTTGTGCCTGTTGTTTTGTCATAATAGCCCGTTTTCAGTACATAGGCCTTTAAATTAGCATCCCATTTTTGTGAGGAGGCCGAATAGTTCGTCGTCGGGTAGGCACTCATGACAAACGTATCCGATGAAACAGATAAAGAAGTTGACGGGTCGATAGATACTGGATATACGCGTTCCGGGTCTTTCAGCCAGTTCTCGTCTGCCGTAAGATGAAGCAAATACCCTCCTTCATTCTTTTCCAGCTTATAGCTGACTTTGTCTGACCGTTCAACCTCGCCGGAAAGCTCATCTAGTTTTGAATCCG
>NZ_JBSIOT010000416.1:0-982 GCF_053613335.1 Bacillus sp. LR--39 | reverse complement strand
TCAACGATCGCTGCCTCCACTCCTGGAATCGGCTTAGCCATTGAACCCGTTTTAATATCCATGCAAGTATAGTTGCAGATGAGCTGACTGCCCGTTTCGGTCATCCACCAGGTATCATGGATTCGTTTGTTAAAAACTTTATGTCCCCATCTGATGACTTCCGGATTTAGCGGCTCACCGACACTGAGCACATGCCGGAGTGAAGTTAGATCATATTTCGCAGCCATTTCATCTCCCGCTCCCATCAGCATCCGAAAAGCAGTCGGCGCGCTGTACCAGACATTGACGCCAAGCTGTTCAATCGTACCATACCAGCTTTCCGGGCTGAAACGTCCGCCGACGATGACATTTGTCGCTCCGTTCAGCCACGGTGCAAAAATGCCGTATACCGTACCTGTCACCCAGCCTGGATCAGCCGTGCACCAATAAATGTCTTCTTCCTTTAAATCAAGGACCCACTTTCCTGTTTGATATTGCTGAATCATCGCTTCATGGACATGCAGCACGCCCTTTGGCGTACCAGTGGAACCTGATGTATAGTGAAGCAGAAAGCCGTCTTTTTTATCCATCCATTCGATATCCAGTCTTGTGCTTTCCTGTTTCGCTGCTTCATCATAATTGATGATATTCGTGCCGATCTCAGCCTCTCCCCCGACTACGAAGACATGCTGCAAGTGAGGCAGTTTGTCTACCGGTATTCTCTCCAGCAGCTCAGGTGTTGTGACAACAACCTTTGCCTCACTGTTTTCAAGCCGGTCTTTCACCGCTCCCTCCATAAATGCTTCGAACAGCGGCCCGGCGATGGCGCCTATTTTGATTGCGCCAAGCATAATAAAATAAAGCTCGGGTGATCTCGGCATAAAAATAAAAACGCGGTCCCCTTTTTCCACATTTCCATACCGTCTCAGCACATTCCCGGCTCTGTTTGATTCTTCCTTCATTTCTTTAAATGTGTATTTTTCATCCCTTTTTGCGTCTTTAT
>NZ_JBSIOT010000415.1:0-983 GCF_053613335.1 Bacillus sp. LR--39 | reverse complement strand
CTGTTCGCTTGTCAGTCTGATGATGTCGGCGTTGAAGATATCCGCCTGGATTTGCAGCCATTGATTGCTTTTGGCGCCTCCTCCGATTGAAATCACACGGCTGATGTCTTTTCCCCCGGCACGGAATTGTTCAATGCTTTCATGAAGGGAGAATGTAATGCCTTCAATAACGGCTCTGACAAAGTCCGCCCGTGTATGTGCGCTGTCCATCCCGATGAAGCTGGCGCGAATATCTGCGTCGGCATGAGGAGTTCTCTCCCCTGACAAGTAAGGGGTAAACAGCAGTCCCCCGGCCCCGGGACGGGAATGGCCAATATCGCTGATTAATTCGTCAAATGACGCCTGCCCGGCAAATACATCTTTAAACCAGCTGAAGCTGCGTCCTGCAGAAAGCGTCACTCCCATCGAATAAAACGCATCGGGGGCTGCATGGTTCAGAAAATGAATATTGCCATTAAACTCTTGATCACGGTTTGATTCATATGTGAGAACAACCCCCGAGGTGCCTATGCTGCAAAGGGCGGTTCCTTCTTTTAAAATACCGGCGCCGACAGCGCCGCATGCATTATCAGCGCCGCCGGCAAACACCTTGACTTCAGGAGACAGCCCGGTTTCGGCCGCGAATTCCGGTCTGAGGCCGCCGACACAAGCGCCCGGTTCAATCAAATCCGGACATAAGGACTCCGGGATGCCGAGCTTTCTGCAGATTTCCCCGCTCCATGTTTGATGTCTCACATCTAGCAGGAGCGTTCCGGCCGCATCTGAATATTCGCTGTGAAGACGCCCCGTCATGGTGTACCTGACATAGTCTTTCGGCAGCAAAAAAACGGCCGCCTTTTCAAACAGCTCTTTTTCATATTCTTTCACCCATAAAAGCTTCGGAAGGGTAAAACCTTCGAGCGCCGGATTTTTCGCGATCTCGAGCAGGCGCTCCTTTCCGATTTTGTCGTTAATCAGCCGGCATTGTTCGGTTGTCCGTGTAT
>NZ_JBSIOT010000414.1:0-983 GCF_053613335.1 Bacillus sp. LR--39 | reverse complement strand
TTTGCGTGATTCCGGTGTATTTAGCGAAGGGAATTGAATTTGACGCAGTGCTTGTCTATGATGCATCTGAAGAACACTATCATACAGAGCACGACCGCAGGCTTTTATATACTGCGTGCACCCGTGCGATGCACATGCTGGCGGTATTTTATACAGGTGCAGCCAGTCCGTTTGTAACCGCTGTGCCGCCTCACTTATATCAGATTGCTGAATGAAGAGAAGGGAGTCCTTCTCTTTTTTCTATTTACATGAAGCATAGCCGTTTTATCATTAGGATTCTTAATAGTTATCATCATGTAAATATATTTTACTTAAGCCTAGTATTCCGGTAAAGTTCAATTAGATGCAATTTTCGATCAGTTTATAACTTTGTGAGGTGGATACGTTGCAACTTCAGGTAATGAACAGTCCGTTTAATCAGGAGCAGGCAGAGCTCCTTAACCGCCTTCTGCCGACCTTGACCGAATCCCAGAAAATCTGGCTGAGCGGATACTTATCCGCGCAATCTGTTTCCGCCCAAGAAACGGCGGGTGCGCCGGCGGCAGCTGTGTCTGCGGAAGCGGTGGCACCAGCCGTTTCAAAAGAAGTGACCGTTCTTTATGGTTCACAGACGGGAAACGCACAGGGGCTTGCAGAAAATGCCGGCAAGCAGCTTGAACAGAGCGGTTTTCAAGTGACCGTCTCATCCATGAGCGATTTTAAGCCGAATCAGCTGAAGAAAGTAAACAATCTTTTAATCGTCGTCAGTACGCATGGAGAAGGCGAGCCGCCTGATAACGCGCTGTCGTTTCACGAATTTCTGCATGGAAGACGGGCGCCTAAGCTTGAAGATCTGCGCTTTTCCGTTTTGGCGCTTGGTGACAGTTCGTACGAATTTTTCTGCCAGACAGGGAAAGAATTTGATCAGCGCTTAGAAGAACTCGGCGGAAAACGGATTTCTCCGCGCGTTGATTGCGATCTTGACTATGATGAACCGGCAGCCG
>NZ_JBSIOT010000413.1:0-984 GCF_053613335.1 Bacillus sp. LR--39 | reverse complement strand
GAACCTTTCAAAAAGAAGCGAGGCAGGCTGTTCCCGAGCATATGAGACGAGTGGCTGAAGGAATTGCAGCGGGCTATGGGGCACAAGCAGAATTCAAGTGGTTTCCTTATTTGCCTTCCGTTCAGAATGACGGCACATTTTTGAATGCGGCATCCGAAGCTGCGGCACGGCTTGGCTATCAAACCGTTCACGCTGAGCAGTCTCCGGGCGGAGAAGACTTCGCTCTGTATCAAGAGAAGATTCCGGGATTTTTTGTCTGGATGGGAACGAACGGGACGGAGGAGTGGCATCATCCGGCCTTTACACTGGATGAAGATGCCCTTACGGTTGCCTCTCAATACTTTGCGGAGCTGGCGGTTATTGTATTGGAGACCATCAAATGAGCAAACAAGGGCTGACAGCAGGTCTTGCAGAGGCTGTGAGAACGTCACAACCTGAGCATTCAGTTGACGCGATTCACGAAGCAAAAAAAGGATTACTTGATTTTACTGCCGCTTCATTCGCAGGAAGAGAAGATAAAGGAATTCAAAAGCTCCTCCGTCTGATAGAGGATGAAGGAGGCCTGCCCCTTGTTCCTATTATCGGACAGGGCAAAAAGGCCGCGCCATTACAATCCGCGATGCTCAATGGATTTATCGCCCATGCATTGGATTTTGATGATGTCCATTCCGATGTAAGAGGACACCCCAGTGCCGTCATCGTACCGGCCCTTATTGCATCTGCCGCTCGCGGACATGACGAGCGTCTTCTTGGCGCTTATGTTGTTGGTGTTGAAGTGATGGCACGGCTGGGAGAATCAATTGGAAGCCGCCACTATGAAAAGGGCTGGCATAATACAGGAACGCTTGGTGCTATCGCTGCTGCCTGCGCCGTAGGTTATGCTGAGGAGCTTACTCAGGAAGAGTTGGAAAAAGCAATTGGTTTTGCGGCTACGCAATCTGCTGGGATGAGGGTGCAATTTGGAACAGAAATGAAACCGCTGCA
>NZ_JBSIOT010000412.1:0-986 GCF_053613335.1 Bacillus sp. LR--39 | reverse complement strand
GTCCGAGCCGTGGGCAATCATTTGCATGGATGACAGCAGATTCATGCCCGGGCGCTTTGCCTTGTTGACGTTATGCCAATTGACCGCGCTTGGCGTACACTCCATTAATAAGAAAGGCTGCTGCTTCAAGCTTCGGTACAGATCATTGATAAAGCCGACCTTCATCGCCAAATCAGCTGTGCTTTCCCAGTCATTGTGCCAGACAGGATAAGCGTCCCAGCTGATGACATCGACATGCTTTGCAAATTTGCTGTAGTCGAGGCCCTGATACGGGATCAAATCCGGTGTATCAGCCATAAAATTCGTTGTGATAGGGATATCAGGCGTCAATTCTTTCAGCGGAATGATTTCATTTTTATAAAACGAAATCGTTTGATCGGTGACGAACCGGCGCCAATCTAAATTCAGGCCATGCAAGCCATTTTCACCGATCGGCGAAGGGCTTTCAATTTGTGACCAGTCATTGAACGTATGGCTCCAAAAAGGGGTCCACCACGCATGGTTCAATGTCTTGAGGCTGTTGTCATATTTCGATTTCAGCCACTCCCGGAAAGCATGCTGGCATAGATCACAGTGGCAATCTCCCCCGTATTCGTTTGAAATGTGCCACATTAACAGCGCCGGGTGATGTCCGTATCGTTCTGCTAATAAGCGGTTGATGTGCCGTGTTTTTTCTCGGTAGACTTTAGATGTGAGGCAGTGGTTGTGCCTTCCGCCGTGCAGCTGTTTGACGCGTTCAGCATTCACGCGCAGCACTTCCGGATACTTTTGCGACAGCCAAGCAGGACGGGCGCCGCTCGGTGTCGCCAATATAATCCGGCCGCCGTTCCGGTGAATGCTCTCAAAAATATCATCCAGCCATTCAAACGTATAGACGCCTTCCTCCGGCTCAAGGGCGCTCCATGAAAAAATCCCCACTGAAAATGTATTCGTATGGGCAAGCTTCATCAGCTTGATGTCATCTGCAAGAATATCCGGACGGTCAA
>NZ_JBSIOT010000411.1:0-986 GCF_053613335.1 Bacillus sp. LR--39 | reverse complement strand
TCATGTATCTAATGTTCTCGGCACGGTCAACCCGATTAAAGAAATGGTGAAAATCGCTCATGACAATGGGGCTGTCATTGTGGTGGACGGTGCACAAAGCACGCCTCACATGAAAATTGACGTGCAGGATCTCGATTGCGACTTCTTTGCGCTTTCTTCCCATAAAATGTGCGGACCTACTGGCGTTGGTGTGCTGTACGGAAAGAAAGCCCTGCTGGAAAATATGGAGCCTGCCGAATTCGGCGGTGAAATGATCGACTTTGTCGGGCTTTATGAATCAACTTGGAAAGAGCTTCCGTGGAAATTCGAAGCGGGTACGCCGATTATTGCAGGAGCAATCGGTCTCGGTGCCGCCATTGATTTTCTCGAAGCAATCGGTCTTGATGAGATTTCCCGCCATGAGCACAAGCTTGCAGCTTATGCGCTTGAACGCTTCCGCCAGCTTGACGGCGTAACGGTTTACGGGCCGGAAGAGCGTGCCGGGCTTGTCACATTTAACCTTGATGATGTTCATCCGCACGATGTGGCGACTGTGCTTGATGCGGAGGGAATCGCAGTCAGAGCCGGCCACCATTGTGCGCAGCCGCTGATGAAATGGCTGGATGTAACTGCTACTGCAAGAGCAAGCTTTTATCTGTATAATACAGAGGAAGAGATTGATAAGCTTGTGGAAGCACTTCAAAAGACAAAGGAGTATTTTACAAATGTCTTTTAATGCAAACTTAGATACATTGTACAGACAGGTGATTATGGATCATTACAAAAACCCGCGAAATAAAGGGGTTTTGAATGACAGCATTGTCGTGGATATGAACAATCCGACATGCGGCGACCGCATCAGACTGACAATGAAGCTTGACGGAGACATCGTGGAAGATGCGAAGTTTGAAGGGGAAGGCTGTTCCATTTCAATGGCATCCGCTTCGATGATGACTCAGGCGATTAAAGGGAAAGATATTGAAACTGCCCTTTCCATGTCTAAGATT
>NZ_JBSIOT010000410.1:0-986 GCF_053613335.1 Bacillus sp. LR--39 | reverse complement strand
TGTAAAAGGCCTTCAAGGCGAACCCGGGCCTCAAGGTCCTAAAGGGGATACCGGTCCGCAGGGACCAAAAGGAGACAAAGGAGACACTGGCCCTCAAGGTCCAAAAGGAGATACTGGCCCACAAGGTGAGACAGGTCCCCAAGGGCCAAAGGGTGACAAGGGTGATCCAGCTGTTATCGGTGAACAATCCATTTCGCATGAAATGCTGCAGGAAAAATCAGTCCGCAGCATTAACATTGGGACAGGCAGCGTTATGATGAATCACTTAAATACTGAAGTGAAAAACGTATTAGATGGGCTACAAACCCAAATTGACGAGTTGAAAACGAACACTTCTGCTGAATGAAAGACAGGTGATGTCGAGTGACAGAAGAAGAAAAAGTTGAATTAGAAAAGGCAAAAAAATTCCTCCGGGTTGATGGTGATCTGGAGGATGATTTGATTTTAGACTTTATTGCATCAGCAAAAGAATACATTTCTTCTGCTACCGGTCTTACATTCCCAAATAAATCAGCCAGGGCGGCAATGTGTGTGAATGCATTCGTTACTCACTGGTATGAAAACAGAGAAATTGCCGGGACAACTTCTAACTTGGACGGCGTGCTTACTACCATGATCAATCAGCTCAAATATACATTGCCGGAGGCTACTCCTAATGTTGAATGACATGAGATACCGTATTCAATTTCAGAAAAAGAAGCCAGCTGGCCGCCTTCCTGTGGATGGGAAGGACAGCTGGCAAACGGTAATTGAATGTTGGGCTAAAGCCGAAGGATTGAAAGGGCGAGAATATTATGCTGCGGCTGCCATCCAAAAGGAAAAGACAATCGAATTCACAATCCGTCATCGTGAAGACATAGACGAACATATGCGAATCATCTTTCGTGAAAAAGCTTATGAAATCGAGTCGATCTTGCCTAACTATTCTCGGCGTCATTTCATTACAATTAAAGCAAATGTGGTGAGCTGATGAATTTCGAGCTGGA
>NZ_JBSIOT010000409.1:0-987 GCF_053613335.1 Bacillus sp. LR--39 | reverse complement strand
AACAAAGTCATGCTCTTTATCAAAAAATGACGGATGCCAATGGATGGACGGACTGCCGGCGATATATGTCTGAAATAGATCCGGTTTTGTAAACAGGGTCTGCAGGACAAAAAGTCCGCCTAGGGAATGACCGAAAATCGCCTGCCTTTTCACATCAATCGTGAATTCCTGTTCGATCTCCGGCTTTAACTGCTGTTCGATGAAGGACAGAAAAGCTTTCGCCCCGCCTGGTTCCGGCCAGTCTGCTCCATCGGGCCTCATGGGCAGCTCAGCGCCCGATTCCGGCAGAGTAAAATCATAATACCGCCCCCGGTCAAAGGGAGCGTCGGTCTCGTAACCGATGCCGACAATAACAGCCGTCCCTACACCGGTTTTATCGGGACGGCGCGACTGCATCCGCAACGCCTCCACCATCGTTCCAAACACGGAATTGGCATCAAGCAGATAAATCACGGGATATCCTGCGGGCGGCTGTTCCCCAAATGGTTTCGCAATAAAAATCCGATATGTGCGGCTCCCATCCAGTGAACGCATGCACCGCTGTTCTGTCCCCGGTATCGCAACCGGGATGCATTCAGCAGCATTGACAGACTGCTGAAGTTTTTCTTGAGCCATATCATTCTCCCTTCCCCTCTTTGATGAGCTAAAAAACAGTCTAATGAACAGTCTTTTTTTGTTTGAAAAGTAAAAATAAGAAGTACGGCACACCGAAAATGGCGAGAATGATACCCGCAGGCACCTCGGACGGCTGGAACAGCAGCTTTCCGGCAAAATCGGCGCACAATACGAGAAACATCCCGATCAATCCGCTTAACAGCAATGAGTGGCGGTGCAGGACGCCGGCGAGCCTCCGCGAGATGTGCGGAGCAATCAGGCCGACAAATGCCATGCTCCCCGAAATAGCCACACAGGCGCTGATAATGCCGACACAAGCCGTGAGCAGCACCACCTTTTCAATATTCGCGGATACGCCGAGACTCTTCACCG
>NZ_JBSIOT010000408.1:0-987 GCF_053613335.1 Bacillus sp. LR--39 | reverse complement strand
TCAGGCAGACCAACTGACAAACATGACGCTCTCTAACGGCACGTCTATCCTTCACAGCTATGATAAGGAAGGCAATGAGGTAAGCAAAACCATCCGGGCGGGAGCAGATCAAACCTATAAATACGAATATGATGTGATGGGCAAGCTTGTCAAAACAACTGACCCTCTGGGCAATGTGCTAGCAAGCGAATATGATGCCAACAGCAACCTGACCAAAACCATTTCACCAAATGGCAACGAAGTGTCTCTTTCTTATGATGGAACAGACCGGGTGAAATCAAAGTCGTATAACGGTACAGAAAAGTACAATTTCACGTATGACAAAAATGGAAATGAAACGTCGGTCGTTAATAAAGAGCAGAACACCACAAAGAAACGGACATTTGACAACAAAAACCGTTTGACCGAATTGACTGACCGCGGCGGCAGCCAAACTTGGACATACCCTAGTGACTCCGATAAGCTGAAAACCTTCTCGTGGACTCATGGGGACCAAAAAGGAACGAATCAATTTACGTATAACAAGCTGGACCAAATGATTGAGATGAAAGACAGTACATCTTCATATTCATTTGATTATGATGAAAATGGAAACGTCCAAACCTTTATTACGGGCAACGGCGGCGGAACAAGTTTTTCATATGACGAAAGAAACCTTGTAAGCTCGCTGCATATCGGTGACAAAAACGGCGGAAGCATTCTGACGGAAAGCTATGAATATGATGCCAACGGCAATCGCACAACGATAAACAGCTCAGCAAGCGGCAAGGTGAAATATGAGTATGGGAAGCTGAATCAGCTTGTCAAAGAAACCCATGAAGACGGTACTGTCATTGAATACACATATGATGGATTCGGGAACCGGAAAACCGTTACAACTGTAAAAGACGGCTCAAGCAAAACGGTGAACGCTTCCTTCAACATCATGAACCAGCTGACAAAAGTCAATGATGAAAGCATCTCTTACGATAAAAACGGCAACCGCAC
>NZ_JBSIOT010000407.1:0-990 GCF_053613335.1 Bacillus sp. LR--39 | reverse complement strand
TGCTTGAGCGTTCTTCAGCAAGGGAAACAACTGTCAGAGTGGCGGCAGGGGCTGTAGCTAAAAAGATTCTTTCTGAGCTTGGCATTAAGGTGGCGGGCCACGTGTTGCAAATTGGCGCTGTTAAAGCTGAAAAAACAGAATATACGTCAATTGAAGACCTGCAGCGCGTAACGGAAGAGTCTCCTGTCAGATGCTACGATGAAGAGGCAGGCAAAAAAATGATGGCTGCCATTGATGAAGCAAAGGCAAACGGAGATTCCATCGGCGGAATAGTAGAAGTCATTGTCGAGGGAATGCCGGTAGGCGTGGGCAGCTATGTCCATTATGACCGCAAACTGGATAGCAAGCTTGCTGCCGCTGTACTGTCAATTAATGCATTTAAAGGTGTGGAATTCGGGATCGGATTTGAGGCGGCAGGCCGAAATGGAAGCGAAGTCCATGACGAGATCATTTGGGACGAGGAAAAAGGATACACCCGTGCTACTAACAGACTTGGCGGACTGGAAGGCGGCATGACGACAGGGATGCCAATCGTTGTCCGCGGAGTCATGAAGCCGATTCCGACTTTGTATAAACCTCTGAAAAGTGTCGATATTGAAACGAAAGAACCGTTTTCCGCCAGCATTGAACGTTCAGACAGCTGTGCTGTTCCTGCGGCAAGTGTAGTCGCTGAAGCGGCTGTCGCTTGGGAAATTGCGAACGCAGTCGTTGAACAATTCGGATTAGATCAAATTGACCGCATTAGAGAAAATGTGGAGAATATGAGAAAACTGTCGAGGGAATTTTAATGAAGACACTGCATGTTCAAACTGCTTCCTCGTCATATCCTGTTTTTATCGGACAAGGTATCAGAAAAAAGGCTTGCGAACTATTAACCTCTTTAAACAGGCCTTTAACAAGGATTATGCTTGTCACGGATGAAGAAGTGGACCGCCTGTATGGTGATGAAATGCTCCATTTGCTGCAAGATAAATGGCCTGTGAAAAAAGT
>NZ_JBSIOT010000406.1:0-991 GCF_053613335.1 Bacillus sp. LR--39 | reverse complement strand
ACCCGCTTCTCTTAGCATCGTGACAATCCGGCGGCTAGTTGTTCCTCGCACGATAGAGTCATCCACCATCACGACGCGTTTGCCTTCTACAACCCCGCGCACCGCAGACAGCTTCATTCTGACGCCTTGCTCACGCAGAGCCTGGGACGGCTGAATAAACGTTCTGCCGACATAGCGGTTTTTGATTAAGCCCAGCTCATACGGAATGCCTGTTGCCTCTGCATAGCCGATCGCCGCAGAAATACTGGAATCCGGAACCCCGGTTACGACGTCAGCTTCAACTGCGGATTCCTGAGCCAGCATTTTTCCAAGGTTTTTACGGGCACTGTGTACGTTAATACCGTCAATATTGCTGTCTGGTCTGGAGAAATAAATGTACTCCATGCTGCAAATGGAACGATTGATATTCATGGAAAAACGCTCTGATTTCATTCCTTCATCATTAATGATCAGCATTTCTCCCGGCTCTACCTCGCGAAGGTACGTTGCGCCGACAACGTCAAATGCGCATGTTTCTGATGCGACCACATAAGCGTCGCCCATCATGCCGATGGATAGCGGTCTCAGCCCGTTCGGATCAAGTGCGACAATCATTTCTGTTTCTGTCATGATCAGGAACGCGTAGGCGCCTTTCAGCATAGAAAGCGAGTTTTTAATTTGGTCCTTCAGCGTGAAGTGTCCGCTTCTTTTGATCAGGTGAGCCAAAACCTCTGTATCCGAAGAGGTTTGAAAGATGCTCCCTTGATTTTCGAGCTGCTGTTTCAGCTGAGTGGCGTTGACAAGATTTCCGTTATGGGCAAGCGCCAGGCTGCCGTTGTTTTGGGAACGGAAGAGGAGCGGCTGAACATTTTCGTATCCGCCGCCTCCAGCCGTTGCGTACCGAACGTGCCCGATAGCGCCTTTTCCCTTTACTTTGCTGAGTTCGCCGTTTTGAAATACTTCAGTGATCAGGCCTTGGCCTTTGTGAGCCGTCAGCTTTTCACCGTCAGTC
>NZ_JBSIOT010000405.1:0-991 GCF_053613335.1 Bacillus sp. LR--39 | reverse complement strand
GATGATACTGACATTCGTCGGGCTGAGCTTGCGTTACAGCGGGCTTTGAACAGATTGGATGTAGCAGGGAAATAAGAAAAAATCCTTCTCTTTATGAGAAGGATTTTTTTATGAACGAACAAGAGAATCAAACAGAGACAGCAGCGGGCGATCCTCTTTTTGGCGCAGGTATAAACCATCACAGGCATTCATTGTATGCCACGATTTGCGATGTCTTCTAAAGCCAAGTGTATAAGCGCCGTCTTTATAGGGATAAGGTTTTACAACCCATTCAGCATCTTCATGGCGGGCAATCACGCAATCTATAAGATAAACACTGATCATTTTCTCGAATTCTTCAATAGGAAGATTCCAATCAGCAAGCAAAAGCTCTTGTATACTTTGAAAATAAAGGTTTTCAAGCTCTTCAAGGCTTTCTCTCGTATAGGTAAGAGAAATGTTAAAAAACTGACACAATTCATTCAGTTCTTCAATCTGTGACTGTCTATAATCATAATAGAATGCAATTGCTTCCCATTCCTGATCAAAAATTGGCAGGTCCTCACCATATTGCTTTTCAGGCTGAAAAAAAGAATGATTCACATTTGCCAGCTCCTTTCCAATAAAGTATACCATGTAAAAGAATCGCACTTTAAGCGGGGATTAGCCCTAGATTTGGCTGATTATTCCGTTCTGTATAAAATGTATCATCTTTATCTGTGCTTCTTATATAATAAGAAAGGGTATGAACGCAGAGAAAGGAGTGTAATAGATGAGTGTATTGGGACAGCAGGCTGCAATCGGCATTGTCGTTCACCTGATTTTTATAGCAGTGACTTGGTGGGCGTTGCAAGCCGTCAATATAGATCCGTTAATCAAAAAAGGCAAAGTCGTGCAGGCTAGACTCCTGATGATTTTGCTGACAATCGCCATTGGAACGGCCGTTGCCAATTTCTTTTTAGATTATCTCAATTATTCACAGCAGCTTCCCTATCTATTTTAATAGGTTTTG
>NZ_JBSIOT010000404.1:0-992 GCF_053613335.1 Bacillus sp. LR--39 | reverse complement strand
TAAATATAGATTTAATAGATATTTTTCATATGGATATATCAGGAGTATGATTGGAATGAAAGCAGAATTCAAGCGTAAAGGAGGGGGCAAAGTGAAACTCGTTGTCGGAATGACAGGGGCAACAGGGGCCATTTTTGGCGTCAGGCTTTTTTTATATAATGAAAACAAAGGGGGCGTGAGAAATGGAACGTGCGGGGATCTGTCACTCGGACGGCTTTGATTTAGCTTATCGAATTGAGGGCAAGGGCGCACCCATCCTTGTGATCGGGAGTGCGGTTTACTATCCGCGCCTTTTTTCCTCAGATATCAAACAGAAATATCAATGGGTCTTTATCGATCGACCATAGGGGATTTGCTAAGCCTAAGCGGGAGCTACGTGCGGAGGATTCGAGGCTTGATGCCGTCTTGGCTGATATCGAAAGGATGAGAACATTTCTTCAGCTTGAGGATGTTACTATCCTGGGACATTCCGGACACGCTTTTATGGCTTTAGAGTATGCCAGGACATATCCCAAACAAGTTCGGAAGGTGGCGCTCTTCAATACTGCGCTTGATAACAGTGAAGAAAGACCGCGAAAAAGCGAATCATTTTTCATGGAAACAGCCAGCCTTGAGAGAAAGAAACGCTTTGAAAAAGACATCGCCAATTTGCCGCAGGACATCGACAAAGATCCTGAAAGGCGCTTTGTGCACATGTGTATTCGCGCTGAAGCAAAAAGCTTTTATCAAGAGCGGCCGCATGCAGCTGCCTTATGGGATGGCGTATTCACGAATATGCCGATCATTGATGAATTATGGGGCAATACATTTGCCCAGATTGATCTTATTCAGCGGTTAGCTGATGTTCGTATGCCGGTGTATATCGGATTAGGGAGATATGATTATTTGGTTGCGCCCGTTTCGCGGATGCTGTTGACGGTTTATATCCCCATATGGATAAGGTTATTTTTGAAAGGAGCGGCCATCAGCTGATGCTGGAAGAACCGGAAGCC
>NZ_JBSIOT010000403.1:0-992 GCF_053613335.1 Bacillus sp. LR--39 | reverse complement strand
ACCTATTTTATGGTTTCAGAAGGGATTAACGATTACACGCATTTTACAAAAAAAGGCGCAAATGAAATGGCGAAACTTGTGGCAAAAGGCATAAAGGAGCTCGGCCTGCCATTGACAGAATCGATCATCAAAGAAGGGTGAAAATGTGATGAGAAAACTGTATCATGGCGCTTGCTATTATCCGGAATTATGGGATGAAGAGACGATTCAGCAGGACATTGACATCATGCGTGAAGTTGGCGTAAATGTTGTGCGGATCGGTGAATTTGCCTGGTCTGTCATGGAACCTGAAGAAGGAAAAATTGACATCGGTTTTTTCAAAGAAATCATCGCCCGGCTGTATGACAGCGGGATCGAAACGATTATGTGCACGCCGACGCCTACCCCGCCGATTTGGCTGTCACACGACCGGCCCGAACGCATGCATGTCAATGAAAAAAGAGAGATCATGGGGCATGGCTCCCGTCAGCACGCCTGCACGAACAACCCGTATTTCCGAAAAAAAGCCGCCATCATCACCACAGCCATCGCCAAGGAGCTTGGCCGGCTCCCGGGGCTGATCGGATGGCAGCTAGACAATGAGTTTAAATGCCATGTTGCAGAATGCATGTGTGAGACATGTTTGCGCTTATGGCATGATTGGCTCAAAAATCGCTACGGGGTGATTGAGCGCTTGAATGAAGCTTGGGGAACCGATGTGTGGAGCGAAACCTATCAGACGTTTGAGCAAGTCCCGCAGCCGGGACCGGCCCCGTTTCTGCATCACGCTTCCCTAAGCACCATGTATCAGCTGTTTTCGATGGAGATGATCGCTTCGTTTGCGGATGAACAGGCCAAAATCATCCGCTGCTATTCAGATGCGCCGATCACGCATAACGGATCAGTCATGTTCAGCGTGGACAATGAGCGAATGTTTCAGAATCTCGATTTTGCCTCCTATGACACGTACGCTTCGCAGGAAAACGCCTCTGCCTTTTTATTGAACTGTGATT
>NZ_JBSIOT010000402.1:0-992 GCF_053613335.1 Bacillus sp. LR--39 | reverse complement strand
ACCGCTGACATTTCAGGCATTGAGCCGCCACGAAGTCTATACAGATACATTTAAAGAACAAAATCCAAGCGTCATTTCTCATATTGATGCCGCAGACTGGGCCAACTTGATTATCGTAGCGCCGGCTACGGCTAATGTGATTGGAAAACTGGCAAACGGCATCGCTGATGATATGCTGACGACAACATTGTTGGCAGCAACGGCTCCCGTTTGGATCGCGCCGGCGATGAATGTTCATATGTATGACCACCCGGCAGTCAAACGAAACATTTCTGTTCTTTATCAGGACGGTTATCGTTTTATTGAGCCAAGTGAGGGCTATTTAGCATGCGGTTACGTAGGAAAAGGCAGATTGGAAGAGCCGGAAAACATCGTAAAGCTGGCCGAAAAACATTTTGCTGAAGAAACATCCGCTCCTTTAGAAGGCAAGCATGTGGTCATTACAGCCGGCCCAACGCGGGAAGCGGTTGATCCTGTCCGGTTTTTTACCAATAAATCGACGGGCAAAATGGGCTACGCATTAGCGGAGGCTGCTGTTCAGCTCGGCGCACGGGTAACCTTAATTTCTGGGCCTGTTTCACTTGATCAGCCTAAAGGCCTTGCTGAGTTTATCCCTGTTCAATCGGCTGCGGATATGCGCGAAGCTGTGCTCTCTGTGTATGACGCAAGTGATATAGTCATTAAAACAGCTGCGGTAGCCGATTTTACGCCGAAAACAGTATTTGACCATAAAATGAAAAAACAAGACGGCGGCATGACCTTAGAATTGAAAAGAACAGTCGATATTTTGAAAGAATTGGGCGAGAAAAAGAAAGAGCAGATTTTGGTCGGATTTGCCGCCGAAACACAAGACATTGAACACTATGCACGTAAAAAGCTCGCCGCTAAAAACCTTGATTTGATTGTGGCAAATGATGTGAAAGCAAATGGGGCCGGTTTTGGTGCTGATACGAATATCGTGACAATCTTTTTCAAAGACGGGCATAAACGCG
>NZ_JBSIOT010000401.1:0-993 GCF_053613335.1 Bacillus sp. LR--39 | reverse complement strand
CTTCGAAGGAATCCAGCTACGTTACAGGCATCACATTGTTTGCGGACGGCGGAATGACGAAATATCCTTCTTTCCAGGCAGGCCGCGGTTAAACATAAAAAGCGACCCAGACATGACATCTGGATCGCTTTTTTATTACGCACGCTTTTTCTTAACAAGTGCTGCTACAGATAAAATAATGGCAGCCGCAGACAGCACAATCGCTGTAATGTCTAGAGCTGAAGAACCTGAGTCTTCGGAATCGTCTTCTGTTTTCGTGGCGCCGTGCTCATCTGTCACTTGCTTTGCAGACGTGATGTTTGTAATGGAATGAGGTGTATCGGCATCCTCGTCACCTGTCCACTCAACAATGCTGCCGTCTTTGTAATATTGGTATGCGTCCCAAGCAGCTTCCTCCGCTTTGTCAGGGTTTTTGGCAACAAAGGTAAACTGCTGGAACTGTCCTTCCTGAATGCCTCCGTCAGTCGCCTCCCATGTCACGGACACTGATTTGTCATCATGTTTTTGAGTGGAAACCTTCCAGCCCGGAATTGGCTCATATTGCTGGAATTCAACATCCTTCGGCATTTTGAGGACAACCTTCGTTGTCGGCAGATTTTTCTCTGAAGGAACCTTTATTGTATACGTTTCCCAAGAGCCTGCAGCAGACTCAGCCGGTTTTACAGAAACATGCGCGCTGGCAGGGGCCGTAAAGAATAAGAGGGAGCCGACAATAGCCGGACATAGTGTCAATGCGATTTTTTTCAACAACGTAAACACTCCTTAATTGGTCTTTGTAAACATGATATTGATTTCGTTAAAGTCGCCGGTCAGGCCGTGGACTTTGATCTTCCAGTTTCCTTTTTCATTAATCGACAGGTTTTGATCCTGGAAGACGCCTTTTGTTTTTTCTTTTAATGTAAAGGTGCTTTTGTTTTCGCTGCCTGACAGACCTGTTTTATAAACGGTTAACGTGATTTGCTCGATGTTTCTCACGGGGTCACCGTTATGGTC
>NZ_JBSIOT010000400.1:0-994 GCF_053613335.1 Bacillus sp. LR--39 | reverse complement strand
GAGTGGTTCATACGAAAAGGCTGTAAACCCGAGCAGATTCTCGTAACGGGACATCCCCGCTTCGATCAGATTTTTAACAGAACGCCTATGGATATGTCCATATTCTATCGAAAACTTGCTTTTCAGCCGACTAAAAAAATTGTGCTCATTGCCACTCAGCCCTTTTCAGAAGACTTTTATTCCGGTGTGCTGCAGGGGCTTTCTGATCAGAAGCAGCTGCAGATTATTATCAAACCCCACCCGTGGGAAATCGGAAAAAACAAGCTTGATCTGTATCACGAGGCGGCGAAAAAACATAAAGCATGCAGAGTCATCAAAAAGGAGCTGGAGCTTTATGATTTGCTGCCGTATGCTGATGCCGCAGTGACGCACACCTCGACAGTCGGTCTTGAAGCCATGCTGTTTCAAAAGCCTGTGCTGATCGGAAAATCGTCCGGAAATCGCTCGTATCCGTATTATGAGTCTCTTGGCGATTTTATGTTTGACCAGCCGGATGAACTAGCGCACACCTTGGTTGAAGTTCTTCGAAGTCCCGACGTGCATCAAAAAGCAGAAGAGGCGCGCCTGGCATTCATAGCGGCTAATTATCCGGTGGCAGAATCAACAAATGCTTTATTTGCGGAACTGAAAGCCAAAACAGGGGTTGATTACAGGCGGGAAGATACTGAATAAAATGATAGGAGCGCAAAGAAATGGTGCAAAAGAGAAATCATTTTCTCCCTTACTCATTGCCGTTAATCGGTAAGGAAGAAATTCAGGAGGTTACAGAAACGCTTGAATCGGGATGGCTCTCTAAAGGCCCGAAGGTTCAGCAGTTTGAAAAAGAGTTTGCCGCGTTTGTCGGGGCGAAGCACGCCGTGGCGGTAAATTCATGTACCGCAGCTTTATTTTTGGCTTTGAAAGCAAAAGGGATCGGGCCCGGGGACGAGGTCATTACCTCTCCGCTTACGTTCAGCTCGACTGCCAATACGATTATTCATACGGGAGCGACGCC
>NZ_JBSIOT010000399.1:0-994 GCF_053613335.1 Bacillus sp. LR--39 | reverse complement strand
GGTCCAAGGCCTTCGCCTAAAACAGGACGCAAACTATTGATATCAAAAATTTTAAAACTGATCCCGAACACAACCAGCAAAATAATAATGGTTACCGTTAAATAAAAGGGAAACAGCCGCGACACATCACTTAATCCCCCAACAATTAAATAAATGCCGCAGCAAATAAACGTTAAAATAATGACTTGAATTGGGGTTCTCTCCAACAGGAAAAACTTCACCATTTCAGCCATTGCCCGGGTCTCGAAGCTGGCTACGCCGAGGAAATAGCCGCAGATCAAAAGGCCGATGATGCTGCCGATCCATTTCCCAAGCCCTTCCTTCAAATATTCAAAGAGTGAAGGGTATTGATGTTTTTTCTGAATGAGCGTGTTTAAATAAATGAAGAAAATAAAAATGAAACCTTCTAATATCAGCGTGATCCAGCCGTCAGGCGTATTAGCCTTAGTGGTCAGCGCTCGCGGCAATGTTAAAAGTCCGGCCCCAAGCATTGTATTTGCAACAATAGAAATACCTTGAAAGGTATTAAGTTTCAGTGGAGTCTGTTTTTGGCTCATTTGGATTATTCGCCTCTTTTGGTTTGTTTTTAATTGGGAGACGGATAATGGAGTCATCCGTATTTTTCAGGCTAAAGAATCCGTTTAGCGAAAAATACGGAGACCCAAAGCTCGTTTGTCTCGTTAAGTGCGTATAAACGACAAGCATAAATAAAATAATGCCGTACAGCCCTAAAATAGCGGCGGAAAACATCGAAATAAAACGCAGCACCCGGAAAGACAGACCCATTCCGTATTGAGGAACGGTAAAGGATGCCAGGGCAATGACACTGACGACAATGACCATAATCGAACTGACGAGATTCGCTTCTACAGCAGCCTGTCCGATGACTACGCCCCCAACGAGGCCGATCGTCTGTCCGAGCGGATTGGGGAGTCGCAGTCCGGCTTCCCTTAGCAGCTCGATGGTGACTTCCATCAGCAGGGCTTCAAATATC
>NZ_JBSIOT010000398.1:0-995 GCF_053613335.1 Bacillus sp. LR--39 | reverse complement strand
AAAGTAAAAGTGACAGCGCTATAGCAAATGGAGAAGTAATCAATATGATACGTGTCCACTGTTTTGAATACATACAAAAACCTACTCTGAATTAGTTTTGTGTCAATTTTTCAGCAGCCGCTTTCAGGAAACGGACTTTGCTCCAAGCTGTGCCGCCTTGTGCGAGAGGGTCCACTGAGTTGACATACACATGGTCTTCTTTGACTGCTTTAAGGCTTTTCCAGATTGGATTTTTCTCTAAATCTTTTAAGGCATCAGGTTTGTCTGCATTTTCATCATCAGAAAATTGGACGAAAATATGGTCCGGGTTCATTTCACTTAATTTTTCTAATGAAATCAGCTCTTGCGCTTTTGCAGCTTTTACTTCGTTCGGCGCCTTAAGGCCTAAATCACCGTATAGTGTGGAGTTGAAATACACCTGTTCAGGGTAAATGTAAATGTTGCCTTGTCTGATTCTGATGACAAGCGCTTTTGAATCTTTCGCTTTATCGTTGATTTTTGTTTTTGTTTCTTTTAGATCCTGTTCATAGTCTGCAATAATTTTCTTTGCTTTTTTCTCTTTTCCAGTCAGCTGGGCAAGAAGCATCATGTTTTCCTTCCAGTTTGAAGAGATATGAGAAACTGGGATCGTCGTGCCTGCTGTGCTGATTTTTTGCAGCGTTTTTTCCGGAAACTTTGTTGAAGCAAGGATAACATCTGGCTTCATTTCAAGAATCTTTTCAATATTTGGCTCCATTTTTTCTCCGGTTGGTTCGGCTTTATCAGTGATGTCTTTGAACATATCAGGGAATTTGCCGGAGAATGAAATTGCGCCTTGCGGATGAACGTCAAGCAATTTCGCGTCTTCCATTGATTCAACGCTTCCCGTAATGGCAATTTTGTTTGTCGGTACAGTTACTTCATATGTTTTATCAAGGTATTCAATTTTCTTCTTCTCAGATGCTGTGCCGCTTGCCTTGCTGGCAGTTGATTCATTTTTGCTGCCGCAAGCAGCC
>NZ_JBSIOT010000397.1:0-998 GCF_053613335.1 Bacillus sp. LR--39 | reverse complement strand
TTGTTATTTTCTTCTTTTTTTCTTACGATGTAGATAATAATCCAATTTTTTCTAAGGGGTGCAGTTATTTGTCAAAACGAACCGCATTTGTTATGGGAGCCAGTCAAGGGATCGGGAAAGCAATCGCACAGACCAGCATTTTTCCCTCGTCATTAATTCACGAAATTTGGATAATATTGAATCTGTCAAAGAAGACATTTTGGCCAAGCATCCTGATGCGAGCGTCATTGCCCTTGCGGGGGATATGTCTGACCGGCATACGAGAGCGGGCATTTTTCAGGAAATCGAATCTCAATGCGGACGGCTTGATGTTCTGATTAATAATATCCCGGGCGGCGCGCCTGATACATTTGATAACTGCAATATAGACGATATGACGGCCACGTTCACTCAAAAGACCGTTGCCTATATTGACGCTATCAAGCGTGCTTCCTCACTGATGAAACAAAACGAGTTTGGCAGAATCATCAACATTGTCGGAAATCTGTGGAAAGAACCCGGCGCCAACATGTTCACAAACAGTATGATGAATGCCGCTTTAATTAACGCCAGTAAAAACATTTCCATCCAGCTTGCTCCTCACAACATTACAGTCAACTGCCTGAACCCTGGTTTTATCGCTACGGACCGTTATCATCAATTTGTGGAAAATGTGATGAAAAAAACAGCATATCCAAACAGGAAGCAGAGGAACAGGTCGCTTCCGGGATTCCGATGAAACGGGTCGGATCAGCCGAAGAAACCGCTGCGCTCGCCGCGTTTCTTGCCTCTGAGGAAGCCTCCTACATCACGGGGCAGCAAATTTCCGCTGACGGCGGCAGCATGAAAAGCATATAAAAAACATCCCGCTTAGCGGGATGCTTCTTGTAATGACCCGAACGGCAGGTTCAGCTTTTGAATCCGCGTGACAAATTCCCGCAGATTTTTCCATTTCCTTTACCTTTTGAAAAACGAGAGAAAACTCCTGCCTTGGAAGTGTCTTGATGACATCGGACGGT
>NZ_JBSIOT010000396.1:0-998 GCF_053613335.1 Bacillus sp. LR--39 | reverse complement strand
GTCTGCTTCCAATGAGAGATCAACACGAAAGCTGCTATCGCCAACCGCCTGAATGTCTTCCTTTTTCACAAGGTCAACGACATCGTTTGTCAGTTTGGCTGAGACTGTATATTCGCCGGGAATGTACGGACCGAGAGTTTGTGCTTGATCTGCTTTCTTTACAGATCCGGCTTCCTCTTTATTGACATATAGATCGGTATTTTTATAATTGCTGCTCACTTCAAAATAAACAGGTGCTACTTTTAAGTCGTAATGGTCAAATACCAGCAGGCTTTTCCCGTCTTTTTCTGCATATACGATATCCTTCTGGGCTGTTTCATCACGCAGCGATGCAAAAAGTTCATCTTTTTTGTCTGGATGATCCTTCAAATATGTAAGAAACGGTTTTACATTATTTTTAGTGAGCTTCAGCTTGTCATTTACCGGTGTAAGCAGAGTCGCGATTTGGTCCTGATCCGCATCATTTACGGCCTGTTCAAACTTGTCGACTAACCTATCCTTTGAAGTAAAGTACGCTCCGGTTTTATATGCGGCGAATAATATAACGCACGCTGCTGCAATGCTGCTCCATAAAATGATGGTTTTCTTAGGGATCGGTTTTCGCGGAGCCTGCCTTGTTTCTGCAGTGCTAGCTGTTTCTTGATTCGCCTGTTTGCTGCCCCCTCCGACCGGGGTGCCGCATTGTTTACAAAACTTGGCTCCTTCATTATTTTTTTGACCGCATTCCTTACAAAACATGTGGCTTTCCTCCTGTTTGTTACCCGCTATATTTTGTGCTTATTTCCTATGTTACATATTTTATAATAGAATGGTAAGAAATTGGAGAAAATCATGAAAATATCTCTATAAACTATGAAAAGGTGGAATGATAATGCAACACCTCACCATTCAAAAAGCAACAAACTTTGATCAACCGCTGTATGAGCTTCTGCTGCTCGCCGATCCGTCAAAAGAAATTGTTGATGACTACTTGGTCAGAGGAGAATGCTACACAGGTT
>NZ_JBSIOT010000395.1:0-999 GCF_053613335.1 Bacillus sp. LR--39 | reverse complement strand
CACCTTCACATCGTCTTTTTTCCCTTTCCCGCTGTTATATGCTTCGCCGCCTTCAATAAAATAACCTAGGAATGCTGATGAAGCGCCTTTTTTCGGATCAAGCATCCGCTTCCACGCGTATTCGAAGTCTCCGGCTGTTACAGGATCTCCGTTTGTCCATTTCGCATTTTCCCGAATCGTAAATGTGTAAGTTTTATTATCTTTCGAAACAGACCACTTCTCCGCCATTGCCGGCTCAGGCTCATGATCTTTGCCAAGACGCGTCAGCCCCTCCATGATGTTATTTAACGGCTGCCATGACACATTATTAAAGCCGATCGGCGGATCGAATGAAGTCGGTTCATTTTCATTATTTACATACAGCACCTTTTCTCCGCTGGTTTTTGCCTTATCATGACTGCCTTCTTTTCCGGCCTGTTCATTTGCTGTGCACCCCATCAGCGCAAACGAAAGTCCTAATGCAAGACTCATGCCCCATAGCTTTTTCACTCGTTTCATCCTCTTCCCCCTTTTCATGTTCAATCCTTCGCATCTCCTGACAGCACCGCATGCTCTGCTCGTTGATCCTGCAGCCAGCAGTTGACGGTGTGCGAGTCAGATCTGATCGTCTGGCCCGGGTACACCCTGTCACACACAACCATCCTGTTCGGACAGCGGGCGGCAAACGGGCAGCCCGGCGGAGGCGAAAATAAATCCGGCGGCGTTCCGTCGATTGGGATCAGCTCAGCGCCATCTAAATCCAGCCGCGGGACAGAACCCAGCAGGCCTTTTGTATAAGGGTGCTGCGGCTGATAAAAAATATCTTTTCTCGTGCCGATTTCCGCCATTTTCCCGGCATACATGACTGCGACTCTGTCAGCTACCTGGGCAACGACCCCTAAATCATGTGTAATCAGAATGACGGACACATTCGTTTTTCTCTGAATCTCTTTAAACAGCTCTAAAATCTGTGCCTGAATGGTTACATCCAGGGCGGTGGTCGGTTCATCCGCAATTAAG
>NZ_JBSIOT010000394.1:0-999 GCF_053613335.1 Bacillus sp. LR--39 | reverse complement strand
GACCCCATCATACCCGAGAAGCAGCCATCCGGCGGATGTAAAAGCCGGGGAAATCGCAGACGCGTTTTTTAACAGATCCTTTTTAGACCCATCTGTCAAAGGCGAATTTCCAAAAGAGCTGGTTGACATTTTGAAGCATGAAGGCTTTATGCCTGATTACAACGCTGAAGATCTTGACATCATCAAAAAGAACACGGTTGACCTGTTGGGAGTGAATTATTACCAGCCGAGACGTGTGAAAGCGAAAGAACATCTTCCGAATCCCGACGCTCCTTTTTTGCCGGACAGGTATTTTGATCCCTACGTCATGCCGGGCCGCAAAATGAATCCGCATCGCGGCTGGGAGATCTATGAAAAAGGCGTTTATGATATTTTGATTAATTTAAAAGAAAACTACGGCAACATCGAGTGTTTTATCTCTGAAAACGGCATGGGGGTTGAAGGTGAAGAGCGCTTCAGAGATGAACAAGGCATCATTCAAGATGATTACCGGATTGAATTTATAAAAGAGCACCTCAAATGGATTCACCGCGCCATACAGGAAGGCTCAAACGTAAAAGGCTATCACTTATGGACGTTCATGGACAACTGGTCTTGGACAAATGCCTATAAAAACCGCTATGGGTTTGTATCAGTCAATCTTGAGAAAGACGGAGAAAGAACCGTCAAAAAGAGCGGAAAATGGTTCAAAAAGGTTGCTGAGCAAAGCGGTTTCTAGATTTTCCTAAAGGTCAAGATCTTCCGGCAATCATCATAACGAATAGAGATGACGAAAATCCGCAACATTGATGAAATAGGGAAAAGAACTTATGATATCCGTAAAAGCTTATGTGATATCAGACTCTAACAGCTGCCGGAGGATGCCAATGAATAAATACGAAATTATTGCAAATGAAATGAGAAATAGAATTAAAAATAACGTATATCCGATCGATCAGCCCATTCCTGATGAAGTATCTCTTGCAAAAGAATTTAACTCAAGCCGCATGACGATGAAGA
>NZ_JBSIOT010000393.1:0-1000 GCF_053613335.1 Bacillus sp. LR--39 | reverse complement strand
GCAGATTGGTGGACTTAACAAATTATTTGTTAACCCATCCGCACGAGTTAATACCGCTAACCTTTTTCTCTGAGCGGTATGAATCTGCAAAATCATCGATCAGTGAAGATTTAACAATTATTAAACAAACCTTTGAACAGCAGGGGATTGGTACTTTGCTTACTGTTCCCGGAGCTGCCGGAGGCGTTAAATATATTCCGAAAATGAAGCAGGCTGAAGCTGAAGAGTTTGTGCAGACACTTGGACAGTCGCTGGCAAATCCTGAGCGTATCCTTCCGGGCGGTTATGTATATTTAACGGATATCTTAGGAAAGCCATCTGTACTCTCCAAGGTAGGGAAGCTGTTTGCTTCCGTGTTTGCAGAGCGCGAAATTGATGTTGTCATGACCGTTGCCACGAAAGGCATCCCTCTTGCGTATGCAGCTGCAAGTTATTTGAATGTACCTGTTGTGATCGTTCGTAAAGACAATAAGGTAACAGAGGGCTCCACAGTCAGCATTAATTACGTTTCAGGCTCCTCAAACCGCATTCAAACAATGTCACTTGCGAAAAGAAGCATGAAAACGGGGTCAAACGTACTCATTATTGATGACTTTATGAAAGCAGGCGGCACCATTAATGGTATGATTAATCTGTTGGATGAGTTTAACGCAAATGTGGCGGGAATCGGCGTCTTAGTTGAAGCCGAAGGAGTAGATGAACGTCTTGTTGACGAATATATGTCACTTCTTACTCTTTCAACCATCAACATGAAAGAGAAGTCCATTGAAATTCAGAATGGCAATTTTCTGCGTTTTCTTAAAGACAATCTTTTAAAGAATGGAGAGACAGAATCATGACAAAAGCAGTCCACACAAAACATGCGCCAGCGGCAATCGGGCCTTATTCACAAGGGATTATCGTCAACAATATGTTTTACAGCTCAGGCCAAATCCCTTTGACTCCTTCAGGCGAAATGGTGAACGGCGATATTAAGGAGCAGACTCATCAAGTATTCAGC
>NZ_JBSIOT010000392.1:0-1000 GCF_053613335.1 Bacillus sp. LR--39 | reverse complement strand
AGCCTGCTTACTATCGCGAGTTTTTGGAAACGGACATTCAGGCTCTGCAAATTGAAGATGCGAATGAAACGCTGAAGGCCCTTCTTCAGCAGCCGACGATTGCGAGTAAAGAGTGGGTGTATGATCAGTATGACTACATGGTGCGCACGAATACAGTTGTCGCTCCTGGGTCTGATGCTGGTGTTCTCAGAATCCGCGGAACGAAAAAGGCGCTGGCGATGACGACAGACTGTAACGCGCGTTATCTCTATCTTGATCCTGAAGTCGGAGGGAAAATTGCTGTCGCTGAAGCAGCGCGCAACATCATTTGCTCAGGCGCAGAACCGCTTGCGGTCACAGATAACCTTAACTTCGGTAACCCGGAGAAGCCGGAAATCTTCTGGCAGATCGAAAAAGCGGCATACGGCATAAGCGAAGCGTGCAATGTTCTCAGCACACCGGTTATCGGCGGTAACGTATCGCTTTATAACGAATCAAACGGCACGGCGATCTATCCGACACCTGTTATCGGCATGGTCGGCTTAATTGAAGATACAGCGCACATTACAACACAGCATTTCAAACAAGCGGGAGATCTCGTATATGTGATCGGCGAAACAAAACCAGAGTTTGCCGGAAGCGAGCTGCAAAAAATGACAGAAGGCCGTATTTACGGCAAAGCGCCTCAAATCGATCTTGATGTAGAGCTGTCTCGTCAAAAAGCACTGCTTGACGCGATTAAAAAAGGCTTCGTTCAATCTGCGCATGATGTGTCTGAAGGCGGCTTAGGCGTAGCGATTGCGGAAAGTGTCATGACGACGGAAAACCTTGGCGCTAATGTGACTGTAGAAGGGGAAGCGGCGTTATTATTCTCTGAATCTCAATCTCGCTTCGTCGTTTCAGTGAAAAAAGAACATCAAGCTGCGTTTGAAGCAACTGTCAAAGATGCAGTTCATATTGGTGAGGTAACAGCTGACGGAATTCTGGCGATTTGAGGCGCTTTGCCGTAAATACGGCCTTC
>NZ_JBSIOT010000391.1:0-1001 GCF_053613335.1 Bacillus sp. LR--39 | reverse complement strand
ACCGGTCCTCTATCGATTTTAAACGGTCTAACACGCTATTCACCTCTGTTTGCTGTGCGTAACATTCTAATTATAGTATAGGGACTCTTCCCCGTCAAAACAACTTCGCCGTTATCGGCAGCAGCCGCGTCTTTTTGCTATACTTTTAAGAAAAAAGGAGCTTGACTCAATGCTGGAATCGATTCATCACATCGCCATCATATGCTCGGATTATGAAGCATCCAAAACATTCTATGCCGACAAGCTCGGACTTGAGATTCTGAGCGAAACGTACAGAAAGGATCGGGAATCATATAAACTGGACCTCTCATTAAACGGCCGCTATGTCATCGAACTGTTTTCTTTTCCGGATCCGCCCGCACGCCTTACCAGACCCGAAGCTGCCGGACTCCGCCATTTGGCTTTCACGGTGGCCGATCTTGACCAGACCGTCAAGGAGCTCAAGCAAAAAGGCATCACTGCTGAACCGATCCGCACCGATCCCGGGACGGGCAAGCGCTATACGTTCTTCTCCGACCCGGACGGCCTGCCTTTAGAGCTTTACGAAGCATAGCAACGGCTGCACCCTCTGGGGAAAAACCGCTTTCTTTGCCGAATCCCTTCTTCTTTTGTCTAACAGGAAGGAGGCCTTTTCATTCAGGTCGAATACCCTTTTTAATGAACAGTTACAGGTTAAAAGGAGGTATCTTATGAATACTGCTGATGCGGCAAATGAACTGGGGGTTTCAACCAAAACGGTGCAGCGTTGGGTCAAGCAGCTGCAACTGCCCGCTTCCCGAAATGAGCTTGGCCACTACTTTTTCACGGAAGACGATATCGCCATTTTAAAAGAAGTAAAAGAGCAGTTGAAAAACGGTACGCCTATGCAGGATGTCACGGTCAAACGCCCGAAAAAAACCTTCTTCATCAAGAAAAACGAAATGATTCAAACGAAAGAGCCTGCACTGCAATTGAATGAGCGGCTCGAAGAAAGGCTGCAGCGTTTTTTAGAGCATGAACAG
>NZ_JBSIOT010000390.1:0-1001 GCF_053613335.1 Bacillus sp. LR--39 | reverse complement strand
TCATGCACCCAAACCAAAATTTTTTTCCCTTAAACGGTATACGCGCAAATCCGTACGCAATGACAGCCGATGACATGACGGCACCGATTGTTGACAGCCCGACAATAATCGCCGAGTTTTTAATAAACGTCAGAAACGGCTGTCCCGCAATGCCCTTCCACCCTTCAGCATAGTCACTGAGAATAAAAGGGTCGGGAATGAGAGAATGTGAGGTTGTAAAAATACTGGCGCTTTCTTTAAACGAGCTGACAAACAGCCAAATGACCGGGTATAGCAGCAACACCGCCAGCGTTGCCGTAAAAACATGGAACAGTATGCGTTTGGGACTGACGCGCCCGGCTTTTTTTCTTTCAAAAACCGGGGCTTTTCTGACAGGCTCGTTGACCGGCTCCATCCGTCATTCCTCCTTTGACTCGTAATGAACCCAATATGACGATGTTTTAAACAATATGAGCGTAATCAGCCCGACAATGACAAGCATGACCCACGCCATCGCCGATGCGTAGCCCATTTGAAAATAGTTAAACGCCCGCTGGAACAAATAGAGCGAATAGAGAAGTGTCCCGTCAAGCGGCCCGCCCTCGCCCTTCGAAATGATATAGGCAGGTGTAAATGTCATAAAAGCAGAAATCGTCTGCATCACAAGATTAAAGAAAATAATCGGTGTAAGGATCGGAAGCGTGATCTTGAAGAAACGCTGCACTCGATTTGCCCCATCCACACTTGCCGCTTCCAAATACGAAGACGGAATGTTTTTCAGCCCGGCCAGAAAAATCAGCATTGACGACCCGAACTGCCAGACGGACAGCAGAATCAATGTCCACAGCGCACTTGTCGGATTCTGGTACCAAAGAATTTTTTGATCAATCCCGAAAAAAAACAGCAGCGCATTGATGACCCCGTCATTGCCAAAAATATTGCGCCACATAATCGCCACGGCGACGCTCCCGCCGATGATCGAAGGCCGATAAAAGAGCGTTCTGTAAATAGCCGTTCCTTTT
>NZ_JBSIOT010000389.1:0-1002 GCF_053613335.1 Bacillus sp. LR--39 | reverse complement strand
ACCTTGTCTTCCATTTACGGCTTTGATGTCAAGGATGCACAAGAAAGGATATTTTTGCTGCTCGTGTTTCAGCTTGCGTTTTCGAGTGACGATGGCCGTAAGTCGCTTTTTTCTGTCATCGAAAATTGGGAGACGGAGAAAAAGAGCATCGACTGGAGAGTGTTCCAGCAGGAATATCGCGATTATATCGACGTCGTGAAGCTTTTTCAGCTTTTGCCGGGCGTAGGAGCGGCAGTCGGCGGAATTGCCAATTATAAGCTGCTTGCTCAGCTTGGAGAAACGGCAAGACATGTTTTTCATCTGAGGATATTAAAGGAAACAGCCGGAGAATAAACACTCCGGCTGTTTTTTTATAGCTGATGATAGGTGATCGCAGCGCCGGCAAGGACCTTGGCCGCTGTCAGCATGGCTTTTTCGTTGATATCAAATTTCGGATGGTGGTGGGAATAGACTCGCTCTGGCTGTTCGGGAGCGGCGCCTGTAAAGAAAAAAGTGCCCTTCACGTTTTGTAAGTAATAAGCAAAATCCTCGCCGCCCATTTGTGGTTCACCGTCAATGACCTGCTGAACGCCCTCGGTATTCTTTGCGGTGCTCACCAAGTGGTTCGTTTCTGCAGGATGGTTCACAACCGCTGGATAACCCTGTTCATATGTGTACTCATAGGACGCGCCGTGCATGCTGCATATTCCTTTTACAACCGCTTCAATTTCTTTCTCCAGAATGTCCCGGACATTTTCATCAAAAGAACGCGCTGTGCCGATGAGTACTGCTTGGTCTGCGATGACATTAAACGGATTGTCGGCGATGAAGGAGCCTGTCGAAATGACGGCGGATTGAATCGGATTGACTTTGCGGCTGACAATGTGCTGCAAAGAGGAAACGATTTGCGAACCGATCAGGACGGCGTCTTTTGTATCATGCGGATGAGCGCCGTGGCCGCCCTTTCCGAAGACTTTAATCGTAAATCGGTCCGCCGCCGCCATGACGGCGCCGGGGCGGCAA
>NZ_JBSIOT010000388.1:0-1004 GCF_053613335.1 Bacillus sp. LR--39 | reverse complement strand
GCGGCACGGTCGGTCGGTCTTAGCGCGCATGTCATTGAACAGCATGAAGACAACAGGCTGTTCCGCCCGAGAGTTCACTATACGGGACCGCGTCATCTTCATCCATAATTCGCTTTGATTCAGAAAGAAGGGAGATAGATGTTATGAAAACTGAAAGTCAAACGCTCCAAAACTGTGATCAATTGCTGGAAGAGATCGCCGACTATACGGTAAATGCCAAGATTTCAAGCGAAGAAGCGATTGAAACCGCCCGTTACGTCTTAATGGATACACTGGGCTGCGGAATATTGGCGCTCAAATATCCGGAATGCGCCAAGCATCTCGGCCCGATTGCCCCGGGTACCGTCGTCCCGAACGGCACCCGCGTCCCGGGAACGCAATTTGAGCTTGATCCTGTTCACGGCGCCTTTAATATCGGCTGCATGATCCGCTGGCTCGATTATAACGACACATGGCTTGCGGCCGAATGGGGCCATCCGTCAGATAACCTCGGAGCGATTTTAGCCTGCGCCGACTATGTCAGCAGGCAGCTGCTCGCGGCGGGCAAGGAACCGCTCACGATTAACGATGTCCTGACGGCAATTGTTAAGGCTCATGAAATCCAAGGCGTCCTTGCTCTCGACAACAGCTTAAACAGAAACGGGCTTGACCATGTGCTATTCGTAAAAGTCGCCTCCACTGCTGTGGCATGCTCACTATTGGGGGGCACAAAACAGGATGTTATCAATGCCGTCTCCCAGGCCTGGGTCGATAATTCAAGCCTGCGGACGTACCGCCATGCTCCGAATACCGGCTCGCGTAAGTCCTGGGCAGCCGGTGATGCGACTAGCCGCGGCGTGAGGCTCGCGATGATGACCTTGAAAGGCGAAATGGGATATAAAACCGCTTTGTCTGCTCCAATGTGGGGTTTTCAGGATGTCTTATTCGGAGGAAAAGAATTGACGCTCGCCAGACCGCTCGACTCTTATGTCATCGAAAATGTCCTTTTTAAAATTTCGTATCCG
>NZ_JBSIOT010000387.1:0-1004 GCF_053613335.1 Bacillus sp. LR--39 | reverse complement strand
GAAATTTCACGGAAACATTTTTCAAGTTGTTTTCCTTTGCCCCTTTTACCTCGATAAAGCGGTTGTCAGGCTTTCTTCTCTCGGCAGGAAGAGGAATGAATTTTTTCCCTGAAAGATATTGCCCTGTCAGAGATTGATCATCGTTCATCACTTCTTCCGGCGTTCCGGCGGAGATTACTTCTCCCCCGTGTACACCCGCGCCGGGCCCGATATCGATTAAATAATCGGCGGCAAGCATTGTATCCTCGTCATGCTCGACGACGATCAATGTGTTTCCGATATCCCTCATGTTTTTGAGCGTCTCAATCAGGCGGTCGTTATCGCGTTGATGAAGACCGATTGACGGCTCATCAAGGATGTAAAGGACACCGGTCAGCCTTGAGCCGATTTGCGTTGCAAGCCTGATCCGCTGCGCTTCTCCCCCCGACAGAGTGCCGGCTGCGCGGCTGAGCGTCAAATAGTCAAGCCCGACATTGTTCAAGAATCCGAGCCTTTCTTCAATCTCCCGCAAAATGAGGTTGGCGATCTTCATGTCTTTTTCTGAAAGATCAAGTTCACGGAAAAATTGAAGGGCGTTAGCTACCGACATTTCGGTTATCTTACCGATGTGAAGGCCGTTAATCAGCACGGCGAGGGATTCCTTTTTCAGACGGTAGCCTTTGCATGAAGGGCACGGCTGATTAGCCATATATTTTTCCATCAGTTCACGAACATAATCCGAGCTGGTTTCTTTATAGCGCCTTTCGATATTGCGGGTGACGCCTTCGAACTCAATGTAGTTTTCCCGGACTTGTCCGAAGTCGTTTTCATATCTGAAATAAATCTGCTCGCCTCCGCTGCCGTAGAGGATTTTCTCAAGGTGGTGCTTCGGCAGGTCTCTGACCGGAATATCCATATCGATTCCATAGTGGCTGCATACCGCTTCAAGCAGCTTCGGATAATATTGGGAGCTCTGCGGTTCCCAAGGTGCAATCGCATTCTCCTTTAGAGACAGCTCATCGTTT
>NZ_JBSIOT010000386.1:0-1007 GCF_053613335.1 Bacillus sp. LR--39 | reverse complement strand
CCGTCTAGCACAATAAGCGGGTATGTATCTAATATGTGTTGGATAGGATTCATAGAATGTACCGATGCCTCCTTTCAGATTTTTTTGAAAAAGATATGAAAATCGTAATGGAGGCTTACGTGTTTGTCAATAAACGCAAAAAGGGAAAGGTGTTCAGCCCATATGTCTGAACACCCTTTTCTTATGATATTTGTTTGTTGTGCGTGTCAGTCTTTGTGTCTGAAACCGGCCAGCACTCAATGCCATTATGGTTTTTGAGCACATCTTTATAAAAGACCGGATCCTTGCCTGCTTTTTTCTGGCGTGTATAGTCTTTCAGCGCAGTAAAAACGATCTTTGATAGTAAGAAAATCGCGATTAAATTCACGACGACCATCAAACCCATGAACAAATCAGCAAGATCCCAGACGAGCTGGACTTTGGCAACACAGCCAAACACGATCATTGCCAGCACGCCGATACGGTAGACAAAAATCAGTTTTTTGCTTTTGTTCAAAAAGCCGATATTGGTTTCGCCATAATAATAGTTTCCAATTAAAGCACAGAATCCGAATAACAAAATCAGAATGGCGAGAAAGCCTGATGCCCATGATCCGACATGGGAGCTGAGAGAGGCTTGTGTCAAGGCGATTCCGCTCAGACCCGGAGTATGATAGGCATCCGAAAACAGGATGATAAAGGCGGTGCTTGTACAAATGACCAGTGTATCCGTCAGTACACCAAAAGCTTGGATCAGCCCCTGTTTGACGGGATGGCTTGTTGTGGCGGTGGCAGCGGCATTCGGTGCACTTCCCATTCCCGCTTCGTTTGAAAAAATTCCCCGTCTGACGCCTTGCATGAGTGCCGCGCCCAAAGCCCCGCCGGCGGCCTGATCAAAACCAAACGCATTTTTCACGATTAGCGCAAGCACACTTGGCAGCTGCGTAATGTTGGTGAAAATGACGAAAAACGCAACTCCGATATACAGGACAGCCAATACGACGACAATGGATTCAGCCAGCTTTGCA
>NZ_JBSIOT010000385.1:0-1008 GCF_053613335.1 Bacillus sp. LR--39 | reverse complement strand
TAAAACGCCTAAAATGCGAATGACCGCCATGAAGACCGGATGCACAAACCCAAGTATGACAGCAATCACAGCCGCAGCCTTTGGATATTGTTTCTTATGGCAATAGAAAAAGATAAATGATAAACCTTGGATGAAAATCAGAAACCCGAGTATAAACTCCCCATTTAAAGCGATAGAGTACAGCATTTGGCCTTTTTCTAAAGGCAAAAATGAAAGCATGACAATAATCAAATACAGTACTACAACACTTTGCGGAAACTTCAACTCTCTAAAAGGCTTTAGATTAGGAATATCGGGGGAGAATCGCCTTAAGAGCGGCTTAGCGATAAGGTAACTGAGGAAAGAAAAAATAACTCCTACCATCACAATAGCTGTTGGAAAAAGATATTGAACGATACCCAATTGTTCTTCCATCAGTTTTAATTGCTTCTCAAACTGTCCAGCATTGCCCGACTGCTTCGCTACAGTTTCTACCATATCAAGAGATTGCCGGTATTGTGTCATCGCCTCATCAATGATATTGATACCCAAAAACTGAATGCTTATCACAAAATAGAAGACAATACTAAGCATATAAATAAGTGCGCCCGAAATAATGGCGTGCCCGGGCTCTTTCCTTTTGAAAAAATGTCCCATGGCAATGCCGGCGCAAGCTGACATAAAAGCTACAATAAGCCCGTTAAAGGACCCGACAATAAAAACAACCGGAAGACTGACAGCGCCCATCCATATCCCTAGCTTCAATCCATGTCTGATCGTATACAAGATCATTGGCAGCGGCAGTGCAAATAACAGAATTGTTCCAATCACAGGAACATAAACGACCAGAAGCGTAATGATCGCAAACAGACTGATTAAAATAGCACCTTCCATTAAAGCTCTCGTTTGTTTCACTTAGTCACCTCGTATCATCCTGAACATACGAATAGAAAAGAGCAGCATAAACGACTGCTCTTTTTCATCGCTGCAACATACGTTACACCGAATGTTTTTATATCATCTCTAAAT
>NZ_JBSIOT010000384.1:0-1009 GCF_053613335.1 Bacillus sp. LR--39 | reverse complement strand
AACAGCAAGCGGAAGGAAAGGTCAAAATCATGGCTGAACCGGAATTCGGCGAAATCGTGGGTGTCTCGATGATTGGCCCGGATGTAACCGAGCTCATCGGCCAAGCGGCAGCGATCATGAATGGTGAGATGACGGCAGATATGGCGGAGCATTTTATCGCCGCCCATCCGACTTTATCGGAAACATTGCATGAGGCGCTGTTAAGCACGATCGGCCTTGCGGTACATGCATAATAAAGGAAAAAGCAGGCGCATGGATATAAGGCGCCTGCTTTTTTATTGTTGAAAGCGCTTTATTTTTCCCCTACAATAGATGAAAACGGCGTGTAAGGGAGGAGCGATCAAGGAAATGAATTCGGTCCCAAACGATTTGCAAACCTGGAAACGTTTTGTGAAAGACGGTGTGCTTGACGAAGCCCGATTAAGAAAACGGATTGCCGAATCATGGCATCGCTGCAAAAAAGCTGAGGTCAATCCTTATTTAGAAAAAGGCCCGAAGGTTTTACAGCAAACGGAGCTGGATCAGCAGTCAAAAAAACATTCATTCTTCTTGACGACCGCAAAGCCTTACCTCGAAAAACTGCTGCCTGCTATAAAAGAAATGGAAATGATGGCGCTGATAATTGATTCAGACGGTGTTGTTCTGGCATTGGACGGCCATCCCCGCGCGCTCTATGAAGCCAAACGCATCAACTTTGTTGAAGGGGCATGTTGGACGGAAACGGCTGTCGGAACAAATGCGATTGGCACGGCGCTCCACATCAGCGAGCCGGTTGCAATACAGGGATCAGAGCATTACTCCATTGCTTCCCATCTTTGGAACTGTTCAGCTGCTCCGATTCACCATGAGGATGGCAGCCTTGCGGGTGTGATTGACATATCGTGTCCGGCGGCAGGCGCTCATCCTCATATGCTCGGTATTGCCACTGCGATCGCCTATGCAGCTGAACGGGAACTCGCAGCTAAAAGCCGTGAGAAAGGGCTCGAGCTGATCAGCCGTTTTGGAGAGA
>NZ_JBSIOT010000383.1:0-1011 GCF_053613335.1 Bacillus sp. LR--39 | reverse complement strand
TATCCAGACAGCAGCTTGTCCGGCATGCGGCGCCCGATATGATCTTCCCCATTTGCTGGAGCGGGAGGTGCCGGAGTGCACGGCGGCCGGAAACAATGGGGACATTTGCGGAACGGTATTAAAAACCGATGTTGTTCTCTTTGGCGACGCCGTCATGCACTTTGACACCCTTTATGAAAAGCTGGATCAAGCAGATCTTCTATTGGTTATCGGCACGTCTCTCGAAGTGGCTCCGGCTAGATTTGTGCCTGAGGATGCAAGTCTGATTCCCGGCATGAAGAAAGTCATCATAAACCTTGAACCAACGTATTGCGACAGCTTGTTTGACATGGTCATCCATCAAAAAATCGGTGAGTTTGCCCGAAGTTTGGGCATAAAAAAGTGAGCCGCCTTATGCGCCTCACTTTTTTATTCATGAACAGGAACCATTGTGTCCTCTAACACTCCGAAGGAATAGCCTTTTTCTTTTAATTTATTGATTAGTACCGGCAGCGCGTTTACGGTAGCGGGAATATCATGCATGAGAATCACATTCGGGCGGCCTGAAGAGCTGTGTTCCATATTTTCAAGCTGCTCTAACACGGCCGTCACATACTTTGAATTTCGGTATTTCCAGTCCATGCTGTCAATCGTCCAATCCCAGTATACAAAACCGTCTTTCTCAAGATTGCGGATTTGTGAGGGGGTTAGTGACGGTTTGCTTCCGTAGGGCGTTCTGACAAGAGCGGTTTTATATCCTGTAATGTCCTGCAGCGTGTCACGCGCCTCCTGCATTTCTTTTAGCGGAGATGTCGGTGTTTGATAGAACAATCTGTTATTGTGGGTAACGCCATGTAAACCGAGTGCGTTGCCTTCTTTTTCTGCTCTTTTCACAGCTTGTTTGAATTCGTTCATCCGCGGTGACAGCATAAAAAACGTCGCTTTTACATCAGCGCTTTTCAGCACATCGAGCAAGCGGGTTGTAACGGCTGAAGGGCCGTCGTCGAAGGTTAAGTAAACCGTTTTATCTCC
>NZ_JBSIOT010000382.1:0-1013 GCF_053613335.1 Bacillus sp. LR--39 | reverse complement strand
GATCGGAAAAACGATATGCGGATTTCCCATTGAAACGGCAGTGCCTGTTAGTTCTACTTCACCAAATGCCATCGTTTCATTGATTGTGTGCTCTTCCCCGCCGTCAAGCATCGGGAGCTCGGATTTTGTCAAGCGCGGTTCGCCCATATCGACAGTGACCACATTCACTTTTCCATTTTCAACTTGAACTTCCGCTTTCACAAGCCCGGAGAGGGTTTCAATCAGAAAAGATGTTTCCTCAACCAGCTTATGCTCATATGCGTATTTTGCGACGCAGCGCAGGCCGTTGCCGCAGTTTTTCCCTTCAGACCCGTCATTATTAAAAATCCGCATTTTAACAGGCGCTTGGTCTGATGGGCATATCAGGATCATTCCGTCGGATCCGATCCCTGTATAAACAGAAGAAACCTGAATTGCAATCTCTGACAGTTTTTCTTCTGGAAGCTGTTCTTCAAATTGATTCACATAAATATAACTGTTTCCCAGGCCGTGCATTTTGGTAAATCGAAATGAGTTCATAGGTGCCTCCAACTTTTTTTCTTTTTCTTAGTATAAAAGCTATTATAAGCGGACACAATACAATTATCCCCCGTTTTTCATACATAAAAGCTCCTTGCATTGACGCAAGGAGCTTTTATCGTTTATATAAACATGCCGGCAATGGCTGCGCTGAGCAGATTGGCTAATGTTCCTGCAAGAACAGCCTTCAGGCCGAGACATGCGATATCTGAACGGCGGCTGGGTGCTAATCCGCCCAGCGTACCAAGCATAATCGCAATTGATGAAAAATTGGCGAATCCGCATAACGCGAAACTGATAATGGTAGCAGTTTTCTTAGAAAACTCGCCGATGTGCGGACCGAAGTTAGAATAAGCGACAAACTCATTCAGCACCAATTTCTGGCCGATATAGCTTCCCGCCTGCAATGCTTCATGCCAAGGCACGCCAATCAAAAAGGCGATAGGAGAAAACACATAGCCGAGAATGGATTCTAATGTTACGCCTTTTAAACC
>NZ_JBSIOT010000381.1:0-1014 GCF_053613335.1 Bacillus sp. LR--39 | reverse complement strand
TACGCATGATCTTTTAGCCAATGCAGCGCATCATAGTCGATGTTTTCAAACTCATATGTGATGATATCGCTGATTTCAGCCAATTTTCGAATCGCTTCACGGTCATTATAATGAGCGGTAATTTCGATATCCGCAACCTGCCCGCACGGCGAATCTTTCACCGGATCAACGACCGCGACTTTATACCCCATTTGTTTGGCGGACACAGCCATCATTTTCCCAAGCTGGCCGCCGCCGATAATGCCGATTACAGCTCCCGGATAGATGATTTGTTTAGACAAGCCGATCACTGCTTTCTAACACTGTCTGTTTTGTATTTTCTCTTCTCTCATCCAGCTTACGGGCAAGGTCTTCGTCAAATGCTGACAAAATTTGCGCCGCTAACAGGCCTGCGTTCACAGCACCCGCTTTGCCGATGGATGTTGTCGCAACAGGCACGCCTCCAGGCATTTGGACGATGGAAAGAAGTGAATCCATTCCGTTCAGCGCCTTAGACTGAACCGGAACTCCAATGACTGGCAGTGTTGTTTTCGCAGCCGTCATCCCTGGCAGATGCGCCGCTCCTCCGGCACCGGCAATAATCACCTTGATGCCTCTTTCTCTAGCAGTTTCAGCATATTCAAACATGAAATCAGGCGTCCGGTGAGCGGAAACGACCTTTTTTTCGTACGGAACATTGAGTTCGTCAAGTATGTCGCATGCGTGTTTCATTGTCTCCCAATCGGAAGTGCTTCCCATGATGATTCCTACCAGCGGCTGCATTCTGTTCCCCACCTTCTAATGCTTTTGTTTTCAGAAAATAAAAAATACCCGCTCTGCATTGCACTTATGAGGAAGCAATACAAACCGGGCATGGTACATGTATCGTCAGTCGTTCGCTTCTGCGATATATCCATGTCAGTTTTATCGATCACTTTCCTGCATAGTCCGGCAATTTACGGTTGCCGGGTAGAAACTTATGGGCCATATTCCCAAGATTATATGAGGTCGTGTTTTGATTTCATGTTTATCTTA
>NZ_JBSIOT010000380.1:0-1015 GCF_053613335.1 Bacillus sp. LR--39 | reverse complement strand
TCATCACTGCGATTGTCAGCAGAGGCGTCAAGGAAAGCACACGCTTTAACAACGTCATCGTACTGATGAAAATCGCGATCATATTATTGTTCATTATTGTCGGCATCGGCTATGTGAAACCGGATAACTGGTCTCCTTTTATGCCATTCGGGATGAAAGGCGTCATACTTAGCGCTGCCACTGTATTCTTCGCGTACCTTGGGTTTGACGCGGTTTCTAACGCGTCAGAGGAAGTGAAAAATCCGCAAAAAAACATGCCCGTCGGCATTATTTCAGCTCTAGCCGTCTGCACGGTTCTGTACATCGCGGTATCGCTTGTGCTGACAGGCATGATGCCTTATGCCAAATTGAATGTCGGAGATCCTGTATCCTTTGCGCTGAAATTCGTCGGACAGGACGCTGTTGCCGGAATTATTTCTGTCGGTGCGATTATCGGGATTACGACGGTGATGCTCGCTTTGCTGTATGCTCAGGTTCGTTTGACATTTGCCATGAGCAGAGACGGCCTTCTGCCTGGATTGTTCGCAAAGGTTCATCCGTCATTTAAAACCCCGTTCCGCAACACATGGCTGACAGGGATCGTTGCAGCGGGAATCGCCGGCTTTATTAACCTCGGAACGCTGGCCCATCTGGTGAACATGGGAACACTTGCCGCGTTTACGGTCATATCTATTGCTGTCATTGTGCTAAGAAAGAAACATCCTGAAATCAAGGCGTCCTTCAGAGTGCCGTTCGTTCCGGTTGTGCCGATTATCAGCGCAGGCATCTGCATTTGGTTCATGTACAGCCTTCCCGGCGTCACATGGCTTTCATTTGTCATCTGGATCGCTGTCGGAACGCTGGTTTACTTCCTATATTCGAGAAAACACAGCTTATTAAACAAATAATCTCTTTTCAGCCGGCGGTGCCTCACCCGCCGGCTTTTTCCTTTTTTTATGTGCTATACTTTGAATACATATGAGAAAGGGAGACACACAGATGAAACGATACCGCACTTTATTATTTGATGCAGATG
>NZ_JBSIOT010000379.1:0-1015 GCF_053613335.1 Bacillus sp. LR--39 | reverse complement strand
TAGCACTTTTTTCAGTTCTTCAATCTGGAGGCTTTGAAAAATAGCTTTCGTTTCGATCATCGCCAAAAGAGGGGAGGCCAACAGGGTTTCGATAATGGATCTTGCGCCTTCGGCAGGGTCTCCGGCAAATGTCCCATCAAGAAGCCCCATATCGGCAGCTTCTGAGGCAGATAGTTTTTTTCCGCTCCAAATCAGTTTTTTCGCTTTTGCTTCACCGATTCTTTTCTTCAGCAAATAATGTCCTCCGCCGTCCGGAACAAGCCCAATGCCGATAAAATTCATCGCGAGGACGGCGTTTTTTTCAGCGAGCACAATGTCCGCACAAAGCGCCAAACTCAGGCCCAGTCCCGCAGCAGCGCCATGAATGGCTGCAATTGTCACTTTCTTCATCTGATATAAATTCAGGGTGACAGCCTCAATCGTATCCATCAGCCGTTTAAATTGGTCAGGGTCATGCTCTGACGTCATCATTCTGATATCACCACCGGCCGAAAAGCCTTTCCCGCTTCCTCTCAGAAGAACGATGAGCGCCTCGCTTGCAGCCGCCATTTCGACTGCCTCCTTCAATTCAGACAGCATCTGTTCATTCAGGGCGTGATGGGCATCAGGCCGATTCAGGATAATCTCTGCAACGGCCCCATTACATGCATATTGAACAAACTCCATATGAAGCACCTCCATGTATACGCTTTCTTTTTTTCTTTCTCCTATACATTTCCCGCCATCCTCAAATAAACCTTTTTATTTTTCAAGGTCAATAGATACTGAAAAAGGCATATTGTTTGAATGGAAACATAAAGTTTTATATAGTGAAAAAGAAGGGATATCTTGACGAGAAGGGAGGAAAGGAACATGGATAAATTGCTGATCAGTTTTCTGTTAGGTTTATTTATGGTGTACTTTCCCCCTTCGGACGTGGTTCTGCCTTCCCAGTTTGAAACAAGCACTGACAGCTATGTGCCTATGTCCTCATATCCGCAGGAAACACAATCGGCAAAAACGCCATCGCCGGGCA
>NZ_JBSIOT010000378.1:0-1017 GCF_053613335.1 Bacillus sp. LR--39 | reverse complement strand
GCTTCAAGCGTTTTGGCATATCTGTTTTTGTTCTTTTTCACGACGATATCAGCACTAGAGACGATTGGGTGCGTAGACCTGTAGTTCGCAGTTAAATAGATCGTCTTCGCTCCCCGATAATCCTTTTGAAAATCAAGAATGAAAGACGGATTGCTTCCGCGAAACGCGTAGATGGACTGGTCATCGTCTCCGACACAGCACAGGTTTTGCTCCGGGCTGGCGAGCATTTGCATGATTTTGTATTGAACCGGATTAATGTCCTGAAACTCATCAATTAAGATATACGTAAACCGAGATTGATATTGTTCCAGAAGGTCAGGCCGCTCCATAAACAATTCATAGCAGGCTGAAGCCATGTCATCAAAATCAAATTGGCTGTGTTCTTTTTTCTGGCGTTCATAATGTTCATATAAACGATAAACTTGTTTTTCCCACTCATCTTTTAGAGGGATGCGTTCATTTGGGACATAAGTGTTTTTCCAAAAACCGATCTGTTGCAGGGCTTGGTCAACTGGGAATTCTTTCTCATCGATGCCCTCTTCATAGAGTGCTTTTTTGATATATTGTTCCCGCTGCCACTCCATTTTCAGCAGATGCTCACCGTTCCATTTAGCAGAATTAGAGTGATACAAGATCTTATAAAACAGACTGTGGAATGTTCCTGTCACAAGTCTTCTGACTTTTGCCGGCTGTAATCCGTACTGGTTCGCCATACGCTCTTTCATTTCAGCGACAGCTTTTGTTGTAAAGGTGACAAGCAGCATATTTTCAGGCGGTATGCCTAAGTGTTCGATCATGTGGGCGGCACGGGCTGTCAGCACCCGTGTTTTTCCGCTCCCCGCACCTGCAAGCACAAGCAGCGGACCTTCTGTTTCCGTGACCGCTTTCAGCTGATCCGTGTTTAAGCCGACAGACGGAAAAAGGCTCGTATCGGGTTCTATTGTTTTTGGCACAAATGGTGTTCCTGGTTTAATGCTTCTTGGACGGTGCCATTCCGTAACAGCTGGAGACGGGTCA
>NZ_JBSIOT010000377.1:0-1019 GCF_053613335.1 Bacillus sp. LR--39 | reverse complement strand
GAGCATGAAATTTGCCGTATCATCAAAAGGAGATCAAGTTTCTGATACGCTGAAAAGCAAAATACAGGCGTATTTATTGGATTTTGATATGGAACTGGATGAAAATGAACCGGAAATCGTTATTTCAGTCGGAGGCGACGGAACGCTTTTGTATGCTTTTCACAGATACAGCGACCGCTTGGACAAAACAGCATTTGTCGGCGTTCACACAGGTCATCTGGGTTTTTATGCCGACTGGGTTCCTCATGAAATTGAAAAACTTGTTCTTGCCATCGCGAAAACGCCGTATCATACAGTCGAATATCCGCTTCTCGAAGTCATTGTGACCTATCACGAAAACGAGCGGGAAGAAAGATACTTAGCTTTGAATGAATGTACGATTAAAAGCATCGAAGGAAGCCTTGTTGCTGATGTGGAAATCAAAGGGCAGCTCTTTGAAACCTTCCGGGGCGACGGCCTCTGCCTGTCAACTCCATCAGGCAGCACAGCCTACAATAAGGCGCTGGGCGGAGCGATTATCCATCCGTCTATCAGGGCGATCCAGCTTGCGGAAATGGCTTCAATTAATAACCGCGTGTTCCGTACGGTCGGGTCACCTCTGCTTCTCCCATCCCATCATGATTGCATGATTAAGCCGAGAAACGAAGTTGACTTTCAAGTGACGATTGATCATTTAACCCTTCTCCATAAGGATGTAAAGTCGATCCGCTGCCAAGTTGCATCCGAAAAAGTGCGGTTTGCGAGATTCCGTCCGTTTCCATTTTGGAAAAGAGTCCAGGATTCGTTTATTGGAAAAGGTGAATAGAAAGAGGACATATCGTGGAGCATTTTTTTATCAGAAAGAACATTACTTCCGCTGAGGACGGGATGACTGTAAAAGAATATGCCAGTGAACTGGGAATTTCGAAACGTCTGCTGACCGATATTAAGTTTGGCGGGGGAGACCTGCAGATTAACGGTGAGCATGTGACGGTCAAATACGTTTTGAAAGAGGGAGATCTTCTTATCGTGAAGTTTCC
>NZ_JBSIOT010000376.1:0-1020 GCF_053613335.1 Bacillus sp. LR--39 | reverse complement strand
ATCATCACGGTTTGGCAGCCCCAAATGCTCCTTCGGCGTTACATAACAAAGCATTGCTGTCCCGTACCAACCGATCATCGCCGCTCCGATCGCTGAAGTAATATGGTCATATCCCGGCGCAATATCCGTTGTCAACGGCCCCAATGTGTAAAAAGGCGCTTCTTTACAAATGTCCATTTGTTTATCGACGTTCTCTTTGATTTTATGCATCGGAACATGTCCAGGACCCTCAATCATCACCTGAACATCATGCTTCCAGGCAATTTGCGTCAGCTCTCCAAGCGTCTCTAATTCAGCAAACTGCGCTTCGTCATTGGCATCAGCAATTGATCCGGGACGCAAACCATCCCCAAGTGAGAAAGCAATATCATACATTTTCATAATCTCACATATTTCTTCAAAATGTGTGTATAAAAAGCTTTCTTGATGATGAGCAAGACACCACTGCGCCATAATCGCTCCCCCGCGTGACACAATACCAGTTGTCCGTTTGGCAGTCAGCGGTACATACCTAAGCAAAACACCCGCGTGAATCGTAAAATAATCCACTCCCTGCTCTGCCTGCTCGATTAGCGTATCACGATAAATCTCCCACGTTAAATCCTCCGCTACGCCGTTTACTTTTTCAAGCGCCTGATAAATCGGAACAGTTCCCACAGGCACGGGGCAATTGCGGATAATCCATTCACGCGTCGTATGAATATCTTTTCCGGTAGAGAGATCCATCATCGTATCCGCTCCCCAGCGGATGGCCCACGTCATTTTTTCCACTTCTTCTTCAATGGATGACGTAACCGCTGAATTCCCGATATTCGCATTAATCTTCACATGAAAATTCCGGCCGATAATCATTGGCTCACTTTCAGGGTGATTAATGTTTGAAGGAATAATCGCCCGGCCGCTGGCTACCTCGTCTCTGACGAATTCAGGAGACACATGCTCACGAATGGCGATAAATTCCATCTCAGGTGTAATGATCCCCTTTTTTGCATAGTGCATTTGTGTGACATTTTGACCTGC
>NZ_JBSIOT010000375.1:0-1021 GCF_053613335.1 Bacillus sp. LR--39 | reverse complement strand
GATAGTGAGTTTTTTCAGTCCGATGATTTTTTTGTTGTCATTCCTTTTCTGTCCTTCTTTGTTTTCGGTATTGCAGCCACATTGCTATTTAATAAGTCAATACCTCTTACGGTGCTGGCTTATTGGCATCATGTGTGACCCTTTGGATCAAAAGCTTGTATTAGCTGCAGTCCCAGTTGTACAGAACGTTTGAAAAGTCTTTTTTCCTTAGATCGTCAGGTGTGATGAAAAAATTGGCGATGCCGACGTCTCCCCACATTGAATCGATATCATCGTCTGAATCAATTTGTAAAAGCATGATGGTGTGTTCTTTATATGCGTATTCCCGTGGATCATGCTGGGTAAAAGAAGCGTATCCGCCGATTTTATGGCCAAATCCGTTTTCAGCCAGTTCATTATAAATGTCTTCTTCATCCTCGCCGAACTGACCAAAGAACTCCATTGTTTCCATGCCCGTATACTGCTCAAATTGAAAATCTGTAGGCAGCACCCATTCCGAAGATTTCACAGGCTCGACTGCCGCTTCTGATAAAATCGGAAAATCACATTCGCCTGTGCCAATAAATGAAAAATCAGAAACAAGCTCGTCTTCGTTTTCTATGATATTTTCAAAATAGATCACTCTGAAATCCTTTTGTTCACATCGATCGTCAAAATTCAATCCATAGACGTCATCATGAACAGAAATGTAGAACTGCAGGATACCTGAAGAAGGGTAGCCGTCAAGCTGGGGAATGTGCGAGAAATAATCTGTGCCAGAAGCTTCATCGGCTGTCCATTTTCATCAGTCGGGTATGTTTCATGCTTGGGGAAATAGGGATCACCGGCAATTTTGCTGTCATATCGTCCTGTTTTCTCTTTTCGGACATTCAATTTCACGTATTCTTTCGCTGATTTCTCCAGCAAGTCGCGGTACGGTCTCATTTTTTCGGGCAGATGATTCATCAGATTCTCTCCTTTTCCGGCATCTCCAATTATTTTTGAAAGGTTTTATTTTCTGGTTTTCTTCGTTTCTTCTAAT
>NZ_JBSIOT010000374.1:0-1022 GCF_053613335.1 Bacillus sp. LR--39 | reverse complement strand
ACCGCTGCGATCTGTGGGAAGCGATCGAAAGAGGCGATGAAGTGGAGTATGAGCTCGGCGTGCAAATGATTGACGAAGAAGACGAGTTCAAGTTTGACTTCGATATCCTTGACCCGACAAAGCTTTGGCCGGAAGAAATCGTCCCTGTCAAAATCATCGGCAAAATGACGCTGAATCGAAACCAGGATAACGTTTTTGCGGAAACCGAACAGGCCGCTTTCCATCCGGGCCATGTTGTGCCGGGGATCGATTTCACAAACGATCCGCTATTGCAAGGCCGGCTCTTTTCTTATACGGACACACAGCTGATCCGATTGGGAGGTCCGAACTTTCACGAAATTCCAATCAACCGCCCGGTCTGTCCGTTCCATAACAACCAGTATGACGGCTATCACAGGATGACGATTAACAAAGGGCCTGTCGCTTATCATAAAAATTCGCTTCAAAACAACGATCCGGCGCCTGCTTCAGAAGAAGAAGGCGGATATGTGCACTACGAGGAAAAAGTCGAGGGCAAAAAAATCCGCCAGCGAAGCGACAGCTTCAACGATTATTACTCACAGGCGAAGCTTTTCTGGAACAGCATGTCTCCTGTCGAGAAACAGCATATCATTTCTGCTTTCTGCTTCGAGGTCGGGAAGGTCAAAAGCAAAGACGTACAGCGGCAGGTCGTTGATGTCTTCAGCAATGTCGATGCAGATTTAGCAGAAGAAATCGCCAAAGGAGTAGGCGTGGCGGCGCCCGCGAAGCGTAAAGCATCTAAAGAAATTCTTACTTCGCCTGCGTTAAGCCAAGCCCGTACAGTGAAAGCCGCGTCAACAAGAAAAGTCGCTGTACTGGCCGGAAACGGATTTCATGAAAAAGAGCTGCAAACAGTGCTGGAAGCCTTAAAGCAAGAAGGAATCACAGTGGATATCATCAGTCAAAATCTGGGGTATATGACAAGCGGCAGCGGACAGCAGCTTGAGGCCAACGGCACGTTCCTGACGGTTGATTCTGTTCTGTATGATGCCGTCTATGCC
>NZ_JBSIOT010000373.1:0-1023 GCF_053613335.1 Bacillus sp. LR--39 | reverse complement strand
AATCAAGCGGAAATTATCGCATGTGTCGGGAACTTCCACGGCCGCACGATGCTGGCGGTATCTCTTTCTTCTGAAGAAGAATATAAACGAGGATTCGGCCCGATGCTTCCGGGAATCAAACTCATTCCTTACGGCGATGTGGAAGCGCTTCGACAGGCCATTACGCCGAATACAGCGGCATTCTTGTTTGAACCGATTCAAGGCGAAGCGGGCATTGTGATTCCGCCTGAAGGATTTTTACAGGAAGCGGCGGCGATTTGTAAGGAAGAGAATGTCTTGTTTATTGCGGATGAAATTCAAACGGGTCTCGGACGTACAGGCAAGACGTTTGCCTGTGACTGGGACGGCATTGTTCCTGATATGTATATCTTGGGCAAAGCGCTTGGCGGCGGTGTGTTTCCGATCTCATGCATTGCGGCGGACCGCGAGATCCTAGGCGTGTTTAACCCGGGCTCACACGGCTCAACATTTGGCGGAAACCCGCTTGCATGTGCAGTGTCTATCGCTTCATTAGAAGTGCTGGAGGATGAAAAACTGACGGATCGTTCTCTTGAGCTCGGCGAATACTTTAAGAGCGAGCTTGAGAGCATTGACAGCCCGGTTATTAAAGAAGTCCGCGGCAGAGGGCTGTTTATCGGTGTGGAATTGACGGAAGCGGCACGTCCGTATTGTGAGCGTTTGAAGGAAGAAGGGCTTTTATGCAAGGAAACGCATGATACAGTCATTCGTTTTGCACCGCCATTAATCATTTCCAAAGAGGATTTGGATTGGGCGATAGAGAAAATTAAGCACGTGCTGCAAAACGCATAAATCCGCACCATGGCGGGATATTCACTTCGTTTGTATAAATTTACAACAGAAAAATCAGCACTCCCTATTTGCTCAGCTACAGTATTTTAGTATAATGTATCTTTATGAGAAGAAGTGAATTTTATATTAAATAGATAGAGACTCTTTGGACAGCAAACTGGGATAGCATCATGCAGATGTTCCAGCTTAGATCCAATACAAGTTGCTGAAGGG
>NZ_JBSIOT010000372.1:0-1024 GCF_053613335.1 Bacillus sp. LR--39 | reverse complement strand
CCGATGATGACGTCATAGTTTGCAAATACGTCTTCAAAGTCCTTTTTGATCAGCGTTCTGACTTTCTGCGCTTTTTTATAGTATGCGTCGTAATAGCCGGAGCTCAGAGCAAACGTACCGAGCATGATGCGGCGTTTGACTTCGTTTCCGAATCGTTCGGAACGCGTCTGTTTGTACAGGTCGATCAGGTTGTCGGCATTGTCCGTGCGGTAGCCGTAGCGGATGCCGTCGAAGCGCGCCAAGTTTGCCGACGCTTCAGATGAAGAAAGCAGGTAGTAAGTCGCCAGCGCGTATTTGCTGTGCGGAAGCGATACCTCTTCCCATGTCGCGCCAAGGCTTTCGAGCACTTTCAGCGCTTCAAGCACGGACTGCTTCGCTTCTTCGCTTACCCCTTCGCCGAGATATTCTTTCGGAACGGCGATTTTTAAGCCTTTAATATCGCCTGTCAGCGCAGACAGGTAGTCAGGCACGTCCACATTGGCGCTCGTTGAATCCATTTTGTCAACGCCTGAAATCGCCTGCAGAAGGTAGGCGTTGTCTTCGACAGATCTTGTGATCGGGCCGATTTGATCCAATGAAGATGCAAATGCGACAAGGCCGTATCTGGAAACGCGTCCGTATGTAGGCTTTAAGCCGACGACGCCGCAGAAAGATGCCGGCTGGCGAATCGATCCGCCCGTGTCAGATCCAAGTGAAAACGGCACTTCCCCGGCCGCAACCGCAGCCGCTGAGCCTCCGCTTGATCCGCCAGGAACAGTTTCGAGGTTCCACGGGTTTTTTGTCTTTTTAAAGCCTGAGTTCTCTGTGGAAGAGCCCATCGCGAATTCATCCATATTCAGCTTTCCGATGGTAACCGCTTCAGCTTCATGAAGACGCTCAACAACGGTTGCATCATAGATCGGATCAAAATTCTCGAGAATTTTGCTTGCGCACGTTGTCCGCAGATCTTTTGTTACGATATTGTCCTTAATGCCGATCGGCATCCCGAAAAGAAGACCGTGCTCATCCCGGGTATCAAGCGCTT
>NZ_JBSIOT010000371.1:0-1024 GCF_053613335.1 Bacillus sp. LR--39 | reverse complement strand
AACGGCAGCGGCTTGAATATCATTACTCGCGATCACACCATCTGTCGCTGGATAAGCGGCAAACAGCTCCTTCGCCATCGATTGTGCATCTTTAATTGAAAATGAAGCTGTCTCAATGACCTGAAAATCAACTTCAGCCTGCTTTAAGATTTCCAAAGCGCCGTTAAATCGGTCTTGAGCGGTCGGCAGGTGAGCGGGTCCTCTCAAGAGCGTAATGCGCTGGCTTTTTCCGTGAATGATAGCCTGGGCGGCTAACTTTCCTCCTGTATAGCCGTCACTGGACACAGAAGGAGCCCCTTCAAGCGTTCTGTCCAGAAAAACAACTGGATAATTCATGCCGCTGTATTCCTCGAGATCCGGGTAATTCGTTGCGGCAATAATGCCTGCGACATGATTTTGCTTAAAGGTTTGAAGGTATTCAAGTTCTTTTTTCAATTCCTCGTCACTGTTGCCGAAAATAAGGCGATAGCCTTCCCGGTTCAATTCATCCTCCGCACCGCGGGCAAGCTGGGGGAAGAAAGGGTTTGTGATATCCGGGAGCAAAAGTCCGATCAGTCGGGATTCTCTTTTATATAGAGATCTGGCGACTTCATTCGGGTAATAGTTCAGCTTCGCCATCGCCGCTATGACACGCGTTCGCGTTTCTTCGTGTACATAGCCGTTATCATTCAGGACGCGGGAAACCGTCGCAACTGAAACGCCCGCCGCTCCGGCGACATCTTTAATTGTAGCCAAAACAGCTCCTCCTTGTTTATGTAACCGTTTACATAGATAGATTATCATGAACAATCCGAAGTTAGCAATAAAAATATCAAAAGAAATCTAATTGTAAATTGTATATATAATTGAAAAATTTAAGGTTTTCACTCTTTTTTTGACAAAGTCTTCACAAATATGGATGAAGATTTCTTGAACAAATATTAAGTTTTATTAAAATTGTTTCAAAGTCATGCGTTTAGACCTGTAAATGGGGAGAAACAGAAAAGACTATCATCCCAGAAAATGTTTAATTATGTTAGAGAAT
>NZ_JBSIOT010000370.1:0-1026 GCF_053613335.1 Bacillus sp. LR--39 | reverse complement strand
AGGCTCAATCTCCGGCTTCGGATTGGACAGAGCCAAAATCACCTGGCCTTCCCGAACCCATTTCTTATTGATCAATCCCGGAACACCGGTTGTCGCAACGACGATATCGCAGCTTTCCATCAATTCTTCGATGCTTTCAGCCGCATGGCCGCCATAGTTCTCTAAACGCGCCATCGCCTCAAGCGATTTATCCGTTCCGACAACACGTTTTACTCCATATGCCATAAACATCCTGCAGATCGCGACACCCGCCGCGCCCAGGCCGATTTGGCCGACATGGGCCTGCTTCAGATCCACCCCTGCACTCTTGGCTGCTGAAATGGCGGCCGCCAGCGTCACAACCGCCGTACCGTGCTGGTCGTCATGCATGACCGGAATATTCAGGTCGTTTTTCAGGCGCTCTTCAATTTCAAAACAATGCGGTGAACCGATGTCTTCAAGCAAAATGCCGCTAAAGCCGGGCGCGATGTTTTTAACCGTCCTTACGATTTCATCAGGATCATTCGTGTCGAGCAGAATCGGAACCCCGCTGATATCCGCAAGCTGGTCGAAAAGAGCGGCTTTCCCTTCCATAACAGGCATTCCAGCAACTGGCCCTATGTCTCCCAAGCCAAGGATGGCCGTGCCGTCCGTTACAATTGCAACCGAATTGCCGATTCCGGTATAAATATTCGCTTTTTGCGGCTCTTCTTTAATGAGCTCGCACACGTTCGCGACACCCGGCGTATACACCCGACGCAGATCAGCAAGCGAGCGAATCGGCATCTTGCTTTTCATGCGGATTTTGCCGCCTTCATGTGCAGCCAGCACGTCATCTGAAACGGTATGAAGATGGATGCCTTCTTTTAAGTTGCGGATCACTTCAAGAATCTCGGTGAGCTGTTCTTCATGCTCAACTTGAACCGTAATGTTCCGCATCGTATAATTCGGCCCTACCTTGATCGTTTCAATCTCTCCGATATCACCGCCGGCAAGGCCGATCGCCGTTGTCACCTTTCCAAGGTTTCCGGGTGCTGAAGGGATTTC
>NZ_JBSIOT010000369.1:0-1028 GCF_053613335.1 Bacillus sp. LR--39 | reverse complement strand
TGATACGTTAGGGCTGAATGACGTGCTTGCTATTACAGGCGACCCTTCTAAAATCGGGGATTTTCCTGGTGCGACGTCTGTATATGATTTAACATCTTTTGATTTAATCAGGCTGATCAAACAATTCAATGAAGGTCTGTCTCTATCTGGAAAACCGCTCGGCAAGAAAACGAATTTCTCAGTTGCCGCCGCATTTAATCCTAACGTCCGCCATCTGGATAAAGCGGTAAAACGGCTTGAGAAAAAAATAGATTGCGGCGCAGATTATTTTGTTTCTCAGCCTGTCTATTCCGAGCAGCAGCTTGTCGATATCCATAACGAAACAAAACATCTGAAGACGCCGGTCTATATCGGCATCATGCCGCTGACAAGCAGCCGGAATGCCGAATTCATCCATAATGAAATTCCCGGCATTAAGCTGTCTGATACGATTCGCGAAAAAATGGCCCGTGCCGGTGAAGATAAAGAAAAGCAAAAGGCGGAAGGCCTTGCGATTGCCCGCTCCCTGCTGGATACGGCATGCGAGCTGTTTAACGGCATCTACTTGATAACGCCTTTCCTCAGATCTGACTTAACCGCTGAGCTTACTTCATATATTCAGCAAAAAGATGAGCAGCGCCAAAATATCTTTTTGCATTAATCCCTTAAAAGACTGTCTGATCCAATCGGGCGGTCTTTTTCAACGGGATTCGTGTTACGATATAGAAAAACAGTCATGAGGAGGAACATTATGCTCGAAGTCAAAACCATTTCCGCGGAAGATACGTATGAAATCCGGCACCGCATTCTGCGTCCCCATCAATCCATTGAACAATGCAAATATGAAGAGGATCATGCAAAAGGCTCCTTTCATCTCGGCGCGTTTTTTGAAGGAAAGCTGATCAGCATCGCCTCTTTTTCCCCGCAAATTCAGCCATTAATAACAGAATCCCCAGCATATCGGCTGAGAGGCATGGCAACGCTTGTAGGATATCGCGATCAAAAAGGCGGGAGCACGCTGATCAAACACTCGGAAGAGAAACTGGCGG
>NZ_JBSIOT010000368.1:0-1029 GCF_053613335.1 Bacillus sp. LR--39 | reverse complement strand
GAAAACAGCCTTTGCCCTGAACATCGCACAAAACGTGGCGACGAAAACCGATGAGAGCGTCGCGATTTTCAGTCTTGAGATGGGTGCCGAGCAGCTCGTTATGCGTATGCTCTGTGCCGAGGGAAATATCAATGCCCAGAATCTCCGTACAGGTAACCTGACCGAAGAGGATTGGGGCAAGCTGACGATGGCAATGGGAAGCCTGTCGAACAGCGGGATTTACATCGATGATACACCGGGTATTCGGGTGAGCGAAATCCGTGCCAAGTGCCGCCGCTTGAAGCAGGAAAGCGGGCTGGGCATGATTTTGATTGATTACCTGCAATTGATTCAGGGAAGCGGTCGTTCAAAGGACAACCGTCAGCAGGAAGTATCTGAAATTTCCCGTGAACTGAAGTCGATTGCCAGGGAGCTGCAAGTCCCAGTTATCGCGCTTTCCCAGCTTTCCAGGGGTGTTGAGCAGCGTCAGGATAAACGGCCGATGATGTCTGATATCCGGGAATCAGGAAGTATCGAGCAGGACGCGGATATTGTCGCGTTCCTTTATCGTGATGACTACTATGACAAAGAAACCGAGAATAAAAATATTATCGAAATTATTATCGCCAAACAGCGTAACGGCCCGGTAGGAACCGTGTCTCTTGCGTTCGTAAAAGAATACAACAAATTCGTCAACCTGGAACGGCGTTTTGATGACGCAGGTGTTCCGCCCGGCGCATAAGCCCCAAGAGCTGCTCTTGGGGTTTTTTCATTCGAAAGATGGAAGAAATACCGTTCGCTCAGCAGATGAGATTTTGAAAGCGTTTTAATCAAATGGTGCAAAAAGGAGATGGTAACAATATGGGAAAAGGTTTTTCGTCTTTTCACGCAGCATAAATCCGAATTGCGCGTCCTACGGGCCAGCTTGATGAGATTATTCGTTTTTACGAAGAGGGACTGTGTTTGAAACGAATAGGAGAATTTTCACAGCATAACGGGTATGACGGTGTCATGTTCGGCCTTCCTCATGCCGATTATCATTTGGAATTC
>NZ_JBSIOT010000367.1:0-1030 GCF_053613335.1 Bacillus sp. LR--39 | reverse complement strand
CCCGAATGAACCAAATATGCCGCTGCGCCGAGAATGACAGCCGCCGCCATTCTGATCAGCATATTGACCATTCTATTACGATAGCCATCATCAGCTGATTTCTTTTTATGCTTTTGCCGAACCGTTACATGCGGATCAATTGATTTCACTTTTTTCTCTACTTTATTCGTGACCCATTGCTCTTCTTTCCCATCGGCTGAGACAGTTAAGGTGCTTGCCGCAAAATTTACCGCGCATCCGTCAATGCCTTTTATGCCTTTGACTCCATTTTCGATTTTTCGGGCACAATTGCTGCAATCCAAACCGTCCAGAACGTATTCCTGTTTCACTAGTCTCACCTTACCTTCCGATTTAGGGTTCCCTCTTCAAAGCGTATCAATGAGTATTGCATTCTTTATAATATATATGAGCATATACTCATATAATAGTTACACCTATTATATGTTGTTTTCCAAGAAAGTTTCAATGAAAAACAAAAACCGGCATATAGCCGGTTTTTCATTTTACTTTTTGCAGACGAAGAGCATTCAGAACAACGGAAACGGAGCTGAATGCCATTGCTGCTCCTGCTATCCACGGTGCTAAAAATCCAAGTGCTGCGATTGGGATGCCGAGGCTGTTATAGCCAAGCGCCCAGAATAAGTTTTGTTTAATGTTTTTCATTGTCAATCTGCTCATGCGGATTGCGTCGGCAATGCTGTTCAGATCGCCGCGAATAAGTGTAATGTCTGCTGTTTCCATGGCAATGTCCGTGCCAGTTCCAATCGCCATGCCGATGTCAGCTGTGGCAAGCGCCGGCGCATCGTTAATTCCGTCGCCTACCATTGCTGTCTGGCGGCCTTCTTTTTGCAAGCGGGCGATTTCCGCCGCCTTTTGTTCAGGAAGAACTTCCGCAATGATATTCGTAATTCCCGCTTCCTTCGCGATGGCTTCTGCGGTTCTGCGATTGTCTCCTGTCATCATGATGACATCAAGGCCCAACTCTTTCAGACGGGCAACAGCCTTCCGTGACGTGTCCTTAATCGTATCT
>NZ_JBSIOT010000366.1:0-1030 GCF_053613335.1 Bacillus sp. LR--39 | reverse complement strand
ATCCGAATGGATACAGCCATGTCGCCTTTGGATCAACAAAATCATACAGGGTGTCCACGGGAGCTGCTCACGCTGCGAAGGGCGGCGGCCTTGTCTCCGGCGACAGCTACAGCATGATGGAGCTTGGAGCCAGAAAATATGCTGCAGCAATCAGTGACGGAATGGGCAATGGCGCAAGAGCGCACTTTGAAAGCAATGAAACGATCAAGCTTCTTGAAAAAATCCTTGAATCGGGAATTGATGAAAAAATAGCAATTAAAACGATCAACAGCATACTGTCTCTAAGGACAACTGACGAAATATATTCCACGCTTGACCTGTCTATTATCGATCTTCAAGATGCCAGCTGTAAATTTTTGAAGGTTGGATCGACGCCTAGCTTTATCAAACGGGGTGACCAGGTCATGAAAGTTCAAGCGAGCAATCTGCCAATCGGTATTATTAATGAATTTGATGTGGAGGTTGTGAGTGAACAGCTGAAAGCGGGTGACCTCTTAATTATGATGAGTGATGGCATTTTTGAGGGGCCTAAGCATGTGGAAAATCACGACTTATGGATGAAGCGTAAAATGAAAGGGTTGAAAACAAATGACCCGCAGGAGATTGCAGATTTGCTTATGGAAGAAGTCATCCGCACAAGATCCGGCCAAATTGAGGACGATATGACTGTTGTTGTTGTCCGGATTGATCACAATACACCGAAGTGGGCATCCATTCCTGTTCCGGCAATCTTTCAAAACAAACAAGAAATTTCATAACGCTTCCGTATAAATCAAATTTCTTCTGGCGAAGATGGGAATATATGAATCTGAGAATCCTCGTATTCTCCAGGAGGAATGAATGTGAACAACGGACATTTAAATCAAATTTTGCTGATAACGGATGGCTGCTCAAACCATGGGGAAGACCCGCTTGCAATGGCTGCTTTTGCTAAAGAGCAGGGGATTACGGTAAATGTCATTGGTATAATGGAAGAAAATCAAATTGACCCTGAGGCAATGAAGGAAGTCGAAGGGATTGGACTTGCCGG
>NZ_JBSIOT010000365.1:0-1031 GCF_053613335.1 Bacillus sp. LR--39 | reverse complement strand
GCAGTGAGTTTGACCTTGTTCACGATTTTTCATACCCGCTTCCGGTTATTGTGATATCTGAGCTGCTAGGAGTGCCTTCAGCGCATATGGATCAGTTTAAAGCATGGTCTGATCTTCTGGTCAGTACACCGAAGGATAAAAGTGAAGAAGCTGAAAAAGCCTTTTTGGAAGAACGAGATAAGTGTGAGGAAGAACTGGCTGCGTTTTTTGCCGGCATCATAGAAGAAAAGCGAAACAAACCGGCACAGGATATTATTTCTATTTTAGTGAAAGCGGAAGAAACAGGCGAGAAGCTGTCCGGTGAAGAGCTGATTCCGTTTTGCACGCTGCTGCTGGTGGCCGGAAATGAAACCACAACAAACCTGATTTCAAATGCGATGTACAGCATATTAGAAACGCCAGGCGTTTACGAGGAACTGCGCAGCCATCCTGAACTGATGCCTCAGGCAGTGGAGGAAGCCTTACGTTTCAGAGCGCCCGCCCCGGTTTTGAGGCGCATTGCCAAGCGGGATACGGAGATCGGTGGGCATCTGATTAAAGAAGGTGATATGGTTTTGGCGTTTGTGGCATCGGCAAATCGTGATGAAGTGAAGTTTGACAGGCCGCACATGTTTGATATCCGCCGCCATTCCAACCCGCATATTGCGTTTGGCCATGGCATCCATTTTTGCCTTGGGGCTCCGCTTGCCCGTCTTGAAGCAAATATCGCGTTAACGTCTTTGATTTCTGCTTTTCCTCATATGGAGTGCGTCAGTATCACTCCGATTGAAAACAGTGTGATATACGGATTAAAGAGCTTCCGTGTGAAAATGTAATAGATAAGGAGACTGGAGATTCATGAAAAAGTACCATATTTCGATGATCAATATCCCGGCATACGGACATGTCAATCCTACGCTTGCTTTAGTAGAGAAGCTTTGTGAGAAAGGGCACCGTGTCACGTACGCGACGACTGAGGAGTTTGCGCCCGCTGTTCAGCAAGCCGGTGGAGAAGCATTGATCTATCATACATCCTTGAATATTGATCCTAA
>NZ_JBSIOT010000364.1:0-1032 GCF_053613335.1 Bacillus sp. LR--39 | reverse complement strand
TAAAATCTAGAGGTCGTCAGAAAATTTAACAAACATAAAAGGGAGTCATCAGAATGGCTTGGGAGCTGCTCAGTGTGATTGGCATCATTGCGTTTGCAGTCAGCGGCGCAATTGTTGCGATGGAAGAGGAATATGATATTTTAGGAGTTTATATATTAGGGATTGTCACAGCTTTTGGAGGAGGAGCGATCCGCAATTTGCTGATCGGCGTTCCGGTGTCAGCGCTATGGGAGCAGGGAGCGTACTTTCAAATCGCGCTTTTATCTATTACAATTGTGTTTCTGTTTCCGAAGCTGCTGCTGAAGCATTGGAATAAGTGGGGCAATTTATCAGATGCGATCGGCCTCGCTGCCTTTGCTATCCAAGGCGCACTGTATGCCGTCAAAATGGGCCATCCGCTTAGTGCCGTGATCGTGGCTGCTGTGCTGACGGGAAGCGGGGGCGGAATCATCCGTGACCTTCTTGCCGGGCGCAAACCGCTTGTGCTGAAGGCAGAAATTTATGCAGTCTGGGCGGCTCTCGGCGGTTTAATCGTCGGCTTGGGCTGGCTGGGGAACTCGTTTGGCTTGTACGTTCTGTTTTTCGTGCTCGTTGTTTGCCGGGTTTGTTCTTATATGTTTAATTGGAAGCTGCCAAACCGTTCTTTTCGTTTAGATAATTAATACCAAAAAAACCGATTTCGATGTGAAATCGGTTTTTTCTGCATATAAATAACCCAAACCTTGAACGATGTTGGGTGAATGTGCTAAGATAAATTGTATTTGCCAGTTTTCATCATATATTTAATATATGTATCCAATTATATTTTACAGTATTTCATCTATGTATGTCAACTATTTTCTGGAGGTGCCGTTCATGAATCAGCAGGATAAGGAATGGAAGGAAGAGCAGTCGAGAATAGATGAGGTGCTGCAGGTGCTCGAAAAAAAAGAGCGGTTTCTGGAAACGTCTGCGGGCGGGTTGAAGCATGATATCATCGGATTAAGAAAAAGCTTTTGGGAGGATGTTAAGGTTAATTTTGATGATGCCCAT
>NZ_JBSIOT010000363.1:0-1032 GCF_053613335.1 Bacillus sp. LR--39 | reverse complement strand
CTGAACCGCTGCAAACGATGCTGGAAATAGATGAAAGCCTATATGGAGTAGATGAAGTTCTGGCATTTTCCATTGTGAACATTTACGGATCGATCGGGTTTACGAACTACGGTTACATCGACAAAGAAAAACCCGGAATCCTTAAACGATTGAATGATAAATCAACCGGTGAATGCCATACCTTTTTAGATGACATCGTCGGAGCGATTTCCGCCGCGGCTTCAAGCAGACTTGCTCACCGCGCGCGGCATACAGAATAAGGGCACCCTTTTAGGGCGCCCTTTTTTCAAATGTATGGAATCCATTCAGTCAGAGAGTCAATGGCGTGAGTCGGTTTTTCCATATCGTCTGTCATATGTTCTCTTTTCGTTACGCCTGTGTGAACGAGCAGCGTATCCATACCCGCGTTAATGCCGGCCATAATATCAGTGGCGTAGTTGTCGCCGACCATGAGTGTTTCAGACACATCTGTGCCGAGAACGCGCATCGCCTGCTCCATAATAATTGATTCCGGCTTGCCGATAAATACAGGCTGTACACCTGTAGATACGGTTAACACCGATGTCAGTGAGCCGTTTCCCGGCAGGAGCCCTCTTTCAGTCGGAATCGCAATATCTCCGTTAGTGGAAATAAAGCGGGCGCCATTTCTGATTGCCAGGCAGCCAACAGCAAATTTTTCGTATGTAATGGAACGGTCGATGCCAACAACGACAAAATCCGCGTTTTCTCCGCCAAATATCAGGCCGTTTTCTTCAATCGCCTGGCGGATTCCTTCCTCCCCAATCACATACACAGACGCGTCTTTTTTCTGCTGTGCAATGTGCTGGGCAGTTGCCATGCTGGTCGTGAAGACCTGCTCTTCTGTTGCCGGAATATCAAAAGACACGAGCTTGTCCGCTACCTGCTTCGGTGTGCGCGAAGAGTTGTTTGTCACGAAAAGATAAGGAACGCCGCGATCTTTCAGCGTTCTGACAAATTCACACGCCTCCTCGATTTTTTCCGTGCCATTGTACATCGTTCCGTCTAAATCAA
>NZ_JBSIOT010000362.1:0-1032 GCF_053613335.1 Bacillus sp. LR--39 | reverse complement strand
CTGGGAGGAAAATGAGCTTGACCCTGCATGGCTGATGATAATACCTGATTTCCTCCGCCTTCGCCATATGCTGATTTACGGATTGCTGCATCAGATGTTTGACCTTAACACAATAGGAGAAGAAGAAAAAGAAATGCTGGCCGGTTTCAGAAGAGATATAGAGAATGGCACGCCGATTACAGCATTTGATTTTTCAGCACTGGTGTAGATAGAAAAAGCCAATGGGATTCCAGTCCCATTGGCTTTTATAATGTATCACACTTCACGCCGACTACGCCTTCAATGGCTTTAATGTCATAGTAGACATCGGTCGTGTATCTGTTTTTATGGACGCGGACCTTCACTTCCATAATTGGAAAATCCTTTTCGCCCAGGTCGTCGATCCGAACGGAGTGTGCTTTGATATCTCTTCTTTTCATTTCTTTTAAAATCTCTGTCATTTTGTCTTTATCAGAAAGCGACATTCTGATGCGGATGTCTTTTTCCTGCAGGCGGTCGGGGCCTATTTTTCTGACCACCCATGGGAGAAATTCCACGCTGATCAGGATGAACAGAAGACTGGCAAACGCTTCTTTATAAAAACCGGCTCCCGTAGCAAGCCCGAGCCCCGCTGCCCCCCAGATCATGGCCGATGTCGTCAGGCCGGAAATGACATCATTGCTTTTTCGCAGGATGACACCGGCTCCGATAAACCCGACGCCGGAGATGATTTGTGCCGGCAGACGAAGCGGATCCATCATGATGCGGTAGTATTTAGGGAAATGATATGCCGCATTAATACTGACGATCGTCAGCATGCATGAGCTGACTGCGATGACAATACAGGTTTTTAATCCGAGCGGCTTATTTTTTAATTCGCGTTCAAGCCCGATGACCATGCCAATCAATGTGGCAATGCCCAATTTCAATAAAATATCAGGATCAATATACCAGCTCAACAGCAACTTCCCCCTTCTCTATGGTGTTTTTAAATAAATATGATTTTCTCACAGTATTTATAGCAAAACAAGAGCACTAAAGCCACCAAGCTGC
>NZ_JBSIOT010000361.1:0-1033 GCF_053613335.1 Bacillus sp. LR--39 | reverse complement strand
ATATGGCCATCTCTCAGCCGGGATAGACAGCGGAGTGTCAAAATGAATCACCTGTCCGGCTGCATGAACCCCGCTGTCTGTTCTTCCAGACGAAACTACTGGAATTCTGTCTTTTGACTTATGCAGGACAGCCAAAGCCTTCTCCAGTTCATCCTGAACCGTTCTTTTGCCCGGCTGAACCTGATAACCGTTAAACAAATGTCCGTCATAAGAAATCGTGCATTTCAGTCTCATACAGCACCTCTAAGCCCTTAAGAAAAATAACAAAGCAGCTAATACAATTAAGCTGACAATGACAGAAGTGTCTTTTCCTGTCCATACAAGCTTTCTATATTTCGTACGTCCTTCTCCGCCTTGATAGCCTCTTGCTTCCATTGCCACCGCAAGCTCTTCGGCGCGTTTAAATGCGCTGACGAAGAGCGGGACAAGAAGCGGGACAATAGCCTTCACTCTTTCTTTGACAGGCCCGCTTGTAAAATCAACGCCTCGCGCCATCTGAGCCTTCATGATCTTATCTGTCTCCTCCATCAGTGTCGGAATAAACCGTAAAGAAATTGACATCATAAGAGCCAGCTCATGAACAGGAAGCTTTAATTTTTTCAATGGGTTCAGCAGCTGCTCCATTCCATCGGTAATCTCAATCGGTGTGGTCGTAAGCGTTAATAAGGTTGTGATTAAAATCAAATAGACGAATCTAAGAGAAATGAATATCCCCTGAACCAGACCGCCCTCATAGACTTTGAAAAAACCTATTTGAAAGATAACCCATCCTTCATGTGTCATAAGGATGTGAAGAAGGAACGTAAAAAGGACAATCCAGATGATTGGCTTCAGCCCTTTCATTAAAAAAGAGAATGGAACTCTTGTTAAAGAAACGACGCCAACTGTAAATAAACCAAGCAACGCGTATGTCTGAACATTATTGGCTAAGAATACGATGCAGACAAATAAAAAGATCGTGATCAGTTTTGTTCTGGGGTCAAGCCGGTGCACAAGTGAAGTACCCGGTACATACTTGCCGATAATCATGCTG
>NZ_JBSIOT010000360.1:0-1033 GCF_053613335.1 Bacillus sp. LR--39 | reverse complement strand
AGCGCCAGCTCAGCATGTGTTTGAAAGCCGCAAGAAGACATAACCTTCTTCCAGGAAACAGCCTTGCCTATTCCTCTTATTTCATCATCGTTTGGATAAATATGCTCGTAATCATTTTTTCTTTTTGCATTCTCCCATCCTTCAGGCATTTGGATAAAAGGAGAAAAGATAAGTGCAGCAGATGAGTATTCAACTGGTACTTGTTGTAAGATTGGTGATTCGTCATCTAACCATATATAATCTAGCATGCGCACCTCCTTTACATATTCTAACATTCTCTTTCGTTTAAAAGGAGATGATCAGCCCTATGACAGGCCGATCATCTATCACATCACATTTTTATCCGCCAGATTCAACCGCACTCTCTTCCCGCCATTTTTGATGATCCCATATTCTGAAAAACGGATAGTAGATAGCACAGGTGATCAGCAGGTTTACCAGCTGCATAACGGCGCCCGACACCTTTCCGCCTGTCGCCAGGTAGCCTGATATGAGCGGCGGCATCGTCCACGGCACCGCGATTCCGGCCGGTCTTGCCACCAGCCCGGTGCTCATGCCGATATAAGTCGCGGTAATCGTGAGGAGCGGTGCGATGATAAATGGGACAATAAGGAGCGGATTCATGACAATCGGCATGCCGAAAATGATCGGCTCGTTGATATTAAATAGCGCAGGGCCGATTCCTAATCGTCCAAGCTGCTTCATTTGTTTACTCCGGGAGCGCACAAGCATCGTCAGGACAAGCGCCAGCGTCGCCCCGCTCCCGCCGACATTGATCCAAATTTGAAAGAACTGAGTCGTAAAAATACTCGGCAGCGCCTCGCCCGCTTGGAAGGCGAGACGGTTGGCATCCATCGCGCCGTACCAAATCGGCGCCATGATTCCGCCAATGATGGAAGCCCCGTGAATCCCGCACGACCAAAGCAGCATCTGCACAAATTCAGCGATCAGGCTTCCGCCGAGACTGCCGCCTAGGATGGAAAGCGGTGTGCCAAGCAGGTCTCCTACGACATTGTGCAGACTCTGAAAAGGT
>NZ_JBSIOT010000359.1:0-1034 GCF_053613335.1 Bacillus sp. LR--39 | reverse complement strand
TGTTTGGCAGGCTGGACTTCATACAGAACCTCAAAACCGCCCTGAAGATCAAGGCCGAGGCTGATGTTGTCTGCAGCCGGCTTCGTGAACATTCCCAGTCCTGTACCGATCAAGAGAACGGTAAGGAAAAACGCAATCAAGCGTCCTTTTTTCATTATGTATTTCCTCCTTAAATCAACCAAAATCAACGGCTACCTCAGCAGCTCATCGAGCATATCCTGCCCTTCTTTGCTGTCGAGTAAATTAGACGTTTTAAACGATTCTACGGTTGCATAGTTCATAAATTCGCCAATTTTCACAGATAAAATGTCACCGGCCAGCTGGTGAATTTGAACATCCTTCCGGTTCTTCCATTTCTTATTCAATAAGTATGACCACAATTCCTCTATTTCAATATCGTCATAACCGAGTATTCTAAACTCTTCCGTCTTGCTGCGAAGAAAGGGTTTTAAATGATCCTTGTACAGATCAGCCGGATGTTTGCCCATGCCAAAGCCACGCTCCTTTCACATTTTTTCAGAGAGACTTGTCATGCTTGGACGATGTATGCGCATATCTTATTGTATATGATTAAAGGTTGTTTGAGAAGGCAGGGGACTCTAGAAATGACGAAGCAGACGTTTTTAAAAGGAACGCTCATTTTAATAGCGGCGGGTTTGATTACGAGAATGCTCGGCTTTATCAACCGGATTGTCATCGCAAGGTTCATCGGTGGTGAAGGCGTCGGGCTTTACATGATGGCGGCCCCGACTTTTTTTCTGGCCGTCACCCTCACCCAGTTCGGCCTCCCGGTCGCCATCAGCAAGCTGGTCGCTGAAGCGGAAGCGCGCCGAGACCATAGGAAGACAAAACAGATTTTAGTGATGTCTCTTGCGATCACCGGGACGCTCAGCGCCATCATCACTCCGGTGTTTCTCATTTACGCCCCGCTGATGGCCGATACGCTGCTCACAGACAAAAGAACGCTTTATCCGCTTTTGGCGGTTACGCCGGTCGTGCCGATCATTGCCGTTTCCAGCGTGCTGAGGGGCTAT
>NZ_JBSIOT010000358.1:0-1034 GCF_053613335.1 Bacillus sp. LR--39 | reverse complement strand
CCTCTACCCTCGTAACTGTCACTTCAGTTTTTTCAGTTTTTACAGTATCACCGATATTGTATGTTTTTTCAGTTTCTGCTTTGCTTCCGCTTGATGTTTTGGAAGTGGCTTCTGAACCGCCTCCGCCGCCAATCATATTACCGATAATAATGATGACAACAACTGCGAGAATAAACGTAATGATTTTATGTCGCATAAAAAAGTTACGTTGATCCTTACGGCAGTTAGGACATTTTTTTACACCCTTTGCAATTTCTTGACCGCAAGCTTTACAGGGTACTAGTTTTCCTGCCATTATATTTCCTCCTATGTAATAAAATGTACGAAACATATGTACTATAATGCCTATATTATTTCACTTAGTCAATATAAAATTATGAATTTATCATAATTATTATCATTTTATAGTTGAATTCACTTGTAAAATATATGCTTTTTTTCTTATCGGCTATATCTGTTCTTTTTTAATAGATAAATCGTTTTTTTCTTCCAGCTTATCTGATGAAAACTCCGCAAATACCCCTTGAACCAATTCGAACCGTCCCTTATAATGCTAATATTGGAAAGTGAAAAGGATATGATAAAAACAGTGGTTTTCTAGGGTTGCGCAATGCAAATTGGACTGTGACCGAGAGAAAACACATAGCAGTTTGGCTGTTATGACACGGTGGGATAAAAGCCCAGGAGTTTCTGCTCTTTTTCGAGAGCGTTCTCCTGGGTTTTTTTATTTGCTAGTAGAACAGAACAATGAAAAGGAGTGTTTTCGTGATGAAAAAGAGAATGCTGGATGTACTTATGCTTGTGATTGGCGCTTTTTTCTTCGCGCTTGCGGTTAATTTATTTGCGATTCCCAATGATCTTGGGGAAGGCGGAGTCACTGGGATTACGCTGATTTTGTATTATCTGTTTCAATGGTCTCCTGGTGTCACGAACTTTATCTTAAATGCGTTTTTGCTTTTAATCGGCTACAAGTTTCTTGATGGAAAAACAACGGTTTATACGATCATTGCGGTTGCGGCAAATTCGCTTTTTCT
>NZ_JBSIOT010000357.1:0-1035 GCF_053613335.1 Bacillus sp. LR--39 | reverse complement strand
GATTTAAAAAGAGCAGTGAATGAAGAAACTGCAGCTCTTATGCTGACGAATCCGAACACGCTCGGCTTGTTTGAGGAGCAGATTACAGAGATGGCGGAAATTGTACACCAAGCGGGGGGGAAACTGTATTATGACGGCGCTAATTTAAATGCTGTTTTAAGCAAGGCGAGACCTGGAGATATGGGATTTGACGTGGTGCACCTCAACCTGCATAAAACATTCACAGGCCCTCATGGCGGCGGAGGCCCCGGCTCAGGCCCTGTCGGCGTAAAACAAGATCTGGTTCCTTATTTGCCAAAGCCAGTTTTAGTCAAAAAAGAAGGGCGCTTTACGTTTGATTATGACCGCCCTCATGCGATCGGCCGTGTGAAGCCGTATTACGGCAACTTTGGCATTAATGTGAGAGCGTATACGTATATTCGCTCCATGGGGCCTGACGGATTAAAGGCTGTTACTGAGAACGCAGTGTTAAACGCCAATTATATGATGAGAAAGCTCGCGCCTTATTACGATCTTCCGTTTGACCGCCATTGCAAGCATGAATTTGTATTATCAGGGAAGCGGCAGAAAAAGTTGGGAGTGCGTACGCTTGATATTGCAAAACGGCTCCTTGATTTCGGCTATCATCCGCCGACGATTTATTTCCCGCTTAATGTTGAAGAATGCATCATGATCGAGCCGACGGAGACCGAATCAAAGGAAACACTGGACGCGTTTATTGATGCTATGATTCAAATCGCAAAAGAAGCGGAGGAGAATCCGGAGCTTGTTCAGGAGGCCCCGCATACAACGATTGCAAAAAGAATGGATGAAACAAAAGCGGCGAGACACCCGGTGCTAAGATACGAGGCGGTAGAAAGATAAATAAAAACAGCTGTCTACCAGACAGCTGTTTGCTTTATTTCTTCGCTTTAATCTTTCCGCCCCATTTTTTAAAGCCGCCTTTTAGGTTGTAAATCTCAGTGCAGCCGTTTTTGCGCAGGGTTTGTGCCGCGCGTCCGCTGCGGACACTGTTTTGGCAGTACAGGTAAACAG
>NZ_JBSIOT010000356.1:0-1035 GCF_053613335.1 Bacillus sp. LR--39 | reverse complement strand
CGGCAAACCCGATAATCGCAAGGCCTTTTCCGCCGATCTTGTCAAAAATCCGGCCGATGATCGGCGACATGATGCCCATTGCTATCGCGCCCGGCAGAAGCATCAAACCCGAATCGAAAGCTGTCACGTCTCTGACGTTTTGCGTGTACAGCGGCAAAATGGTCTCAGTACCGATCATTAATGCAAAAACGATCATACCAAGTAGCGTTGTTATCGTAAAAGTCCACGATTGGAAAACGCGAAACTCGAGTATCGGCCTTTTGATTTTCAATTGTCTAGAGATAAAGAAGAACAGGGCGACCGCACCGACTGCAAAGGAAATTAAAACAGTATTGCTCCCCCAGCCTTCTGATCCGGCGTTGCTGAAGCCGTACAATAAACCGCCGAAACCCAGGCTGGACAGGATAATAGATATGATGTCCACTGATGTTTCTCTCAATTTCGTGACGTTTTTCATCAGCAAGATGACAAGCACAAGATCAATCAGTGCAATTGGCAGAATAATATAAAATAAGTATCTCCATGTAAAGCTGTCGACGATCCAGCCTGACAATGTCGGTCCGATGGCCGGTGCAAATGCGATCACCAAGCCGACCATGCCCATTGCAGCCCCGCGTTTTTCAACCGGGAAAATCGTTAAAAAGATCGTCTGCATGAGCGGCATCATAATTCCGGCGCCTGCGGCCTGAATGATCCGCGCCGCCAGAAGAACCGGAAAGTTAGGCGCCACCGCACCGACGACTGTTCCCGCCGCAAAGATGCTCATCGCCGCGATGACGAGCGCGCGGCTCGAGAATTTTTCGATCAAAAAGGCGGTAATCGGAATGAGAATCCCGTTTGTCAGCATGAACGCCGTTGTCAGCCATTGAGCTTTTGTAGCGTCTATGTTCAAGTCTGCCATAATATGCGGCAGTGCGGTAACCAGGAGCGTTTGGTTCAAGATCGCGATAAACGCCCCGGCAATAAGCAAACCTACGATGATATTTCTGTTGTATGTCTGTTGTTCAGTTCCTGTACTCATATCAATCCCTCTTA
>NZ_JBSIOT010000355.1:0-1036 GCF_053613335.1 Bacillus sp. LR--39 | reverse complement strand
GAGATCAAAAAACACCTTTGTCATGAAATTGATTGTTTCAACGGACCAGCCTTTATGTTTTGCAAGCTCTGAACCGTGTTTTTTCACGTCAAAAGCGCCTCTTTTCAGCAAGAACGCATAATACCATTTAAAGTGGTCTCTTGCGGGAAAAGTTGATAAAAAGTGGTCCTCATGGTTGAGAAAAATAAAATATATCCGCTCAGGCGCCTTGCCTTCCAGCAAACGTGCGAGCATGTCCAGCGAAGGCGGCGGATCCAGTAATACGATATATGCACCATCGAGGTCAAACGCCTTTGCTTGATCTTTAGAACTGATGACGTGCACTTCTCGGCGAAGGTCTTCAGTTTGAAGTAATGTTGTTGAGTCTTCTTTGAAAGAGACAATGGCCCGTTTAGCAGATGGAAGGGCGGAAACTGTGTCTTCCCACGTCCGTTTTCCCCTTAAATCAAACAGCTGCCATTCAGAAACAGCGGCATCCTTTATCATAAGCTGCGGCTTTTTTCGATTGTTCCATTCGTTGATTGACATCTCGCCGACAATGGAAATTCTTGAACCCGGTACGATGCCTTCTTCAAGCTCGCCTTTATTAAAACCGACGCAATCAAGCTGAGACGACTCGTTTCTGATCGTCATTTTGACATGAGTTTTATTTGCCCCTATCTTGCGGACATCTTCCAATACTGCGTTTTCTACGAGAACGTGCGGTTTCGGGTTCAGCATGCCAAAAGGAGACAGCATGTTCATTTCTGCGATGCTTTCAACTGTAATGTCTTCGACGCCGCAGACAAGGTCGACTTCCTGTACGGGAATAAAATCCTCTTCCGTAAGCGTATTGTCCGCTATTTCATTCAGCCTGCTTCGCAAATCCGGCACATCTTCGGCTTTCAGCGTCATCCCCGCAGCCATTGGATGGCCGCCGAAATGAGGAAGAATATCTCTGCATTCAGAAAGGCTCTCAAATAAATTAAATCCTCTGATGCTTCGGGCCGAACCTTTAGCGATTCCCTTTTCTTCATCAATGCCAAGAACAATGGCC
>NZ_JBSIOT010000354.1:0-1036 GCF_053613335.1 Bacillus sp. LR--39 | reverse complement strand
GGCTGAGCGACCAATTCAACACTTTTTTGTAGAAGTTGGCCAGTACCCCAGGCTTGTGTTCTTTCGCCTTTACCGGCGCGCCTGTCAATGATTTTTTGAAGAGGGTGTGCGCAAGCATCGGCACGAGCGTGATCGCGATCAAGAGGGATGCAGCGAGCGCGAATACAATCGTTAAAGCAAACGGCATGAACAATTCGCCGATTTGACCGCCGACAAGTGCGAGCGGCAGGAATACCGCGATTGTCACGATCGTTGATGACATGATCGGCATGAACATTTCCTTCGTCGCTTCGCGCACGAGCGCTTTTCCGCGCAGCGGCTCATCTTTCAGCCTCATGCGGCGGTAAATGTTTTCGATGACGACGATCGAGTCGTCGACAACCCGTCCGATGGCGACTGTCATGGCGCCGAGCGTCATGATATTCAGCGTGATATCAAGCTGGTTCAGGACGAGCAGTGCGATTAACAATGACAATGGAATCGAAATGACCGAGATTAATGTTGATTTAATATCCCTTAGGAATAAGAGAATGATCACAACCGCAAAGATCGCTCCGAAAATCGCTTTGCTCAGCATCGTCTCGACCGACTCGGTGATCGGTTCGGCCTGATCGTATGTCGAGCTGTATTTGAAGCCTTTGTGGTCTTTTTTGAATTGTTCGAGTTCAGCTTTTACGTTGTCGGCTACCTCGACGGTATTGGCGTCGTTTGCTTTAATGACGCTGATGCCGATGCTGTCTTTGCCATTGGTTCGTGAAATGGATTCGGCTTTTTTGACATCTTTAATCGTTGCGATGTCAGACAGCTTAACCGTCGGGACTCCCGCGCTTTGCTGAGCTTGTCCGGCGCTCTGTGCCCCGGCTTGAGCCTGCGCCCCCTGGGCCGCCTGCGCACTTTGCGCTCCGGCTTGCGCGCTTGCGCCTCCGGCAGACGCCGCTGGAATTCTCATATTTTTCAAGTCTTTAATTGTGTCGATATCGCCGCTGACGACGACCGATTTTTCTTCTTTGCCGAATGTGTACAACCCAAGCGGAGT
>NZ_JBSIOT010000353.1:0-1037 GCF_053613335.1 Bacillus sp. LR--39 | reverse complement strand
CGCTCTGATACTGATTTTGATTTGCCGATTAATGGTTTTGACTTTTTTTTCGACCTCTTGGAATCCTTTATGTATCCGTTTTAGTTTTTTAGATACCTTGTCTTCGAGATCAAAACGGGCTGTTAATTTTGCGATATTAGTTCCCTCCTCTCCTTGATTCTTTTTCTAATAGATCTAGCTTATAGCCTATCAACCCAAATAAAAGAGCTTTAAAATGTTTTGGTGCTTCATATAATTCAAGAAGTTGGGATGGCGAATAATGAAGCTCATGCATTGCATAGTACAAATACACAGCTTCCTTATCGCCATCCTTTACTAGTTTTTTGCTTCTTCTTCTAGATCTTCAAGATCATCTTCAAAACCATTGATTTCAATTGCTTTATTCAGCCAGTTCGCATACTCTCCCCCAACAGATAGTACACGTTTTGCGACTTCTACCGGATCCGCTGTTTTGTATGCTTCCCTTAAATCTTTTGAACGAAAATCAGGATAAATAGTAGATTCGATGGCAATTCTCGCATAAAAGCGCTGTGAGTCTAAATCTTTGACGCGGCCGCGGCCTTTCACATTTTTGAATGTGGTGTTTTCTTTCTCTAATTCATCAATCCGTTCAGTTGTAATTGGTTTTAAAATAAACGGAATGACATTCCCTTTTTTATCAACAAAACGCTTTGAGATCGGCACTTTGATTTCCTCAGCTTCAATTGTTTTTCCCGGCATAAAAAAGGAAAGATCATATACGTTTTCGTTCTTCTCGCTCATGTAAAAAACTCCCTTGTCTATTGTTTGGTTTCATTTTTTAAAAAACAGACCTTTCTAAGAAAGGTCTGCGTATGGGCTGATTCAGCTTTGATTAAAACGTGTCAGACAGCTTTTCAGGGACGTCGAAGTCTTCGAATGTAAATGGAACTTCTTCCTCTAACGCTTCTGAATCGACATCAAGGCTTGCGATTTTGGCAGAGTCAAAGTTGACGTCGTACAGGGTGACTCGCTCTGTGCCCCGGCCTGAGGATTGATCATCCAGCACGGCTTGGAGA
>NZ_JBSIOT010000352.1:0-1037 GCF_053613335.1 Bacillus sp. LR--39 | reverse complement strand
CCGCATATTGTGAAGACGATCCGCCAGCTTGATCAATATGACCCTGATATCTTGAGCCATAGCGACAAACATTTTGCGATGATTTTCCGCCTGCTGTTCCTCTTGAGATTTATATTTAATTTTGCCGAGTTTCGTTACGCCGTCTACAAGCATTGCCACTTCTTCGGAAAATGCTTCTTTCAGGTCATCGAGCGTCACATCTGTATCTTCCACGACATCGTGCAAAAATCCGCCCGCGATTGTGGAAGGGTCCATTTCAAGATCAACGAGTATCCCCGCAACCTGAATCGGATGAATAATATATGGCTCGCCCGATTTGCGGTATTGCTCGCGATGAGCATCTTCAGCGTACAGATATGCTTTTTCGACAAATGCGATATGCTCATCAGATAGATAGCTGCGCGCTTTATCTATAACTTGCTCGGCAGTCAATACTTGTTCGTTCGCCATGGAATCACCTTTTTTAAAATGTAAACTGTATTGTAGTTTATTATCAAGAAAAAAACGAAAGATGTAAAGAGCAGAAGTGCAAATAGCCAAATATTATATAAAATAAAAGCAAAACAATAGGAAAAAAGCACCCTGACATGGAGTGCTTTTTCGTTATGCGGTTATCCTTAGTATTTCATCAATGTTAAGATGTCGTAATTTTCCAGCTTATTTCTGCCGTCAAGGTAAGAAAGCTCGATTAAGAAAGCGATACCAGCAACAACGCCGCCAAGTTCTTCAACAAGTTTGATTGTCGCTTCAATTGTGCCGCCTGTCGCAAGCAGGTCATCTGTAATAAGCACACGCTGACCAGGCTTAATCGCATCTTTGTGGATCGTTAATACGTCTTTTCCGTATTCCAAGCCATAATCCACTTTGATTACTTCACGAGGCAACTTGCCTTCTTTGCGGACCGGCGCAAAACCTACGCCAAGCGCGTAAGCAACGGGACAGCCGATAATAAAGCCGCGCGCTTCAGGGCCAACGACCAAATCAATTTGCTTTTCTTTCGCATATTCAACAATTTGATCTGTGGCATAGCGGTATAC
>NZ_JBSIOT010000351.1:0-1037 GCF_053613335.1 Bacillus sp. LR--39 | reverse complement strand
AATACACTGTTTCATCAATGAATTTATTCTCATCCAAAACCCCGTTATTGTTCTGTGGTTCTTGAGCATGTATTTTTGTTCCACCAACAAAAACAAACAATAAACCCAGGACAGCACTAATATAAAGTTTCTTCATGTTTACTCTCCTTTTTTAGAATGATCCCAAATCCATTAAAGTCTATATACCTTTTAAGCAACTATCCCTATAAAGATCACCTACTAGTAAATATTATACATTAATTTTATAAAATGGAAATATCTTTTAGTCAATTGTTATTTTAATAAAGTTTGGTACAAGTATTACACAAAATAAAACATTTTTTGGATATCACCCCACTGAAGAATATGATACAATGACAATTGATTGTTTTTTTGAAAAGAGGGGAATCCATTGAAGCGGGAACTTGTTTTGCGCTGGCTTTTTTATTTTGTCGGATTGATTGTTTTGTCTTTCGGGGTTTCTCTTACGATTGAAGGGAAAGTGCTCGGCATCGGTCCTTGGGATGCGTTTCACTACGGGCTGTATATGCTTTTGGGCCTTACGGTCGGCCAATGGGCGATTATTGTCGGGGCGGTCATCGTAGGTTTAACGTCCTTATTTACAAAAGCATGGCCGAAAATCGGCGCCGTGCTCAATATGCTGTTAATCGGTATTTTTATAGATTTCTTTACTTATATTCTTCCAGACCCGGAAACGTATATTTCAAGCACTGTCGTATTCGTGATCGGCGTTATTTTTATCGGTTACGGAGTCGGCATTTATGTATCGGCCGATCTCGGTGCGGGTCCGCGTGACTCCCTGATGCTTTTGATTTCCGAGAAAACGGGCTGGAACGTTCAGTGGGTCCGAAACGGAATGGAGCTGACGATTTTATTGATCGGCTGGCTGCTCGGCGGGCCGATCGGCATCGGTACTGTTTTAACCGCCATTTTAACCGGCCTGATTTTGCGGTTTTCTTTGCCGCAGTCCAAACAGCTTTTAAAAGCAGCAATGGCAGGAAGGCGCATCAGAGCTGCCAAGCCTGTACATATGTCGC
>NZ_JBSIOT010000350.1:0-1042 GCF_053613335.1 Bacillus sp. LR--39 | reverse complement strand
CGGTTTTCCGTTCAGCGCCAAAAGACGTTCTGCTAAGTCATCAATATAAGTTGCCGTTTCGTTGTACAGCTCCTCAAACTTTTCATGAAGAGTGAAGAAATCTTTTCCTTTCACATACCAGTGATAATTATGTAGTTTCACATACATGACTGTCCAGTTGGCTACTTGTTTGTTCACTGCTTGAATCAATTGTTCTGACATGATATCTCCTCCTTGTTATATGACTATGTATACCCTTAATATCGTACGCTAAAACCTCTTTTTTACCCTTATCTGTCACGATTTCTTCTATTATGCTACAATTGTTAAAAAACGGGAGGTGGAATGTCATGACGCTTCTCATTACGATAAGTATTTTGATTGTGCTGGCTGTTTTGCTTGTAACCATTTGGACGACTGTAAAAGCCTATAATGTAAAGCATACCATTGATCCGCCACAAGAAAATCACTCTGATTCACACAATCAATGATGATGTGAATGCTCCTCTTCTGACTGATTGCTGGCAGCATCGGCGTCTCCGACTTGGACTTTTAAGGTCGGCATGCTATGCTGTTTTTTTGCTGTGACATGGGATTGGACAGTGTATACACCATCTTCCTTAAACGTCGTTTCCAATCGGTATACGCCTTTTTCTTGTTTCGCCTTAAACATTTGGCTTGCGTCTTTTTCCCCTTCTTTCCATACTTCAAACTCTACTTCATCGGCATCCGTCACAGCTTCATCACCATATGATACGGCTGCTTCATAAGCAGCGCTTTCTCCGGGATTTACTTTTTCAGGCCCGGTCAGCTTGACATCCAAAACCTCGGGCGTCTCAGCTGTATTTGCTTTACTTTCACCAGATCCGCATCCATTAAGCAATAAAGCAGAAAAAAGCAGAACAACCAACATCTTTTCCATGCCATCACCCTTTCATCGTTTACCTAAATAGTAGCAAACGCTTACAGCAAATGGTACATAAAATATGAGACGTCACAAAAAAGACCTTTTTGCTTATGCGCAAAAAGGTCCTTTCTATTTTAGCCAAATACTTTTAGCAAT
>NZ_JBSIOT010000349.1:0-1043 GCF_053613335.1 Bacillus sp. LR--39 | reverse complement strand
AGCTCTGCTTGGCACGCGCACCCTTCAAAATGGCATGCGGGATCACAGCGGTTGATTAATACCCCTCCATGGGGTTCGTTTCCATTCAACGTGTTCAACCTCCAATTATACGTTTCCTTGTTTTCTTTGCTGCAGTTAATGAAAGTTTGACATCAGCGCCTCAACATCATTTCGACTCTCACATCAAGAACCTGCCATCCGCTATTCCTGATGCAGGCCGCATTCTGTTTTCTCCCGTCCGGCCCATCTTCCAGCCCTCTCATCGTTCGGGTCCGGGGAAGGCAATGTACACATTTCACAGCCTATGCTCGGGTAATGTTGATCGTGCAGTTTGTTATAAGGCAAATTGTGCAGGCGGATGTACGTCCAAACGTCATCCCATGTCCAGTGGATGAGCGGGCAAATTTTGATGAGCTCAAACTTCTGGTCCAGGTTTACGTATTGAATATGCTTTCTCGTTGGTGACTGATCCCGGCGCAGTCCTGAAATCCAAGCTGTCATGCCGGACAGGTGCTTTTTGAGCGGTTCGATTTTCCGCAATTGGCAGCAGAGTTCGGGTTATGCTTCCACAGCTCTCCGCCGTACTTCGTCCCCTGTTCTGTTAAGCTCAGCTCGGGTTCGAGCATTTGGATTGCAAATCCCGGATTTCGTTCTTTGACGGTCTCGATCAGCTCATATGTTTCCTGAAAATGAAGCCCGGTATCCAAAAAGATGATGTGTGCGTTTTTGTTGATTTTTGATATTAAGTCGAGAAGCACCATTCCTTCTGCGCCAAAGCTGCAGGCGTACACAATCTTTTCTCCGTACGTTCGGTAAGCCCATTTCAACACATCGAGCTCATCGATCAATTGATCCGTTACCTGTTTGGACAGCATGTCGTTCCATGTGTCATATGTGATGGTTTCGTTCAATGTTTTCCCCCGTTTGTATCTGCTTTTTATCTATTGATCGAGTTATAGGCAGACTATTCATTTTTTGCATAAAGGTTCAGGGTTTTTACGTGCCGCGCCCGCCTAAAATGAGGTGCGGAACCATTAAGAGCC
>NZ_JBSIOT010000348.1:0-1045 GCF_053613335.1 Bacillus sp. LR--39 | reverse complement strand
TCAGTAAAGCTTTCTGATTCTTCACCCTCGCCTGCTCCCGCCGGAAGCTTGCCGATCGAGGTGACCTTTCCTTTCCACTCGCCCTCACCGCCTGTTTTCAGCGTGACCCTGACTTTGCTGCCTTTTTTGATCGTGTCCATTAACAGCTCATTGATTTGGCTTTTGACCAGATATTTGCCCGTCGAAACAATCTGGATATACGGGCCCGTTGCCTGGTCGCCTGTTGCACCGTCAGCGATATCCTGATTGACGCTTTGAACGATTCCGTCATGCTTGCTTGTAATGACATTGGAACCTTTGTTTTTCGTCAGGCCAGCCAGTTCTTTTTGATGCTGCTTCAGTTCAAGCTGGCTTGTTTTCAAATCGAAATTGGCCTGATCAAGTTCATCTTGAAGCTGGGTTTTCTCTTCTTTTCCTGCCGCTTTCAGCTTCTTTTCCGTTTCCGTTATTGATTTTTGCAAACGGTTGATTTGCAGATTTGTCATTTCAATTTGCAAATTTGCTTGCTCCACTTCATCAGAATGATCCTCGCCCTCATACTCAAAAAGCTTATCCCCCTTTTTAACCTGATCGCCTTCTTTGACGTATGTTTTTTTAATGCTGCCTTTTTCTGAATCTATGTATACTTTCTGCTGTTTCTCAGGTTCAACCTTTCCAGAAAACGTTTGGCCTGATTCTGAATCTCCTCCCATGTATACCGCGACCGATTCAGCATAGGGCTCCGATGATACGGCAACTTGGTTCATGTGGGTAAAAAAGTAAAAACCGCCAGCGCCGATCCCAGCCAATACAAGCACACCGGCACATATCGCACCGCCAATAAGCCATTTTTTCTTCTTGGACACAACGATCTCCTCTTTCTGTAAACTATGTAATATTTTCAAAACATTCTAACCAATATTATCTATTAATTCAAAAAGACTTGCAATCCTTTTATTGAAATGACGGAATCAAATAGAAAAATTGTATTTTCAAAGCCGAATAAAAAAAATCCAGGCTTCAAACCGGGATTTTTTCATACAGTAACTAGCTCTTTTTCATTTTT
>NZ_JBSIOT010000347.1:0-1045 GCF_053613335.1 Bacillus sp. LR--39 | reverse complement strand
GGCCGGGATCGCCATGATGGCAATCGGGGAAGGGCTGGGGCTTCCGCTTCCGCTTGTAGCCGGAGCCGTGCTGTCCGGAGCCTACTTTGGAGATAAATTATCGCCGCTTTCCGATAGTACGGTGCTTGCGTCATCCCTTTCAAAGGTCGAAGTGATTACCCATGTCAGAGCGATGCTGTACTTGTCGATTCCCGCCTATTTAATCACGGCGGTCCTGTTCACCATCACCGGCTTTATGTATGGAAGCCGAAATGTTGATTTGGAAAAAGTTGAATTTTTGAAAGCTTCTTTGCAGAACACGTTTGATATTCACATTTGGATGCTTGTTCCGGCTGTTGTCGTCATCGTTCTATTGGCGATGAGAAAGCCATCTGTGCCGACGATCGCGATCGGCGCACTTTTGGGCGCGATCTGGGCTGCGGTCTTCCAAGGCATGGACTTTGCGGATGCGATCGGCACAGCATACAACGGCTTTTCCATTGACACCGGGATCAAATTTATGGACGAGCTCTTAAATCGCGGAGGAATAGAGGGCATGCTCGGTTCGGTCGTCGTCATCATTCTCGGTCTGGGCTTTGGCGGCCTCTTGGAGCACTTAGGCGTTCTAAAAGTGATCGTCTCCAAGTTCCAGCAAAAGCTGACTTCTGCCGGCAACGTCACATTCTCGACGATTATCGTCGCCTTCTTGGCAAATGTGTTCGGCTGCGCGATGTATGTCTCGCTCATTTTAACACCGAAAATTATGGAAAAAAGCTATGACAAGCTCGGAATTGACCGGAGGGTGCTGTCCAGAAACGCGGAAGTCGGCGGTACGATGACGTCGGGCATGGTGCCGTGGTCGGACAACGGCATATATATGGCGGGGATTCTCGGCGTCTCGACCTTCTCTTATGTGCCGTTCATGTGGCTGAGCTTTGTTTCAATCGGCCTTGCGATTTTGTACGGATACACAGGTAAATTTATTTGGTACACCGATAAAAAAGACTCGCCGGTTCAGTAGCCGATTTTAAAACAATTGATGGAGGTATTCTGTTATGAATGGCAA
>NZ_JBSIOT010000346.1:0-1046 GCF_053613335.1 Bacillus sp. LR--39 | reverse complement strand
GTTAATGATATAGCACGCCTTCGCCCGTTCAGGATCCCTCAAAGCATTGACACCTTCTTGAAAAATATTACGAATGGCTTCCTTTACAGATCCTGGCGATTCAAGCCTTTCCATAACGGCAGTGTTTTTCCCTTCAAGATACGTTTTCACAGCGGACAAAAACAAATCACGCTTCGTGCCATACGTATCATACAAACTTTGGCGCGCAATGCCTAAATGAGAGAGCAGATCCTGAAGAGACGTTCCTTCGTAGCCATACTCTCCAAAAACCTCTATCGCCCTGTGAAGAACAAGCGCCGTATCAAATTCTTTATTCCTCCCCAAAAGACGATCACCTCCTGAAACAAATGTTACCAGTTTCCAGACTGAACAGTCAAGAAAAAAGCTAAAAAAACACTCTTGATCTGCAAGAGTGTCCTCTTTTTATCATCATCTTCTTTATTTATAACCGTCTTTTCCCCAGTGGCCCATATGGTGGTGATGGTGGCCATAATGACCATCATGATGATGGTGATGATTATCCTTTCCAACATGGTGATGATGGTGATGAAGATTATCTTTTCCATCATGATGATGGTGATGAAGATTATCTTTTCCATCATGATGATGGTGATAATAGTGGTGATGTCCATCATTTTCATGGTGCATGCTCGGATAGCTTCCAGCTCCCGGAGAGCCTCCATAGCCGCCGCTTGGGTAACCGCCGTACCCACCATATCCCGGATAGCCGCCGACTCCTCCATGTATGCCGTGATCTGGGTAGCCTTGCATGCCATAGCCCGGGTAGCCTCCATACATGTCATAGCCCGGATAGCCTGTGCTTTGCATGCCATAGCCCGGGTGGCCTCCATACATGTCATAGCCCGGATAGCCTGTGCTTTGCATGCCATAGCCCGGGTGGCCAATACCAAAGCCCTGATAATGACCAAAACCAGGTCCGCCATACATATGTCTTGTATCAGTCATATTCACTCTCTCCTTCACATAGGTTACAGTCCAGAGTATGAGAATATCTTATAGATCGTATAGGCGGCCGCCTACATACA
>NZ_JBSIOT010000345.1:0-1046 GCF_053613335.1 Bacillus sp. LR--39 | reverse complement strand
CTCCGAACGAGCCGCCCATCGGACTTGACACAATCCTGATCTTCTCTTCAGGAATGTCAAAAATACGGGCAAGCTGGAAACGGTCTTTATAGCCGTGCTGGGTTCCTGCATACATCGTAAAACCCCCGTCGTCTACCGGAACGGCTACGCCTCCCTCCGTTTCCATATACGTATGCATCTGCCGCGGCAGCTCATAGGTTTCTTCAAGGACTGTGTCAGATGCTTGAAACCCTTCTTCCACATCGCCGTTTGAAAAAAATGCGCGGTGCAGGATATTTCCGTCCTCATGCAGTCTTTGCGCATTCGGCCGAAGCGCTTTTTCTGGTGAATCCATGACTTCCAGCTCTTTATACTCAACTCGAATCAGCTCCAGCGCCGCTTCCGCGATTTCTTCCGTTTCCGCAGCAACTGCGGCGATCGCATCCCCGACATACCGCACCCTGTCCTCACATAAAACCGGCTGATCAGGGATGACAATGCCAAATCGGTTTAAGCCGGGAACGTCTTTATGTGTGACGACGGCCTGCACGCCTTCCATTTCATCAGCTTTTATGGTGCAAACCGACACAATCTCTGCATGAGGATAAGCGCTTCTCAGCACCTTGCCATACAGCATTCCCGGAAAGCTGAGATCGGTCATATATTTCAGTTCCCCTGTGACCTTCCCCCTTCCATCCGGCCTGACTCTTGACGGTTTGTTGATGATCATTTATTCCCCTCCCTCAGCCATCAGCTCTGCCATGATGACGTTGGCAGCGGCTTTTTTTCTGTATGCCGCTGACATAAAAGCATCTGAGGAAAACGGCAGCTCATGGATAAGTGTTTTGTACAGATCATGCGAGTCCCACCCTGGTGCCATCCATTTCGCTTCGCTGTCCAATAATCTCCTAGGAGTGATATCGGCATGGCCAGCGGCGAGGCGAATGCCGCCGTCTTTCAAAAAACGTCCAGCTGCAACAGCAGCCGCTCCTGTAAAAGCCTGGCGCCTTCCAAGCTTGTGATAAAATACACGCTCTCCCTCCGCCCGCGGGATGATGACACGCGTG
>NZ_JBSIOT010000344.1:0-1049 GCF_053613335.1 Bacillus sp. LR--39 | reverse complement strand
AAAAGTTAAACGAAAAGCAGAAAGGGTCTGATCAAATCAGGCCCTTTCTATCTTTTCTTTAATTTCTTTCATTTGGCTGAGGTGCCGTTTTTCATGATGGCCGATAAAATCGATCCACTGTCTGACAGTCAGCTCTTGAAACACAGGATGCGGAAGCACTCTTTCAAAATCTTCTTCTTTCAGAGAGGCAATCGCAGCAGTCAGCTGCTCTCTTACCACATCAAGCTCACGTTTCATTTGGCTGCCTGAAATAAAATCATGCGCAGGCTCAAGATGACTCGGGGCTTTCCGTTTATTATTTCTGTCCTGTGCTACCTCAAGCGGTTTTTCTTCAATTTCTTTAATCGGAGCGTCCTTTACACGTTCCTTCAACATTTTTTGTGCGGTCATATCGATTTTTTTCAAATGGTCAAGAACTTCCCGTATGCTCCATTCTTCAGCAGAAGGCTTTTGGTTCAGCTTTTCGTCAGAAAGTCCTTTCAATTCGTTCCACGTTTCTAATCTGGCTTCATTAAAGATACTCATCATATCTCCTCCTAAAATGACATTACCATATATATAAGCAATTATCATTTATAAAGCACTTCAAATGGGTTATTTGTCTTAAAATTTTGAAACTTTTCCTGTGGTGTCTCGTATAAATGATAACGGCAGCCGTTCATCAATGCATTGATGAAGAAAGGATGAGGAAATTGGAGTTATTTGGAGTACCTATACAAACAATGTATCTTTATACGCTTATTATTGCGGGCAGCCTTACGCTGTTATTCCTGTTTTTCGGAGATGTATTTGCAGGGCTGCCAGAAGGCATTCCGTTTCTTAATCCGACATTAGTGCTCTCATTTTTCACATGTTTTTCAGCGGGCGGATATATAGGTGAACTCGTATTGCCTCTGTCGAGCTTGCTGATTGCGCTTTTATCTTGCATCCTTTCGATCATGCTGGTGGTATTGCTTCACATCTTTGTACTGGTACCATTATCATCTGCAGAAGAATCATTGGCATATAGAGAAGATGATCTCAGAGGAAGACTCGGTAAAGTGATTACA
>NZ_JBSIOT010000343.1:0-1050 GCF_053613335.1 Bacillus sp. LR--39 | reverse complement strand
TTGCAAAAGAAAACGGCTGCCTGACCTTTCTGGACAATACATTTATGACACCGGCACTGCAGCGTCCGCTTGATCTCGGCGTGGATATTGTACTTCACAGCGCGACAAAATTCTTAAGCGGACACAGCCATGTGCTCTCAGGTTTGGCTGCTGTCAAAGATGAAGAGCTTGGGAAGCAGCTGTATAAGCTGCAAAACGCGTTCGGCGCCGTCCTTGGCGTGCAAGATTGCTGGCTTGTCCTGCGCGGATTAAAAACATTGCAGGTCCGTTTAGAGAAAGCGAGTCAAACAGCTCAGCGGCTTGCGGAATTTTTCCAGAAGCACCCGGCGGTCAAGCGCGTGTATTATCCGGGACTGGCTGATCATCCCGGCGCTGAAACCCATAAAAGCCAGTCAACGGGAGCGGGCGCCGTGCTATCTTTTGAGCTTGAAAGCAAAGAGGCCGTTAAGAAGTTAGTCGAGAATGTGTCACTGCCGGTCTTCGCTGTCAGCCTTGGCGCCGTGGAATCGATTTTGTCCTATCCGGCAACGATGTCTCACGCGGCAATGCCTAAGGAAGAGCGTGAAAAACGCGGTATCACTGATGGTCTGCTCCGTCTTAGTGTGGGAGTCGAACATGCAGACGATTTAGAACACGATTTTGAACAAGCGCTGAAAGAAATTGCTCCAGTTGCGGTTCGTTAAAAAAGAAGCCGGGGATGGCCCGGCTTCTTTTATTATTGTTCGTCATCAGGATTCAGAATCGCGAGGACTTGATGATCCTCCCAAACGCCATTAATTTTTACATTTTTTCGGGCGATGCCTTCTTTATGAAATCCCGCTTTTTCTAAAACACGCATGGACCCGAGATTACGGGGCATCACACCGGCTTCAATCCGATGCAGTTTCAATTCGTGGAACGCATAATCAACAACCAATCTGACTGCCTCTGTCATAATGCCCTTTCCATTATGGGCTTTGTCTAAAAAATACCCGATGAACGCAGTTTGCAGCGCGCCACGGATGATTTGAAAGAGCGAAACCGTCCCGATTAATCTATCGTCTGACGCTG
>NZ_JBSIOT010000342.1:0-1050 GCF_053613335.1 Bacillus sp. LR--39 | reverse complement strand
AATGTCGTGCTGATCCATCAATTCGGTGAAGAGGTTACACCAGGCGGCGCCAAGCCGATGATTGAAGCCGGCTGTCTCGAAGGCGTGGATGCCATTTTCGGCACCCACATCTGGGCTCCGATGCCCGTCGGTCAAGTCGGTGTCAAATCAGGCCCGATGATGGCAGCCGCTGATAAATTTAAAGTCACGATATCCGGGCGGGGCGGACACGGAGGCGCGCCTCACCTAACGACAGACGCTTTAATCACGGGAGCCTCGGTCGTCAACCATCTCCAGCAAATCGTCAGCCGCAGAATCGATCCGACAGAAGCAGCCGTCTTGTCGATCGGAACATTTCATTCAGGCCAGGCATTTAACGTCATTGCCGAAGAAGCGGTCATTGAAGGAACGGTCCGCACCTTTTCAAAGCATGTCCAGGAAACGATCATCGCCGAGATCGAACGCGTAATTAAAGGCGTCTGCGACAGCAACGGGGCCTCGTTTTCACTCGATTATGAAAAAGGCTACCCGCCTGTCGTCAACCATGAAAATGAAACGGACATCGTCCGTCAATGCGCCAAACATGTCGTCGGCCCTGAAGCCGTCATCGAACTCGAACCGAATATGATCGGCGAAGATTTCTCTTATTATCTTGAACATGTCCCTGGATCATTCTTTTTTACCGGCGCGGGCAATCCGCAGACTGGAGCCGTTTACCCGCACCATCACCCGATGTTTGACATCGATGAAAAAGGCATGCTGAACGCGGCGAAAATTCTTGTGTCGGCGGCTCTAGCATTTTTAAACCAAGACTAAAAAGACAGCCTGATTCGGCTGTCTTTTTTATTTAAACATATAGCCTTTATATTTCGTCAGCTGGCAGCTGGCGTTATAAACGATCGCATAGCCGATCAGCGCGGACAATACAGAGCTCCCTCCGTAGCTGATGAACAGAAGGGGAACGCCCGTAACCGGCATCAGCCCGACGTTCATTCCGATATTTTGGAATGTGTGGATGACAATCAGCGCCGTATACCCAACACAGAAAAACGATGCAAACTTGTTGTACGG
>NZ_JBSIOT010000341.1:0-1050 GCF_053613335.1 Bacillus sp. LR--39 | reverse complement strand
CATGAAAGGCCAGTCGCAGGAAATGGAAGGACGGGAAAGCCTGATCTATCCCGTCATCCGCTCAACTTCCTTTCCCGAGAAGTCCAGCGCAGGCGTTCCCTTGGTTTTTGTCGGCCACACGGCTGAAACACGAATTTACTATGCGCTCGACCTTGGCAACACATACCGTCTGATCGACGAAAAAATGCTTGAAAAAGAGGGCTGGACAAAAGAAAGGATTCGGGAAACAGCTTCCTTTAACCTTCGCTCGCTCCAGACCGTTGTCAAAGAAGACGAAGTCGCAGGCAATCACTTCTACTTTTTCAGAGCGAATGACGGCTATGACGCCAGCAGGGTGTTGAACGAATCGATTCTCGCAGAGTATGAGAAAAACGCGGAAGGGACCCTCGCCGTGTCAATTCCGCACCAGGATGTGCTGATTATTGCCGACATCCGCAATAATGCCGGATACGATATACTCGGGCAAATGTCGATGAGCTTTTTTGCAAACGGCACAGTGCCGATCACTGCGCTTTCTTTCCTGTATGAGGATGGAAAGCTTGAACCGATCTTTATTCTGGCTAAAAACCGCCCTAAAAAGAAATGATAGAAAGGAATTTTTCTCATGAACGCATTTTATAATCCAGAAGGCGTAGGCGATACGCTGCTCATCTCATTGAACGATATTCCATGTGAAGAGATCGCTTTTGAGCGGTACGGAGACGTCGTGAAAATTTTTCATAAAGACACAAAGGAAACAGCAGGCTATAACATTTTTAATGCCTCCTCATATTTGAGCATTGAGGAAAGCGGAGCTATTGCGCTTTCCGAATCCTTTGTCCAGGATGTGAATGAAATTCTGGTCCGCAACGGTTTGAAAGACGAGCTGACCGTCGACCTTTCTCCGAAGTTTGTGGTCGGATATGTTGAAGAAAAAGAAAAGCATCCGAATGCCGATAAATTAAGTGTTTGCAAAGTGAATGTAGGGAGCGAGACGCTGCAAATCGTCTGCGGAGCTCCCAATGTTGAAGCCGGCCAAAAAGTCGTCGTTGCCAAAGTCGGCGCCGTGAT
>NZ_JBSIOT010000340.1:0-1051 GCF_053613335.1 Bacillus sp. LR--39 | reverse complement strand
TCAGCATCTCGAATACATTTTTGCACATAGGGATATGACAGGAGTCCCAAAATCTCTTCTGTATTCAGACCTGATCTGGCAAATATGTTTATTGCCGTTCTTGTTTTCAAGTCAGCTTCCATCATGTCCCCAAAACGCTGGACGAAGCCGGGTGAAAACAGCCCGGAGCCTCTCCCTGTCGTCAAGGAATCGCCCAGAGCTGTATATCGAAGCACCATGTTCTTTCCTCCACTCTTGAACGTCGATACGTTAATGTACGCAGCAGAGAAAAGATTGGCTACTTATGTATATCCTATTTTTCTTGAAATCTGTAAAGCGGCGTCCTTCACCTTTTCTGTTAAATAGGACAGCCTGTCTTCTGTAAATCTCGCTTCAAAACCTGCAATGCTAATGCCGGCTGCCACTTGGCGCTTATGGTTAAAGATCGGGGCGCCGATCGCCGCCGTATAGTTTTCGAGCTCTGAATAGCTGACAGTATAGCCATTTTGCACAGAGGCATCAATCTCCTGAAGCAGTTTTTCGGGATCGGTAATCGTTCCGGAGCCAATCGAAATGAGCTCGGTTTGTTTGATGTATGCTTCGATTTCTTCACGGGGAAGAAAGGACAGAATGCTTCTGGCGCACGCTCCCGCGTATAGGGGGGAACGCCTGCCGATCGCCGTATACAGCCGCACAGTCTGTGTCCCTTCTATTTTCTCAACGTATATCGCTTCATTGCCGTCCCTCATGATCAACTGCACGGCCTCATCCACTTCCCGGCACAGCTCTTCCATCACCGGTTTCGCTATTTTTCTGATATCCAGCCTGTCAGCGACAAGCTGTCCGAATTCCAAAAACACCAATCCCAGCGAATAAGCGCCGGACGCATCCCGACTGAGGAACCCCATTTCCTCCAAGGAGCTGACCATCCGGTGAACAGAGGTCTTCGGCATTCCCGTCAGCGACACCAGTTCACTTAAGGTTAGGCTTGGTTTATGCAAAAACAAATTAAGCAGCGCCATAGATTTGACTACGGTTTTATTTTTATTCTGCATCATTCATCCCCTTTGCT
>NZ_JBSIOT010000339.1:0-1051 GCF_053613335.1 Bacillus sp. LR--39 | reverse complement strand
AGTACAAGCTTCCGATCTATGCGAATGAGAAGACTTGGAAAGCGATGGAGAATCAAATTGGCAAAATTGACACCGATCAAAAGTTTGTATTTCCAATGGAGACGGTGAAATCGTTCGGCGGACTTGATGTTGAATCGTTTGGCGTTTCCCACGATGCGGCGGAACCGATGTTTTATGTATTCCATTATAACGGCCGAAAGCTCGCGTTAATGACAGATACGGGATATGTCAGCGACCGGATGAAAGGCATTATCCGTTCAGCGAATGTATTTGTGTTTGAAAGCAATCACGATGTCGGTATGCTGCAAATGGGAAGATACCCATGGAGCATTAAGCGGCGGATTTTAAGTGACGTCGGGCACGTGTCAAATGAAGATGCTGCCTTGGCGATGACGGATGTCATTGGCGATGAGACGTCTCGTATTTACCTGGCGCATTTGAGCCAGGACAACAACATGAAGGAGCTGGCAAGAATGTCTGTGCAGCAGACATTGGCTTCTAAAGGATTTGTGACGGGTGAGACATTTGACTTATATGACACCGATCCGAAGAAGGCCACTCCGCTTTGTGCTGTATAATTTTTCTATGTAAATCATGACTATTCTAGGAGTTTTTAACCCACAATATAACCATATTAACGTTCTTGGAAAGGATGGAATATGGTGAATTATGAACGTGAGGAAGAACATACTACTCCTGAACAGCCAAAGAGAAGCAAAAAAGGATATTTTCTTTCGAGTCTGATTGGCGTGATTGTCGGTGCCGTATTAATGGCGTTTATCATGCCGTACCTTTCAAATGAAGGGCTGGATACAGGCGTCTTAGATCAGCAGCAAAACAACAACGGCCGGGAATCAATCAGGACGGTGAATGTCAGTGTCAACAATGCCGCCACCAAGATTGTCAGCAATGTGTCGCCCGCCGTTGTCGGTGTTGTGAACATCCAAAAATCAGATATTTGGGGAGAGAGCGGCGAGGCTGGGAGCGGCTCAGGCGTCATCTATAAGAAAAATGACCATTCCGCTTATGTCGTGACAAACCATCATGTCAT
>NZ_JBSIOT010000338.1:0-1052 GCF_053613335.1 Bacillus sp. LR--39 | reverse complement strand
GAATAAAGTATTCGTCATTTCTTCAGCGGATATGGTGAACTGGACAGACCACGGAGCCATTCCAGTAGCAGGTGCCAATGGAGCTAATGGTGGCCGCGGGATAGCAAAATGGGCAGGGGCGTCATGGGCACCGTCAATCGCAGTAAAAAAAATCAATGGCAAGGATAAATTCTTACTTTATTTCGCAAACAGCGGCGGAGGTATCGGGGTTCTCACCGCAGACAGCCCGATTGGTCCATGGACCGATCCAATCGGAAAACCGCTCGTAACGCCAAGTACGCCAGGAATGTCTGGTGTTGTATGGCTTTTTGATCCGGCAGTATTTGTAGATGATGACGGCACCGGTTACCTGTATGCCGGGGGAGGCGTTCCTGGCGGTTCAAATCCAACGCAGGGACAATGGGCCAATCCTAAAACGGCTAGAGTCATAAAATTGGGGCCTGATATGACGAGTGTTGTTGGAAGTGCATCTACAATTGATGCGCCTTTCATGTTTGAAGATTCGGGATTGCACAAGTATAACGGAACATATTATTACTCCTATTGCATTAATTTCGGCGGCACGCACCCGGCCGATAAACCCCCGGGTGAGATCGGCTACATGACCAGTTCAAATCCCATGGGTCCCTTTACATATAGAGGGCATTTCCTGAAAAATCCGGGTGCATTTTTCGGAGGTGGCGGAAACAACCATCATGCTGTTTTCAATTTTAAAAACGAGTGGTATGTGGTGTACCACGCGCAAACTGTCAGTTCCGCTCTGTTCGGGGCCGGCAAAGGATACCGTTCTCCCCATATTAATAAGCTGGTGCATAACCCAGATGGATCCATCCAAGAGGTAGCAGCAAATTATGCAGGTGTAACACAGCTTTCCAATTTGAATCCTTATAACCGGGTAGAAGCTGAAACGTTTGCTTGGAATGGACGCATTTTGACAGAGAAGTCCACAGCACCCGGCGGGCCAGTAAATAATCAACATGTAACAAGCATTCAAAATGGAGACTGGATTGCTGTAGGAAATGCAGACTTCGGAGCGGGCGGTGCCAGGACAT
>NZ_JBSIOT010000337.1:0-1055 GCF_053613335.1 Bacillus sp. LR--39 | reverse complement strand
GCCTTCAATCGAAATATAATAGATGCCCGTACTGCCTTGATCTGTGCCGATGACATAAAACCCTTGGCTGTCCTTTGTCCAAATCGGGCGCTGTTCAGCACCACCGATCAATGAATCTCCAATCAGCGCATCCGCTAAATGAACGTCCAGCATCTCAGTCAGACATGTGAGGCGGCCTTGTTCGATATCATAGAGCCACGCCTTTGAGAGCGTTGCATTCTTATATTCCTTTTCATTTCCAAGCAAAGCAAGATACCTTCCGTCTGGTGAAAATGAACTAGATCCGAATGAGCCGCGATGAGGTGTAACCTGCTTAAGATCTCCAGACTCCAATGACATTATGTAAACATCATGAGGCTTGCTGGCATCATCTGTTTCAGTTAAATTAGCTGAGAAAACAAGCCATTTGCCGTCAGGAGAAAAAGCAGGATCACCATGATCAGCTTTGTGACTTGTCAGCTCCTTCATCTCACCCGACTTTACGCTGACAAGCACAAGCTGGGCATACGCGCCTCTCGTCAGCCCTTTGCCGTCCCGTTTGTAGGAGAGGCTTTGCACTTCAACAGGTTCATAGCTGTCCTGCTCCGTTTTTTCTCGGTCATCAATGCTTTCCCCCTCTCCCAAACTGACAGTGACCAGAATCGATTCACCGTCCGGGGACCATAGCGGCTTTGACACGCCATATGGGATATCAGTCAGTTTTCTTGCTTCTCCGCCTTCAGTGCTCATTATATAAAGCTGTGCCGCATCGCCTTCTCGATCAGAAATAAAGGCAAGCGTGCGCCCGTCCGGAGACCATCTTGGGTCGGTGCTTCGCTTTTCTCCATGTGTCCAAGGAACAGATCCTCCCGTTTTCGTTTCATAGATCCATATATTTGATGTATACGAATCTTTCTCTTGATTTACTTGTGATTTTACATATGCGGCACGGGTACCGTCTGGGGCGTATTGAGGATCGGTCACAGAGACAATCGCTGTGATGTCGTCTGCGGTTATCAGCTTTTTCATATTCATCTCCTCCTTTTTACATGTATTTCGTTTTTCTAAATAAAAAC
>NZ_JBSIOT010000336.1:0-1057 GCF_053613335.1 Bacillus sp. LR--39 | reverse complement strand
TGATCGCTGTAAACGGCTACTCGGAATTTATGGAATCCACCGGCAAAAAACCGAAGCATCATGTGCTGTCCCATGACATCATTCCAGCGACAAAACCTATCGCCGAAAAGCTTCAAATCCATCCCGAGAGCCCTGTCATTGAATTAAAACGGATTTTATATAATGATGATCAGCCTCTCACCTTTGAAGTGACGCATTATCCGCTTGATTTGTTTCCCGGCATTGATACCTTTATTGCTGACGGCGTCTCCATGCATGATATTTTGAAACAGCAATACAAAGTTGTACCCACGCACAATACGAAGCTATTAAACGTTGTATATGCCCAACAGGAGGAAAGCAAATACCTGGATTGTGATATCGGGGATGCGCTGTTTGAAATTGATAAAACGGCTTTTACATCAAACGACCAGCCAATCTATTGCTCATTGTTTTTGATGCACACAAACCGTGTCACTTTTACCATCAACAGCCCCTACACATAACAGGCATAAAAAACGAGACACTGCTTATAGTATTCTCGTTTTTTCACTGCTTCCCCCGTCCTCCAAGCGATAAGGATAGCCATAGACGAAAGCTCCGTACACACCGCATGTTTTCGCAGCCGTTTCGGCGGCCTGGCGCAAAGCGTACGTTATATCCTGCTTCACGCAAAAGGCAGTCAAAAAGCCTGCTATAAAAGAATCTCCCGCTCCAAGTGTATCTATTATATCAGTTTCCACAATCGGCTGATGATAGACTCGATCACCCGCAGACAGGATTGCTCCTTGGCCCCCTCGGGTCATACAAACCATTTTGGCTCCGTACCCATGAGCTGTTTTGGCAAGCTCACCGCATTCCGACTCACTCAAATCGCTTCCTGAAAAAAACGCATACGTCACATAAGGACAGACCCTCCTCAAATAATCATCCTCCCGATTGGTTGAAAAATCAAATGAGACCGGGACAAGCCCGCACAGCTGCGGAAGATCGTTCTCAAGCCTGCTGTACACGCTCGTATGCAGCAGATCATGCCCGCTGATAAAAGATACATCTTTCTCCTGGAACGCGAGCCGAA
>NZ_JBSIOT010000335.1:0-1058 GCF_053613335.1 Bacillus sp. LR--39 | reverse complement strand
CATCGTTTCACCTCAAACCCTAAAGTTTTCTCCATTATACTTATTTTGTCGGCTCCACTCTAGGATTAAGGCTGTATCAATCTACTGATCATAATAAGAATCAATGCCGTTGACAATCGCATCTGCGGCCTTTTGCTGGTATTCTTCACTTCCCAGCTTGTCCGCGTCAGAGCTGTTCGTGATAAACCCAAGCTCCGCCAACACACTTGGCATTTGTGAATATGTAATGACGTAAAAGTCTGATTCTTTCACGGCCCTGTCTCTCGTTTGTAAGGAAGAAACGAGCTGTGACTGAATATCGGATGCCAGACGCCGGCTGTTCTCCCTTTCATAATCAGATTGAAAATACGTTTCTGTTCCTGAAACTGAAGCAACCCCAGAATTCACATGAATACTGACAAAAAGGTCAGCCTGATTGGCACTTGCCTTAGCCACTCTTTCCTCCAAGGTCAGAAAATGATCGTCAGACCGGGATGCAACAGGATTGGCTCCCTCCTCTTTTAGTTTGTCTGTCACATGCTCTGAGACAGCCAAATTAATATCCTTTTCAAAGAGCCCGTTTCCGACCGCTCCACTGTCTTCACCGCCGTGTCCGGCATCAATATACACTGTTTTTCCTTCTATCGGCTCTGCTGCCTGTGCACAAGGCGCGAGCGTCAAAGCCAATCCGCACAGCGCCAAGCTCCTCCATAACATTCTCAACTTACTCCCTCCGGTCTTTTTATGACGAGTTCTTTCGCAGCTGAATATCTTCCAGCTGTAAAGTTCCATTATCCTTCTTTGTATATTTCACCAGGACATGTGTCTGATCTGGCAGTGATTCACATTCATCACGTTTATCCTTCGGAACTTGTATCATGGTTTCTTCTCCATTAAGAGAAACCGCAATCGTATGAGGATCAGCCGAGCCAATGTATTTTCCCTCTTCGGTAAACCTTGGCACTGAGTCATCCGCACTTGCAACACTGCACCCCGATAGAAAGAGCGCAGTAAACAGCAAAAGAACCGTTTGTTTCACATGACCACCTTTTCCTGATGTTTGGCTTTTATCTTTGACC
>NZ_JBSIOT010000334.1:0-1059 GCF_053613335.1 Bacillus sp. LR--39 | reverse complement strand
GATCACAAGCGCTGCCGCTGCATACGGGAGCATCGTCATCAGCAGATCCAGACTCCTGCCCTGCACAGAGCCGGTCAGCCAAAAAAGCACCTGAGCAAGCTCGAGTTCATTAACAGAAAGCAAGCCCTGTGTCAGAGAAGAAAACATAGCCGCCATGGCAGCTCCCGCCAGCGTCAGTTTGATTGGCGTCAGCCCTTCCCTCCCAAGCGAGCCTGCTGCATAGACGATCGCGGCGGTAAATGCTGCCCCCAGAAACGAGCTCCATACTAATGCCTGAGGTGACTGAATATGCAGAAAAAACGATCCGGCAACAATAAAAAAACCTGCACCGGCGTTAATCCCGAAAATGCCCGGTGACGCAAGCGGATTTTTTGTAAGCGCCTGCATGAGGGCGCCCGCGGCTGCAAGCGAGGCGCCGACGACTGTCGCAACCAAAGCGCGCGGAAGCCTGACATCCTTGATGATGACATGCTCATTTGTTCCGTTGAAGGAAGTAAACGCCTGATAGACCTGTCTCCATGACGTACCTGTATAGCCGTACACGACGCTTGCGCAGACAGCCGCCAGTAAAATGAAAATCAGACATACTAACACAATCCATTTTGAAGATGCCTTTTTGCAGATCATGATCAAATTCTCCTAGTTATTTACTATGTAATGTTTGTTTCTGAGAATAATCCTCAATTAGGGATTGACACTCTTAACACTGCTTATTATGATCTAAATGATAATGAATTTCAATATCGGGAGGAAAAAGATGAAAAAGCATATCAGCATGCTATTCGTATTTTTAATGACCCTTGTCGTACTTTCTGCCTGCAATAGTTCAGAAAGTTCAAGCAACAGCGAGGGGTCAAGCAGCAAAACAAGAACGGTCAAACATGCAATGGGGACATCAGACAACATCCCCGCCACTCCAAAACGGATTGTTGTTTTAACTAATGAAGGAACAGAGGCGCTCTTAGCGCTTGGCATTAAGCCGGTCGGAGCCGTAAAGTCATGGAAGGGCGACCCGTGGTATGACTATCTGAAAGATGACATGAAAGGTGTTAAAAACGT
>NZ_JBSIOT010000333.1:0-1059 GCF_053613335.1 Bacillus sp. LR--39 | reverse complement strand
CCCGATTCTCGCTCTGACGTCTGCGGCCTTATCATCATCCTGGCCGATATGCACGCCATCTGCGTCAAGTTCAAGCGCGAGTTCTACATCATCGTTGATAATAAACGGTACATTGAACTGTTTGCACAGCGCCTGCACCTGTCGGGCAAAGGCCGTTTGATCTCCGGCTTTCAACGCACCCTCGCCTTTTTCGCGGAATTGAAAAAGGGTCGCACCGCCTTTTAAAGCTTTTTCAATAACAGTTAAAGGATCCCCTGCGGTATTGTTTGACCCCATAATAAAATAGACCGACAACAGATCTTTCATTGCTTCTTCTGAGACTCGCGTCATCTTATTCCACCTCTCTGATCCTGCCGCGTTCTTTTATATCCATAGCTTCAACGGCAGCAAGCTGATTCAAAAACTCGATTTGGAAACTTCCGGGCCCCCGGCTTTCCGTTTTCGCCGCGGCCAACTCGGCCGCTGTTCCATAAAAAGCGGCTGCAGATACAGCGGCACGGCAAACGTCTTTTTCAACGGCGCAAAACGCACCGATGACAGAGGTAAACAAGCAGCCTGTCCCCGTCACTTTCGTAAGCAGCTGATGTCCGTTGCCCACGGTATACGTTTTTGTACCATCCGTTATCACGTCTTCAGCACCGGTTATGATGACTGCTGTATCCCATAATTTCGCGGCTTTTTTTGCGAGCTCCGTTCTGTCGCCGCTCTCTTCACCCGCGTCCACGCCTTTGATCAGCCAGTCTTCCCCAAGCGTGTTGGCAATTTCCGCAGCATTGCCTCTGACGGCAGAAACCTTCACTTTGCGCATGATCGCTTGAGCCGATTCCGTTCGAAACGGCGTCGCCCCCGCACCGACCGGATCAAAAATAACCGGCACCCCATGTTCATTAGCTGACTTTCCTGCAATAATCATCGCTTCAACAGATTCACGGCTGAGCGTGCCGATGTTCAGCACAAGGGCTCCGGCGATCTTTGCCATGTCGGCGGCCTCTTCCCTCGCATACGCCATCACCGGCGATGCGCCGAGAGCCAGCAAACCGTTTGCCGTAAAGTTGGTGA
>NZ_JBSIOT010000332.1:0-1063 GCF_053613335.1 Bacillus sp. LR--39 | reverse complement strand
GAAATGAACGTCACTGATACAGGGAAGTATTTTAACTCAGGTATCATGATTATTGATTTTGAGTCTTGGAGAAAGCAAAACATCACAGAAAAAGTCATCAACTTTATCAATGAACACCCAGACGAAGACTTTCTTGTGCTGCATGACCAAGATGCACTGAATGCGATCTTGTATGATCAGTGGTATGAACTTCATCCGCGCTGGAACGCTCAAACCTATATCATGTTAAAGCTGAAAACCCCATCGACTCTGTTAGGGCGGAAGCAATATAATGAAACGAGAGAAAACCCGGCAATCGTGCACTTCTGCGGCGGAGAAAAGCCTTGGAACTCCAATACAAAACATCCGTATCGCGATGAGTATTTCCATTACATGTCCTATACGAAGTGGAATACGATTGGGAATCCGGCGATCAACCAATAATACAGATATAAAAAAACGCTTTTGAGATGATCAAAAGCGTTTTTTGTTTGTCTCAGCGTGCGACTGACCGTTGGTAGAACCGCTGAATATGCATGGCGATGTAGCACAATTCTTTTTCAGGAAATTCAAAGCCGTATTCCTTCTTCACAAAGGTGCCGATGCTTAGGGCACACAGGAAGGCATCCTTAAACTTCTCTTTAATGATGTCGATCATTTCTGCGTCCAGCTCGTAAATGGATTCGCCTGCTTTGATATGCTGAATGGCAAAGCGGAGATGGGTCACAAGCCGTTCATAAGAGATGGTATCTTCAACGATATTAATAGACAGTTGAATTTCGATAATCTCGATAATATCACGAATCATTGTTGTAATATCAAGCGTTTGTGTCATATCGCCGGCATTGTTTCTTGCTGTGTGGATATGCATGGCGATATTGCCGATTTCATCATCAGGAATGTGAATCCCCAGTTTATCTTTAATCAGTGTTCTGGCCCATAAGCCGATCTGGAACTCCTTTGGATAAAGGACTTTGATTTCATTCAGCAGCGGATTTTTGATAACCATCCCATTGCTCAGGCGTTCAATCGCAAAAGAAAGATGGTCTGAAAAAGCGACATGAATGCGCTCGTTGATTTTGAT
>NZ_JBSIOT010000331.1:0-1063 GCF_053613335.1 Bacillus sp. LR--39 | reverse complement strand
AAAGCGGATCAGGACTACACATACGATGTGAAAACAAAAGGCGTTCAGCTGACTGAAGAGGGGATGACAAAAGCTGAAAAGGCATTTGGCATCGAAAACTTGTTTGACGTCCGCCATGTCGCCTTAAACCATCATATTGCCCAGGCGCTGAAAGCCCATGCGGCGATGCATAAAGACGTCGACTACGTCGTCGAAGACGGTCAGGTCGTTATCGTCGACTCTTTTACAGGCCGTTTGATGAAAGGCCGCCGCTACAGCGACGGACTTCACCAGGCCATTGAAGCGAAGGAAGGCCTTGAGATCCAAAATGAGAGCATGACGCTCGCGACGATCACCTTCCAGAACTATTTCCGAATGTATGAAAAATTGGCCGGAATGACGGGTACCGCAAAAACGGAAGAAGAAGAATTCCGCAACATCTACAACATGCAGGTTGTTACGATTCCGACCAACAAGCCGATTGCCCGCGATGACCGACCGGATTTAATTTACCGGACCATGGAAGGAAAATTTAAAGCTGTTGCAGAGGATGTCGCCCAGCGCTATATGGTCGGACAGCCGGTACTTGTCGGTACGGTTGCGGTTGAAACATCTGAATTGATATCAAGGCTCCTTAAAAATAAAGGAATCCCGCATCAAGTGTTGAACGCGAAAAACCATGAGCGGGAAGCTCAGATTATCGAAGATGCCGGGCAAAAAGGCGCGGTCACCATCGCGACCAACATGGCGGGCCGCGGAACGGACATCAAGCTTGGCGAAGGTGTAAAAGAGCTTGGCGGACTGGCCGTCATCGGTACGGAACGCCATGAATCACGGCGGATTGACAACCAGCTGCGCGGACGTTCAGGCCGTCAGGGGGACCCTGGTATCACCCAATTTTATCTGTCCATGGAAGATGAATTAATGAAACGCTTCGGCGCAGAGCGGACGATGGCGATGCTTGACCGCTTCGGAATGGACGATTCGACGCCGATACAGAGCAAGATGGTTTCAAGAGCGGTCGAATCTTCACAGAAGCGTGTGGAAGGCAACAACTTTGATGCCCGTAAGCAGCTTCTGCAAT
>NZ_JBSIOT010000330.1:0-1063 GCF_053613335.1 Bacillus sp. LR--39 | reverse complement strand
CATATTTGAACCAGGTCTTGAAGAGCTGATGAGAAAAAATACAGCTGATGGACGGCTGAACTTTGAAACGAGCTATGAGAAAGGCTTGGCACAGGCAGACATCATTTTTATAGCGGTCGGCACACCGCAGAAAAGCGATGGCCACGCCAATCTGGAGCAAATTACAGATGCGGCCAAACGCATCGCAAAGCATGTCAAACGAGATACAGTCGTGGTAACGAAAAGCACAGTGCCCGTTGGGACAAACGATTTGATTAATGGACTGATCACTGAACATCTAGCGGAGCCTGTCAGTATTTCGGTTGCATCCAATCCGGAATTTTTGCGTGAGGGGTCGGCGATCTATGACACCTTTCATGGTGACAGGATCGTGATCGGGACGGCCGATGAGAAAACAGCAAATACGCTGGAGGAGCTCTTCCGTCCGTTTCAAATCCCGATTTACCAAACGGATATCAGAAGCGCCGAGATGATCAAATATGCCTCAAATGCTTTTCTGGCCACTAAGATCAGTTTTATAAACGAAATTTCGAATATATGTGAAAAGGTCGGCGCCGATATTGAAGCAGTCGCGTACGGGATGGGACAGGATAAGCGGATCGGGAGCCAGTTTTTAAAAGCGGGCATAGGCTACGGCGGCTCTTGTTTTCCAAAGGACACAAACGCCCTCGTGCAAATTGCCGGCAATGTCGAGCATGATTTTGAACTGCTGAAATCGGTTATCAAAGTCAACAACAATCAGCAGGCGATGCTGGTTGATAAAGCGCTGAACAGGCTCGGCGGGGTGACGGGAAAAACGATTGCCCTTTTAGGCCTGTCATTTAAACCGAATACGGACGATATGAGAGAAGCGCCGTCAATTGTTATTGCGGACCGTCTCGCTGCGCTCGACGCCCGTATCAGAGCCTACGATCCCATTGCAGTTGGTCATGCAAAGCATGTTCTCCCGCAAGCTGTTGAATATAAAGAGACGATCGAGGAAGCTGTCAAAGGTTCTGACGCCGTCATGATTTTAACCGACTGGGCTGACATTAAACAATTTCCGTTAGCGGCTTATCGGGAT
>NZ_JBSIOT010000329.1:0-1065 GCF_053613335.1 Bacillus sp. LR--39 | reverse complement strand
CAGCGGGATCAGCAGCTATCCAGCTTGTAAAATGAATCTCAGTCTCTTTTGCCTCGGCGAAAATAACTATATGATGTTAAATCTTTTCAGGTGGGTCTGCATTGTCATTCTGGTGCTTGTTGTCATTGGCTGGCGCCCCAGAATCACCGGGGTTCTGCATTGGTATGTCAGTTACAGCCTGCAGTCATCTCTGATCGTCATCGACGGAGGCGAGCAGGCAGCAGCCGTCATGACCTTTTTATTGCTTCCCATCACGCTGACCGATCCGAGAAAATGGCATTGGAGTACGAGACCTATAGAGGGCAAAAGAACACTTGGAAAAATAACAGCTTTTATTTCTTATTTTGTGATCAGAATCCAAGTGGCGGTGCTTTATTTTCACTCTACCGTCGCTAAGCTGTCTCAGCTGGAATGGGTGGACGGAACGGCCGTCTATTATTTCGCCCAGGAAAAAACCATAGGCTTCAACGGCTTTTTTCAGGCGTTAACGAAGCCAATTGTAACAAGTCCGTTCGTGGTGATTCCGACATGGGGAACGCTGCTGGTTCAAATTGTCATCTTCGCGGCGCTGTTTGCGCCGAAGAAGCATTGGAGATTGATTTTGATTATCGCTGTTTTTATGCATGAGATTTTTGCAGTCATGCTGGGCCTTATCAGTTTTTCCATTATCATGGCCGGCATTTTGATATTGTATCTCACTCCTATCGATTCCACGATTCAATTTACATATATTCGCAGACTGTTGTGGAATAAAAAACACAAGAAGGGAGAGGTTTCAGTTTGAAGAAGGCGTTTCTAGTTTTTTTGTCGGTTGTATTGGTGACGACTGTGTTTTTGGTAAAGCAGCAAGAAAGTGTGGCACAGGCAAAGCAGCTTGAGTATTCAGGTGAGGAAATTTTCAAAGGCTTTGTGTTTGCCCAAGGGGAAGTTGGCAAACAGCTTCCAGAGGTCTTTAATAAAGCGATGACAGACAAACTCAACACAAAACAGGCAAAGGCTTTTGCCAATCAGGTTGTCGCTGATATTAAAAAAGAGGATGCTGACTTTTTTGATAACCTGAAGAAA
>NZ_JBSIOT010000328.1:0-1066 GCF_053613335.1 Bacillus sp. LR--39 | reverse complement strand
CAGCCGGCATCGGTGTCACGGTTCTGTTCTCTTCCAGTGTATTCGGAGAAAACAATTTCTTGCTTGGCGGCGTTACCGGCGTACTGTCCGCTGTCATGCTTTTGTATGTCGGGGTGTGGCTGCACAGAAACGCCTCAATGGATAAATGGAGAGAAAAAATCAATATCCAGAAGTTACAGGCACTAAAAAAACGAAGCCTGCTTTCCTTTGCGCTCATTGCATTTCTGGCAGTTGTAAGAGAAGGTCTCGAAACGGTCATCTTTTTCATCGGGCTTGTCGGGAAGCTCCCGCTCACTGAACTGATCGGCGGAACTGCCGCAGGGCTTATCATTCTCGTCATCGTCGGTGTTCTGATGATCAAGCTCGGAATGCGCATTCCATTGAAGCCGTTTTTTCTTCTATCAATGGCGGTTGTCCTGTATATGTGCGTGAAATTTCTCGGAACCGGCGTTCACAGCCTTCAACTGGCGGGCATTCTTCCGTCTGATGCAGAAAGCTGGCTGCCGTCTGTATCGGTGCTGGGAATTTATCCGTCTGTGTACAGCACGATTCCGCAAATGTTGATTTTCCTCTTTTTACTGATTGCGCTTGTTTCAGAAGCGGCAAAACATTTTACAAACGGAAAGGAACTGACAAAATGAATTTCACAAAAATCGCTGTATCAGCCGGATGCATCCTTGCGCTGTGCGCAGGCTGCGGAGCCAACGACACATCTTCAACCAAAGAAAAAGCTTCATCTGAAAAAAGCGGGGTCACTAAAGAAATCACCGCATCCGTAAATAAAATGGAAACCATCATTTCCAAGCTGAATGACTCAGCGGAAAAAGGAGACCAAAAAGAGATTGAAAAGAAGGGGAAAGAGTTAAACAGCTACTGGCTTTCCTTTGAAAACGACATTCGCAGCGACTATCCATTCGAATATACAGAAATCGAAAAACATCTTCAGCCAATCTACACAGAAGCGCAAAAAGACAAACCGGATACAGCAAAAATCAAGACAGAATCCGAGTCATTGAAAGCGTCCTTAGAAGACCTGACAGAAGCGAAGAAGAGCGGCAAAAAGGCT
>NZ_JBSIOT010000327.1:0-1066 GCF_053613335.1 Bacillus sp. LR--39 | reverse complement strand
TGAAATTTGATTTTTTAAAACGCTCCATTTCGCCCGCAAGCACGTTCATTTGGCCATGGAAACTCTGCATTTGCCGGCCTGACACATTGACGATATTTTGCGGGCTCGTATGGTGTACATGCCGCAAAAATAAAGAGTAGTACAGCAGAGGCCGTTTTTGCTCAGCCACTATTTTTTGGAAGCTGAATGACAAACGAATGTCATGCAAAATCTTCCCTTCCTCAAGAAGATTTGTGATAAACTCCGCTTCTTCTTTTTGAAGCTGTTCTTCCATCTCATGAATCCGACTGACTTCATCCAAAATCAGAAGTGTATTATCAGGTGTATAATCTAGTAAACTAGCAGGCTTTTCATAGAAATATGAGAGATACTTCACGAGCTCCTGATCTGTCTGGCCTTCAGACAAGCGTTCTTTATCGTGAGAAATATTCGCATGAAGTATTTCTTTTTGTTTGTCAGCCTTTAATTTTTTCAAGCTCGCGGCAAGACCACTATCGATTTTCTCCATCGCCCGCGCTTTTTCTTCCGGTCTGATAATTAATTCCTTCGCGGGACCGATATTGATCGAGGTAAGGGTCTCAATTGACCGCTGATCATCTGAATTAAAGCTGCGGATTGAATCCACCTCGGTGTCAAAAAGTTCAATTCTCACCGGATTCTCTGAAGTCAACGGATAAATGTCAATGATTCCACCGCGAATACTGAATTCCCCGGGCGCAGAAACCATATCAGACCGCTCATACCCTACCTCTACCAGCCTTGAGGCAAGCTGGTCAGGTTCGATATCATGGCCTACTTGAATGAGCATCTGGCTGCTTTTCCACACCTCTACAGGCGGCAGCATTCTTCTGATTGCAGCTACCGGAGCAACGACAATTGGCGCTTCTCCATTCGTTAGTCTATTAATGACATCTAATCGCTGCGCCCGCAATTCAGGGCTTGCAACTGCGATTTCTGATGAAATGAGTTCATTGACGGGGTACAAAAGGACAGACCGATCCTCTAGAAGTGAAGTCAGATCATCTGTTACTTTCTGGGCTTGATATAAGTTATGGGTGATTAGAAA
>NZ_JBSIOT010000326.1:0-1067 GCF_053613335.1 Bacillus sp. LR--39 | reverse complement strand
TATTGAGGAATCTGTTTCAGGCGCAAAGGTCATCAAAGCATATTCACGTGAGAAGCAGATTACTGCTGAATTCCTCGAAAAAAACGCTGCACTCAAGACGTCGGGCTTTTGGGCGCAGACGATTTCCGGGTTTATTCCGAAGGTCATGAACTCTTTGAATAACTTAAGCTTTACAATGATTGCGGCAATCGGCGGTTTGTTTGCGCTGAAAGGCTGGATCTCGATCGGCTCCATCGTTGTCTTTGCCGAGTATTCAAGACAATTTACACGCCCTTTAAACGATCTGGCCAACCAGTTTAATACGATGCTGTCCGCAATCGCCGGCGCTGAACGGGTGTTTGACGTGCTTGATGAAAAAGAAGAGCGCGAGGATGAAAAGAACGCCGTGCATCAGCCCATCCAAACAGGCAGCATTGAATTCCGGGATGTGTCCTTCGGTTACGATAAAGGGCAGCAGACACTGAAGCATTTACAGTTTACCGTGCCTCCGGGGCAGTCCATCGCGTTTGTAGGACCGACGGGGGCGGGGAAGACAACCGTCACTAACCTTCTCGCCCGTTTTTACGAGCCTAACGATGGAAAAATTTTAATCGATGGTACAGATATTAAAACCCTTACTAGAGCAAGCCTAAGAAAAAACATGGGGTTTGTTCTTCAGGATTCTTTCTTATTTCAGGGAACGATCAGAGAAAACATTCGCTACGGCAGGCTTGATGCTTCTGATCAGGAAGTCGAAGCCGCTGCAAAAACAGCGAATGCCCATAGCTTTATTGAAAGGCTGCCAAAAGGGTATGACACCGTGCTGACGCAAAACGGTTCGGGCATCAGTCAAGGACAGAAGCAGTTGATTTCTATAGCGAGGGCGGTGCTTGCCGATCCGGTTCTTCTCATTTTGGATGAAGCGACAAGCAACATTGATACCGTTACAGAAGTCAACATTCAAGAAGCGCTCGCCCGTTTAATGGAAGGAAGAACAAGCGTCATCATTGCCCACAGGCTGAACACTATTCAAAGAGCGGACCAGATTGTGGTGCTAAAAAACGGTGAAATGATTGAAAAAGGCAGCC
>NZ_JBSIOT010000325.1:0-1067 GCF_053613335.1 Bacillus sp. LR--39 | reverse complement strand
CCACAGCACGATCGACATCCGCATCTGAAAGAACGGCAAATGGATTGTTGCCGCCGAGCTCAAGTGCCATTCGTTTGAAGGAACGCCCGGCGATTTCACCGATGTGGCGCCCGACTGCTGTTGATCCTGTAAAGCTGATTAATCTCGGGATTGGATTGGTGAGCATGCCGTCCCCGATTTCCCTTACATCCGTCAGCATGACGTTAAGGACACCGTCAGGAAGACCGGCGTGTTCAAACGCTTTCGCAATGATGGTCCCGCCGGAAAGGGCGGTTTGGATATCAGGCTTGTGAACAGCGCTGTTACCCAGCGCAATTGCGGGCGCAATGGATCTCATAGATAAATTCATCGGAAAATTAAATGGAGAAATCGATGATATGACACCTAGCGGAAGGCGGTAAATCTTATTGGTTTTCCCTTCAATGTCGGATGGCACCTCTTTGACGCCGCCTAATTCACCAGTATACGTCATGGCTTCATCTAAAATCGCAATCGTTTGTTCCAGCTCGATTGTTGATTTAATGATCGTTCCGCCAGTTTCGCGGGCGATCATCATAATGATGTCATCACGGTTTTCCTGTAAATAGCCGCGCGCTTTTTGCAGCACGGCTTTTCGGTCTTCCGTCGTGCTCTTGGCCCACTCTTTTTGGGCTTTCTGTGCAATGTCAAACGCATCCTCAAGCTGTTTGCCCGTTGCCAAAGATGCTGTTGTGATCACAGACTGGTCATACGGATTCAAAATGTCCTCCGTACGTCCGCTTTCTCCCCCAGTCCATTTTCCGTTGATAAAACTTTTGTTTAACGTTTCGAAACTCATAAGATGACCCTCCTTTGTTCCTGCATGTCTTCTTCTATTTCCGCTGAAGCCAATATGTAAACGAATGAGGTTTCCCTTACAGTTTCTCGTCTATCTATACCGGATATACTCTTTTTTAGTGGAGAACATGTGTGTTTCGCCTTATACTGAATATACAGATCCTTACATAAGAGAGGAGACTCTATGAAATCGCTGCTGGCTATTTATCCCGGTTCGATTGTGTCTGAGGAGCTTTGCATAAGGGAAGGCT
>NZ_JBSIOT010000324.1:0-1067 GCF_053613335.1 Bacillus sp. LR--39 | reverse complement strand
ATCACAACAGCTGTCGGCCCGAACGTGCTGAAGCTGATTGCTCCGTCTATCGCAGAAGGTTTAAGACGGAGAAACGCTGGAAACACACTGAATATCATTGCCTGCGAAAATATGATTGGCGGAAGCAGCTTCTTAAAGAAAGAGATATACAGCCATTTAACGGAAGCAGAGCAGAAATCCGTCAGTGAAACGGTAGGTTTTCCGAATTCTGCCGTTGACCGGATCGTCCCGATTCAGCATCATGAAGACCCGCTGAAAGTATCGGTTGAACCATTTTTCGAATGGGTCATTGATGAATCAGGCTTTAAAGGGAAAACACCAGTCATAAACGGCGCACTGTTTGTTGATGATTTAACGCCGTACATCGAACGGAAGCTGTTTACGGTCAATACCGGACACGCGGTGACAGCGTATGTCGGCTATCAGCGCGGACTCAAGACGGTCAAAGAAGCAATCGATCATCCAGAAATCCGCCGTGTCGTTCATTCGGCGCTGCTTGAAACTGGTGACTATCTCGTCAAATCGTATGGCTTTAAGCAAACTGAACACGAACAATATATCAAAAAAATCATCGGTCGCTTTGAAAATCCTTTCATTTCGGACGATGTGACCCGCGTAGCGAGGTCACCTCTCAGAAAACTGGGAGAAAATGATAGGCTTGTAGGTCCGGCAAAGAAAATAAAAGAACCGTATGCACTGGCGGAAGGAATTGCCGCAGCACTGCGCTTCGATTTCACCGGTGACCCTGAAGCGGTTGAACTGCAAGCGCTGATCGAAGAAAAAGGATACAGCGGCGTACTTCAAGAGGTGTGCGGCATTCAGTCCCATGAACCGTTGCACGCCATCATTTTAAAGAAACTTAATCAATAACCGACCACCCGTGACACAATGTCACGGGCTTTTTTTACTATCTCGCAATCTAGTATAATAGAAAGCGCTTACGAAAACAGGGGGAGGAGAATGACGATGAAACAATTCGAGATTGCGGCAATACCGGGAGACGGAGTAGGAAAAGAGGTTGTAGCGGCTGCTGAGAAAGTGCTTCATACAGCGGCTGAGGTACACGG
>NZ_JBSIOT010000323.1:0-1068 GCF_053613335.1 Bacillus sp. LR--39 | reverse complement strand
CCGACACGCGCTGCAAAGCATCAAAGCATGTACATGCGGGCAAAATCGATCGATTCAGCAGCTGGCAGCCCAAATCGAAAGACAACTTGAGACGCTTCCCTTACCCGCTCCCATTTCTATCAGCTTATCATGTGAAACAAACTGCACCGATGCCGCCCTGCAAGATGTCGGCGCAATTCGGACACAAGGTGGCTGGGACATTTACATCGGCGGCGTCCGGGGAACTCATGCCCGTTCAGGAGCTCTGTTTTGCGTGACTGAGAACGAAGACAGCACTGCCGGCATGATCAAAGGACTGATCCAGTATTATCGGGAAACGGCTCATTACTTAGAAGCTGTTCATCAGTGGATAGACCGTCTCGGGATCGTTCATATCAGAGAAGTGCTATTCGAAGAAGACCTAAGGGCACAGCTGCTGGAAAGCCTCCAAACAGATCTGTCACTGATTCAAAACCCGACTGTAGAGACGGGCGCATATAAGAAAGGATGAGGCATTTTGACTGAACGACTGCTTAGATATTTCCGTGATAAACAGCAAGACGTCCAATCAGAAAAAACATATGACACTCAATGCCCGTTTTGCAGCATGCAGTGCAAAATGCAGCTCGTGGAACAAACCATCGTCACGCGCAAAAAGTACACTGCGATCGGGATTGATAATCCTACGACACAGGGCAGGTTATGCATGAAGGGCATGAACGCCCACCAGCATGCCCTGAACTCCTCCCGCATCACCCGGCCGCTGCTGAAGAAAAACGGCGAGTTTATGCCTGTTTCCTGGGAAGAAGCACTGAATCATATCAAAGACCAAGTGACAATGATACAAGCAGAACACGGCCATGACGCCATGGCGGTATACGGAAGCGCCTCGATTACAAATGAAGAGGCATATTTGTTAGGGAAATTCGCGCGGGTGGGCTTACAGACAAAATACATCGACTACAACGGGAGGCTTTGTATGTCCGCCGCAGCAACCGCAGCCAACCAAACATTCGGTGCCGACAGAGGCTTAACGAATCCCTTATCAGACATTCCCCACACCCGTGTGATCATTCTGGCCGGCACCAA
>NZ_JBSIOT010000322.1:0-1069 GCF_053613335.1 Bacillus sp. LR--39 | reverse complement strand
TTCTCTCCGTATGAATGAGTTCCCACCGTCACAAATGACAGCAAGATATACAGCCCTGCCACACAAGCCGCTGCCAAAAACAAGCTGATTGGGACATCTTTTTCAGGGCGATGAAACTCCTCAGCCAATGGGGTAATCATTTCCCAGCCTACAAAAGAGAAAAAAATCATAACAGAAACAGATCCCGCGGCAGACCAGCCATGCGGAAGAAACGGCTTGAATTCTGCTATCGTGACGTGTGGCAATGACACAGCAATAGAAGTGACAAGCAGAAATACGATGACACAAATAACGATTGTACTGATGTTTGCTGATAGTTGAATGCCTCTCATATGAAGCAAAATTGAGACAATCAGCATGCAGCCCGCAATCAATGTAATCTGCCAATCGGCCGCCTCTGTGATGTAACTGACGTAATGCGCGCCAGTCAAAGCGATGATGGGAACGCCGATCGGAACGGATCCTAACATGATCCAGCCCAAAATAGCCCCGGCTTTTTTCTGAAAGGCCAGCTGCACATAAACAGTGATTCCTCCCGCGCTGGGCGCTATTTTCACAAGCCGTGCCAGCGTGCCGACGAGAAGAAAAGATAAAAAAGACATGAATACCCAGACAAATAAAGAAGCCGGACCGGCCGTGTCCGCGGTAACAGACGGCAAAATTAATATCCCGCATCCTAAAACCGCCCCAATCGTTAACGCCGTCCCTTGTATCCAAGTAATAGAGCGCTGTAATTCTGGCAACATGATGCCTCCTCTCTGATTGATGGCTTTATTATAGAAAAAATAAGACGGCATCCATATGCTACAATGAAGGTAAATCAACAGCATTGCCTTACGATCAAAGGAATTTTCATTCATTCGCCTAAATATGTAAAGGAGCCAGACAAATGGACGATACAGACCTTCAGATTCTCTCGCATTTGCAGCGAAACGGCAGATTAACGATGGTTGAGCTGGGAAAGCTTGTCGGACTCAGTTCGCCAAGCGCTGCGGAGCGTGTCAGGAAGCTTGAAGACAAAGGAGTGATTACCGGCTACAGCGCGAATATCTGTTACGAAAAACTAAAC
>NZ_JBSIOT010000321.1:0-1074 GCF_053613335.1 Bacillus sp. LR--39 | reverse complement strand
CTTTTAAAGGCCACCACCGCCGCGGGCGCGTTTTTATTAGGGTTTGTGCTGGCGAAAGTCAAGGTAAACAGGTACGGCTTGTTATTCGTCACTGCCGGCATTATTGAAGGATTTGCTTTCTTTATTACCGGGATGAATACCTTTTTGCCGCTCGTCTTTTTCGCTGCTTTTACCTTTGGCGCCGCAGTCAGTGCTGTTAATGTTCCTGAGTACACGATTATCCAGACGTCTGTGGATAGTGAGGATCAGCCGCAGGTTTACGCCGTTATACATATGATCTCCAATATTTCGATCCCTGCCGGAGCTGTCATTTGCGGGTATGCCGCAAATGCTTTCGGCTCAGGTAAAGTGATCGCTGCCGGCGGGATTGTCGAAATTATTGCGGGTATCGGAATCTTGCTGTTTACAAAACTGGCCAAAGCAGAAAGGTCCGACCTGATTAAAGAAAGGGAAGCAAGTGTTCATCTGTAAAGGGTTTTAAAACGCCATGCCTCGTGCATGGCGTTTTTTTGTGCCAATGGGTCCTGTGCGAGATACGACTCCGGTCTTATATAAAAATCAATCTCTGATTCGTTTTGCATATCTTCCAACTTGTATAAGATGAAGACAAGGAAAACGAAAGGAGGATCTGCATGAAGATCAACAAGAAAACAATAGGCGGATTCTTATTAATTGTATTTGGGATATCCGTCTTTTTTGGAGGGGGAAGCTTCGGCTTTATCATCCCGCTCGCCATCGGGAGCTTAATGACATACGCAGGAGTCAAAAGGTTTGCCGCGGGAAAAACCATCACGGGAATCATCGTGGGCGGTATCGGAGCCATTATGCTCATCTGCTCACTTCCGTTTGTCGTCGGAATCGCATTGGCAGCCGCTATGGTGTATTACGGCTGGAAGCTGATGAAAAACGGATCAGCTGATAACGGTGTATCATCTTTTGATCCTGAACCGGCTTCTGCTGCCTACCAATCTCACTTTGATGACGAATGGGAAGAATTTTTGAAGAAAAAATAATATCAATATATTAGGAGGAATCAGGTATGGTATTAAAAAGAATCAGAGACATGTTTGTTGC
>NZ_JBSIOT010000320.1:0-1076 GCF_053613335.1 Bacillus sp. LR--39 | reverse complement strand
TGAGCAAAGAGATCGTATGTTTCTTAAACAAATGCAACTCCCCCATTCATTAAGGATGAGATATCATGAATTCACATGTTCCTTCTATTGAAAACTCGCCAAAATGCGCAGGCAAGACAAAGTGTGAGCCTGCATTGCATTCATACTGAATACCATTATTTATGATTCGTCCTGATCCGCTCAGAACACTCCCCAGCAAATAGGTTTGATGTGAAGGAAAAGCAGCTCGGCCGCTAATCTTCCATTTGTACACTGAGAAATAATTTGATTGCACATAAACAATTATCTCAGCGTTACCAACTTCTTTTACTTCCGGTGTATGCACTTTATCGATATGCGGTATCGTTATGACTTCCATGGCTTTTTCTATATGAAGAGTTCTTTTTTGGCCCTGGTCATTACAGCGGTCATAATCGTATACGCGATACGTTGTATCAGAGTTTTGCTGGATTTCAAGGACAAGGGTTCCCTCACATAATGCATGGAGTGTACCGCTTGGCACATAAAAGAAATCTCCGGGCTTGATTTTGATTCGCCTCAGCAGCCCGTTCCAATCACCGCTTTCTATTCGTTGTTTGAATTCCTCCTTTGTGCTTGCGTGATGTCCCAAAATCAGTTCGGCGTCATCTTTGCAATCAATGATATACCAGCACTCCGTTTTACCAAGGTCGCCATTTTCATGCAGTTTTGCATAATCATCATCAGGATGGACTTGCACGGAGAGATCCATATTGGCGTCCAGCAGCTTTACCAGCAGCGGAAACAGCTTACCATCCGGAAACCCGAATATCTCTGGGTGATCTTGCCATACTTGATCTAGTGTCTTTCCTGCCAGCGGGCCGTTCTTTACAGCCGACGGGCCATGGGCATGTGCAGAAACGGCCCAGCACTCACCTGTTTTTTGTGAGGGTATTGCGTAGCCAAAAGCGTCACGAAGCTTCGTCCCTCCCCATAGTCTTTCTTTAAAGACAGGCTCTAAAAATAATGGATGCGTCATGATCGCACCTCCCCGGATGCTGTCTCTGCTTGTAAGGCCTGATGCGCTAAAACTAGCGTGCCGATGATTCCGGCGTTAC
>NZ_JBSIOT010000319.1:0-1080 GCF_053613335.1 Bacillus sp. LR--39 | reverse complement strand
AAACACTTTTTCATGCTTATGCTCAATGCTGACATCGCCGTCCAAATACACCTTTTCAAGCTGCACATGCACCTGCAGCGGCTCATAGTGCTCCACTTCCGCGCCAAGTGCGCGGGAAGGAGCTCCTATTAAAAATACTGCCGCTGAGCAAAGAATGCCCAGCAAAAGATACGCCGTGCTGAATCGTTTCACCCTCTACACCTCTTTGCACACGTTTATGATTAGTTTGACCAAAGAGGCTACTGCTTAACCGTTTTATCAAAATTTGTCTGCACATTTTCCCTGACAAACCGTTCCTCCGTATACACATCTGTGCTTTGCTCAGAAATTGTCAAGAATCGCGTCAGAAAGGCACTGAAAAAATACAATGCCGCAAAGATCCAAATCACGCCACCTGCACCGAGCGGCCCAATGAAAAGACTCACGATGCCTGGCGCGATAAACGCACATAAACCAGATCCCAAATTCAACACTGACATGGCAGCACCTTTATTATCAGGTGCAAGCGTCGGCAAAAGCGCGCTTAATGGGACGTACCCTGCTAAAGCCGCGCCGTAGCAGCAGGCGATAATCATGAGCACCCAATACTGATGCCCGATCAGCTGAGGCGTGTAATACAGCGCCAGCGTAAAAATACCGCATCCGACACCGCCAAACCACATGACCGTATTGCGCCAGCCAAGTTTATCTCCGACTGCACCGAAAATGATATTAAACACAATATTCACAAAAAACAGCGTCCCCCATATTTGCAGCCATTCCGAAACCGAATACCCGTATCGTGCTAAATAAGTAGGAAGAAAGATGGCAAATCCAAATTGTCCTATCGCATTAATCGTCTTGACCACTCCGCCGATGCCTACCTTAGGGTTTTCAAACATAATCGTAAATGCCTTCGACAGTTCTTTCCATTTCGGCTGATCTTGTTTTTGTATCGGAGTAAATTTATCTTTGTTAAAAAATAAGGCAAGAATTCCGCCTGCCGCCACAAACAGTAAAGCGCTCCAAAGCGTATTGATTTCTCCAAAGGCTGGAACTGCATAGCTGGAATAGAACGGGCCGAGCACGTTAAGGCCGCAC
>NZ_JBSIOT010000318.1:0-1081 GCF_053613335.1 Bacillus sp. LR--39 | reverse complement strand
AAAGCGTCCATACGGGTAGCGGAGAAAATTGGCATGCATTACAGCAAAACGACCAGAAAATGGAATAAACCGATCGCGGTATATGAAAGAAAATCTTACAATTGAAAGATAGAGCTGAGTTTAGTATCATGATATCATGTAAAGTTTTCTAGGGTTCCGCATGTCAATTGACATGGACTGGTCCGAGAGAAAACACATACGCGTAAATAGAAGCGCGTATGCACACGGAGGGAAAAAAGCCCGGGAGAGTCAATCTCATGTGAGACGACTGTCCGGGGTTTTTTTGTTTTCGGAGAATCCTAATAGATAGAAAGGAATGACTCAAAATGAAATGGGGATTGGTCGTGCTTGCCGCTGTTTTCGAGGTTGTTTGGGTAATAGGCTTAAAGCACGCTGACTCAGCCTTAACATGGAGCGGCACTGCCATCGGCATCATATTCAGTTTTTATCTTCTAATAAAGGCGACTCACAGTCTGCCTGTTGGTACCGTGTATGCCGTCTTTACCGGGCTCGGCACAGCGGGAACAGTACTTAGTGAAATCGTTCTGTTTCATGAACCGGTTGGATGGCCGAAGCTATTGTTAATTGGCGTGCTCTTAATCGGTGTAATCGGGTTGAAGCTTGTGACACAGGATGAGACAGAGGAAAAAGGAGGCGAGGCATAATGCTGCACTGGATCAGTTTACTGTGCGCGGGCTGTTTAGAAATGGCCGGCGTGGCCCTTATGAATCAATATGCGAAAGAAAAAAGCGTGAAATGGGTGCTGTTGATCATTGTTGGTTTTGCCGCTTCATTTTCCTTGCTGTCGTACGCAATGGAAACCATTCCGATGGGAACGGCTTACGCCGTCTGGACAGGAATTGGCACCGCCGGCGGGGCGCTTGTCGGCATCCTCTTTTACAAGGAGCAGAAAGACGCCAAACGGATCTTCTTTATCGCGTTGATTTTATGCTCAGCGGTTGGTTTAAAAATTCTGTCATAAATTGATTTTTATCAAATCTTCAGTATAATGGATAAATAGTTTAGACTTACAAAGATAAGAGGGATTATTCATGAAATCATATATGACTCAGCGGTTGGA
>NZ_JBSIOT010000317.1:0-1081 GCF_053613335.1 Bacillus sp. LR--39 | reverse complement strand
TACCCGTGTCAGGAAGCATCGTTGGATTGGTATTGCTTCTGATCTGCTTAGGCCTCCGTATTGTTCCCGTCTCCATCATTGAAGACGGAGCAGGGTTTATATTATCCTTCCTTCCATTGTTGTTCATCCCGGCAATGACAGGAGTGATAAACTATCCGTCTCTCATTTCATTCAATGGTCTGATGCTGCTGATTACAGTCGTTCTGAGCACCATCGTCACGATCATTGCGGCTGGATTCGCCAGCCAGCTATTAGAGAAAAAAGCAAAAAAACGGGAGGAGAAAGAGAAATGCAGCAAGCATGCATCGCGATCATTATAATTCTTTTAACAGTTGCCGCTTATTTAGCGATGGTCAAACTCTATAAGCGATTCCCGCTTCCATTTCTTATCCCCGTTCTGACAACGACCATTTTGATTGTAGCGGCTTTGATGATGTTTCATGTTTCCTATGAAGGCTATATGATCGGGGGGAAATGGATCAATTCTTTGCTTGGGCCGGCTGTCGTGGCACTGGCCTATCCGCTTTATAAACAATGGCATATTATTGTCAAACATTGTGTTCCAATTCTAGGCGGCGTCCTGGTCGGATTATGCATGGGAATGATCAGCGGGCTGATCTTCGCAGAAGCATTCGGGATTGATCATGATCTCTTATTATCCATTCTGCCAAAGTCGATCACAACACCTGTCGCTATTCAGATCGCCGCCGGTCTTGGCGGCGTCCCTTCCATGACAGTCGTATTTGTCATGATTGCGGGCTTTTCAGGCGTCATCCTCGGGCCGCTTTTCCTAAAATGGCTTCGCATACGCAGTTCCCTAGGACAAGGCATTGCATTAGGCAGCGCCTCCCATGCACTGGGCACCTCTAAAGCATTGGAATATGGGGAATTGGCCGTATCCATGAGTTCCGTATCCATGACGCTTTGTGCGGTGCTCGGCTCATTCTTCGGCCCGCTCGTCGTCTGGCTGTTTCATATTTAACAAAGAAAGACTGCCCCGGGGGAGGGCAGTCTTTTTCGTTTAAGAAACAAAAAAATCAATCAGCGGCTGAAAATCCTTAGACAAATCAACATCATTCGG
>NZ_JBSIOT010000316.1:0-1085 GCF_053613335.1 Bacillus sp. LR--39 | reverse complement strand
AGAGGAGAAGCAGCGTATGTCATATCTCATTAAAAACGGCTGGATACTAAACGAAAATGGTGAAAAAACAGAAGCGGATATCCGAGTGACTGGAGAAACCATCACCGCAATCGGCAAGCTTGATGCAACGGATAATGAAACGGTAATTGATGCGAAAGGTTTGCTCGTTTCACCTGGGTTTGTTGATCTCCACGTGCATTTCAGAGAGCCTGGCGGAGAGAAAAAAGAAACAATTGAAACCGGGGCCAAAGCGGCGGCACGCGGCGGCTATACTACAGTAGCAGCAATGCCGAATACGCGGCCGGTTCCTGATACAAAGGAGCAGATGGAATGGCTGCAAAACAGAATTAAAGAAACATCATGCGTCAGAGTTCTTCCATATGCATCCATTACGATCAGACAAATCGGCGATGAAATGACAAACTTTGAAGCGTTAAAAGAAGCCGGGGCATTTGCTTTTACAGATGACGGCGTTGGTATACAGACAGCAGGAATGATGTATGAAGCGATGAAACGGGCAGCCGCAATTGACAAAGCGATTGTTGCACATTGCGAGGACAACTCCTTAATTTACGGAGGAAGCGTACATGAGGGGACATTCTCCAAAGCGAACGGGCTAAACGGCATTCCTTCTGTGTGTGAATCGGTTCATATTGCTCGCGATGTGCTGCTGGCTGAAGCGGCAAACTGCCACTATCATGTATGCCATATCAGCACGAAAGAATCTGTCAGAGTTGTACGCGATGCGAAAAAAGCGGGAATCAGAGTGACAGCAGAAGTGTCGCCGCATCATTTGCTGCTTTGTGATGAGGACATCCCGGGGCTGGACACAAACTATAAAATGAATCCGCCGCTCCGCAGTGCAGAAGACAGAGCTGCTTTAATTGAAGGTCTTTTAGACGGAACAATTGATTTTATCGCAACAGACCATGCACCGCATACGGAAGAAGAGAAAAAAACAGAAATGAAACTGGCGCCATTCGGAATTGTCGGCTTAGAAACAGCATTCCCGCTTCTTTACACACACTTTGTCAAAAATGGCAGCTGGTCGCTGAAGCAGTTGATTGACTACATGACAATCAAGC
>NZ_JBSIOT010000315.1:0-1085 GCF_053613335.1 Bacillus sp. LR--39 | reverse complement strand
GTAACCGCCTCGCTCAGGAGCTTCACGATTCAGTCAATCAAATGCTGTTTTCCGTCAGTTTAACTGCCAAAGCTGCGAAGACACTAACAAAAGATGAGAATTTACAGCAGATGATTGATTTCATCCAAAACCTATCACAGGACGCGCTCGCAGAAATGAAAGCGTTAATTTGGCAGCTTCGCCCCGGAGGATTGGAAAAAGGGCTGGCTGAAGCCATTAAAAGCTATGGTGCGCTCATTGGATTGAAGATCATTTTTACACAAAAAGGCTGTCCTGTTCTGACTGATGAGCAGGAGCATATGCTATGGCGTGTCGTACAGGAAGCTTTAAATAACTGCAAAAAGCATGCCGGAACGGATACGGCGTATGTTAGTCTGACTGCTTCTTTGTGCCATGCGGAGCTGGATATCATCGATCATGGGGCAGGATTTCGCTATGAAGCGCATGCCGATCTGCCTTCACTTGGCATCAAGGGTATGAAAGAACGAGCGGAAAAAGCCGGAGCTAAGTTTTGGATTGAGTCAGCGCTTGGAACTGGAACAAAGCTGTCCATCAGGCTTCCGCTAACAAGCCGAAAAGGAGGGGCGGTATGAAAATTGTCATTGCTGATGATCATCATGTTGTCAGAAAGGGTCTGCGTTTTTTCTTTGCCACCCAGGATGATATTGAAGTTGTCGGAGAAGCTGCAACTGGATTAGAAGCTCTCCGTGTCATCGAAGAGACAAAGCCGGATCTTGTGCTAATGGATCTGTCTATGCCCGAGATGGACGGCATTCAAGCCATTAAAAAAGCAATACAGCAATTTCCGGATACGAATATCATTGTGCTGACGAGCTACTCTGATCAGGAGCACGTCATCCCCGCGCTTCAGGCAGGCGCGAAGGCGTATCAATTAAAGGATACGGAGCCCGAGGAATTGGTGAAAACACTAAGACAAGTGCATGGTGGCGAATACAAGCTTTCTACAGCTATTATGCCCCATGTGCTAACACATATGAAAAATCAGCACGACCCGGAAAAAGAAAAATACTATCAATTAACTAGAAGGGAAAAAGACGTTCTGACTGAAATAGCGAACGGGAAAA
>NZ_JBSIOT010000314.1:0-1087 GCF_053613335.1 Bacillus sp. LR--39 | reverse complement strand
CCGAATGATTTACGCGACCTTGCCGGACGGGTGCTTGGGAAAACACTTGAGGAGTGGCCTGAGGACATTTATAAACGGCCTGCAGGACAGGATGCGGAAAAGACAAACCTGACTGTGCTCATGCAGGAGTTGAAAGAAAGCATCGAAGATATCAAAACGTCCTGAAGGGAGGTGAATCAAGCAGGTGGCGCGAGAATTAAGAAATGCCAAAATCAGCTTTGTCAGTTATGTGGACAAGGCGGCTAACCAGACAGAATTTTTCTTTACGAAGTCAGCCAAACCTCCGTCATTTGAAAAAAAGGTTCGGCTGTTTACAAAAAGTGAGCAGGATGAACAAAAGCTCGTGTACGGAATCGTGTATGAGCCTGATGTTCCTGATGCACACGGCGATTTTATGACCGCCGAGGAAATTGAAAAAGCGGCGCACGGTTTTCTCGCGGAGGCACGGGAGATTGATATCAATCACAGCTTTGAGGGCGGAACCGGCGTCGTGGTCGAGTCCTATGTGGCGCCCGATGATTTTATGATCGGGTCAAAGCGGATTACAAAGGGCTCATGGGTGCTCGTGACAAGAGCGTCTGACGAGGTGTGGGAACAGATCAAGGCTGGAATCATCACCGGCTACAGCATGGCGGGCAATGCAGATGTGTATGAAGAAGAACCGGTCGAAAAAGCAGGGTTCTTTAGTGTATTCAAGCAAATGCTTGCTGACAAAACAGGGAAGGAGACTGAAGAAATGAGAAAAGAAGACATGAAAGAATCATTCGAGCATGCGCTTTACCCTCTGCTCAAACGGCTTGAGCGGATTGAAAAAAACACAGACACGGAGGAAAAGCCGGAGCAGACGGGTGATGACGAGCGTCTGAAAAAGCTCGTTGAAGACATGCTTGCCCCGCTGATCGAACGCATCGAGGCTTTGGAAAAAGCGCGAGGCGCGTCTAAGCAGACAGCGGACGATACGGGCGGCAATACAGAGCAAGTCAAAAAACCAATCTGGAGCGGACTGCTGTAAAACCAGTCAAGGAGGAGGAAATCAATTGAGAAATCAAGAGATCATTCGGAAAGCGGAAATGTCGCTTTCTGCTTT
>NZ_JBSIOT010000313.1:0-1088 GCF_053613335.1 Bacillus sp. LR--39 | reverse complement strand
CAATGGTGAGAAGCGGATCGAATATTGACTTAGCGTCATCAAAAAAGACATCTCCATTGTGATGTCCCGGAACATGAAATGAATGAGAATTTCTTCTCGCATGTTGAATTAATGCTTTATATAAAGGTGTGTTCATGAAAACAATCCTTTGAATGTGTCTTCTTACACCTTATTATATCGTGCCTCTGAGAGAACTTAAAGCCAGACTTACTGGTAACTATCTTTCCTTTATTGTAAGCAGCTTTTGCTTCAGGTCGCCTTCCATCATCATGAGCTCTTCTTCTGCCTGACGGCGTTTGATTCGTCCTTCTTCTTGTATAGTTAGCGTTTCTTCAAGCGTGCTTATTAAGCTTTCCTGCACCTTCTTCAAGGTATCTATATCAACAAGGCCTCTTTCATTTGCCCGTGCAGTTTCAATTGTATTGGTTTTTAAAAGCTCCGCGTTTTTCAGCAAAAGCTCATTGGTTGTATCAGATACTTTCTGTTGTGCATCCACTGCATTGCGCTGCCTTAAAAGCGTCAGTGCAATGGCAACTTGATTTTTCCATAGCGGAATCGCTGTCACAATGGATGACTGGATCTTTTCAGCTAACGCTTGGTTTGTATTTTGAATCAGCCTGATTTGCGGTGCACTTTGGATTGTAATTTGCCTGCTCAGCAACAAATCATGAACCCTTTTATCTAACCGGTCAGCAAATTGAATTAAATCATTCATCTCTTGAACGGCCATTTGGTTATGATCACTCGATTCAGCCTGTTGCTTCAGTTCAGGAATTGTTTTAGTTTTTAATTCCTCCAGCTTCAGTTCTCCTGCAGCAATATAAACATTCAGCGCGGCAAAATATTCTTTATTTTTTTCATATAACTGCTCTAACAGCTTGTTGTCACTGATTAAAGCATTTTTAGAGTGCTCCAGCTTCAAGCTGATTCTGTCTATCTGCACACTGGTCTTTTGGTATTTAGACAGCACTTCTTGAAGAGAACTTGATACTCTTCCAAACATGCGTGCCAAAAAACCCTTTTTCTTAGATTGGAGATCATCAGGATTTACTTGCTCCAGCTTTTTCATCAGCTCTCCAAGTATTTCG
>NZ_JBSIOT010000312.1:0-1088 GCF_053613335.1 Bacillus sp. LR--39 | reverse complement strand
TTGACGTTCATGACTTTCTTCTGAAGCACCTTGCTTTCCCACAAAGAATCTTCGTAAAGCAATACGCCTTGGAGCCTGCTGTTTTCAAAAAGGCCGAGGGAAAATTGATACGGAACATCCAGTGTAAGCTGTCGGCTTTGGAGAAATTCCTCAATCAACTCTTTGGAGACATTTTCTTTTACCGTATACACTTAATCAGCCCCTTTTACGATATCCCGCACAGCTTCAATGACATCATCTACATCGTCGTCAGACATTGATGGATAGAGCGGGAGAGAAAGGGTTCGTTTATAGTAATTCATGGCATTCGGAAAGTCCGCTTCCTTATATCCAAATTGCTTTTGATAATACGGATGAATGTGTACTGGAATAAAATGAACGCTAGTGCCGATATTGTATTTATCCTTTAAAGCCGTAATCATTTCGCTGCGCGTAACCCCGGCCTTTTTGTCATCAACTTGCAGAACATATAGATGCCAGGCGTGCCTGCCGTCATCATGGACAAACGGCGTGATCAGCCCAGGAATCTGCTGAAAAGCGGTTTGATAGCGGCCGGCAATCTCTTCTCTCCGTTTCTGCATATCATCCAGCCGTTTCAGCTGATGAAGTCCGAGGGCCGCCTGCAAATCAAACATATTCATCTTATAGCCGGGCGATTCGACTTCATAGTACCAGCTGCCATTTGAAGAATAACGGTTCCATGCGGCTTTACTCATGCCGTGAAGGCTTAGCACCCGGATCTTATCGGCAAGCTCCTCATCATCAGTCGTCAGCATGCCGCCTTCCCCTGTCGCGAGGTTTTTGGTGGCGTAAAAGCTGAATGCCGTTGCATCCCCGATAGAACCGATCATTCTTTGCTTATAAGTCGTATATACCGCATGTGCCGCATCCTCCAGCACGAATAAACCATGATTTTGGGCAATAGCCAATATTGCATCCATATCGCAGGACTGCCCGCTAAAGTGGACGGGCACAACTGCTTTCGTTCGCGATGTGACGGCCGCCTCAAGCTTTACCGGGTCAATATTGAGCGTGTTTTGGTCAATATCCGCAAACACAGGCGTCGCTCCCGTATGAATAATCGTATT
>NZ_JBSIOT010000311.1:0-1089 GCF_053613335.1 Bacillus sp. LR--39 | reverse complement strand
CAAGGGTGTAATGGAGAGCCGTTCATCCTCGATGGGCAAGGATAAAACAGAAAGGTCAACTTCTCCCTTTGCCGTCATCTTCTCTAATGAAACCGGATCTTATTCAACAAGCTGAACCTCCACATGAGGATAGCGCGCCAAAAACTGCTTCAGCAGCGGAGGAAAGAGATATCTCCCTGTTACAGCAGGAATCCCGATGGATAATTTATGACCGATTCCCTGTGATCGCTCCTGCATTTCCCGAAGCAAATCATCTCTGGAACGAATGATGTCCTCGGCTTTTTCAATGAAACGCCTGCCGTGAGGTGTCAGTGTAACAGAGCCATGGGATCTGTGAAAAAGGGTAAGCCCCAGCTCAGCCTCAAGCTTTTTGATTTGCTGGCTGAGAGACGGCTGTGCGATATGAAGATGTTCCGCCGCCTTTGTAAAGCTTTGGCGCCGGGCAATTTCCGCTGCATATTCCATCACTTTAATATCCATTTCAGCCTCCATAGGTTGAACCTATCATTTTCATCATTTTTATATCTTGGACGAATCATAACAGAAATTGCTAACATAATCCATATCATCATTTACGAAAAGAAGGAGCTGGTTCAAATGACAAATGAAACACCGTTTTCTAAAAACGCCGAGATGTATCGGGATGAAAAGGTATTTGCCGAGGGGGAAGATTTGGGGTTGATGATCAAAACAGCGGAATGCCGGGCAGAGCATCGAGTGCTGGATATAGGAGCGGGCGCCGGCCATACGGCCCTGGCATTTTCTCCTTATGTACAGGAGTGCATCGGTGTTGATGCAACGAAAGAGATGGTTGAGGTTGCGTCCTCCTTCGCGCAAGAAAAAGGAGCTGAAAACGTACGCTTTCAGCAAGGAACGGCAGAGTCACTCCCCTTCCCCGACGATTCATTTGACATCATCACCTGCCGATACGCAGCCCACCATTTTTCAGATGTCCGCAAAGCTGTCAGAGAGGTTGCACGCGTACTAAAACAGGACGGACGTTTTCTCTTAGTTGATCATTACGCGCCTGAAGATCCCATTCTTGATGAGTTTGTCAATCATTTGAACCGGCTTCGAGACCCTTCCCAT
>NZ_JBSIOT010000310.1:0-1090 GCF_053613335.1 Bacillus sp. LR--39 | reverse complement strand
TCGGCAAAGAATTAAAGCTGTTTGCGAACTCTCAAAAAGTCGGACAAGGCCTGCCGCTTTGGCTGCCAAAAGGCGCGACAATCCGCCGCGTCATCGAGCGCTACATTGTCGATAAAGAAATCAGCCTCGGCTATGAGCACGTATACACACCTGTGCTAGGCAGCAAAGAGCTGTATGAAACATCAGGACACTGGGACCATTATCAGGAAGGCATGTTCCCTCCGATGGAAATGGACAATGAAACACTTGTATTGCGTCCGATGAACTGTCCGCACCATATGATGATTTACAAACAAGACATTCACAGTTACCGCGAGCTTCCGATTCGTATTGCGGAGCTTGGAACGATGCACCGCTATGAAATGTCAGGTGCGCTGTCAGGGCTTCAACGGGTACGCGGAATGACGTTAAATGATGCACACATCTTTGTGCGCCCGGATCAAATTAAGGATGAGTTTATCCGTACAGTCCGTTTAATCCAGGATGTTTATGAAGACTTCGGTTTAAGTGATTACACATTCCGTCTGTCTTACCGCGATCCGGAAGATACAGAGAAATATTTTGATGACGATGAAATGTGGAACAAAGCGCAATCCATGCTGAAAGAGGCAATGGACGAAATCGGCCACGACTATTACGAAGCAGAAGGTGAAGCGGCATTCTACGGCCCTAAACTTGATGTTCAGGTGAAAACTGCGATCGGAAAAGAAGAAACACTGTCTACGGTTCAGCTTGATTTCTTATTGCCGGAACGTTTCGACCTGACATACATCGGTGAGGACGGCAAGCAGCACCGTCCGGTTGTCATTCACAGAGGTGTCGTTTCAACAATGGAACGCTTTGTTGCCTTCTTAATCGAAGAACACAAAGGCGCGCTGCCGACATGGCTTGCACCGGTTCAGTTCCAAGTCATTCCGGTTTCTCCGGCTGTGCATTTAGACTACGCGAAAAAAGTGCAGGAACGCCTGCAGCGTGAAGGCCTGCGTGTTGAAGTCGACAGCCGCGATGAAAAAATCGGCTACAAAATCCGTGAAGCGCAAATGCAAAAAATCCCGTACATGCTTGTGGTCGGTGACCAAGAAGCGGAAAA
>NZ_JBSIOT010000309.1:0-1091 GCF_053613335.1 Bacillus sp. LR--39 | reverse complement strand
AAGCGGACAGTACATCATAATGCGCGTCACCATCTTTATCGTGAGAAAAGCTTTTTTTCTGCAAGCATTCTTCCGCGGTTTCTAATGTAATGTGAATTTCACCGTCTGCTGACTCCTTCGTTGACAACACGGCAAGCTCAAGCGCATTTAAAGCGGAGCGGACATCTCCTCCGCATCCGTGGGCAAAATGCTCCATCGCCTGATCATCAATGGATACAGAATAGGTGCCAAGGCCCCGATGCTCATCATGGAGCGCACGTTCCAGTGCCTGTTTAATCAGATCAGGTGTTAACGGTTCAAGCTCAAAAATCTGGGTCCGGCTTCTGATCGCCGGATTAATGGCATGATACGGGTTAGCCGTCGTTGCTCCGATCAAAATGATCATTCCGTTTTCTAAATAGGGTAATAGAAAATCCTGTTTTCCTTTATCCAGCCTGTGGACTTCATCCAGAATCAAAATCACTTGGCCGGACATCTTGGCTTCCTGAGCTACGATTTCCATATCTTTTTTATTGTTAATGACAGCATTCAGCTTTCGAAAAGCAATACTTGTTGAACCGGCGATTGCTGTTGCGATTGATGTTTTTCCAATTCCGGGCGGCCCGTACAAAATCATGGATGACAAATATTTTGCCTGGACCATTCTGCCAATAATTTTATCTTCAGCCACCAGATGCTGCTGGCCGATAATATCCTCTATTTTTGTCGGACGCATCCGATATGCCAATGGCTTCATCTATCATCTCTCCTTACTTAATTACAGGGTAACGGAAAACCGTACATTAGAAAAGGGTAAAGGCCCCTTTCCTTCTGCCTCAATGAAAATTCGCTGAAGGTATGTTATAATAACAGTTGGTCTATAAGATAATAAACGGACGAAACATATAGAAATTACCATTATAAATGTGGAAAATCATGAAATAACAGAGGTGTTCATGTTGAAAATATCAACTAAGGGAAGATACGGGCTCACCATTATGATCGAGCTTGCAAAAAAGCACGGTGAAGGCCCGACTTCATTAAAAAGCATCGCACAGACGAATAATTTGTCCGAGCATTATTTGGAGCAGCTGGTATCGCCGCTCAGAAAT
>NZ_JBSIOT010000308.1:0-1093 GCF_053613335.1 Bacillus sp. LR--39 | reverse complement strand
GGCGATATTGTCACCTCCTCTTCTATTAAGATGGCTGGGGACAAGTTTGACATGGAAATCTTAAATTATATCAAACGCGAGTACAAGCTGCTGATCGGCGAACGTACTGCGGAGGATATTAAGATTAAAGTCGCAACTGTTTTCCCAGACGCACGTCACGAGGAAATTTCCATTCGCGGACGGGACATGGTTTCCGGTCTTCCAAGAACAATTACAGTAAACAGTAAAGAAGTTGAAGAAGCCCTTCGTGAATCTGTCGCTGTTATTGTTCAGGCTGCGAAACAAGTGCTCGAAAGAACACCGCCTGAACTTTCTGCTGATATTATTGACCGCGGCGTTATTATTACCGGCGGAGGCGCGCTCTTAAACGGCCTTGACCAGCTGCTTGCTGAAGAGCTGAAGGTACCGGTCCTCGTTGCTGAAAATCCTATGGATTGCGTAGCCATCGGCACAGGTGTCATGCTTGATAATATGGACAAGCTTCCTAAACGCAAACTAAGCTGATTTCACAAACCTCATTCTGAAAAAGAATGAGGTTTTTTTATGAAAAAGCCTTCACGAAAAGATGTTAAATGACGATAATAGGATAAAATACTGAGTTTTTATTATAGAACGAACGTTCCTATATGACAACTGGAAAAAATGCCATTTTTAGAGGTGGGAAATTTGTTAAAAGGATTATATACAGCAACATCCGCAATGATTGCCCAGCAGCGAAGAACGGAAATGCTTTCAAATAATATTGCTAACGCAAATACATCAGGATATAAAGCTGATCAAGGCTCTATGCGCGCGTTCCCTGAGATGCTGCTCAGCAGAATAGAATCAAAATCTCCGGCCGGGACATCAAGGACGGAAATCGGTTCCGTGAATACCGGAGTGTATATGCAGGAGCTCAAGCCTCTCTTTACACAGGGAAGCCTGAAGTCCACAGACCAGCCTACAGACATTGCATTGATCGAAAATCAAGTTCCGATGAGTGCGGAAACCAATGAAAAAGCTGCTCTTTTTTATCCGGTTCAAACAGCGGATGGAATCCGTTATTCAAAAAGCAGCACATTTTCACTAAACGAGAACAATCAGCTGACGATCA
>NZ_JBSIOT010000307.1:0-1096 GCF_053613335.1 Bacillus sp. LR--39 | reverse complement strand
ATGTACAGAGAATCCTATTTCTTCTGCTATTTCCTTTATCGATAGATTCGTTGACTTCAGCAGCGCTGCGGCTTTATTGATTTTTTCATTTTGGACAAACTCAGAGTAGCTGACACCCAGTTCTGCTGCAAATAAACGTGATAAATGCCTCCCTGAGATATGAAAGTGGCTAGCGACATCCGTCAGCTTTAACGGCTGTGACAGATTGTCTTTTATGTGCAGTTTCACCTCTGTCAGCAAAGCAGAAGATGTGTGAATGGGCTGCTTTTGTTTCAGGCGTTGGGCGGACGGGAGAAAGGTTTGGATTAATGACAGGATCAATGCATGCGACAAATGAGATAGGACCTCTTTGTCAAAAGCATTGACAGGCTGCGCTGCTTGCAGCATTAACGTTTTCCAAAGCAGGCCCGGCGGTTCGCCATCTTTCAATTGCATTGTGATAAAGGGGCTTTGTTTCACTTCTTCCATCACTTTGATCCATTCGGCGCTTGACTGATCCTCGCTCAGCTCGAAAGCGACGTAAAAAAGGAACAGACCTGTTTCACTTTTGATTTGGTGCAAATGCTCCGGCTTTGACAAAAAAATCGTCTGTTCACGAAGCGGATATGTACGATCACCTTCAAGGTAATATCCTTCACCTCTTACCACGTAACAAATTTCATAAAAGGAATGCTTATGAAGTAGTGTGTTATAGTGGTTCGTCATCGCTCCCCAATAGTGGACGTAAAATGAAACATCCTTTTGCTCTAAGCGATGCACATATTGATTTAATGTTATTTTGCCCGTCACAAGGTGGTTGAGTTCCATGTAAACGCCTCCTAACAAGTTGGTGGTTCTCTCATCATAACAAGGCGGACAAAAATAAAAAATCCCCCTGCCGTTTTTTTGGCAAGGGGATTGCAGTTAAATCACAAATGTAATATAGGCGCCGGAAACAGGGTCTTTCACACGAAAGCTGTTTTCCGTCTCTTCAATCGAATACCCGGCATGTTTGACTCGGTTTGCCACTAAATCCAGCTCCTCTTGGTGAGGCAGGACAACAGTGTAATAGTCTAGTCCGCTGGCATTTGTCGGTTTAGGCGGCGCATTTCTTCCA
>NZ_JBSIOT010000306.1:0-1097 GCF_053613335.1 Bacillus sp. LR--39 | reverse complement strand
CGATTGCTGTAGCTGTAGCACGTACAAACAATGTTGATGCATTACTGGTATTTTTCTTATTGCTTGCTACATGGCTTCTCTTTAAAGCGATCAGAAAAGGAAAACTGATCTGGCTGTTAGCGGCGTTTTTCGTTGTTGGAGTAGGATTCAATACAAAAATGCTTCAGGCTTACATGATTTTACCGGCCTTCCTATTGTTCTATTTGATTGCGGCAAATGCCGCGGTGAAGAAAAAAATCATTTCGCTGGTCAGTGCGTTAGCCGTATTAGCAGCCGTTTCGTTATCGTGGCCGCTCATTGTCGACAATATCCCTGCAAGCAAGCGGCCTTATATCGGAAGCAGCCAAACCAACTCTGTTTTGGAATTGGCTTTCGGCTATAACGGAATCCAGCGGCTGACAGGCCAAAATTCAGGCGGCGGCCAGGGTGCGCCAAACAAAGACGCTTCAAAAGAAATGTCTTCTTCTGATAACACTCAAGCACCGCCTAATCAGTCATCAAGCAGCAGCTCATCAAATGATGACAAATCTTCAAATGGCAATATGGCGGCGCCTCCATCCAATGGCCAAATGCCAAGCGGCGGAGAAATGCCAAGCGGCGGTCAAGGAGGCCCTCCAAGCGGCGGAGATGGCGGCCAAGGCGGACCCGGCGGAGACGGAGGGAAAGGCGGTACAGGAACCGGTTCGAAAATGCAATCAGGTTCAGGGATGTTTGGAACGGGAACACCTGGTCCACTGCGGCTTTTCCAACAAGAGTTATCTGATCAAATCAGCTGGCTTCTGCCATTTGCGATATTTGGAATCGCAGGCTTACTGATCGCTGGCGCAAGAGAAAGAAGAAGATTATCTGTAGAGCAGAAGGAAACGGTGTTCTGGGTTGCGTGGCTTGTACCGATTGCCGGATTCTTCAGTGTCGCAGAATTTTTCCATCATTATTATCTCATCATGCTGGCACCGCCGATTGCGGCTCTTGTCGGTGCGGGGTGGGTCGCTCTTGTTCATCTGTACCGCAATCAGACAGGCTGGAAAGCATGGCTTTTGCCGGGAGCAATTATTGCGACAACTGGATTTGAATTGTTTATTCTCAGAAACTACAAC
>NZ_JBSIOT010000305.1:0-1106 GCF_053613335.1 Bacillus sp. LR--39 | reverse complement strand
AATTTATAAAATGTTGGGTTATTAAAAATGAAAAGTGAGGTTTGTATATGAATACTGTCAGCCAAGAAATCCAAGATTTGTCCATTAAATCTTTGGAATCAACTTTTAATAAACTAACAAATGCTTATAAAAGCACGACAGAAAAAGGTTCAAACACAACTCTTGTCAAAAAGAGACTAAACGCAGTGAAAATTGGTTTAGAAAGCCTAAAAGGTACTTGGTATGGAGAAGATTTCGGCTATAACGAAGAAATCATATTGACTACTAAAAAAGTTTTAAAAGGTATCATTCCATCTATTGAAAAACAAATAGCAAAAGCAAAAGAAGGCAGTCCTCAAAAAACATTAAATGAGCGTCGCCTGACTGCACTAAAACTGGCAATCGAATCTTTGGAGAACCGTCTTATATAAGACGGTTCTTAAATTGTTTCAGAATCGTGTGAGTTACATAACAAGATTGAAGGAAACCGTTTTTACTACGGCTTCCCTTTATTTTTGCGTATTTAACAACATCCAAATCTAACAGAGTCTTTATATAAAAGGCATCCGGCACAGCCGGCGGCCCCGTAAAGGGGGGCATGCTGTTAAGATGATGCGGATTCTTTCTGGTCAAGGGTGATTTGTTTTGTCATGGTTTTGCCGTTTCGAATGAGGGTAACCTTTACCGTATCCCCGATTTTTGCATCGTTGTAAAGAAGGTTGCGCAGCGCGCTTCCTGTATCGGTTTCTTTTCCGTTAAAGCTGACGATGACATCGTTCTCTTTAAGGCCCGCTTTTTCAGCTGGGGAGCCTGAAGCGACCTGGCGGATGTAGACGCCTTTGTTTAACTGGCTGCCGCTTAATCCGAGGGTGCCTGTTTGATAGTTTTCCGGCACCTGCTCAAGATCCATCATGCCGATTCCGATGAACGGGCGCTCAATTTTTCCTTTAGACATCAGCTCTTCTGCAATCGGTTTGACATCATTGCTTGGAATCGCAAATCCGATGCCTTCTACTCCGCTTTCACTGATTTTCATGCTGTTGATGCCGATCACTTCACCCTTTGTATTCAAAAGGGCGCCTCCGCTGTTGCCGGGGTTGATGGCCGCGTCGGTTTGAATGACGTTC
>NZ_JBSIOT010000304.1:0-1107 GCF_053613335.1 Bacillus sp. LR--39 | reverse complement strand
CACGATTTCGGCATCAATCTGAAATACCTGCTTCAAAATGTCCGGTGTCATGACCTCCAGAGCAGTTCCTTCCTTGATGACCGTGCCTTTTTTGAGCGCGATCATATAATGAGAAAAACGAGCTGCATGGTTAAGGTCATGAATGACCATTAAAATCGTCCGCCCTTGCTCTTTGTTGAGTCTGTCAAGCAGCTGCAGAATTTCAAGCTGATGTGCAAGATCAAGATACGTTGTAGGTTCATCCAGCAGAAGCAGTTCCGTCCCTTGCGCAAGCGCCATGGCAATCCACACGCGTTGACGCTGTCCGCCTGACAATGCCTCAATCGGCCGTTCAGCATATTCAGCCATGCCTGTTTCTTCAAGAGCCCATTTGATAATCCGGCGGTCTTCGTCATTTAATCTGCCGAATCCTGATTGATGCGGAAACCTGCCGTACGACACCAATTCGTGCACTGTTAGGCCGCTCGGCGCTTCAGGTGTCTGTGGAAGAATCGCCATATCTTTCGCAATGTCCTTTGTAGACATTTTATGAATCGCTTTGCCGTTTAAATAGACGGCACCTGCATGTGAACGCATAATTCTGGACATTGTTTTTAAAATCGTTGATTTCCCGCAGCCGTTCGGGCCAATTAAGGTGGTAATTTTCCCTTTAGGAATCGATATATTTAAATCCTCTACAATCACCCTGTCGCCATAACCGATTCCAAGCTGTTCCGTTGATAATGAATTCATATTCGGCCCCCTCCTCTAATTCGCTTTCATCAATAAATAAATAAAGTAAGGCGCACCTAGCACGGAAATGACAAGTCCGACCGGAATTTCTGATGGTGCCAATACATTTCTCGCCAGCGTATCAGCAAGCAAAAACAGGAATGAGCCGATGAAGGCGGAGACCGGTATCAGCGTCTGGTGACGTGGACCGGTCAGCCTTCTAGCCACATGCGGCGCGATCAATCCGAGAAACGCAATGCCCCCCGCAGCTGCCACGCATGAAGCGGCAAGAGTGACCGCTGCCAGAAGAAGAATCCGTCTTTCCCTTTCAACAGCGGTGCCCAGCCCGGTCGCCAATTGGTCTCCGAGCTGCATAATGTTCAAATAGCGTGCCTT
>NZ_JBSIOT010000303.1:0-1107 GCF_053613335.1 Bacillus sp. LR--39 | reverse complement strand
CAGTTGGAACAGTGAAGCTGACGGAAAGGCCCATCAGACACAGTACGCGTTTATCGGTATGGGAAGAAAACTTGGTAATATTTTATTTGCAGACGGCGTTAATGAAAACGGTTTATCGTGTGCTGCACTTTATTTTCCGGGCTATGCGGAGTACGAAAAAACGATACGGGAAGATACCGTTCACATTGCCCCGCATGAGTTTGTGACATGGGTGCTGTCAGTCTGTAAGTCTTTGGAAGACGTAAAAGAAAAGATTCGATCTTTAACGATTGTAGAGAAAAAATTAGATCTATTGGATACAGTTTTACCGCTTCACTGGATATTGTCAGACCGGACGGGCCGAAGCCTGACGATAGAACCGAGAGCAGACGGCCTCAAAGTCTATGATAATCAACCTGGTGTCATGACGAACAGCCCCGACTTTATATGGCATGTAACCAATCTGCAGCAATATACAGGAATCAGACCGAAGCAATTAGAGAGCAAAGAGATGGGCGGATTAGCCCTTTCCGCTTTTGGCCAAGGCTTAGGAACTGTTGGTCTGCCGGGGGATTATACACCGCCTTCCCGGTTTGTCAGAGCTGTTTATTTGAAAGAACATCTAGAGCCGACGGCCGATGAAACGAAAGGTGTAACAGCCGCTTTTCAAATTTTGGCAAATATGACGATACCAAAGGGCGCAGTGATAACGGAAGAAGACGAAATTCATTATACGCAATATACTTCCGTGATGTGCAACGAAACTGGAAACTACTATTTCCACCACTATGACAATCGGCAAATCCAAAAAGTAAATTTATTTCATGAAGACCTTGACTGTTTGGAGCCTAAAGTGTTTTCCGCTAAAGCAGAAGAGAGTATTCTAGAACTTAATTAAGATTCAATTAGCTGATTTCGGTATGAATCCGGGATCAGCTTATTTTTTTATGTGATGTCTCAGCTTCTGAATGAGTGGGAAAATGGACCGTTCTACGACGGCGACCACGCGCGTTTATTAGCAAAGAGCAAAAGTGGCGGCAAAATGCGTATGGTCGGAAGTAGAGATAAGGTGCAAGCTACATTTATATAAAACTTTGGATCAAAACGAGTCTCAGCATCAGACTGGTT
>NZ_JBSIOT010000302.1:0-1109 GCF_053613335.1 Bacillus sp. LR--39 | reverse complement strand
CATTTCAAACAACACATTCACCGGAACATCGATTGCGAGATCTTTCAGCATCCGGGAGGCGACGGCCATGGCTTTCAATGAATGTCCCCCGATTTCAAAAAAGTTCTCGTCTATTCCGATCTGCTGTCTGCCGAGAACCTCAGACCAAATCACTGCAAGCTTTTCTTCCGTAGCATTGCGGGGTGCACGGCGCTCTGTTGAATTCGGCCGGCCATCGGCTTCAGGGAGAAGGCGTCGGTTGACTTTTCCGTTAGCGGTAAGCGGCAGCTCTTCAAGCATGATATACGCAGCCGGCACCATGTAAGCCGGTAGCCTCCGCGCCAATTGGCGGCGAACCTCCTCGTTTGCAACCTCAGTTCCCTGCACCGGGACGACATAAGCGGTGAGCGCCGCATCCCCGTTCCCGCTTTTCCTGGCGGTTACAACGGCTTCCTTTACGCCTTGGCAGCGCATCAGCTGCTCTTCGATTTCACCGAGCTCAATCCGGTGTCCGCGGATTTTCACTTGATCATCGATCCGCCCGATGAAGTCGATATTGCCGTCCGGCAGCCAGCGGGCCAGATCTCCCGTCCTGTACATCGTTTCACCGCTGTTAAACGGATGCGGCGCGAATTTTTCCGCAGTCAGTTCCGGCCTGTTCAAATAGCCGCGCGATACTCCTGTACCGCTCAGACACAATTCACCCACCGCTCCAATCGGCTGAAGCCGGTTATTTTCCGTCAGGATGTATGCATTCGTTTCGTTTATCGGCTTGCCGATCGGAATGGAAACCGCGCTGTCTTCCATACGGTTGACCGGATAGAACGTCGCGAAGACGGTCGTTTCCGTCGGCCCGTATACATGGATGATCCTGTCCGGTCCCATGGCAGCAAATGCTTTCTTGACATGGCTGACAGATGAGCGCTCTCCGCCGAACAGGACTTTGCGAATCCCTTTCATCCACCCTGTTCCCGCATCAACCAGCAAGTTGAACAGCGCCGTTGTCACAAACATGACTGTGATGTTTTCCTTCTGAATCGCTTCTGTCAGCTTGCCGATATGGAGAATCGTCGCCTGATCGGCCACCACCAGCTTTGCTCCGTTTAACAGCGCGCCGTACAGATCAAATG
>NZ_JBSIOT010000301.1:0-1112 GCF_053613335.1 Bacillus sp. LR--39 | reverse complement strand
ACGGTGCGTGCATAAGAACCCTCCTTACCTCTTTTATAACGGTCATTTTCCGATTGCTCTATTCCTTTGTGACATCTTCTTACATTTCACATCTGATTCTTGTACAATGGACAGAAGAGAGGAGGGATCTTTTGTGAGACCTTTGCAAATTTCTGCTGAAACTGCACAAAAGCTTGCAGAGTCCTTGAATCTGCCGCTTGAACAGATCATGCATATGCCTCAGCATATTCTGCTTGCCAAAATGGCTGAACTGCAAAAAGAGGACAAATCATAGCCTTCATTCACATACTTGCTTACCTGTTTCGGGATAATATCATGTATATGTTAGAAAAGAGGAGTAACTGCTTTGCCACATCCACATAATAAAAAAATCCAATCATTTTGGCTGATCACCGGCATTATCTTTATCGCCTTTAACTTACGGCCTGCGATCACTTCAGTCGGTCCGGTCATTAGCTCTATCCGGGCAGAGCTGCACATGTCCAATGGGGCAGCCGGTTTTTTGACCGCACTGCCACTGCTTTCGTTTGCAGTTCTTTCTCCGCTTGCACCTAAGCTTGGACAGCGCCTCGGAAATGAGCGAACTTTATGGCTAGGTCTCGTGATACTGCTTATCGGCGTTTTGACTCGTTCTACCGGCTATACTGCCGCTTTGTTTTTCGGAACGGCACTTATCGGCGTCGGGATTGCGATTGGTAACGTACTTTTGCCAAGCTTAATCAAACATAAATACCCTGAAAAGCCAGGGATCATGATCAGCCTGTATACGACATCAATGAATATATTCGCAGCTTTAGCATCGGGTGTCAGCGTTCCTTTAGCGACCCAGATGGATGGCGGATGGAAACAGGCCTTTCTCTTATGGGGCGGGCTGGCTTTACTTGCATTGCTAATCTGGATACCTCAGCTGCGCCACCGGGATACGGCAAACCAGACAATGAAGCTGCAATCCAGTTCCATTTGGGCTTCCAAAATGGCATGGTATGTCACCATCTTTATGGGCCTGCAATCGTTTTTATTTTACAGCAGCATCGCTTGGTTTCCTGAAATTCTCCGTTCACACGGGATTGATACGGCAACAGCTGGATGGATGGTATCACTCATGCAATTTG
>NZ_JBSIOT010000300.1:0-1113 GCF_053613335.1 Bacillus sp. LR--39 | reverse complement strand
GTCACTTTATGTGATCAAATGATTCGAGCGCAGGATGCGGACATACTTGTTGCGGGGGGGATGGAAAGCATGAGCAATATTCCGTATGCCGTTCCCGCCGGGCGCTGGGGAGCACGGATGGGGGACGGCGAGCTTAGGGACTTAATGGTGTATGACGGATTAACGTGCGCGTTTGACGAGGTGCACATGGCTGTTCACGGAAATACAGCTGCCAAGGAATATGCAATCTCACGAAGAGAGCAGGACGAATGGGCGTTGAGAAGTCATGCAAGGGCAGCTAAGGCCGCCGATGAAGGGAAGTTTCAGGATGAAATTGTTCCCGTCAACTGGATCGGCCGAAAAGGAAAACCAAACGTTGTTGATAAAGATGAAGCGATTCGCCGTGACACAAGTCTGGATCAGCTCGCGAAACTTGCTCCTATTTATGCAAGAGACGGTTCTATCACAGCCGGCAATGCTCCCGGGGTCAATGACGGAGCCGGCGCGTTCGTGTTGATGTCTGAGGAAAAAGCTGCTGAGCTTGGCAAACGGCCTCTGGTTACAATTCTTGGTTTTTCAACTACGGGAATGCCAGCGCACGAGCTGGCGGCAGCGCCGGGGTTTGCCATTAACAAGCTCCTGAAAAAGAACGGTTTGACTGTCCAAGATATTGACTTGTTTGAAGTAAATGAAGCTTTTGCTTCAGTTGTTTTGACATGTGAAAAAATCGTAGGTTTCGATCTTGAAAAAGTAAATGTGAATGGCGGTGCGATCGCGCTCGGCCACCCGATCGGCGCGAGCGGGGCGAGAATTCTCATGACGCTTGTTTATGAATTAAAGCGCCGGGGAGGGGGTCTGGGCGTTGCCGCTATTTGCAGCGGGGCAGCACAGGGAGACGCCGTCTTAGTGCAGGTTCATTAAAACATGATGAAAAAGGGGATTTGAATGGAAATCAAACAAATCATGGTAGCTGGCGCAGGTCAGATGGGGAGCGGAATTGCTCAAACAGCCGCCGGCGCGGGCTTTTATGTGCGGATGTATGATGTGAATCCAGAGGCCGCGGAGGCAGGATTGAAACGGCTGAAGAAACAGCTGGCCCGTGATGCTGAGAAAGGAAAAAGGACCGAGACGGAA
>NZ_JBSIOT010000299.1:0-1116 GCF_053613335.1 Bacillus sp. LR--39 | reverse complement strand
GCGAAGGTAAGGTAAGGCTATATTCCTTTTTCATTTTTTTATCATTTATGTGAATCTCATTCCCCGTCGTATCAACATTATAGGCCTTAACAGACACATCCTTCCCCTCATACCAAAACGCAATTGGATCTGAAAGCGGATGCTCTTTGATCGCATCCTTCTCCAGCGTGTAGTAAAAAGGCTCGTGTTCCGCTAATAAAACAAGGTCTGTTGACGCGGCAGATTTTGTTTGAACGTAAGGAACATCCGCCACCTTAAACGTGCGCCTGTTAAACCGTTCGCCTGTAGAGGGTGAAAGCAGCACGCTTTCTTTTATGAAAGGATTGGAGTAGATAAAAAAGATGCGGTCTTCTTCGGGGTGGATGGCGGAAGATTGGACAGGAATACTGTCTTTATTGCGTAACTGAACAGACAGAACAAACAGGATGACACATACCATTAAAACTAATAAACCAAATGCAATCCGTTTTTTCGTCATCAACATGCTCCTTAAAAAACAATATAGAATACAAACTTCCAAAAAATGTGTAGCAATCAATATCATTTCGACCATGTTTCCGCCAATCCCTCCACGAATAAAGACACATGCCAAATGACTCATTTTTCCACCAAAACACGTTCTCACCCCACCCTCATCCCGTTCCGTGGTAAAATTTTGATATTGAGCGAACAAAAGAAGGGAAATGGTCATGAAAGTATTTGAAGCGAAAACACTACTTTCAGAAGCGGCAGACCGTGCAAAAGAGTACAAAGAACTAAGAACGCAAATGGTTAATTTGAGAAAAGCATTAAAAAGCGTCGCTGATCTCAGTGACAGTGAATTCTCAGGTAAAGGCGCTAGCAATATCAAAGCCTTCTACCCCGACCACGTCGGCGTCACCGCACAATGGATCGACTACATCGACATGAAAATCGCATTTTTCAACAGTATCGCCGGAGCCGCCGAAGACAAAGGCCTCTCAGACGCATACATCGAAGAATCCTTCCTGGAGCACGAACTGGCAAATGCCAATAAAAAATCAAAATCCATCATGTCCGAACAGAAAAAAGCGATGAAAGACATCCTGAACGATATCGACGACATCCTCCCGCTCGACCTGTTTTCAACAGAAACCA
>NZ_JBSIOT010000298.1:0-1118 GCF_053613335.1 Bacillus sp. LR--39 | reverse complement strand
AAAAAAACCGATTCAGCGAAACGCCATTCTCGCGCTTGCGCATTTTAAGGATGCTTCCGCACTGCCTGAATTGACTGAACTGATGCACAAGGATCCGCGTCCTGTCATCAGGGGGACAGCCGCATGGGCAATCGGAAAAATCGGAGACCCCGCATACGCGGAAGAGCTTGAAAAAGCGCTGGAAAAAGAGAAGGATGAAGAGGTAAAGCTGGAAATTGAAAAAGGAATTGATTTGCTAAAAGCTTCAGGCATGACTAAACGAGGCTTGTCCTGACATACGTATAGAGCAGAAGGAAAAAACACTTGAGATCATCCAAGTGTTTTTTCTCTATAAAAAAGTATGGCGGGTGGGGTGAGCTTGAAGCACATTTTAGAACAATTAGCGGAGGAGCGGCTGGGCTTTCTGGTTAACGGGCATGCTATGAGACAGGAGTCTCAAGTCGGAGACCTTAAAGTCATGGAGCGTAAGAAAAAGCTTCTGGAAAAACGTAAAGTTGACATCATAAAAGCGAAAGCAAAGGCCGTGATTAATCATGTGCGGGTTGAGGATGACGGAACGACCTGCCTTTCGTATACCATTCATTACGAATACGTGTGTAAGGAACAAGATGACAGCTTGTATATAGAAGAGCACATAGAGGAGCGAATGGCTTTCCTGTATGATCACATTTTGATTAGTGATCAGGAAATTGCGAAAAAGCCGGCTGGATTTCATGAAGAGACCAGTATTATTGACTATTCTGAAGCTGAAGAGGAAAGAGAAGCGTTTGGCAGGGCTTTTCAATACGATCGTCTCGGCGCTGTCCAATATGCCGAGAAATTTTGGAACAAGCGCAATCCTGCTTATAAAAATTTCAGCGATAACTGTACAAATTTTATTTCTCAGTGTCTTCATGCAGGAGGCGCGCCGATGCGCGGTCATCCGAACAGGGGATCAGGCTGGTGGATGAAACAAAGCTCATGGAGCTACAGCTGGACGGTGGCGCACTCTATGAAAATGTATTTGTCGAATTCAAAGGCCGGACTGCGTGCGGTGCGGGTGAAATCAGCGGAAGAACTGATGCCGGGCGATGTGATTTGCTATGACTTCGAAGGAGACGGCCGCTTTAATCATACAA
>NZ_JBSIOT010000297.1:0-1118 GCF_053613335.1 Bacillus sp. LR--39 | reverse complement strand
CAGGCTTCATGACCTGAAAGCGGGAAGCATCCTTTTCCACCCAGGAAACAGACTGAGGAATGCTTTGCTCCTCCTGCCTTTGTAAATCGGAATAAAACATATAGATGACACCTGTAGCTGTTAGTATGACCGCTGTAATGACAGAGGTTAAAAACAGCATGCGTGCATGATCCTTCAGCCTGAATATCATGTTGGAACGCACAATGATATTCGTGCCTTTGTAGAAGCTGTGTTTCTTTCGGTACAGCATGCGGAAAAACGCCACACTGCTTTGTGTAAAAAAGAAATACGTGCCAACTAACACTAAAATCAAAATTGGAAATACCCGAAACATCATGTCAATGGCATTGGCTGTTGCAGATAGATAATAACCACTGCCAAGACATAGCAAAGACAATACAGTGAGCCATTTCGAATAAACCGGCAAACTTTTCGGCTTTTTGGCCGATTTAATCAGTTCAATGATTTCCAGCTTCCGAATCCGTCCCAGTGATAAAATGAGCAGCGTCTGAAACAGGATGAGAAAGCCGGCAATTGTCATCACAAACGCTTTCGGCACAATGGCAAACGAAATCGGCACCTTCACGCTGAGCATCCATGTCATGATCATAAAAAACAGTTTTGAAAATAACAGGCCTGCTCCAATGCCGGCCGCAATCGCCGCAAGAGAAATAAGTGACTGCTCATAATAAATCATCTTGCGAAGCTGCTGCTTTGATGTGCCAAACAGTGTCAGCAGCCCAAACTCTTTCTTTCTTGCCTGCAAAAACGCTGAATTGGAATATGTGATGAAAAATATACAAAACACAATGATGACGACAAGAGCTGCGCTCAAGCATGTTTTGACAAGGCTTCCGCCATATATATTGTCTTCATTGACATCAGGATGAAAAATAAATGATGTGAAGACAAAAAACACCGAAACGGCAAACACACAGCTTAAAAAGTAGGCCACATACCGTTGCAGATTCCCAAGAATGTTTTTACGGGCGATAGTTCTCAAATTCATGAAAATCGCCTCCCAACACACTCAAGGTATCCAATATACTTTGATAAAACACCTGCCTGTTTGTTCCTCTGTGAATCTCTGAAAAGAAACGTCCGTCTTTAATAAAAAC
>NZ_JBSIOT010000296.1:0-1119 GCF_053613335.1 Bacillus sp. LR--39 | reverse complement strand
CCGGGCCACAACATCTCCAATCTGGCTCTCGCCGTCTCCTTGCCCTACATGTTTATTTTTATCATAGTTATAACGGATTTTATACTCATCAAGTGAACGGATTGGGATCTTCACTACATCTTTTCCATTAGACATAATAATGCTTTCCTCAGTTACGAGGTCCGGAAGATTGTTTTTGATCGCTTCCTGCACTTTTTTCTGGTGGCGCTGCTGGTCATCGAAGCCTTTGCGATGGAGGGACCAGTTTTCCTCAGAAATCAAAAAATGGCCGCTGTCATTTTGGGACATGAATTCCCCTCCTTAACCATTTGTGGTCGTGATACATACGTATTCCGGCTTGAGCCAGATTATGAAACAAGTCTTTCGAAAAGATTTATATTCATCATATGCACATATGCACGTTTAATTGACAAACTATTTAGAAAATGGGACAAAATAACCCGCCCTATTCGGACGGGTCACGTTGCTTATCGGTTCAGCAGGCTGCCGACATATTTCAGCAGCTCATTGGCGCTCGTCGAGTTGTATCCGTGCTCATCAATTAAACGGGCCACGACTTCATTTACCTTTTTCAGCTGCTGCTCATCCGGCGTTTTTGTTGAGGTCGTAATTTTAACGACATCCTTCAGATCAGCAAACAGCTTTTTCTGAATAGCTTCACGCAGTCTTTCATGGGAATTGTAATCAAACCGCTTGCCTTTTCTCGCATAGGCCGAGATGCGGATTAAAATTTCTTCGCGGAACGCTTTTTTGGCGTTTTCCGAAATGCCGATCTGCTCTTCGATGGATCTCATCAGCTTTTCGTCAGGGTTCATTTCCTCTCCTGTCAAAGGATCACGAAGCTTGTTTTTATTGCAATAAGCCTCTACGTTATCGAGGTAATTGTCCATAAGTGTTTTTGCTGATTCTTCATACGAATACACAAACGCTTTTTGAACTTCCTTTTTCGCAATGTCGTCATATTCCTTGCGGGCGGCAGAAATAAAATTCAAATACCGCTCCCTGTCCTCGCTTGAAATTGATGGGTGCTGATCAAGACCTTCTTTTAAGGAACGAAGGACATCGAGAGAATTAATCGATTCCATATTCTTTCTGATAATCGTTGAAGATATCCGGTTG
>NZ_JBSIOT010000295.1:0-1119 GCF_053613335.1 Bacillus sp. LR--39 | reverse complement strand
TTGCATTTTAAAGATAGAGGATATCATTGAGATTGAATACGATTGTCGTTTATAATGGAATCAGTATTCGGAGGTGGATAAAATGGTAAATGACATTCATTTGCCGACTGCAGCGTCTCATGCAAAGCCTGTTATCTTGAAAGGCGATACTTTGCATGAGGCGGGGTTATAAACAAATCGCCTGACAGAGCAAGGTATCATTTCTGATCATCCGGCTTTGCACCTTATTTTAAAATATAGATCTATAAATAAGGAGCTGGCAGAAATGAAGACACCTTTTATCAGAAATGACCAATATAATTTTATTAAGTTTCAAACGGACAGCCTCGTCCAGGGACATGCGAACATCAATGACGAAAACGTCCTTGACGCTTTGAAGTGCAATGCGCTGGATCAAGTGTTCAACCTGTTTCCTGATCTCAGCAGCGATCAAAAGTCTTTGCTGGAGAAGCTGGCAGAAGTGGAAGACAGCGGTGAAGCGGTGCGCTTTTTAGCTGAATTAAAACTTCATGTGATTCCATTTCAGAATGTAACGGTAAAGACTGCTAAAAAGCTGTTCTCTAAAGTGAAAAAATTAAAGACGCCCGAATTTGAGCAGATGGATTTCAGCGGATATTCCTACCTGGGATGGAACGATGCAGGATCAGGCAGGAAATACATGATTGTGGACGCCGGCGGAAAGCTGACCGGAATCCACGGCACCATCAAATCCAGCAATAAAAAAGGAATCTGCTCGATATGCAACAGGACCGAAGAGATCGGACTGTTCATGGCCCGCGTGAAAAGCGGGAAAGAAACCTATACGGACAGAGGCAATTACATTTGCTGTGACAGTGAAAAATGCAATCAAAATTTGATGACGCTGGATCATCTGAACCATTTCGTCGCACAATTAACGAAAGAATAAACGTAAACACCCCGGCTAAAGCTTAGCCGGGGTGTTTTAATGATTTCGGTCTTTGGCCTGCCTCTCTCGCAGCACTGCGCTCTCCGAAAAGCCGGGTGGTCAGCCCGGGAACAGCCATGCATAAGAATACGGAACGCCCAAGGCTGAATAAAAGAAAAGCGAGCCACAGCCCATGGTTTCCGAAAGCGGGGACAGCGGTAAAAAAGGCGGCC
>NZ_JBSIOT010000294.1:0-1119 GCF_053613335.1 Bacillus sp. LR--39 | reverse complement strand
CCTTTTTCAATTTGTTCCAGCGACCACAACAAATGCGGCAAATCAATTCGGTTCATTGTCAGGCAAGGGCACATGTCAGGGTTGAGTGATTCGATTTGTTTATCTGGATGCTCGTGAATGATCCGCTGAACAAGATTCATTTCTGTCCCGATTGCCCACTTGCTTCCCGCCGGAGCCTGATTGATTGTGTCGATAATATATTTCGTTGATCCGTTATCATCGCTTAGTGTCACGACTTCGTGTGAGCATTCCGGGTGCACAATGATCTGAATGTCGGGGTCTCGCTCTCTCATATCATGGATATTTTTAGTGGTGAATTTCTCGTGAACAGAGCAATGCCCTTTCCACAAAATCACTTTCACATTCGTATGCCCGGATTCAGCTACTAATTCATCTTTCATCGGGTCCCACACAGCCATATCTTCAAGCGCAATGCCCAGATCATAAGCCGTATTTCTCCCTAAATGCTGATCAGGCAAAAATAAAATTCTTTTTTTCTGTGTAAACGCCCATTCAAGCACTTTTTTCGCATTCGAAGAAGTCACAGTTGCTCCGCCATGCTTTCCGACGAATGCCTTGATCTCCGCAGTGGAGTTCACATAAGTTAAAGGTATGATCGTATCTCCAAATATATGCTGAAGCTTCTTCCATGCCCTATTGGTCTGCTGCATGTCAGCCATGTCAGCCATAGAACATCCAGCTCTCATATCCGGCAGGACGACCGTTTGCTGCTCGCTTGTCAGCATATCGGCGGTTTCTGCCATAAAGTGAACACCGCAAAATACGATATAATCCGCATCTTTGTTTTTTTCCGCTACTTGGGCCAATTGCAGGGAGTCGCCTGTTTGGTCAGCAAATTGCATCACTTCATCCTTTTGATAATGATGGCCTGGTATAAAGAGCCTGCTGCCGAACTTTTTCTTAATGGCGGCAACGCGCGTTTCCATATCCTTTCTCGATAGTTCTTTATAACTTTCGGGCATCATATCATTCGATTGTTTGATCACATCAAGAATTGACATAATGGCATTCCTCCACAGATTCATTTGATAACGTAACATCCATACTGATATCTAAACTTTTGACGGAATGAGTCAGAAATCCTAATGAAATATAATT
>NZ_JBSIOT010000293.1:0-1120 GCF_053613335.1 Bacillus sp. LR--39 | reverse complement strand
GATGGGGTTATAAAGCAGGTTTTTAATAAAATAAGAAATGAAAGAAATTATAACAGTAATAATGAAGTTATGAGAGATATTATATTTGAAGGAATTAATAGTATTGTTAAAAAATCTTAAGGCATTATTAAAAACAAATAAACGCTTCGAGTTGGTTTGATTTTCTACCTTGATTGGCACTGAAGCCTTTCAAGGTTTTTTTATTAGTTTGTTGTCCACTGTTTTATATAGCGTAAATAAGTATAGGCTTTGAACGCGTCACAGTCGGCACCATGGCAGCCGTGGGATTTATACCAGTCGTCGGCTGGGCAGGCCGCGCCTTCAAAGGCGGAAAAGCCATCTACAAAACCGGAAAAGCTGCTATCGCGGCTGAACACGCTTTAGACGCCTACAAAACAGGCAAATCCTTAGACATTCTCAAAATGACAGAAATGGGCGCATACGGCCTTGTTGCGTCAAACGGATTCTCAGAAGCCGTCACGGGACGGGATATGTTCGGAAACAAAGTGTCTGAGGAGAAGCGGAAGCAGGGGGCGCTGGAAGCTGTGCTGAGTTTGGTTGGAGCCGGTGCACTGGCGAAACATATTGATAAAGGCATCCCGCTTGCAACCCATTCAAAAGTCCAAAAAGCAAACAAAACACTAGAGAAAGTAAAACAATTCAAAGTCCCAACAAACGTCCGCGTGTACGCAGAACGCCCTGTAACTCCGGATGGCTTCACATTCGGAATCCAGACAGTACGTGTCGATGTGGAAAAGACGGCTGTTAAGGATCTTGGGATTGTGAAGATGGTTAGTGATGGCGGTCGTAAGGGAAGCTCTCATAGTCCTAACATTTCTAAAAATCACGATAAAGTAGCGCACGATGGATATTATGGTCGTAAAGAATTTAGAACGATGCTTAATAATGCTTCGTTTACTCCGCATGGCCATAAACATGTTAAGGCTAAAACACCTGAAGAAGCAAAACGTTTTAGTATGACAGGTAAAAAAGCTGCTCAGTACTTACCAGATGTGAATAACAAAGCTTTAGAAAAAGAGGCACTTCTAAAAGGTCATATTATTGATAATGGAAATAACAACCATTATTTCATTTATGATGCAGGAAAAACAGTCGGTTA
>NZ_JBSIOT010000292.1:0-1125 GCF_053613335.1 Bacillus sp. LR--39 | reverse complement strand
GCGGTATTCAGTCGGATAAGGTTCAGATGTATAGGCGTATAAGTTCGAGGTAAAGACCCGTTCTGTGATATTCACGATAAAACCAAATACAATGATCATGATGGGAATAAAAGTCATACCATATAAGAGCCCGGCGATGGCCGTCAGAAACGCACTCGCAGCTAAAATCCATTTTCTTTGAAATCTTTCAGAAATCATGGAGCCGAGCAGTGCGCCAAGCGGAGCGCCGACGGAATGCAATACATTATACCACAATGTATTTTCCATGGTGACGCCATTGCTTTTTAGCAGGCTTGGAACCCATGAGGCAAATCCGTAAAACCCAAATGTTTCAAAAATCCATACAGCAGATAATACGATGGTGATTTTAAGGTTTCTGCCTTTCAATAAGCCTGCGTAACCTGCATGCTGCTTAACAGTTTCGCTTACTTTAGGCTGGGATGCTGCCGGAAGCGGGCCTTTCTCCTTTTCAACCTGTGCCTCAATTCGGTTGAGGATCGCATCGGCTTTCGCATATTCCCCGCGATTTTCGTGCCACCGAGGCGACTCTTCCAGCCGTCGAATAAAGAAAAAATAAATAAGGCCGACGGCACCCCATACAAACACAAGCCTCCATCCCCATGAACCAAGCGGAATGACAAAGGCAGACACAATGTTGGTGATCGGCACCCCGATCAATCCAATCATGGCACAAAAAGAAATATATTTTCCACGAACACTTGAAGGGAAAAATTCCGCCAAATAGCTATTCGTAATGACCATGGCGGCTGCAACGCCAAATCCGGTGAGAAAACGGAATGTCATTAAAGATGGAATGTCCCATGCCGCAGCATTGCATAGCGATGCGATTGAGAAAACAAAGACAAATAGATTTAAGGCTTTTTTGCGGCCGATTCGATCGGACAGCCGTCCGCCCAGTGAAGCGCCTAAAAACATGCCTAAAAACGATGCAGCCGTTACGTTAGCAATAGTTGAAAGCGGGATGCCCCAATGCTCGATCAGTGCCGGCGCTACATTGCTGAGGGTAAATAAATCTGCGAGATCAAAGAAATAAACAATGCCGAGAGCGGTTAACACTTGGAAATGAACGCGTGAAATCGGAAGGCGGTCTAAACGATTCGCTGC
>NZ_JBSIOT010000291.1:0-1127 GCF_053613335.1 Bacillus sp. LR--39 | reverse complement strand
GACGAGTCTGCCTGATTCGCCGAAATATGAATCGATTTCTGCCAAAAAGAGGTCGGTGTGGGAGAATGTAAAAAGCGTCTGGGCAAGACAGTATATACGGCCGACCGTGATGCTGTCGATCGTTTGGTTCTGTGTGGTGTTTTCTTATTACGGGATGTTCCTATGGCTGCCGAGTGTCATGCTGCTGAAAGGCTTCAGCATGATTCAAAGCTTTGAATATGTCCTGCTGATGACGCTTGCTCAGCTACCGGGCTATTTCTCTGCCGCATGGCTGATTGAAAAAGCGGGCCGGAAGTGGATACTTGTCATTTACTTGATTGGCACAGCAGGAAGCGCCTATTTCTTCGGAACGGCGGATTCCTTAAGTCTTCTGCTTACGGCTGGGATGCTGTTATCGTTTTTCAACCTCGGTGCATGGGGCGTGCTGTATGCGTATACCCCGGAGCAATACCCGACTGCGATTCGAGCAACAGGTTCAGGAACGACAGCAGCGTTTGGAAGAATCGGCGGCATCTTCGGGCCTTTGCTCGTCGGAACGCTCGCAGCCCGTCATTTTTCGTTTTCGGTCATCTTTTCAATCTTTTGCATTGCAATCTTACTCGCGGTTGCTTGTATTTTGATTATGGGGAAAGAAACGAAACAAACTGAGCTAGAATAGGAAAAGCACCTCTTAAAAGAGGTGCTTTCAGCGTGTCGACAAACCCTCGCATTCGTTGTCAGGACTGGGCTTCGGTGCTCAATGCGAAGTGGATCAACGGCTAAATTCTCAGGCGTCCTGCCTAAACGCCGTCGTCATCACATCCTGTGAATGTCCGCTCCTATGCTCGTCCTTCCTAGACTTCAAGGTTTTCAATCACGCTGAAAAGATGACAAAATCCTAAAATGAAAACCATTTTAGGATTTTGTCAACAATCTGAGGCACCTCTTGAATGAGGTGCTTTTTTTACATTTGCGCCCGGGCTGCGGATTGGCGTTTCCCGGATGTTTGATAGAGCGTCATAGAAAGTATGAATAGTATGGCAGTAAATCCTGTGACAGCTCCGAAATGCTGTGTGCTTTGATATAAAAAACCTGCAATACTTGTACCGACAGTGGTTCCGGCATACATAGCGGCATTGGAAAGGGAA
>NZ_JBSIOT010000290.1:0-1129 GCF_053613335.1 Bacillus sp. LR--39 | reverse complement strand
ACCATCAAGTGTTTACTTAAGAAGTATCTATCATAAATACAACCTAAGTATAGCAGGATATTGTGAAACATTTCACAAATTTTGTGTATTTTGTTTGAACAAATGTATGGTTCGATTTTCATAGAATAAACGGGGTATCGTTATTGTTTATTTCAAAGCAATAAATATTCCTTCCCTTCCTCCGTTAATAGTCAGCGGGAGCTGGATGGCTGTGCAGGGGGAAAAACGTGCGGTGCAGTCAGCTCGTGCTGCGTGAAGGCTTCAGTGGAGATAAATCAGCAAATGGATGAAGGGAATGCGCAGAAGGCGGAAGGAAGATTTCACAGATTGGACAAAACAGCAGAACTTTCCGTAAGGCGCGCTCACACTGAAGGAAAACCCCGAATTTGTTTCACTGCATATAACGGTTTTCTTTTGATGCGACAGGCTTTCGCGAAGAATCACAGATGTTGAATGACGAAATGTTCCACGTGAATTTCGGGGCATTTTTCTCATGTTGTTTTAGTGCTTGTTAACCAGCGTGTCACAAAATATCTATAATTCCTTCGTATAATTGTCACAATGACATCCATAAATTAGGGAAAATGTACTTTATTTAAGAAGGAATTCGCGGTAAAGTACAGGTATAAATAACCATCCTGATAATAACGGAACATCAATGCGGGCCGAGGTCACCCTTTTGTCTGTAATCATAATCACATTAATAAGATGCATGTGAAAGTCTGAGCAAGTGTGATGCCCATTTGGCAAACGGGCCCGGCTAGAACAAAGAGGAGGAGACAGGAACAGTGGACGAACTCATTTTGGCAAGATTTCAATTTGCTTCAACAACGATCTTTCACTTTATTTTTGTACCGATGTCAATCGGGCTTGTCTTTATGGTTGCTTTAATGGAAACCCTTTATGTCGCAAAGAAAAAAGACATTTACAGAACGATGGCTAAATTTTGGGGGCACTTATTTTTAATTAATTTTGCAGTCGGTGTTGTCACCGGGATTTTACAAGAATTTCAGTTCGGAATGAACTGGTCGGAGTACTCCCGCTTTGTCGGTGATGTATTCGGCGCTCCGCTCGCGGTGGAAGCGCTGCTCGCTTTCTTTATGGAATCGACGTTTATCGGTTTGTGGAT
>NZ_JBSIOT010000289.1:0-1130 GCF_053613335.1 Bacillus sp. LR--39 | reverse complement strand
TCAATGGCAGGGTCATTTGTGATTTCCTCAAGCTCATGTACAACCTCAGCATCTGGAAAGTCCCGTTTCACTTCTTCTGTCCGAGATGTCATGATTTTGCTGATTTGATATTCATCCAGAACATCCAGCAGCGGCCCGTGAAAAACAGAACCGGACAATCCGTATCCTAATATTCCAACCTTGATCGTATCCACTTTCCTTCTCCCCTTTAAAAGCGTTATCAACAGAAGTATATACCCTCCTAATCAAATGGTAAAACCTAACTGATTCATTTTTTGCGTCGGCATGCTTAGACAACCGTTTGGACAATCAGTATAATGGGAATTAATATCATTAAACAGAGGTGTACGCATGGAAAAGCATAACGAACATAAAACATTAAACCATAAAAGCTCGAAAGAAAAAGATCAGATTACAAACCGGCTTAAGCGGATTGAGGGCCAGGTCAGAGGCATTCAAAACATGGTGGAAAACGACAGATATTGTGTAGATATTCTTGTGCAAATTTCAGCTGTTCAGGCGGCAATGAAAAATGTGGCGCTTCATTTGCTTGAGGATCATGCCCATCATTGTGTAGCAGATGCCATCAAAAGCGGAGACGGGGAACAGGCCATTTCTGAGCTTTTGGACGTATTTAAAAAGTTCACAAAATCATAAAGCGTTTTTTTATTGTAATACCATACGGGGGTATGGTAGGATGAAAATAGAAAGAATAAACAGGAGGAATTGATTATGGAACAAAAAACATTGCAAGTTGAAGGAATGTCTTGTCAGCACTGCGTCAAAGCAGTAGAAACAAGCGTAGGAGAACTGGACGGCGTCAGTGCCGTTCATGTCAATCTGGAAGCGGGTAAAGTCGATGTTTCGTTTGATGCTGACAAAGTATCAGTCAAAGATATTGCGGATGCGATAGAAGATCAGGGCTATGACGTAGCTGAGTGATTCAAGGTATCGCGCCTTTAGGGAGGCGCGATATTTCTTTCATTTTTATATACCCCCCAGGTGTATATAAAGGAGTGAGTATGTTGAGTGAACAAAAGGAAATCGCGATGCAGGTCTCTGGTATGACCTGTGCGGCATGTGCTGCCAGAATTGAAAAAGGCCTGAAGCGAATGCCCGGTGTCACGGAT
>NZ_JBSIOT010000288.1:0-1131 GCF_053613335.1 Bacillus sp. LR--39 | reverse complement strand
CCTTGATATATTTTGGCAAGATCACCGATTAGAATGCCTGTTGAACTGCCGTCAGTAATAATATGATGCATATCAATGAGCAGCAGGTGGCGTTTTTCTTCCAGCTGGACAAGCTTCGAACGGACGAGCGGCGCGCGGTTTAATTCAAACGGCTGAACAAATGATTTGATTATCTCTTCCGCGTCTTCTTCCCGTCCCTTGGCAGCCTCCAGCTGGAACGATATGTTTTTATGAACGGTTTGCACAACCTCTCCGTCGATCATGTCAAACGATGTACGGAGGATTTCGTGCCGGTTGATTAATTGCTGAATCGCGTTTTCAAGCCGGTCTTTATCTACTTCTCCCTCCAGCAGAAGTACAGCGGGGACGTTGTAGCTTGTGTTTGCTTGTCCAAGCTGATTGAGGATATACATTCTCCGCTGGGCCGGGGATACAGGATAATGCAGCTGATAAGATGCTTGCCTGATCGGTTCAAACGTCTGCTCCTCCTTGCTTTCGTTCTCTTCCAAATACAGTGCCAGTTCTTGAATAGTCGGCTTTTCAAAAAGCACTTTTATCGGAACTTCCTTATGAAAATGCTCTTGAATTTTCGCCGTCATCATCATCGCTTTCAAAGAATGGCCGCCGATCATAAAGAAGTTATCGGTAACGCCTGCTTTGACGCCGAGTATTCCTTCCCAGATCTCCGCTAATTTCTTTTCACTCTCTGTTTCTGGTGCTGCGTATTCCGGCTGCACGGCTTCTGATTGCGGTGCAGGCAGTTCCTTTTTGTTGATTTTCCCGTTTGGCGTGAGCGGCAGACTGTCCATTTGAATCAGGTGGACAGGGACCATATAGTCAGGCAAAGACTGAGACAGTGTTTTTCTCAGCTCGCTCACAGCCACTTCACGGTCCGCCGTAAAGTACGCGCAAATTTCATTTTCATCCGCTTTGTTCTTGCGGATGATCACCGCAGCCTCTGTCACATGCGCAGCCATGTTCAGTTTTGTTTCAATTTCGCCAAGCTCAATTCGGAAGCCGCGCACCTTCACTTGATTGTCGATTCTTCCTAAAAACTCGATATTGCCGTCCGGCAGCCATCTTGCCAAGTCACCTGTGCGATAAATTCTCTCACCCGGTCTGAACGGGTCT
>NZ_JBSIOT010000287.1:0-1133 GCF_053613335.1 Bacillus sp. LR--39 | reverse complement strand
AGGTAAGCTACGGACGAAAAAAGGGACAATTAATTCACCGATCGGCAGAGACCGCTCACACCCGACAAGACGCCGGGTTTCACCAGGCGGGCAAACAGCCGTCACTCATTTCAAGGTAATGGCCAGCAATGCGAAAGAACGGCTGTCGCTCGTTGAATTAGAGCTGGAAACAGGCAGAACACACCAAATCCGTGTTCATCTGGCGAGCCTCGGCCATCCGTTGACAGGAGACTCGCTTTACGGAGGCGGGAGCAAGCTGCTAAACAGGCAGGCACTGCACGCCAATAAAGTACAAGCGGTTCACCCGATAACAGACGAGCTCATAGTTGCTGAAGCCCCTTTCCCTGCTGATATGAAAAACCTTTGCCGCACATATTTTTCATGAAGAAAAGCCGCAGGCACTGCCTCGGCTTTTTAAGTCACTCGTTTTCCATATATAATATAGCGCTTCGGGGCATTTCCGACGTATGAAAACGGATAGCAGGTCGTCAGAATCAGCTCTTCCTTTTCATGCTGGAGCGTGATAATAGATGTGTCATCCTTATCGACAATTTTTGTTTTTACAATTTCATATGTGAATTCTCCATATGACAGGAGAATGCGGAGCCGATCCCCCTTTTCCAGCTCTCCCGTCCGGCGAAACACGGTATCCCGATGCCCTGACAGCACAATTTGTCCGTTTTCATCAGGATAATAGCTGTCCTTGTAATGCCCGACACCTTTTTCTAAATCATCAGCATCGGTGCCCTCCACGATCGGAAGCTCTGCATTGATTTTCAGTATTTCCAAAATGCCGCTCGCTTGGCCGGTCTCAGGCTTAAATGATGCTTTGTTCTTTGCTTGATCTGAGCTATTTTTCGTCCCCAAAAGTTCCTGCGGCTTTTCAGCCGCCAGTTTTGCTTCTTTTAATGTCTGTTCCGTTTTCATATTCGTATCGATCAATTTAAAGCCTCCATAGCCTGCGATCACTAGGCCGGCAGCAATGATGAATAGTGGAATAATTTTTTTCACGTTCTGGAGGCGCTCCTTTTTCTTCTGACATATAGATAAGTTCCTGACAATGTCACCGCCGCACCGATTACGATAAAGTTATAGTAGTTTGCTGATGTATCTGGAAGCGGATGCTCAGGCCC
>NZ_JBSIOT010000286.1:0-1134 GCF_053613335.1 Bacillus sp. LR--39 | reverse complement strand
TTGTGATGCTCTTCGGTTCTGTGTCTGTTTTGGGGAACATGCCCCCTCATATTTATAACTTTTGTTTAAATGCCTCAATGAGTTTTGTTCCTGTATAGCCCTCTTTTACAAGGGACTCGAGAATGGTTTCAGTGCCCTGCTGTTTTCTTGTGACCATTTGTCCATAGAGTAAAACCTGGATGCTTTCTTCCAGCTTGACGATATTTTTCACTGCTGCTGTCAGCTGGGCGGGGCGATTGCTTTTTTTCGTGATCGTTACAAATACTTTGGCTTCAGATTGGCTGTTTAGAAGCTGTTCAAAAAAAGACAGATGTTCTTTCTGTACAAGCGCCTCAATCAGCCAGTGATTTTCACCGTCTTCTTTATTTATAATCAGTCCGTCAATAAGGGGAAACTGTTCGATTGATTGTTCTTCCTTGTCCACTCGTTCCACATTCAGGTCAACCAGTTTAAAGGTTTTCATTTCTTCTCACCCCGATTACTTCCAAAGTTTTCTTGCCTTCCATTATAACATAAACGTTTTCGAGGAAAAAATCCTGCAATGCTGGGGCTAAAGAATTTTGTATGAGCGAAACATTTAATAATTTCTATTTTTTCATTATACTGTAACTGACTATGGATTACGGAGAGATGTGGTATGAATCAATTTCGTTTAAAAGAAATTTATATTGACGGCGCTCCTTCTGAAAGCCATTTGATTCAAAAGGAAGTAACATATATGTTAAGCCGTAAAGAAGTGTTTGAGGTTCATCTGAACAAAAAAGGAAGAATAAGTTTTTTATACGAAACACAAGATGGCATGGAGCAGTATAAAATCAAGCTGTCAATGCCGGAAAAAAAATTGAGCTTTCAGTGGTTTGCGTGGGATGGCTCTTCCTATGTGCGCATGAATACGCAAAACTGGCTGACAAAGCAAATCTTTTTCCGTTTTTTAAAAAGTACATATTTCTTCAAAGGGAAAAAGCAAAAGATGTTTTTAGCTGAAGGAAAAATGAAAACGAAAGATAAAAACAGAGGCTGAAAGCCATTTTTAAGCGTTTTTCTTTTCTTGTTGCATCATTTACAATACATACAACCGCAAGGAGAGGAGGAATCGCATGTTCAATCAGGTCATGCTTGTCGGACGTCTTACAA
>NZ_JBSIOT010000285.1:0-1135 GCF_053613335.1 Bacillus sp. LR--39 | reverse complement strand
TCTTGGAGATAACGCGGCTCTTCTTAGCGGGTCCGGCAATTACACGGTCCGTCGCTTCGTCAATATCACGCGCATCGATTTTTTTCTTGTTTTGACGAGCCGCTACAAGCGCAGCTTCATTCAAGAGGTTTTCTAAGTCAGCGCCTGAGAAGCCTGGTGTTCTCATGGCAATTGATTTTAGGTTAACCGTTTCATCCAGCGGTTTGTTTCTCGCATGGACTTTCAATACAGCTTCACGGCCAATGACATCTGGGCGGTCCACTGTGATTTGACGGTCAAAACGTCCCGGACGAAGTAAGGCTGGGTCCAAGATGTCCGCACGGTTCGTCGCAGCAATGATGATAATTCCTTCATTAGCGCTGAATCCGTCCATTTCAACAAGCAATTGGTTTAGCGTCTGTTCACGTTCATCGTGTCCACCGCCGAGACCAGCGCCACGCTGGCGTCCGACTGCGTCAATTTCATCAATGAAGATCAAACAAGGCGCATTCTTTTTCGCATTTTCAAACAAGTCACGCACACGGGAAGCACCGACCCCTACAAACATTTCAACGAAATCAGATCCGCTGATGCTGAAGAAAGGTACGCCGGCTTCTCCTGCACAAGCCTTGGCAAGCAATGTTTTACCGGTACCCGGAGGTCCGACTAAAAGCACGCCTTTCGGTATTCTGGCGCCGAGCTCGGCAAACTTGCGGGGATCTTTCAGAAACTCAACAACTTCAACAAGTTCTTGCTTTTCTTCGTCAGCCCCTGCAACGTCTTTAAATTTGACGCGTTTCTTTTCCTCTGTATACAGCTTCGCTTTACTCTTGCCAAAGTTCATGACACGGCTGCCGCCGCCTTGAGCCTGATTGAGCAGGAAGAAAAACAGAATAAAGATAATGACAAATGGGATGATGGTCGTCAGGAACGTCACCCATCCGCTTGTTTCTTGAGCGGGCTCAACCTTTACGTCTGTCTTTTTCAAAGCGTTAAATATCTGGTCTGCTCCCTTTCCTTCAGGAACATGAGTCAAGAAGTATTGATCTTTGTCGTAGTTTTTCAGCTGCCCTTTTACCTCATAAACACCTCTGACAGGCTGAACCGATACGCTATCAACTTTCCCGTCATCCAGGTTTTTGATGAACGTACTGTA
>NZ_JBSIOT010000284.1:0-1138 GCF_053613335.1 Bacillus sp. LR--39 | reverse complement strand
GTGAAAGGGCAGGCTGATATTATCGTTCTGCTGTCACATTTAGGCATTCTTGATGATCAAGCAGTGGCTGAAGCGGTGCCTGAGATTGATGTAATCCTCGAATCACATACCCATCATTTGCTTGAAGATGGACAAGTGGTTAATGGGGTACTGCTGGCCAGCGCCGAGAAATACGGGCATTATGTCGGCTGTGTAGAAATCACGGTGGACAGCGTACAGCGAAGCATCATCAGCAAAACGGCTTCTGTGCAGAACATGGCGGAATGGACAGGAGAATCCGCAGAAACAAAAGCGTTTTTCAATGAAAAAGAACGTGAAGCCGAGGAGAAGCTGTCCGATGCCGTTGCAGAGCTTGCACAAGATGCTGAGGTGAAGTGGTTTGAAGAATCAGAGCTGCCTTTGCTTTTGGCATACGCCTTAAAGGAATGGTGCGAGACGGACATCAGTATGGTCAATTCAGGTGTCATTCTCGGTCCGCTTAAAGCAGGTCCTGTGACAAAACTGGACCTGCACCGCATCTGTCCGCATCCGATCAACCCGGTGGCTGTCCGCCTGACGGGAGAAGAACTGAAGGAAACCATTATCCATGCCGCTTCCGAACAAATGGAGCAGCTCCGGATCAAAGGACTCGGCTTCCGCGGAGAAGTGATGGGGAAAATGGTGTATGCCGGCGTTGAGGTAGAAACGAAACGGCTCGATGACGGGATCACCCACGTCACCCGGATCACACTGAACGGGGAAGATATTGAAAAACATAAACAATACTCCGTTGCGGTGCTTGATATGTTTACGCTTGGCAAACTGTTTCCGCTGATTCGCGACGTTGCAGAAAAAGAATATTTTATGCCGGAATTTTTGCGGGATCTGCTTGCTTGGAAGCTTGCGCAATAAGGCAGTCAGCCCACAACAAGCTGTGCCCTTCATCATAAAGTGATGAATGAAGGGAGTGGTTGACGTGGTAAACCTGACACCGATCATGATAGAAGGACAGCCTTTTACAGCTGTGACAGTAAAGCTTCCCAAAACGAATTTTATGGCCGTCGCCAATGATCACGGATGCGGCGCGCTTGATGTGGCGCTGCTGAATGAAAAATTAAAGGAGCGCGGCATCGTGGCGGGGCGGGCAGTTGGTGTCCGC
>NZ_JBSIOT010000283.1:0-1139 GCF_053613335.1 Bacillus sp. LR--39 | reverse complement strand
TCAAAGTTGACTTTTCGCTGATTTTTTTCACTTAACAAAACAGAAGGGAAAACGAAAGGCCTTTCACCTTCTCTTTCTGCTATCACAATTAAATGTAAGGAGGAAACATTTCATGAAAAAACAAAATGACATTCCGCAGCCAATTAGAGGAGACAAAGGAGCAACGGTAAAAATCCCGCGCAATATTGAAAGAGACCGGCAAAATCCTGATATGCTCGTTCCGCCTGAAACCGATCATGGCACCGTCAGCAATATGAAGTTTTCGTTCTCTGATACTCATAACCGATTAGAAAAAGGCGGATATGCCCGTGAAGTGACAGTACGTGAATTGCCGATTTCAGAAAACCTTGCATCCGTAAATATGCGGCTGAAGCCAGGTGCGATTCGCGAGCTTCACTGGCATAAAGAAGCTGAATGGGCTTATATGATTTACGGAAGTGCAAGAGTCACAATTGTAGATGAAAAAGGGCGCAGCTTTATTGACGATGTAGGTGAAGGAGACCTTTGGTACTTCCCGTCAGGCCTGCCGCACTCCATCCAAGCGCTGGATGAGGGAGCTGAGTTCCTGCTCGTGTTTGACGATGGATCATTCTCTGAAAACAGCACGTTCCAGCTGACAGATTGGCTTGCCCACACTCCAAAAGAAGTCATTGCTGCGAACTTCGGCGTGACAAAAGAAGAGATTGCCAATTTACCTGGCAAAGAAAAATATATATTTGAAAACCAACTTCCTGGCAGCTTAAAAGATGATATTGTGGAAGGGCCGAATGGCGAAGTGCCTTATCCATTTACTTACCGCCTTCTTGAACAAGAGCCGATCGCATCTGAGGGAGGAAAAGTATACATTGCAGATTCGACAAACTTCAAAGTGTCTAAAACCATCGCATCAGCACTCGTAACAGTAGAACCCGGCGCCATGAGAGAACTGCACTGGCATCCGAATACCCATGAATGGCAATACTACATCTCCGGTAAAGCTAGAATGACCGTTTTTGCATCTGACGGCCATGCCAGAACGTTTAATTACCAAGCCGGTGATGTCGGGTATGTGCCATTTGCAATGGGTCATTACGTTGAAAACATCGGTGATGAACCGCTTCTCTTTTTAGAAATCTTCAAAAACGACCATTATGCTGATG
>NZ_JBSIOT010000282.1:0-1143 GCF_053613335.1 Bacillus sp. LR--39 | reverse complement strand
CGTTTGTCAGTCCTGTTCTCGGCTGGATTGGCGTGTTCATCACCGGTTCTGTTGTCAGCAATAATGCTTTGTTCGGCCATTTGCAGGTTGTCACGGGAGCGCAGATCGGTGCGGGTTCAGATTTGCTGTTAGCCGCAAATACGGCGGGCGGTGTCATGGCGAAACTTGTTTCTCCTCAATCTATCGCCATCGCTGCCGCAGCGGTCGGCCAAACAGGCAAGGAATCTAAACTGTTTAAAAGGACAGTGGCGTACAGCCTGATTCTGTTATTGATCATTTGTATATGGACGTTTATTCTTGCAAGATTAGGAGTGTAATAGAAAAAAGCAGTACATGCCCAGCATGTACTGCTTTTTTTATGTTAATTTGCTTTCTTTGTCATTTCGGCTGTTGTTTTCACTCTGGTTTTCCCCATAAACAAAATGGTAACCGCCGCGAGGACAATTGGAATCAAAGCGAGCAAAAAGACATACGTAATACTTGATGACATCGCGTCAATAATGCGATTCAGGATCGCATCAGGAATCTGGGAACGTGTTCCCGCTTGGAATATCTCCTGCGGGTCAGGGCATCAAACAGTTATTGGGCTGATTCATGAAGGACAGTCACCTGCCGCTTCCAGTTTTAATATAGTATCCAGATGATACTTGAGGTGGATCAATGGTGAATGGGATTTACACCAAAAGTTTTCTAGAACGTATTCAGGAAGAGCTTCCTGAATGGCAAAGAATCGCTTTTGAGCTGCTGGCAGAAACTCTGGGGGACGACGCGGATACGTTTCCGTGCATTCCCAGACGCCAGGCGTTTCTGACTGATCAGCTTCGGATTGCTTTTGCCGGAGATCCGCGGGAAAACCGCACAGCGGAGGAACTGGCTCCGTTGCTTGCGGAGTACGGCAAGATATCGCGGGACACGGGAAAATACGCATCCCTCGTTGTGTTGTTTGATACACCGGAAGATTTGGCGGAGCATTATTCGATTGAAGCGTATGAAGAGCTGTTTTGGCGCTTTTTAAATAGACTGAGTCATCAAGACGAAAAAGAATGGCCGGAAGACATTCCGGCCGATCCCGAGCATTATAAATGGGAGTTTTGTTTTGACGGCGAGCCGTACTTTCTTCTCTGCGCTACACCGGCGCACGAG
>NZ_JBSIOT010000281.1:0-1145 GCF_053613335.1 Bacillus sp. LR--39 | reverse complement strand
CTGATTTATTAATTGCCGCCCAGCCGACTCGCGGCCTTGATGTCGGAGCGATTGAATTTGTCCATAAAAAGCTCATTGAGCAGCGTGATGCCGGGAAAGCCGTTCTTCTCCTCTCGTTTGAGCTTGAAGAAATTATGAATCTCAGTGACAGAATCGCCGTTATTTTTGAAGGACGCATTATCGCCAGCGTTAATCCGCAGGACACCACTGAACAGGAGCTTGGTCTCTTGATGGCAGGAAGCACGCAAAAGGAAGCGGGGAAAGCAAATGGTTAAACGACTCTCTCATTTACTCGTGCCGCTCATCGCAATCATCCTTGGTCTTGCGGCCGGCGCGTTGATTATGCTTGTGAGCGGCTACAGTGTGGCCAGCGGATATTCGGCTTTGTGGAATGGGATATTCGGAGAAATCTATTATGTCGGAGAAACAATCCGGCAAATTACGCCTTATATTTTATCCGGATTGGCTGTCGCCTTTGCATTCCGAACCGGACTCTTTAATATCGGCGTCGAGGGCCAGCTGCTCGTCGGCTGGACAGCAGCGGTTTGGGTCGGTACGGCGTTTGACGGACCGGCATATATTCACTTGCCGCTCGCATTGATTACAGCAGCAGCTGCAGGAGGATTATGGGGGTTTATTCCCGGCATTTTGAAAGCGCGATTTTACGTTCATGAAGTCATTGTCACCATTATGATGAATTATATCGCGCTGCACATGACCAATTACATCATTTCAAACGTCTTGACAGATCATCAGGACAAGACGGGGAAAATTCACGAATCCGCCTCCCTCCGCTCTCCTTTTCTTGAACAGCTCACCGATTACTCACGGCTGCATTTGGGAATCATCGTTGCCCTTCTCGCAGCAGTTATCATGTGGTTTATCATCAACAAAACTACAAAAGGATTTGAGCTCCGGGCGGTCGGATTTAACCAGCACGCTTCCCAGTATGCCGGCATGAGCGTGCGGAAGAATATCATGTCCTCCATGCTTATCTCCGGCGCTTTTGCAGGCCTTGCCGGAGCCATGGAGGGCCTAGGAACATTCGAATACGCAGCAGTGAAAGGCGCATTTACCGGCGTAGGCTTTGACGGTATCGCTGTCGCTCTTCTTGGGGGAAACACAGCCGTAGGCGTTGTACTGGC
>NZ_JBSIOT010000280.1:0-1147 GCF_053613335.1 Bacillus sp. LR--39 | reverse complement strand
AGCATCGTTGGCGACGTATACCGTTCAGATATATATACCGTTCAAAAAGGGGCGCTTCTTCGCGATACAGTCCGAAAAATTTTGAAGCAGGGGATCAAGTATGTTCCGGTGGTCGATGAACAGAACCATTTAGCAGGGATTGTGACAAGAGCGAGCCTCGTTGATATCGTATACGATTCCATTTGGGGCGACGAGGAAAACCAGCTCATGACGATCTGACCAGGGGAGGAGCTCTTTTAAGATGAATCAAATGATGACTTTTTTGCAAACGAACGGCGGAGAGCTGCTGTATAAAACAGGAGAGCATTTATATATTTCACTCATAGCCGTTGTATTGGGCATTATCGTTGCAGTGCCGCTCGGCGTTGCTCTTACCAGAATGAAAAAAGGCGCAGGTGCGGTTATCGGTTTCGTAAACATTGTGCAAACCCTGCCGAGTCTGGCGATTTTAGCCTTTTTTATTCCGCTTCTCGGCGTAGGAAAAGTGCCTGCGATTGTCGCTTTATTTTTCTATTCGGTACTGCCGATCCTGCGCAATACGTATACCGGCATTAAAGGTGTAAATAAAAACCTCCTGGAATCGGGGAAAGGAATTGGCATGACCGGCTGGGAGCAGATTCGGCTCGTTGAAATCCCGCTGGCGATTCCCATCATCATGGCGGGGATCCGCACATCAACGATCTACCTAATTGGCTGGGCGACACTTGCGTCGTTTATCGGGGGAGGCGGCCTCGGGGACTATATTTTTATCGGACTGAACCTATACCAGCCTGAATATATCATTGGCGGTGCCGTGCCTGTCACAATTCTGGCAATTATTATTGATTATGTTCTGGCTGTGACAGAACGAAAGGTGACGCCGAAAGGCTTGCAAGGGATGAAGGAAGTATCGTAAGGAGTTGGCACTGTTGAAAATGACAAAAATCAAATGGCTTGGCGCGTTTGCTCTCGTCTTTGTCATGCTGCTAGGCGGCTGCTCTCTGCCGGGTCTAGGCGGCGCTTCTGACGATACGATCAAAATCGGGGCGCAGAGCATGACAGAATCAGAAATTGTAGCGAATATGATCGCGCAGCTTATTGAACATGATACAGATTTGAATACTGCTTTAGTGAAAAACCTCGGCTCAAACTATGTTCAGCACCAAGC
>NZ_JBSIOT010000279.1:0-1147 GCF_053613335.1 Bacillus sp. LR--39 | reverse complement strand
TACGTTACCAAATTAATTAAGTAAAGGGTAATTTTGGCTTATTTTTAAAGAAATTTTAAGATTCAGAGGTCATTATTGGTCCTAAAAAGCCAAAAAAAAGAAGGCTTATTCACCTTCTTTTCTTCAATACTCATTGAAATAAGCTTGGATTTTTTGAGGATCATTTGTTTTGGTAAGCGCAAGCATCAGCAACATCCGTGCTTTTTGGGGGTTTAAAGAGTTCGATGCCAGCAGGTCCTTTTCCGCATAGTCTTGGTTTGGTGTGACGACACCATTTCCCGTGCGGGTAGAGCGCACCACTGTGACGTCTTTTTTGACTGCGCTGTCCGCCCCTTTTTCGGCTGCGTCAGATAAAGACCCGTTCCCAGAACCGGCAAATACAATCCCCTTTGCTCCGGCTTTTACAGCAGCGTCAAACAGGTAGCTTCCGTCATTTTGGTATCCATAGATAATGTCAACCTGCGGCAGCTCATCAAGATTAGAAACCGAGAAATCCGTGTCCTTCGTATGCTTACGGGTAATCTCATTATTAAAATAGATATCATCTGCAATTGTTCCGACGAAGCCCATTTCTTCTGATTTAAATGTATCTGTTGTGGTTGTGTTTGTTTTGGTGACATATCGGGCTGAGGCAATCCGGTCGTTAAGAACAACAAGCGTCCCTTTCCCTTTTGCCTCAGGGGCACCTGCCACTTTCACTGCATTGTACAGGTTAGAAGGCCCATCAGCGCTGATGGCTGTGGAAGGCCTCATCGAACCGACAATAACAACCGGTTTATCACTTTTCACGGTGAGATTCAAAAAATAAGCGGTTTCCTCCAATGTATCTGTTCCATGAGTCACGACGATTCCGTCTACATCATCTGAAGCGAGCAAGTCGTTGATGCGTTTCGCCAGCTTCAGCAATATTTTATTATCAATATTTGTGCTGCCGACGTTAACAATCTGCTCGCCGCTTACGTTTGCAATGTCCTTCATTTCTGGAACTGCCTCGATCAGTGATTCAACGCCGACAACACCTGCTTTATATTCAGTTGTTGAGGTTTTCGATTGATCGGCACCAGCTATCGTGCCTCCTGTCGCTAAAATTCTAATATTCGGCAGATCCTTTTTTTCAGAGGCAGAAGCCGAAGAGACTTTTTGTGTC
>NZ_JBSIOT010000278.1:0-1154 GCF_053613335.1 Bacillus sp. LR--39 | reverse complement strand
TTGGGAGGTGTCATCGGAACCGGGCTGTTTTTAAGCTCAGGTTATACCATTCAGCAAGCAGGCCCGGCCGGAACGATACTCGCCTACTTAGTCGGGGCCGGCATCGTCTATCTGGTCATGCTATGCCTCGGTGAGCTGTCAGTCGCCATGCCTGTGACCGGCGCCTTTCACACCTATGCAGCCAAATACATAGGGCCGGGCACCGGATTTACGGTCGCTTGGCTGTACTGGCTGACATGGACCGTGGCATTGGGATCAGAATTTACAGCAGCCGGCCTGTTAATGCAGCGCTGGTTCCCCCATACATCGGTTTGGATGTGGAGTGCCGTCTTTGCGCTGTTCATCTTCTTGCTTAACGCATTTTCAGTCAAGTTTTTCGCTGAATCAGAATTTTGGTTTTCCAGCATCAAAGTATTAGCCATTGTATTATTTATTCTTTTAGGCGGCTCTGCCATGTTCGGCATCATCCCGATCAAAGGCGGAGAAGCCGCTCCGATGCTGTCCAACTTCACGGCGGAAGGCGGGCTTTTTCCAAATGGATTTGTCCCGATTTTGATGACGATGCTGTCCGTCAATTTTGCCTTTTCGGGAACGGAACTAATCGGAATCGCAGCCGGTGAAAGCGTTGATCCTGACAAGACGATACCAAAAGCGATTAAAACAACGGTCTGGCGTCTCTCACTCTTCTTTGTCGGAACAATTTTTGTGCTGTCAGGACTGATTCTGATTCAAGATGCAGGTGTCATCAAAAGCCCGTTTGTCGCTGTCTTTGACAGAGTCGGTGTACCATACGCAGCCGATCTCATGAACTTTGTTATCCTGACAGCAATCCTGTCAGCGGCTAATTCCGGACTCTACGCTTCTTCCCGGATGCTGTGGTCTTTATCAAAAGAAAAAACGCTTCATCCGACATTTGCAAAGCTGACGTCAAAAGGAACCCCGTTTAACGCGCTGGTGTTCAGCATGATCGGCGGCATTCTGTCGTTGCTGTCCAGCGTATTTGCGCCAGACACTGTATACGTTGTGCTCGTGTCGATTTCCGGTTTTGCCGTCGTTGTCGTGTGGATGGGGATCGCTGCTTCTCAATTCATGTTCAGAAAACGTTATATCGAAGCGGGAAACAAGGTTACTGATTTGAAATACAGAACCCCTTT
>NZ_JBSIOT010000277.1:0-1155 GCF_053613335.1 Bacillus sp. LR--39 | reverse complement strand
CTTCTTGAGAGCCTTCCTTGTCATTGGACAAAATATTCGTGATGGTGCGATCATCAATATCACGATTCAGCACGACAAGCGGAATGTTTTTTTCGCGAATATGGTAAATAAAAGAATTATCAATGTCACTTTGGCTCATTAAAATGATGCCGTCATATCTCATTGGTGTAACGGAATCATAGTTTTTCAGATCATCAATGCCGCGCACATACAGATTGTAATCCTCACTTATGGCTTGATTGACGCCTTTGATTGTGTCTGCAAAGAAGCTGTGTGAGGTTCCGTTTGTAATGCTTGTAAAGAACAGCCCGATCGTATGCGACTTTTGCATCGCCAGACTTTTCGCATTTACATTTGGTGTATAGTTGAGCTGCTCTGCTAGCTCTAATATTTTTTTCTTCGTATGTTCTTTGATGTAAGGGCTGTTGTTGAGTGCTCTGGAAACGGTTGTGTGGGATACGTTTGCGAGTTTTGCGATATCTTTAATGGTTACCATCTAATTCCCTTCCTTATCATACCGGCTGCGATTATTTACTGTATATTGTATCATCAAACATACCGCCTCTCCCACTATATTTCCAGATTAATAAGACACAGGATTCTCCGCTTCTGTTCCCGCTGTCTTGCCAATGATTGGACGGACAAAACGAATCACAGCAAGTGAAGCGAAGACAGCCAGCCCTCCGGCAAGCAAAAATGCTCCGGAAAACGTGCCTGTTTGGTCAACAATAAATCCGGTTAAAGCCGGGCCGATAATTCCTGCCGTGTTGGCGAGGAAATGCATGAAGCCGCCAACAGAACCGACATTGTTTTGATCAACCACATCTTGAATGACAGCCCAATAGATAGCACCGGTCAAATAAAGAAAGAACACTGACAGAGCGACAAGAGTGACAGCCCCCGCAGTCGTTGCCACAAGCCCGGCAAAACCAATCAGGACAGCTGATGAAAACAAACACGTGACAAGCACAACCTTGCGCGAGAACAGCACACCTTTTCGGGCTGTTTTTTTGTACACATAGTCAGAAACAAATCCCCCCGCAGCCAGCCCGATAAATCCTAAAATCCAAGGTATGACTGTGATGACACTCATCGATTCAACACTTAATCCCCGCTCGTCGACAAGATAGCTCGGAAACCACGTCAAAAAGAAGA
>NZ_JBSIOT010000276.1:0-1155 GCF_053613335.1 Bacillus sp. LR--39 | reverse complement strand
CGCCGCTCAGTGTGAGCACTTTTTGCCGGGCTTGTTTTTCGTTGATGCCAACCTTCTGCAGCATGTCAAGCGCATATGATTCTTTGTTCTTTTCTTTAGATCCTGTGATTTCCATAGCGGTTGTGACGTTCTGCAAAGCCGTCATATACGGGAGCAGGTTGTACGCCTGAAAGACGATTGATACATATTGATTTCTGAAATTGGTTAAGCCGATTTTAGAAACCGCTTTTCCGTCGTAAAGGATGTTTCCTTCTTTTGGTGCGTCAAGTCCGCCTGCCAGAGACAGGAAAGTGGTTTTCCCCGTCCCTGATGTGCCGACGATTGTGTAGAATTTTCCTTTTTGAAAGCTGATGTTAATATCCTGAAACAATGGCTGGCTTTTGTCTTTATACCAGTAGCCGACTTGTTGAAATTCTAATAAGCTCATAGGTTCCGCCTCTTTCTATTCCTGTTTTGTCAATATCGTTTTCGGATGAAGCCGCAGTACTGAAATTGACGGCAGCAATGTTGCAATGATTGCGATTAGGATGCCGATCCCGCCCAGAATAAGCATGTCGTTCATAGAAACCGCGACGTTCAGTGAATCGATAACGTCCACGTTTGATGAACTGTGGCCGAACATTCCGCCGCCCATGCCGCCACCGCCGCCGGGCATTTGTCCGCTTGCGGTTTGCGTTGAATCGGTTGATGAACTGATTTGCTGGGATAAAAGCTGATTTCCAAGCTGATTTGCGACGAGATTTCCCGTCACAGATGCAAGGCCGATAGCGATAACGGCCACAATCAGAATCTCAGTCAAGAACTGTCCAATCAATTTCCATCGTTTTTCACCGATGGCCATTAACACGCCCATTTCGTATTTGCGCTCCCTGATTGACATCATGACAATCAGGCCAAGAATGACGGCGCCTGCCACTGATACAAGATACACCACGTTTTTAGAGAAAGAAGCCACATTTTCAATCGGTCCGACTATTTGCTGGTAAAGCTGATCGTTTGTATTCAGTGTGTACGTATCGAAGTCTATTGATGTTTTCTTCGCTGCTTTTACGAAAGCATCCATATTTTTCGCGTCGTCCATATAGTAAACAGCTGAGTCAATCGTATTTTTATAGTCGTCGCCTTTCAGCGCCGCTGTTGCTGTGTAAGGCGTAT
>NZ_JBSIOT010000275.1:0-1158 GCF_053613335.1 Bacillus sp. LR--39 | reverse complement strand
CCGGAATGTCAGGAAAAACAGTGGCGATTCAAAGCTTTGAAGATCTCGGTTTTTCCTGCCCCTGACATTCCGGTTATGATCACAAGCTGTATATCATGGCCTCCATTCGCGTTCATGCTTCTCTCCCCCTCTTATGTTTATTCGCCTTGCGGGTCGAGGCGATAGGACAGCAATTCAAAGTCAGGCGTATACGTAAAGGTGCCGTGAAGCAGTCCTTTGCCTTTCAGCATAAAATCAAGAATATGGACGTCGCCCGGCGCCATCGGCAAGCTACCGACGTCCCCCGCCTGATGCCACCTGATGATGCCTTCTTCTGATTCTTCTACATGCTTGCCTGTATAATGATCGGCGACGAATGTGAACATCATCCATTCAGATACAACCTGATCATTTTCCTTTATGATAAAGGTGAATATTCCTTTCAGCTGCGGGTTCAGCACATACAGGCCCGTCTCTTCGCGGTATTCCCTGATAACGGCGTCCCTGACGGTTTCCCCGCTTTCCATTTTGCCGCCGGGGGCCACCCACCAGCCTCGTCTGGGCTTTTGCAGCAACAGGACTTTATCACCTGAAGTCAGCACACAATTCGTCACTCTTTGCAAAGTCTGTCACCCATCCTTTTATTCCTTCAATTCTTTTTTCTATTATACCGTTTCCTGTCCCCGCTCACAATGAACATGCAGTTCCGCCGCGAAAATCGCCTTTTCCCGGGCTGTTTTAGGCTTTTTCCGGGTAAAAACTTAATGAAACGGCTTTTTCAGCAAATGGAAGCGCTTGCGAAAACCGTTCTTTTATTCTATTTTACAGCAAAAACGACTGTTTCAATATTGAAATTTGAACAACTTGTGAAATTTGTAAAAAATTCTCTTTGCAGGAAAATAAGACAAAAAAAGGACACGGATAAGATCATCCGTGCCAATAAAATTCATTATAAAAGGGGGTCAATTACTATACCAATCATAACGAATAATTGTTTCACTGGTGTTACAGGCCGGTTAAATCATGATGACGATTAAAATGCGTTATTTTACAGCCTTTTCTTTCTCTTTCAGCTCTTCGATATAGTGCTGAACGCTCTGTGCGGCAATGCTTCCGTCCCCTGTTGCCGTTACGATTTGGCGAAGGGTTTTCTCGCGAATGTCTCCCGCAGCCAAAATG
>NZ_JBSIOT010000274.1:0-1159 GCF_053613335.1 Bacillus sp. LR--39 | reverse complement strand
TATCAGTATTTACGGCGTTATGATTTTTATCGGTGCGCCGCTTTTGGTTCCATTAGGCGATAAATACTCCAGAGAACTGAGCTTATTAGCCGGGCTTATGATCTTTATCATAGGAACGGTGATATGCGCTTTGGCTCAAAATATTTTTTTCTTCTTTTTAGGCCGGGCGCTTTCGGGATTGGCTGCGGGGGCGTTTGTTCCGACCGCTTACGCAGTTGTCGGTGATCGTGTCCCTTATACATACCGGGGCAAGGTGATGGGACTGATCGTTTCAAGCTGGTCGCTGGCGCTGATTTTCGGAGTGCCGCTCGGATCATTTATCGGCGGCGTCCTGCATTGGAGATGGACGTTTTGGATTTTCGCCTTGATGGGTGTTTTAGTTGTCCTGCTGATTCTCCTTGAAATGCGCCGCCATGCCCAACATAAAAACAGCGGCAAGGAAGAAATAGAAGAGCCGGCAGGAACATTCCGGGATGCGCTGAAAGTCCCTCGTGTACCTGTTTATATCACAATAACCTTTTGTAATATGATTGGTTTTTACGGTATGTATTCCTTTTTAGGCACCTATCTTCAGGACGTTTTTACCGGAGGAAACACGGCTGCGGGCTTATTTATCATGATTTATGGAATCGGGTTTTCCATGAGTGTGATTACAGGAAAGATAGCCGACCGCATCGGAAAAAAGCGCTCCCTTTTGATTGCGCTGGGGGTCATCAGCGTTCTGCTGGCGTGTTTACCATATGCGCCGGCGTCTATGTTTCTGTTAATCGCCAGCCTATTTATTTGGGGATTAATGCAAAGTTTGACGGTGACGCTGCTCAGCACCATTTTGAGTGACTGCTCAGAGCGTCATCGCGGAAAAGTCATGGTGTTTTACAGCCTCGCCTCGAATCTGGCCGTGACATTAGGTTCTGCTTTAATGGGACCCGTATATGTAGCATACGGCTATGCAGCTGTCGGATTGATTTGCGCAGCCATCACAGTCCTCGGATTTGTGCTCAGTGTATTCGCATATAAAAAGTACGGCAAACTTGAGCAGAAGGCCGATCAGTCCTTATTTCAATAAACAAAGTTTCTAAATTCCTATAATTAAAAACCCTTTTTAAAGGGTTTTTTTGTTTGTATGGGAATAATTATCAATATTTTCAAAAAACATTGA
>NZ_JBSIOT010000273.1:0-1160 GCF_053613335.1 Bacillus sp. LR--39 | reverse complement strand
GCGGCAGCTCCATCAAGCGGACTTGTTCAGTCGGCGTCATTCCTATGCCTTTACCAGATTCGAGCAGATTTTTGTTGACGCCGCGAATGCCAGTATACGTGTTGCGAAGAATCGGCAATACGGAATAGAAAAACAAAGCCACAATGGCCGGAACCTTCCCTACACCAAGGAGCGGGATAAAAAAAGCGAGGATGGCCAGACTCGGCAGCGTCTGAATAATATTGACAATGCCGATAATGGTGCCGGCTCCTTTTTTCATTCTGGTAAGTACAACTCCGAGGGGGACGGCAACCAGCACGCCCAGGATCACAGCAATGAGCGATATCGTAATATGCTCGTATGTTTTATAAAGAAGCTCGCCCCCATTGGTTTGCAAAAATTGAACAATATGATGCATGACTTATCGCCCCTCCCTATGACAATGCTGCGAGCTGCTTTTCTTCTCCCCAGAGGGAGTCATACACGATGTCGACCAGACTTGCCCTCGTCACAATTCCGATCAGGCGTCGGTCTTCATCCACAACGGGAACATATTTGACACCCCGTTTTAAAATTTTGCGGACCGTGTCGCGCAGCAGTGTGCCGCTTAGTACTGTGTATATATTTTCATGTAAAACCTCACCTACGAGATTGGCCTTTTTCCGGCATTGATCAATGATTTCAACATCGACATAGCCTTGCAGAACGTGCTCGTCATCGACGACCAGCAATGAATCGACCCGTTCCTGCCTCATCAGCTGAATGGCCTCAGAAAGCGTTTTATCCGCGGTGATCGTTACAGGCTGTGTGTTCATAATCTGGTCAACCCGTTCAACATCCGGGCTGGATGACTGAATCAGCCGCTCCTTGCCGATAAATTCCTCAACAAATTCGTCTGCCGGATTTCTTAAAATGTCATCGGGCGTTCCAACTTGAACGATTTCTCCCGCTTTTAAAATCACAATCCGGTCTGCCAGCTTAATCGCTTCATCCATATCATGGGTAACAAATACGATGGTTTTATGTAAGGTTTTTTGCAGTTTTTTAAATTCTTCCTGGAGGGAATCCCTCGTAATCGGGTCGAGTGCCCCAAACGGTTCATCCATTAAGATAAGCGGCGGCTCCGCGGCAAGTGCCCGTAATACACCAATTCGCTGCTGCTGCCCCCCGCTTAATTCATA
>NZ_JBSIOT010000272.1:0-1160 GCF_053613335.1 Bacillus sp. LR--39 | reverse complement strand
GCGCTTTTTTTGTTATTCAGATTTTTCGCCTTTCAGCAGGCACATAAAAATGATAATCAGGATAAAAGCAATCAGGGCCAGGAATGGAATCGTAATAAAACCAAACCAGTTAATATATTGGCCCGAGCACGGCACGCCGCTGACACATGGCTTAATGCCGCTAAAACCGGGCACTTTTTGCTCTAAGTAATGCATGGTCGAAATGAATGCCCCTATAATCGCCATCGGGAGCACATATTTTTTCACTCGTGTGTCCCCTTGAAAGGTGGCGATGCCTAAAATCAGGACGAGCGGATACATGAGGATACGCTGGTACCAGCACAGTTCACATGGAATAAACTTTCTGATTTCACTGAAATACAGGCTGCCCAGCATAGCGATAAGAGCCACAACCCAGGAAGCATATAAAAATACGATTCTATTTTTCATATCGTTACTTCCCTTTCAGTTCTTTTTCTATTGTCTCTTTGATTTCATCATAATCCGCAAAATTTTTGATCACTTTATCATTGACGTAAATCGTCGGTGTTGCCTGTATGTTCATTTTTTGATTAAGGTCAGAATCCTTTTCCACTTGAGAAGCGAATGTTTCCTTATCAAGATTTTCCTTGAGCGTATCAGGTTTTATCTTTGTGGTGCTTTTTGCAAGATCACCAAGGAGGCCTGGGGTTACCCATTCCTGTTCCGTATCCGGCTGTTTTTCGAACAGCTTTTCATGGAAATCCCAGAAAGAGTCAGGGTCTTCCTTCCATACTTCTTCAGATGCAAGAGCCGCTAATCTTGAACCTTTTCCATGGAACATGACGTTCACGAAAGAAAATTTCACATCGCCCTTATCAATAAAGTCTTTTTGTATTTTTGGAAAGATGTCACTGTTAAACACCTTGCAAGACGGACATTTGTAATCTCCGAATTCTACTACAGTTACCGGTGCATCGTCCTTGCCAAGCACAGGCTGCCCTTTGATAGACGGCTGTCCGGAAACCGCATCATTGCCTTGTTCCGTTTTGTTATTAATGATGACAATGGCTGCTAGCAATACAACAACCACAACCGTAAGGATGACCGCGAATTTCGCAGAAGACTGCTGTTTCTTTTTCACTCCGACACCTCATCGTTTTAAAATTAAAAAAGAAGCGGATCGCAATTGACCCACTTCT
>NZ_JBSIOT010000271.1:0-1160 GCF_053613335.1 Bacillus sp. LR--39 | reverse complement strand
TGCAGGGTCCGCTGTCGCCATTGCCGGGCCGATTTCTTTTATCGGCATCATTATTCCGCATTTTGCCCGCTTTGTCGTTGGTAATGATTATCGCTGGGTTCTGCCATTTTCCGCTGTTTTGGGTGCCATTTTGCTTGTTTGCGCGGATATCGGTGCGCGATATATCATTATGCCTCAGGAAGTTCCTGTCGGGGTCATGACCGCCATCATCGGAATGCCTGTGTTTGTGTACATCGCAAGAAGGGGGGCGAAGCTATGAAACTTCGTTTTGGCGTTACTGCGGCTGAAAAGAAAGCATGGATCGTCTTTTTGGTTTTACTGGGGTTAACAGCTGCTGTACTCATCATAAGCGCAGGTCTCGGACAAAGGTTTATTCCTCCCTGGGATGTAGCAAAAACATTCTTTGGTGCAGGTTCCAAGCTGGATGAACTGATGATCATGTCGTTCCGCATGCCAAGAATTTTGACAGCTTTATGCGCCGGTGTCTGCTTGGCAGCGGCAGGCGCGATATTGCAGGGGCTCGTCGGAAACCCTCTCGCATCTCCGGATATTATCGGAATAACAGGAGGAGCGGCGGTAGCGGTCGTGCTTTTAATGATGTTCTTCTCAGACCGCAGCAGTTCACTTACGATCAGTCTGTCATGGCTTCCAGCAGCCGCATTTATCGGCGCATCGGCTGTCGGGCTCATCGTCTATTTACTGGCATACAAAAATGGCGCCTCCACATTTCGGCTGGTGCTTATCGGAATCGGATTTTCAATGTCGGCGCAGGCGATGACTACCCTGTTGATGATCAAAGGCCCGATTTACCGGGCATCACAAGCCAATGTGTATATCACTGGGTCAGTTTATGGGTCAAACTGGCAGCATGTAAAAATAGCTATTATCTTATCTGTCATTCTCTTATTCATTTGTTTTGTCGCGCTAAAAAATATGAATATACAGGTGCTGGGTGAAGATATTGCGGCGGGTGCAGGAAGCGCTGTGCAGCGAAATCGTTTTTTCTTGCTACTTTTGAGTACGGCTCTTACTGGTTGTGCAGTTTCAGTTGCCGGCACAATCGGTTTTGTCGGGCTGATGGCGCCCCATATTGCAAGACGGCTTGTCGGCTCATCTTATGGCGCGCTGCTCCCAGCGTCGGCACTTATTGGAGCTCTGCT
>NZ_JBSIOT010000270.1:0-1163 GCF_053613335.1 Bacillus sp. LR--39 | reverse complement strand
TGGAGCAGGCTGGCTGGAACATCGGCGAAAACGAGTTTCATGTGCTGGATCTTCAGGTGACAGGGCTCCGTTGTGAAAAAAGCATCTTCCGTGAAGGTGATGAACAGCTTGCCGTGTTTACCCTGACCAATCTGGCTGAGGAATTGGCGGCCAAACGCGTTTTTCAGCTCTCCATACTTGATATCGGCCGGCTTTCTGTCACCGTTCTTGTGATGAAAACAAACAGCTCTGATCTGAAGGCGTATATAACGGAGCTGGCACGCCAATTTGGGAATGTAACCGGACTATGCCTGACCTCGACATTGAGCAGCGAGACGGAGCGTGTCACGGAAATTCCTTCTTTATTTCAGAATGTGAAAAGCGGCAAATCCCGCAGGCAGTTTGCCAACCGGAATCAGGTCATTGATTTGCAGGCCGACTTCCCTCAGGATGAGCAGTTCGCTCCTTATTACCCCTTTGAGCTGGAAAAACAAATTGTTCAGGCCATCCGGCTGGAAAGAAAACAGGAAGCCCAGGAACTGATAGATGGATGCATGAAGGAACTGGCGGAAAAGGCGGCCATAGACAGGCATGTGCATTCCGCCCTGATTCAGCTGTTTTCCCGCATTCAGGAGGATATTTTGCATTCCGGGCTCAATCCCAGCGAACTGTTTCAGCATCGGAACCCGTTTCTTGATATTTCAGAATTGCGCGAACCTAATGAAGCGGCTGCCTGGCTGATTGATGCAGTGGTGACGCCTTACCTTTCCAAGCTTGAGGGCAGAAAAAACAGACAGCAAAAGCAGCTGGCAGAACGTGTGATTGCGATGATTCACGAACAGTATATGGCGGACATTTCATTGGAAAGCTGTGCCGATGCGCTTGGCATGAATTCATATACGTTAAGCAAGGCATTTAAGCAAGTGACCGGTATTAATTTTATCGATTATGTGACCCAGATCAGAATCGAAAAGGCGAAAGAACTGCTGGTCAATACGAATAAAAAAATTCATGACGTGTCAGAAGAAGTCGGCTACCGCCACAATTACTTTAACCGGATTTTTAAAAAACAGGTCGGCATGCCGCCGGGTGTCTTCAGGCAAATGTATCAGGAAACGCCGTGAAAGGAGAGAACATGTGATGAAGAAACCAATTCAAGTATTTTTAGCGGGAGATTCCACTGT
>NZ_JBSIOT010000269.1:0-1163 GCF_053613335.1 Bacillus sp. LR--39 | reverse complement strand
CTCCATTAACTGAAGAACTGATGGAATCGGCTGATTTGGTTCTGGCTATGACCCATCAGCACAAACAGATCATTGCCAGCCAATTTGGACGTTATCGTGATAAAGTGTTTACGTTAAAAGAATATGTTACAGGCAGCCATGGTGATGTCATCGATCCGTTCGGCGGCTCAATTGACATCTATAAACAAACGCGAGATGAGCTTGAAGAGCTTCTTCGGCAGCTGGCAAAACAGCTGAAAAAAGACCGCAGATAAGTTGTCAGAAAATCTGCAAACAGGTCATTTGCAAATCCTGCGTGAAGGAGTAGAATATAGTGAAAAGCACATCATATGGTGTGAATCAAAGAGCGGACAGGCTGCGCGGTCAATAAAGCGGGCGGGCCGCATCACACACGCTGGGAGGAAAAGCAGATGAAAGTAGCCATTGCATCGGATCATGGCGGCGTTCACATTCGAAATGAAATCAAAGAGTTAATGGACGAATTGCAAATTGAATATATTGATATGGGCTGTGACTGCGGCAGCGGCTCTGTCGATTATCCGGATTATGCTTTTCCGGTGGCCGAAAAAGTGGTTAGCGGCGAAGTTGACAGAGGCATTTTAATTTGCGGGACAGGCATCGGCATGAGCATTTCCGCTAATAAAGTAAAAGGGATTCGCTGCGCGCTGGCGCATGATACCTTCAGCGCGAAGGCGACGAGGGAGCATAATGACACAAACATCCTTGCAATGGGTGAACGGGTGATCGGACCTGGTTTGGCTCGGGAAATCGCAAAAACCTGGCTGACTACTGAGTTTACCGGGGGAAGACACCAAACGCGTATTGGAAAAATCTCCGATTATGAAGAGAAAAACCTGTAGGGGTGCTGTTTAATGAATGAGTTGAAACAAACGTGGAAGACGATGCTGTCTGAGTTTCAGGACCAAGCGGAATTGAAACAAGATCAGCTCTTCGTCCTTGGATGCAGCACGAGCGAAGTGGCCGGCAGCCGGATCGGCACATCGGGCAGTGTAGATATCGCTGAAAGCATCTACAGCGGACTTGCTGAGCTCCGGGAAAAAACGGGAATCCATCTGGCGTTTCAATGCTGCGAGCATTTAAACAGAGCGCTTGTCGTCGAAGCAGAAACAGCCAAGCTGTTCAGGCTTCCAACCGTTTCTGCC
>NZ_JBSIOT010000268.1:0-1166 GCF_053613335.1 Bacillus sp. LR--39 | reverse complement strand
GCATTGGTCAGTATCGGCACGTTTATCGGCATTGTGGCTGCTCAATTCCATCTTGCTTGGATTGATACGGTCACTGCGTTTGTGATCGGCCTGCTTATTTGCAAGACCGCATGGGATATTTTTAAAGAATCATCTCACTCTTTGACAGATGGATTCGACACAAAGGACATTTCCGCTTATAAACAGACAATCGAAAAAATCTCCGGTGTGAGCCGTTTAAAAGACATAAAAGCAAGATACTTGGGCAGTACGGTTCATGTTGATGTGGTGGTTGAGGTATCGGCAGATTTAAATATTACGGAAAGCCACGATATAGCCAATGAAATTGAGCGGAGAATGAAGGAGGAGCATGCGATTGATTATTCGCATGTTCATATGGAGCCTTTAGAACACAAATAATTGAGCTTCCTGCCACAGGAAGCTTTTTTGTGTGTTTTGGCCAGCTTTATTGGAAACAATTTGCTAGAATCGTTTTTTTATACAGATTGCTTTTTGTGGTAAAGTTAGGTTACATTATGATGAATTTTGTAGATGATTAGGAGGAAAAGAATGGCATATCAAGAAGACCTGCATCCTTTGCTGGGGAAAGCAGTTGAACATATTAATAGAGTAATGGATGGAAAACGAGACATCACCATACTCAGCTTAGAAGACCTTCTTGCCAAAGGTCATGTACTGCTTGAGGATGTACCCGGAGTCGGAAAAACGATGATGGTCCGCGCGCTGGCAAAATCAATCGGCGCCGATTTCAAAAGAATCCAATTCACTCCGGATTTGCTGCCATCTGATGTAACAGGGGTATCTATCTATAATGCGAAAACGATGGAATTTGAATATCGTCCCGGCCCGATTATGGGAAATATCGTGCTGGCCGATGAAATCAACCGTACCTCTCCGAAGACACAGTCGGCTTTGCTCGAAGCGATGGAAGAGGGAAGCGTCACGGTAGATGGCCATACGATGCAGCTTGCCGCTCCTTTTTTTGTGATGGCAACGCAAAACCCGGTCGAATATGAAGGAACCTATCCTTTGCCGGAAGCCCAGCTTGACCGTTTTTTATTCAAACTTCGGATGGGTTATCCGTCCTTTAATGAAGAACTTGACGTCTTATCTCTTCAGGAAAAAAGCCATCCGATTGAGACGCTTGAGCCGGTTATTGCAAAAGA
>NZ_JBSIOT010000267.1:0-1166 GCF_053613335.1 Bacillus sp. LR--39 | reverse complement strand
CCTGCAGCTTTCAAAATAACGTTATAGTCATGATCAAGCGGATTGATTTGTACGTCTCCTGCATTAAAAACAGAGAATCGTTTTTTGTTCTTAAAATAATAGTCCAAGTTATCATCCGATCGGAGATTCATCCCGTGATTCCAATTTTCACCGTTAAGATTCTGAGCCGTTTTTGTTGTATATTTCGACTCTGCCATGCCTGTGATATTAGTAAATTCAACAGAAAAATCGTTATAAGTTTTCTCCTTCTCTTTTGAAATACTGAAATTACCATCACAGGTAACTAAGAAACGGCGATTCGGCAAAAGATCAGAAGAAATATAATAAGGGAACGGCTTAACCAGTAGTGCATAAAGCTGATGCCGATACATATAAAAATTCTCATGTATGCGAGCATTCAAATAAATTTCAACATCTATTTTCCTTTCCCCGTAAGTCACATCTCGTGGATGCTGCGGCAAAATCAGTCCGTGCCGCCGAGGGATCGAAATAGTTTCCCGATTAATATTTGGAGATTCTGGTAAAAAGCTTAATACTTCAAATTGTGGGAGTAAGCTGTCAAGACTCTGCTCCCCTAGTCCGTTATTGAAATCAATAAACAGTTTTACCATGCAGGCTTACCCCCGTTTCTGTAACGTTTTTTGTTATATCGGTCCGCACTGGTTTGATCCAGTCTTATCCCGTCTATATACGTGTTGTTGTCTTTTAATAAAAGCTGTTGCAAGAGCTGCACATTTTCATTTAGAAAATCAATCTGCTTTGCCATCATGCTGATTTGCTTCTCTTGATTCTCAACCACACGACTCATGTCAACATTTACATTGGTCTGTGGCGCTTTGTCAGCTGTAGCCATTGAAGCTTTTTGAAGCAACACAAGGGCTTTTGAAATCATCCCTTGTTGAAGTGATGGAAGAACGCCAAGCTCGCGTCCTACACGCGCCCATAAACCGATGTTGCGTTCCCGGTACGTCGGGTCTGTTGTAATCGTGGTTTCATCAAAACCCCGTTCGTTTAGAATTGCCCATTTAGAGCCACCGCGCCCCGGTGAAGTCCCTCCTTTTGCGTATCCCACATACGGGCCGCCGCGAGCCATTGACTTCAATCCAGGGTGATTGGATATATCCCCATAGCGACCTTTAATGTAATTGATTGCAGCCAAAATGCTA
>NZ_JBSIOT010000266.1:0-1167 GCF_053613335.1 Bacillus sp. LR--39 | reverse complement strand
AGCGCGTCTCTGAACTGCATCAGCCCGGCTGGAATGGTCCGCAAATTCCCTGTCTCCGGATTGTAAATAAAATCAAACAAAAGCGCGATCACCGTCATTGAGATGACAACCGGCAAAAAGAAAACGGTACGAAAAAACGGCGACCATTTTCTGACCAGCTTATCCTCAAGCACCGCCGCCAAAATCAAACCGCCAAATACCTGGCATACAATTGAGATCACTGCATAAAGCACATTATTGGTAAGTGCCTGATAGAAGACAGGATCATGAAATAATTCAACATAGTTTTTTAAGCCGATAAACTTTTTCCGGAGAAAATGAGCTCCACTGAAACAGGCTGAGGAATACATTCTCAAAAATCGGGATATAAACGAAAAGTAAAAAAACGAGAGCGGGCACCAAAAACAAATAGGGGATTATTTTATTCTGATTGACCAAGGGTATCTCATCTCCTTTATAAAAAGAAAAGGTGCGAAGCTTCACCTTTTCTTTGATTTATTCAGCTGACGCCCTCACCTGCTTTGCTGCCTTTTGAACGGCTTTCATCACCTGCTGCGGTGTCATGTCGCCGCCAAGCATTTGCTGGACGCCTGTTAGGTACGCATCTGCGACTTCAACATCGACATCCATATCAAACCATGGAACCATTGATTTGGCATCAACAATATGCTGAACGGCTTCACGCTGAATGGCTGTTGCATTTTCTTCAGTAGCCGTACCTTGCACTGCACTGTATTTCCCGACATCTTTCACGAGCTTTTCGCCCATTTTTTTCGACGTCAAGAACTGCAAAAATTCCATCGCTTCCTTCGGATGTTTTGTTCTTGAGGAAATCATGAATCCTTCCGGCGCTCCCGTTAACGCTTCTGAAGATCCTTTCTGCCCGCTGATTTTAGGAAATGGGAACATCCCGAGATTAACCGGTTCAACCAGCTTGAGTTCCGCTGTTTCCGCATATATCATCGCCGACTTTCCGCTCTTAAATTGCTGTCTCACATATTCGTGGTCGACGGAGTTTACATGTTTATTAAAGTAAGGCATCAGCTCTTGAAGCTTTTCAAGTGCTTTTACGTAGCCTTCATCAGTAAATTCACCCGTTTTGGCGTTATAGTCCTTTTCCCGTGTTTTTTCATCGACCATCCGCTGATTAAGCGTGCCGATATAGTG
>NZ_JBSIOT010000265.1:0-1168 GCF_053613335.1 Bacillus sp. LR--39 | reverse complement strand
TTCAATCGTTTCATCTGCGTTTTCCAAATTCACTGAAGCTTTTACAAGAGAAATATTATCGATGACATTTTTCGATCCGGTAATCTGCACATTTTTCGGACTGACAATCGGCTGCTCCGGAGAATAGCCTTTTTTCATCTTGCTTTTGTTGTAGTACTCCACTTCTACGGGAAAACTTTTGGTCGTCCGTTCCTGAATGGTCACTGTCGTAACAGACGGATTAATTGAGATTGTCAGCCCATCCGACACGTTTTTGGCCTTAAGCTCAACCTTATGTGTGCCGGTTTTCAAATGTTCCATATCGGCATATATTTCAAAGTTTTTGGTCTGCCGTGCCTTTTTCACGGCGCTTGTCGAGCCTTTTATCGTGACATTAACCGTTTGCGGAACACCCGTCACGACGTAATTTTCATCATCATAATACGCTTTAACCGGAATATCAGTCAGAGTTGCTTCATCAGTTGTTGATGTTGGAAAGAAAGATTCACCCGGTTTTTTCGGAGTCGGTGCTTGGTTGCTGTTAACCGCCACATAAAGCAAGAGCGCGAAAAGCAGAGCAATGATTTTCACAGCCCAGCGGTTGTTTAAGAATTTATCCATTTTTCTTGCCCCTCCAATACCAGCGGTTAGAAGAAGTGTCTCTGGTGTTTTTCTTAAACTCGGCTTCAAGCATTTCTTTCAGCGCTTCTTCTGTAAGCTCTCTGTGAAGGTCGCCGTTCTTTGCCACACTGACGCCGCCGGTCTCTTCAGACACAATAATCGTCAAACTGTCTGTTACTTCACTGATACCGACAGCTGCTCTGTGCCGCGTGCCCAGTTCTTTTGAAATAAACGGGCTCTCAGAAAGCGGCAGATAACAGGCGGCCGCGGCAATTTCATTATTTTTCATAATCACCGCACCGTCATGAAGCGGGGTGTTTGGGATAAAAATATTGATCAGCAGCTCAGAGCTGACTTTGGCATTCAGTGGTATGCCAGTCTCAATATAATCCCCCATTCCAGTATCCCGCTCAATGGTCAGCAGGGCGCCTATACGGCGTTTCGCCATATAATTGATCGCTTTTGTAATGGCCTCAATCGTTTTCTGCTGCGCTTCTTCAACAGGCGTGCCGCTCCTCGAAAAAAAGCGGCCGCGGCCTAGCTGTTCAAGCGCTCTTCTCAGCTCAGG
>NZ_JBSIOT010000264.1:0-1169 GCF_053613335.1 Bacillus sp. LR--39 | reverse complement strand
ATTGACGAAAGTTAACATAAGCCGTAATGTAAAAGTATAGAAAAAAGTTTTTCAGGAATGGAAGGTGAGGAAAGTGCCAGTAGAAAAGATACAGATTAGACGTGATTATGTCTTGCAGTATATGGTTAATAACGATTATTCCCTTAATCAGCTTGCGCTGGAAATCGGAGTCTCACCCGCCACACTGAGCCGCGTGCTGAATGGAGAAAGACGGCCGGGGCAGCTTGTGATCGGTAAAATGCTTCACTATTTTAATTTGAAATTTGAGGATCTTTTTTACTATGATTTTATTGACAAAAGTCAATGAAATGCAGAAAACGCAAGGAGATCCAAGCGTTTTCTATCTTGAATGTTGTGTCAGCACAAACCCTGTCACCAGCTCATTGCACGTTTTCCATTGTTTTGTCGGCAATTGATGTCCCTGATATTCCAATCTGAAAAATTCGGCATGTCTGCACGCTCTTCGGTAATAGCCTGCGTTTGTAAAGGTCCAGTCCCGCAGGCCTCCATACATAAACAGCATTGGCATGTCTAGGCGGGGCAGCTGTTCAATGCAGTTGTAGCCAAGCGAATCCAGATAATACTGATGCCAATGGGCCTGGTCTGCTTTTTTCATATGGTCTGTTAATATGCTGCGAAGCTGTCTGTCTTTTGTGTGGCTGCCAGCGAGGATTTTCATGAGCAAACCGGGGTTTTTTTCAAGCAGATACATTCCCAGTTTGTGCAGCTTCTGGCCGATTACGTTATGAACAGCGGGGTAGGCGCCGGACAGAATAAGGTGTGACACTTTGTCCGGGCGGGTGAAGCCGATATGCTGCGCGATTAAGCCTCCGGCAGAATACCCGAATAACACAGCTTTATCAATGTGCAAAGCGTCCATGAATTGCGCGATCTCGTTTGCGTAATAGGAAATAGACGCTGGCTGATCGATGTGATCACTATCACCGTGGCCGCTTAAATCGGGAAAAATCACCCTGAAATGTTTGGATAGAAGGCGCTGATAATAAAAAACCTTGCGTCCCATGCCCGGCGGGTGGATAAAAATGATAGGGATTCCCTGTCCATATTCTTCATAAAAAAGATGTTTCCTGCTGTCTATGCTGATAAGCGGCATCGCTTTTCTCCTTTGACCTTTTCATATGAATAGGGTAACCAAGATAAAACGTCTT
>NZ_JBSIOT010000263.1:0-1171 GCF_053613335.1 Bacillus sp. LR--39 | reverse complement strand
ACGATTTTTCCTGCGATCTCAGCCTTGTTCCTGTATGCTGTGTCAGTGATAGCGCTCGGCTTCTTCTCTTGGCCGTTTGCCATATTGCTTGCGCTTTATTTGTTTGTTCTTGTTGTATTGTTTCCGGTTGTGTCTTTGCTCGTGACGAGAGCGAAGAATGCGAAGCTGAAAAGCGGGCGGAATGTGCTGTACAGCCGTCTGACAGATGCCGTGATGGGTGTCAGCGACTGGATGTTCAGCGGACGCCGGCATGCTTTTATTGATGCTTATGAAAAAGAGGAACATGATTGGTTTGAGCTTGAACGGAAAAAACAACGTTTTACGAGATGGCGGGACTTTGCTGCGCAATGCCTTGTCGCTGGCCTTATTTTGCTGATGCTGTTTTGGACAGCGGGACAGCAAGCGGACGGCGAGCTCGCTAAAACGATGATTGCCGCTTTTGTGCTAGTGGTGTTTCCGTTGACGGAAGCCTTTTTGCCGCTTTCGGATGCCTTAGGCGAAGTGCCGGGCTATCAGGATTCTATCAGACGCATGAACAAGGTGGCTCCTCAGCCGGAGGCGTCACAAACAGAATCAGGGGCTCAAATGCTCGATCTTCAAGATGTCACCTTGGCCTTTCGTGATGTGACGTTTTCTTATGACAACAGCAGCCAAGTGCTGCACAACTTTTCCTTTACGCTGCGCCAAGGAGAAAAAATGGCGCTGCTCGGCCGAAGCGGCTCTGGGAAATCAACATCGCTTGCATTAATCGAGGGCGCCTTGAAACCGGACTCCGGTTCTGTAACGTTAAACGGAGTGGAGACAGCGCTGTTAAAGGATCAGATTGCGGATGCGGTGGCCGTGTTAAATCAAAAACCGCACCTGTTTGATACAAGTATTCTGAACAACATCAGGCTCGGAAACGGAGAAGCAAGCGACGAAGATGTGCGCCGCGCCGCAAAGCAGGTCAAGCTGCATGACTACATTGAGTCATTGCCTGACGGATATCATACCTCTGTACAGGAAACGGGCATCCGTTTTTCCGGTGGAGAGCGCCAGCGGATCGCACTTGCGAGGATTTGCTGCAGGACACACCGATCATCATCCTCGATGAGCCAACAGTCGGCCTCGATCCTATTACCGAACGTGAATTGATGGAAACGGTGTTTGAGGTGCTGAAAGGAAAAACGAT
>NZ_JBSIOT010000262.1:0-1176 GCF_053613335.1 Bacillus sp. LR--39 | reverse complement strand
TTCGCTGGGATTGATGACATCCCAAGGATAGATGCTCATAATCACGAGAAGAGCCCCGATATAAAAAAGCAGCACACGGACAGGGATATTGTTGATCGCCTTAGGGATTACTTTTTCAGGGTTTTCTGTTTCACCGGCCGTAAGCCCGACAAGCTCAATGCCGACAAAAGCAAACACAACCATCTGGAACGAGAGGATAAACCCGTGCATGCCATTCGGGAACAGGCCTCCGTGGCTCCAGAGGTTTGTGAAGCTGGACACTCCTGAGCTTGTGGAAAAGCCTTTGAAAATCATCACAAGGCCAATGACGATTAACGCCAAAATGGCAATGACTTTAATCAAAGCAAACCAAAATTCTAATTCTCCAAAAAGCTTGACTGTCGCCAGGTTCATAATCAGTAAAATAATTAGAGCGATTAAGCCGGGCACCCATTGCGGCACACCCGGGAGCCAATATTGAGTGTAGAGCCCGACTGCTGTCAGATCAGCCATCGCAATGGAAATCCAGCAGAACCAATATGTCCAGCCGGTGATAAATGCTGCCATATCGCCTAGGTAGTCTTGTACAAAGTCCACAAAAGAGTGATAGTTCAAGTTTGATAACAACAGTTCACCCAGCGATCTCATAATTAAGAAGCAAATAATCCCTGTGATCATATAAGCAAATAAAATCGAAGGTCCGGCAAAATGAATCGATTTGCCAGAGCCGAGAAATAAGCCTGTCCCAATGGCTCCGCCGATGGCGATGAGCTGGATATGCCTGTTTTTCAAGCCTCTCTGCAACGTTTGCTGATTTATATTGTCTTTCGTCATGTCGTCTGTCACTTTATGTGTTCCTCCATTGAAAATTGTTTATTGAGTCAGCAATCTATTTTTAATGATTATTATAACACTAAAATTTCTATCTTTTTTACTAAAAAAGGATTGATGAAAAGAATTTTAATGTGATTTGGACTATTTCCCGAAAAAAGCGGCTCCATTTAGGGAGCCGCTTTCTTATGCTTTTTCAGTTTTTTTCATAAACAGGTAGAGCCCGTAATCTGTCGGTGCGGATGCGTAGCCTGCCTGCCGCAGCATTGCTGTGATATTGCCGCGGTGGTATGTCCCGTGGTTGACAACGTGGGGAAGCAGTTCGGAAACAGTTGTTTTCATGATTCCGCTTGAGGGATTTTGAAT
>NZ_JBSIOT010000261.1:0-1178 GCF_053613335.1 Bacillus sp. LR--39 | reverse complement strand
GGGGTTTTGAGACAGGTACCCTCTCGTCCTGGTTAGGCGTAAACGCATCTGTTACAAGCCAGTTTTCGCATTCAGGTTTTTTCTCTGCGAGATTTCTTGGCGGAACAGTCACATCATATATTGCTCAATTTGTTCCGGCCAGGGCGGGGGAAGGAAGCGAATTTCTTGTTTCTCTTGCGAGAGCAAGCTTTCTCCCGGCACCTTCTGTAACGATACAGGTTACTTATTTTGACAGTCAATTTAATTTTCTCGGATACGGGCTGTTTGCCACTGTGCCGTCAAGCAGAATACCGGCAGCCGAAAATGGGACATGGCTTGAAGTCTATCAAACAACTTCACCGGCTCCCTCTGGCACCACCCAGGCATTCATTTTGATCAACAACATTCCACAGGTGGGAACTGCAAACGTGCTGGTGGATGATGTTGCTCTATTGAGTGTTGAGGGTGGAGGAGGTCCAACAGGAGCGACAGGTCCGACGGGAGCAACAGGAGTAACGGGAGCCACGGGAGCGACAGGAGCAACAGGAGTGACAGGTCCGACGGGAGCAACAGGTCCGACAGGAGCAACAGGTTCGACAGGAGCGACGGGTCCGACCGGAGTGACAGGTCCGACGGGAGCAACAGGCGCAACGGGAGCCACCGGTCCGACGGGAGCAACAGGTCCAACAGGCGCAACGGGTCCGGGAAGTCTGTTGGGAACACTGGCGCAGTCAACTGACCCTGTTTCACTCACAGTTGGCAGCGAAACACCAATTCTAACGACAACTGTTACCTCTTCAGCTGGACAGAATATAAAACTCGATTCTATGGCTGAAGTTGATATTATCATAGGGCCAGCTACTACTTTTGAATACAGTATAATTTTTACATTGTATAGAAATAACAGCGCTATCGCACAAGTGTCTGTTGATTCTCAGGATGAAAAATCGGCAGGTTCGGTTCGTGTATATGGTGATATTCCTAACCTTACATGGGTTGATACACCAGGGGCAGGAACACAAACTTATGAGGTTAGAATTAATGTAACAGGGACTAACCTTTTGGCAGCCAATGTTAATACAAGAGCGCTAAATGCTGTAATCTTTGATTGATTGTAAAATGAAGAGTCCCCTTTAAGTTTTCATAAAGCTTAAAGGGGGTTTTTGTTTAAAAGATTCTAATGATAAATTATAAAATTT
>NZ_JBSIOT010000260.1:0-1179 GCF_053613335.1 Bacillus sp. LR--39 | reverse complement strand
TGGGCCGCCATTCGCTGGGGTGTCAGCCCGCTTGTGCTTTTGATTGTTTTTTCCGCGCTGTATGTGATTGCGCCGAACAAAAAGCTGTCTCTCCGGTTTGTCATGCCGGGTGCGGTCTTTGCGACCATCGGCTGGATCGTTGTCAGCACATTGTTTTCATTTTACGTCAGCACGTTTGCGAACTATAGCGCCACTTACGGGAGCATCGGGGGAATCATCGTTCTGATGATTTGGTTTTACTTGAGCGGCATTTTAATTATCCTAGGCGGAGAAATCAACGCTCTTTTACATAAACGTAAAAAGCTTCCTGATGAAAATCCCTACCATTAGCGCACCCTATAAACGAACTTCGGTTCAAAAAGAAGTCGGGGATATCGTGATGACCAAGCATACGAAAAAAGGCGGAAGCCATAACAAACAAAATTCGAAAAGCAAATCGAGCCATAAAACAAGCGGAAGCGCCAACGGACAAAACGGCTACCATTAGCATAAAAGCCTCCTGACATGATGTCGGGAGGCTTTTTGATTAAGAAGATGAAGAATAGGTTTCAGCCGGTGACCAGCTTTTCGGTTTGCCCAGCACAAGGGCCAGCCACACAGCGCTAAGCGTGAGAGTAATGAAGTAGAACAAGTTTGCGCTTTCAAATGTCTGCATATACCAGCCGCCGGCAACCGGGCCGAGGATGCTGCCGAGACTGAATGTAATGCCGCAAAGCAGGTTTCCCGCCGGCAGGAGGTGGGGCGGAAGAAGATCTGTCATATAGCTGATGCCAAGTGTAAAGGTTGATCCGACTGCCATTCCTGCAATAAAAAAGCAGCCGCCGATCACGTAAGGCGAAGGAAATACACCGGCTATGAAAAAGCAAAGAGCCCCAGTCAGTAAAATCACCAGCAGCACATTCCGCCTGCCGTATTTATCGCTGAGGATGCCGAGCGGAAACTGAAAAATAATGCTTCCAATCGCAAATGCGGGAAGGATGATCGCTACTGCGTCTACTGATATCCCCAAACGGAGCGCGTACACCGGAAAGCTTCCGTTCAGCGCCGTTTCCAGAAAGCCATAGCCAAATGTAGGCATAAAGGCAACCCACCCAAACAGCATGGCTTGATAAAATCGCCTGAAACTATTGTCTGATTTGGTTTCATGAGGACTGGTTTCCGGGTATGCATTTTGTAGAA
>NZ_JBSIOT010000259.1:0-1183 GCF_053613335.1 Bacillus sp. LR--39 | reverse complement strand
AATTGTAAGTTTGTTTTTAACGGTTTTGGTGTATTTAGGAGCAAAAAAGGTATATCAACGCTTTCCGCGTGTTTATACGTCTCCGCTATTGGTGACGCCCGCCGTGTTAGTCGGTCTGCTGCTGCTGGTGAATGTCCCGTACGAGTCCTATAATCTCGGCGGCGGATTGCTGACCGATATGCTACAGCCGGCCACCGTGGCATTCGCGATCCCGCTATATAAATATTTCCCTGTTTTAAAGAAATACGCAGTGGAAATTATTTTGAATGTGGCCGTCGGTTCATGCATCGCGATTATTTCTACCGCTCTTATTGCGAAATGGCTTCACCTCGGCACCGGCTTAATTGACAGCCTCGTCCCGAGATCAGTGACAACGCCGATCGCGATGAACGTATCTGAAATGATCGGCGGAATGCCTGCCGTCACAGCCGTGTTTGTGATTTTAACCGCTTTGCTCGGCACAGTGATCGGTCCGATGGTCATCCGTTATTTCCGCATTGATAACGAAATCGCGCGGGGCGTGCTGCTCGGCACAAGCGCGCACGGAGCGGGAACGTCAAAGGCATTTGAGCTTAGCTCTGTGTCCGGCACGATTTCCAGCGTATCGATGATCTTAGCTGCGATTATGACGCTTTGCGCGGCGCCGTTTTTGCTTTCATTTATGTAAAAAACTGTCCTCTCGAGGGCAGTTTTTTTATGTGCTTCCCCTTATTGAAAAGCTGGCGAATTCCAATATAATGTATTTTGTGGATACCAAAGGAGGCACCCTGATGCACAACTTGCAGGTGAGGCGGTATTACGCCGCGTTAAAAGGATTTTATTTGTTTGCTTTTCTCGGTACGGGCAGCATGATTCCCTTACTCAGTATGTATTTAACGAAGGAACAGCATTTAAGCGGATCACAGGTCGGCTTGATCATGTCGCTGGGCCCGATTGTGATGATTTTCTTTCAGCCGTTTTGGGGCATGCTGAGCGACTATACGCAAAAAACGAAAGGCCTGCTGGCGGTTTGCACATCAATCACAGGCATCATTGGATTAGCCTATATTGCGTTTGACGGTTTCCCTCTGTTTATTTTGATTGCGGCCTGTTTTGCAGCCTTTCAAAGCACGATTATTCCACTTTCGGACAGCATTTCACTAAGGTACACACAAGAAACAAACGGCAACTACGGCGGAATCCG
>NZ_JBSIOT010000258.1:0-1183 GCF_053613335.1 Bacillus sp. LR--39 | reverse complement strand
CTGTTAAAGGAAAAAGAACAATCTTTATATGAAGAACTGCAAAGCGCCCAAATGAAGCTCAACCAGGCGAAAAGCCGCGCTTCTGCAAGCGAGCTCACTCTTCAAGAGGCGAAGGGCAGATTGGAAAAAGCAAAAGCTGCTTGGCTTGAGCATACAAAAAACACCTCCATTACCCGGATTGAGGAGGTTGAACAAAGTCTCATCCCAGATGATGAACTTGAAAAGATGAAAACCGGCATAGACCAGTTTATGGATAAACTGAAGCAAAATGCTGCAAACTTAAAACGAGTAGCAGAGATACTTGCCGGCAGAGCATTATCAGAGAGCGAATGGAACGAAACCGTTGCAGCATTACAAAAAGCTGAGGACGCATTTGGCGCTGCTATAGAGGAAAAAGGCGCGGCAGCAAAAGCACTGGCTGTCATTCGCGACCATCATAAACGGTTTAATGAAATTGAAGCTGAACTGAAAAAATGGCAGACGCATATCGACAGGCTGGACAAGCTGCAAGCTGTGTTTAAAGGCAATACCTTCGTCGAATTTTTAGCTGAGGAGCAGCTTGAAAGCGTTGCGAGGGACGCCTCAGCAAGACTCAGTATGCTGACAAGACAGCGCTATGCCATCGAAGTAGATTCAGAAGGCGGCTTCGTGATGCGGGATGACGCGAATGGAGGCGTACGACGCCCGGTTTCCAGTTTGTCTGGAGGAGAGACCTTCCTCACCTCGCTTTCACTTGCTCTTGCGCTGTCTGCGCAGATTCAGCTTCGCGGGGAATACCCGCTTCAGTTCTTTTTCTTAGATGAAGGCTTCGGCACACTGGATCAAGATCTGCTTGATACGGTTGTAACGGCCTTGGAAAAACTTCAGTCAGACAATCTGGCTGTCGGTGTCATCAGCCATGTGCAGGAACTGCGTGCACGGCTTCCGAAAAAGCTGATCGTCCATCCGGCTGAACCGAGCGGCCGCGGTACGCGGGTATCACTTGAGTTGATGTAAGGGAGGAGCGGATATGGCAAAGCAGACTGCCGGAATATGTGAGCTGTGCGGCCGGAGCGATGTCCAGCTGACAGAGCATCATCTCACACCAGAGGAAGGCGGAACGTTTTTGCCGACAGCGATGCTCTGTATTCCTTGCCATAAACAGATTCATGCCTTATATGCCAATCAAGAGCTCGCTTTACGT
>NZ_JBSIOT010000257.1:0-1188 GCF_053613335.1 Bacillus sp. LR--39 | reverse complement strand
TATGGATTCCCGGTTGAATTGACTGAAGAATACGCAGAAGACGAGAACATGGCGGTTGACCATGAGGGCTTTGAGGAGGAAATGAACCAGCAGCGTGAACGGGCAAGAAACGCCCGCCAGGATGTCGGCAGCATGCAGGTGCAGGGCGGCGCACTGCGCGACGTGACAGATGAAAGCACATTTGTCGGCTACTCTCAAACCAAAGCTGATGCCAATATCATTGTGCTTCTTCAGGACGGCCAATTAATCGAAGAGGCTCATGAAGGAGAAAGCGTTCAAATCATTCTTGATGAAACACCGTTCTATGCAGAAAGCGGCGGCCAAATCGGCGATAAAGGCTATCTCCGAAGCGAGCAGGCAGTTGTAAGAATTAAAGATGTTCAAAAAGCGCCGAACGGCCAGCATGTGCATGAAGGTGTTGTGGAGAGCGGTACTGTTCAAAAAGGCCTGCATGTTACGGCTGAAGTTGAAGACCATATGAGAAGCGGCGTCATTAAAAACCACACGGCAACGCATTTATTGCATCAGGCTCTAAAAGATGTTCTTGGAACTCATGTCAATCAGGCGGGCTCTCTTGTAACGGAAAACCGTCTTCGTTTTGATTTCTCGCACTTTGGCCAAGTGACAAAAGAAGAGCTTGAACAAATTGAAAGAATCGTAAACGAAAAGATCTGGGCGAGCATCCCGGTCAGCATTGATTTGAAACCGATCGCTGAAGCAAAAGAAATGGGTGCGATGGCACTGTTTGGCGAGAAATATGGCGATATTGTCCGTGTCGTTCAAGTTGGAGATTACAGCTTAGAGCTGTGCGGCGGCTGCCATGTCAGAAATACAGCAGAAATCGGCTTGTTTAAAATCGTTTCTGAATCTGGAATCGGCGCAGGCACAAGACGGATTGAAGCTGTAACGGGACAAGGCGCTTACGTCGAAATGAACAGCCAGATTTCTGTATTGAAGCAGACCGCTGACGAGCTGAAAACAAATATCAAAGAAGTGCCGAAACGGGTCGCGGCTCTGCAGGCTGAACTGAAGGAAGCACAAAGAGAAAATGAATCTCTTCTTGCAAAACTAGGCAACGTGGAAGCAGGAGCAATCCTGTCGAAAGTAAAAGAAGTTGACGGCGTAAACGTGCTTGCGGCAAAAGTAAATGCAAAAGACATGAATCATCTCCGCACTATGGTCGATGAA
>NZ_JBSIOT010000256.1:0-1189 GCF_053613335.1 Bacillus sp. LR--39 | reverse complement strand
GCCGGCCTAATAACAGTGCGCCAAGAGCAACAAAAGCTCCTCCATACAAGGTTCCTTTTCCGACATCAAGCACACCGGCAGCTACTAACGGGCCAACAGCATTCGCCACGTTATTCATGCCGGCAGAGAATGCTTCGAAAAATCCGGCAACTAACAAAACAATGCCGAGGATTTTTTGCTTTTTAGAAGATTTTACTTCAATCTTAAAATAACGAAACAGCTTAGATACGAAATAGGTGAAGCCGAAAGCGAACAGCGGGACAAAAACCCAAAATGACACAATGATCAGAAGATTGTTCACAAACAATACTTTATAAGCCACTCCCACGCCGACAACCGCGCCGACTGTCACTTCACTTGTCGACAAAGGAATACCGAGCAGGTTAGCAGTAAAGAGCGACAGGGCAGCAGCTCCAATAATGATGCAAACAATCGTCAGTGTAATCGTCTGCTCAGGAATAATGCCGGAGCTGATTGTTTTTACAACCTCGCCTCCGCCAATGACCGCCCCGGTAAAGACACCGACTGCGCATAGGATCAAAGCGTAGGTTTTCTTTTTGATGGCTCCGGAGCCGTAAGCAACCCCCATCGAAGCTGCAGCGCCGCTTGCACCAATATTCATCGCGAAAAACAAGCTAAATAAAATAGCGGCTAATTCCATTTTGCAGCTCCTTATTCATGCAGTCCGCATTCTGTTTTCGCCATACCATTCCATCTGCCTGAGCGCAAATCCTCCGCTGTAAAAGCGGGAGCAGTGCAAGGCGCACAGCCAATACTTGGATAGCCTTGGTCATGAAGCGGATTGTAGTCCAGTTCATTCCGGGATGTGTATCTCCAAATGTCTTTCCAAGTCCAATGGATAAGCGGGCAAACTTTTACTGACTTGAATTTTTCATCTTTGTTTAAGAAATTCGTATTGGCACGGCTTGGCCCTTGATCGCGGCGCAGGCCGGAAAGCCAGGCTGGATATCCTGAAAGCGCCTCTCTTAAAGGAACGACCTTTCTAAGATAGCAGCACTGATTCGGCTCTCTTTCCCACAGTTTGTCACCATGTTCTTCGGCTTGTTCCTCAAGGGTGAGATCCGGTTTTTTCAGGATGATATTAAGACCCGGATAACGCTCTTTCACTCGTTCAATTGTTTCATAGGTTTCTTTAAAATGAAGTCCTGTATCAAGAAACACAATCTCT
>NZ_JBSIOT010000255.1:0-1191 GCF_053613335.1 Bacillus sp. LR--39 | reverse complement strand
GACGAAGTCCTCGATAAGATTATTAACGGCATGGGTGTCGTGGGAAGGTAGGTAGAGATTCATGCGGGTAACCCAAGGGATGATTGCAAAAAATTCTTTGCGCTACATCAATTCAAGCTATGGAAAACTGGATAAGCTTCAATCCCAGATTTCTTCGGGAAAAAAGATCACAAAGGCATCCGACGATCCCGTCGTCGCGATGAAAAGCCTGAAGTACAATACACAGCTGTCCCAGGTTAAACAATATCAAAGCAATGCCTCGCAAGCTTTTACATGGCTTGAAAACACGGAAACGAACATTACAGAAGGCATTGATATCATGGCGAAAATCAGGGAGCTGACCGTTAAGGCTCAAAACAGTACAAACGGCAAGGATGAATTAAATGCGATCGGGGTCGAAATCGGCCAACTGAAAGACCAGCTGATTCAGATCGCCAATACGCAGGTCAACGGCCGCTACCTTTTTAACGGAACGAACTCTGACGTCGCTCCGATCACAAAAAACGCCGATGGTACTTACACATACAATTTTGAAAACTATACAAGCAGCTCTGACGTTCTCATCAATGTTTCGCCAAACGCAACCTTAAATGTAAACTCAAATCCGATTTCGGCTTTCGGCGGACAATCAAGCAGCGGACAAAACGTCTTTGAAATGATTGAGTCTCTCGAAAATGCCTTAAAAGCGGGAACAATGGAAGGAATGGAAAACGCCCTTTCAGACATTGACCAGTTCTCCAATCAGATGAGCAATGAGCGGTCTGATATCGGAGCGCGCTACAACCGGCTCGAATTGATCAATGCGCGGCTGAGCGAACAGGAAGAGACGGCGACAAAGGTATTGTCAGACAACGAAGATGTTGAGCTTGAGGAGATCATTACTGAATTTATTACACAGCAATCGGTTCACAGAGCTGCACTTGCCGTAAATGCGAAAATCGTTCAGCCGACACTGGTTGACTTTTTAAGATAAAAGCAACTCTATCCGAGTTGCTTTTTTTCAGCAAAAGGAGGATATCATAATGGAGATGCCTAGGCTGATCATGCAAAATATCCCCGGCCGCATCGGTTTAACAACGACGCCGCCAGATTTGAAAATGGAACAGCCGCGCGCTGACTTGAAAATCGAGCAGCCGCCGGCCGAACTGAAGATTACAACCACCCCTTCAAAGCTCACGATTGACCAGACAA
>NZ_JBSIOT010000254.1:0-1191 GCF_053613335.1 Bacillus sp. LR--39 | reverse complement strand
CAAGCGCTGGAAGACATGCTCAAAGACAGAAAGAAACGCTGCACCTGCACCAAGAAATAACACAACACATACAGCGGAAGGTGGTGTCTGAGTGATGAAGCGAAACAGATGGTGGATCATTCTTCTGCTTTTTCTTGTTTTCCTGCCGAAAACAAGCTTTGCTCACGCCTATATTGTCAAATCTTCACCTGGGGAAAACAGCGAATTAAAAAGCGCCCCTGCGCAGGTGGAAATCGAATTTAATGAACCGGTTGAAGAAGGGTTTCATTACATTAAAGTCTTTAATTCAAACGGCGACCGTGTGGATACGGACAAGACTGAAATCAAAAAAGATAATCATCACATCATGACAGTGAAGCTGAAGAAGAATCTGCCTCATGATGTGTACAGAGCGGAATGGAATGCCGTATCCGCGGACGGGCATCCTGTTTCTGGCGTCATTCCGTTTAGTATTGGGAAAGCGGATGGCGGATTCAGCAGCCAAAAAGCAGCCGACTCAGCTCTGAATCCGGGAACAGCAGCAGATCGCGCGATTCTGTATACAGCCTTATCTCTGTTTATCGGAACGGTTTTCTTCCATCTTTTCTGGTATAAAGGGAAATCAGAACAGTTCGTCAAACGGACGAGACGTATCCTGACCGGCTCGATCGCAGCATTGGGGCTGGCGCTTTTGCTTCAGCTTCCGATTCAGACAAAAGCGAACGCAGGCGACGGCTGGGGCAGCGCATTCCAGCCGGGCTACATCAGAGAAACACTGTTTGAGACAGCAGGCGGCTCCATTTGGATCATACAGGCCGCTCTGTTCGTGCTCCTCGCACTGTCTGTCATTCCTGCGATACGGAAAAACCGCTTTTCATCCTTTGGCTATTGGATAGCGCCGCTCATTTTCTTTTTCGGTCTCCTGCTTGCCAAGGCGTTTACCGGGCATGCTGCTGTCGTTGAAGAAAAAACGGTCGGCATTTTGATGGATTTCCTTCATTTAACTTCCGCTTCCATCTGGGTTGGCGGAATAGCGGCACTCGTTTTGCTGCTCTCAAAAGAATGGAGGCAGCCTGACAAAACGCTCGCGTGGGAGACGGTCAGACGGTTCTCCCCATGGGCGCTCACTGCAGTCGGCGTCATTTTGTTTTCAGGCTTGCTCAATGGATTTTTCATCATTCGTTCAATGGATTCACTGTTCCATACAGCGTA
>NZ_JBSIOT010000253.1:0-1193 GCF_053613335.1 Bacillus sp. LR--39 | reverse complement strand
ATGACCTCTGTCATAAATAAGAAAAACGCCAAAATCCAGAGAATCATTGCCAAAAATCCAACAGACAAATGCAAATCATAAAACAAATTCACTACAAAAATCGCATTTGACATGATCACGCCAAAGAAAAACAGGAAGTACGTAAAGAAAAAATAAAACAAATCAAAGATAATCCGTTTTCGTTTCAGCTTAAAAAACTGCGCCAAAAATTTGAGCACGACATATTGATTGCCGCGCGCCCATCGGGTGCGCTGGCGCCACCATACCTTCCATGTTTCCGGTTCCTGCTCCCACGTGATGGCGGCAGGGAAAAAGCGGATATGATATCCGAGATTATATACCCGGATGGTCAGCTCAGTATCCTCAGCGAGCGCTTTGTCATCCCAGCCTCCGAGCTTTTCGATAATGCTTCTGCGGATCGCGAAGTTGGTGCCTGGGATCGTGGCGATTTTGAACCACTTCCATCTGCCTCCCTGGGCCATCCACTGAAAACAGATCGTTTCGATATTAATAAACCTCGTCAGCAGCGTCTTTGCCGCATTGATGACGCGGAATTTCCCTATCACGGCGCCTGCCTTTTCGTCATTCATCAGGCCGAGCACGAGGTAATACACGGCCATTTTCTCAGGCGTATTGTCGGCGTCATACACACAGATCACATCGCCGTTTGATTCGGCAAAACCTGAGTTAAGTGCAGAGGATTTTCCTTTTCCTGCATTTGGCGGCTTCGTAATCACCATTTTGATGAAATCGTATTTCTCGGAAAATTCATTGACGATATCACCCGTCCGGTCTGATGAATTATCATTAACGACGATAATCTCCAGCCGGTCCTTCGGATAATAAAGGTTGACCATCGCCTTCAGTGTCTGCCGAATCACAACCTCTTCGTTATGCGCCGGGATGAGAACGCTGACCTTCGGCAATTCCTTCATGTTTTCTCTCCACTTCGGGATATTCCGTTCGAAGGTCATATAGTGGCGAAACCCGCCCTGCATGAGAAACATGTGGTAGAGAAGCATAACCCATATTAAACTTAGCGAGATAAAGAACAGCGTATTACCCAAGGCTTCTTCTCTCCTTAAAAATTCGTTTTTTCAATGTGGCTCTCAAGTAAAACGTATAACTGACAAACATGATGACAAATAAGAGCACAACAGCGGAGAGAATCCATAACGCCTTTTCCAGAGGGG
>NZ_JBSIOT010000252.1:0-1198 GCF_053613335.1 Bacillus sp. LR--39 | reverse complement strand
CGGATTGCCGGCCGGATTCAGCCAGTACACCAATACGGCAATGAAAACACCCGCCATAAACAAAACGCCTGCCGGTGCCCGGCGGCTTTTGAAGAATCGGTCACTGATCCAGCCGCACAAGATCGTTCCCGGTATGCCTGCGTATTCGTAAAGAAAATACGACCAGCGCGAGTCTTCAGGAGAAAAGCCTTTGGCTTCTGTTAAGTAAGTAGGCGCCCAGTCAACCACGCCGTACCGCACGAAATAAACAAATACATTGGCAAAAGCGATGTACCAAAGAAATTTGTTGTTCAGCACATATTGAAAAAGAATTTCTTTTGTTGTTAATTCTTTTTCCTGATTTTTAAAAGCGTGTTTTGGATAGTCATTCCGATACTCTTCAATTGGCGGGAGTCCGCAGGATTGAGGCGTATCACGAACCAATAAAACAATTAAAAATGAAATGATAATGGCGATGATGGCAGGGAAGAAAAACACGCTTTTCCAAGTGACGAACATCGCGATCCCAAGAGTGACAAGCGGAGCAAGAATACCGCCGCCTATGTTATGAGCGACATTCCAGATCGACATTTTTGTGCCGCGTTCACTTATGGAGAACCAATGGGCCATCGTCCTGCCGCATGGCGGCCAGCCCATTCCTTGAAACCATCCGTTGATAAACATAAAAATAAACATGATGGTGACGCTCGAAGTCACCCAAGGCATTGAAACGAATAGAATATTAACGATTGCTGATAAAAATAGGCCTGTCGCCAGAAAATATCTCGGATTACAGCGGTCAGACACCATTCCCATGATGAATTTGCTGAAGCCGTACGCAATGGACACAGCGGCCAGCACCAAACCCAGTTCTGTTTTCGAAAATCCCTGTTCCTGCAGATAAGGAATGGCAAAGGCAAAGTTTTTCCGCAGCAGGTAGTAGCCTGCGTAGCCAATGAAAATACCAATGAATACTTGCAGCCTGAGCCGTTTGTATGCCGCATCCATCTTTGAATCATCCAGTCTCTCAATGTGAGGAGCCGGTTTAAATATATTAAGCATTAACAATTATCCCCCTTTGCTGTTTGTGCTGGATGTGTGGCGTGCCTCCTTTCCCGAAAAACAAAAAGAGCCAGAAAACACCCCTTGTCAAAAGGGGTTGGATTCCTGGCTCTCCTCATCTCCATCCAAGCTATTAACTTATAATGATAGCGCTTTC
>NZ_JBSIOT010000251.1:0-1201 GCF_053613335.1 Bacillus sp. LR--39 | reverse complement strand
ATTACGGAACACATGAAGGATCTCAAGAGAAGCCTATCAATCTTAAAATGAAAAAAGATCAGGTCAAACTTTTGAAAGAAAGAGAATCAGATCCTTCATTGACGGTGTTCAACTACTGGTACAGCATGAAGATGCCAATGGCGAACCTTAAAACCGCAGACACTGCAATCGGAATCAAGTCCACGGGAGAATTGGATGTGTCACTGTCAGATGTATATGACTTTACAGTGAAGCAAAAAGGAAAAGAAATAAAATCATTCAAGGAGCCCGTACAGCTTTCGCTTCGCATGTTTGATATTGAAGAAGCCCATAACCCTGCCATTTATCACGTCGATAGAAAAAAGAAAGCTTTCACAAAGACAGGTCACGGATCAGTCGATGATGATATGGTGACAGGATATACAAACCACTTCAGCGAATACACGATCTTAAATTCCGGTTCGAACAACAAACCGCCGGCATTCCCGTCCGACCAGCCGACAGGCGGTGATGACGGCAATCATGGCGGAGGCTCCGACAAACCAGGCGGAAAACAGCCAACTGACGGAAACGGAGGAAATGATACGCCTCCCGGCACTCAACCGACTAACGGCTCTGGTGGAAACGGTTCGGGCGGATCAGGAACAGACGGTCCGGCTGGCGGCCTGCTTCCGGACACAGCCACATCCATGTACTCGATCCTGTTGGCCGGATTTCTGATTAGTGCACTCGGCACGGCATTGTACTTACATCAGAGGAGAAAACAGAATAGAGCGAATCAGGCATAAAAAAGAGCTGCTCGCTATGCGAGCAGCTTTCTGTATTTAAACCCACTTCACAACATCTTCAACAGCAGATCTTGTTTTCGGACGAGGGTCTCTCACTCGGTAGCCAAATGCCACCATCACAGAAATATCGAAGCTTCCGTTTTCCAGAAGGCCTTCTTCTTCAAGAATACGGTGAATGTGATCGTACTGGAAGCCTTCGATCGGGCAAGAATCAACACCGATTTGCGCAGCGGCAGTCATCATGTTGCCAAGCGCGATATAAGTTTGTTTTGATGCCCAGTCAAACAATGTTCTTTCACTTTCAAGCAAATGCAAATCGTTTTTCTGGAATTCTTCTGTTTTGCTTAAATAGCCTTCGTACACGTCATGAGGCATTTGTTTTACTTCTTTTAAATGACGTTTGATGTAGTCCGCATTATATTTGATATCCTTCG
>NZ_JBSIOT010000250.1:0-1202 GCF_053613335.1 Bacillus sp. LR--39 | reverse complement strand
AAACTCTACATAAGTGAGATCAGAGTTGGATGTCGTTACTTCGTGCACGAGTTTGACCCCATTAGACACTTCATGCGACTGCGGCTTACGCAACAAATAACTCATAGAGAAGCCCTCCTCTTTCTATTGGCAGAATGAGTCCGAACAGCGCACATGGACGCCGTTCGGCTGTTCGTCGTTTAGTTGAAATCAGGTGCCGGATATCTTGCCGTCACCACTTTTTTACGTGTATAGAAGTCGACGCTGTCTTTTCCGTTCGCATGCAGCGTTCCAAAGAATGAAGATTTCCAGCCTGAGAATGGGAAGAACGCCATTGGAGCCGGCACACCAAGGTTGATGCCTAGCATTCCCGCATCAATGTTTTCACGGAAGTAGCGGATTGCGTTTGAGTTGGATGTGAACAAGCAGGCGCCGTTCGCAAACTCAGACTTATTGGCGATTTCAATCGCTTCTTTCAGGTTTTTCACACGGATGACAGATAAGACCGGAGCGAAAATTTCATCTTTCCAGATCGTCATTTCTGTTGTGACATTGTCAAAGATCGTCGGGCCGACAAAGTAGCCGTCGTCAGACACATTTTCACGTCCGTCACATACGAGTCTGGCACCTTCTTCAAGACCTTTTTCGATATAGCTGAGCGTGCGCTTCTTGTTGTCTTCGCGAATCACCGGTCCTAAGAACACGCCGTCATCAAGGCCGTTACCGATTTTAATGTCCGCCACTTTTTCCTGCAGCTTCGCCATAAATTCATCGGCGATTCCTTCTTCAACTGTCACAACCGCACAAGCCATGCAGCGTTCACCGGCAGAACCGAAGGCAGCTCCAACGATGTTTGTAACCGTGTCTTCAAGATTCGCATCGTTCAAGACAATCGTATGGTTTTTCGCGCCAGTCAGAGATTGAACGCGTTTTAAGTTTTCGCTTCCTTTTTTGTAGACGTATTCGCCTACTGGCTTGGAGCCTACAAATGAAATCGCTTTAATTTCGGGATGCTCGAGGATGCCGTTCACAACGTCATGCGCACCGTATACGACGTTGAACACCCCTTTCGGAAGGCCCGCTTTTTCAAAAAGCTCAACCAATTTCTCTGTTAACAGCGGAGTCCGCTCAGATGGCTTTAAAATAAATGTGTTGCCGAGCGCGATCGCCATCGGGAACATCCAGCAAGGAACCATCATCGGGAAGTTGAATGGCGCGATTCC
>NZ_JBSIOT010000249.1:0-1205 GCF_053613335.1 Bacillus sp. LR--39 | reverse complement strand
TTGTAGGGCTGTTCATTAATACATTGGTGCTCAGAACTGATACGTCCGGTGACCCAAGCTTTCGTGAGCTTCTAGACAGAGTACGGGAAGTGAATCTGGCCGCCTATGACAATCAGGATCTGCCGTTTGAGAGACTTGTAGAGGTGCTCAATCCGGCTCGTTCGCGTGCGACGCATCCTTTATTCCAAATCATGCTTGCGTTCCAAAACACACCGGACGCTGAACTGCATCTTCCTGATATGGAGAGCAGCCTGCGAATCAACAGTGTCGGTTCTGCCAAGTTTGATTTGACGCTGGAAATCAGTGAAGATCGCCTTGCTGACGGGACACCAAACGGAATGGAAGGACTGCTTGAATACAGCACCGATCTTTTCAAGCGGGAAACTGCTCAGGCTCTTGCTGACCGTTTGATGCGGCTGTTGGAGGCTGCCGAGTCTGATCCTGACGAGCAAATCGGAAATCTGGATATTCTTGCGCCAGAGGAACGCAGCAGCATGGTGGCTGATTGGCAAAATGTATCTGAAAAGATTCCGCACGCATGTTTGCCAGAGCAATTTGAGAAGCAGGCTGCTTTACGTCCTGATGCCATTGCCGTTGTATATGAAAATCAGGCACTGAACTATGCAGAGCTGAATGAAAGAGCAAACCGGCTTGCCCGAATGATGATTAGTGAAGGTGTCGGGCCGGAGCAATTTGTGGCATTGGCACTGCCCCGATCGTTGGAAATGGCTGTCGGCCTATTGGCGGTGCTAAAGGCCGGGGCAGCTTATCTCCCTCTTGATCCGGATTATCCGGCTGATCGAATTGCTTTTATGCTAAAAGATGCACAGCCTGCGTTTATCATGACGAACACTAAAGCTGCAAATCACATTCCGCCAGTTGAAAACGTGCCGAAAATCGTGCTGGATGATCCCGAGCTGGCAGAGAAACTAAACACATACCCTGCAGAGAATCCAAAAAATAAGGATAGAACTCAGCCGCTTTCGCCTTTGAATACGGCATATGTCATTTATACATCCGGCTCAACAGGTGTTCCAAAAGGTGTGATGATTCCTCACCAAAATGTAACACGTTTATTTGCAGCGACCGAGTACTGGTTCCGTTTCAGCTCAGATGATATCTGGACCATGTTCCATTCCTATGCGTTTGATTTTTCGGTGTGGGAGATCTGGGGTCCTCTGCTGCATGCCGGACGTCTTGTAATC
>NZ_JBSIOT010000248.1:0-1209 GCF_053613335.1 Bacillus sp. LR--39 | reverse complement strand
GAAGTTATCCAGCAGATCCCGGGAATCCTTGAAACGGCTGTGGTCGGTATTCCAGACCCGCTTTACGGTGAAAAACCGAAAGCTTTTATCGTGAAAAATGGCGGCCAGCGCATCACGGAAGAGGATGTCATTGCATTTTGTAAAGAACGCCTGTCCGCTTACAAAATACCTGAAGTTGAATTTGTTAACGAACTGCCGAAAAACAACCTTGGCAAGGTGAAAAAAGACGTTCTGCGCAATCAGGCTGTACATTCATAAAAGAAGAAGCCCGCCCACTTTATGTGGCGGGCTTCTTTGCAGTTGCACAGACGGAAAGCTCAGGCTTAATGTTCTTAAATTGTATATCAATGTCTTCGAAGCCGGCTGCTTTAAAGTCAGCAATCATCTGTCTTCCAAATGATTTGGTTTTCTCAGGACTGGCATCCCCTTCCCGCGGCTGCATCGTAATGGATGCTTTGCCGCCTGGCTTTAATGCCCGATAAATCTGTTTCATGCCTTTTGTTTGGTCATTCCAAATGGTGTAGTTATTAACGGAAATCACTTTATCATAAAACGAGGCGGGGAGAGGAAATGTCTCGATGCTTCCTTGTATCAGGCGTACGCCCTTGGATTTCACTCTGCGGGCGGCCAGCTTCAGCATGGCCTCTGACACATCAATCCCATGAAGATGAACATCCTTCTCACGTTTCAGCATCTGCTGCATGCAGTATCCCGGGCCAAACCCGACTTCTAAAATGCTGTCCCCGCGCGTGATACCCAGCTGATTGATTGTCCACTGATTCAGTGTTTGATTTTCAGCAGCCATGATGTACCCGGCAATCATGCCGATGACGCCCTTTGGCCTGCTGAATCTTCTAGAAAGCATGTTAATCATTCAGCAACCAACCCCCTTTTTGAGTTAATTTCCTCCCAGCGTTCCATGTGAAACATTTTTCTGATAAAGCAATGCGAAGGTGCCAAGCCATGTTTATCCAAAGAGTGTGTGAGGTACACAACAAATAGACATGAAAACAAAGGAGGAGAATCATCATGGCAAATTATCCAAAAGAACTGCCGGCACAAACTCAAAGTCGACAGCCGGGAATTGAAAGCGAAATGAATCCAAGTCCGGTGTATGAGTACGAGGATTATAAAGGAGCAGACAAATTAAAAGGAAAAGTAGCTCTTATTACAGGCGGCGACAGCGGGATCGGACGCGCGGTTTCCGTC
>NZ_JBSIOT010000247.1:0-1210 GCF_053613335.1 Bacillus sp. LR--39 | reverse complement strand
GCAAGAGAATTCATTCACAGCATGAAGATGAAAATAACAAAACAGCCAGACATGGAAACGTTCCCAGTTGATAAAGCCGGCCACCCTGACCCGCAAGATATCGAGGACAACAAAATGGTTTCAGAAGGCTCCATGTATCCCGTCCAATACTACGATGAAAAAAAGAAGTAATCAAAAAGCTCTCTTCGATAAAGGAAGAGAGCTTTTTAATTTAACTTTTTCGTCTAATTCCGCTCATTACAAAGCCGCTTTCAGGCAATGACGGCATTCTGGCGAGACTGTAATGCAGTGATTGTTCCGGAACATCGTATTCAATCTGATGGACGAGGAAATCCAGGCTCGCTTTCATGACTTCAATTGTAATGCCTTCCCCTGGACAGCGGTGTCCTTTCTCGACGTGCCCCCCGCCTTGAGGAATCATATCAAACGGATTTTCTTCCCGCTCCGCAAATCGTTCAGGCCGGAATTCATCGGGATGATCCCATAGACGAGGGTCGTGGTTCGTTCCATATACATCAAGCAGCACCGATGTGCCCTTCTTAAACTCACAGTTATTCCATACAAAATCTTTTTTGACAAGCGCCCCTAAAAACGGGCCGAACGGATAATATCTGCGGACCTCCTGCACAAACATTTCTCTTTTCCGGCTGTTTCCAGACCGCAGCCATTCCTTATATTTCGGATGCTCATGAAGCGCCAAAGCTGAAAACACCAGAAAGTAAGAAATGGCGACAATAGGCCGCAATACATTAATCAGCTCAATGGCTGCCATGCGGGAATCCAGCTGGCTTCCATCTTCTTGTGTGTGAAAAGCCATTTCATGCAGCGCTGTTCCGGGAGTCGTTTTCAGCAAGCCGGCACGAGCATCTTCAATCATGACTTCAATCCACTCTTCCGCACGTGGCCTTGCTCTTCTTCCCTTCCAATGCCGCGGTCCCACAGCACCGAACGCGTCGACCATGTCAATGAAGTCAGCCGCTCTCTCTTTGACTTCCGTTTCCTTCAACGGAACACCTGCCCAATAGCACGCTACCCGGCATAGGATTTCTTTTGCTTCTTCAAATAACACAACCTCATCTGCTTTCTCCCATCTTGTGACTGCTGCTCTCCACTCCTCTGTCATCAACTCAGCCAAACGTTTTTGATGCGGCGGTGTCATTAATGATAGAAAAAGCATCTTCCGATGGATATGCGCGCTGCCATCCATTCC
>NZ_JBSIOT010000246.1:0-1210 GCF_053613335.1 Bacillus sp. LR--39 | reverse complement strand
AACGCAGGAGTTGACATCGAAGCCGGATATGAAGCTGTAAAACGAATGAAAAAACACGTGGAGCGCACGAAACGGCTTGGCGTTATGGGCAGCCTTGGCGGTTTTGGCGGCATGTTTGACCTGTCTGAGCTTTCTTATCAAAAACCAGTTCTCATTTCGGGAACGGACGGTGTCGGAACAAAATTAAAGCTCGCTTTTTCCATGGATAAGCATGACACGATTGGCGTGGACGCTGTTGCAATGTGTGTCAATGACGTGCTGGCACAAGGTGCAGAGCCGCTGTTTTTCCTCGATTATTTAGCGGTCGGCAAAGCGGACCCAGTGAAAATTGAACAGATTGTACAAGGTGTTGCGGAAGGCTGTGAGCAGTCAGGTTCAGCCTTAGTCGGCGGTGAAACGGCTGAAATGCCGGGACTCTATACAGCTGATGAATATGATATTGCCGGTTTCTCAGTCGGAGTGGCAGAAAAGGACGAAATCGTCACTGGAGAAAACATCAAAGAGGGTCATCTGTTGATCGGCCTCAGCTCCAGCGGTCTTCACAGCAACGGATTTTCCCTTGTCAGAAAAGTGCTTCTGGATGATGCGGAGCTGGACCTTGATACAACATATGAGCCGTTTGAACGCCCGCTTGGCGAGGAATTGCTTGAACCGACAAGGATTTACGTGAAGCCTGTGCTTGCCGCGGTCAAAAGCGGAAAAATCGACGGCATGGCGCACGTGACAGGCGGAGGATTTATCGAAAATATTCCGCGTATGCTTCCGGAAGGCTTAAGTGCGGAAATTGATCATGGCTCATGGCCGATCCCGCCAATTTTTTCTTTCTTGCAAGAGTACGGCAAGCTAAAGGAAGAAGACATGTTCAACGTCTTTAATATGGGTATCGGTTTTGTTTTGGCTGTCAAAGAAGAGCATTTGACAGATGTGATCGGAACGCTTGAAAGCCATGGAGAAAAAGCCTATTTAATCGGGCGTGTGAAAAAAGGCGCAGGCGTCACATTCGGCGGTGCGGCACTTTCATGAAAAAGTTTGCGGTATTTGCATCAGGAAACGGTTCAAACTTCGAAGCCATCGTCACGCGTTTGAAGGAGGAGAACTGGGATGCGTCAGCAGCGCTCCTCGTTTGCGACAAACCGCAGGCGAAAGTCATCGAACGGGCGGAAGCATTCCACATTCCATCCTTCGCATTTGAGCCGAAGTCTTATGAAAA
>NZ_JBSIOT010000245.1:0-1211 GCF_053613335.1 Bacillus sp. LR--39 | reverse complement strand
GAATGCTTGAGACAAAAACAAATTCGCCTGATCGGCTTCGCTATCCAATGAAAAAACAAAATGGCGAGTTTGTGCGGATTTCTTGGGAGCAGGCACTTGATGAAATTGCCGATAAACTTCGGGAAATCAAGGAAACGTCGGAGACGACTGCTGTTTTGCACAGCCATGATTATGCGAATAACGGTCTGTTAAAAGCGCTTGATCAGCGTTTTTTTAATGGATATGGCGGCGTGACCGAAATCGTCGGAAGCATATGCTGGGGCTCCGGTATCGAGGCGCAAAGCTGGGATTTTGGCCGTTCGTACGGTCACGGACCGCTTGATATTTACAACAGCAAGCATGTTGTTGTGTGGGGAAGAAATGTATCCAGAACAAATATGCACTTATACCACCACTTGCAGCAGGTGAAAAAGAAGGGCGCCACAATTACGGTGATTGATCCGATCTTCAATCCGACTGCCAAGCTTGCCGATCGCTATATCTCTGTAAAGCCAGGAATGGACGGCTGGCTTGCGGCAGCCGTTTTGAAAGTTCTGATTGAGACGGGAAGAACGGATGAAACGTTTATTTCTGAGCACTCTGTCGGTTTTGATGATGTGAAAGAGCTTTTGAAGACCGTTTCTCTGGAAGAGTTTATTGTGAAAACAGAAACTTCTATGGAGGACCTGGAGTATCTGGCCGCTTTGTATGCTGATGGTCCGGTGTCTACTTTTATGGGGCTTGGCATGCAGCGTTATAAAAACGGCGGGGGAACGATTCGTTGGATTGATGCACTCGTTGCGGCAAGCGGAAATGTCGGAATTAAGGGCGGCGGCGCGAATTTCGGAAATGTCCAGATTGGTGAGAGCTTTGCAAAAACAAAGCTGACGCTGCCGGAATTAAAAACAACATCCCGTTCTTTTTCAATGATGACACAGGCTGAAGAAGTGTTGACCGCTGCTGATCCTGCGATTGAGATGATTATTGTGACGTGCGGAAATCCGCTGACTCAGGTGCCGAATACAAATAAGGTGAGACAAGCATTTGAAAAGGTTCCCATGACGGTCGCGATTGATTCCATTATGACGGATACCGCAGAGCTGTGTGATTATGTTTTGCCGACTGCCACTGTTTTTGAAGAAGAAGATATCTACTATTCCAGTATGTATCATCATTATGTTCAGTACGGGAAGAAGCTTGTGGAGCCGCAGGGTGAAGCGAAATCGGACAGC
>NZ_JBSIOT010000244.1:0-1211 GCF_053613335.1 Bacillus sp. LR--39 | reverse complement strand
CAGCTGCATTGTTCACGGTTTGCATCACACACGCCTGTATCGGACTGGCGCTCGGCTTCGTTTTTCCTCTGCTGCTAAGCCATGTCGTCGAAATCAGTTCTGCCCGTTTAAAAATGTCAGTGATGGGGTTTTATCAATCATTTTATGCGCTAGGCATCTTCCTCGGGCCCCTTCTTGCCGGAAAAATCGCACAGCTTGTCGGGCTTGCGGGAGTTTTTTATGGAGCCGGGTCTCTGGCATTTGCCGCCTTTTTTGTGATGCTCGCGTAAAAACGTAACATGATCAATTAATAGCTTTCATACCACCGGAAGCGCCACACAGAAAACACGGCCAGAAGCATGATGCACAGAATGGAGAAAGTGAGTGACCATCCGAAAAAACCTGCCCGCTCTCCATGAAGAAGGATATGCTCCGCCTGCTTGCAAATCTCAGCCGGAAGCCACTTCGCACCATCTGGAAATAGTGAAACGCAAAGGAAACGGCTGCTGTGAGCCCGATCCCGCAAGCCGCAGCTGCTCCGACAGACCGGAATATCGTACTTCCGGCAAGGCCGGCGGTCACAATAAATATCACCCAAAGCGCGTAAAGGCCAAGGCTTGTGGCAAAGCGGCTGAATGATGCGTCCTCAAACAGCAGCCGGACGTAATAATACGCAAGCCCATATCCAGCTGCGAACGACAGAATGCCGATCACACTTTGGGTGAGCCATTTACTCACGATATAATGGGCTGCCGTCACAGGCCGTGACATGATCAGCGCCGTTACCCCTTGATTTCTTTCATTGGCTACACAGCCCATCACACTAAAGATGATTAGAGCCATGCCAAGCGTGTTGAATTGAGAAAGCGTGCTGACCATCACTTCAGACCCGGAGGGCACCGTAAAACTGATTTTCATGCCATCAGGAAGATTTCCTCCATGTGCGATGATGTCCGGCATATAATAAATGGTCAGCGGCTGTGTCAGCCCGACGATCATCATCGCAATCGGCAGCCAAACCAGCTTGCCGCTTTTCCATCCTTCCAGCCACTCCTTCTGCAATAGCGCCGTCATCACTTTCATGCGTGCACCACCTTTAGATAGACGTCTTCTAGAGACTCCGTTTTCTGTTCAAAGCGGGTGACGGTCAACCCCTTTCGGATACAGTCACTTAATAATGACCGGCCAGCGTTTATATCAGACAGCTCGAAAACCGCTTGGGACAGATTCTT
>NZ_JBSIOT010000243.1:0-1211 GCF_053613335.1 Bacillus sp. LR--39 | reverse complement strand
TTTCAAACGGATAAAGCCGGTGTCGTTCATAATCGGTTTTGTCGCTTTAACCGCTTTTGCATATCTAGCTTTTGCAAAAATAAAGTCATGTGTCTGCAGCACTTGCAAATCTAGAAATAGCTCCTCTGTATGCTCTGCCGTTTTCTCTGTCAGCACACGCAAAATCCGTTCAATTTCTTGCTTTTCTTTCACTTTCGCCTGCTGAAGGGAATTGTTCATATCTACAATCGCCTGCGGTTCAATGAATAGTGTCGCACCAGAGGATGAGGTGTCGTGCACAATTCCTCCATAGCTGGATCTGTACTCCTGTTTGACCGGGATCACAAAGCGGTCATTCCGAATCGTAACAATCGTATCAGACAGCATTTTCGATGCGGAAGAGGAACGCAGCATCGACTCTAACCGGTCTCTGACTCTTGATTCGAGTGTTCTGAGCTGTGTGCGGATTCCTCTTAAAGTTTCCGATGCATGATCAAGCACTTCTCCGTGATCATCGATGCAGGAATTAATGTCCCGCTCTAAATCGGACAGCGTGATAAGCTGTTCAGCATGCTGATGGATCAGCGGAATGTCGACACCGTCTTCAGCCATTTGGGTGATAAAATGTTTCATTTGTTTAACTGCATAAAGCAGGCCTGAGATTTCAGTGAATTCAGAAGGACTGAGAACGCTGCCGATTTCCGCCCGTCTTAACGCTCCTCTGATATCTACAAGGCCGCCAAATGGCGCTTGGCCTCTCAGCCGGATAATGTCAGAAGCTTCGTCTACTTCATCCAGCTGTTTTTTGATTTCGTCTATAGAAGCAGAAGGCTTAAGCTCGAGAAGCATTTCTTTTCCGAGCGATGAAGCGGCATGCCCAATAACCTGTTCTTTCACTTTATGAAATTCAAGAGCTGATAATACTTTTTGCTGCACGATTGTGTGAGCCTCCTTACTTAATCGTTGCGCTTCAGAAATGCCTCTACGTCTTTAAGCGACCGGGCATTCAGAACGTTTTTCGTTTCCGTCCATCCTTTGCGCGCGGCAGTAACGCCAGTTTTCATATCGTCTAACATCTCAATATTATGGGCATCAGTATTAATCACCAATGTAACCCCTTGTTCGTTTGCTTTCATTAAATGCTCTGTGCGCAGATCAAGGCGCGCAGGGTTGGCGTTGAGTTCAAGCGCCGTATTTGTTTTCCTCGCAAGCTCAATCAGCTGATCAATATC
>NZ_JBSIOT010000242.1:0-1215 GCF_053613335.1 Bacillus sp. LR--39 | reverse complement strand
CTTTCTTTGCATTCTCTCTTGCCGTTTCAACTGAATCAGCAGCAGAAAGCGCAACTGCCATCCGACGTCCGGTTTTCGTTATCGGCTTTCCAAAGACGCGCACTTGAGTCTTTGGGACTGCCAGTGCATTTTCCAATCCTTCAACAGTGTAATCCGCTAATTCTTTCGGCGCTTTGAGGGGCCTGCTGGCGCCAGGAGAAAGCTGTGTGATTTCTGTAATCGGAAAGCCGAGAATCGCTCGGACATGCAGTGCAAATTCTGACAAATTTTGCGTTACCAGCGTGACAAGACCCGTATCATGCGGACGGGGAGATACCTCACTGAAATATACCCTATCTTTCGCAAGAAACAGCTCAACACCAAACAGGCCGTATCCCCCAAGCTCATCCGTGATCGTTTTCGCAATATGCTTCGCTTCTTCTATTTGCTGCTCTGTCATATCATGCGGCTGCCATGATTCGATATAATCCCCGTCCTTTTGCACATGACCGATCGGCTCGCAAAATGCCGTACCGTTAACCGCACGTACGGTTAAGAGTGTGATTTCTGATTCGAATGGGATAAACTCCTCAACGATCACGCGGCCGTTTTTCACCCGTCCGCCTTCCATCGCCGTCTCCCAGCAGCTCTCTAAATCCGCTTCAGAGCGGCAGATACTTTGGCCTTTTCCAGAAGAACTCATCAATGGTTTAACGACACAAGGAAAACCGATCTGTGCTGCCGCTTGTATAAATTCATCATATGTATTCGCAAATTCATAGCCAGCCGTCGCAAGTCCAAGCGTTTCTGCCGCAAGCCGTCTGATGCCTTCCCGATCCATCGTCAGCTTGGCCGCACGGGCATTCGGGATGACGTGAAATCCTTCCTCTTCAAGCTTCAGCAATTCATCCGTCGCGATCGCCTCCACCTCAGGCACAATCAAATCCGGCTTTTCTTTCTCAATGATGGCTCTGATCTGCTCGTGATCCAGCATATCAACGACATAGCTATTATGCGCAACCTGCATCGCCGGAGCATGCTCGTAACTGTCAACTGCCACCGTCTGTACCCCAAGACGCTGGGCTTCAATCACTACCTCTTTACCTAACTCACCTGAACCTAACAATAAAACCTTCTTTGATTGATACATCTTTGCCCCTCCTATCTGTTCCAAACCATTATAACTGAAATATTTGAAAAATAAATTTTTATTAAAAAAGATAAAATTAATATTGA
>NZ_JBSIOT010000241.1:0-1215 GCF_053613335.1 Bacillus sp. LR--39 | reverse complement strand
GAAGAACCAAGCGCCCCTTTACATCAAAGTGCATGAAATAGATAACACCGCGATTCCGATCCGCACGATTCAAAATCTTGCGAAGCATCCGAACTTCGGCGGAGAAGTAATGGTCATCGGATTGGGATGTGAAAAGCTCCTCCCGGAAAGAATTGCCTCCGAAAATGATGATGACATTCTATCGCTCCAGGATCACCGGGGTTTTGCGGCGATGATCCAATCCATTTTGGAAATGGCGGAGGAACGGTTAATCAGGCTGAACAGCAGAACCCGGGTGTCATGCCCTGTTTCGGATCTGGTTATCGGTCTGCAATGCGGCGGCAGTGATGCGTTTTCCGGCGTAACGGCGAACCCTGCCGTGGGGTATGCGGCTGATTTATTGGTTCGCGCAGGTGCAACGGTTTTGTTTTCTGAAGTGACAGAGGTGCGGGATGCCATTCATTTATTAACGCCCGCGGGCTGTCAGTGAAGAGGTCGGACAATCACTGATCAAAGAGATGAAGTGGTATGACAGCTATCTTCGGCGGGGAGACGCAGACCGAAGCGCAAACCCGTCACCAGGCAATAAAAAAGGCGGATTATCCAATGTGGTGGAAAAAGCGTTAGGTTCGGTAGCGAAATCAGGCACAAGCCCCATCTCCGGCGTGCTCGGCCCTGGTGAAAGAGCAGAACAAAAAGGCCTGCTGTTCGCGGCGACACCGGCAAGCGATTTTGTGTGCGGCACTCTGCAGCTGGCTGCGGGCATGAATCTGCAGGTGTTTACGACAGGGAGGGGAACACCATATGGCCTGGCTGCTGCACCGGTGCTGAAAGTATCGACTCGGCATTCCTTATCAGAGCATTGGGCTGATTTAATCGATATCAATGCCGGCCGAATCGCGACAGGAGAGGCCAGTATCGAAGACGTAGGCTGGGAAATCTTCAGGACGATTTTGGATGTGGCAAGCGGCCGAAAACAAACGTGGGCAGACCGTTGGGGCCTTCATAATGATTTGTGCTTGTTTAATCCTGCTCCAGTGACTTGATTCATGTTTTTATAGCGGAAATATGGAATATGCTGTAAAATGAAAATCAGCGTATAGGAAACGGAGGGGTTACAGCATGGCATTCATTAGATTCCGAGTGACACGAATTCAATAGTGAACAACTCTCGCCTGAATGCGGGAGAATCGGGATGAATCCGCCTATGTATGAGCCCTTATATGGTTATCAAAA
>NZ_JBSIOT010000240.1:0-1216 GCF_053613335.1 Bacillus sp. LR--39 | reverse complement strand
AATAATGACTGGAAATCCTGATGTGGACAGCATGACCGCAATACCAAGAATGGGATATACCTGCTGATATATATAAAATCCAACATCGCCGACAATGTTTTGAAACGGGACTCTGTAAACAGCGCTTAAAATTTTTGTGATGACGCCTGCCAGAATTAAAACAAAAGCCCCCTGCCAAATCCAATGCCGTTTAACGCCTATTGAATCGTCCATCCAAAAGCTCCTTCCCAACGTCAGGGGCAATACGGTTCACGTATTACCGCGGCACAAATAAAAACGAGGTTATTATACCACATCCCAACCCTTGGATTCCTTTTTCGGCACGCATGAAAAAGAACAGCGTCCCAAGGAGAGCTGTTCTTTACATACCTATTTTCGAAGAAAGGAATAAGACCTACTGTTCCATTTGACGAGCCAAAAATCCAGCTGCTGTTTCAACGGCTTTATGCTCTACTTCGCCCATTGTCTGATCTTTTGAAAAGATCACCACAGCACCTATCGGATCACCGTTCGCCACAATTGGGCCGACAGTATAAGAATTCATGTCCTCATCAATTCCATTCACAAGCTGTACTGATTTCGCATCACTCTCAAGCACGGAGCTGCGCTGATCCATTGTTCTTTCCAGCATTTCGCTGATTGACTTGTTTAAGTAATCTTTTTTGGAGCTGCCGGACACGGCAATATATACATCACGATCACAAATCAGCACTGAATGGCCGAGGCTGTCGTAAAGCGCGTCTGCATACTCCTTTGCAAAGTCTCCAAGCTCACTGATCGGTGAATACTTTTTCAAAATCACTTCTCCGTCACGATCTACAAAAATCTCAAGCGGATCGCCTTCCCTGATTCTCAGAGTTCTTCGAATTTCTTTAGGAATCACGACCCGGCCTAAGTCATCAATACGACGTACGATACCGGTTGCTTTCATCTCTGGTGCCTCTCTTTCATTTGATGGTATATACATGTGGGAAAGACCTAAAGCAGTTACTTTATGTACCTTCCGCCTCGCTTGAAATTAGTATCCGTCACATCAAATGTAATATACACCAGAGAGTAACAAAATTTACGTTGATGAAATGGTTTGCTTCTTCACATCTTTTAAGCCCTTCAGCATGCCCAGCACGGTGTCGAGCCATTCATCAGCACTACGGCCTTTCGTCTGTATGGAGATTTTGAGTTTTTTCCCTTCCATTCCCAGTCCGATTTGTCTGCC
>NZ_JBSIOT010000239.1:0-1222 GCF_053613335.1 Bacillus sp. LR--39 | reverse complement strand
CTTCGCATTCAATAACATCTACAGTGTTTTCAAGGTCTCCTTTAGGAAAAATCCCGTCTTTAATTGATTGTGTATAGCCTCTGATGACCATGACCGGCGTTTTTAAATCATGAGAGATATTTTGCAATAGAGTTCTTTCTGTTTCATCCTTTTGCACAAGCTTTTGGCGCATCTCTTCGATGGTATGGCCCAATTTGCCGATTTCATCTTTCCGGTCCACTTTTACTGGGTCATCCCAATCCTGTTCAGAAATCCGTTTGACGTGTTTTTCAAATGATACAAGAGGCCTTGATAAATACTTTGCAAGCCAAATAGCCGGAATCCAGCTTAATAAAATGACGACAGCTATAATAAACAGAAGCTGTTTGAACAAGGTATAGGCCAAATCGTCCCGATAAGAATCAAGCGCGTAAGAGAGCATCATCGCTGATTGTCCATTGACGGAAAGTCCCTTTTTAATGACAAAAAACACTTTCTCTCCATTGACGTCGGCGCTGTAACGTTTCTTTTTAGCTTCCTGCTTATCAGCCAGTTTGTACACCTTGTGGATAAATGAAGATGACAGAATGCTTAAATCCTTGTCTGAAGAAGCCTCTTCATTTTCAGGAAGGAGCACGTGCTGTACGGAGCGGACAGTTGTCGGCGCCGTCGCTTCCTCGCTGTAATAGCGCCTTTCAATCGAACCTGGCAGGCGGTACTCTGTCAGCACATGCTGCTCATTTTCAATCGTCGTATACGTTTCATTAGTGAAAAAATCTCGCAGCGTGTTTGAAAATAACACAAGCAGTAAAATCGATATCGCTAACAGGATGCCGGATATGACAACCCATATCTGAAACGCGAGCGGCTTGTTTTTCATGATGACATCATCCTGTAGCCGAAACCGTAAATCGTCTCCACCTTCAATTCAGGCATCTTTCTGCGCAGTCTCCGGACGAGATCATCAACGACCCGGTCTGTTCCGAAGTAGTCATGTCCCCACACTTTTAGGAGGATATCCTCACGAGAGTATGGATGCCCTTTATGATGGATAAATAATAGCAGCAGATCAAATTCCTTTGACGTCAAATTGATAATATTCCCGTTTTCGTCATAGACCTCGCGGGCGTCTTCAGCGACCCGATACGAGGAGACGGCAATTTCATGTTTTTGGACAGGAGGAGCTTCCTTATATACGAGCTGCAGCAGCTTTTGCACACGGATAATCAGCTCCCGCGGCAGA
>NZ_JBSIOT010000238.1:0-1226 GCF_053613335.1 Bacillus sp. LR--39 | reverse complement strand
TAGGGAATAGGTAGGTGGTTTTTCCTTCAGTTTGTGAACACCGAGCAACTATGTGTGAAATTTGTTGTACTCGCCTCATCATCGCGCTGGCTTGTCTTTTATTGCCCGCATGTTGCAGGAAAACATTTTATACAATTGGAGGTTACTATGAAAACTCATGTTAAAAAAGATTTGGACAAAGATTGGCATATGTTAATTCAAGAAGCTAGATCCATTGGATTAGGCATTCATGATGTGAGGCAGTTTTTAGAATCTGAGACAGCATCGAGAAAGAAAAACCACAAAAAAACCGTCCGGCAAGACTAGTCCGAACAGGCGGATCTATTTACCTCTGGCTTTTCTATCACCTGATCTGAGTTTTCACCATATCCTCTATTCAAAAGCAAATCGCTGCACTGAGCTTGAGGACAAACGGTGTGTCAGCTAACTACGACAGACAGCCGGTGATGCGATCACCTCTTGGCACATGCATTATCATAAAGAGGTGATGCGAACATGATAACCGTGCTCTGGTAAACAGCAGCTTTGCTGAGAACAAGCTGCATTCGGTGAGGTTTTGAAAGCAAACTCGTTTATACACGGCCGAGCTTGAAAACCTTCGCCTGTCTTTAGACCACTGTGTTCACCTCTTCACGACTTCCTTCTTTTTTCATCCTCCAGATATTGTTCAACGCATAAATCGGACTTTCAGTACATACCTATTGGTGTACCTTTTTGCTTACGTTTAGCGAATAAAAGGAGGAAATCCATGTACAAAGCTGATTATAAACAGATTGCTGCAACGCCGTCTTTTCAAGCTTTTTTAAAGCAGAAACGCGCTTTTATTGTTCCTTCTGCGATTTTCTTTTTTGTTTTTTATTTTTCACTCCCTGTTTTGACATCTTATTTCACCTTTTTGAATGCACCGGCCATTGGAGCTGTTTCATGGGCTTGGCTGTTCGCCATCGCCCAATTCGCTATGACCTGGATACTGAGTACTGTGTATTCCCGGAGAGCCGCCCATTTCGATAAGTATGTAAGCGCTTTAAAAGAGGATCTGAAGGGTGAACAGACATGAATATGACTGCTTTTTTATTATTTTTGGCGATTGTTGGCCTGACGCTTATTATCACGTATTTTGCCGCGAAGCGGACGAAAACGACGAGTGAGTTTTATACGGCGAGCGGCGGGCTCACCGGCGTTCAGAATGGACTGGCAATTGCCGGTGACTACATGTCTGCCGCCTC
>NZ_JBSIOT010000237.1:0-1228 GCF_053613335.1 Bacillus sp. LR--39 | reverse complement strand
CAAATTCAACAGGCAGGTGATCATGGTGAAAGGTACAATAAAAGAAAAATACGGCATTCACATCAGGCAGCTTTCCATGTACCAGCACACATATCAATGCTTTCAGACGCCTAATTCATACTTTCTGATTGTCCCCGTTTCCCAATTCTCAGAAACAGAGCTGGCGGAGCTTTATTACATGAGTCAGTATTTACAAGAACAAAGTGACCCATACGTTTCGGTTTTTATCTTTACAAAAGAAGGTGAACTGACATTTGAACATGAGGGAAAAACGTACGCTCTGCTGAAGGCGGCCCCCCCTTATTCAAACAGGGCGTTCTCCATTGGAGCGGAGCTTGCGGAATTTCATCGAAAAGGCCGAGGATATCCATATGAGGTGAAGGCGGCCGGAAGAATCGGCCAGTGGAAGGATCTGTGGGGAAAACGAATTGATCAGCTGGAAGCATTTTGGCAGAGAAAGGTTCAGACCCCTCCGCATGAGCCATTCGATAAAAAAATGATCGAATCATTTCCATATTATTTAGGACTGTCAGAAAACGCGATACAATATTTAGTGGACACTGAGCTGGATGACAAGCCCCAAGCCGCTGATTCAGGAACGATATGCCATCAGCGGATGGAAAGGCATACATGGTCACCGGAATCATTGATCAGGATTCCGGCGGATTGGGTGTTTGACCACGCTTCCCGTGATTTGGCTGAATATATGAGGCATACGTTTTTGCATCACAGACAAGATTTTAATCAGCAGGGCTTTCTCTTTTTACAGGAATACGAGCAAGTCACACCGCTGTCTTCATTTTCGAAACGCCTTTTATACAGCCGTCTGCTTTTCCCGCTTCATTATTTTGAAATCGTAGAAAGCTATTACACGTCATCAGAATCAGAAAAGCATTATTTTGAAGAACAGCTTAACTTCATTCTTAATGACTGTGGGCGTTATGAACAATTTCTCAATACAGCGCAGGAATTCATGAATATGCGGGCGCAGAAGCTGTTTGTTCCACGCGTCAGCTGGCTCGGCAAAGGCAGCTCAGGGTGAGGAGAAAATCTGACAAAAATAATTAGAAAATAAAGAATCTTGTCATATCAATTCGTTAAGCGTTTACATTCGCAAAATTCAGCCTAATGCTGTCTTGTCAAAACAGGAGCGGGCTTATATAATGTTTGTAACTTATATGTCTGTGTTGAGTTAACAATTGTCTTTTTCAAGAGGACAATCAAAAGA
>NZ_JBSIOT010000236.1:0-1228 GCF_053613335.1 Bacillus sp. LR--39 | reverse complement strand
AAACAAATAGAATCAGCAAAAAACCAAAAAGTGAAGGATTGGAAAAAGCTTCACACAAAAAAAGAACGAACAAAAACAAATACATTTCTGATAGAGGGAGAACACCTCGTTGAAGAGGCGTTGAAAAGCCCGGGCATTGTGAAAGAAATCCTTGTAAAGGATGAAACGAAGATTCCTTCAGATCTTGAGACTGGTATCCAGTGCTATATGCTGAGTGAAGATGCGTTTTCAGCTGTGACTGAAACCGAAACGCCGCAGCAGATTGCCGCTGTGTGCCATATGCCTGAAGAAAAGCTGGCAACGGCACGCAAGGTGCTGCTGATTGACGCTGTTCAAGATCCGGGAAACCTTGGCACAATGATTCGAACGGCTGATGCGGCGGGTTTGGATGCGGTTGTACTCGGTGACGGCACGGCGGACGCCTTTAACGGAAAAACACTGCGATCTGCGCAAGGATCTCACTTCCATATTCCTGTTGTGAGAAGAAACCTGCATTCATATGTGGACGAATTGAAGGCAGAGGGCGTAAAAGTATACGGCACGGCGCTGCAAAACGGAGCGCCTTACCATGAGATCCCTCAGTCTGAATCCTTTGCGCTCATTGTAGGAAATGAAGGTGCAGGGGTAGATGCTGGATTGCTGGAAAAAACGGATTTGAACCTGTACGTGCCGCTTTACGGACAGGCTGAATCACTAAACGTTGCGGTTGCGGCTGCCATCCTCGTGTATCACTTGCGAGGATAGTGTTGCGCCAAGCGTTGGATTTCTCTATAATAGAACATAATATTTCAAAAACCGTGACAGAGGACCTCAATTTCTGATCAACTGCTTTCCAGGGAAAAAATGCCGCTGACTGAGAGCATTTTTAACGCAGCCGGAAATTGGCTTCACCTCTTGAGTTGTCGCCGGGACCGCGTACACTGCGCGTAAAGGTGAACCGGAATCTGATTCCGTTATGTCAATGAAGCTGACGACAGCATCAGTCTGTCTGAAATAAGGGTGGTACCGCGGCCACAACTCGTCCCTTGTACAAGGGACGGGTTTTTTTATTTTCCAAAGACATATGACGGTTTGTTTACATAAAAGGAGGATGCAAAATGGAAGAAAAGCTAAAACAGCTGGAACAAGAAGCTTTAGAACAAGTAGAAGCGGCAAGCTCATTGAAGGTTGTCAATGATATTCGGGTGCAATATCTCGGAAAAAAAGGGCCGATTACAGAAGTGCTGCG
>NZ_JBSIOT010000235.1:0-1232 GCF_053613335.1 Bacillus sp. LR--39 | reverse complement strand
CTGGCTCTTGTTTAAACTTTCGAATCGATCTTCTGCTGCGTATGATGTCACGCAGTACTGAATGCTGATGTATTTGTTCGGTTTGAGGCATACCGTCTCACCTTCCTATGCAATTGAAAATGATTATCATTTCATAATGATAACGGAAAGTGCATCTTTTTGTAAACCACCATCCGTATTAGATTTTAAGAATACGGGTTTCTGAGTAAACGGCTGTTCCTGTCATGTTCACTTTCACATGGCCGCCGGCTTCGTTCATTTCGATCTCCACTTTTCCGTCTTTTCCAATTTCCTGCCCTTGTTCAATGATAAATTTATGCTGCTTGGCATTGCCATATTGTTTCATATAGGCCCCCATCACGCCGGAAGCTGTGCCGGTCACGGGGTCTTCAATCGTTCCCGAATACGGGGATGAAAAGTGGCGTCCGTGCAGGTCGCTGTCGGGATGAACGGTTTCAAAGGTAAACGGATGGACTGAAGCTTTTGGCAGATCAATTAACACTTCCGGAAATTGTTTGTTATCTGGCACCATTTTTTTGGAAGCCTCCAATGATTTAAGCGGAACGATGGCTGTCCATATGCCAGTGCTGCCAAACACAATCGGAAGGTCTTCATGAAAATCCTCTTCGGTGATACCCAGTGCGTCCGCAAGTTTTTTCCGATCGCCTGTAAATGGTTTGAATTGCGGAGCGGCCTGTTCAAGCGTGATATGAATACGGCCATCTTTTTCAGAAATCTTCACAGGCAGGATACCCGCTTTCGTTTGGATGCTGTACGTTTTACCGCTCTCCAGCATTCCTTTCTCACATAATGCGTAAAGAGAAGCAACTGTCGCATGACCGCACAAATTCATTTCGTGTCCAGGTGTAAAGTAACGGAGTTCAAGATCGGCCGACTCGCTTTTTCGGATAAAGGAGGTTTCTGAATACCCGGCACGCTCAGCTATGATCTGCATCTCGTCTTCCGTATAATCGTCTCCCTGCAAAACGACGCCTGCAGGGTTTCCTTTGCCGGGGCTGCTTGTAAATGCTTCATATTTTAATACCTCTGCTTCTTTCATTCATCTGCCGCCCTTTCTTTATCAATGTCTCTGTCAGTATAGCAAAAATAATTACGAATCTTCAGTCATTATCAAAAAAACCCATTTTCTTTTTTAAGAAAATGGGTGTAACGATTAAGAATTTCTTGTTTTATAGAGCAAATAAATAAAATAAGGTGCGCCGATAGCCGCT
>NZ_JBSIOT010000234.1:0-1233 GCF_053613335.1 Bacillus sp. LR--39 | reverse complement strand
TATCGTCGAACGTTAAGCCTTCTTTTGAAAATTTACTTTCCCACATTAGTAAATCCCCCTCTTTTCGGCAAAATATTATATGTAGATTATCAACTAGCCAAGAGCATGTCAAGGAAGCGGGAAAGAGTTGAAATATTTAGATAACGGAAAGGATCAAGAGATATACATGACATATCATGAGTGGAAAGACTTAGCGCTATTTTACTCCGTTGAATCAACCCAGAAATTTCTAGAAAAGGTTTATACCTTAAACGGTATTGACGATGCGAAAAAAAACTCTTTTAAAAACAGTGAACGGTTTATTTATTTCTTAAAGCATGCCGAATCGTTTTATAAACAAGCCGCATATTCTCCCTTAGAAATCAAACCGATTCTTTTATTTTATGGAATGGCACAGCTTATCAAAGCATGCTTAATTACACGTGATCCTCATTATCCAAGCCATACATCAGTACTGGCACATGGCGTAACAACAAGAAAACGAAAGAAACAAAATTATTGTTTTAGCGACGATGAAGTGAAAATACAACGGAATGGCCTATGCATACATTTTATGAAACATTTATTCGGACAATCGGATATAGTAGATGAACGGTATACCATGAAAAAATTATTAATGGCCATTCCAGAACTTAGCGATATTTTCTACTTTCAGCAGAAAGAACAATTTATAACAAAAGTTGAGAAGGATAAGAACGAAATTTTTGTACCGGAGGAAGTAGTAATCAATTACAAAATGTCTGATTCAAGGTTTGCTGAATACATGTCCCATCATTATCAATGGTCTTTCACAAAAAAAAATGAACAAGGGCTGCTGTTCGAAATTTCACCACAAGACAAAGAGCCATGGACATCGACCAGCTTATTGTTTGACATGGAAAAGAACCAATATTATATCCCTTCTCAAAGGGAGCAATTTCTGAGGCTTCCCGAAATGACAATTCATTATTTGATTTTGTACAACGTTGGGATGATTGCAAGGTATGAAACAGAATGGTGGTATGAGTTATTAACACAGCATATAAGTGATGACTACGTGTTAATTCAGCAGTTTTTATTAGTATCAGAAAAGAAATTCCCTAAATACGCTTCACAGTTTCTTCTTCATTTTTGACAAACAAAAAACCCAGCTCAATGAGCTGGGTTTAAACTTGCTTGGCGGCGTCCTACTCTCACAGGGGGAAACCCCCGACTACCATCGGCGCTGAAGAGCTTAACTTCCGTGTTCGGTAT
>NZ_JBSIOT010000233.1:0-1233 GCF_053613335.1 Bacillus sp. LR--39 | reverse complement strand
TGTAGGCCGCATGAATAAAATTGTTGATGCTGAACAGCTGCAAGTGGATGAAGGATCGCTGGATATCATCGCGAGTGCTGCAGACGGAGGGATGAGGGATGCCCTGAGCCTTCTTGATCAGGCCATATCATTCAGCGGCGATATCCTGAAAGTCGAAGATGCGCTTTTAATTACGGGTGCTGTTTCTCAATTATATATCGGGAAGCTTGCACAATCCCTGCATGATAAAAACGTTTCTGACGCACTGGAAACATTAAATGAATTGCTTCAGCAAGGAAAAGATCCAGCTAAGCTGATAGAAGATATGATTTTCTATTTCAGGGACATGCTGCTGTACAAAACAGCCCCTGGCTTAGAGGGAGTGCTTGAGAAAGTAAAAGTCGATGAAACGTTCCGGGAACTAAGTGAACAAATTCCGGCTCAGGCCCTATATGAAATGATTGATATTCTGAACAAGAGCCATCAGGAAATGAAATGGACAAATCATCCGCGTATCTTTTTCGAAGTGGCCGTTGTGAAGATTTGCCAAACCTCACATCAATCTGCTGCTGATCTCCCGGAAGTGGATATGCTGATGAAAAAAATCCAGCAGCTTGAACAGGAAGTAGAACAGCTCAAAACAACGGGCATAAAAGCAGCTGCGGAAAGTCCGAAAAAAGAAGCGCCGCGTGTGCCAAAGGGCGGGAAATCCAATTACAAAGCGCCAGTAGGCAGAATTCATGAGATTTTGAAGGAAGCCACAAGACCGGATCTTGATCTGCTCAGAAACAGTTGGGGCAAGCTTCTTGCTCATCTCAAACAGCAAAACAAAGTATCACATGCCGCTTTGCTGAATGACAGTGAACCTGTGGCTGCCGGATCGGCGGCATTTGTTCTGAAATTCAAATATGAAATTCATTGTAAAATGGTCGCTGAGGATAACAACGGAGTCCGGACTAATCTTGAGCAGATTTTAGAATCGATGCTCGGAAAAAGAATGGATTTGATTGGCGTTCCAGAAGCACAATGGGGTAAAATAAGAGAAGAATTTTTAGAAGATCATCAGCAGGAAAATGAAGGATCAAATGAACCGGCTGAAGAAGACCCGCTTATTGCCGAAGCGAAAAAGCTTGTTGGAGCGGATTTAATTGAAATAAAAGACTAACAAAATGAAAGAGAGTGAATGCTATGCGTGGCGGAATGGGTAATATGCAAAAAATGATGAAACAAATGCAAAAAATGCAAAAGGATATG
>NZ_JBSIOT010000232.1:0-1233 GCF_053613335.1 Bacillus sp. LR--39 | reverse complement strand
AATAAAGACAAAACGCCCCTTCTTCTTATTGCCGAACAAATACGAGTGCTGGTGAGAAAAAAAGGGTAGCATTTTGTTATCCTTTCTCCTACAATTATATAGAACGGTCTAGACAAATGAATGATAATATAAAGACTGGTCTAAATTGGAGGAAATGATAATATGAAAACATTATGTACACATTCATTGCCTAAAGAAAAAATGCCTTATTTGCTCCGGAGCGGAGAAGGCGAGCGCTATCTGTTCGGCAGACAGGTTGCCACGGTGATGGCGAATGGGAGGAGCACAGGTGATTTGTTTGAGATCGTGCTTCTTTCCGGGGGAAAAGGAGATGCCTTTCCGCTTCACGTCCACAAGGACACACATGAAGGAATTCTCGTTTTGGACGGGAAACTGGAACTGACACTTGATGGTGAACGCTATTTATTAATATCAGGTGATTATGCCAACATTCCGGCGGGAACACCGCACAGCTACCGGATGCAGAGCCACAGAACAAGACTGGTGTCTTACACGATGAAAGGAAACGTAGCGCACTTGTATTCCGTTATTGGGAATCCGTATGATCACGCTGAACATCCGCCGTACGCAAGCGAAGAAGTCTCAAACGAGCGATTTGCAGAAGCAGCCGCTGTAGCGGACATTGTATTACTAGATGAAGGAAAGCCTGCATGTTCGGCCAAATTAGCGGAACTTACAGAGCTGCCAGATGGAGCCGTTCCATACGTTCTTGAATCAGGAGAAGGAGATCGCCTGTTGACTGGAGATCAGCTTCACCGCATTGTGGCTGCACAAAAAAATACAGATAGCCAGTTTATCGTCGTATCCTCTGAAGGCCCTAAAGGTGACCGAATCGTTGATCACTACCATGAACATCATACAGAAACATTTTATTGCCTTGAAGGCCAGATGACGATGTGGGCAGATGGCCAGGAAATTCAGCTGAATCCGGGAGATTTCCTGCATGTCCCTGCAAATACCGTTCACTCCTATCGCCTTGATTCTTACTATACAAAGATGGTGGGCGTATTGGTTCCTGGTTTATTTGAACCGTTTTTCCGGACGTTGGGCGACCCGTATGAAGGCCACATCTTCCCATGTGAGCCTCAGGCTTTGCGCTTTGAACGCGTTTTGCAGAATATCGAAGCATTAGATTTAAAGATGAACACATAAAGATGACAAGATTGTAAGGTTTTCATGTCGGCCTGACACCTAAATCGATGTTTCCGCGCT
>NZ_JBSIOT010000231.1:0-1234 GCF_053613335.1 Bacillus sp. LR--39 | reverse complement strand
TTTCACACCGCGAATACCGGTTCATATATTTATAACGATTTCTAATTGGAGAGAGAATAACTATGAAACTTTTACATGCTATTCAAACACATGCGGAAACTTATCCGCAAACCGATGCCTTCCGCTCTCAAGGCCAGTCGCTCACGTATCAGGAATTATGGGAGCAGTCTGACCGCGCGGCTGCCGCGATCCAAAAACGCATTTCTGGGGAAAAGAAATCTCCTATCCTTGTGTACGGCCACATGGAGCCGCACATGATCGTTTCCTTCTTGGGAAGTGTCAAAGCGGGACATCCTTATATTCCGGTTGACCTGTCTATTCCGTCCGAACGGATTGCAAAAATTATCGAAAGCTCTGGAGCAGAATTGCTGATCCATGCAGCAGGACTCTCAATTGATGCAGTCAGCCAGCAGATTCAGACAGTTTCTGCGGAAGAACTGCTGGAAAACGAAGGCGGCTCTGTCATCCAAGATCAATGGGTTAAGGAACACGAGACGTTTTATATCATTTACACTTCCGGGAGCACAGGAAATCCGAAAGGCGTGCAGATTTCCGCTGCGAATCTTCAAAGCTTCACAGACTGGATTTGTGCAGACTTTCCTGTCAGCGGAGGAAAAATATTTTTAAACCAAGCACCGTTCTCATTTGATTTGTCTGTCATGGACCTATATCCGTGCCTTCAATCAGGCGGGACTTTACATTGCGTGACAAAGGATGCTGTGAACAAGCCGAAAGTCTTATTTGAAGAGCTGAAGAAGTCCGGGCTGAATGTGTGGACATCAACACCTTCCTTTGTGCAAATGTGCCTGATGGATCCGGGTTTTTCACAGGATCTGCTGCCTCATGCGGACACATTTATGTTTTGCGGAGAGGTTCTTCCGGTTTCTGTGGCAAAAGCGCTGCTTGAGCGTTTTCCGAAAGCGAAGATTTTTAATACGTACGGCCCGACTGAAGCGACAGTGGCTGTCACATCGGTTGAAATTACGGATGACGTCATCAGCCGCAGCGAATCGCTTCCAGTGGGCTTCGCCAAACCAGATATGAACATTTTCATTATGGATGAAGAGGGACAGCCGCTTCCTGATGGAGAAAAAGGAGAAATCGTCATTGCAGGGCCGAGTGTAAGCCGAGGCTACCTTGGTGAGCCAGAGCTGACGGAAAAAGCGTTTTTCTCTCATGAAGGCCAGTGGGCATACCGAACTGGCGATGCCGGCTTTATTCAAGACGGTCAGAT
>NZ_JBSIOT010000230.1:0-1234 GCF_053613335.1 Bacillus sp. LR--39 | reverse complement strand
TCCCGAAGCATCTCCATCGTTTCATTCATAATACCTGTAAACGCCGGATCAAATTGGCCGACAACCGGGGTGCTCATTACTCTTAATACACGCGGATCAACCTCAACAGGCCCTGGCGTCATAATCGTTCTTAACGGGGTGCATAATTCTCTTCTGCCTGACACAGCCATTCCTCCTTTATCAGTAAGCGAGTTTATATAATAAATCAGTCAGTGCGCGGACGCCGATCTCAAGCTGTCTGGCTGACGTATATTCCTTCGGTGAGTGGCTGACGCCGCCTCGGCTCGGCACAAACAGCATACAAGCAGGATAGCGCCTTCCGATCATTTGCGCGTCATGCCCTGCTCCGCTCACCATTTCCTCACAGCTGAAGCCGTTTTCTAATGCTGTTTCAAAAGCCGCAGCCTTCAGCCTTTCGTCCATCGGCACAGGCTCTATCCGCATATATTCATCAATCACGGCGCGAATTCCTTTTTGTAGGCAAATGCCGTTGATCAAAGCAACCATGTCTTGATGAAACTGCTCCAGCACATGCTGATGCTGATGGCGAATATCGATTGAAAACTGGACGCGGCCCGGTATGACATTGGCTACATTGGGCTCTGCCGTTATTTTTCCGCATGTCAGACGGAGCTCATCCGGCAGCTCCTCCGACCGCAGCAACAGCTCATGAATGATACGGCTGCTGGCTGCGAGCGGGTCCTTGCGCCATTTCATGGAGGTAGTTCCCGCGTGATTGCATTCCCCCTCCAGCGTGACGAGATAGCGCCTCTGCCCCGCAATGCTTGTCACAATCCCGAGGTCCCGTCCTGACATTTCCAATGTCTGTCCCTGTTCAATATGGAGCTCAACAAAAGCGCTAATATCTGTCCGATATGCTGCCTGAAACACACCTTTGCCAAAACCGTTCTCATGCATCGCATGTTGCAGCGAGACTCCTGATTCGTCTCTTGGCTCTGCTCCATCCTGTAATGAAAAAACACCCGTTAAATTCCCTGATCCCCAATAGGTCATTGGAAAACGGCTGCCCTCCTCCTCACATAAGGATACCGCTTCGAGTGTTTTTTTCGGCGCTCCATATGTCTCTTTGAGCCGCTTTATCGCAAGCATTGCCGCCAGAACACCATAGGCGCCGTCGTATTTTCCCCCATTGATGACAGTATCGATATGTGAACCGGTTACAATGACTTCATCCGGAGACTGGGTGCCCGAAAGCCTTCCAAACACATTGCCA
>NZ_JBSIOT010000229.1:0-1239 GCF_053613335.1 Bacillus sp. LR--39 | reverse complement strand
TGAACCCTGTCGCGGCTCCGCGTGCTTTGGACGGGAAGAGCTCAGGCATGAGCACCCACACTACCGGACCCCATGTCGCCTGGTAAAAGACGATATAGACACCTAGAAAGACTACTGTCATCCACGCTGTTGATGCGGAAAGTCCGAGCGTTAGGAGCACGCCTGATAAAGCAGCAAGGCTCAGTGTGATGCCGATACTTCCCCAGATCAGAAGTTTTTTGCGGCCGACACGGTCAATTAAGATCATGGCAGTGATACACATGATGACGTTGAGGATGCCGATTCCCATTGTGCCGAGCGCCGAAGCTGATGTGCCAAGACCGGCCTTCGTAAAAATGGTTGGCGCGTAGTAGATGACCGTGTTAATGCCGACCGCCTGCTGGAAAATGGCAAGGCCGACGCCAATCAGAAGCATGGGGCGAATCCATTTGGCTTTCAACACGCTGAGTGTCGTTTCTTTTTTCTCCGCTTCCCCTTGCTTCATCTCTGCCAATTCCATTTCGATGTCTTGGGGATCATGAGTGATGTTCATGATGCGTCTCGCTTCTTCTTCGCGGCCGCGCTTCACGAGCCATCTTGGCGATTCCGGCATGAACGCGATGCCGATTAATAGAAGCACGGCAGGCACTGCGGCCAGACCGACCATCCAGCGCCACGCTTCAAACGGTGTGAACAGGTAGTTAACGATATAGGCAAGCAAAATCCCGGTGACAATCATTAAGTTGTTCATTGTGCCGAGTGTCCCGCGAATTTTCGTCGGTGCCATTTCGGAAAGATACACGGGCACAAGTGCCGTTGAACCGCCGACGGCCAACCCGAGTATCACCCTAGATGCAATCAGCATGCCGATTGTTTGAGAAAATGCGCAAGCGAGCGCACCGATAATAAAAATGATGGAAAGGACAAATACAACCTTTCTCCTGCCCCAGCGGTCTGAGCATGTGCCGCTCAAGGCCGAACCGAAAATCGCGCCAAGGAGCAGCATGCTGACAACCAATCCTTCTGTCAATGTCGTTAAAGGAATATCGTTATTGATAAACAGGAGTGCTCCGGAGATAACACCTGTATCGTAACCATATAGCAGTCCCCCTAAAGCGCCGAAAAAGTAGATCATATATTTCCTTGTGTCTTTCTTCACAAATGTCTCCTCCTCAGTTGTTGAGCCAATGAGTATCTAAAATGTATAACAAAGTTAATAGATTAGTACCCATTTCCTATCTCATTTGAAACATTTGTTTT
>NZ_JBSIOT010000228.1:0-1240 GCF_053613335.1 Bacillus sp. LR--39 | reverse complement strand
ATAAAGAAAGCCTGGTGCTGAACAACCAAGCTTTGCTGAACGTATATCATTCGCGTTTTGATCCGCTCTCTAAGACCATTCGTTAAAACTATGATACCTAAACTCACCCTGCATGACAAGCTTCGGCACTTGCACCACACCTGCCAGCAAATCATAATGTTTGACATCCTAAATAAAACAGAGTACATTATAGAAGGCGAACATTTCATATAATATTATTTTAAATATTCGTTTTTAGGAGTGAAAACCATGGAAAACGTATTTGATTACGAAGATATTCAGCTAATTCCTGCAAAATGCATTGTAAATAGCCGTTCAGAATGTGATACATCCGTACGTTTAGGCGGACGTACATTTAAATTACCCGTCGTCCCAGCCAATATGCAGACGATTATAGATGAAAAACTAGCGATTTCATTAGCCGAAAATGGCTACTTTTATGTGATGCACCGATTTGAACCTGAAAAACGGATTGATTTTATTAAAGATATGAACGCACGCGGGTTATTCTCTTCTATCAGCGTGGGCGTCAAAGATGAGGAGTATCAATTTGTCCGCCAGCTGGCAGAAGAAAATCTGACTCCTGAATACGTGACAATTGACATTGCTCACGGGCACTCAAATGCTGTCATTGAAATGATCCAGCACCTTAAAAAACATTTGCCGGACAGCTTTGTTATTGCTGGCAACGTCGGAACGCCAGAAGCGGTCAGAGAGCTTGAAAATGCGGGAGCGGATGCCACTAAAGTCGGCATCGGACCGGGAAAAGTATGTATTACGAAAATCAAAACCGGCTTCGGCACAGGCGGCTGGCAATTAGCAGCGCTGCGCTGGTGTGCCAAGGCTGCCAGCAAACCGATTATCGCGGATGGAGGCATCCGCACCCATGGCGACATCGCAAAATCAATCCGATTCGGCGCAACGATGGTCATGATCGGTTCACTATTTGCCGGACACGAAGAGTCGCCAGGCCAAACGATCGAAAAAGACGGAAAGCTTTACAAGGAGTACTTCGGCTCAGCCTCTGAATTCCAAAAAGGCGAAAAGAAAAATGTCGAAGGCAAAAAAATGTACGTGGAGCATAAAGGCGCGATCATGGATACGCTGACAGAAATGGAACAGGATCTGCAGTCGTCCATTTCTTATGCGGGAGGAAACAAGCTCGATGCGATCCGCAACGTAGACTATGTCATCGTTAAAAATTCTATTTTCAATGGGGATCAATATTAACGGTCACATC
>NZ_JBSIOT010000227.1:0-1242 GCF_053613335.1 Bacillus sp. LR--39 | reverse complement strand
CTCTGCTGACAATCGCAGTGATGAGGAGAATGATCACCGCAGCCGGAAGGTTAAATACGGCGCCCGCCGTGCTTCCCGGCGCTCCTGTCAGTGCAGCCGGAATATGAAGATTGAAGCCGGCAAGCAGTGATTGAAAGTATGAAGACCAGCCGGTGGCAACCGCCGACAGTGCAATGACATATTCAAGCATGAGATCCCACCCGATCAAAAAGGCGAGCAGCTCTCCAAGTGTCACGTATGAGTATGAGTACACGCTTCCCGAAATCGGAATGGAAGACGAAAACTCAGCATAACAGAAAGCAGCCAGCGCACAGGCGAGCCCCGCTAAAATAAACGATATGATGAGGGCGGGACCTGCACCGGTCGCTGCCACTGTTCCTGTAATGACAAAAATCCCTGTACCGATGACACAACCGATACCGAGCAAGGTTAAATCAAATGCGCTTAACGTACGGGCAAGGCTTTTTGACTTGCTCTGCGCACTCAATGTTTCAAGCGGTTTTTTTCTAAATAATGAACTCATCAAAAGTTCCTCCTAGAAATATTCAAAATATTCTAATCATTATATGCAGTTCTTGTTGTATTATATTGTCGAAATTTGACGCAGTCAATAAAATATTTTTCTGCTTTAAATGATAGAAGCGAAACAGCGTTGTCGTATCATAGGATAGTAATTTTTACTAATCGTATATTCAATTTTATGCAAGATGAACCGATAGAAAAAATAGATTCGCCCATATTTTGATTTGCGGTTATAAAGGAGATGCTGACCATGTTTCAATATGAAGAGTTGAATAAACAGTTTATCGGCGGGAAATGGCAGGAGGGCAGCAGCCCAAATGTATTGGAAAACAAAAATCCTTATACTCAAAAAACATTCACAACATTCCGTAAAGCGACTGCTGACGATATAGATGAAGCGTACAGGGCAGCGGGGCTGGCGAAGAAAAAATGGGATGCGGTCAATCCGTTCGAGAAAAGAACCATCTTAGAAAAAGCCGTCACGTATATCGAAGAGAACGAAGAAGCCATCATTTATTTGATTATGGAGGAGCTAGGCGGTACAAGGCTCAAAGCGGCTTTTGAAATCGGTCTTGTCAAAAACATCATAAAAGAAGCGGCAACGTTCCCAATCCGCATGGAGGGGAAAATTCTTCCGTCCACAATAGATGGCAAGGAAAACAGATTATATCGCGTGCCGGCAGGCGTTGTCGGTGTCATCAGTCCGTTTAACTTCCCATT
>NZ_JBSIOT010000226.1:0-1243 GCF_053613335.1 Bacillus sp. LR--39 | reverse complement strand
AAGGAGAACATGTTTATCTCGTATATTGATCAAAAGACCGGATCACTTTTCTAGTGGTCCTTCATTTTTTACAGTGACGGAAGGATGACATGATCATGAAGAACGGAATCGTATATTTCGTGGGAGCCGGACCCGGCGACCCAGGCCTGCTCACCATCAAAGGAAAACAGGCCCTCGAGGAAGCAGATGTGATTTTATATGACCGGCTCGCCAACCCGAAGCTGCTCGAATTTGCATCACCGGACTGCCAGTTTATTTATTGCGGAAAACTGCCAGACCGCCATTTTATGAAACAAAAAGAAATTAACGCCCTGCTGGTTGAAAAAGCATTAAATGGGTTAACCGTCGTTCGCTTGAAGGGCGGAGATCCGAGCGTATTCGGCAGAGTCGGCGAGGAAGCAGATGCTCTTCATGAGCACGGCATTCGCTATGAAATGGTGCCGGGAATCACCTCTGGAATTGCAGCGCCGCTATATGCGGGCATCCCCGTCACGCATCGGGATTTTGCATCGTCTTTTGCCATGATTACAGCGCATGATAAATCATTAAAAGGCACGCCGAACCTTGACTGGGAAGGGCTGGCCCGAAGCGTTCAAACCCTTGTTTTTTACATGGGTGTCAAGAACTTGTCTTATATTTGCCAGCAGCTTATTTCATACGGGAAATCGCCTTCTGTCCCTGTCATTGTCATCCAATGGGGAACGTGGGGCCGCCAGCGGAGTGTGAAAGGAACACTTGAGAACATTCAGCAAAAAGTGCAGGAACACCAGATTACAAACCCTGCGATTATCGTCATCGGAGACATCGTCAACTTTCAAACACACGGCTGGTTTGAAAGCAAACCGCTCATCGGACGGCATTTGATGGTTGTGACTCATGGCGAAGATGAAGACCCGCTTGCAGACAAGCTGCGCGATTCCGGCGCCGATGTCATCGAGTGGCCGAAATGGCGGACCGAAAACATGCCAGTCAATGAAGACATTCTTCGAAAGATTGGCACCTTTGAAGACGTTTTTTTCACATCGCGCCGAGCGGTTTGTGAATTTTTCAGAGCACTGGCTTCTCAGAAAATCGACATCCGCCAGCTGACAGCCAAACTGAGTGCAGCATCTGAGCAAGCAAAGACAGAGCTTGAGAAACGGGGCTTTCTTGTCACCGCCATTCAACCTGATTCAGAGAAACGTCTTGTTGTCGGGAGCCGCCATGCAGTGGAATTCATGCAAAAGCATGAATCCTGTTCGTT
>NZ_JBSIOT010000225.1:0-1249 GCF_053613335.1 Bacillus sp. LR--39 | reverse complement strand
TGCAGAAAAGCGGAAAGCATCCGGATTTTATCACGATCGACGGAAGTGAAGACGGTACCGGAGCTTCCTTTTACGAGCTCGCGGATACAGTCGGCCTTCCAATTATGACAGCGCTGCCTATTGTTGACACGCTTCTTAAACAGTACGGCTTGCGCAGCCAGCTGAAAATCTTTGCTTCCGGAAAGCTCCTGACTCCTGATAAAATCGCGGTCGCCTTAGCCCTCGGCGCTGACTTTGTCAACATCGCACGCGGCATGATGTTTTCCGTTGGCTGCATCCGCGCTCTCGTCTGCCACACCAACACCTGTCCGGCAGGTGTGGCGACGACAGATCCGAAATTGCAAAAAGCGTTGAGCGTTGAGGAAAAACAGCATCGTGTCTGCAACTACGTCATTTCCCTGCGCGAGGGGCTGTTTAACCTCGCAGCCGCAGCAGGGATCAATTCGCCGATTCACTTTTCCAAGGAGCATGTTGTCTATCGGAAAGAGGATGGCAGTCTCATCGATATCGACAACCTGATCCATCAATTTGTTTCATAAAGAAACCGCCCTTGCCGAACGGCAGGGCGGTTCTATGTTATTTTGAAGAAGACTCAGTTTCCGTCTCTTTCACACGGTCAAGCGCCATTTCATAAGCGTCATTCCCGTAATTTAAGCAGCGTTTCACACGGGAAATCGTAGCCGTGGAAGCGCCTGTTTCTGTTTCAATCTTATGATACGTGTTTCCTTCGCGAAGCATGCGCGCCACTTCAAGGCGCTGAGCCAGCGATTGAATTTCGTTAATTGTGCATAGATCATCGAAGAATCGGTAACATTCCTCCAGGTCTTTCAGCGATAAGATCGAGTTAAATAACTGGTCCAGCTCTTTGCCGCGTAATTTATCGATTTGCATCGTTACACACCTTCTCCTTTACTAATGGAAGCCGCATCAAGATCAGGTACGATATTGATCCAAGTCTTTCCTGGCACAAACGGAAGCCACTTGCCGTCTTTTACCGGCACAATTCTGCCATTCACTTGTTTCCAGTCTGTTTCAATGACGTTTCCGTGCTGAAACAACAGACCTTTTCCTCCTGATACCAAGTCGATGTCCCGCCTTCCATCTTGATCAATAATATGATGGCTGGCTTCAACAATGAAAATATTTTGCATTGCAACCGGCTTTCCGGTTTCCCGGTCTGTCGTTATGACACCATCAGAGCTTCTTGTATAAGATTCAGCTTTTTTATCATAGTTGTATTCGACAAGAT
>NZ_JBSIOT010000224.1:0-1249 GCF_053613335.1 Bacillus sp. LR--39 | reverse complement strand
TCATATTCGGGAACGTTCAAAATCGGCGGCGGATATTTTGAAACTGCTCGATCTTATTTTTGAAGGCGGTATAGTTAAACGAAAACTGGTGATGAACGGGCGCGTGGATATTGCACTTTTCTCTACTATTCACCGCGTGCAGCTGCCAAGCGGCAGCTTTTCACCGAAGCAGGTCAGAGCCAGATTTCCACACCTTCATATCGGGAGGTCGGTGCATTCACTGGAGGAAGCGGTTCAAGCAGAAAAGGAAGACGCGGACTACGTGCTGTTCGGCCATGTGTTTGAAACGGATTGCAAAAAGGGTCTTGAAGGCAGAGGAGTATCTTTGCTGTCAGATATCAAACAGCGGATTTCCATCCCGGTTATAGCCATCGGGGGGATGACGCCGGACAGGTTAAGAGACGTAAAACAAGCAGGGGCAGACGGCATCGCTGTTATGTCAGGAATTTTCTCTTCCGCTGAACCTTTGGAAGCAGCCAGACGATATTCCCGCAAGCTAAAGGAGATGCGCTATGAAAAGGCATTATGAAGCAGTGGTGATTGGAGGCGGAATTATCGGTTCCGCAATTGCTTATTATTTGGCAAAGGAAAACAAAAACACCGCATTGTTTGAAAGCAGAACAATGGGCGGCAGAACGACAAGTGCCGCTGCCGGAATGCTGGGCGCCCATGCCGAATGCGAGGAACGTGACGCGTTTTTTGATTTCGCCATGCACAGCCAGCGTCTGTACAAAGGTCTTGGAGAAGAGCTTTATGCATTATCCGGTGTGGATATCAGGCAGCATAACGGCGGTATGTTTAAGCTTGCATTTTCTGAAGAAGATGTGCTGCAGCTGAGACAGATGGACGATTTGGACTCTGTCAGCTGGTATTCAAAAGAAGAGGTGTTAGAAAAAGAGCCGTATGCGTCTGGTGACATCTTTGGTGCATCTTTTATTCAGGATGATGTGCATGTGGAGCCTTATTTTGTTTGCAAGGCATATGTGAAAGCAGCAAAAATGCTTGGGGCGGAGATTTTTGAGCATACGCCCGTCCTGTATGTCGAACGTGACGGTGAAGCCCTGTTCATCAAGACCCCTAGCGGAGACGTATGGGCTAATCATGTTGTCGTTGCCAGCGGGGTGTGGAGCGGAATGTTTTTTAAACAGCTTGGACTTAACAATGCTTTTCTCCCTGTAAAAGGGGAGTGCCTGTCCGTTTGGAATGATGATATCTCGCTGACAAAAACGCTTTACCATGATCACTGCTA
>NZ_JBSIOT010000223.1:0-1250 GCF_053613335.1 Bacillus sp. LR--39 | reverse complement strand
CCATTTCCATAATATGACCCCTTTTTCTATTTATTTTACATTTTTCAAACAATATTTGTTAGATTTTTTCACGCTCATCAGTTGAAAAATGTGAGAGAGACAGATAGAATGAATGTGCTATGATAACTGGATTCGTACGGAGCCGTTTTAGGTTTCGTTTTTTTCATGAGCTTTTTTAGGTAAGAAAGGGGGATGAGTATGCCGCGTGCTCTTAAAATTTTAGTCATTGGAATGTTTATCAATGTGACGGGTGCTTCTTTTTTATGGCCGCTGAATACGATTTATATCCATCATCATTTAGGAAAGTCGTTAACAGTAGCCGGACTTGTCCTGATGCTGAATTCCGGCGCCAGTGTGGCTGGCAATTTATGCGGAGGATTTTTGTTTGATAAAATCGGCGGATTTAAATCGATTATGCTTGGGATAGCCATTACGTTAGCAAGCCTGATGGGCCTTGTCTTTTTTCATGATTGGCCAGCCTATATTGTGCTGCTGACGATTGTGGGTTTTGGCTCCGGTGTTGTTTTTCCGGCCAGCTACGCAATGGCAGGATCGGTATGGCCTGAAGGGGGAAGGAAGGCATTTAATGCGATATATGTCGCGCAAAACGCAGGTGTGGCTGTCGGTTCAGCGCTTGGCGGTGTCGTGGCGTCTTTCTCGTTTTCATATGTATTTTTGGCGAATGCCGCGCTGTATCTGGTCTTTTTCTTTATTGTATATTTCGGATTTCGAAATATTCAGACGGGAGATGCGTCCCAAACGTCTGTGCTTGATTACGATGCTGTGAACAGCAAAGCAAAATTTGCCGCACTGATCATTTTAAGCGGAGGCTATGTACTGGGATGGCTGGCTTATTCTCAATGGTCCACCACAATTGCTTCGTACACACAAAGCATTGGAATATCTCTTTCCTTATACAGTGTGCTGTGGACGGTTAACGGAATTCTCATTGTGCTCGGCCAGCCGCTCGTCAGTTTTGTGGTGAAAAAATGGGCCGAGTCGCTAAAAGCGCAAATGGTCATCGGCTTTATCATTTTTATTGTGTCTTTCAGCATGCTGCTGACTGCAAAGCAATTTCCGATGTTTCTTGCTGCGATGGTGATCCTGACGATCGGAGAAATGCTTGTTTGGCCTGCTGTGCCGACTATTGCCAATCAGCTTGCCCCTAAAGGGAAAGAAGGCTTTTATCAAGGCTTTGTCAACAGTGCGGCGACAGGCGGCAGAATGATTGGTCCCCTGTTCGGAGGAGT
>NZ_JBSIOT010000222.1:0-1255 GCF_053613335.1 Bacillus sp. LR--39 | reverse complement strand
GAGCGCATCCGTTATCGATACAGACGGTAAGGTGCTGTATGGGTCAAACGGTAGATCGGCTGATTCCCAAAAGGTGCAGGCGCTTGTTTCTGGCCATGAGGGTATTCTGTCAACAACAGATAACAAGCTTTATTACGGACTTTCACTTAGAAGCGAAGGTGAAAAAACAGGATATGTGCTGCTTTCCGCCTCTGAAAAAAGCGACGGCTTAAAAGGCGAATTGTGGGGGATGCTGACGGCCAGTCTTTGTACCGCATTTATCGTCATTGTTTATTTTTATTCCAGCATGACCTCACGTTATAAAAGGTCAATTGAGTCAGCGACAAATGTAGCCACAGAACTCTCTAAGGGCAACTACGATGCACGGACGTACGGCGGCTATATTAGGCGTTCTGATAAGCTAGGACATGCGATGAACAGCCTTGCCATTGATCTGATGGAAATGACGCGAACGCAGGAAATGCAGCGGGATCGGCTGCTGACAGTCATTGAAAACATTGGCTCCGGGCTGATTATGATCGACGGAAGAGGCTTTATTAATCTCGTAAACAGGTCTTACGCCAAGCAGTTTCATATCAATCCGAATCATATGCTGCGCCGTCTTTATCACGATGCATTTGAACATGAAGAAGTGATCCAGCTTGTCGAAGACATTTTTATGACGGAGACAAAGAAATGCAAGCTGTTAAGACTGCCGATCAAAATAGAACGGCGTTATTTTGAAGTGGACGGCGTTCCGATTATGGGGCCGGACGATGAATGGAAAGGAATTGTGCTTGTTTTCCATGACATGACGGAAACAAAGAAATTAGAGCAGATGAGGAAGGATTTTGTGGCCAATGTTTCTCATGAGCTGAAAACACCGATTACGTCCATAAAAGGGTTTACGGAGACGTTATTGGATGGGGCGATGGAAGACAAAGAGGCGCTTTCTGAATTTCTCTCTATTATTCTTAAGGAAAGCGAAAGGCTTCAGTCTTTGGTTCAGGATTTGCTCGATCTCTCAAAAATCGAGCAGCAAAATTTCACGCTCAGTATCGAAACGTTTGAGCCGGCCAAAATGCTTGTTGAGATTGAAACGCTTCTGAAGCATAAGGCGGATGAGAAAGGCATCTCCTTGCACCTGAATGTCCCGAAAGACCCTCAATATGTATCTGGTGACCCGTACAGGCTGAAACAGGTATTTCTTAATCTCGTAAACAATGCGTTAACCTACACGCCTGAGGGGGGATCCGTGGCTATCAATGTAAAGCCA
>NZ_JBSIOT010000221.1:0-1257 GCF_053613335.1 Bacillus sp. LR--39 | reverse complement strand
CTGTACCTCTCCCGTAGAGCTGTCGAGTGTCAGGCTGTTGTGCTTCCATTCATAGTCGAGAAAGTATTCCTTGATTTTTTCTCCTTTATAGCCCAAAAGCAGAATAAACTCGTTTACTCCGTAGTACTGATAAATTTTCATAATATGCCATAGAATCGGTTTGCCGCCTATCATGGCAAGCGGTTTAGGAATGTCATTCGTGACTTCACTCATTCTCGTTCCTTTTCCGCCGCAGAGAATGACCGCTTTCATCTCTACCCCTCATCTCTATGAATATTGAGTTCGAAACCTGGTACATCTTCACAATCTATCAAGGCATTTCCCCGATAATTTGTCCGATTTCAATCCGGTTTCAAAATCTACTGTAATGATATGAGAAAAAGCCAGCCTTGGTGACCAAATGGAATCTATTTTTTCAAGTTGGTTGTATAACCAAAAAAGAGCCTTGAGCGAAGGCAATGCGCCCGCTCAAGGCTCTTTTTTTATCTTATTTGATTTCTTTTTCCTTGCCGTAATGATAGTCTGACGGATCAACGGCTTTGAAATCATTTAGTTTATGGAACCTCAGCAAGTCTTTGTACAGGACACTGTCTGAAAGGCTCAGCTGCTGGTTCACTCTTGTTTTCAGATTCTTCGTTTCTTCATTCGCTTTCAGTTTTTCACCTGTCTTCGTATCGTAAATGATATTGTCGACTGATGTGTACTTCGGCGTTACGAAGTCTCCGTTTCTGAATGCCACCGTATCGTCGTGGTCTTTAGAGAATAAATCAGTACCAAAGTTGATGTATTTCTGAGAATCAATTCCTTCTAAGTGCAGAAGTGTCGGCATAACGTCAATTTCGCCGCCATACGTATGGTTCACTCCGCCTTTTTTGCCAGGAACGCGGATCATCAGCGGCACACGCTGGTTCTGTGCGTTTTGATAATCTGTGATCTCTTTTCCAAGAATCTCTTTCATCGCTCGGTTATGGTTTTCAGAAATACCGTTATGGTCACCGTAAATCATGATGACTGAGTTGTCATACAGGCCGGCTTCCTTCAGCTCCTTGAAGAATTGCTCAAGCGCTTCGTCAAGGTAACGCGCTGTCTGGAAGTAGCTGTCAACTGTGTTATCGCCTGTTGTCGCTTTTTTAAGAGACGCGTCTTTTTCATCAAGGTTAAACGGATAATGGTTTGTCAATGTAATCAAATGCGCATAAAATGGCTGTTTAAGAGATTCAAGCTTTGGAATCGATTCTGTAAAGAACGGCTTATCCT
>NZ_JBSIOT010000220.1:0-1260 GCF_053613335.1 Bacillus sp. LR--39 | reverse complement strand
CATCAAGCTGTTTTTCGAGCAGCGGGGGAAAATGAAAGGCAGTGCGAAGCAGGCATGAAATTCACGATAAATTTCAGCGCTAATCTCACGGCTTTTCTGTTGTCTGTTTTCCTATCGGTTTGGATGACGCCTTTTATTGTCAAAACGCTCGGTGTGGAAGCGTTTGGCTTTGTTCACTTGACACATAATGTGATTAATTACTTTTCGATTATTACCGTGGCGCTCAGCTCGGTTGTCGTTCGGTTCTTTTCTGTTGCTGCCCACAGGGAAGAGCGGGAGAAAGCAAATGCGTATATCAGCAATTATTTAGCGGCCTCTGTTTTGATTTCATTGCTGCTCTTGCTGCCGCTTGCGGGTTCGGCTTTTTTTATTGACCGCGTCATGAATGTGCCGCAAGCGCTTTTGGCTGATGTGCGTTTGTCGATTTTAATCGGCAGTTTGCTGTTTATTTTAACGTTTCTGATGGCGGGTTTCGGCGCTGCACCATTTTATGCCAACCGCCTTTATATCACCAGTTCCATTCAGGCGGTGCAAATGCTTATACGGGTGCTGTCTGTGCTGCTCCTGTTTGCATGTTTTGCGCCGAAAATCTGGCAGATCCAGCTTGCAGCTTTAGCTGGTGCTGTTATTGCGTCTGTGCTGTCTTTCTATTTCTTCAAAAAGCTGATTCCGTGGTTTTCGTTTCGTATGAAGGATCTTTCATTCCGCACAAGCAAGGAGCTGTTTCAAGCGGGCGCATGGAGCTCCGTCAATCAAATCGGCGTCCTGCTTTTTTTGCAGATTGATCTGTTAACCGCCAATTTGATGCTGGGGGCGTCCGCATCCGGGAAATACGCGGCGATTATCCAGTTTCCGCTGCTTTTGCGCAGCTTGGCCGGAACGGTCGCATCCCTGTTTGCGCCCATCATGACTTCATATTATTCAAAAGGCGATATGGAAGGATTGATGAATTACGCCAATAAGGCAGTAAGGCTCAATGGTCTTTTGCTTGCACTTCCTGCTGCCTTATTGGGCGGATTGGCGGGACCTTTTTTGACAATCTGGCTCGGACCGTCCTTTTCGTCGATAGCACCGCTTTTATTTATTCATGCCGGATACTTGGTTGTCAGCCTCGCCTTTATGCCGCTGTTTTATATATGGACCGCTTTTAATCAACAAAAAACACCGGCGATTGTTACCCTGCTGTTAGGTGCGGTGAATGTGGTGCTGGCGGTCACGCTGAGCGGGCCGGCTCATCTCGGTCTGTACGGCATAACGTTG
>NZ_JBSIOT010000219.1:0-1263 GCF_053613335.1 Bacillus sp. LR--39 | reverse complement strand
TCTGTCGGGACAACAGAGGGGCCAGGCATCGTAACGGCTAAAGATGAACCTGACTACACCGCTTTCAGCAAGGCATTTATCAATGCGGTTGCTGCTCATCGCCATTGGGATAGACGAATTTGACCTGCTCCTGTATCTTTAAGGAAGATACTTTTCATAAGGAGCATGACAAATGAACGAAAAACAGCTCGCTGAAGCTTACGAACGCGATGAAAATATGATGATTTTGGTGTTTGCCCAATGGTGCGTGAACCATGATCTTGATCCGATGGAGCTGTACGCCAAAGCGTATCCGCAGCAAAAGCTGAATGAAAGCTTGAAAAAAACCATGGACGATCTGGTCGTGCCAAAACACGAAGCAGAGCACATTCCGGACCAGACTGTCATTGCGGTATTAGAGATGTTCGGAAATACAGATTTGGCACAGGCCGTTCATGAAGCGATTTCTGGGCGCAAACAGTAAAAAAGAGACATCCTGTGTCTCTTTTTTTATTGGAAAAATCATGCTGTTAGACTTAGAAACTTCTTTCGATTTAATTTATTGCTTAAATAAGGGAATGATAAACAACGACATCAAAGGAGGATATTATATGAAATGGAATAAAATGCTGAAAGCTGCGGGGATTGCAGTCTTGTTTTTTTCCGTATTAGCATATGCGGCCCCATCTTTAAAAGCAGTTCAAGCGAAAACACCGACTGTCAGCACCCATACGTACAAAAAGATCAAGGAGTTAACGTATCCACAAGTGCATCACATCGGGAATGCCGCGTTTGAAAAGAAAATCAATCAAGAGCTGAAAGCCTACATTGAACAATCGTATCAGGAATATCTGAAAAACAAAAAAGCAGGCGAACAGCAGGGCTTTAAAACGGAATATCGAACATCCTTCAGCGTCAAATACAATGCGGCAGGCAAGCTCAGCATTCAAACACTCAATTATATCTATTCAGGCGGCGCCCACGGTTTAACGTCTGTCCAGTCCTTCAACTATGACTTGAAAGCACAAAAGCGGGTGACGCTGGATCAGATTCTGAGCACCAAAACAAAAGTCAGCAAAACGAGAGATTACCTATATAGCTATATCAAAAAACACGATGAGCTGTTTTTCCCTGATGTAAAGAAAGAGGATATAACCCTAAACAAAGACACAATGTTTTACTTTACGGCAAACGGAATCGCTATCGTCTTTGGCCAGTATGACTTGGGGCCTTATGCAGCGGCAATCCGGGATGTGCAGGTGCCAGCCTCTATTTATCAATAAT
>NZ_JBSIOT010000218.1:0-1263 GCF_053613335.1 Bacillus sp. LR--39 | reverse complement strand
GGGGTTTCAGGTGCATTCACAGAGGAAATTGTAAAAGAAATGGCATCTCACGTAGACCGTCCGGTTATCATGCCGATGTCTAACCCGACTCACCTTGCTGAAGCTGTTCCTGAAGATCTGTTCAAATGGACTGACGGAAAAGTGCTTATTGCAACAGGAAGCCCATTTGACAATGTAGAATACAACGGTGTTTCTTATGAAATCGGACAATCTAACAACGCATTCGCGTTCCCTGGTCTTGGACTTGGTTCAATTGTAGCTGAAGCGCGTATCATTACACCTGCTATGTTTGCTGCAACTGCTGATGCGATTGCTGAAATGGTTGATCTTGAAACACCTGGAGCAGGATTGCTTCCAAGCATTGATAAGCTTCAAGAGGTTTCTATCCAAGTTGCGATTGCCGTTGCTGAAGCAGCAATTAAAGACGGCGTGGCAAATCGTCAGCCTGAAGATGTGAAACAAGCGGTACTTGATGCAATGTGGACACCTGAATACAAAAAAGTCATCGCGAAATAATTAGCGAGTATATTTTTCTGTCCGAGGGAAAGCTTTTTGTAAAGCTAAAGTATACGGACATAGGATTTGGAGGAGAATATTTTGAGCATCTTAGATATCTTAATCCTCCTGGCGCCGATCTTCTTTGTTATCGTGCTGGGTTGGTTTGCAGGACATTTTGGAAGTTATGATGCCAAGTCGGCAAAAGGGGTAAGTACGTTAGTAACGAAATACGCACTTCCAGCTCACTTTATCGCTGGTATTTTGACAACTTCCAGAAGTGAATTTTTATCACAAGTACCATTAATGATTTCTTTAATTATTGGGATTGTTGGCTTCTATATTATCATTCTTTTGGTTTGCAGATTTATTTTCAAGTATGATTTAACAAACTCATCTGTATTTTCTTTGAACTCTGCACAGCCGACATTCGCATTTATGGGTATCCCGGTATTGGGAAGCTTATTCGGAGCGAATGAAGTTGCGATTCCGATCGCGGTCACAGGTATCGTGGTTAACGCGATTCTTGATCCGCTCGCGATCATTATCGCTACTGTTGGTGAGTCTTCTAAGAAAAACGAAGAGAGTGGCGACAGCTTCTGGAAGATGACAGGAAAATCAATCCTGCATGGTCTTTGTGAGCCGCTTGCAGCTGCTCCATTAATCAGTATGATCTTGGTGCTGGTTTTCAATTTCACTCTTCCTGAGCTGGGTGTTAAAATGCTTGATCAGCTTGGAAGCACAACATCTGGTGTTGCTCTCTTTGCT
>NZ_JBSIOT010000217.1:0-1264 GCF_053613335.1 Bacillus sp. LR--39 | reverse complement strand
ATTGCTCCAAATTAAATAAACGCTGAAGCATATGCCTGCGCTCTGCCCCTTTTAAAGACAGAAATTCAGCAAATTTCCCTTGGGGCAGCACCACCGCTCTCGTAAAATCGTCGATCGTCAGCCCTAAGAGCTCCTCAACTCTTTTATTCACTTCGCTGGCTTTATCAGCCAGCACCGTATGCTCGTCCTTGATTTCGATGAAGCGGCAAAGTGCCGTTTTCACCTTCATTTCATCCGTTCTCTTAAACACACGCTCGACTTTGTATGAGATTTGGTGATTCGTCTGAAGCGCAAAGGTAAAGGAAACAGACAGCGTATCTTCGGCGTGGTTTAAAATTCCGTGCGTATTATTCGCCGCCCGTTCCACCTTTCCGTATAAAGCAAGCGTCATTGCGTCGAGAATAGAGGATTTACCGCTTCCTGTCGGGCCGAAAATGCCGAAAACACCGGCACCGGAAAGGCCTTCAAAATCTATCGTCTGCTCCTCTCTAAAGCTGTGGAGCCCCTTAATGCTTAAGGCGATCGGCTTCATTTCGCATCCTCCTCTTCAACCCCTGATGCAAGCTCTAAAAACAGCCTCACCATTTCTTCATCCGGCACCGCACCGCCAGTTTGTTTTTCATAAAATTTCTTAAAGCGGTCCTCGATTGAGACATGTTTAACCTCGATCCGTTTCCGGTCTTTGTTCTGTTCTTCAAAAACCGGCCTGATATGGATAAAGCCCGGGTGCGCCTTCCGCAGCCTGTGAATCTCTTCAAGTGACAGCTGGTCCGCGACACGGATTTCCAAGTCAATCCAAGCATTCTGATCTCTGCCTTCATCCAGCCAGCTGTACACCTCACTTAATCCATTTGCTGCTTTCCACTTCACAAGTGGCTTGCCGCTTGATAATAACACCTCTTGCCAACTGGCCTCTTCCCCAGGCTTTGCGTCCACAATCGTCACTGATTTAGCGTAGCCCGCTTCAGAAAAGCTGTAGGCGAGCGGAGATCCTGAATAACGCGCAAGCGTCCTCGCCCGCTTGATCGTTTGCGGGCGATGCAAATGGCCGAGCGCAACGTAAGCGGCATCTGCCGGCAGGCTTTCAGCAGCCACCGTGTATGCACCGCCGACTTCAATCGGCCGCTCTGAATCGGTTTGGTTTCCGCCTGCCACATAAATATGGCTGGCGGCAATCTTCACTGCATCGTTCCGGAACCGGCTTGTCATATGCTCAAACGCCTGCCTGATTTTCACATCATAGTGATCACGGAGCAGCTTTTCA
>NZ_JBSIOT010000216.1:0-1265 GCF_053613335.1 Bacillus sp. LR--39 | reverse complement strand
TAAACAAGAGGATACTCATCTTGCTGATCAGACTGACACACAGGATGCATCAGCCATGATTGAGAAAAAAGACTAGTTTTCGAATATTATTTGAAACCCCTCAGCCTGCTCTAGTATAATAGGGTGGTTGAGGGGTGAATTTATGTTAGCGTCAAAAATGCGATGGGAAATCCAGCGACCAGATCAGGATAAGGTCAAATCACTCACAGAACAATTGCATATAACACCTCTTGTTGCGTCCCTGCTTGTAAAAAGAGGCTTTGATACGGCAGAAAGCGCTAGGCTGTTTTTACATACAAAGGATGCCGATTTATATGATCCTTTTGAAATGAAAGGCATGAAAGAAGCGGCAGATCGAATAAAACAGGCGATTTCACAACAAGAAAAGATTATGATATATGGCGATTATGACGCCGATGGGGTTACAAGTACGTCAGTGATGCTTCACACGCTGCAAAAACTGTCGGCTCAAGTTGATTTTTATATACCTGACCGTTTTAAAGAAGGATATGGACCTAATGAACAGGCGTTTCGTTCGATTAAAGAACGGGGCTTCTCTTTGATCATTACGGTTGATACAGGAATTGCCGCTGTGCATGAAGCGAAGGTGGCAAAGGAACTCGGACTGGATGTCATCATTACCGATCATCATGAACCGGGACCGGAGCTTCCGGATGTCCATGCGATCGTCCACCCGAAGCAGCCTGGCTGCACTTACCCGTTTAAAGAGCTTGCCGGGGTTGGAGTCGCGTTTAAGCTTGCCCACGCTTTATTGGGTGAACTTCCTGATGAACTGCTTGACCTGGCGGCTATCGGCACCATTGCCGATCTAGTCCCGCTGCATGACGAAAACAGATTAATTGCAACACTAGGACTTGAAAGGCTTCGACGGACAAATCGGCTCGGCTTAAAAGAGCTGATTAAGCTGTCAGGCGGAGACATCGGAGAAGCGAACGAAGAAACTGTCGGATTTCAGCTCGCACCAAGGCTGAATGCCGTCGGAAGAATCGAACAGGCGGATCCCGCTGTTCATTTGCTTATGTCAGAGGATTCGTTTGAAGCGGAAGAGCTTGCCGCAGAAATTGACCAGCTGAACAAAGAGCGCCAAAAAATGGTCAGCAAAATGACGGATGAAGCGATTGAAATGGTTGAACAGAAAGGGCTCGATCAAACTGCAATTGTCGTGGCCAAAGCCGGATGGAACCCGGGAGTCGTCGGGATTGTGGCTTCAAAGCTTGTGGACCGTTTCTACCGACCGGCCATTG
>NZ_JBSIOT010000215.1:0-1270 GCF_053613335.1 Bacillus sp. LR--39 | reverse complement strand
ACAGTCATCGCTGCAAGTCCGGAGCCTTTTGAAATGCCGACAACGTCCGGGGAAGCGAGCGGATTTCGGATCACACCCTGTAAAATCGCTCCGGCAGCGGCAAGCCCTGCACCGGCCAAAATCGCTAATATGATGCGGGGAAGGCGATATTGCTGGATGATAAATTCAAAGGAATGATCCAGTCCCAGCAGATTCGTCACTACCGCATCAGGTGAAATGTATAATGCACCGATTCCCATGCTGATGACGGACAGAACGATTAAAATCACGGCCAATATGAGTATCGCCAGCAAGGGGCGTTTTTGTTTTCTGGTTGTTTTCTTCATTTCAGATGTCGCCCTTTCCTTGCCAAATATAAGAAAAACGGCGTTCCGATAATCGCGGTGACAATGCCGACCGGTGATTCATAAGGAAATGCAATCCATCTGGCCAGAACATCTGCGTACACCAGCAAAATGGCACCGAACAGTGCCGAAAACGGAAGCACGTATTGATAATGTTCTCCGATCAGCTTGCGGACAATATGCGGGACGAGCAGCCCGACAAAGCCAATCGGCCCGGCGACGGCTACGGAAGCGCCGGAAAGGATTAAAATAATCAAACTGATCAGAATCCGGATGCCGTTCATATTTTGTCCAAGCCCTTTTGCTGTTTCGTCTCCGAGACCGAGAACAGAAACAGAACCGGAAAATACGAGGGCAAGCCCGATGCCAATGACAGAAAACGGAGCGATGGTTATGACGTCCTGCCAGTTGCTGCCGTCGATTGCGCCTGTCATCCAGTACAGAACATCCTCACCTGACTCATTTAAAATAATGATGGCCTGTGTCATAGAGGAGAGGAACAAGTGCACGGCCATTCCCGACAGCGCCAGCTTGACAGGTGTCATTCCGCCGGATGAGGCAATCATATACACAATCGCGCCGCCTGCTGCCGCACCCGCAAAAGCGAATATAACAGATGAATAGGGCGATGCCGGCAGAATGACGAGAGAAGCAACGACAAAAAGCGATGCACCCGCATTCACACCGAAAATTTGGGGTGAAGCCAGAGGGTTTCTGGTCATAGCCTGCATCAGCGCCCCTGCTACAGCTAGGCTGGCGCCGACAAAAACGCCGATTAATGTGCGGGGAAGGCGAAGAGTAGAGATGATGAGCTGTTCCTTTGAACCGTCCCATACAAAAAGATATTTCAATGAATCTATGATGCCGATGTCTGAGGCTCCTACTGAAAGATTCAGCCCAAGCCCAAATATAAAAATAATCAGTGC
>NZ_JBSIOT010000214.1:0-1272 GCF_053613335.1 Bacillus sp. LR--39 | reverse complement strand
GATATTGAAAAGTCACTCCGCCACATTGCCGCGATCATTAAGCAAAAAGGACGAGAAATCCTTAACCAATATGCGATTACGCCGCCGCAATTTGTCGGCTTGCAATGGCTTTATGAATTAGGAGATATGACAATCGGTGAATTATCGGGCAAAATGTATCTGGCATGCAGCACGACAACGGACTTAATCGACCGCATGCAAAAAAATGAGCTTGTTGAGCGGGTCAAGGACCCGGCGGACAGACGTGTTGTCCGGATACATCTGCTGCCTGAAGGAGAACGGATTATCCAAGAGGTCATTACAAAAAGACAGGAATATCTGCGTGATATGTTCGAATCGTTTACAGATGAAGAAATAGCCATCTTCGAAAAATCTTTGATGAAACTGCAGCATGAAATGAAGAGAAAATGAGGCGATTTTGTTGGAACAACCAATAGGAGTCATTGATTCCGGGGTTGGCGGTTTAACCGTTGCGAAGGAAATCATGAGACAGCTACCTAAAGAAAATATTATCTACGTCGGGGATACGAAACGGTGTCCTTATGGGCCGCGCCCTGAAGAAGAGGTGCTTCAATATACGTGGGAGCTGACGAATTATTTACTCGAAAACCACCACATCAAAATGCTCGTGATCGCCTGTAACACAGCAACAGCGATCGCATTGGATGACATCCAGCGCAGCGTCGGTATACCGGTGGTCGGAGTCATCCAGCCTGGTGCGAGAGCAGCGATAAAAGTGACGGATAATCAGCATATCGGTGTCATCGGCACAGAGAATACGATTAAGAGCAATGCATACGAAGAAGCGCTTTTGGCATTAAACCCTGATTTGAAGGTTGAAAACCTTGCCTGCCCGCTGCTTGTGCCTTTTGTGGAAAGCGGGAAGTTTCTCGACAAAACAGCAGACGAGATTGTTAAAACCTCGCTGTATCCGTTAAAAGACACATCAATTGATTCGCTGATTTTAGGCTGCACCCATTACCCTATTTTAAAAGAAGCCATTCAAAGATATATGGGAGAGCACGTAAACATTATTTCGTCCGGCGATGAAACAGCCCGGGAAGTCAGCACAATTCTCTCTTATAAAGGGCTGCTGAACCAGTCTCCGATTGCCCCGGATCATCAGTTCCTGACAACAGGGGCGCGTGATCAGTTTGCAAAAATCGCAGACGATTGGTTTGGCCATGAAGTCGGGCATGTGGAATGTATCTCACTGCAAGAACCGATTAAAAGATAGTTTTCCCCGCAACGGTATGTTGCGGGTTTTTTTCT
>NZ_JBSIOT010000213.1:0-1276 GCF_053613335.1 Bacillus sp. LR--39 | reverse complement strand
AAACATGGAAATCAAAGAAACGATTGGCATGGACAACCCGTGGAATTACCGCAATAAAAGCCAATTCCAGATCGGGCGCTCGCAAAGCGGCAGCATCATCGCCGGCTTATACAGCCTTGATTCTCATGACATCGTGCCGATTAAAGACTGTATCGTTCAGCATCCGGCAACGAACAAAACAACAGGCATCGTCCGCCGCATTTTAGAGGACTTCAATGTGTCTGTTTATAATGAAAGAAAACGAAAAGGCGACGTTCGCACGATCGTGACGAGAGTCGGCTTTGAAACAGGCGAAGTGCAGGTCGTGCTTGTAACCGCAAAAGAAACGCTTCCGCACAAGGAAGAAATCGTCAAAGCGATTCAAAAGCGATTGCCAGAGGTCAAATCCATTATTCAGAATGTAAATGGTGCGAAAACTTCAGTGATTTTTGGTGAGAAAACAAAACAGCTTGCCGGAAAAACAGTGATTCAAGAAGTGCTCGGCGACGTATCTTTTGAATTGAGCGCCCGCGCTTTCTTCCAGCTCAACCCGGAACAGACCGTCAAGCTGTATGATGAAGTGAAAAAAGCGGCGCAGCTGACCGGAAAAGAAAAAGTCGTTGATGCGTATTGCGGCGTCGGCACGATCGGCATGTGGGTTGCGGACGGAGCGAAGGAAGTCCGCGGCATGGACGTCATCAAGGAATCGATTGACGATGCTAAGAAAAACGCCAAAAAACACGGCATGGCAAATGCCACATACGTAACAGGAACAGCCGAGCACTGGCTCCCGAAATGGACGAAAGAAGGCTTCCGCCCGGACGTCGTCATCGTAGACCCGCCAAGAACCGGCTGTGACAGCACGTTCCTGGACACGATCAAACAAGTCAAACCGAAACGCTTCGTCTACGTTTCCTGCAATCCATCCACGCTTGCGAAGGATTTGCAGACGCTGTCGAAGGACTATCGCGTGGACTATATTCAGCCTGTCGATATGTTTCCGCAGACGGCGCATGTGGAAGCTGTGGCGAGACTTGTATTGAAATCGTCTCATTAATTCCTAATCAGATCTGGATTTCGGCAGAATGAACATTGCCGATTTCCGGGTCTTTTTCATGTGCAGCCCTTGTCCTAACTGTCTTTTCTCAATTTTATCTTCCTTCTCATTCTCGGAGATCTTTATTTTAACTGGCGAAAAGAATTGAAAAAACGTGTTGAAAAGCGGGTGAAAAAAAGCGTTATTTAACCGGAAAAATTTCCTTCCAGTATGATTAAAATACATGAGTAGAATGATGTA
>NZ_JBSIOT010000212.1:0-1277 GCF_053613335.1 Bacillus sp. LR--39 | reverse complement strand
CCTTCCGACTTCAAAACCTTTACGACAGTCAACAAAAGGATTTTGAGATCAAGCAAAAAAGAACGATGATCCACATACCAGACATCGAGTTCAAATTTTTCCTCCCATGTCACTTTATTTCTCCCGTTGATCTGCGCCCAGCCCGTGATGCCCGGCTTGACTTCGTGGCGTCTCCACTGCCGCTTCGTATAAAGGGGGATATACTCCATCAAAAGCGGGCGCGGCCCGACGAGGCTGAGGTCTCCTTTGATAACGTTGATCAGCTGCGGCAATTCGTCAAGGCTCGTTTTTCTGATCAGCCGCCCCGTCTTTGTCAGCCGCTTTTCATCGCTTAGCAGATTGCCTGCTGCATCTCTTTCATCAGTCATCGTTCTGAATTTATATAATGTAAAAGGCTCGCCATTCAGCCCCGGACGGGTTTGGCGAAATAAAACAGGCGAGCCGATTTTCCATCTGATGAGACAAGCCGTCAGAATCATGGCCGGACTGAGCGCGACCAGCAAAATAACTGACAATGCAAGATCGAAAAACCGTTTCGCTAGCACGAAAAACGCACCCCTTTCTTTTATTTAAAAAATCCCTTTTGAAACGGGAAGGATAGAGAACACCGGTATGCTTGCAGCTTCGTTGTGACAATGCGCCGTTCCGCTTTCGTCAACATGACGAAATAGGCAAACAGGCCGTAAGCCAACGTCGCAGCCAGTGCCGTGACAAACAAAGACAGCAGGCTGACGATCGAAAATAAGTATTGAAGAGCGTAACAGACAGCCAAAGTAAATGAAGCGCCGGCAACCGGCCCGTATATGCCTTTATAAAAGACCCTTTTTCTTTCACCCGTAATCTTTGATGCATAAATCGGAGTGAAGACGACGTTTTTCAGCGTTAAAGCTGCCGCACCGGCCAGCGCAATTCCGTAAAGGCCGAGTCCCGCCGGGCCGCTCAGCACGATGGCAAGCAGCAAATTGACAACGCCGAAGGCAACCGTGGTCAGCGCCGGTGTTCTCAGCTTGTTATAGGCGGTAAAGATGTAAAACAGCGGCGCCGGGCTTAATGAAACAACCAAATAGCCCGCATGTATCAGTAAGAGCCATTTCAAATGTTCGAATGAAGGGCCGAGCCAAAGCGACAGAAACGGGCCGGCAAGCCCCCCCAGAAGCGCCGCCGGCAAAGCGAGCAGGATGCCGTTAAACCTGACGGCCTGATTGGCATAACGGACGAGCCCTTCTTTGTCGCCTTTTGAATAATAGAGTGTAATCGTAGGTGAAAATACGGCGGCT
>NZ_JBSIOT010000211.1:0-1279 GCF_053613335.1 Bacillus sp. LR--39 | reverse complement strand
CCAGCAAACCGATTCTGAACAGCGGAGCTTTCGCCAAATCAAATTTCCGAACGAATGAAGCCATAATTGCCTCATCTGAGCGGCCGCCTCTTTCAATCATTTCGATGTTGAAATCAACGCTATTGTGAATTTTCTGTCTCGGCGTGCTGTTTTCAAGAACAAATGATGTTCTCAATGACTCGTGGCGTCGGATTAATCCCTGAAATGCGCGCTCCAGCTTTTGAATATCTAAAGGCCCTTCTAATATTGCTGCTGCCGGCATGTTGTAGCCGACTCCCGCATCCTCGAACTGGCTGACGATATATGTTCGCTGCTGTGCCAGGGAAAGCGGGTAATGCTCCTGTTTTTCAGCAGGTTCAATCACCGAAAACTCCCGGCTTTCTCTGTGATCAGCCTCCTCTGCAAGAGCCGCAATCGTCGGATGCTCAAACAAATATTGAAGCGGAATCTCGACGCCTGTTTCCTTATGAATCTTTGTTAAAAGGGTCATGGCTTTCAATGAATGCCCGCCAGTTTCAAAGAAATTGTCAAAGATCCCCGCCTTCTCAACGTTCAGTACGTCCTGCCAAATGGCTGCGATTGCTTTTTCAGTCTCATTTCGCGGCGGTGTATAGGCAGTGCCGCTGACAGCCTTCACCTCTAGTGCAAACAGCTTGCGGCGGTCGACTTTGCCGCTTGGCGTAAGCGGAATTTCTGTCACTTCTGTAAAGTAAGCCGGCACCATATAGTCAGGAAGCTGTCTGGCCGCATGCGCCCTCAAGCCGGCTGGCGCAAATTCGCTTTCAGGCTTCTGCACAACATATGCGCAAACCTCAAGATTTCCCTGTTCGTCAGGGCGTGCCAAAACAACGGCTTTTGCAACGTCTGGCGCCTGCTGAATCACGGCTTCAATTTCCCCAAGCTCAATCCGGTATCCGCGGACTTTGACCTGGTCATCCTCTCTGCCTAAATATTCGATTGTTCCATCTGGAAGCCAGCGTACCACATCTCCGGTCCGGTACATGCGATCGCCCGGCACGAATGGATCTTGTAAAAACTTCTCTTCCGTTAATTCAGGCAGATGTAAATAGCCTCGGCCCACACCGTCTCCCGCGATATAAAGCTCGCCCGCCACGCCTTCAGGCTGCAGCCGGCCTTTTTGATCCAAAATATATAAGCGGTTATTCCCCAGCGCTTTCCCGATCGGCACATACGCTGATTGAACTGCATTCTCAGGGATAACCGGATGAACAGACGCGTCAACGCACGTTTCAGTCGGCCCGTACACATTGGTCAACCG
>NZ_JBSIOT010000210.1:0-1281 GCF_053613335.1 Bacillus sp. LR--39 | reverse complement strand
GTATCATTTCGCTAATCACGGCGTTTACGGCCGGACACACAAATTTCCACGTGTTTATCGGCGGCATGTTTTTATTCGGCACCTTCTTGGTCGGTTCTGCTTTTCCTTTCTTCTTCGGGCTGAAGAAAAAAGAGAAATAAGCTTATAATGAGAAGAGTTTTGTAAGATTTGATAAGAATAAACATACAAGGACAAATGCATCTCATTGCTTTGAAACAAGATGCATTTGTCCTTTTGTCTATTTCGAGTATACCGATCATTTTATGAATTCAAGCATGTTATAGCTGAAAATACGTTTGTTTCCAACAAAAAACAGAGGCCTTTTGGGGCCTCTGTTTTTTTAGAATAACCGTTTCAAACTTTTCTTCAGTGACGGCATTTCAAATTTTTGGTTTTCGAAGAAGTTTTTCAGCATGTATTTGCTAAAGCCTTTCGCCTGCCCGTATGTGATTTTGCCAGGAAGCGGCGGTTCGTTTCCAATCATGACATCCACAACGACCGGTTGGTCAGAGTGCAGCGCCTCATGGAATGCCGGCGCAAGCTCTTCCGCTTTAGTCACTTTGATGCCCTTTGCTCCGCAGCTTTCTGCAAATGCGGCATAGTCGACATTTTGAAGTTTTGTGACATAGTCGATATTGCCTTTGACCTGCTGCTCGTACTCAATCATACCAAGATTTTCGTTGTTTAAAATGACGACTGTGATCGGGAGCTTATATTTGACAGCGGTCGGAAGATCCTGCATGACCATGGAAAATCCCCCGTCACCACAGACGGCGATCGCTCCCGGCAGGCCGCAGCCCATTGTCGCAAGCGAGCTGGAGACGATGAAATCCTGGTTCGCGTTCATTTTGAAATGACGCGCCATCCAGACTGTCACAGTGCCGACATCGACAGAGAGCACCGCATCATCAGCTGCCGCTTCCTGAAGACGGGCCACGACCTGCTGAGGTTTAAGCGGTGTTGTTGCCTCTGTCTCATCTTTTTCAATTTCGTTCCACCAATGCTGCATATGTTCTGTGCAGGCATTCAGGAATCTTCTGTCTTCCTTGCGTTCAATATACTCTGTCAATTCGCGCAGACCGAGAGCCGAATCGCAGACAAGGCCCGCTGTCACCGGATACCGTTTTCCGATTTTTTCCGGGTCTGAATCGAGCTGTATCGCCGGCGTGTCATCTGGCAAATAATCACGGTACGGGAATGACGTTCCGAGCATGATTAATAAATCACATTCCTCCATTGCCTCGTAAGCCGGCTTTGTTCCGATCTGCCCGAGGTTGCCGA
>NZ_JBSIOT010000209.1:0-1281 GCF_053613335.1 Bacillus sp. LR--39 | reverse complement strand
GAGCCAGGCGCTTGATATCTATACGAAATATGAGCTGTACGGTCGCCGCCGGGTTCAGTGTGAATTTATCATCGCCGGAAATTTGACCGATGTGTATCATCATGAAAAAGCACTGACCCACTTGTGCAGCGCTTTAGATCATGCCAGGCAGCTTGAAGAAGCGTACATGATCGCCGCTGCCTATTATAATGTCGGACACTGTAAGTACAGTCTGGGTGACTACAAAGAAGCGGAGGGCTATTTCAAAACAGCCGCCGCCATTTTTGAGGAGCACAACTTTCAGCAAGCTGTTCAAGCTGTATTTTCACTGACCCATATCTACTGTAAAGAGGGAAAATACGACAAGGCAGCAGAGGCGTATGATCGCGGGATAAAGAGCGCGGCTGAATGGGAGGATGACATGTACTTGACGAAATTCCGCCTCATTCATGAACTGTATCTTGGAAGCGGCGACCTGAACGTGCTTACAGAATGCTTTGACCTGCTGGAATCCAGGCAGCTTCTTGCCGACGCCGAAGATCTGTTGCATGATACAGCGGAACGTTTCAATCAGCTGGAACATTACGAGTCCGCCGCTTTCTTTTACCGCAGGCTGCTGAATATTAAAAAGAAGCTTGCCGAGCAGCGTTTTCAATAGGAAATGGCAGAGAACTACAGGTTCTCTGCTTTTTTTGTGCTGTTTTCAACTCGGAAAAACAGGGTATTTTCCACTGCATAGTGAGAAACCAGAGGAGGATATCAAGTATGTACAAAGATTTAACCGGAAAAACAGCGATTGTGACAGGGTCTTCAAAAGGAATCGGGAAAGCCATTGCGGAACGGTTCGGACAGGAGAAAATGAATGTTGTTGTAAACTACCACAGCGACCCGTCTGGAGCCGATGAAACCCTGGAAATCATTAAGCAGAACGGAGGGAAAGCCGTCGCAGTTGAGGCGGACGTGTCAAAAGAAGAGGGGATTCAGGCGCTCTTGGACACAGCTTTAGAGCATTTCGGCACGCTCGATGTGATGGTAAACAACTCCGGTTTTAACGGTGATGAGGCGATGCCGCATGAGATGAGTCTTGAAGATTGGCAGAGAGTAATTGATGTCAATGTTACCGGAACCTTTCTGGGAGCGAAAGCAGCACTTAACCACATGATGAAAAACAATATCAAGGGCAATGTGCTGAATATCTCAAGTGTTCATCAGCAGATTCCGCGCCCTGTCAACGTTCAGTATTCCACATCCAAAGGCGGCATCAAGATGATGACGGAAACGCTGGCGCTCAATTATGCGGAT
>NZ_JBSIOT010000208.1:0-1282 GCF_053613335.1 Bacillus sp. LR--39 | reverse complement strand
AGGCAGGGCTGATGCCTGCATTTCCGCCGGAAAGACCGGAGCGCTTATGACGGCCGGGCTCTTTATCGTCGGCCGGATTGAAGGGATTGAAAGGCCTGCGTCGGCACCGACATTGCCGACCGTCTCCGGAGACGGGTTTCTCCTTCTTGATGTCGGAGCGAATGTGGACGCCAAGCCCGAACATCTCGTTCAATACGCCATTATGGGATCTGTTTACGGAGAACAGGTGCTGGGCGTCAAAAATCCGCGCATCGGACTTTTGAACGTCGGAACCGAAGATAAAAAAGGAAATGAGCTTGCCAAGCAGACCTTTCAAAAATTGAAGGAAACCGATTTGAATTTCATCGGCAATGTGGAAGCCCGCGATATGCTGGACGGAGTCGCTGATGTCATCGTCACAGACGGCTTTACCGGTAACGTTGCCTTGAAAACGGTCGAGGGCGCGGCGCTGTCCATTTTTAAAATGCTGAGAACGACGCTGACTTCGAGCTTCACGGCGAAGCTCGCCGCTTCTGCACTGAAGCCGAAGCTGAAAGAAATGAAAACGAAAATGGATTACTCTGAATACGGCGGAGCCGGATTGTTCGGCTTAAAGGCGCCCGTCATCAAAGCGCACGGATCATCTGACGGACGCGCCGTTTATCACGCGATCCGCCAGGCCAGAGAGATGGTCAGCCAAAATGTCGCGGCATTTATCGAAGAAAAAATTCAACAAAAAGCAGATGAATAGTCTGGAGGTTTTAACACATGGGCAAGATTGCTTTTCTATTCCCGGGCCAAGGTTCGCAGCATATCGGCATGGGACACGAATTGTATGAAAAAGAACCGAATGCGAAGAAGATTTTTGAAGAAGCGGATCAAACGCTTGAAACAAAACTGAGCACCCTCATGTTTGAAGGGGATGCAAAGGAACTGACGCTTACATACAACGCGCAGCCAAGCCTTTTAACGGCGAGCATCGCAGCGCTTGAAAAACTGAAGGAATACGGCATTAAAGCCGACTATGCGGCAGGTCACAGCCTCGGCGAATACAGCGCATTGGTCGCTGCCGGCGCCTTGTCGTTTAAAGATGCGGTTTATGCCGTCAGAAAGCGCGGCGAATTCATGAATGAAGCCGTGCCGGCGGGAGAAGGCGCGATGGCGGCCATCAGAACCATCGATGAATTCTTCTTTCTTCTGACGGCTCTGACTGGCTCGTCTGTCGCTTCGATGACTTCTTCCGCGTGTTTGACGGTGATCCGCCCGTGTTCTGTTAAATGGGCGGCTATTTTTTCCCGGTCGC
>NZ_JBSIOT010000207.1:0-1283 GCF_053613335.1 Bacillus sp. LR--39 | reverse complement strand
TGTTTGGGCATTTCATTAATCCCGCGCGAGGAGAAAATGCATTCCGCATCTACCGGGAAAGCTTTCGGCCCTCAGCCCATTTTTCGAATCCGTCCGCACTTTTTACGATTTTTGTCATTTGCGCGAAAACAGATGAAGAGGCAGAAGAACTCGCATTAAGCCAGGATTTGTGGCTTCTTCGCGTCGGGAAAGGCTTGGACAGCCGCGTGCCAAGCATCGAGGAGGCTAAAGCCCATCCCTATACAGCGTCCGATAAAAAACTCATAGAAGAAAACAGAAAGCGGATGGTGATCGGTTCTCCAACCACTGTCAAACAACAGCTGTTAGACCTCACAGACCGCTATGAAACAAATGAAATCATGGTTCTGTGCAATGTGTTTAATTTTGAGGCGAAAAAAGAATCGTATGAGCGCCTTGCTGGATTGGTTCTATAAAAAAAGCAGTTTTCCCTAGGGAAAACTGCTTTTCATGTTATCGGTGCCTTTTTTTGCGCTGAGCTTCTTTTTTGATAAACGTCCAAACTCCCTGAACTGCAAATCCGATTAATAGCAAAACAATCAATAGCAGGGTAATAGACGGACCTGGCGGCGTCCCGAGCTGATAGGATGATGTCAGTCCCGTAAATACGCTGAATAACGAAATGAGTATGGCTGTAATGAAAACCATGTTAAAGCCTTTTGCAATTCTGATGGCGAATGCTGCCGGCAATACGAGCAGGGCTGATACAAGAAGGACCCCGATGATCGGAATAATGACTGAAATCGCAAGGCCTGTGACAATACTGAATGACAACGAGAGAACGTTTGTATTGATTCCCGATGTTTTGGCTGTTGCTTCATCAAACGTCAGCAGGTAGAGCGGCCTTCTCAGTACGATAAAATAAAGCAGGATCAGCAGTGTGATAATACTGATAATATAGACCTGCTGCTGGTTTACTGTCACAAGCGATCCAAATAGGTATTGATCAATGCTCATATTGGCTGTGCCTTTGGAAAGGCTGATTAAAAACATCGCGAAGGACAAACCAGCTGCCATTAAGATGGCAATGGACACTTCTGAATAAGTCCGATACGCCCGCCGCATGTATTCAATTCCGATCGCGCCAATGGTCACGACGACTATGCTTGCTGCGGTTATATTGGTGCTGAGAAAAAAGCCGATGGCAACACCTGACAATGAGATATGTGAAAGTGTGTCAGCCATTAAGGCCTGTCTTCTGAGAACGAGATACACTCCTAGTATCGGAGCCATAACGGCGATCATGCCGCCTGCTAGAAAAGCTC
>NZ_JBSIOT010000206.1:0-1286 GCF_053613335.1 Bacillus sp. LR--39 | reverse complement strand
AATGGCAACAGCAGAAAGACTCTCAATCACAGCCGCTCCTCTTCCTGTTGCAGGAAACAAGAAAGTCCAGAGACGCGTATACGCAAGCAAAACAGCTGACATCAAAAGAGCAGATCCAATAATCGGAATCAAAACGCCTCTAAGCTTATCGAGCCATTCCTTTTGCCGAAGCTGATACAAGTTAAGGCCGGCGACAGCCGCAAAGGAAGCCGCTGTCGCAAGCGATGCGCCTTCAATCCCATAGCGCGGAACCAAAAGTGTGTTTAACACCCATTTCACCGCAACACCCGCGCCCACCGCTATCGCTGGAAAAACTGTGTACCCCGCGCCCTGTAAGACTGCCGCTGCCGTTACTGCCATAGATGCAAACAAAATGGAGCAGCTAAATACTTGTAACGCACCTGTCCCTTCTCCATTTTGAAACAGCATGATATTAACCGGCTTTAGAATGCAAATCAACCCAGCCGATGCGCCCGTACCAAGCACAAGGCATAGTTTCAAAGATGACGTGATTTTTTCTTTCATGATCTTCAGCTCATTGTTTTTTACGGCCATAGAAATATACGGAACGAGTGACGTCGCAATGCTTACGGCAAAAACTGAGCCGAGCTGCAGCAAGGGTTGTCCCCGATCATAGATCCCCTTTAGGCGTTTTGCTTCTTCGCTTGCCTCACCACCCGAAAGCAATGCATATAAATTCAAAGCATCAACAAGCTGGATAAACAAAAGCAGCAAACTGCTTACACAAATTGTAACCGAATATAAAAGCAGTTTTTTCGTCAATTCTTTTGTTGTGATGACATTTTCGTTTTGCCTATCCGTTTGGTTTTCTCTTTTCGTTTTGAACCAAAAAAACCCCAGTATCACCAATGCAACCAAACTTCCGGCAAGAGAGCCTGAAGCGGCTGCCGCTCCCGCAGTATAAAGCGAGGCTCCCTTTTTCACGAGCCAAAATGATAAACCCAAGAGCACCGCAACACGCAGAAACTGCTCTGTCATCTGTGATAAGGCTGAAGGGAGCATTTCGTGCCGCCCCTGAAAACCGCCTCTAAGCAACGCGACAAATGGGAACAGCAGAAACGCGCATGCGGCCACTTGAATTAACACGGCTAGATGCGAATCCCCCATAAAGAGTGCAATAGGAACAGCACCCAGATATAAACAAAGAAATAATAAAATACCGATTAAAGACAAAAACAACGCTGATATTTTTAATATGGTGTGATGATTTTTTTCACTATAATCATTCATCAGCTTTGAAATAATGACTGGAAATCCTGATGTGG
>NZ_JBSIOT010000205.1:0-1289 GCF_053613335.1 Bacillus sp. LR--39 | reverse complement strand
CATATCGTGGATTTCCCACATGTTTTTTTCGAAGACAGACATGGCGACTCTGACAAATATACCGTGGTCACTCAACAATTTTATCGTTTTACAAGTTTGGGCAAAAGAGCCTTTTCTCCCTCTAAAGGAGTCATGGACCTCGGAATTGACACTATCAAGAGAAATGCCGACGATGATTTTTTGCTTGTAAGTCTTCAAAAGCTCCAGGCTCTCTTTTCGCATGAGTGTTCCGTTTGTTAAGACAGCGACTTTTTTGAACTTTTTACACACATAGTCAAGAATCTCATTGGCGTTTGGATGGACAAAAATTTCTCCGCCTGTGATTTCGCATGTCAATACACCGTTATCAAACAGCATATCAGCCGTTTTTTTGAATTGCTCAATCGACACGGTGCCGAGCGCTTCAGGTGAGCTTTCCAAATAACAGTGGGCGCATTTCAAATTACAGCGGTGCGTCAGTTCAAAGGTGGCGTGCAGGGGCATCGGAAATTCATTGCTGCCGCTCGTGGTGATTGTATGGCGGCTGGCCCGGTTTCCAAGCTGGATCACCTGCTTGTTCTGGAGCATGTTAAGCATGTCGTAATACCAATCTTTATGGTCTTCCGGTGATTCATCATACACTGCACATTGCTCAGCTAAAATCTGCTCAGCTGTTTTTTGGCCATCCATGCGCATGCAGAGCTCGTAAGCCGTTTTGTTGAGATCCAAATACTCAAAGTCAGAAATGGAGACATTATCGCGCAAGTAGTCGATTTCTTACACGCCGCCCTCAGGAAGCTGGTGAACTCTTACACTTTCATTAATAAATGGAAACATCTGCTCTATAAACAAAATACCATCCCCTATACATATGATTCAAATGAAAAACGGTTGTGTATGTATATCCAAGAGGTAGATTTTAGTTAAAAATTGTAATTTACTTAAAAAGGGCATAGTAGAATGACTATGCCCTTTTGGGAGATCCTTACCCCCATAGACCGAATAGACCTGTTGCACCGGCAATTTCAAAATCAGGGATAGGACCGTCCACTAGACAAGCGGCTCCGATCGAGCATGTTGCACAACCTTTGTTTTCTACAATGACAGCTTTTTTCATAATTGAATCCTCCCTTTTTTTGTTTTTCTAGCAGATCTATGTTGTACTTTTATCTTAAAACTATCAAATTACTAATTCAATGCATATATTTTGAAAAAAATGTGAAAAGGAAATGATAGATTTCGGAAAAATGTAACATTTCCTAAAGGTAATTAGTGATATGATTTTCTCTTCTATATAAGGAAATGCTTTT
>NZ_JBSIOT010000204.1:0-1289 GCF_053613335.1 Bacillus sp. LR--39 | reverse complement strand
AAGCTTGTGCGCCCGTTTGACGCGTGTTGCGAGCACCGGGTGTCCTTCCGCCGGATTGGCGCCGACGATGATGACGAGACCGGCTTTGGCAATATCTTTAATCGTGCCGGCGTCACCGCCCATGCCGACAGTGCGGAACAATCCGTCTGTAGCAGGAGACTGGCAGTAGCGTGAGCAGTTATCGACATTGTTTGTTTCAAATACCTGACGCGCTAGCTTTTGAATGACGTAGTTTTCTTCATTCGTAATTTTAGAAGAAGAAATAAACCCGACAGAGCCTTTACCGTACTGCTCTTTAATTGATCCTAATCTGCTTGCGACAAGATCGAGGGCCTCTTCCCAAGAAGATTCCACAAAGGCTCCATTTTTACGGATTAAAGGCTTTGTGATTCGCTCCTCAGAATTGACGAAATCCCAGCCGAATTTCCCTTTGACACATGTGGAAATCGCGTTAACCGGAGCATCAGAAACAGGCTGGATCTTTAAGATATCCCGTCCTTTTGTCCATACTTCAAATGAACACCCGACACCGCAGAACGTACATACAGTTTTCGTTTTTTTCGTTCTCGTTTCACGCATTGCCGCTTCGACTTCAGAAATGGCAAAAATGCTGCCATACCCCGGTTCAACATTTTTCACGAGGTCAATCATCGGTTCCATGACGTCCTCTTTAATGCCTGTCATAAAGCCAGCCTGCCCGAGCATTGATTTTTCCATCAGTGCATTACATGGACATACTGTTACACACTGACCGCAGCTGACACAGGAAGATTCATTGATCGGAACTCCCTCATCCCAAATGACGCGAGGGCGTTCGCGTTCCCAGTCGATTGAGAGTGTTTCATTTACTTGAAGGTTTTGACAGACCTCAACACACTGGCCGCAGGCAATACATTGGTTTGGATCATAGCGGTAAAAAGGATGAGACATATCAACTGCGCAAGAAGGATCTTCTTTTGGCGTGTATGGGTATTTTTGATGCTCGATCCCCATCATTTCCGCTGTATTATGCAGCGTACAGTTTCCATTGTTGTTATCGCAAACTGTACAATACAGCAAATGATTTTCAAGAAGGCGGTCCATCGCTTCGGTTTGCGCTTCTTTCACTCGATTTCCTGATAGATCAATAGACATCCCGTTTTCTGCAACCGTCGCGCATGAACGAACCAGCTTTCCGTTTGCCTCTACTATGCAAGTATCACAAGTTTGAATCGGGTCAACCTCTGGTACGTGGCAAATCTGCGGGTACTCAATTCCGTTTTCATTTAAAATATCTAATATTGTGGCCC
>NZ_JBSIOT010000203.1:0-1290 GCF_053613335.1 Bacillus sp. LR--39 | reverse complement strand
TCGTATAGTCACTAAATAAATGTTTGACTTTGAGAAAAGCCCATAATATAAATATCCACTGAATAATATGTAAAACAAGCCCCGCTGCCACCAGTCTTTCAGCTTTTTGATTTCTCATCTTTCTCCTCCCTGCCGGTCTTTGATTCGATTCTTGTCATCGTTTTTGTCTGGCCATTTTGCTCCCATATCAATGTCCCGTTTTCTCCTCTTTTCAGCGTGCTTTTGAGCGGATAATAGGGGCCGAGGTACTGAATCTCGATAGACCCGTCAGTGCTTTGGGAAATCACCTTGTATGCCATAAAAGGCAGCTGTACCTCTCCTCTTCCTTCCATCACTTCCGTTTCCACAACCTCGTCTTCGGTAAATGTGACTGTTGCTGATTTCACGCCGTCCGTTGGCCCGGGGGCAAGCCCCTCATCCCACGTTCCGTAATAAAACGGCGTCTCTTCTTTTTGCTGCTGGCAGCCCGATACCATGATGCATACAGCAATTAAAAACAAAATGCCATATTTGTTTCTCAAGGGGATCACCATCCTTTTCTCCTTTTTTTGGGCGAATGCCGTGCCACTGTGCCAATGACTACATAAGTTATAAGGAATTCACCCACAAGGAGACTGATCACATGAACCCTTATCAATATTACAGCCCTCAGCTGCCTCAGCAGGAACCTTACTATAGCCACTATGAGTACAATCCTTATCCGCAGCAGGATGTATACGATCCATACCAAATGGACAGACAGCCGGCATTGGAAAGAAGAATCGCAGCACTTGAACGGCAAAATGAACAGCAGTCAAGAGAATTAACCCGTCTGACAAACGAAGACCGCCGTCAAAATCGGGAAATTGCACGGATTGCCGAACAGGTCAATCAGCTAAGCCAGGCTGTTGAACGCCATACACGCCGCCTAAATCGGCTCAATCAGCGCCTCCGCACAGTAGAAAACAGGCTGAATATCCCATTTACTGCAGGGGAAGGCGGTTTCTGAGCAAACAAAGAAAAAAAGCGGAATACGATTCTCCCATTTCAGGGTTTCGTTTTCCGCAATACTTATATGTTAAAACGAAACATTTACATAAAAAGGGTTTGTACCCAGTATACAATCTTTACCGTTTTCATTCAAAGGTAGAGGGCCTGAGGAAAATAATTGTAATTCCTCATTTGCAGAATTTCTTTTCAATCAGGTTGCATGATAATACCGACTCACGTCAATCGATACATGGAGGGATCATTCATGCATAATACACAACACGGCTTGCAGCAGCTGAATCAATGCCGCCAAACTGCTCA
>NZ_JBSIOT010000202.1:0-1291 GCF_053613335.1 Bacillus sp. LR--39 | reverse complement strand
GAGTTTGCAAAGCTGATCGGGGCTGAACCGGATGAAGTGGCGATTGTGCCGTCAGTTTCTGATGCGCTGGTTTCTGTAGCATCGTCCTTAACTGCATTTGGAAAGAAGCACGTTGTATATACAGATATGGATTTTCCGGCGGTGCCTCATGTTTGGCAGGCACACTCCGATTATACCGTATCCGTCATTCCATCAATAGACGGCGTGCTGCCGCTTGAACAGTATGAAACGCATATTTCAGATGAAACAGTACTGACATGTGTTCCTCACGTTCATTATCGTGACGGCTATGTTCAGGATATAAAAGCGATTGCCGAGATTTCTCAGAGAAAGGGCTCTTTATTGTTTGTAGATGCTTATCAATCAGCCGGGCATATTCCCATTGATGTGAAGGAATGGGGCGTAGAAATGCTGGCAGCAGGCACCCGGAAGTATTTGCTCGGCATACCGGGTGTGGCGTTTCTTTATGTGAGAAAGGAGCTGGCTGACGCACTGAAGCCGAAAGCATCAGCTTGGTTCGGCAGAGAGAACGGATTTGAGGGGGCTTATGCGAAAGACGCGCGCCGTTTTCAAACGGGCACCCCAGCTTTTATCAGCGTATACGCAGCTGCAGCGGCTTTATCGCTGCTGAATCATATTGGAGTTTCTCATATCCGGGATCATGTGAAAACGATCTGTGCCGATGCAGTTCAATATGCCGCTGAAAAAGGCCTGCAGCTGGCGGCGGCACAAGGTGGGGGTCAGCCGGGTATGGTTGCGATCCGGGATGAGCGGGCATCGGAAACGGCGGCGTTGCTGAAGAAGAAAAAAGTGATTTGCGCGCCGCGGGACAATGTGATCCGTCTCGCTCCCCATTTTTATAATACGAAGGAGGACATGCGGCGCGCGATTGATGAAATCGCGGCGAAAACGATCCACAAGTAAACATGAAAAAGCCCCTGAACACTAGTCAGGGGCTTTTCACATTAATGATCTACCTTCACGCGCTTCATAAAGAAAGCGCCAATTAAACCGATAATGGCAACAATCATTGCAAACACAAATGCGTGCTGTACGCCTGCTGTCAAAGCTTGCGGGATGACTGCCGGATCGGCAGGGTTTTTAACTGTACTCATATAATCATGCTGGCCTGCAGCCATAATGCTGACCGCAACCGCTGTTCCGATAGCGCCGGCCATTTGCTGCAGCGTGTTCATAATGGCGGTGCCGTCTGGATAAAATTCGCGCGGCAGTTGGTTTAAACCGTTTGTTTGCGCAGGCATCATGATCATAGAAATCCCGATCATCAAGC
>NZ_JBSIOT010000201.1:0-1292 GCF_053613335.1 Bacillus sp. LR--39 | reverse complement strand
TTGACCACCGCGGTATTTCCGTTATTTTATAAATCAGCAGCTGCGGAAAGCGGTGTCAGCGCCGCTCAATCGACTGCCTTTCTGGGCTATACCATTGCGATTTCAACGTTTATTCTTGCGATGCTCGGCCCTATTTTAGGCACAATCGCCGACTATGAAGGGTGCAAGAAAAAGTTCTTCGGTTTCTTTGTGTCAGCCGGTGTCGCCAGCACCGCGATGCTCGCCTTTATCCCTAGTGAACATTGGCTGCTATTGTTGCTGTTTTATACGATATCGGCTATCGGTTTTTCCGGCGCCAATGTGTTTTATGATGCCTTTCTCGTTGACGTCACGACTGAGAAGCGGATGAATCTCGTCTCGGCACGGGGTTTTGGCTTAGGATACATTGGAAGCACGATTCCATTTATCATCAGTATTGCTGTCATCCTGCTCGCGCAAGCGGAGACTATTCCAGTGTCTGTACCGGCCGCAAGCCAGCTGTCCTTTTTCATAACGGCTGCCTGGTGGGGGCTGTTCACTATCCCAATGATTAAACATGTCCATCAACGCTATTACATCAAAAAAGAACCTCATATTGTCATCAACAGCTTTAAGAGGCTCGGCCAAACGATGAAACGGATCAGGCAATACCGGGCACTTTTCCTCTTCTTGCTCGCTTATTTCTTTTATATCGACGGAGTCGGCACGATTATTACGATGTCGACATCCTATGGATCAGATTTAGGGATCGGTTCCTCAAGCCTTCTGATCATCCTATTTGTCACTCAGGTGGTCGCCGCGCCGTTTTCGATTGTATACGGAAAACTGGCAGAACGCTTCACGGGGAAGACAATGCTGTATGTCGGGATCGTCATTTATATGATCGTCTGCGTGTATGCCTATTTTATGGAGACAACGCTTGATTTCTGGATATTGGCTATGCTTGTCGCCACCTCGCAAGGCGGTATTCAAGCCCTCAGCCGTTCCTATTTCGCCAAGCTTGTGCCAAAGCGCCACGCTAATGAATTCTTCGGTTTTTACAACATTTTCGGAAAATTCGCCTCAATTATGGGGCCGCTGCTCATTGCCGTGACAGCCCAGCTGACCGGGAAATCCTCGACTGCGGTGTTCAGTCTGATCATTTTGTTTGTAATTGGTATTGTGATTCTTGCCTTTGTTCCGGAGGAGACCAGCGCCAATGTCAGCCAGCAGCAAAATGACCTGCCCCTTTAACTGGGAGCAGGTCATTCATCATTTATTCGCTTTATTCACCTTCAGCTTTTTCCCTTTGACGGTTGTGTTCTTCATCACTT
>NZ_JBSIOT010000200.1:0-1296 GCF_053613335.1 Bacillus sp. LR--39 | reverse complement strand
GGCACATAACGCGGGCTCGCCCAGTCGATTTATCAGGTGGGCGGAAACTCAGGCCAGGCGATGGCGCCGCTGATCACCGCGCTGATTCTTGTGCCGCTCGGGCAATTCGGCGCTGTTTGGTTCACGCTTGTCGCCGCGCTTGCTGTTATGTTTCTCATGTATATCGCGAAATGGTACGCCTCACGTCTCGGCAGCCTTGCCCAGAAATCAGGCAAACAAAAGAAAACGGCTGAAAACACGGCCATCACCAAATCTGTTGTATCTGCTCTTATTATTATTATATTTCTCATTTTTGCTCGTTCTTGGTATACGAGTGCGATCGGTAACTTTTACACGTTTTACGCGATGGATACCTATCACGTAAGCATTCAGCAGGCACAAAGCTATATTTTTGTCTTCTTGCTGTTCGGCGCAATCGGCACGTTTCTCGGCGGCCCGCTTGCAGACCGTTTTGGAAAACGCTTCGTTATCCTCGGTTCGCTGTTATGCTCGGCGCCGCTGGCGATTGTGCTGCCATTTGCCGGCCCGGTTCTCGCCTATGGCGTGCTTGCCTTGATTGGCTTGGTTCTGATGTCGAGCTTTTCTGTAACGGTCGTCTACGCACAGGAGCTAGTTCCTGGAAAAATCGGCACAATGTCCGGTCTAACCGTCGGGCTTGCCTTCGGGATGGGCGCGATCGGCGCTGTGGCGCTGGGCGCTCTGATTGACGCCGCGGGACTGACCCCGACGATGATCGCCATTGCCTTTCTCCCTGTTCTCGGCATCCTTGCCTTCCTATTGCCGAGTGACCAGAAGCTGAGAGAATGGCATAGCTGAAAAAACCCCTGCCAGGCGGCAGGGGTTTTTTAATCCAGCTGGATAAAATGAGTGTCAGGCACTGCATGCTTCGGGATAAAGCCATCCGCAAAGTCCGGAAACGCCGACTGTATTTCATCAATCCATCTTTTCAGATTTAATATATAGGGCATATAAATCATCTCAATTGTCGCTTCGTCTTCAATCCGGTAGTACCAGCAAAGATTAAACTCTTTTTCTGTCACCAGCGTAAACCCAGAGAAATGATAGAAAATCAGCGGCGTTTCATCTATATACACGCGGCCGTCCTTTTGCCCGACCTTATAGTTTTCGATATTCCAAAGCGCTGTATTGGCTCCTATTGATTTGACAACATGAACACCTTTAAACTGCGCCGGCCATTTCTCCACATATCTTTGATCACCGTATGTCTTTCGTTCCGTATCCATTTCGACCGTGCAAAATTCAATACAGTCCTGTCTCCACTGCCACACCGCTTCA
>NZ_JBSIOT010000199.1:0-1296 GCF_053613335.1 Bacillus sp. LR--39 | reverse complement strand
CTTTCGTTCTGACGCCGCCAGATGCTTTCACGCCGATATCAGGTCCCACTGTTTTGCGCATTAAGGCGATATCTTCCTTCGTTGCGCCGCCTGTAGAAAAGCCTGTTGATGTTTTTACGAAATCCGCTCCCGCAGACACCGCTAAACGGCATGCACGTTCTTTTTCTTCATCAGTCAGAAGGCACGTTTCGATAATGACTTTGACAAGCGCTTTTCCGGCTGCAGCTTCCACTACACCGCGGATATCAGCTTCCACCACATCGTCTTCCTTGTCTTTTAAAGCGGCAATATTAATGACCATATCCACTTCAGTGGCGCCTTTTGAAATGGCGTCTTTTGTTTCGAACGCTTTTGTTTCAGTTGTATTGGCACCGAGCGGGAAGCCGATGACCGTACAAACGTCGACTCCAGTTCCCTTAAGCTCTTTTGCAGCAAGCTCCACCCATGTCGGATTGACACATACTGAAGCAAATTTGTATGTTTTCGCTTCTTCAATTAGTTTTAGAATGTCCGCTTTTTGTGTATGCGGTTTCAAAGCTGTATGATCAATTATGTTGGCTAATGACATCCTTCGCACACTTCCTTTTTTGTTAAGATATTTTTTAGCATAACCGACTTTTGAACATATGTAAATTGGTAATTGAAATTTTGTTCAACGAAAGGTTTGAGCGTGTCACAAATCATTAACAAGCGCCCTCGCGGTATGCTGGTCAATGATTAAAACGTTGGCATATTTTCCGGTTAATGCTCCGTGAATGGAAGATACTTTTCTGCTTCCGCCGGCAACTAAAATGGAGCGTTCCTTCAGTCTAAGGTCTTGAAGCTCAACACCGATGGTCCGGTCATTGATGGCGCTGCTGCAAATATTCCCTTTCGCATCAAAAAAGCGTGAACAAATATCCCCGACGGCCTGTTTTTTCAGCAGGGCTTTCTCTTCTTCGTTAAACTATCCGAGCCGGAACAACAGCGCTTCGTCACGGACAGTCCCCACCGTAAAAAGAGCGATATTCGCCTGCTTTCCCATCTCGATGATCCGCTCAATATGACGGTCTTTCTCCACCATTCGCTTCACATCCGCATTATCAAACACGACGGGAAGTGGGAGATAGCGCGGCATCGTTTGAAAAGCCTCCGCAAACAGCTGAATCGTTTCAGCCGAATACGTGTTTACCCGGGAATGGCTGATGCCGCCTTTTAGCTGGACGACCTCGACGCCTTTTACCTGCTTCGGCTGCATGTTTTGCGCGATTTGATACATGGTGGTTCCCCAGCTGACGCCGACAATGTCGCCGTCTT
>NZ_JBSIOT010000198.1:0-1297 GCF_053613335.1 Bacillus sp. LR--39 | reverse complement strand
AGTGATACGGCATATGCGGCCGTAATCGATGCGGATGGCAACGCAGTGTCATTCATTCAAAGCCTGTACTTTGAATTTGGCTCGGCAGTCACTGCGGGTGATACAGGCATATTACTGCAAAACCGCGGATCATTTTTCTCACTGGATGAAAATCATGTCAACACGCTTGAACCGAGAAAGCGCACCTTCCATACGCTGATGCCGGCTATGGTCTGTAAAGGCGGAAAGCCAAAAATTCTGTACGGCACACAAGGCGGCGAAGGCCAGCCGCAGACCCAGACGGCCATCATTACCCGAATGCTGGACTACGAAATGCATCCACAACAGGCAATCAGCGAACCGCGCTGGGTATGGGGCAGAACGTGGGGAGAGGAATACGAAGGTCTCAGAGTCGAGGGCAGATTCACAGACAAAACAATCCAAAAACTGAAAGACAGCGGGCATCTCGTGGAGGTTGTCGGTGACTATGATCCGCTGATGGGACACGCGGCTGCAATCAAAGTTGATGAAGAAGGCTTTCTCCAAGGCGGAGCCGATCCTCGGGGAGACGGAGCGGCTGTGGGGATTTAAATAACTATAGGGTACAAATATAAATCAAAAGCATAAACATAAGGGAGACCTCTACAATGTGGTACATATACTGTTTATCTTCAGGTCTATAATGCCACTCCATAAAAATTCGTATTGAGTCAATCACAATAAAAAATAAAAGAAGCAAATATTCAACTGGAAAAAAGGAGAGTGAAACCACAAACAAAATAAGTAAAGTGATTTCGATCCATTTGTGTGTATTGCTGACATGCTTATATCGCCAGCCGGATTTATCAATACCGTATATTTTCTTTATAAAAAATTGAGAGGCGAGACTGATGGTAATAGCGATCAGCATTAAAATCCAAAAGTTTGTCATTCCAATTCCTCCTAATCTACCTTTATACGAAGAAAAAGAAAAAACGTTTCAAAAAGAACACCCCGAGCTTACTCTGGGTGTTCTTTTTTTTTGATATTTTTTCAGTATTAACAGGCGATATTTTGTAATCATAAGGTCTTTTTGACTAGTTTCTTCTATTTAAATAGTCCTTCTCTTCAGCTGGGACGAATCAGTGTGAATTCTTCCCCCAGTTTGGCATAGTGATTTCCCGCCAATCGTGAGGCAGGTTTTAATTCATCCGTTAAAATATATCCCTTTTCTGCATCATACACCTTTTCATCTAGGTGGAAGCAGACAACTCTTCCGATGAGCAGATCTGCTGTAGTGACGCCTTGATCATTGTCAAAGGTAATATGGCGCTCTAAT
>NZ_JBSIOT010000197.1:0-1304 GCF_053613335.1 Bacillus sp. LR--39 | reverse complement strand
GCGTACTGGAAGGGCTTCAAGGAATATCATGAGAAAAACGGCACAGGCCTTCCGAAAATGCGCGGCTTTGAAGCTGAGGGTGCGGCGGCAATCGTGCGCAATGAAGTGATTAAAAATCCTGAAACAATAGCGACAGCCATTCGTATCGGAAACCCGGCAAGCTGGGACAAAGCTGTAAAGGCAGCCGAGGAATCCAATGGGAAAATTGACGAAGTCACTGATGGTGAAATCCTTCACGCATATCAGCTGATCGCCCGTGTAGAAGGCGTGTTTGCAGAACCAGGTTCTTGCGCGTCTATCGCAGGAGTGCTGAAACAGGTGAAATCCGGAGAAATTCCGAAAGGCAGCAAGGTCGTAGCTGTGTTAACAGGAAACGGACTGAAAGATCCGAACACAGCGGTCGACATTTCAGAAATCAAGCCTGTCACATTGCCGACTGATGAAGACAGCATCCTTGAATATGTAAAAGGAGCGGCCCGTGTATGAACGAAGCCGACATGCTGTTCTCTGTCACTGTTCCCGGAAGCACAGCTAACCTAGGCCCCGGCTTTGATTCAGTCGGAATGGCGCTCAGCAGATATTTGAAGCTGACCGTCTTTGAAAGCGACAAATGGTCTTTTGAGGCTGAAACAGAAACAGTCGCCGGAATTCCGGCGGGTACAGATAACCTGATCTATCAAGTGGCTAAACGGACCGCAGATTTGTACGGAAAAGAAATGCCTCCTGTCCATGTGAAGGTGTGGAGCGACATCCCGCTTGCACGCGGCCTTGGCAGCAGCGCCGCGGCGATTGTAGCGGCCATTGAACTGGCTGATGAATTATGCGGCTTAAAGCTGTCTGAAGCGGACAAGCTGCATTTAGCCAGTCTAGAAGAAGGACACCCGGACAATGCTGGCGCTTCTCTCGTCGGCGGACTTGTGATCGGCCTGCATGAGGATGACGCGACCCAAATGATCCGCGTCCCGAATGCTGACATTGACGTAGTCGTTGTCATTCCTTTTTATGAAGTGCTGACAAGAGACGCGAGAGACGTGCTTCCGAAGGAGTTTCCATATGCCGATGCCGTAAAAGCAAGTGCTGTCAGCAATATCCTCATTGCTGCGATCATGTCCAAGGATTGGCCGCTTGTCGGGAAAATCATGAAGAAGGATATGTTCCATCAGCCGTACCGGGCGATGCTTGTGCCTGAGCTGTCAAAAGTAGAGCACGTCGCCGAGATGAAGGGCGCATATGGAACGGCTCTCAGCGGAGCAGGCCCAACGATTCTCGTCATGACCGAAAAAGGAAAGGGAGAAGAGCTAAAA
>NZ_JBSIOT010000196.1:0-1309 GCF_053613335.1 Bacillus sp. LR--39 | reverse complement strand
GAGTGTATCTTTCTATGAATGTCACAGCAGTTTAAAAGAAAGAGGACATGGGAGATAGAAAAGATGGATGAATTGGAAGATGCAGGAGGAGGATTGCCTAGACATCGGGGTGAGAAAAAATGACATTTGTCACTCCATCATCAAGACACCTCATACTAACCACAGCTGCTCCGTCTACCGAAAATGTATAAAAGGGCTTCAGCCCCGAGCTGACGTTTAATATGATGCGAGACGAAAATCCGCTAACCGTTAGAGAGCAAGAAATTCTGAGGCTTGCGGCTTTAGGCAAGACAACAAAAGACATTACGCTGGAGCTCTATTTATCTCAAGGCACAGTTCGAAACTATATCTCAGAAATCATCCAAAAGCTTAATGCGAAAAATCGGACAGAAGCCGCCAGCATCGCTGAGGAAAAGGGCTGGATCTAACCATATACTGCACTCCTGGGAGATCGGGAGTGTTTTTGATATGCCACAAATGAAAATATCCCTAGAAAACCCTTTCCTTCCATTGTCAGAATAGTGTACGATATTTATATAGTTATTTTAACTCAGGTCATCAGATGACCTGATCATATATTGGGGATGAGAGAGGGGTTCATCATGAAAGTCTCACTTTTTGTCACTTGTCTTGTTGATATGTTTCAAACAAATGTCGGAAAAGCAACGGTTGAGCTGCTGGAGCGGCTTGGGTGCGAGGTTGATTTTCCGGAAGGGCAGATTTGCTGCGGGCAGCCGGCTTACAACAGCGGCTATGTACATGACGCCAAAAAAGCAATGAAACGGATGATCGAAACGTTTCAGGATTCCGAATATGTTGTCAGTCCTTCCGGTTCCTGCACAACGATGTTCCGGGAATACCCGCACTTGTTTGCGGATGACCCGAAATGGGCCGATAAAGCGCAAAAGCTGGCGGATAAAACGTATGAACTGACAGATTTTATTGTGAACATCCTTGGGATAGAGGATGTCGGCGCGACCCTTCATACAAAAGCGACCTTACATACGTCGTGCCATATGACTAGGCTGCTGGGTGTTCGGGAGGAGCCAATGAAGCTGTTGAGCCATGTGAAGGGCCTGCAGTTTACAGAGCTTCCGGGCAAACATAACTGCTGCGGATTCGGAGGAACGTTCTCAGTCAAGATGGCGCAGATTTCTGAGCAGATGGTCGATGAAAAAGTCGAATGTGTGGAGGAAACGGGAGCAGAGGTGCTGATCGGTGCTGACTGCGGCTGTTTGATGAATATCGGGGGACGGCTTGGCCGAAAAGATAAGAATGTCAAAGTGATGCACATCGCCGAAGTGCTCAA
>NZ_JBSIOT010000195.1:0-1311 GCF_053613335.1 Bacillus sp. LR--39 | reverse complement strand
CTGGAACCAATCGGTGATGCTTCACGCCAAGAAGGGCTTTGATCCTGAACGGGTGGAGAAAACATTGCAGGCGCTGATGGAGCATCATGACGCGCTCCGCATGGTCTATCGTGAGGGACAGGAAGACGTCATTCAATACAACAGAGATCTTGAAGCTGCTTCAGCTCAATTGGAGGTCATCCAGATTGAGGGCCAAGCTGCAGATTACGAAGACCGTATAGAGAGAGAAGCGGAGCGTTTGCAAAGCAGCATCGACTTGCAGGAAGGCGGCTTGTTAAAAGCAGGCTTGTTTCAAGCGGAAGACGGAGACCACTTGCTTCTTGCTATTCATCACTTAGTGGTTGACGGCGTGTCGTGGCGGATTCTACTGGAGGATTTCGCCGCAGTATATACACAGCTTGAGCAAGGCAATGAACCGGTTCTCCCGCAGAAAACACATTCATTTGCAGAGTATGCAGAGAGATTGCAAGACTTCGCGAACTCCAAAGCCTTTTTGAAAGAAAAAGAGTATTGGAGACAGCTTGAAGAACAAGCAGTCGCGGCAAAGCTTCCGAAAGACCGCGAATCTGGTGATCAGCGAATGAAACATACAAAGACAATTGAATTCTCGCTGACTGCTGAAGAGACAGAACAGCTCACCACAAAGGTGCATGAGGCATATCACACAGAAATGAATGATATTTTGCTGACGGCATTCGGATTGGCAATGAAGGAGTGGACGGGTCAGGATCGAGTAAATGTTCATTTAGAGGGGCACGGACGTGAAGAAATCATAGAAGACCTGACCATTTCCCGCACAGTCGGCTGGTTTACAAGTATGTACCCAATGGTGCTCGATATGAAGCATGAGGATGACCTGGGCTACCAGCTGAAGCAAATGAAAGAAGATATCAGACATGTGCCGAATAAGGGAGTCGGATACGGCATTCTGCGCTATCTGACGGCACCGGAACATAAAGAAGATGTGGCGTTCTCGATTCAGCCGGATGTCAGCTTCAACTATTTAGGTCAGTTTGACGAAATGTCGGATGCAGGTTTGTTTACGAGATCAGAGCTGCCATCAGGACAGTCATTAAGCCCTGAAACAGAAAAACCGAATGCGCTGGATGTTGTCGGATATATCGAAAACGGGAAACTGACGATGTCACTGGCCTATCATTCTCTTGAATTTCATGAAAAAACAGTACAAACATTCAGTGACAGCTTTAAAGCGCATCTTCTCAGAATCATTGAACATTGCCTATCTCAAGACGGTACGGAACTGACCCCGAGTGATCTTGGTGACGACGATTTGACGCTGGATGAGCTGGA
>NZ_JBSIOT010000194.1:0-1314 GCF_053613335.1 Bacillus sp. LR--39 | reverse complement strand
ACCCATAAGAGCATATATCCGTATTTAGAACCCGCCGAAATATTCGTTGCGAAGTTGCCGGGATCAATATAGGCAATGGCTGCTATAAATGCAGGGCCGAGAAAAGGGAGCAGCCCTCTGAATCCTCTGATTTTCCCGTCAAGCGCATCTTGGACGGCTTTGGAACGGGGAGATTGTGCTGTGATGTCCTTGTTCATCATGTCTCACCTGAATTCTGTTTGTTTTTGCCGTACAACAAAGAGTTTCCTTAAGGCAAATTTTTTTATCTACATCATATGACCATCCCGGTTTCTTGTCAACCGAAAATGTTCAAAATACACTTCTGAATTTTTCCCTGTTATGTAACATGATATGTAGGAATTCGGGATAAGGTCCCATATAAAAAGACATCGTTTCAGTTCGAAACGATGCCTCCTGTATCTAATGAGTCTAGGCTTCCTTCCGCAGCCCGCGGAATATAAGGCCCAGCAAGAATACGAAGATGGCTGCCCCGATGATGGCCGGGAAAATAGCAAAGCCGGCGAGGCTCGGTCCCCATGTGCCAAGAAGTCCGTGCCCAATCCAAGCGCCGATCAGCCCGGCAATCATAGAGCCGAAAATTCCTCCCGGCAGCCGGTTTCCTACAATGGCGCTCCCAATTAATCCGATAACAATAGCAACAACTAATGAAACCAAAAAGCTAAGCATCATGATCACCTCTCATAAATGATTTACCAATCAATAACCGCTCCTGATCATTTCGAAACACCTAAAAGCATATTCCTCTATGATCCTGTTTTAATCTTTCTCTGCACACTGCCGTCAGCTAAATGAACAATGACCTCAGTGCCTTTTTGCGCCGCGATTTCCTTTGCCCGTTCAATCGCTTCTTTCTTTGTATCCTTGATTTCAGACACGCGTTTGGCGCCCTCGGCTTTGACTGCCCAGCCTTTTTTATGCTTAATAACATGTTCTGCTTTGTTCATGAGCTCGGGGCCGCTGCCGCTGCTTGGATCAGCATCGCGTTCTGTCTCATCATCATGCGTCAGGAAATCATCAATTTCATCTGTAGAGGCGTTTTCCGCCCATTCCTTCGCTTTGCTTGTCGCAATTGGAATCGCGCGCCCTTCCTCATAGCCTTCATCAATCATCGCATTCGCAATGTCTATCGCCTTTTTTCTCACCGGCTTCTCAAGATTTTTTAATGAAGCAGGATAATCCTTCATCGACCAAGGCATGTCTATCACTTCTTTTCCTTTTATAAAAATGGTACCCGCAGGTGAAAAATAAAAACGCATCCGAAAAAATGAAGGTATACTATATAGTAGAAAAAAC
>NZ_JBSIOT010000193.1:0-1317 GCF_053613335.1 Bacillus sp. LR--39 | reverse complement strand
CAAATCAAAGCTTCATCATGGCCATCAGCAAAAATGAGCGCATTGCCGAGCATTAACTCGGAAAAAAGCTTGTCCCAGCTCTTTTCCGCTTTCACCCCGCCCAGCGGGAGCGTTTTTTCAAGAATTTGCTGGATCGCATGAGTATTCTGGATAGACTCATCCTGTACCAATGGGTCAATTAACGACTCATGGATCGTGTTATTATCGACCAGCCCAGCAATATAGATAACAGCTAGGTGGACATGATCCTGCTCCCCGATTTTAATCTCGCGAATGATGACGTCAGAGCTGCTTCCGACTTCCTTTTTCGTTTCCGCTATATTCTTTGCCAAACTTGGAGAAATGAGAACCGGCCTTTCTTTTTCTTGCTGCTGTTCCTGGTTCCTCTCGTCAGTATTCTGCTTGTCTTTTGAACCGGTATTGTTCTTTCGCTTAGAAAATAAAGGCATACACAAATACCATTCCTTGTCGTTTTCTCATATTCTTCCTTTTAAAATTGAGATTATGCATGAGGTTTAGATGCGGTATAACATCTCCGCCAACGATAGACACTAAAAGCGGAGGATGATGAAGCATGAAGATATTGGGCGTGACTGGAGTCATATTAATTTGTTTATTAGCTATTTCTGTGTTGATGGACATGCTTCAAGGGTTCAGTTTAACAAAAGCCGTTTATAACAATATGTCCAGCTTTAAGATTTCAACATTTGCGGAATGGGTTGTAATTTTATTTTTTGTTTTAGTACTTGTGAGGGAAATATACGTGATCTATAAATCGAAAAAAAAGAACCCCTAGAGGGGGCGCTTTTTTCAGACAATCATATTGCCGTCTATTGTATCACTGCTGTGTTTGTTGATGGTCCCTTTAAAAATGCGGTTGCCGATGATTTTGGAATTGGTTGATGTGGTTGTTTGAATAGCTGTCGCAGTGCCCGCGGAGAGGTTATTGATGGTGTTTCCTGAGACGATAGAGCCTGCAGAGCCATTGAGATAAATCACAATCGGATTCCCGGCTGTTCTGTTGACTGAAATGGTATTATCAAAAATCTCATGCACACCGGCGCTGATATAGATGGTGACCAAAAGCGGAGATCTCTCTAAGTGGTTGCCGATAATTGAGGTTTTCGCACTTGTGGAGCAATAAATGGGGTAATTTTTGAACTCTTTAAATGTATTGTTTTTGATGATGGCGCCGGCATTGTTTGTGACGGAAACAGAATATGATTCCGGCACTGCTTCAAACGCGTCAGGATTCAGTATATTCCCTTCAATCACCGCGTTCCCTTGAGCAATCCAAATGCCCCGGCTGAATTTTCT
>NZ_JBSIOT010000192.1:0-1317 GCF_053613335.1 Bacillus sp. LR--39 | reverse complement strand
CGTTTGACTACTATTCCAAGGAATATGAGAAAGGCTTGGAGCTGTATTCCAATGGCGTGCTGATCATGAATAAGTGCGCAGACCTGCTACCGGACCACTTCAGCTTTGTGAAGGGCATGGTCGATTCTGAGGATCTGTCGCTGAATATTTCCAGAGAAATGCTGCAGCATGACCGCCAGCTGAAGCTGATCGCGAAAAACATCAGCAAGAAAATCAAAAGCGAGCTGCAAAGCCTGTTGAAAAAAGACCGCGAGAAATACGAGACGTTCTACAAGTCGTTCGGCAGACAGCTGAAATTCGGCGTGTACAATGATTTTGGCGCGAATAAGGATCAATTGAAGGATCTCCTCTTATTCTACTCTTCAAAAGAGAAAAAACTGGTCAGCTTAGACGAGTATGTTTCCAGAATGCCAGAGGAGCAGAAATTCATTTATTACGCGACCGGTGATTCTTACGACCGCATTGAGAAACTGCCGCAAACGGAAATGGTGGCGGACAAAGGCTATGAAATCCTCTACTTTACTGAGGACATCGATGAGTTTGCAATTAAAATGCTGGCTTCTTATCAGGAAAAAGAATTCAAGTCCGTATCAAGCGGAGACCTTGGCATAGACACGGATGAGGATCAAAAGCAGTCCGAGGAAGAGGAAAACAAGTATAAGGATCTGTTTGAGGAAATGAAAAACATTCTGTCAGACAAAGTGAAAAACGTCAGAATCTCAAAACGGCTTAAATCACATCCAGTCTGCCTTGCTGCTGACGGCGAAGTGACAATTGAGATGGAAAAAATCTTAAACGCGATGTCTGACAGCCAAAATGTGAAGGCGGAAAAAGTGCTGGAAATCAACCCGAATCACGAGGTATTCCAAACGCTGCAGGACGCGTTTGAACAAGATAAAGAGAAGCTGAGACTGTACACAAACCTTCTGTACAATCAGGCGCTTCTCATCGAAGGCCTGCCGATTCAGGACCCTGTGGAATTTACGAACAATATTTGCAAGGTCATGGTGTAAACAGAAAAAGGAATCGTCCCATAAGGAGACGATTCCTTTTTTTTATAAAGTACGCTCATTCAGCACTTGGTTTTGGGTGCTTTTCTTCTTTTTAAACCGTTTTTTCAGGCTTGCTTCAATTTCCTCCAAGCTTTTCCCTTTGGTTTCCGGTACCATGTAGAACGCGAAGAAAAATGAGAGAAGACAAATGACTGAGAAAACCATAAAGACCCATGCGATGCCCATCGCGCTTAGCATCAGCGGGAAGACGAGCGACACGATCAGATTGGCCGCCGATAACACCAAAGTCGTGAACCCTGTCGCG
>NZ_JBSIOT010000191.1:0-1317 GCF_053613335.1 Bacillus sp. LR--39 | reverse complement strand
ATATCCCGATTAGCAATAATGCTGTTGTCGTACCGATCAAGCCTGTCATCAGCATCGGCCGGCGCCCCACTCTTCCCAGCAGCCAGATTCCGACGAATGTTGCCAATACCGAAATCACGCCATTCGCAATATTTCCGATTAAAGCGGCTTCCGTTTGGAAACCGGAATTTCTTAGAATTTCAGTCCCATAATACATAATCGAATTCACACCTGTAATTTGCTGTACAATCGCAATCCCTAATCCAATAAACACAATACGGCGCACCCATGGGACTGAAAGATCTTTAAATGTCGCTTTTTCAAGCTGGTCTTCTTTTTTGAAAGCGAATTCAATTTCTTGCAGCTCAGCTGCTGCCCGTTTTTCATCCCTGATTTTTTTCAATACACGCAAAGCATCTTCTTTTCTTCCTTTAGAAACAAGCCAGCGGGGACTCTCGGGCATTCTGATCATGCCGAAAAACAGGAACACGGCTGGAAGTGACGCAATGACCAGCATAAACCTCCACACATGGGAGTTGTCTCCCATTGTTGTGCCAAGGATCGCATTAAAAACAAAGGCCAAAAGCTGTCCTGATACAATCATCAATTCGTTCTGCGTCACCATCCGTCCCCTGCTTTCCACAGGAGACATCTCTGCTAAATAGGCAGGCACCGTTACGGATGCACCCCCGACCGCAATACCAAGCACAAAACGGGAAATAATCATGACCGTAACATTTGGAGCAAACGTACACCCGATCGTTGAAATAAAAAATATAACAGCGAGGAACAAAATATTTTTGCGGCGGCCGTTAAAATCAGACATCCTGCCGCCAAACACAGCACCCAGTGCCGCTCCAAAAAGAAGTGAACTGGTGACAAGACCCTCTGTGAAGGCATTGAGATTAAGCTGATCCGGCTCTCCCATATACGGCAAAGCTCCATTGAGCACACCGGTATCATAGCCAAAAGGAAGCCCGCCGAAAGTGGAGACTAAAATAATTGTACGTAAAAATGACATTTGATTGCCTTGTTTATTCATACTGTTTCCCCCAGTCTTTTTCAAAATGCGTATGTCAAAAACTTATTCCAGGGCTGCTGCCTTCCTCACATTTCGTAAGCAGGCTTCAGAAAATAGTTGTTCATGTTTTTATCCAATAACCTCATAACCTTCCCTTCTTCTTAGCATGTCAATCCCGATGGAAGCGATTTCATTTCTCATTAAAAGAACAATGGTCATTTCTTTGTGCATAACCTCGTTCATTGGTATTTATTAGTCACTTAATAGTTCAATTGTAGTGATATGATAGTGATATTTTTGTTATATCTGATATTATC
>NZ_JBSIOT010000190.1:0-1318 GCF_053613335.1 Bacillus sp. LR--39 | reverse complement strand
ACATAGACGAGAAGCGCATACATATAAACAGATTGGAAAACAAAATAAAGAACGAGTGTATTCGCCGCAAAGCGAATGATGACGTCCATCCGTTTCATGCTGCGGTCGTTTTGGAAAGTCGTTCGCCATTCCATTACCTGATTCCACGCTTTCAGCAGCAACAGTTGGACAAAGACCGCGGCATACGATACGAGCGAAGCTCCCGGAGTGACTGCGAAATAAAGCGGCATCGCAACGATGCTCAGCGCAATCAGCGGAAACAGCTGAGACACATAGCTGTAGACAAACGCTTGCTTCAAGTAAGGCTCCATTTTTGCTTCAAGAGGCAATAAGAAAACAAGGTCAGCCTCCTTCAAAAGCGTTCGCACATAAGAGCTTGTCAACACGAGCGAAAACAGCACGGCCATCACCCAAAAGGACGGAAAGTGAGCGGGAATGTCCCGTATCCATTTGCTGTACCAGCTTGCAGCGCCCGCTAGAAAAAAAATCAAAACAATGACGAGGTGATCGTTGAGCATATATTTCATGTATGTTCTTGTTTCTTTGATATGCTCCTGCAGCCGCGACTGCCAAATATCAAGCATATTATTCATGGCCAGCGTCTTCCTTTGTAAGCTCAAGATACAAATCGTCCAGCGCCGCGTCCTTCATTCCAAACTGCTCTCTGAGCTCTGACAGCGTGCCGCGCGCCCGCACCTCGCCGTTATGTAAAATAATAAACGAATCGCAATAGCGTTCTGCCGTTGCCAAAATGTGTGTTGACATCAGCACGCTCGCCCCGCCTTTTTTCGCTTCATTCATCCGTTCAAGCAGCGCGTTAATGGCAAGCGGATCAAGCCCTAGAAAAGGCTCATCAATAATGTAGAGCGCAGGCTCTGCCAAAAAGGCGCACATAATCATAACCTTCTGCTTCATTCCTTTAGAAAAATGGGCCGGGAACCACTTCAGCCTCTTTTCCATTCGGAATTCCTTTAAAAGCGGAGGCAGCCTTTTCTCCATCGTTTCTTTTGACAGTCCATATGCCATGGCTGTTAGTTCAAGATGCTCCATCAGCGTCAATTCTTCGTATAAAACAGGTGTTTCAGGTATATAGGTAAATTGTGAACGGTAGCCTTCCGGATCCTCAGCAAACGTTTTACCGTTTAATTCGATTGAACCTTTATGCGGGTCCATCAGCCCGATGATGTGTCTGATTGTTGTACTTTTACCAGCACCATTCAGCCCGATTAAGCCGACAATTTGATTCGGTTCAAGGGTGAATGATACGTTTTTCAAAACCGGATTCCTTGTATATCCGCCGGTCAAGTCTTTTACCGAT
>NZ_JBSIOT010000189.1:0-1318 GCF_053613335.1 Bacillus sp. LR--39 | reverse complement strand
CAGCTAGAGTTAAACAAAGAGGGGTATTTGTTGTCACTGGATCCAAAGGAACGGAAAGAAAAACTGGAGGAAATTCAGGAAACCCTGAATCACCAGCTGAGTTTGATTGATGAGAAAATCCGGACATTCCAAAGCTTTAAAGAACGCCTGCAAGGCATGAAAGGCAAAGCGGAACGCGCCATTCAATCAATCGAATGAAAAGTTTGTTAAACGCTATTTTTGTAGCGTTTCTTTTAATGGAATAAAGATGGAGGTCAGGTCAAATGGATAAGACAACACAAGTGAATCAGAAAACAGGCTTGCTCAGCCAGCCGAAAGCGGTATGGGCTGTCGCGTTTGCCTGTGTGATTTCTTTTATGGGAATCGGGCTGGTCGATCCAATTCTTCCGGCTATTGCCGCACAATTACATGCTTCACCTAGTGAAGTATCACTCTTGTTTACAAGTTATTTGCTTGTAACCGGATTTATGATGTTTTTCTCAGGAGCCATTTCCAGCCGCATCGGCGCGAAATGGACGTTAATTCTCGGACTTATTTTTATTATTGTATTTGCGGGGCTTGGCGGCAGCTCAAGCTCAATCGCTCAGTTAGTCGGCTATCGCGGCGGCTGGGGATTAGGGAATGCTTTGTTTATTTCAACAGCGCTTGCGGCAAGGCATTTATCAATGTTATCCGAATTCTTCTCCGAAAGAATATATGGATGATATGCTGGGAACCAAGCTGAGCTGGCTGTTTTCATTTCTCTATATATTGTACTTTGCCTATATTGCCGCAAGGGTGCTGCGTGACTTTGGAGAAATGCTGCTGACGTTTGCTTATCATGATACACCTATCATTATTGTAAATGCTTTATTAATGGTAGCAAGCATATATGCCGTAAGAAAAGGAATTGAAGTACTCGCACGCGCTGCCGAACTTCTTTTCGGGGTCATGTATTTACTGGGCGCGATCGGGCTCGTGCTGATTATTGTCTCAGGCACTATAGACCCGCACAATTTAAAGCCGGTTTTGGCAAACGGTATTTCTCCTATCCTTCACTCTGTTTTCACGCAGACCATGTACGTCCCATTTGGTGAAGTCGTTTTATTTGTGATGATTTTCCCTAACCTGAATGACAGAAAAGATGTGAAAAAAATGGGGATGATTGCCATGGCTATTAGCGGATTGGTTGTGGCGCTCACCGTGGCGATTAATATCAGCGTGCTTGATGTTGATCTTACACTCAGATCCCAGTTCCCGCTTATAAGTACGATCCAGACAATCAAGGTCGAAGAATTTTTAGACCGGCTCGATGTCTTTTTTATGCTGGCGCTGATCA
>NZ_JBSIOT010000188.1:0-1321 GCF_053613335.1 Bacillus sp. LR--39 | reverse complement strand
TGGTTCATATTAAGTACTTTACAACGATTCATTTCAAAAATAAAGCCTAAAATACCTAAAAAGTCCCGCACTATGTGACGGATTTTTGTCTATTTTGTTGATTATTTATGTCGGCTGCTAGGATAAATGACCCTTTATTATCGTACATCAACACATCGTTCCTTGCGAACAAAATGCTTGCCCTGCACCAGCACTCGTTTCCCAGCACTCCGTCATAAACAGATTTTAGGAAGGATGCCTCTTTTCATTTGAACCGGCAAGAGGAGAAAAGTTGAATAGTAAATTTTTAATATATTAATAATTTCAATTTTTTAGTATGCTTAACATAGTGAACAATTTCACTGCATCAAGAATAGGGGAGGTTTTTCAATGGGAGAGCTTCAAACACACATGCAATTGCAAACGGATACAATTCACGAAGGGGTTCGAAAAGAGAATTGCTTTGCAAAAGCCATGAATATAAAAGTAGGCATCATACCGCTTCCTGTGTATGCCTTGCTGTTTATATTAATCATTGTTTTTGTTATGCATCACGATGTAAAAAGTGACATTTTGACATCCATCGCCGTCATGGCGTTTTTCGGGTTTACCTTTGCCCAAATCGGCAAATCGATTCCGATTGTTCGTTCTATCGGCGGCCCTGCCATCCTAGCTACTTTTATTCCGTCCGCTGTCGTGTACTATCACCTGCTGCCTAATGATATCGTCAAATCCACCACGGAATTTACAGAAAACTCAAACTTTCTATATTTGTTTATTGCCGGTATTGTCGTCGGAAGCATTCTCGGCATGAAAAGAGAAACACTCGTAAAAGCATTCATGAAAATCTTTATTCCGCTTATTGTCGGTTCTGTCACAGCCGCTATTGTCGGACTGGCTGTCGGGACATTGCTCGGACTCGGATTTCAGCATACCCTGCTGTACATTGTCATTCCGATCATGGCTGGAGGAGTCGGAGAAGGCGCTATCCCGCTGTCCATCGGCTATTCTGACATCATGCCCATTTCTCAAGGGGAAGCGTTCGCACTTGTTCTGCCATCGATTATGCTGGGCAGCTTGTGCGCGATTATTCTAGCGGGATTGCTGAACCGAATCGGAAAGAAAAAACCGGAATGGACAGGCAACGGCAAAGTGGACCGCTCCGAAGAAGAGTCCCCTGCGCTGGAGGAATCACAAAGCGGACAGCAAATGTTCAATCTTTCTTTATTTGCGTCAGGCGGTATCCTTGCTGTTTCTTTATACTTAGTCGGCATGCTCGCTCACGATTTTTTCGGTTTTCCGGCACCCGTTGCCATGCTGTTACTGGCTGTTCTAATCAAGC
>NZ_JBSIOT010000187.1:0-1322 GCF_053613335.1 Bacillus sp. LR--39 | reverse complement strand
TGCTGTGGTGAAAAAGCGGTTCCATTTTTCCCTGCAAACAAAAATAATGGGGCTGATTGCGGCTCTGCTGGTTTTTGTCATTGGTGTGCTGACCGTTACGTTAGCCGTTCAGCATACACAGGGAGAACGGAGACAGGCAGAGCAGCTGGCGGTTCAAACGGCGAGAACCATTTCCTATATGCCGCCGGTTAAAGAGCTCATTGAGAGAAAAGGCGGACATGCGGCTCAGACGCAAGAGGTCATTGAACAAATCAAAGAACAGACTGGCGCGTTTGCCATTTATGTTTTGGACGAAAAAGGAGACATTCGCAGCGCCTCTGGAAAAAGCGGATTAAAGAAACTGGAGCGCAGCAGAAAAATTTTGTTTGGCGGTTCGCATGTTTCTGAAACAAAAGCGGATGGACGAAGAGTGATCAGAGGGAGCGCGCCGATTATAAAAGAACAGAAGGGATACAGCCAAGTGATCGGCAGCGTGTCTGTTGATTTTCTGCAAACGGAGACAGAGCAAAGCATCAAAAAGCATTTGAGAAATTTGAGTGTGATTGCTGTGCTTGTACTGCTGCTCGGATTTATTGGCGCCGCCGTGCTGGCGAAAAGCATCAGAAAGGATACGCTTGGGCTTGAACCGCATGAGATCGCGGCTCTATATCGTGAGAGGAACGCAATGCTTTTCGCGATTCGAGAAGGGATTATTGCCACCAATCGTGAAGGCGTCGTCACCTTGATGAACGTATCGGCGGCCGAGATGCTGAAGCTGCCCGAGCCTGTGACCCATCTTCCTATAGATGACGTCATGCCGGGAGCAGGGCTGATGTCTGTGCTTGAACAAGGAGAAATGCTGCCGAACCAGGAGGTAAGCGTCAACGATCAAGTGTTTATTATCAATACGAAAGTGATGAATCAAGGCGGGCAGGCGTATGGGATTGTCGTCAGCTTCAGGGAGAAAACAGAGCTGAAGAAGCTGATTGACACATTGACAGAGGTTCGCAAATATTCAGAGGATCTCAGGGCGCAGACTCATGAATTTTCAAATAAGCTTTATGCGATTTTAGGGCTGCTTGAGCTTGGGGAGTATGATGAAGCCATTGATCTGATTAAAGAGGAATATGCGATACAAAATGAACAGCATGATCTTTTATTCCATAACATCCATTCGCAGCAGGTGCAGGCCATTTTGTTAGGGAAAATAAGCAAGGCATCGGAAAAGAAGGTCAAGCTGGTTATTGATGAGAACAGCTCACTCGCGCCTCTTCCTGCACATATCGGCTTGTCCCATCTTATTACGATTATTGGCAATTTAATTGATAACGCTTTCGAAGCTG
>NZ_JBSIOT010000186.1:0-1322 GCF_053613335.1 Bacillus sp. LR--39 | reverse complement strand
TTGCGTCTTATCCCTTAGTCCTCCTACAGCGGCGCCTCCGCTTTACTTCCCGCTATGTACAGGGCGGGCTTCGGCGGTTTTTTCATTCCCGTTCCGAGGTAAAAGCTCGTGTGCGGCGGCTGGTTGTAGGCGGTATTCTGCCAGGCGATGCCGAGCCTGTAAACCGGATCATGCATCAGCGTGTAAAAGCGGTGGCGGGTGAGATGTGTCGTTGTATAGATACGGAGCGCGCTGCTGTCTTCCGTTCTCCATATCACTTCTTCCCGCCAGTCTCCGAACAGGTTGGCCTGAAGAACCGGGTTTCCTTTCGTGCCGTTGTTGGACAGCACGCCGGCCGGCTGAAATATCGTCTTCAGACAGCCGTTTTCAGCATCCCATTTTTCAATCTTTGGCCTGCCAATCGTTCCGTCCCAGTCATGATCAAGCAGTTCTCTGACCAAATCACCGTCCCACCAGATGGCGAAATTGGCTGAAGCGGGCGCTTTGTCGCTGATTTTTTCGCCTTTGCTCGTGAAAAGCCCATACGACATGCCATCATTGCCCGGCGGATCAATTCCCCAGACGAGCGATCCTTTGTAGCTTGGATCAATATGAGCCGCCATGCCCCGGCCAACGTCAGTTCCAGCATGGACGCCCCATAATATCTCACCGGTTCCGGCATCTCGCAGCGACAGTCCGTACGGCTTCGTGGCGTCCTCATGCACCTGGAACACTTCAAGCCCTTTTCGTGACGGGTCCAGATCCCCTACATGCATCGCGTCTCCGTGCCCGAGCCCCGTTGAGTACAGGCCGGTTCCGTCATGATCGACAGCCATTGCGCCGTATATGATTTCATCTTTTCCGTCTCCGTCGACGTCCGCCACGCTTAAACTGTGGTTCCCCTGTCCTGCGTACGCTTCATGTCCCGGATGGTTGGAGTCAAATACCCAGCGTTTTTTGAGCCTTCCGTTTCTGAAATCGTATGCCACGAGCACGGCTCTCGTATAGTAGCCGCGCGCCATAACAAGGCTCGGCCGCTCCCCATCCAAATAAGCGATCCCGGCGAGAAAACGGTCCATCCTGTTTCCATAGCCGTCTCCCCAATCCTCCAGCTTGCCGCGGGGTGGTTCATATTCCACGGTCGTGAGTTCCTCACCGGTTTCTCCTTTAAACACGGTCAAATATTCCGGACCGGACAAAATTCTGCCCTGTTCGTTTCTAAAATCGGCATGCTCATCACCGATGATATGTCCTTTCCCGTCTGTTGTGCCGTCAGCTGTTTTCATGGCTATTTCTGCTTTTCCGTCACCATCCAGGTCATACACCATAAATTGCGTGTAATG
>NZ_JBSIOT010000185.1:0-1323 GCF_053613335.1 Bacillus sp. LR--39 | reverse complement strand
TTCCTATACGATGGCCATTACAGCGCTTGTCGGCGGCTTTGTGTTCAGCTTTTTAAAAGGGCTTAACATCAGCGCGATATTCGTACTGCCGATGATTATCGTATTGCTTGTGCTATTGAAAAAACAATTTGTCCGCGAACAGGCATCCTATACACTGGGACAATTGATATTCGCTGTGGCGCTGTTTACTGTGGCGCTCTTTAACTACAATCTGATCGCGGGCTTTATTTGGGACCGGATGAAGAAGGTGCTGCGTCACGAATATTTCGTCCACAGCACCTCGCATATTACACATGCAACCATCATGGCGATCATTATTGTGCCGCTGTTCTTCTTGATATTTACAGTGGTCTATCATAAGAGAACGAAACCGATCGGAGAGAAAGCTGACCCTGAGCGTCTTGCTGCGTTTCTCAATGAAAAAGGCGGCAACGCGCTGAGCCATCTTGGTTTTCTTGGAGATAAGCGGTTTTATTTTTCTAGTGGTGGGAATGCACTGCTTCTGTTTGGGAAAATCGCCAGAAGGCTGGTCGTGCTCGGCGATCCGTCTGGCCAAAGAGAATCATTCCCGCTCGTGCTGGAAGAATTTCTGAACGAAGCGCATCAGAAGGGATTCAGTGTTTTGTTCTATCAAATTGAACGAGAGGACATGGCGCTGTATCACGATTTTGGCTACAACTTCTTTAAATTGGGCGAGGAAGCATATGTAGATTTAAATACATTTACCTTGACTGGGAAGAAAAAAGCCGGCCTTCGGGCAATCAATAACCGCTTTGAGCGGGAGGAGTATACTTTCCATGTGGATCATCCCCCATTTTCTGATGCGTTTTTGGAGGAGCTGAAGCAAATCTCAGACGAATGGCTCGGCTCGAAAAAAGAGAAGGGATTCTCGCTCGGATTTTTTGATCCTTCTTATTTACAGAAAGCGCCGATCGCCTATATGAAAAATGCAGAAGGAGAGATCGTTGCATTCGCAAATGTCATGCCGATGTACCAGGAAGGAGAGATATCGGTTGATCTGATGCGCTATCGCGGCGACGCTCCAAATGGCATTATGGACGCATTGTTTATCCGTATGTTTTTATGGGCAAAGGAAGAGGGCTGCACGTCATTTAATATGGGGATGGCACCCTTGGCTAATGTCGGCACTGCCTTTACATCCTTCTGGTCCGAAAGGTTTGCCGCTGTCATTTTTAATAATGTCAGATACATGTACAGCTTCAGCGGCCTAAGAGCCTTTAAAGAAAAATACAAACCGGAGTGGCGAGGGAAATACTTAGCGTATCGGAAAAACAGATCTCTTTCTGTCACCATGTTCCTCGT
>NZ_JBSIOT010000184.1:0-1325 GCF_053613335.1 Bacillus sp. LR--39 | reverse complement strand
CCGCTGTCCACAAGCGCTTTCGCAAGCTTAGGTTCAGCCGCTAAGTGCAGATAAGTAAATAAAACAAGTCCTTTTCGGAAATAGCCGTATTCAGAGCTGATCGGCTCTTTCACTTTCATGACCATATCCGCTTTTCCCCACACATCTTTCGCTTCAGCCAAAATGTCCGCCCCGGCTGCTTTGTAGTCGGCGTCCTCGAATCCGCTTCCAAGCCCGGCTCCCTGTTCAATTAAAACTTGATGACCGCTTTTTTTTAGCGCGACTACTCCGGCCGGAGTAATGGCTACACGGTTCTCGTTGTTTTTAATTTCTTTAGGAATTCCAATGATCATGATGTCGTCCCCCTCAAATGAAATATGATTCTACCGCTAGTATAAATCTCTGAATCGGGAAGAGCATCGTGTGTAAAATTAAAAATGTAAGCGCTTTTTTGTGAAATTTAACAAATTGGTGAACGTTGAATAAGGTGAAAGGCTTGAGGAGATAAGTTATCTATTAAAATTTTTTTCTTTAAAAAATAGCTTTGTTAAAAAAACAAATGTAAGCGATTACATTTTGTGTCGTTTCACAAACATAACCATTTTCCATTGTGATAGAATATCTCATGCAGCTATGAAAGCGTTATCTTTGTCAGGAGTGAGTCATATGGATATCTTAGAAATACTAGGCAAGATTAATAAGGTACTATGGGGGCCGCCCAGTTTAATTTTATTATTTGGGACAGGCTTATTTTTAACGATTGTTTTAAAAGGACTGCAATTTCGCCGCCTGATCTATGCGTTTAAGATCGGGTTTGGCAAAGAAGACAGCAAAGACGCGGCTGCCGAAGGGGATGTGAGCCATTTTAAGGCTTTGATGACAGCGCTCGCCGCTACGATCGGAAACGGAAATATCGCAGGTGTCGCGACGGCATTGACACTCGGCGGACCGGGTTCGATCTTTTGGATGTGGGTTGTCGGGCTGTTGGGGATGGCAACGAAATACGCGGAAGCCTTGCTGGCTGTTAAATTCCGCGTAAAAAATGAAAAAGGGGAATATTCAAGCGGGCCGATGTATTATATCGAACACGGACTCGGCCGCAAATTTAAAGGACTCGCCATCGCCTTTGCGCTGTTTGGAGCTTTTGCCGCTTTGGGGATAGGCAACAGTGTCCAATCCAATACGATCGCTGATATTACGAAGAACAGCTTCGGCATCGAAAACTGGGTGACAGGGCTGATTCTCGTCATTCTCGTCAGCGTCATTATCTTCGGCGGCATCCAGCGGATCAGCACCGTTGCCAGCTTCTTTGTGCCGATCATGGCTTTTCTTTACATGGGCGGGGC
>NZ_JBSIOT010000183.1:0-1325 GCF_053613335.1 Bacillus sp. LR--39 | reverse complement strand
AGTCCACCCCTGCGACATCATGGGCCAGCTTGGCAATCAGCGGGTTCGCCGCCATCGCTGTCAGGAACATAGCAGATGTGATCAGATTCCCCTGAAAACCGGTTTTTAATAAGAATGCACCGATTTTCCTCTCTGTTCCATTTGCCGGGCTTGATCCGAATGTTTCGGATAATGATCTGATAATAGGAAATATAATGCCTCCTGCACGCGCCGTATTACTTGGAATAGCAGGTGAAAGTATTAAATCACTGAATAGCAGTGAATAAGAAAGTCCAAGGGTTTTTTTCCCGAATTTCTGAACGAATACATACGAAATTCTCGCACCGAGCCCGGTTTTGATAAATCCCCGGGAAATAAAGAATGCGATAACGATAAGCCAAATGGTCTTATTCCCGAATCCGCTTAATGTATCCTCAATTGATAGTGTTCCAGTTAGTGCAGTAACCGCCAATGCAAAAATTGCAATTGCACCCATTGGCAAGGGCTTGGAGATAAAGCCGATAATTGTCGCGACAAAAATCGCAAACAAATGCCAAGCTTTAGGTTCAAGTCCGGACGGAGCGGGAATAAACCAGATGATTAGTCCCACAGCGACAGTAATAAGCAATGGAACAAGCTTTACTGCTGACTGTTTTCCTGCGTCTTTTTCTGAAGCCATAAATAGGTCTCCTCCTATATACTTGTTTTCCGATCCCTTTTCCATTCTACTCCTTAACTAAGTTAATAAACATTTTAATTAATTAAAAAACACAAAGGTTAGCACCCTTTGTGTTTTTCACTTTCTTAATTTAATTTACCCGCACCCGCTTGATTTATGACATTTGATTTCACATTAGCAGAAGCATCAATCGACCCATGCAGAGACGGCGTCCAGCCGACAGAAGAGCTCAGCCCGTTTGCAGCCGATGCGTTGATCTGTGTGCCGTTCAGCAACGTGCCGGAGTCATATAAAGCCGTTCCCCCGCTGAATACGCTGATCGTTTTAGCAGCTGACAGTCCCGGTACGTCAATGACATTGTTTTGGGCATAGATTTTAGATGACTTTCCGATTCCCCATGCATAGCTGAAAGGATAACTTGAAGAGCTTGTGCTTCCTTCATAATAGTTGTTGTATACGTGCACTTGCCCGAAGCGGACTCTCGGCGCGCGCTGGACAATATTTTTATAGCGGTTATGATGCAGCGTAATTTTTAATTTGCCGTCATCGGAGGTTTTGCTGTCACTTGATCCGAAAATGGAGCTTTTATCATGATCGTGATAATAGTTGTAGGACATCGTGATATAGTTAGCACCGTTGGAAGCATCCGTTTGGCCGTCATGGTGCT
>NZ_JBSIOT010000182.1:0-1328 GCF_053613335.1 Bacillus sp. LR--39 | reverse complement strand
GTGGGGAATTGTGATTGCGTTTCAGGATTATCAGCCGTTCCTCGGCATTTTGGGCAGTGAGTGGGTGGGGCTGAAGCATTTTATCAGGCTGTTTACTGAGCCTACATTTTTTCTCTTGTTAAAAAACACGCTCGTGTTATTTGCTTTGAACCTGGCCATATTTTTCCCGGTGCCGATACTGCTGGCGCTTTTATTGAACGAAGTGCGGATTGCTCTCTTTAAAAAATTTGTTCAGACGCTGATTTATATCCCGCATTTTATGTCTTGGGTCATTGTTGTATCACTTTCGTTTGTGCTGTTAACGGTAGACGGAGGCTTGATTAATGAACTGATTGTGTTTTTTGGCGGTGAAAAAATCAATTTTCTGCTGAACGAAGAATGGTTCCGGCCCCTATATATTCTGCAGGTTATCTGGAGGGAAGCGGGCTGGTCGACGATCATTTATCTGGCGGCCATTACAGCGGTTGACCCCCAGCTGTATGAAGCGGCGAAAATGGACGGAGCGGGACGGCTGCGGCAAATGTGGCATATTACGCTTCCCGCCATTAAAAGCGTTATCGTCGTTTTGCTGATTTTGAAAATCGGAGACACGCTGGAGCTTGGCTTCGAGCATGTGTATTTGCTGTTAAATGCGACTAACAGGGAAGTGGCGGAAATTTTTGATACGTATGTTTATACTGCAGGGCTGAAACAGGGCCAATTCAGCTACAGTACAGCAGTCGGCGTATTTAAAGCGGCGGTCGGGCTGATTTTGGTCATGCTAGCGAATCGTTTGGCGAAGAAATTTGGCGAGGAAGGAATTTATTAAGAAAGGGATGGGATCAATGGATCAATCAATCGCTGTAAAATCGCCTCTTACGTACGCGGAGGCATTGGCAAAAACCATTATGAATACGTACACAGTCGAGGAGCTGCCTCCTGCTAACCGCTGGCACTACCATCAGGGTGTTTTCTTATGCGGTGTATTGCGGCTGTGGGAAGCAACCGGGGAAAAGCGGTATTTTGAGTATGCGAAGGCCTATGCAGATCTCTTAATCGATGATTATGGCAATCTATTATTTAGAAGAGATGAACTGGACGCCATTCAAGCGGGTCTCATTCTTTTTCCATTATACGAGCAGACGAAGGATGAACGGTATGCCAAAGCGGCAAAAAGGCTGCGCGGCTTATATGGAACACTGAACCGGACGTCTGAGGGCGGTTTTTGGCACAAAGACGGTTATCCTTACCAAATGTGGCTTGATGGCTTATACATGGGGGGGCCGTTCGCACTGAAATATGCCAATCTGAAGCAGGAGCCGGAGCTGTTTGATCAGGTCGTGCTGCAG
>NZ_JBSIOT010000181.1:0-1329 GCF_053613335.1 Bacillus sp. LR--39 | reverse complement strand
TGCCCCATGCCGCAAACAAAATGCTTATTTCCATGCCGTTCCGCACCCATTGCACATTCCAGCCGGTTTTTTCTGTAATCAGCATCATCAGTGAATCACGCGGCCCCGCGCCAAGGCCTGCTGATACATAAACACCGACGCCGTAACCGATCAGCACCACGCCGAGAGAGAAGACGATGATCGAGCCTGTGTAGGTCGAGGGGGCAGGCAGAATGAAATTGAAAAAATCTATAAATACACCAATGAGCACCATATTCAGGAGGGCCCCAATTTTTGGCCAAGCTCTCGTAAACAATGACGTGAATCCGACGATGAGCGCTCCAATAATGATGGACCACTGGCCGACGGTAAGCCCGAAGTGCTGAAACAGGCTGTAATGAAATGCATCCCACGGACTAATGCCGAGTGCTTTTCCTTCTATCGTCAGGGATACACCAAAAGCCAAAATGATCAAACCGGCAAAATAAAATGTCCAGCGCAGAACAAGTTCTTGCTTCACGTGAGGTCCCTTCTTTCGTAAAAATCAGTCGATTGTCATTGTAGCACATCTGACAGAAGGGCGGAATAGGCGAAAGGGGCTCAACAAAAAAACAGGGCCGCCGCCGGCGCCCTGTTTCAGCGTGTTGGCAAATCCTTGCATTCGTTGTCAGGCCTGCGCTTCGGTGCTCACGAATTTAACATTCGATGTGCTCCAATACTCGCCCTTCCTAGACTTCAAAGGTTTTCAATCACGCTGAAAATGACAAAATCCTAAAACGAAAATCGTTTTAGGATCTGTAACAGGGCGCAGGCGCCCTGTTTTTTTTATTACAGCGGGTTCAAAATCCGGTTCAAGAACCGCTGTGTCCGTTCTTCTTTTGGTGCGGAGAAAATTTGCTCCGGCGGTCCTTGCTCCACGATAACGCCGCCGTCGATGAAGATGACTTCATCCGCAACTTCCTGCGCGAACTTGATTTCGTGGGTCACGACGACCATGGTCCAGCCTTCATTGGCCAAGTCCTTGATAACCTTCAGCACCTCTCCGACAAGCTCGGGATCAAGCGCTGAGGTCGGTTCGTCAAACAGCATGAGCTCAGGCTGAATCGCCAGTGCGCGGGCGATGCCGACGCGCTGCTGCTGGCCGCCGGAAAGCTGGAACGGATATAAATCCATTTTGTCCTTCAATCCGACTTTATCAAGAAGCTGAATCGCTTCTTTTCTGACTTCCTCTTTGTTCCGTTTTTGCACCTGAACAGGGCCCTCCATCACGTTTTCGAGGGCTGTGCGGTGCGGGAACAGGTGATACGCCTGAAATACCATTCCGGATTTTCGGCGAAGATTTAGGATATC
>NZ_JBSIOT010000180.1:0-1329 GCF_053613335.1 Bacillus sp. LR--39 | reverse complement strand
CCAAAACTTTGGACAAGTATCAAACGCGTTTGTCCGCATTGTAAATGAAGAAACAAATGAAGAGCTCATCCGTTACGATCTTGCAGAAGATTTCTCTATTGAAACGGCAATCATTGCAGGGGAGCTTTACAGACATAACGGCGAGTGGAAATTCTCCGCAATCGGCTCAGGCTACCAAGGCGGCCTTGCCCGCATTGCAACAGACTACGGTTTGCAAGTCGGTTAAGACAAATACGAAGAGCAGAAAGGAGAGAGGCAGTATGGCCATTCAATTATCAAAAGGACAGCGCATTGATTTAACGAAAACAAATCCGGGACTGACAAAAGCGGTGATCGGCTTAGGCTGGGATACAAACAAGTATTCCGGCGGACACGATTTTGACCTGGATGCTTCGGCCTTTTTAGTTGATGCGCATGATAACTGCGTAAATGATCTCGATTTCGTCTTCTATAATAACCTTGAACATCCGAGCGGCGGTGTCATCCATACGGGTGACAACCGCACGGGTGAGGGCGACGGAGATGATGAGCAGATTATCGTTGATTTCTCAAAAATCCCTGCTCACATTGAGAAAATCGGCATCACAGTGACCATTCACGACGCTGAAGCACGCAGCCAAAACTTTGGACAAGTTTCCAATGCATTTGTCCGCGTTGTGGATGAAGAAACGCAGAATGAGCTTCTTCGCTTCGATTTGGGAGAAGACTTCTCCATTGAAACAGCTGTTGTCGTTTGTGAGCTTTACAGACACGGCGGCGAGTGGAAATTCAATGCGATCGGCAGCGGATTTTCCGGCGGGCTGGCTGCATTGTGCCGGAATTACGGTTTGCAAGTGTAAGCGAGTGACAAATAGAGAAGTCACCGTTTCAAATTAATAGGAGGAAAAAACTTGGACTTTTTACATCATATTTTGTCTACGTATGCTTCATTTTTCGATTGGAAAATGTGGGGGGAAGTTCTGACGGATCCTGTTTCCTGGGGTTTGATCGGTTCCCTTGTTGTTCTGGAAGGCCTTTTATCGGCCGATAACGCGCTTGTTCTTGCGGTCATGGTTAAACACCTGCCGGAAAAACAGCGGAAAAAAGCGTTAACGTATGGTTTGTTTGGAGCTTATATTTTCAGGTTTATTTTTATCGGGCTCGGTATGCTTCTTATTAAATTCTGGTGGATCAAGGTGCTTGGCGCGCTTTACCTGGCTTGGCTCGTCATTAAGCACTTCTGGATAGGCGAAAAAGAAGAGGAAGCGGACGGCATCAAGAAAAACTCTTGGATGGTCCGCACGTTCGGGATCTTCTGGGCGACTGTCATTTCAGTAGAATTAATGGATC
>NZ_JBSIOT010000179.1:0-1341 GCF_053613335.1 Bacillus sp. LR--39 | reverse complement strand
TATCTTGGGAATGTGACAAATCAATTCATAATAAAAGGGATTCCGCATTTATGCGGAATCCCTCTCAGTTATTTTGTCATGTGTAAATCCTTTGTTTTCATATAACCTGTCGCACCGCCGTAATCAACGAATACCCAATCAAAATCAAAACCGCCTTTATTCGTTTTACTCCAGCCTAAAAAAGAAACGCTTGTGTCTGCTGGAAGAGTCTTAATGCTCTTTCCATCAGCGGATGTATATACTTTTGTTTTTGTTTTGGTTTTTACCGTTGTCGCTGCTTTTACAATGTAATGAGTGGAGACAAATCCTATTTTTCCGTTTTTATACTGAACCTTTGCCCAGTCAGCATTTGAGAAGGAAATCAGCTTTAGGCTATCTCCTAAGTGCAGCGTATCGGCTTTTTGGCTTGATGCGGAAGCCTTCGTTCTGACATTTAGAGCCTCTTCTGATACCAAATAAGAATCAATCGGATAACTGTATAAATCATCAATGCTTACCGTTGTTTCTGGCTGTTGAGCATGGATCGTGCCAGCGCCGCCAGCAGCCGCCGCAGTCATTCCAGCCGCAAGTGCTAATGTTGAAAATAGTTTTGTTGGTTTGTTCATGCCGTTCCTCTCCTCACGTAAGAGAAATAATTCATTCTATATCTCTATTCACGTTATGGCAGGTTCCTAAACATCAGACAATTATTTTTGTGTTTCTAGTTTGAGAGGCGCGGATATTGTTTTTTGCACTTTTTTCCCGTGCAAAATATCATCAGCTGCTTCTGTAGCCAATTTACCGATTAATTCAGGCTGCTGAGCGACGGTGGCTGACAGCTTTCCGTTTTTAATGGAAGCGAGCGCATCTTTATTGCCGTCAAAACCGATCACCAATATGTCTTTCCCCGAGCTGTTAATTGCCTCGAGAGCACCGAGCGCCATTTCATCGTTGTGAGCAAAAACAGCTTGGATATCAGGATGTCCCTGCAGTAGGTTTTCCATGACAGTCAGGCCTTTCGTGCGGTCAAAGTCAGCTGATTGTTTTGTGACAACTTGGAGTTTTTGGTCTGCGATGTTATGGAATCCTGAGCCGCGTTCCCGTGTGGCAGATGCGCCGGGGACGCCTTCAAGCTCTGCCACCTTTGCTCCTTTTCCAAGTTTGTCGGCAATAAACGTCGCGGCCATTTCACCGCCTTTTACATTATCGGAAGCAACGAGGGTTTCAACTTTTCCTTGTTCGGCAGATCGATCGATTGTTACGACGGGCACACCGACTGCGTTTGCAGATTCTACTGCCGTTGAGATCGCCGAAGAATCAGTCGGGTTGATTAATAATGCATCAACACCTTGCTGAATTAAA
>NZ_JBSIOT010000178.1:0-1342 GCF_053613335.1 Bacillus sp. LR--39 | reverse complement strand
GAAGCAGACTATATTGTCGTCATGGATATGAATCACATCCGATATACGCATCCTGTCAGCACAAGCATCGGCAAGAAATCAGAAGGTGCAGACGAGGAGGCAGCGTTTGCGGAGCACATTTATTTCTCTGAAGCAAAGGGCGAGCTCGGCACGGCGGTTCGCGCTTTTTATCCGGTTAAGGATCAAGACCTGAACCAAATAGGCGTGGTGCTTGTCGGAAAAACGCTGCCAGGGATCGCTGACATCCTGCTTCATTTAAAGCGTGATATCGCCTTCATCGTTGTGCTGACACTCGGCTTTGGCCTTGCTGGTTCCTTTTTGCTGGCCCGCCATATCAAAAAACAAATGTTTCAGCTTGAACCCCATGAGATTGTCCGAATGTATGAAGAACGGACAGCGACGTTTCACTCGATGAATGAAGGGGTGATCGCTATTGACAATCGGCTCGTCATTACGATTTTTAATGAAAAAGCGAAACAGATCTTTGAAGTGCAGGGGGATCTGATCGGCAAGGTGATTTGGGAGGTTCTCAAGGATTCGCGCCTGCCTGAAATCGTGGAGCGGAACAAAGCGGTTTATAATGAAGAAATTCGTGTCAGCGGAAAAGTCATCATGAGCAGCAGAATTCCGATCGTCATGAAGAAAAAAGTGATCGGCGCCGTTGCGATTTTTCAGGACAGAACGGAAGCGGCCAAGATGGCAGAGGAATTGACTGGTGTCAGAAACTTTGTGGAGGCGCTCCGTGTCCAAAACCATGAGCATATGAATAAGCTGCACACGATCGCCGGTCTCATCCAGCTGGGGAAATCTGAAAAAGCCTTGCAGCTTGCATTCCAGGCGTCAACTGAGCAGGAAAATGTGACTGAATTTCTGCACCGCTCGATTCAAAATGACGCTGCGGCAGGCCTTCTATTAAGTAAAATCAGAAGGGGAAGAGAGCTCGGCATTGCTGTTCATATAGATGAAAACAGCAGTCTTCAGCAATTTCCCGAGCATATTGATCAGCATGATATTGTCGTGCTTTTGGGGAATCTGATTGAAAATGCCTTCGGCTCATTTGAAACCGTTCAATCTGAAGACAAACGAATTGACATTAGTATCGAACAAACAGATGATATCCTTGCTATTTTAATAGAAGATAACGGCTGCGGAATTGATCCGGCACATATGCCTCGCCTTTACGACAAAGGTTTTACGGTCAATAAAACTGGCGGCACAGGCTATGGCCTGTATCTAGTGAAACAAATCATAGACAAAGGATCGGGCGCGATAGAAGTTGATTCACATGCGGAGCAGGGGACATCTTTTTCTATCGTTTTTCCAATGAAGGGGGAGGAAGCAC
>NZ_JBSIOT010000177.1:0-1343 GCF_053613335.1 Bacillus sp. LR--39 | reverse complement strand
GAAGATTACCATAAAAACGGGTGCGGATCATTCGGGAAATCTATTGGCGCACGACGTGAAAATTGTGGCGGACACAGGCGCTTACGCCACGCTTGGACCTGCCGTTCTAGATTTTTCTGTCGAGCATGCCGCGGGGCCGTACCGTATTCCGAATATCCGGACTGAAGGAATATCAGTATTTACGAACAACGGGGTGGCAGGGGAATTTCGGGGCTTTGGCGGCAACCAAATCACATTTGCACTCGAAACCCATCTCGATCGTCTCAGCGGCATGCTCGGCATCGACCCGCTCGAGCTGAGAAGAAAAAATATCAGAAAGCCGCATGACTTGGGGCCGCTTGAGCATCGGATTGCACCGACTGACGGAGCGGCGCAGGTGTTGAATGCCATATCTAAATCTCCCATTCTTACAAGAACAAGCCGGAACTGCGGGTATCTGCAAAGAGGCACGGGAGCGGCAATTACAATGCACGGCGGCGGGCTGGGGTATGGCCGAATGGATGCGGCAGGAGGCCGTTTGTCCCTTTCGAGTGAAGGCAAAATCACTGCTTCGTTCGGATTTGAAGAATGCGGACAGGGGATTCTAGCCGCGATTGAACATATTGTCATGGAGGAGTTAGGTTGTGCCGCAGAGGATATTTCCATTGTTATTGGGGATACCGCAAAAGTGCCGAAGTCAGGCTCCTCCACAGCATCCCGCGGCACAAGCATGGTGTGGCACGCGATCCAGCGTTTGAAGAAGCCGTTTCTAGCCCAGTTGAAAAAACGGGCGGAAGAATGGAACGGCTGTTCAGCGGAAAACCTTATTCCCGGCGCTGCAGGCTTGCGTGACAAAAACACAAAGGCGCTCGTGGTGACGTATAAGGAGCTGGCTGAAAAAGGCTCTTTGGCAGAGGAAACGGCATTTGACTTTCCAACAACGCCTGATCCTGTGGTGGGCGGCCATTTTCTCTACTCATTTGGAGCGGCTGCCGTTGAGGTGGAGGTAGATCTGTTAACAGGTGATGTCAAATTGATAGATTGTGAGCACGCTATTGCGGCAGGTTCGGTTGTCAGTCCGCAGGGATATCGAGGTCAAATTGAAGGCGGCGCTGCCATGGCACTCGGCTACACACTGATGGAGGAAGCGAAAATGACGGACGGCCGTTATGCCGCGGAAAATCTCGATCACTATTTGATCCCCGGAGTCAAAGACGTTCCTAACATGAAGGTGATCGCAATAGAAGAACTAATGAAGGGTGATGCATATGGACCGCGCGGTGTTGGCGAAATTGGAACGATCACCATCACTCCGGCGATTGTAAAGGCAGTACATGATGCGGTAGGATGCTGGATAAACAAGC
>NZ_JBSIOT010000176.1:0-1344 GCF_053613335.1 Bacillus sp. LR--39 | reverse complement strand
GAAGCTGATGGCTTTTGGGAAATAGTAAAACAGGCTGGCGAGGTTAACTCGGCAGCCTGTTTTTTTGATCAATCAAGATATTTATTTTTATAGACAACCTTTGTCCCGCAAATATAATCATGTAATGCCAGTTTAGAGGGAAAGGCCGCCATGATAAAACCGATATATAAGATCTTAGATAATGTGTAAGCGAAGAAACGGCCGAAGCTGTGCCAAAAAGAAATACGCTCGCCATACTGATTGACAACGATGATGCCCATGAGTTTTTTCCCAATGTTGCTTGCATGTTTGAGGAAGTCAGCAAGCTATAGTAAAGAATAGCGAAAATAAATATGATGGCCAAAACAGGGATTGTGCCAATGATCAACATGAAAAACTCATATTGGGCTTCTGACATGTGTGTACCTGCTGCATCAATGAGTGGCAACACAATGAAGGTGTTAATGAAAATCATAATGAAAGAGAATATAGCTATAATAAATACATCAATAATCGAGGCGGCTGCCCGAATCCAAAATCCTGCTGGTTTTTCCATGTATCATTTTACTCCTTTAAAGTTTTCTGGGTATTATACGTTAGGGGCTGCAGGGTTTCAATGAGATAGACTAGAGGAATTTTGTCTCGTTTGAAAATTGTATTTTATCACTTTTAATCTCTTTATTTAGGTCATATAAAGATAAAAAAAGAACCTGCAAGATGATGCAGATTCTCTTCATTATGATTATTTAGAGGCTTGAATAAATACACCCTTCTCATGAGAAAACTCTTTGAATCCGTATACCCCATGATAGGAGCCGATTCCGCTTGTGTTGACGCCGCCGAATGGCAGGTTGACGTCACTGAAATGGACGACGACATCATTGATGGCCGCATTTCCTGATGTCGTGTGCTGAAGGACGTTGTCAATCAGGTCTTGGTTTTTGCTGAACACATAAAGTGCAAGCGGTTTATCGCGGTCATTTACGTAATCGATGACCTCGTCGATGTCTTCATAGTTCATCATTGGCAGAATCGGTGCGAAGATTTCCTCCTGCATGATTTTCATATCAGGCGTGACGTTTTTCAAAACGGTTGGCGAGATCGTGCGGTCGCTGGCATCAAATACGCCGCCGAACACCACTTCCGCCCCTTTTTCGATGGCATCGTCGAACAGATCTTTGACGCGGTTGAAGTTGCGGTCATTGACGATCTGCGTAAATTTGCTGCGGTCTGGGGTATGATCATCCTCCATAAATCCAGCGTTGACGACTGTTTGTAAAATCCCCGCGAACCTGTCCTGAACGTCTTTTTTAATGAACAGGTAATCAGGTGCGATGCAGGTTTGGCCGGCGTTTACGAATTTCC
>NZ_JBSIOT010000175.1:0-1346 GCF_053613335.1 Bacillus sp. LR--39 | reverse complement strand
TCATCGTCTCATGCAAAAGCTTTGCTTCCAAAAAAAACACGTGGATGAATTTTTTCATATTTATTCTAGCAGGTGCAAGGGGTTTTGCATCCTTGGATTGGAGTTCTTTCATTTTCTGGCTGACAACCGGAAAATCAAAGAATTTCGATGCATAGGTTTCAAATTTTGGATTCGAAAAATCAGTTGTGCCCAATGAAGCAAAATGGTGCAGCGAATGAATAATCGCTCTGCGGATACGCTGCTCCGAGGCTTTCATTTCGCGATTGACTTCCGTCTGTGAGGCCCCTGTCCCCAGCTTCCGTACCGCTACTTGGGTGAATATTTGTTTTAGCGAAGGGCTTTGTTTTTCGTGCGGCTCGGATTGCTCGTGTTCTGCTAAATACTGCAGGACCGCCATTAGATCATGTGCGCCGCCTTCTCCCATCATGCCCAGCTCGGACAACAGGAATGTTCCTGCCTCTTTTAAACCGCTGTCACTCTTCTGCTGGGGACGCGCTTTCCATTCAGTCCGATTGACAAGCCGGCTTAGAGAATGCTGAATGGCTCCAATCGAGTGTTCAAGCTCGATCCGCTCCTTCACCTTTTGGAGAACCGTGACAATTTCAATGCGGTTAATCGGCTTATGGATAAAATATTCGATGCCGAGCGAGTACGCTTCCCCGACCATTTCCTTCGCCTCCACTTGAGAGATCATTACGATTTTGCCGGAGTACGTATTCTGGATCTGACGAATCGTCTCAATGCCGTCTCTTCCGGGCATTAACAGATCGATTAATAAAATATCAATCTGCTTAAATTGCAGCATATGCCCTTCCACTTGGCTTCCGTCGTCAGCTTCACCAACAGCTTCCCCGAGATCTTCGTCCTCAATGATCTGCCTTAAGATTGACCGCACCGCACGGTCATCATCTGCAATAAAAAAACGCATAGCTTTTGGTTCACCCTTTCTGAATCAAATGCCGGACAGGCAGCCTGATGGCAAACACCACTCCCCGCTGCTGATTATCAAACGTGATATCCCCTTCTAGCTCTGTCACGATTTCCTTTACGTAGGAAAGTCCGATACCCGTAGAAGGCGTGCCAAATTCGTCATATTTTGAAGTAAAGCCCGGGTCAAACACAATGTCTCCGATTTTCTCGGAAATCCCGGGGCCATTGTCTTCCACCTGGAATTCTACCATACTCTCATTTGGCTTACGGAGCCTCAGGCTGATCATTCCCTCTTCATCCATAGCCTCTACCGCATTTGCTGTTAGATTATTAATGATCGAAAGCACGATAAATACGTGATATTCGTCATGCTCTCCCTCGATCGAGCAGTAAAAATCAATCTGTTTCCCTAATGC
>NZ_JBSIOT010000174.1:0-1348 GCF_053613335.1 Bacillus sp. LR--39 | reverse complement strand
TCCTTTCGATCTTTATTGCGACATTGTATCTTGGTAGTCGTTGAACTGGTCTGTGACAGCCTGTGACGGAGCCTGCGTCAATATGCTGACAAAAAACACAGATAATAGACTCGCAGCAAAACCAGGTATCATTTCATACAGAAAGTCCGAAAGACCGGCATTCGCCCAAATGATTACAGTCGCTGCTCCCACAATCATGCCGGCGAGTGCCCCCCATTTGGTCATTCGTTTCCAAAACAGACTGAGCAGTACAACCGGCCCGAATGATGCACCGAAGCCCGCCCACGCGTAGCTGACCAATCCAAGGATAGTGTTATTTTTCTCCCAAGCCAGAACCAACGCGACAATTGAAACAGCCAGAACAGCCAGACGGCCTAAAAACACCAGCTCTTTATCTGAAGCTGAGCGTCTGAACATCGACTTATACAAATCTTCTACCAGAGAGCTTGATGTCACAAGCAGCTGAGAAGAAATGGTACTCATAATCGCGGCCAAAATCGCTGAAATCAGAAAACCCGTGATAATCGGATGAAACAAGATATTCCCTAATTGAATAAAAATCGTCTCTGGGTCCTTCAGTGTCATGCCGCGCTGATGGTAATAAGCGATTCCGCCCAAACCGGTCAGCACTGCGCCTACTGCAGACAAAATCATCCAGCCCATCCCGATTCTGCGCGCTCTTTTGATCTCTTTGACAGAGTTGATCGCCATAAAACGCACAATAATATGCGGCTGGCCAAAGTATCCCAGCCCCCAGGCAAACAAAGAAATAATGCCAAGGACGCTCGTTCCTTTGAAAATATTAAACATATCAGGATCTACAGAGCGGATTTCAGCAACTGTATCACCTGCTCCTCCCGTGTGGAAAAACGTAACGATCGGCACAAGAATGAGTGCGGCAAACATAATAATCCCCTGAACAAAATCTGTCCAGCTGACTGCCAAAAAGCCGCCAAACAGGGTGTATGCCACAACAACACCCGTCACAATCCACAGGCCGGTGTGATAATCCATCCCCAAGATGCTGTTGAATAAGACGCCGCCGGACACCATTCCGGACGATACATAAAACGTGAAAAAGACTAAAATGACAATTCCTGAAAACAGTCTGAGAAGCTTTGTTTGATCTCCGAAGCGATTTTCCAGGAATCCGGGAATTGTAATGGAATTCCCCGCTTTTTCAGTATAGGTTCTCAGCCGCGGTGCGACGTAAAGCCAGTTCGCCCACGCTCCAAGGCAAAGTCCGATGACGATCCAAGCGCCGCTCAGACCAGTAGAAAACATGGCGCCCGGAAGCCCCATCAGCAGCCAGCCGCTCATATAGGCAGCGCCGGCACTGAGAGCGGTT
>NZ_JBSIOT010000173.1:0-1357 GCF_053613335.1 Bacillus sp. LR--39 | reverse complement strand
GAAGCTTCATAGAGAAGCCTGAGAATACCTGCTCATATTCCCGCTTTACTTTTCCGTTTTTCACCGCTTTGATTGCTTTATTTTTTGCTTTGGTGCGAGCGGTTTTCAGCTTGCTTTTCGATTGGCTTTCTCCCGCTTCCTTCGCTTCTGCCAAGGATTTTTCTTTTAATTCCACTATAACGGTTGTTTTTTTGCTTGTCGTCATATCGATATCACCGAATACCTCGGCTTTTTCCAGATCAGCCGACGTTTTTGAAGAAGCCGGAGCTGCCTGGACGCCCGTAATACCTGTGGATAACGCAAAAAATACGACGAAACTTACAAGCAGAAAGCGAATGATCCCCTTTTTCAATGTGTTTCCCCCTTTGTATTTAGAAAAAATGTGAAAGATCTAGTATATATTTCTTGAAAATTCAAAAAAATCCTTGTGTCATTTGGACCATTTATTGGATTTTGTTTGTGTATAACGAAGGAGTTATACATAGAACCCTGTGTATAAGTGAATAAACCTGTGTATATATATAGTTGGGAATATACGTTCGTATACAAAATATAGATAGAGTTTGTGGACATGTGGATATCTCTTGTGATTAAGTTGTTCTTATCTTTGGGATAACTTGTGTATAAAGTTTTCAAAGCGGTTCTCCAATTTTCATTTCAATTCTTTCAGCTTTCAACAAAACTTCTAAAAACTAGTTGGTTTTTTCACTCATATTGTGACAAAGAATTCTCTTTCCACGGTCTATCATAGAGTCATGAGTTTTGCTAGAGCCGCTAGTTTGCGAGAAAAGAAATCGGCCGTCTTTTCTTGCGGGCTGCGGCTGAGAAAACGGGCTGCTAAAAAGGCTGCCTGCCAAAAAGAAGCGGAGGGATGTTTTTCTATGAAACGTTTGCTTGTATCTTTACGGGTGTGGATGGTCTTTTTGATGAACTGGGTGACGCCGGACAGAAAAACTGCGTCTGCCGCGGTCTATTCGGCTCAGCGTACATACCAAAGAAAGGCGGCAGTGCAGGCCGCGGGACTTGTTTCGTTTTATGAATGGCGGATGGCTGTGAATGAGGAAGAAAAGCAGAAAGCGAAAGCCGCCGCGCTTTATAAAAGAAGATGTTTGCAAGCCTTCAAGGAATCGCCAAAGCAGGAGAGAGCGGGCCCGCATCTTTACATGGCGGTCAAAAGGAGGTAAAATCCCAGTCAAAAGCAAATTGGCGGGAGAGATAACCTCTTGAAAATCTATAAAGTATTAAACAACAATGCGGCTTTAATAAAAGAGGATGATCAGGAAAAAATCGTGATGGGGCCGGGAATCGCTTTTCAAAAAAAGAATAATGATCTCATCCCTATGAATAAAGTGGAAAA
>NZ_JBSIOT010000172.1:0-1358 GCF_053613335.1 Bacillus sp. LR--39 | reverse complement strand
ATCCCGAAGCCTGACAAGACTCACCCTTAACTTGTGTTCGTCGGCATTCTGCCCGGTTAACAGTTTCTCCATAAACTGCCCTTCCAGCCGGATGACGTTCCCCATCAGTTCAGGCAGTCGCTTCGTTGAAAACCGCCGCCACAAAAGTATTGTCCCCAACAGCCCGATCACGCTGCCGACAGCTACATCAGTCAGCCTCGCTATCATAAAATAACCGGCGCCCGCGCCGCCATGCATACTTTCTGTGATAACAAGCGCATTTGCGGTTAAAAAGGGAACAGCCAGCGCATAATTGCGGACGATCAGCATCTCAAGAAGACATTGCAGCGCTGCAATACAAAACGCAATATAAACACCGCCCGGCTTAAAAAACAGGATTGCGCCTGCCAGTATAACACCGATCACCGTTCCGGCCGAACGCTGAATAGCCCTGTGAAGCGTAAAAACAACAGTAGTGCCAAGCATGACCGCTGCTGCCGAAAGCGGAATCCAATAGGAACGTGCAAAGCCGAATGCGAGGGCAAACATATCGGCGGCAAACAGAACAATTCCGTACTTTAACGCTCTAATCAAAACTGGAGACTTCCAGTCAAAAGCATTTCTCAAAAAGTAAAAAGAGGATGGCAGGCGGCTCGGCTCCCCGTCAAGCTGCTTATCAAAACGTTCTGAAGCGATATGCAAAACCTCATTGATTTCTTCAAACAGCTTCCGCCTAGGCTCAGATTCGTTCTCATTAATCTGAAACGTAACGGAAACCCGTGCATGCGCAAGCATATCTCCGGTTTGGCGAAGTGCCTTTTCAATCTGCGCGGTCTCTCTGTCCGGCGTTTCAGCTGAAAAATGAATAATGGCAATGAATATGTCGTCAGCTTTTTCAAGGAGGCGGAAAAATCGTTCATTATGCCGCGATTTTTTCCGTCTGTTCCCTTTCCCAAGAACCGTTTGGCGGGCTGTTCTAAGCATGAGCACGGTCTGATGCTGTGCGTTATGAAAACCTGGCGTTCCGACGGCTGAAAGACATGCAGCCAGCTGATGATATGTTTTTTGCAGCACCGCTCCCTCCGGTCCATGTTTGTTCGATAACCAGCCAATTAAAGCGATACCCATGGCGAAAATGCCGCCGAGAAACGTCAGTCCCGCTCTGAACAGCGCTTGTGAAGGATCGGCCGGCAGCCCGGAACTGACTAAAAAGGCAAGGACAAAAAACATCGGCGCAGGGCCTTGAATGCCGAGCGCGCTAAAAATAAACATCGCCGCTGCACCGATCAGCCCCAAAACAGCCGCCATCATCCAAAGCATCCCGGACAAAAGCGTCCCTAAACCAAATGAGAGGGCGATCCCAATAGAAACCAAGAGCA
>NZ_JBSIOT010000171.1:0-1358 GCF_053613335.1 Bacillus sp. LR--39 | reverse complement strand
AGGGAGCGGATTTACAGTCCGCCGCGTTTAGCCACTTCGCTACCCCTCCACATAAAATTTTGAAAAAACAGTGCCGGCAAGAGGACTTGAACCCCCAACCTACTGATTACAAGTCAGTTGCTCTACCAATTGAGCTACACCGGCAAGATGGTGGAGGATGACGGGCTCGAACCGCCGACCCTCTGCTTGTAAGGCAGATGCTCTCCCAGCTGAGCTAATCCTCCAAATGGTGACCCGTACGGGATTCGAACCCGTGTTACCGCCGTGAAAGGGCGGTGTCTTAACCGCTTGACCAACGGGCCGTTGTGTTCTCGTCGAGCTGACAAAAGTTATTATATACAGGTCACTCCCTGTTTGTAAAGAGAAAAATTAATTTTTTTATTTTCAAACTTTTTAACTCCTTTTTTAACTGAAAAAGCCTCCCAACTAAAGCCATTTATTTTATGATAGAGACAAGTAAAGCAAGAGAGGAGAACCCAATATGATTCTAGTCAGTTCTTGCCTTGGAGGCATTGAATGCAGATATAACGGCTCTCACGCAGCGTCGGAGAAAATCAGAAAACTCGTCGATGAAAAGAAAGCAGTCATGGCTTGCCCTGAACTTCTCGGCGGCTTCTCTACCCCACGCGAACCCGCAGAAATCATAGGAGGCACCGGCGAGGATGTTCTCAATGGAACAGCGAAAATCGTGACAGCTTCAGGAGAAGACGTCACAGAACTATATATGGAAGGCGCCGCGAAAACATTGGCTTACGCAAAAGAAATCAACGCTTCTGCCGTCATATTAAAAGAAAACAGTCCATCTTGCGGAAGCGGTTTTATCTATAACGGCACATTCTCTGGTAAAAAAATCACCGGCAGCGGAGTAACCGCCGCACTGTTAAAACAAGCGGGCTACCGCGTCATTTCGGAAAACGAGCTTGACAACATATTGTAAGGAGGCCACCACATGACTCAAGACATTTCTTTATCATTCTATAAGCCTGAACACTTGCCCGAGCTTCAATCATTCACGCTCACCAACGATGACAAACGCTTTACCTCCCTCCCGAAAGAGGTGCTGTCTCAGGCTCTGGGCATACAGGACCGATACCCGGTTGTCATCTTAAAAGACGACCTTCCAGTCGGTTTTTTCATTTTACATGCATCAAAAGAAACGCTTGCTTCTTATTCTAACAATCCATTTGCTTTACTGCTCAGCTCCCTGTCTTTAAACGCTGTGCATCACGGAAAAGGCTATGCGAAAAAAGCCATGCTTTTGCTTCCCGCTTTTGTGAGCGGATATTTTCCATGGTGCGACGAAATCATCTTGGCCGTCAATCATCTGAACATACGCGCAAAACACCTTTATATGAAAA
>NZ_JBSIOT010000170.1:0-1364 GCF_053613335.1 Bacillus sp. LR--39 | reverse complement strand
AAAAAGACCATAACATTAAAGTAGATAAGCGGAAGCTTGAACTGTCGGACGGCATTCGTGCATTAGGATATACGAACGTGCCTGTGAAGCTGCATCCTGAAGTGCAGGCTGTGTTAAAGGTACATGTAAAAGAAGAAGCTTAATAGAAAAGAGGCTTGGATTCATCCAAGCCTCTTTTTTTATTCCACGAGATAAAGAGTTTGCTGGCTTTCTCCGCCAGGTCCTCCTCGCATTCCCTGCACGCTGTTCGTGCTGCTGGAGGAACCGCTGTACTCGTCAGATGTTATTTCTTTTCCGTTTTTCTTAATCCAGGAAACAAGTTCGCTGTTGCCTGAGTTGTTTTCTGACAGAAGGAAGTATTTCACTTTGCCTTCTTTGATCAGTTTTTTCAGTTCCGACACAGTCAGAATGGGATCCGTGCCGTTAAATCCGCCCATTGCCATAACAGATTCATTTTCGTAAATGATGTATGGCGCAGCTGTTACGGTTGTCAAAGTAGCAAATAAATATTCTTCGCCGGTATTGTGTTTTCTCAGATAGGACAGGAGCCCGCTGTCGACCTCTGAAGAGAACATGTTCCCGCCGTTTGCTGAGCCTTTGAGCTGCGGGCCGGATTCAGGAAGGACGCTGTTGCCACCGTATAGAAGCGGCGTTGCTGACCAGTAAACTGGTGTGAGAAGCAGAACGCACAAGCTGATGATGGTCAGCTGCTTACTGAACGTATGGCTGCGTTTAAGCATCAGAAGTGCAAGGGTGATACCGAGTCCTACGAGTCCCAGGACATACATCCACACACTGCCGATTTGACTTGTATAAGCACTCAGAATATACACCTGGAACGCGGCTGTGATCAGAACGGCTGCCGGCAGAAGATAACTGGACCAGTCTTTATTATTTTTGTATAAGCGGTGCATCGTATACCATCCGATACCAGAAAGGGCGGCAATCGGCGGTGCCAGCATAATCAAATAATACTGGTGGAAGAATCCTGCGATGCTGAAGAAACCAGCCACGGGAACAAGCCAAGCCGCCCAGAATAGCGTTTCTTTCATTTTAGCAGCATGTCCGCGGCGATCACGGTACCAGCTGATGATTGCGCCCAGTAATCCGATCAATGAGAATGGAAGCATCCAGCTGATTTGGCCGGAAAGTGCTGATTGGAAGAGACGAAGCGGTCCAGGATCACCGGTGCCGAACATATTCACGCTTTTTCCGCCTCCGCCGCCAGGCCCTCCATTTCCAGGTCCGTTGCCACCTGTGGGAGGTGTGCCTCCGCCTCCATTGAGACCGCCGGTTTGTCCGTTAGGCGGCTGAGGCGCATCTGAATCGTTTCCGAATGATTTATTTCCGTTCTGAGAAAAAGG
>NZ_JBSIOT010000169.1:0-1371 GCF_053613335.1 Bacillus sp. LR--39 | reverse complement strand
GATAAAAGAATAAAGCTTTCCATGACGGGTTTTAGATTGTTCCAGATCATCTGAATGTATGAATGATCAATCGCTCGGATAATCGTTTCATGGAACAGCACATCTTGAAATGAAAATTCGTCAGCGTCCTCATATTTGATTGAGACTTTCATCATTTCAAGAATTTTGCTGAGATCCTTAACTAAAGGCTCAATGTCTATTTTGACAAGCCGTTCAAAGACAAATGTTTCTAATAGTAACCGCACATCATAAATTTCCGCGATTTTCTTCTCAGTTAAACCAATTACGACCGCTCCCATTCGTTCTAAGCGGATGATTTTTTCGGATGCGAGTATTTTTAGCGCTTCGCGAACCGGCGAACGGCTTACTGAAAACTCGGCGGCGATTGTATTTTCTGATAAAATGGTACCGCTTTCAATCAGACCTGAAACGATCCGCATTCTCAGCTCGTATGCGACACGAACTCCGGTTGACGCTTTTGAGAGCCATTTTGCGGGATACAACAGGTCTTTGGAGTCTAGCATACACTCACCTTCCTCACTCAAGAAGTATACTTGTATACAAGTATGATAACGTGAATATTTCTTTTATGCAAACACTTTCATTTCTAATTTTTAATAAAATTTTTCCCAATCATTATGGTATTTATTTCTAAATGGAATATGGTACATTGGAGATAACTAGCGTAAGTGAATCATGTTTTGAAAGAGGCGATTTGGATGAAAATCATCATTGCACCTGATTCTTTTAAGGAAAGCTTATCAGCTCTGGAGGCAGCCGAAGCGATAGAAAGAGGTTTCAAATCGGTCTTTCCGGGTGCTGATTACAGAAAATTGCCGGTGGCGGATGGCGGCGAGGGAACCGTTCAATCTCTGGTCGATGCGACCAATGGAAGGATCATAGAGCAAGTTGTCACAGGGCCGCTGGGGGAACCGGTGAGAGCTTTCTTTGGCATGATGGGAGATGGGAGAACAGCTGTGATTGAAATGGCTGCTGCTTCAGGGCTGCATCTGGTGCCTGTAGATAAGCGAAATCCGCTCATCACTACAACAAGGGGAACGGGAGAATTAATCGGAGCAGCTCTTGATGCGGGAGCGGAGCGATTGATCATCGGAATCGGCGGAAGCGCCACGAACGACGGGGGAGCCGGGATGATTCAGGCATTGGGCGGAAGGCTTCTTGATAACTCAGGCCGCGAGATTGGCCCGGGGGGCGGCGCGTTATCTCAGCTTGCATCAATAGATGTTGGCGGGCTTGATTCCAGACTGCGGAATGTCAAACTGGAAGTTGCCTGTGACGTGGACAATCCGTTAACAGGACCAAAGGGTGCTACGGCTGTTTTCGGGCCGCAAAAAGGCGCGACGGCCGACA
>NZ_JBSIOT010000168.1:0-1372 GCF_053613335.1 Bacillus sp. LR--39 | reverse complement strand
GGAAGTAATCGACATTCATACAAACGGTGAATATGTGGTATATATGCTTGGCTTCGCGCCCGGTTTTCCTTTTCTAGGCGGGATGTCAAAACGCATTGCAGCTCCGAGAAAATCATCGCCAAGACCGTCGATTCCCGCAGGTTCGGTCGGTATTGCGGGATTGCAGACAGGCGTTTATCCGATTTCAACGCCGGGCGGCTGGCAGCTGATCGGCAAAACGCCGCTGGCTCTTTTCCGGCCGCAGGAAAACCCGCCGACGTTGCTGCGGGCGGGAGATATTGTGAAATTCGTTCGCATCTCAGAAAAAGACTATCACGCCTATAAGGAGGAGTCCAATTGAGCATGAAAGTATTAAAGCCCGGACTGCTCACAACGGTTCAGGATATAGGCAGAACGGGTTACCAAAAATACGGCGTTCTGGCCAGCGGCGCTATGGACACGGTTTCACTGCGCATTGCCAATCTGTTGATAGGAAACGGCGAAAATGAAGCAGGTCTCGAAATAACGATGATGGGCCCCGGTCCGTCGTTTCATTTTTCAAAACAGACACTGATTGCTGTGACAGGGGCGGACTTCACGCTGCGTATTAATGACGAGGAAGCGCCTTTATGGAAGCCTGTGCTCATCAAGGAAAACAGCAAGGTCAGCTTCGGCCCCTGCAAACTCGGCAGCCGTGCTTATTTGGCGGCAGCCGGCGGCATCGAGGTGCCTGCCGTCATGGAAAGTAAAAGCACATACGTCAGAGCAGGCATCGGCGGACTTCATGGCAGAGCGCTTCAAAAAGAAGATGAACTGAACATTGGAGAGATGTCAGCTCTTTCGCAAACCATCCTTTCCCGCTTAAGTTCGCAGCTTGGAAAACAGGGGTTTGCAGCACCGAAGTGGTCAGTCAGCCGCAGCAGATTTCTGCCATTGAAGAAGAATCCCGTCATTCGGGTGCTGGAAGGAAAGCAATTTGCCTTTTTCACAGAAGAATCAAAAACGCGTTTTTATCAAGAAGCATTTCGTGTCACTCCGCAGTCTGACCGTATGGGCTACAGGCTCAAAGGAGAACCGCTCGAACTGAAGGCCCCGCTTGAGATGGTGTCAGAAGCGGTTTCATTCGGAACAGTTCAGGTGCCGCCTGACGGCAACCCGATTATCCTGCTTGCAGACCGGCAGACGACTGGCGGCTATCCGAGGATCGCGCACATCATATCCGCTGATCTTCCGATTGTTTCCCAAATCATGCCGGGCGAGCACGTTCAGTTTGAGCCTGTGTCCCTCCAGGAGGCAGAAGCGCTTGCGGTAGAACGGGAACAGCATATAAAAGAACTGAAAACGAGAATGAAGATGGAATGGCTGACATAGCAAAGGGGATGAATGATGCAGA
>NZ_JBSIOT010000167.1:0-1374 GCF_053613335.1 Bacillus sp. LR--39 | reverse complement strand
AAGTAGGTTTTAAAGATGTTCCTTCTATGGAAGTTGACAGCAGCCAAGAGCTTTCACTTGTAGATGTGTTGGTGCAATCTAAATTATCTCCTTCTAAACGCCAAGCGCGTGAAGACATTCAAAACGGAGCTGTTTACATTAACGGTGAACGCCAGACGGAAATAAATTATACCCTGTCAGCTGAAGACCGTATCGAAAATCAATTTACTGTTCTGCGCCGCGGGAAGAAAAAATACTTCCTTGTGACGTATAAATAACAAAAAGATCCTTTGCCACTGAAGGCAAAGGATCTTTTTGTTTACCGCATAGGAATGAAAGGAAAAGAGTATATTAGATAGGGCAAACACGACCAATCACCACCTTTTAAATGAAAGGAGCGCTAAAGCGTGAATCTCATGTGTACGATTGCAAAAGAACGGCTGCAGCGGGATTATTGGGAGCAGCAGGCGCAGGATAGTGTTGGCCAGCAAGAGGCAAAAGACAAAACAGACGATAAAAAAACCCCGACCGCATAGGGGACTGACCCCATAAGATGAGACAAATAAAAACACCTTCAAGTTTGAATACGGATGATTGTTATCCGAAATTAGACTTGGAGGTGTTTTTTCTATGGGGACAAGAGTGAGTTATCCGGTTGAAGTGAAACAGAAGGCTGTAGAAATGAGATTGGCAGGCGTACCTATGAAAGAGATCATGCAGGAGTTGAATATCAAAAATAATACGCAGATTAAGACATGGGTCAGATGGTATAAGGCTGGTGATACACATCGATTTGAACAGCCTGTTGGTAAGCAATACACTTATGGAAAAGGTCCGGAGTATTCTTCCGAATTAGAGAAACTGCAGGCAGAGAATCGATATCTGAGACAACAGAATGAAGTGTTAAAAAAGTACAACGAATTGGAAAGGAAGTTGATAGCCAAACGTCAGTCGAACTTGTAGAAGAATTGCACAGCACAATGACCGTGCAGGATATCTGTATTCATTTAGGTATCTCTCGCTCGTCTTATTATCGTTGGAAGAAGAATCTGAAGAAAGATCATCCCAAGCGCCATTTAGAAAAACAAATCGGCACGTTGTGCCGAGAGCACCAGTATCGATATGGATATCGAAAAATCACAGCTATATTAAAAAAGAGAATGTGTATTAACCATAAAACGGTTCAGCGTATTATGCAGAAAAATCAGTGGCAGTGCCGGGTTAAGGTGAAAAAGCGCAAGAAGAATGGGCAGCCATATGCCGTGGTCGACAATATATTAGATAGGAACTTTCAGTCTGATCATCCTCTTGAAAAACTAGTAACAGACATCACGTATTTGCCTTATGGACAGAAACAATTGTACCTTTCCAGTATATTGGATGTATATAATGGAG
>NZ_JBSIOT010000166.1:0-1375 GCF_053613335.1 Bacillus sp. LR--39 | reverse complement strand
TATGATCAGCTTCATCCTGCTTTTGTTTCCTGTATTTTGGATCAGTATCGCGGATTCTCTGTTTGATTTAATCGCAGGCGGCTTTTTCTTAGGGATCGGGGGAGCGGTGTTTTCCATTGGGGTGACCTCCCTCCCGAAATATTATCCGAAAGAAAAGCACGGTGTCGTCAATGGGATTTACGGTGCAGGAAATATCGGGACAGCCGTTACGACATTTGCAGCGCCGGTTATCGCTCAAGCCGTCGGGTGGAAATCAACCGTGCAGATGTATTTGGTTTTGCTAGCTGTCTTTGCCTTACTGCACGTTTTGTTTGGCGACAGGCATGAGAAGAAGGTCAAAGTTTCTGTTAAGACTCAAATCAAAGCCGTTTACCGAAATCATGTGCTATGGTTTCTGAGCCTGTTTTATTTTATTACGTTCGGTGCCTTTGTCGCCTTCACTATCTATCTGCCGAACTTTCTGGTGGAGCATTTTGGGCTGAATCCTGCAGATGCCGGCTTGCGGACGGCTGGCTTTATTGCGGTTTCTACGCTGCTCAGGCCTGCGGGCGGATTCCTGGCTGATAAAATGAGCCCGCTCCGCATCTTGATGTTTGTTTTTGCCGGGCTTACATTATCAGGCATTATCCTATCGTTCTCGCCGACAATCGGCCTTTATACGTTTGGATCATTAACTGTGGCCGTCTGCTCAGGCATAGGAAACGGGACTGTTTTTAAACTGGTGCCTTTCTATTTTTCGAAGCAAGCGGGGATTGCCAATGGGATTGTGTCTGCCATGGGCGGATTAGGCGGCTTTTTTCCTCCGCTCATATTGGCGAGTGTGTTTCAGGCAACAGGCCAGTACGCGATCGGGTTTATGGCGCTTTCAGAGGTGGCGTTAGCCAGCTTTGTCCTTGTCATATGGATGTATTGGCAGGAAAGAATGAAAACACACACGGAGAGAAACAGCCAGAGCATCAACTAACACTGGGGCATTCACAAGATTGTTAGTTTTTTCTCGATGGGTACAAATCAATTCACGTTACAATAAACACACAACGTGACTTTCTTCGAGGTGAGCTCATGAATTTTCTCTCTGTTCGACCATCTGATAGTGATCTTATATCCAGCGATCTGCATGAATTGCTGGAATCGATCAGCACGAAAAGAAAAATGGAAAAACACACGTATTTGTTTCGGGAAGGAATGGATGCAGAAGAGCTTTATCTGATTCAATCAGGACTCATTGAAATCGGCAAGCTGACATCTGATGGAAAAGACCTGACGCTTAGAATCTGCCAAAAGCATGATATCGTCGGAGAATTAACACTTTTCACTGAAGAACCAAGGTATATGCTCAGTGCAAAAGTGCTAGAGGATGGCGAGGTGCTCGTCA
>NZ_JBSIOT010000165.1:0-1376 GCF_053613335.1 Bacillus sp. LR--39 | reverse complement strand
CCCTTCAGCACGTTTTGCCGGTCCACAACGAGCAGCGAGTCAACACGTTTTTCTCTCATCAGCTGAATCGCCTGAGAAAGCGTTTTGTCCGCAGATACCGTCACCGGCGTTCTGTTCATCATTTGCTCTACCCGCTCGATATCCGGTCTTGACTGAATCAGGCGCTCTTTCCCGATAAATTCTTCAACAAACTCATTTGCCGGGTTTCGAAGAATCTCATCAGGTGTGCCGACTTGAACGATTTCTCCCGCTTTTAATATCACAATCCTGTCAGCAAGCTTAATCGCTTCATCCATATCGTGGGTTACAAACACAATCGTTTTGTTTAAGGTTCTCTGCAGTTTTTTGAATTCTTCCTGAAGGGAATCACGCGTAATCGGATCAAGCGCTCCGAACGGTTCATCCATTAAAATGAGAGGGGGTTCCGCTGCCAGGGCGCGCAGCACGCCGATTCTCTGCTGCTGTCCGCCGCTGAGCTCATGCGGATAACGGTCTAAATACTCCGGGCCCATATCCACAAGCTTTAACAGCTCGCGCGCCCGTTCTTTCCGCTTTTCCTCAGGCCATTTCAGCAGCTTTGGTACGAGTGAGATGTTCTGCTGGATGGTCATATGGGGGAACAAACCAATCTGCTGAATCACATAGCCGATTTTTCTCCTCAGCTCAACCGGGTCCTGTTCCATAATATTTTCTCCGTCGATAAAGATCCTTCCAGACGATGGTTCTATCAGTCTGTTGATCATCTTCATCGTCGTCGTTTTTCCACAGCCGCTCGGGCCGATAAAACAGATAAATTCACCTTTGGCAATATCTAAATCAATGCTGTTCACAGCTTTTTTGCCGCCTTTATATACTTTTGACACTTGTTCCAATTTCAGCAATCCGTGCACCTCCGCAGGTTTCCTTTAAATTTTCTGAAAAGTATAATCCTTATTATAGTTTGAACTTTGTAAAATAAAAAGTTTACAATGTGTTGAAATTATATGTTATTTATAGATTATTTATTGTTATGACCGAGACGGAAAGGGTGTTCTTACAATTACGCCGGATACCTCCCACTTCCTCTGCATTCAGCTATTTTCAACACCAGGAAGAAATATGATATATTGACACCATCAATTGCCATTTGAAGGGATGATCAGCTGTGAAAAAAACCGCTCTCGACATCATTGAACATGCTGAAGAGCATCTCATTGAGAAGATTGCCGAAAATATGCATACGTTTGGAATGCCTTCAACTGTCGGACGTGTGCTCGGAATTATTTATATGAATCGAAAACCAATGACCTTAAGCGAGCTCTCTGAGGCAACGGGCATGAGCAAAACACGGATGAGCCAGGTTGTCCGGGAAATGATCGATGCCAATATCGCCGAAA
>NZ_JBSIOT010000164.1:0-1377 GCF_053613335.1 Bacillus sp. LR--39 | reverse complement strand
GGGAAGTGATAGCCTTCATGAGCCAGATCTGTATAAGGATGCGGAGAGACGTTCGGCAGCTTCATATTGACGCCCCAAGCCTCGATTCGCGGCTTAATGGCGCCGTCCCACATCGCCAATTTGGCCGGGTCGTTTAACGGATCAAGCTGCTCCGATGGGCGCGGCCTCAGTTCGAATGGCAGCCACTCGACTTCCACATCTTTGCCTTCGATCGCTTTTTCGAGCTGGTCTTTTCCGAGAAAACAGAATGGACAGACATAATCGGAATATACTTTAATATTTATTGTCATGTTTTTCTTCCTTTCTTGTCACCCAATCAACTATATGTAACAATAATAGTTACAATTATGTCATCTGTCAAACTTTTAGTATGGAGTTAAAATCGGCAATGATCGGGAACTTTCAGCTGTCTATATCGTATTATGATGCGTTACAGCTTGCGCCATCAACTTCTTTGACATTATATCGATAAGGAGTTTATTAAATGAAAACAGAAAACAACAATAGCATGAAACCGTTTTTCTCAATGATTCTCACATCCGGCGTACCCAGGCTGGCTTTAAGCGCCGGTTTGACCGCAAGCCTCGTCACGACTTTGGTCGGCTTGTCCATTCCGCTGTTGACAAGGGAAATGGTTGACGGCTTTTCCGCCAATTCGATCAATCTGGCCTTAGCGGGAATCCTTGCGCTCGTTTTTATCGTTCAAGCGGTCTGCGACGGGTTTTCGACCTATTTTCTTTCTTACGCCGGGCAGAAAGTGGTCGCTTCCCTGCGGGAGCGCATGTGGTTCAAGCTGCTGCGCCTTCCTGTCCGCTACTTTGACGAAAAGACGAGCGGCGAAACCGTCAGCCGAGTTGTCAATGATACCGGCATTGTTGAAAGCTTGATTTCCGACCATTTTCCGCAGTTTGTTTCCGGAATCATCACCATTGTCGGATCTGTGGTCATTCTGCTGATCATGGATTGGAAAATGACGCTTCTTATGCTGATCTCCGTTCCGATCACGACCTTCATCATGATCCCGCTCGGCATGAAAATGCAGCGCATTTCCAAAACAATGCAGGATGAAACAGCTTCCTTCACCGGACATGTCCAGCAGACATTAAGCGAAATCAGATTGATGAAAGCATCAAACGCCGAGCATACAGAAAAAATGAAAGGGTTATCAGGCATTTCAAAGCTCTTTCAATACGGCCTCAAGGAAGCTCGGATATTCGCGCTCGTCTCCCCGTTCATGCACCTTGTCATTATGATTGTGATCGTCGCCATCATCGGCTACGGCGGCATCCGCGTCTCTGAAGGGACGATGTCGGCAGGCTCGCTGATCACCTTTTTGCTTTATCTGTTTCAAATCATTTTCCCGATCACATCGTTCAC
>NZ_JBSIOT010000163.1:0-1385 GCF_053613335.1 Bacillus sp. LR--39 | reverse complement strand
AAATTACGGTTTGCTACCAAAATGACCACATTGATTTGATGGAAGAATCCCGCGAAAAATATGAAACGTATCCAAAATACGTTGTACCTGAATTTGCGGAAATTACATTTCTGAAAAATGAAGGAGTCGACAACGAAGAAGTGATATCGAAGGCTCCTTATGAGGGAATGACAGACGATATTCGCGCGGGAAGATTATAATAAACATAAAAACCCGGAAAAGAGAATTACTTCTCTTTTCCGGGTTTTCTTTTTGCTGAGTATGCGGGAACCATCACAATTCCCGTGAAAAACAGTATGATGCCAGTCCAGCGCATAGGCTGGTAATAGACTGTGTCCCGTAAACATACCACGGCCGATAAAATAATGATACAAGCTGCCACAACAATGGCAGCACCAATGTATCCTGTTTTCCCCATGTTTATTCACCTTTTGGAGGGAATAGTTTCTGCCTTTTTTCAGATTCGGGATCTTTTTCGATCGTAATCTCTGAATCTAAAATCAGCGTCTCTCTCGTTTCTTCATGATACGTCGGCCAATTCACAGCTTCGGTGCTTGGGTTTCCTGTTTTAGCGAACGTGATCCACGCTGATTGTATCGTGTGAGAAAGCTGTTTCACCTCATCCGTAATCTCCGCTTTTGCCATTCGTTCCAATCCGTCCAGATTTCCAAAGACAAAAGGAAGCTCTAATGCGTGAAACGCTTTATTGTACGGCGGCTTCTTCGGGTGCCAATCGAACCTGTACATCCAGACAGGGGCGTAATGAGACTGTGCGGATGCATAGGCGACGGCAGGGCGCCAAAATAATAAATCAGTCATCATATGAATTTGGCTTTCCAGAGAACGCGGATACAAATCGGCAACTTTCTCTGCCAGCGGCTTCCCTAGTAAATACTCGAGCGCTGCATTAAGCGTTTCCTGAGATTGAACGTCTGAATCCGGGGTGAAAAATAAATATCCTTCATCACGGGTTGTTCCAATCAATAGAGGAATGCCGGAAGCAGCCCCTTCTGCGATCGCTTTTTCTGGTTCTTCAGGCAGCGTTTTCGGATCAAGGGCGGGCTGGAAGAACAGCTGAAAGATATTTTCTTTTTCTGCGATCCGAAGCTGATCAGCCGCTTTTAGCAAATCTTCCGCAGAAACCGTATGCAATTGATCCAGTTGGCTCTCGTTAATCCCAAGGATCTGTAACAAGGCTGCCGCGGTGCTCGCCGCTTGTTCTTTCGTCATCGTTCGAGAAGCGCCGCTTTCCATGATGGCTTTCTGAAACAGGCCTTTTGCCGCAGGCATAGCGAGCAGCGCGGCAATGCTCATGCCGCCGTCGGATTCTCCAAATACTGTTACGTTATCGGGATCACCGTCAAACGCTGATATATTCTCTCGCA
>NZ_JBSIOT010000162.1:0-1388 GCF_053613335.1 Bacillus sp. LR--39 | reverse complement strand
TATGAGGAGCTGAAGCGTTATGTAGCGGTTGTCCGTTCTCTGTGTGATGTCGTGCTTGATCAGCCGGAGAACGTGGGCGCGCCCCGCATACAGCCAAGCGTTACGCCAAGTCCTGCCGCTCCGCCATCGACAGACCAGCTGATGATGGAAAAAATGATGGGGAGCGCGGGATTAAACAAATATCGAAAGCAAGAAAAAGAGAAGCAGGAAGAGGATGGAAACGGAGAGTCTTTATTTGATTTTTAAAGAGAGAGGTTGAGCTTACGTGAAATTGGTTCTTGGCGCGCTGCAATGGACAGCGTTTATCATTGTTGCGGCGATTGTTGTTCCGGTGGCGGTTGCCCAGTCGTTTCATCTGGATCACTCAGATTCTGCAAGATTGATTCAAAGCACTTTTTTTGTACTGGGAATTGCCGCCGTCATTCAGTGTTTGAAAGGTCACAGACTGCCGATCAATGAAAGCCCAGCCGGCTTGTGGTGGGGAGTGTATACGATCTACGCAGGGCTGACGGGAACTGTGTTTGCGACATATGGAGACACACTGCGGGGGTTGCAGGGGGCTCTTCTTGTAAGCGCTGTATGTTTCTTTTTGTTAAGTGTTTTCAAGGTCATTGACAGACTTGCAAAATTGTTTACTCCGGTTGTAACGGGCGTCTATTTATTGCTTCTTGTCATGCAGCTGAGTCAGCCCATTATAAAAGGAATTCTCGGAATTGGTTATCGACAGGACGGGGTGGACGGTCTTGTATTTGGCCTGGCGTTTGTTGTGATCGCTGCCGCCTTTATAATGACAAATTCGAACATCATGTTTTTTAAGCAATATTCTATTTTATTAGCCTTGTTCGGCGGATGGGTGCTGTTTGCGGCTGCCGGAGCGGCAAAGCCGATTGAAATGCCGGACCGGCTCTTTCAGCTGCCTTCCCTGTTTCCTTTTGGGACACCGTTATTTAACAGCGGCCTGATCATCACTTCTATTTTTATTACCATCTTGCTGATCGTGAATATGCTGGCGAGCATGAAGGTCGTGGACATCGCCGTGAAAAAATTCAGCAAACAGCCTGATGAAAAGCATCATGAACGCCATGCCGGTTTTGCCGCTTCATTCAGCCATCTGCTTAGCGGTTTGACGGGAGCTATTGCGCCTGTTCCAATTTCGGGAGCCGCAGGTTTTATTGAAACGACCAAAATTCCTTCTAAAAAACCGTTTATGCTCGGCAGTATTCTGGTTATCGTGATCAGCGTGATCCCGTTTTTGATGAATACGTTTGCGAGCCTGCCGTCTCCCGTTGGGTTTGCGGTGAATTTTGTTGTGTTCTCCGCAATGGGCGGTCTGGCCTTTGCCGAATTTGATTCATATGAGAAAGAAGAATCAAAAAGGGTGAGGTCTA
>NZ_JBSIOT010000161.1:0-1395 GCF_053613335.1 Bacillus sp. LR--39 | reverse complement strand
TGAATAATATCTCTCGCTTCTTCAAGCAAGCGTCCGTAGTTTACGCCTGACGGACAAACAGGTTCACACGCGCGGCAGCCGAGGCAAAGCTCGAGTGACCGTTCGACATCCTCATCAGGCTCGATCGTCCCATCGACGACCGCTTTCATGAGCGCGATGCGTCCGCGCGGAGAATGGCTTTCTTGAAAACCGGATTCGATGTAGGTGGGGCATGACGGCAGACAGAAGCCGCAGCGCATGCAATTCAGCAGCTCTTCCTCATCCATTCTTTGTTTAAACTGCTGTTCAATGACCTTTCTTTCGTCAGCTGTCGTCATCTTGTCACCACCACTCGCTTGCGGGAGTCTTTCGCAAATATCTTCCCGGGATTCATGATGTTGTTTGGATCCAATGCCTGTTTTACCGCCTTCATGGCGGCGATTCCCGCATTGCCCAGCTTCAGTTCCAAATAGGGGGCTTTCATTTCGCCGACCCCATGTTCTCCGGTAATTGTTCCTCCCAGTTCAACCGCTTTTTTAAAGATGTCTTCAAAAGCCTGTTCGACCCGTTTCATTTCTTCACTGTTTCTGACATCTGTCGTACAGGTCGGATGAAGGTTGCCGTCGCCTGCGTGCCCGAATGTACAAATCGATATTTGGTGCTTTTCGGCGATCGAATTAATCGCTTTTACCATTTCAGCAATTTCAGAACGCGGTACCGTAGCATCCTCCAGAATGGTCGTCGGCTTTAACCGCGCTAAAGCCGAAAGGGCGGTGCGGCGGGCCTCCCGAAGATTTTCCGCTTCAGCTTCTGTTTGCGCAGTTTGAACGGACACAGCATTTCCTTTTTTGCAAATCTCTTCAATCACGGCGATATCACGGCGAACTGCATCTTCGGTGCCGTCCTGTTCGATCAGGAGAACCGCTTTGGCATGGACGGGAAGGCCGATTTTCGCGAAGTCTTCGATCACCTGAATCGTAGGTTGGTCGAGAAATTCGAGTGTCGTCGGAATGATTTTATGTGCAATGATATTTGAAACAGTTTGTGCTGCAGAGTCGATATCTTGATAGAGAGCGAGGACGGTTTTTTTTGTTTCGGGTGCGGGGATGAGTTTTAATGTTGCTTCAGTGATGACGCCGAGCGTTCCTTCAGAACCGACGAACAGACGCGTCAAATCATAGCCGGCAACATCTTTGGCCAGCTTGCCGCCGGTGCGGATGATGTCCCCGTTTGCAAGAACGATTTCCAGCGCCATGACATAATCGCGGGTCACTCCGTATTTCAAGCCGCGGAGGCCGCCTGAGTTTTCGTTAATATTCCCGCCGATTGTCGAGATCTTCATTGAGCTCGGATCGGGCGGATAAAATAATCCTTTTTCTTCAGCGGCGTGAATTAAGTCAAGTGTGATCACACCGG
>NZ_JBSIOT010000160.1:0-1397 GCF_053613335.1 Bacillus sp. LR--39 | reverse complement strand
GGAACGGTGGCTTCATCTAATTGCTTCGTGCTTTTCAAATATTTTGTAAGTGCGTGATCCAGCAAATTTGCTTCCAGTTTGTCATGGTCCATGTCAATTTCCCCATTTCGAGATGCATTCATAACATACGAACGATATGATTTACTTATTATTTTACTGATTCCGAATAGGGAAAGTCAAAAAAGCAAAATGTGAATTCACAGCTTTTATCCTACATGCCTCGATTTTCCACCTGTTTGACAAGTTTATCTTTAAAAGTTTGGAAAGGAACGTGTTCACTCTGCTGATCTCCGAATCGGCGGACGTTTACCGCATTCTCCTGCTCCTCATGATCTCCAAGCACCAGCACGTACGGAATTTTTTGCACCTGCGATTCTCTGATTTTATAGCCCAGCTTCTCATTGCACTCATCAATGCCGGCTCTTATCCCCACCTGCTTCAGCTCCGCCTGCACTTTTCTGCAATAGTCTAAGTGAACGTGCGAAACCGGTATGATTTGAACCTGGACCGGTGCGAGCCAGACTGGAAAAGCCCCGCCGTAATGCTCGATCAAAATGCCGAAGAAACGGTCGATTGAGCCGAAAACCGCTCTGTGGATGACAACGGGACGAACCTTCTCATTGAGTTCGTTGATATATGTTAAATCAAATTTTTCCGGCATTTGAAAATCAAGCTGAATTGTCGCACATTGGTGGCTCCGTTTTAGAGCATCTTTTATATGGAAATCAATTTTCGGCCCGTAAAACGCCCCATCGCCTTCATTGATCTCATAAGAGAGGCCAAGCTCCTCAAGGACGCGTGCTAAGGCACGTTCCGACGCTTCCCAAAGGCTGTCATCGCCTAATGAATCCTCCGGGCGAGTCGAAAGCTCAACTGAATACTCGAAACCAAATGTCCGATATACCTCATCAATCAGCCGAATCGCTTCTTTGATCTCACTCTCAATCTGATCCTCCCGAACGAAAATATGGGCGTCATCCTGACAGAACGTCCGAACGCGAAGCATTCCGTTTAAAGCGCCGCTGTATTCATGGAGGTGCACCTGTCCGAATTCCGCCATGCGAATCGGCAGATCCCGATAAGAATACAGGCTGTTTTTAAAGATGAGCATGTGGCCGGGGCAATTCATCGGCTTCATTGCGAATCTTGTATCATCCACTTCTGAAAAGTACATATTGTCGCGATAATGGTCCCAATGGCCTGACTGCTCCCATAACCGCTGATTCATCATAAACGGCGTACGCACCTCATCGTAGCCGGCATTTGTTTGCAGCTCACGCGAGAAGCGCTCCAGCTCATTGCGGACAATCTGCCCTTTCGGCAAATAAAACGGCATCCCCGGCGCTTCTTCAGAAAACATAAACAGCCCTAACTGTTTGCCGAGCTTGCGATGGTCT
>NZ_JBSIOT010000159.1:0-1398 GCF_053613335.1 Bacillus sp. LR--39 | reverse complement strand
ATCAGCAAGACCCGGTGCAACGGCTAACGCTTTGCTCAATACTTCGTGCTGGCCTCCGGCTGTCACACGAAGATCATCAAGGCCGGCATCGTTTTCGTGTGTGGCGCCGGCTACAATTCTGCCGTTATCAAACGAAAGAATGTACTGATCACTCGGCGGCATTACAACCGGCCACGATCCTGTATCTGCATCTGTCATTTCAAAATGCATAATCTGCGCTTTTTGAAATGACACTTGAAAATGAATGCCAAGAGGCTTCAATATCTCATTGGCCCATGCTCCCGCTGTCACAATCACCGCGTCAGCCGCAAACTGCTTTGCATCTGTTTGAACGCCGGTGACTGTTCCGTTTTCAAAAAGCAAAGACGCATTTCCTTTGATGATCGTTGCGCCGTGTTTCTCTGCAGCGCTTAAAAGCGACCGGCACAGCGCTCTCCCGTTCACACGGGCGGCACCGCTGATATGAACCGATTCATAGCCGTCAGCTAAAATCGGAAACAGCTTTTTCGTTTCACTTGCAGACAAGCGGGTAATGTCGCCGATTTCCGGCGCATCCTCCCGTCTCTTATACGCTCTTTCCTCCATTTTATCGAGTTTAGACGCGTCAGTATGAATGCTGATGGCACCGACACGTTTGTATCCTGTATCCGATTCACCGTCTTTTTCCAATTGATGGATTAAATCCTTATAGTACCGGGCTCCCCCCTTAGCAAGCTGGTACCAATCCTGATTACGGCGTTGCGAGAGCCATGGACAGACGATCCCCGCCGCCGCATCAGTCGCTTGTCCCGGCTCTTTCCGATCAATGACAGTAACGCGAGCGCCTGATTTTGCGAGATGATAAGCCGTCGACGCGCCCAGAATCCCTGCGCCGACGATGATGTACGATTTCATATGCAAACACCTTTTCTATTATAATGTCTATTCATTTTACCAAATAGAATGCTTTCCTTCGACCTTTTGCCCTAATGTGGAAAAACCGCGAAGTTCGTCCAATCTCTTTACTCTCCTATCGAATATCCTGTCACTATCAATAGAGAAAGGATGATACCATGAGCGAAAATCGTCATGAAAATGAAGAAAACAGACGCGATGCGGCAGTCGCAAAAGTCCAAAACAGCGGTAATGCAAAAGTCGTGGTCAGCGTGAATACAGATCAGGATCAGGCACAGGCGCAGTCACAAGACGGAGAAGACTAATGAACGAAAACATCATTCCTCTCAACAGACATACTCAAGAGATACCCACTACTGAATCTGTTATCAAAAACAGCGGCAACTCAGAGGTCCATATCGACATTCACATTGATACAATGCCAATTGCTTTTGCTATATTATGCTCTGCATTAGCCGCAAAGCAGATGACAAAAGAGGAATTCGATATGGCTTATACTCAATT
>NZ_JBSIOT010000158.1:0-1403 GCF_053613335.1 Bacillus sp. LR--39 | reverse complement strand
GCAGCTCCGGTCAGAATTACTACAATAAGCATGCCAACCAGTTTCACCGCTGATGTATATTGTCCAAGCCCTTTTGCCAGATCGTCACCGAGACTTAACACTGTCACAGACCGGGCCATGAAAAACGCGAGCGTTAAACCGACAGCCCCTGCAATAAGCAAAAGCTGGACCCCCGACCATTTCACACCCGCTACCCCGCCTGCGTACCAAAAGCTGATATCCTGAGCGACATCAAAGCGGATTGCAATAGCAGTTGAAATGCCGGTAAAGAAATAAGTAACTGCCGTACCCGCCAGAGCAAGCTTTACAGGCGTAAGTCCGCCCCTTGAAAACAAGCCTATGCCCATTACCGTCGATGCCCCCAGCCCCGCTCCCGCAAAGGACCATAGCACAAGCCCCATTGCAGAAAGTCCGGGAAAAAAGGCAAACGCAATCGAAACCGCAAACGCAGAGCCTGATGTCACACCCATAATCGAAGGCTCTGCCAATGGGTTTCTCGTCATCCCCTGCATGATTGCTCCCGACACTGCCAACAATGCGCCTACAAGCGCGGCAGCCGCCGTTCTCGGCAGCCGAAGATCATGTATAATTTGGTGAGATGTCTTTGTCGGCTTGAAATAAAAAATGGCGTCCCACACAGTGCGCAAATGAATATCCGCTGCACCGAGGGATATGGATAAAAATGCGCCAAGGCAAAGCAGGCATAGACCTGCAATAAGGACGATGACCGCGCCATATGTCCTTGGCGTCCATTGGATTTCTTCTGATGCAGTCTGTATATTTTTATGTTGACTCAACTGCCGTACTTCCTTTCTGTTACTGATAATGATTATCAATTGTTGTTTCAGTATATCACTTTTTTCAGCTGATTTAATAGAGTGTTTTGAACAAAAATGAAAATGCATTTGCAAAAATATCGTGTCAACCGGCACTTGCAGTGGTATAATCACAGATGATAATGATTCTCTTTTTCATCTATTTTTTAGAAAGAAGGTATGAGATATGACCCATATATACAAGAAACTCGGAGCCGCGTTTTTTGCCCTGTTATTGATTGCAGCGCTGGCAGCCTGCGGGAATAACTCAGAAAGCAAAGGTTCTGCCTCTGATTCAAAAGGCGCAGAAACCTTTACATACAAGGCTGAAAACGGAAATGTAAAAATCCCGAAGCATCCTAAACGGGTGGTTGTCATGGCAGACGGCTATTACGGCTACTTCAAAACACTCGGCATCAACGTTGTCGGTGCGCCTGAGAATGTATTTAAAAACCCTTACTACAAAGGAAAAACCGACGGCGTTGAAAACATCGGAGACGGCACTTCGGTTGAAAAGGTCATTGATTTGAACCCTGACCTGATTATCGTCTGGACAACACAGGGCGCTGATATTAAAAAGCTTGAAAA
>NZ_JBSIOT010000157.1:0-1404 GCF_053613335.1 Bacillus sp. LR--39 | reverse complement strand
TTGGATCATCCTCGTTTCCAAGCAGTTCTTGCTGCCAAAGCGCATAGTCTGCATACTGCACAGCAAGAGGCGCCCATTCGGGAGATCGTCCGTGGCAGCGAGCCGCATAAGCTGTCCCAAGGTCTCTGGTCAGCGGTGTTAAGGACCAGCCGTCCCCGACAATATGATGGACGAGAAGAAGCAGCACGTACTCGTCAGGACCGATCACAAAAAGCTCGGCACGAAAAGCAGGTTCAGCTGCAAGATCAAAGCTGTAGCGTACAGCTTCGGCAAGCCGATCAGAAAGCTCCTTCTCAGCAATTTCAGTAACATGTAACTCGGGACAGGCTTGATCGGCATCTAAAATATGCTGATAGGATGTCCCCTGTGATTCAGGGAAGATCGTCCGAAGACTTTCATGACGGCAGACGAGGTCATAAAGTGCCGCTTTCAGCAATCCTTGATCCAACTCACCTGACAAACGGACAGCAACCGGAATATTATAAGTAGGACTCGGTCCTTCCAGACAATGCAGGAACCATAGCCGGCGCTGGGCAAATGAGAGCGGGATCTTTTCAGGCCGCTCAGCTCTCTGCAAAGCGGGACGTGCACTCTGCGCCAAATCAAGATGGGCAGCGAGTCCGGCTACTGTCGGTTCGTCAAAGAGCTTGGCGATACCAAGTTCGGCTCCCATTACCTCGCGAATGCGGCTCATCAGACGGGCTGCAAGAAGAGAATGGCCCCCAAGCTCGAAGAAACTGTCATCGATACCGACGCGTGCCAAACCGAGAACCTCTGCAAACAAGTCACACAATATCTCTTCCTGAGGAGTCCGCGGGGCCCGATCACTGACAGATGTGCTGAAGTCTGGTGCCGGCAGTGCTTTCCGGTCAAGCTTGCCATTAGGTGTTAACGGCAGCTCGTCCATCTCCACAAACGCCGCCGGTACCATATAATCAGGAAGACTGGCCCCCATATAACGACGAAGCTCTGCAGTATCAATAGCAGCATCAGCGACTACATAAGCCACCAATCGTTTGTCTCCCGGCTGATCTTCCCGTACGACAACCGCGGCCTGTTCAATGTGCGGGTGATTGGCAAGCACGGCATCAATTTCTCCAAGTTCAATTCGGAATCCGCGAATTTTGATTTGATGATCCGCCCGCCCGATATAATCCAAAGACCCATCGGCGCGCCAGCGGGCCTGGTCTCCGGTCCGATACATCCGAGTTCCCGGCGGTCCGTATGGATCTGCAACGAAGCGCTCCGCCGTTAAATCAGGACGATGGAAATAACCTCTGGCCAAGCCGGTTCCTGCAATATAAAGCTCTCCGACAACGCCCGGCGGCACCGGCTGCAATCCATTATCAAGCACATACACCTGCGTGTTCCAAATCGGTTTCCCAATCGGAGGAACGCCCTTCA
>NZ_JBSIOT010000156.1:0-1404 GCF_053613335.1 Bacillus sp. LR--39 | reverse complement strand
ATTTATGGAGGCTATACGTGCGAAAAGCTGTTTGGAAACGCCCTTGCCCTTTCGCCTGGATTAAGAGAAAACATAGAGCTGGTCACAAAATGCGGTATCGTTCTTGAATCGCCTGAACGGCCCGCTCACAGATCGCATCATTATAACACAAGCAAATCGCATATTTTGGCATCCGTTGAGCAATCGCTTATGAACCTTAGGACGGATTATATCGATGTGCTGTTGATTCACAGACCGGACCCGCTCATGGATCCGGAGGGGGTAGCAGAGGCGTTTCAGGCCTTGAAATGCTCTGGCAAGGTCAGGTACTTTGGCGTTTCAAATTTTAAAGATCACCAGTATCGGATGCTGGAATCGTATTTGCCCGAGAAGCTCGTGACCAACCAGATTGAGCTTTCCGCTTATGAATTAGAAAATGTGCTCGACGGCACTTTGAACCTCTGTCAGGAAAAACGGATTCCGCCGATGGCTTGGTCGCCTCTGGCAGGCGGCAAAGTATTCACTGGAAACACGGATAAAGACCAGCGTGTCCGCACGGCGCTTGAATCCGTCCAAGGGGAAATCGGCGCTGCTTCATTGGACGAGGTCATGTACGCATGGCTGTTCACGCATCCGGCCGGCATCATGCCGATTGTCGGAAGCGGAAAGCGCGAGCGGATTTCCGCCGCGATAAATGCGTTGTCATACAAGCTTGACCAGGATCAATGGTTCCGCATTTTTACAGCCGTACAGGGTTGCGATATTCCATAAAAAGCATCAGCTTACCAGCTGATGCTTTTTCAATATTGTCACACCGCTTAGTGCCAAATTACCATTTATAAGTGATTGATTCTTTCTTGAAAGCGTTTTATATTAAAAGGAAACCTCTCTATATCCTCTACTGCATCTCCTTGCGACTTCATCCGCACATCAAGATAGTCTAGGAGGTCTTTTTTATGTATATGACTGCCAGAGAACAAAAGCTGTTAAAGCACTTATTATTACAAAACAGATATATAACCGTAACTGAGCTTGCTGAGCTGATGCAAGTCAGCACGAGAACCATTCACAGGGAACTCAAATCAATTAAACCGCTGATGGAAACCGTGGGGCTTACGTTAGATAAACAGCCCGGTAAAGGGTTGAAGGCAGTGGGAAGTCCCGAGGATAAACAAAAGCTGCTTACTGTTTTATCATATGAACAGCATGAATACAGCGCCGACGAACGGAAACTGCTCATTCTTTGTTCGTTATTAGAGTCTCAGGAGCCCGTCAAACTGTACACGCTTGCTCATGATCTCCAGGTGACGAATGCCACGGTCAGCTATGACTTAGATGAGCTCGAGAAGTGGATTTCTCCCTTCGGACTGACACTGATCCGCAAAAGAGGTTTTGGCATCCAGCTCCTAGGGCCGGAGAATGCGA
>NZ_JBSIOT010000155.1:0-1410 GCF_053613335.1 Bacillus sp. LR--39 | reverse complement strand
GAAAGTTCGCGCTCAAACTGCCTGCAAACGTAATAAAAGCAAAGATCCAAGGCACAGCCCATTCATACCCATTTAAAAACTGAGACAGCAGCACGCCTAACACCACACTAGTCGGCGTTAACAGCGGCATCACTCTCCCCAATACACGGTTCAGCTTTTGAAGCATCATATGCAAGTCCCCTATTTAAAATTTCTCTTCTCTCTATTATATCAATGCTGCTTAAGTGTATGTTATATAAAAAAGCCCAGATCTCATTAATCTGGGCTTCTCTATTTTATGCCATCTGTTTCATTAAAGATTTACTCGCTTTATTCAAACCTTTTAACTCAGCTTCAATGCCTTGTTCCTTAAACTTCGCAACAATCTTATCAAGTGCGGCCGCTCCAGAATCGTCCCATACGTGAGCTTCAGTTAAGTCAATCACAACCCGCTCAATATCCTCTTGATATATAAACGCATTCGTAAGATCAGTCACTGACGCAAAAAAGATTTGCCCCTTCACTTGATACGTTCTAAGCTTTTGATCCTCTGCATGAGAAACGATTTTCAGCTTCGAGATTTTTGCCACAAAGAACACGGCACTTAAAAGAACACCGACAAATACACCCTTAGATAAGTCATCCGTCACAACAACCGTAACCACTGTCACAACCATGACAATCGAGTCCGTGAGCGGCGCTTTTTTGAGACCTTTTAAAGAAGACCAATCAAATGTGCCGACAGACACCATAACCATTACAGCCACTAACGCCGCCATTGGGATTTTCACCACGACATGACTTAACACCGCAATTAAAAACATCAGAAAAGCACCGGCAACAAATGCTGACAAACGTCCGCGACCGCCCGCTTTTGTATTAATGACAGATTGTCCGATCATAGCGCAGCCTGCCATTCCGCCAAAGAATCCAGTCACGATATTCGCAATTCCCTGTCCTCGGCTCTCTTTATTTTTATCACTGTCCGTATCCGTCATTTCATCAATAATCTGTGCTGTCAGCAAAGATTCAAGCAACCCGACAAACGCTAAAGCAATTGAATAAGGAAAAATAATTTGCAGTGTTTCAAAGGTAAACGGAACATCAGGGATTAAGAAATGAGGCAATGAACTAGAAATATTGCCCATATCACCAACCGTCCGCACATCCACATGGAAAGTGACCGCAATAATTGTCATCACAATAATCGCCACAAGCGGAGACGGAACAGCAGTCGTAAACCTTGGCAGCACATAAATAATAACCAACGACCCGGCAAGCATCGCATACATGCTCCAAGAAGCACCTTCAAACTGGGGAAGCTGCGCAGAGAAGATAAGGATCGCCAGCGCATTCACAAACCCGATCATCACAGAACGCGGGATGAATTTCATTAACCTTGCAATTTTACTGATACCTAAAATCACTTGA
>NZ_JBSIOT010000154.1:0-1412 GCF_053613335.1 Bacillus sp. LR--39 | reverse complement strand
AGGGAGGCGCTATGATCACAATACCGATTGACCGCTCCAAGGGCGCGGAATATATTTATCACCAAATCTATCAACGGATTAAAGAAGAAATTTTCAGCCGCAACCTTTTGCCGGGGAAAAAGCTCCCATCCAAGCGAGAGCTCGCCGAAACATTGAACGTCAGCATCAATTCGGTCAACGCCGCCTACCAGCAGCTTCTGGCAGAAGGTTATCTTTATTCGCGTGAAAGAAAAGGCTTTTTTGTAGAGCAGATCGAAACGTTCCACGCCAGCCGTCACCCCGGTCCCCTTCAATTGGAAAAAGAACTGGTTGAAGAGCCTGAAAGCAAAGACGGCTGGATCTCGTTTTCCCATATGAGCGTCGATACGGCGCATTTTCCGTTTAAAACATGGCTTCGCTGCGAACAGAAAGCGGTTTCTTCACATGTTGACGAACTCGGAGAAATGACGCACCCGCAAGGCGTCTACGAAGTGCGCCAAACGATCGCACGCTTTATCGCTTTAACGAGAGGCGTCAAATGTCTCCCCGAACAAATCGTGATCAGCGCAGGGACGCAGTCCTTAATTCACACGCTCCAGGACCTTCTCCCCGCCTCAGCCGTCTATGCGATGGAGGAGCCGGGATACAGCCGCATTTATCGACTGCTGAAAAATGAAGGAAAAGAAGTCGCCACGATTCAGCTCGACCATAAAGGAATGCGGATCAGCGAGATTCACCGTCTGAATCCGGACGTTTTATTTGTCACGCCTTCACACCAGTTTCCAACAGGAATCATTATGCCGGTATCGAGGAGGATTCAGCTTTTAAACTGGGTTTCCGACGGGGCAAACCGCTATATTGTGGAAGATGATTATGACAGCGAATTTAAATACGGGAGCGATACGATCCCCGCCCTGCAAAGCCTTGACCGCTCTGAAAAAGTCATCTACATCGGCACTTTTTCAAAATCGCTTCTTCCGGGCCTGAGAATCAGCTATATGGTACTGCCGCAAAAGCTGCTGAAGCGATACAGAAAAAGGCACCATTTCTCGATTCAATCGAGCAGCGTCTTAACGCAGCTCGCCCTGCAGGAACTGATCGAATCGGGGGAGTACCAAAAGCACATTAAGAAAATGAACCAGATTTACGAAAAAAAGCGGACAAGGCTGATCGGAAGCCTTGTCAAACACTTTAACGGCCGGGTCAAAATTAAAGGCGAGAGCGCAGGCCTTCACTTTGTGGCCGATTTTGAAACGGATAGAAGTGAAGAAGAGGTTTTATTAAGAGCAAAGGAAAGGCGGGTCGAGGTTTACGGCATGAGTCGGTTTACGTTAAAGAAAGAGCAGACAAAACATGAAGGAACGGTATCGCTCGTGCTCGGATTCGCCAAAATCGCTGCCGATCAGATCGACGAAGGGACTGCCAAGCTTTAT
>NZ_JBSIOT010000153.1:0-1412 GCF_053613335.1 Bacillus sp. LR--39 | reverse complement strand
ATGCATCCAGAATTTGTTTCTTTAGATCTGCCATGTAAAACACCTCTCCTTTAGGTTACTCTCATCTCTATTGTAGCCATTATGATAAAAAGTAAAAGTACGCACATTTTTGTTGGATAGTATCAATTTTGATACCAAACAAAAAAGCGCGCTGCCGCAGGCAGGCGCCTCTCTCATTTCCCCCGCCGCGCAAAATCAACAAATCGGAATTTGTCGAGACGGTGTCTGCTTTCCGTATATTGAAACAAACTGGTATCCTCCAAAAAGACGTAGTTTCTCACCACGACCATATGGTCATAGCCGCGTAAATCGAGCAGCTCTCTGTCCTCGTCCGTACACGGCTCGGCGACAATTTCTTTTTGGGCGTAACTGATCGAAAGACCGAGCTCTCCTTCTATATATTCATATATGGAGTTTTCACAAATTTCTTTCGTCAGGTGAGGGACATGCTTTCTGAAAAAGTAATCCTTGTCCAAAATCACATGTTCCCCGTCAATCTTTCTAGACCTGATGACTTCCCAGATGTCGTCATCCAGATTGGCCCGGAGCTGTTTTTGGATCAGCTCTGACGGAGGCTCCAGCCCGAATTTGTGTACAGTTGTTTTCGTTTCTTTGCCAAGCGTTTGCGCGAGCTCCTTGAAGCTGACAAGGCCCGAAACGGGAAACTGCATTTTTTCACGATTGAGCACGACGGAGCCTTTTCCCCTGATTTTCTGGATATAACCGTTTTGCGCGAGCATATGAAGCGCCTTTCGGACCGTTTCTCTTGATGTACCGTACTGTGCGGTCAACTCATGTTCAGACGGAAGAATCTCCTCTGCTTTCCATCGGCCGCCTTCAATTTGCTGTGCGATGTCTTTATAAATTGTGATGAATTTATTCACCTTCATTATGGACCACCCAGCTTAGTTTAACACGGTTTCGTTAAACGATAAACAATGGACTCATACGGGCGAAGCGTCATGTTCTGAAGCCCTTCCCTTGCTTCATCGTTCGTCAACAGCACCTCTGCCTTCCATTCGTCAGGCGATAAAGAGTCCGACAGTGTAAAGGCCGCCTCTGTCCCGTAAAAATTATTGATCACGAGCAGCTTTTCATTGCTGCCGTGTCTTAGATACGCAAAAATGTTCGGGTCATCCTTTGCGATTATCTCATACGTTCCCTCTGTCACAATGTCATACATTTTGCGAATCTGAATCAATTTTTGATAATGGTAAAACACCGAATTTTGATCCCTCAGCGCCGCTTCGGCATTGATTTCCCGATAGTTGCCGGCGACCGGTATCCATGGGGTGCCCGTTGTAAAACCGCCATTCTCCGTAGCATCCCACTGAACAGGGGTTCTGGAATTGTCACGGGATTTCGCCTGTAAAATGGCTGTGATCTCTTGATCAGCCATTCCTTTTTCCTTA
>NZ_JBSIOT010000152.1:0-1418 GCF_053613335.1 Bacillus sp. LR--39 | reverse complement strand
TGGGAAGCCGATTCGGTCAAGCGGCCGAGTTTGTCATACACGCAGGATGCCTGGAGGAGGCTGAAAAAAAATAAATTAGCGATGGCCGGACTCTTTATTCTTTTATTTCTTTTTGTCATGGCAGTTATCGGGCCCTTTTTATCGCCCCATAGTGTCGTACGCCAATCGCTGACAGAACAAAATCTTCCGCCCTCAGCCGATCATTGGTTCGGCACCGATGAACTCGGCCGGGATGTGTTTACCCGGACATGGTATGGCGCGAGAATCTCGTTGTTTGTCGGCGTGATGGCAGCACTGATTGGTTTTTTGATCGGTGTCATTTACGGAGGCGTTGCCGGCTATAAAGGCGGCAGGATTGACAGCATTATGATGCGGATTATCGAAGTGCTGTACGGACTGCCGTACCTGCTTGTTGTCATTTTGCTGATGGTGCTCATGGGACCGGGACTGGGCACGATTATTGTGGCGCTGACTGTGACCGGATGGGTCGGCATGGCGAGAATTGTAAGAGGCCAGGTGCTTCAGATTAAAAATTATGAATATGTACTCGCCTCGAAAACCTTTGGCGCGAAAACCTTTCGCATCATCCGGAAGAATTTGCTGCCGAATACTATGGGAGCGATCATCGTACAAATGACATTAACCGTACCTGCCGCCATATTCGCAGAATCATTTTTAAGCTTTCTCGGCCTCGGCATACAGGCTCCGTTTGCAAGTTGGGGCGTGATGGCGAATGACGGCTTGCCCACGATTTTATCTGGGCATTGGTGGCGCCTGTTTTTTCCGGCCTTTTTCATATCTCTGACGATGTACGCGTTTAATGTGCTGGGGGACGGATTGCAGGATGCGCCTGACCCTAAGCTGAGGAGGTAGCTGTATGGAAAAAGTTCTGTCAGTCCAAAATCTGCACGTGTCTTTTACGACTTACGGCGGGACGGTTCAGGCGGTCAGAGGGGTGAGCTTTGATTTGTATAAAGGAGAAACCTTTGCGATCGTCGGCGAATCCGGCTGCGGCAAAAGCGTTACCTCCCAAAGCATCATGGGCCTGCTTCCGCCTTATTCGGCGAAGGTGACAGACGGCAGCATTCTATTTAAAAACAAAGACCTTTGCCGTCTCTCTGACAAAGAAATGAGAGGTATAAGGGGAGCCGACATTTCTATGATTTTTCAAGACCCGATGACGGCGTTAAACCCTACGCTGACTGTCGGCGACCAGCTGGGGGAAACGCTATTGCGCCACAAAAAAATGAGCAAAAAAGCGGCACGGAAAGAGGTGCTTTCCATGCTGTCATTGGTTGGTATTCCAGATCCCGAAGAGCGCCTAAAGCAATATCCCCACCAATTCAGCGGCGGCATGAGACAGCGGATTGTCATTGCGATGGCGCTGATTTGCGAGCCTGACATCTTAATTGCGGATG
>NZ_JBSIOT010000151.1:0-1439 GCF_053613335.1 Bacillus sp. LR--39 | reverse complement strand
TATTAAAGCCTTTTGGCCATTGGAAAATCAGATTGTGCTTAAAGAAATATGCATGGACTACTACAAAGCATCTAAAAAATTGGTGGTATACCTCTTTTTATTTTGGGCTTGTGACAGTACTCTATAATCTCTGAAGTCCCCTTATATCTCTTCTAACCATCTGTTTCACTCCACATTTTCTATAAAAAAACAAGAGTGTATATCATTGATATACACTCTTGTTTTTTTTATGCTTTTTCAATTTCGAGAAGCAGATCTCCCGTTTGGATCGGCTCACCATTTTTCACATGAACCTGCTTGATTGTTCCTGAGAAAGGCGCCTGAACCGTTGTTTCCATTTTCATCGCTTCATTAATCATCAAATGATCACCTTTATTGACTTTTGTGCCTGCTTCAGCCAATACCTTAATAACTGTTCCAGGCATAGAAGCTGCGATGTGGCTTGGATTTGTCCGGTCTGCTTTCAGCCTTTCCTGAACGGAAGACTTAATGCTTTCATCTTTAATGACTACTTCACGCGGCTGCCCGTTGAGTTCGAAATAAACGACGCGGGTGGCATCAGGCTGAGGCTCACCGATTGAAATCAGCTTAACGATCAGCGTTTTGCCGCGCTCAATTTCAACTTCTATCTCTTCACCTAATGTCATACCGTAGAAGAATGTCGGTGTATCTAATACCGAGATGTCTCCATAGCTTTCTGTCGTTTTCACATAATCAGTGAAGACTTTAGGATAAAGGGCATATGCCACAGCATCCTGATCTGAAATTTCCAAGTTATGCTGCTCTTTAAATTCCTGTTTGATCGCTTCAAATGACACCGGCTCAAGCAGTTCGCCCGGTCTGACTGTAATCGGCTCCTGTCCTTTTAAGATCAGCTTTTGCAGTTTTTCCGGGAATCCGCCATGAGGCTGGCCGATATTTCCTTTGAAAAGCTCCACGACAGAATCAGGGAAATCTAAAGATTCGCCTTTTTCGTAAACGTCTTTTTCAGTCAGATTGTTTTGCACCATGTAAAGTGCCATATCTCCGACAACTTTTGAGGAAGGCGTTACCTTGACGATGTCACCGAACATATCGTTCACGCGTCTGTACATTTCCTTGACTTCGTTCCATCGGTCGCCAAGGCCTACTCCCTTGGCCTGCTGCTGCAGGTTGCTGTATTGGCCCCCTGGCATTTCGTGTTCATAAATTTCAGTATGCGGAGACTTCATTCCGCTTTCAAATTCACTATAATATTTACGCACCGACTCCCAATATTGGGACAGCAATTCAACGCCTTGGACATTCATTTCCGGACGGCGGTCGTTGCCTTCCATCGCATGATAAAATCCGCTCGCGCTAGGCTGTGACGTTAATCCCGCCATTGAGCTGACCGCCACGTCTATAATATCAACGCCGGCTTCAACAGCTTTCGCATACATATAAATACCGTTTCCGCT
>NZ_JBSIOT010000150.1:0-1443 GCF_053613335.1 Bacillus sp. LR--39 | reverse complement strand
TCCGGAGATTATTCGCTTAAAGTCATGTCAATTGCAGCATTAACGCTACTGCCGTTCGTCATCGGCAGTCAGATCTGGAGCTATTATGTCTTCCGGAAACGCGTCAGCCATAAGGAGCCTATGACTTATTAATGGGAAAAGACCTGTTTCGATATAAAGGAATGAAGCGGATTCTCACCTTGATTACTTGTTTAACGCTGATTCAGACAGCCGCCATTATTATGCAGGCAGAGTGGCTGAGTGAGGCCGTAACCGGACTGTTCAACGGGAAGGGCATTACCTCCCTTTTTCCGATGATCAGCTTTTTCCTCATCGCTTTTATCGCCCGGCACGGGGTGACGGTGGCGCGACAGAAAATCGTCTATCAATACGCCGCCCGGACAGGAGCAGATTTGAGGAAAAGTTTTCTTGATCAGCTGTTCCGATTAGGCCCCCGCTTTGCAAAGAAAGAGGGGACGGGGCAAATGGTGACGCTGGCGATGGAAGGCATCAGCCAGTTCCGCCGCTACCTGGAGCTGTTTCTGCCGAAAATGGTCAGCATGGCGATTGTGCCTGCGGCAGTTGTCATTTATGTGTTTTTTCAGGATCGGACATCAGCCATCATTTTAGTCGCTGCTATGCCGATTCTGATCATCTTTATGATTCTCCTCGGCCTTGTCGCGCAGAGAAAAGCGGATCGTCAGTGGAAATCCTATCAGAGACTTTCCAATCATTTTGTTGATTCTCTTCGCGGGCTGGAGACATTGCGTTTCCTAGGTTTGAGCAAGTCACACAGCAAAAATATTTTCTATGTGAGTGAGCGGTATCGCAAGGCAACGATGAGCACACTCCGGGTGGCGTTTTTGTCATCATTCGCCCTCGATTTTTTCACGATGCTGTCGGTGGCGACAGTCGCAGTATTTCTGGGCCTGCGCCTCATTGACGGCGATATTTTGCTTGGCCCTGCTTTAACGGCGCTTATTCTGGCGCCTGAGTATTTTTTGCCGGTGCGGGAAGTGGGGAATGATTATCATGCAACGCTGAACGGCCAGGAAGCAGGAAAAACCATTCAAGAGATTTTGTCGCAGCCTGGTTTTAAAGAAGAGACGCCGCTTCAGCTCGAAGCTTGGTCCGATCAGGATGAGCTGAAGCTGTCAGGCGTGTCAGTCGGCCGTTCGGTGTCTGATATTCATCTCTCATTCAAAGGCAAGAAAAAAATCGGCATTATCGGTGCAAGCGGCGCCGGAAAATCAACATTAATTGATATTCTCGGCGGATTTTTAGAGCCGGATGGCGGGATGATTGAGGTTAATGGTACAAGCCGGTCCCATTTGCAGGACGGCAGCTGGCAGAAAAACCTTCTGTACATCCCTCAGCATCCGTACATTTTTGATGATACGCTTGGCAATAACATTCGCTTCTACCACCCAAGCAGTTAGAGAGAGGATACAGGCCGTCCTGCTG
>NZ_JBSIOT010000149.1:0-1446 GCF_053613335.1 Bacillus sp. LR--39 | reverse complement strand
CCGGCCGGAATATTAGGTTGAAGATAACGGCCATTTGCGTATCCTTTAAAGCCATAGACTGCAATCAGTGCCTTTGCTTCTTCGAAATTGGCTGCGTCATAGGGGTTGCGCAGACTCATTAAGACAAATGGTTTGTTGTGCTGCAGTGCGGCTTTCATGACAGCTCTCGGAAACACGGTGGCCCATTTGCTTGAATCTGATATTGTGTCGTCGATGACACCGTCGTTGACGACAGGGTCATTTTTGACGACATAGGAGCCGGTTATGATATAATCAGCCTCTTTTACTTGTTTTTCATGCTCGGCCTTAAATACTTGGTTGGCAAAGTTCATTTTGCTGAGGGATACGGGTTTGATTTTCTTTCGCTTGATGAGATCGTGAATGGTTTGTTCGATTGAAGCAGTTTGTTCTTCGTAAGGTGCCACAATTAAGATTCGGCTGCCTTTTTTAGGCTTGAATGGCAAAGTGTGCTGTTCATTTTTTAATACAGTTACTGCTTTTTCAGCTATTTTTTTCTCTGCTTTCAGGTGCTGCTTGCTTCCTACGATTTTTTTGGCTTTGGCTATTTTTTCTTTTGTACTGTCGCTGTTTCGCGCTGGATACATGCCGCGTTTTATTTTCAGGGAAATGATTCTTTCAACTGAATTGTTGATTTGTTGTTCAGGAATATCCCCGTTTTTCACGGCTTCTTTCAAAGCTTGAATAACACGTGCGAATTTCTGTTCTTCTTTCAATGAAGTGACTGAGGCTGGCATTAATGCAATATCGACACCAGCTTTTACGGCCATGACCACAGCCTCTTCCTGTCCGAAATGATCTGCGATTGCCTTCATATTGAGCGCATCGGTAACGATGACCCCATTAAAGCCCATTTCCTGACGAAGAAGACCTGTCATCACTTTTTTTGAAAGTGTAGCTGGAACCAGAATGTCCGATCCATCGAGTTTGCTTTTGTAAGTGGTGTCATCAAAGGCGGGAAACTGAACATGGGCTGTCATCACCATATCAGCACCAGCATCAATTGCTTTTTGAAAAGGATAAAGCTCGACCTCACGAAGCCGTTCTTGGCCATGGGAAACGAGCGGCAGTCCATAATGGCTGTCAACGTCCGTGTCTCCATGTCCCGGGAAATGTTTGAGGGCAGACGCGATATCCTGCCGCTGCAACCCTTTCATCGTATATAGACCGAGGCGTGATGTCAGTTCTCGATTGGAGCTGAATGACCGTACGCCGATTACAGGATTATCAGGATTATTGTTAATGTCCACGACAGGGCTGAAATCTGTATTGATGCCTAAGGCAGAGAGCTCTTTCCCGATGATGCTGCCGGTCTGATACCCATTGATTCTGCTTCTGGCTGCGCCCAGCGCCATATTCCCTGGGAAATTAGTGCCCTCCCCTAACCTCGTTACAATGCCGCCTTCCTGATCAATACTCAGCATGAGC
>NZ_JBSIOT010000148.1:0-1447 GCF_053613335.1 Bacillus sp. LR--39 | reverse complement strand
GCGGGAGAGCAGCTGTCATACAACCTGTCACAAATGATTGTCACGTATTTTATCGCGATCATGGGCGCGCAGGCGTTGACAACAAAAGTGTATACGCAAAATATTACGATGTTTATTTTGCTGTTCGGCACTGCGATCAGCCAGGGTACACAAATCTTAATCGGCCGTTATATCGGCGGCAAACAATTTGATGCCGCTTATGAGCGCTGCATGAAGAGCTTATATTGGGCACTCGGAATTGCTGCGGCTACCTCTGTTTTGATGACGATCTTTTCAAAAGACCTGATCGGACTCTTCACACAAAGCCCTGACATTATAGCAACTGCAAGCCTATTGATTGCCATGACCATTATCCTTGAACCAGGCCGCTCGTTTAATGTCATTATCATTAACTCTCTGCGGGCCGCGGGGGATGCGAAATTCCCGGTTTACATGGCAATGATTTCTATGTGGGGCATCGGCCTCCCGCTTGCTTATCTTTTCGGCATCCACCTCGGTTTCGGTCTTGCCGGCATTTGGATTTCTTTTATCGCGGATGAATGGGTCCGGGGAATCTTAATGTACAGAAGATGGCGCTCACGTATCTGGATACAAAAAGGTATGGCGTAACACCCGGCTCAATCAAGGCCGGGTGTTTTTTAGATATCAGACAGAATCTGCTTCACTTCGGTCTCTGTGAGAGCGAAGTGATGTTGAAATACATCGTGCTGCTTCGCCCGGATTTTTTCTAAAACAGCCCGGTACAAATGAAGAGCAGCTTTCACCGTTTTTTGAGAATACTGCGGAAATAGCGGCAAGGCATCCTGACACTCTTCAAGGTAGGCTTCTGCTTCAAAAGCGATATACTCCCACGTCATTGTGAACGCCTTATTTACGGTGCCTTTTTGGAGATCAGCCTCTGTATAGCCGAATTGCTGCATTACTTCCCGAGGGATACGGCTTTTTTGCTGTTGGCCAGTGCCGATATCTCTCAGAATCCGAATCAGCTGAATCGCTAAACCGAGAGAACCGGCTGGATGTGTCAGCTGTTCCTGATGCCGGCGCGCCATAATCGGGAGCAGCATCAATCCGGCTGCGCCGCCTGTCTGATATGCGTGCATGAGCAATTCATCAAGGTTTCCAAACGGTTTATCTTCCGCTTTCTGTGCGGCAATGAACTCACGGAATGGCTCGCTGTCCAAAGTAAAGGTTTGGTACGCATGATCGAAAGCCTTCCACAAAAAATGATTCCCGTTATACGTTCCGGAAAAAACATCTTCCGCCTCAGCTTCAATGGCAGATAACGCCTTCTCGTCCGCATTGGCTGCCGTATGGTAAAACGCCATAACCGCCCAAACTGCCTGCCTTTGCTTCAGCGGAAGAAACGAAAATGCTTTGTAACAGGCTGGTTCGCGGGCGCTGACGATCTGGCCGCATTGCTGATAGGCTTCTTTTATCTCTTTCATTT
>NZ_JBSIOT010000147.1:0-1449 GCF_053613335.1 Bacillus sp. LR--39 | reverse complement strand
GTGCGTCATTTTTTCTCCTGAATGCTTCCCAAAACATCTGCAAAAAGCGAATAGAGGATTAAGGCATCATCTGATTGAGCAGCTGAAACAGATCAATGTTCATCTTCCATCATAACCCTCCCCTCTGTCCCGGCACCTTCCGCCCGCCTATGAATAATCTGTAAGCGGAAGGAGTGATCGATAATGGAAGTCGGGATTTTGTCTGTCCATGTTCTGTATGTGTTTTTTATCGGTGCAATTATCCTATTTATGCTGCTGAGAAAAGACACGACATTTATTTCTCTATTCGGCATTTTTATCATATCGCTATGGTCCAGCCATTCACTTTCAGCTTCTGTCAGCAGTTTATTCCACAGCTTTATCTATGCGGCCGGCGAACTGCTGCCCACGATTTTCATCATTTGCTTTATCGTTTCGATGAGTGATTTGTTAACAAAAACAGGGATAAATGAAGCGATGATTTCTCCCTTTGCAAGCCTTGTGAGAGGTCCTGTGACTGCCTATTGGCTGATTGGCGGCCTGATGTTCGCCATTTCTCTCTTCTTCTGGCCTTCTCCGGGTGTCGCTTTGATCGGCGCCGTCCTGCTCCCCGCAGCCGCACGTGCCGGTTTGACGCCTCTTGCCGCGGCCATGGCCATGAACTTATTCGGACACGGTTTTGCCCTGTCAGGAGACTTTGTCATTCAAGCGGCGCCAAAGCTGACTGCGGATGCAGCAGGCATTCCAGTCGGTGATGTCGTCTCGGCCAGCATTCCGCTTGTGCTGATTATGGGTGTGACAACAACAACTGCTGCCTTTATCATGATTCAGCGCGAACGCAAAAAACAGGAGCATCCCGCTTCTTTTTCCCCCGTTCTTTCCGGCGAACAAGACAACTCGCTGTACTTGCCAAAACGCCTGCGGTCCATACTGGCTTTTTTGATTCCGCTTGCCTTTCTTGCAGATATCGCCTGCATGCTCTTGTTTAACCTACAAGGAAATGATGCAACCGCGTTAATTGGCGGGTCTGCAATTTGTATCCTCTTTACCGTTCATTTTTTCGTGTATAAGCATAAAGGGCTTGAAAAAATCACCGGCTATTTTATTGACGGATTTAAGTTCGGTTTTAAGGTTTTCGGCCCCGTCATCCCGATTGCCGCTTTCTTTTATCTTGGCGACTCAGGCTATGAAAGCATACTGGGCACTTCACTCCCTAAAGGTTCCCACGGCATTGTCAACGATCTTGGCATTGCTTTATCCCATATGATGCCTATGTCAAAGGAGCTTGCCGCCGCTGCATTAACTGCCGCTGGAGCCATAACAGGCCTTGACGGCTCAGGATTTTCTGGCATTTCTCTCGCCGGCTCCATCGCAAAGCTCTTTTCGTCCGCTCTCCATGCCGATCCCGCTATTCTGACCGCGCTCGGACAAATCTCTGCCATCTGGGTGGGCGGAGGAACACTGGTCCCA
>NZ_JBSIOT010000146.1:0-1452 GCF_053613335.1 Bacillus sp. LR--39 | reverse complement strand
TGTTTGCCAGAGGCGTCGGAGAATCAACGGATATCGTACAAAAAGAAATGTATACCTTCGAGGACCGCAAAGGCAGAAGCCTGACGCTTCGTCCGGAGGGAACAGCTGCTGCGGTTCGCGCTTTTAATGAAAACAAGCTGTTCGCAAATCCTGTACAGCCGACAAAGCTTTATTATGTCGGGCCGATGTTCCGTTATGAACGTCCTCAGACGGGCCGTTACCGCCAGTTTTATCAGTTTGGAATTGAAGCGATTGGTTCAAAAGACCCTGCAATCGACGCTGAAGTAATGGCGCTTGCGATGAGTATTTATGAAAAAGCAGGTTTAGAAAACGTTAAGCTTGTCATAAACAGTCTCGGCGATCAAGATAGCCGCAAAAGCTACAGAGAAGCGCTCGTGAAACACTTCGAGCCTCGCATCGAAGAATTTTGTTCAGACTGCCAGTCCCGGCTGCACACGAACCCGCTTAGAATCTTAGACTGCAAAAAAGACCGAGATCATGAGCTGATGAAATCGGCGCCTTCGATTTTGACATATTTAAATGAAGAATCAGCCGCTTATTTTGACAAAGTGAAACAATACTTAAATGATCTGGGCATTTCGTATGAAATCGATCCGAACCTTGTGAGAGGGCTGGATTATTACAACCACACCGCATTTGAAATTATGAGCAATGCGGAGGGCTTTGGCGCGATTACGACACTTGCCGGCGGCGGACGCTACGACGGGCTTGTCGAACAGATCGGCGGACCTGAAGCACCGGGCATCGGATTTGCGATGAGCATCGAACGCTTGCTTGCCGCAATTGATGCTGAAAAAAGAGAGCTGCCTGTTGATAAGGGAATCGACTGCTATATCGTCACACTCGGCGAAAAAGCAAAGGATTATTCTGTTTCATTGGTGTACAAACTGAGAGAAGCAGGCATTTCCAGTGAAATCGATTATGAAAATAAGAAAATGAAAGGCCAGTTTAAAACAGCTGATCGCTTAAATGCCAGATTTATTGCGATTTTGGGTGAAGATGAGCTTGCCCAAAACAAAATCAATGTAAAGGATGCACAGACTGGCGAACAGATTGAAGTGGCACTTGATGAATTTATACATGTGATGAAAGCAAACCAAAAGGGATAAGGAGTGAAACGCATTGTTTGGAAGAACATATTATTGCGGTGATATAACTGAAAAAGCAATTGGCGAATCTGTAACGCTGAAAGGCTGGGTGCAAAAAAGACGAGACCTCGGCGGATTGATTTTTATTGATTTGCGTGACCGTACGGGCATTGTTCAAGTCGTTTTTAACCCTGATGTGTCAAAAGAAGCGCTTGCTATTGCGGAAGGCATCAGAAATGAATACGTGCTTGATATTCAAGGAAAAGTGGTGGCGCGTGAAGAGGGAACAGTTAATCCGAATTTGAAAACAGGCGCGATCGAAATACATGCTGATGGAGTGAAC
>NZ_JBSIOT010000145.1:0-1453 GCF_053613335.1 Bacillus sp. LR--39 | reverse complement strand
TCCGGAAGCCATTCCTTCGCTCCCGGTGCAGGACCTCGCCATATCGCTTTTCATCCGAAAGAAAAATACGCTTATGTCATGACAGAATTAAGCAATGAAGTGATTGCGCTTGAATACAACCCGACAGCCGGCGAATTTAGAGAAATCCAAGTCGTTTCTGCCATCCCTGATGATTTTACAGATAACAGCCAGGGAAGCGCAATTCATGTCACGCAGGACGGACGTTTTGTTTATGTCGCAAACCGCGGCCATGACAGTATCGCCGTATTTGAAGTGAATCAATATTCAGGAGAGCTGGCTTTCGTAGAAAGAGTGTCGACAGAAGGAAACTGGCCTCGTGACTTTGTACTTGACCCAATGGAAGGGTTCCTCGTTGCTTCAAATGAAGAAACAGGAAACCTTGTCTTGTTTGAAAGAGACAAAGAAACCGGCCGATTGACACTCCTCCCATCAACGGTTTCTGTCCCTTACCCGGTTTGTGTAAAGTTTTTACATCAAGTATAAACAAATGGAGTGGCTCTAGTAAAAAGGAGCCACTCTTTTTATTTATCTCACTTTTTCCTTCGTTTCAGCATTTCGATACAAATGGCAAGCGACAAAACGGCCGGGTTCGATTTCTTGAAGCTGGGGACGAGATTCTCCACATTCAGGCATCGCCTCCGGACAGCGGGTACGAAACACGCAGCCGCTTGGCGGATTGACCGGGCTCGGCAGCTCCCCTTTCAAGAGAATACGCTCACGCTTGTCCTCCAATTCAGGATCTGGAATCGGAATCGAGGACAAAAGCGCCTTTGTATAGGGATGGAGCGGTTCACGATACAAGGTGCCGCTCTCTGTAATTTCCATCATGTGTCCTAAGTACATAACACCGATCCTGTCACTGATATGCTTCACCATCGAAAGATCATGGGCAATGAATAAAAACGTAAGCCCTTTCTCTTTTTGAAGCCGCTTCAGCAGGTTGACCACCTGCGCTTGAACAGAGACATCAAGAGCAGAAATCGGTTCGTCCGCCACGATAAATTCAGGATTCAGCGACAGTGCTCTCGCAATCCCGATTCTTTGCCTTTGCCCGCCGCTGAATTCATGCGGATAACGGCTGCCAAAATCGGGATGAAGCCCAACTGCCTCAAGCAGCTCGTCCACGACGAGAAGCCGCGCTTTATGGGTATTGTAGAGATTGTGAATCTCCATCGGCTCCAAAATAATTTCTCGAACGGTCATGCGCGGGTTAAGTGAAGCATAAGGGTCCTGAAAAATCATCTGCAGTTTGCGGTTGAAGGCAAACTGCTCTTTTTCACTCAGCGCATGAAGATTTGTGCCGCGGTATGTCACGCTTCCTTCTGTCGGCTGATAAAGGCGCATCAGCACTCTCCCCAAGGTTGATTTCCCGCACCCTGATTCCCCGACTAGCCCGAACGTTTCTCCTTCACGAATCTGAAAGGTGACCCCG
>NZ_JBSIOT010000144.1:0-1460 GCF_053613335.1 Bacillus sp. LR--39 | reverse complement strand
TACATCCGAACGCTGGCAAGCCGCGCTGCCGGAGAAGCACAAAAGCGCCCGATGGGGCCTGTCCATGTGAATATGCCGCTGCGCGAACCGCTGATGCCGGATCTTTCAGATGAGCCGTTTGGAAGAATGAGAACAGGCCGTCATGTATCTGTGAAAACGGGTACGCAGTCTGTTGACCGAGAGTCCCTGTCTGATGTGGCTGAGATGCTCGCAGAGGCTGAAAAAGGAATGATCGTCTGCGGAGAGCTCCATAGTGATGCGGATAAGGAAAACATTATTGCGCTGTCAAAAGCGCTTCAGTATCCAATTTTAGCGGATCCGCTGTCTAATCTGCGGAATGGTGTTCATGATAAAAGCACTGTTATTGATGCGTATGATTCGGTTTTAAAAGATGATGAGCTGAAGCGGAAACTTCGTCCTGATGTTGTCATTCGGTTTGGACCGATGCCTGTTTCAAAACCGGTTTTCTTATGGCTTAAGGATGATCCGGCGATTCAGCAAATAGTGATTGACGAGGATGGAGGCTGGAGAGATCCGACGCAGGTAAGCGCGCATATGATTCATTGTAATGCGTCTGTTTTTGCTGAGGAGATTATGGCAGGGCTTACTGCTGCTGCCAGATCCTCAGAGTGGCTGGAAAAGTGGCAGTTTGTTAATAGGCGGTTCCGCGAGCATCTGCAAACAATCAGCAGTGAAGATGTTTCGTTTGAAGGCAATCTCTATCGAATCCTTCAGCATCTTGTGCCTGAAAACAGCTCGCTGTTTGTGGGAAACAGCATGCCGATCAGGGATGTTGATACGTTTTTTGAAAAGCAGGACCGCCCTTTCCGGATTTATTCAAACCGGGGAGCAAACGGGATAGACGGTGTCGTCTCCTCTGCCATGGGGGTATGTGAAGGAACAAAAGCGCCTGTTACCCTTGTGATTGGAGATTTATCTTTTTATCACGATTTAAACGGCCTGCTGGCGGCCAAAAAGCTGGGTATTCCTCTTACTGTGATTCTTGTCAATAATGACGGAGGAGGGATTTTCTCCTTTTTGCCGCAGGCTTCTGAAAAGACACACTTTGAAGATTTGTTCGGCACACCGACAGGGCTCGATTTCAAGCATGCGGCTGCACTTTACGGCGGAACGTATTCATGCCCGGCTTCTTGGGATGAATTCAAAACAGCTTATGCGCCGCAGGCAGACAAGCCCGGACTCCATTTGATTGAAATCAAAACGGATCGCCAATCAAGAGTCCAGCTTCATCGCGATATGCTGAATGAGGCGGTGCGGGAAGTGAAAAAACAATGGGAACTGTAAACATAACGGTATCAGATGGTGTCCGATATGCAGTGGCAGACGAGGGACCGAATGCTTCCGAAGCCGTCGTCTGTCTGCACGGGTTTACCGGCAGCAAACAATCATGGACTTTTCTTGATGAGATGCTGTCTGATTCACGTTTGATCAAAATTGAT
>NZ_JBSIOT010000143.1:0-1462 GCF_053613335.1 Bacillus sp. LR--39 | reverse complement strand
TAACACCTCTTTCTATTTTACGTAAAATCCTCTAGTCAATATATGAAGGAGAGATGATATGACAATCATGCTGACCCCTATGCAGACAGAAGAATTTCGGTCTTATCTCACGTACACAACAAAGCATTACGCGGAAGAAAAGGTAAAAGCGGGAACATGGCTGCCTGAAGATGCACAGCTTTTGTCTAAGCAGGCATTTACTGATCTGCTTCCGAGAGGGCTGGAAACACCCCATCACCATTTGTGGATCCTCAAGCTGAATGAAAAGGATGTCGTTGACTGGCTCTGGATACATGCTGAACCGGAGCATCCGCAGCAGGAAGCGTTTATTTATGATTTCGGGTTATATGAACCGTATCGGGGAAAGGGCTACGCAAAGCAAGCATTGGTGGCATTAGATCAAACGGCACGCAGCATGGGAATCCGCAAGCTGTCCCTTCATGTCTTTGCCCATAATCAGACGGCGCGAAAGCTATATGAGCAAACCGGATTTCAAGAAACAGACGTAGTGATGAGCAAGAAGTCTGTAAATGATTTCTAAAAATTCTGTAAATAACCTAGTTACTTTCCTTATTTTCCTAATATAATGTGGGTGAGGAAATTACCTTTCCTACACTCACAAGAAAAGAGGAGATGTAATGAAGTTGAAGAAACGAGTGTCGATGTTTTTGGTAGCGCTTACAATGTGTGGCGGCCTGTTCGTTTCTCCCGCCAAAGCCGTAAAGAACACAAATTATGCTGAAGAAATCGCCGCACTGCAGCCAGGCACGACACCGGAAGAAATCATGAAATCTGCCAGCCAGATTGCCAAACAGCAGCACGTAAAGCAGGACGTTATCCTAAAACAGTTCTATAAGGAAATCACGGCTGATAAAGCAGAAGGAGACCGGCTCGCCAAGGAAAGCGGCATGTCTATCATGGGCGGGTCGTCCGGCACGAAAAAACTCCCGACAAGCGCGAAAGGCAATATCTATTACACGAACTCCTACACAGCCTACTACAATCATGGCCACGTCGGCATGTACTCCGCCGCTGACAAAATTGTTGAATCTGTCCCGGGCGACGGCGTCAGGCAGATCGCTTACAATGCCAGAGACGTGGAAGACAACTCCATTGTGCAAACTGTCAGCGTCACCTCATCTCAAAAAACAGCTGCCGCTGACTGGGCGGTATCAAAGGTCGGCGATCCATACTCATTTAACTTCGTAAATAACAGAAATACCGGCCATGACGGTGCCAAAAACTGTTCAAAGCTCCTATGGTCCGCCTTTTTGCTGAAAGCAGGGATTGATATAGACAGCAACGGAGGCTTAGGCGTGTATCCGCGCGACATCACAAGTTCTTCGTATACGACAACCATCATGACCATCAACTAAGGAGGAGGATATGAAAAAGTGGATGATTATTATCGCCATGCTGATTCTCGCAGGAATCGCACTATTTGTCTTCCTTTCTCCTCTCA
>NZ_JBSIOT010000142.1:0-1464 GCF_053613335.1 Bacillus sp. LR--39 | reverse complement strand
GGCGCGTCCGTTTCCCAGGCTAAACTGGCGAAAAAATACGGCGTTAGTGCATCAACGATTTCCAGCCGTTACAAAGAAATTGAAAGCACGCTGCAAGATGAAGCAGATCGTTTTGCCCAAGCGTTATCCTCATAATGAAAAAAACCTTGAAAAGCCAGGCTTTTCAAGGTTTTTTTATTTCTGAAACGGAATTTTGATTTCTAACCGGAAGACGGGGTGGCGGTAGGTAAAATCCAGCCTGCCAAAAGCGCTCTTCACCAGTTTTTGAATGATATATGTGCCCATGCCTTCATGAGCGCCGTTTTTCGTTGAGCGGCCAAACGATTGATAAATTGTATCGAGCACTTTTGGGTCCATCCCGGGAGTGCTGTTTTCACAAGTCAGTACATAAAGCCCGCTGCGCAGTGAAGTCTCCAGTTTAATCTCTGCTTTTTCTCGGGCCTCCGCCGCGCTGTCGAGCGCATTTTCTAATATGTTGCCGACCAAGCTGACCTGATCAGCAGGCGAAAACGGAAGGGAAGAAAGCGGTGTATGCATATGCAGCGAAACACTCACATTCGAGGCACTGGCTTTTTCTAAAAAATCATAAAGCACCCCTGCAACGTACGCGTTCTCTCCTTTCAAAAAACGGTCATATTGACTGTATTGATCCGCCCATTTTTGAATATATGCTTGTGTATCTGCCTTGGGCTGAGCTGATTTGATTGCAGTGATATGTTTCATTGTGTCATGATTCCGGCTTCTGACATCAATCAGCATTTGATTGGCGTGCTGTTCAGCTTGAGTCAGCTTATCAATTTGATCAGAAAGCCTTGCCTGTAAAGCAGACTGTCCGATACGGAGCCCTTCACACCCTGCAAATATCGCGATTACACATAATGCCGGCATGATGTCTGTGCCAATCAACACTACTCCCGCCGACATCACTTGAATCACGGCAATCCACGCACAAAGCCCTGAGGAACAGTGTTTCCACACCCGCTTCGTATTCCAAATGTACAATCCTGCAGCAGCTGCGCCTAAAGCAGCGGCGAGCCAAGAGGCGGCTGTGCTGTGTGAAAAAGCAGCAGCTCCCTGATAACATATGAAACTAAATAAAACCAGATAAAGATATTGAAAAAGGGTAATCACGTTCTGAACTCCTCAAAAGTAGTAGTTTTGAAAATAATCAAGCTGCTTCTTAGTGATCATCGCTTTTTTACACGTTCCCTCAAAGGAAACTGTGAATGAATGCTTGGTATAAGCGGAAAAATGCTTTATGTAATGAATGTTGATAATAAAGGAACGATGCGAACGAAGAAAATCTTTTTCGGGCGGTCACCTTTAATATCATTTAATGTTTGATACGTTTGCACTTCTTCGGCGGTTGTCACAATCGTCGTCGAACGTCCCGTCCGTTCTGCGAAAATAATATCCTTCTTTTGCAGGACGTGCATTTCAGACTTTTGCTTTATCAATATACGC
>NZ_JBSIOT010000141.1:0-1465 GCF_053613335.1 Bacillus sp. LR--39 | reverse complement strand
TAGGGGGAGAAGGCATGGAGAAATATATGAGTCTAGTAACGAGGATAGAGGAGATGATGCAAAGCACCGCCTATCAAGAAGGAGACAGGCTTCCATCTATCCGTCAGATGTCCGCCCGCTACCAAGTCAGCAAAAGCACAGTGATCCGCGCGCTGCAGGAGCTGGAAAAGCGCCACCTTATCTATTCTGTTCCGAAAAGCGGCTATTATATTGTGAAAAAGACAGGGAAATCAAAAAGCGGGCAGCCTGGCCCCATCGACTTTGCCACATCTGCGCCGGATCCAGATGTGTTTCCGTATCTTGATTTTCAGCACTGTATCAACAAAGCGATTGATACATACAAAAACGATTTGTTTATTTATGGGACGCCAAAGGGGCTTCCATCACTCATCCGTGTACTCCGAAAGCTCTTGGCCAATCAACAGGTATTTGCGGATGAACGGCATATTTTCATTACATCAGGTGTCCAGCAGGCGTTATCTCTGCTTTGTGCCATGCCGTTCCCAAATGGGAAAGAGAAGATCGCCATTGAACAGCCGGGCTACCATTTGATGGTCGAACAGCTTGAGACGCTTGGGATTCCCGCCATCGGGGTGAAACGAACGGAAGAGGGACTTGATATAGCCGAGGTTGAGCGGTTATTTCAAACAGAATCGATTAAATTTTTTTATACGATGCCGCGCTTCCATAACCCGCTTGGCTGCTCATTGTCAGAGCGTGATAAACAGGAGCTTGTGAGACTGGCAGAAGCGTATGATGTCTATCTCGTTGAGGATGATTACCTCGGTGATCTGGAGGAAAATAAAAAGGCAGATCCGCTGTACGCATATGATCTGTCCTCACATGTCATCTATTTGAAAAGCTTCTCGAAAATGATGTTCCCCGGCCTTCGCGTGGGGGCGGCTGTTTTGCCCGAAGCGCTGACTGACACGTTCTATGCGTACAAAAAGCTGAACGACATCGACTGTTCGATGATTTCTCAAGCGGCATTGGAGATTTACCTGAAAAGCGGTATGTACGGCAGGCATAAGGAGAAAATCAGAGATTCTTATAAAGAGCGGTCGCTGAAGCTTCATCAAGCCATTCAAACACACAGGCAGCTGGGAAGCGGCCGCTTTACGTTCTCCAGCGGGCAGGCACCCTGCATGCACACCCACCTGGTGCTTCCTCAGGATCTGCCCGCCTCAAGAGTGATTCATAGGCTGAAAAAACAAGGGGTGATCCTTGAGGCGATAGACCGTCATTATTTATCAGATTATCAGAAAGAAAATCTATTAAAAATCAATATTTCCAATGTGAAAACGGAAGATATTGAGCGCGGTGTCAAGCTGTTGATGAGCCATTTATAAAAGCTCTTCGTACGAGACTATTATGATATCCTTGGGGAAATCAGGGTGTGCGGCGCATACAGCCATTTTGTAGCCGGGATCGACCTCATACGTTTTGATATAGCATGGGGAATGGC
>NZ_JBSIOT010000140.1:0-1466 GCF_053613335.1 Bacillus sp. LR--39 | reverse complement strand
AGGAAATCATCCGGCCATATTAGTTGTTCATAATGACAAATTTGGCACAATTGCCGGTGTTGCCAATGTTCTGGCGAAATTTTCAATCAACGTAGGACATATGGAAGTAGCCCGGAAAGATATCGGACAGCTTGCGCTGATGACAATAGAGGTCGATCAAAATATTGACGACCATATTCTCGACGAGCTGTCGAAGCTGCCGAATATTATTCAAGTGACAAAGATTGCTGACTAGCGAAAAGGGTCAGGAGGAGCCAGTTATGTTTCGTAATGTAAAAGAATTAATTGAGATTACTAAAGAAAAACAAATATTGATCTCTGATGTGATGATAGCTCAAGAGATGGAAGTAACAGAAAAAACAAAAGAGGACATTTTTCAGCAGATGGATCATAACCTGTCTGTTATGGAAGCGGCGGTTCAGAAAGGACTCGAGGGAGTTACGAGCCAAACGGGCTTAACAGGCGGAGATGCCGTTAAATTGCAGGCCTATATTCGATCGGGAAAAAGCCTGTCTGGCCCGCTGATTTTAGATGCTGTATCGAAAGCCGTTGCAACAAATGAAGTAAATGCAGCAATGGGAACCATCTGTGCGACACCGACTGCAGGTTCTGCCGGTGTGGTGCCCGGTACGTTATTTGCTGTAAAAGAAAAGCTGAATCCAACAAGAGAACAAATGATCCGCTTTTTGTTTACAGCCGGGGCTTTCGGATTTGTCGTGGCTAATAACGCAAGCATTTCCGGCGCCGCCGGAGGATGTCAGGCAGAGGTTGGATCAGCTTCAGGCATGGCGGCTGCGGCCATTGTTGAAATGGCAGGAGGAACACCCGAACAAAGCGCGGAAGCTATGGCCATTACATTAAAAAATATGCTAGGCCTCGTGTGCGACCCTGTTGCAGGGCTTGTTGAGGTGCCTTGCGTGAAACGGAATGCGATGGGCGCGTCAAATGCAATGATTGCCGCTGATATGGCATTGGCGGGCATTACAAGCCGTATTCCATGTGATGAGGTTATCGATGCCATGTATAAAATAGGCCAAACGATGCCAACTGCACTTAGAGAAACAGGCCAAGGCGGTTTAGCGGCAACACCGACAGGAAGAGAATTAGAGAAAAAAATTTTCGGAGGAGCGCTAGGTTCACGTGAAACAACATCAGCAAACTAGTATAGCTAACATTAAGGGTATTGGGCCGGAAACAGAAAAAACATTACACGAACTCGGTATTTATGACATTTCTGATCTTCTGAATTATTTCCCTTATCGCTATGATGACTACGAGCTGAGGGATTTAGAAGAAGTAAAGCATGATGAAAGAGTCACAGTCGAAGGGAAGGTTCATTCAGAGCCTTCTCTTACCTATTACGGAAAAAAACGAAACAGGCTGACATTCAGGCTTCTGGTCGGCCACTATTTAATCACAGCCGTATGTTTTAACCGGCCTTATTTGAAGAAGAAGCTTTCGCTCGG
>NZ_JBSIOT010000139.1:0-1469 GCF_053613335.1 Bacillus sp. LR--39 | reverse complement strand
TCCCCTTCCACGATATCTTTACATACGTGATAGAGTTCAGCATAGTTGATCGTTTGCTCAAGGTCGTCTGTTTGTCCGGCTTTGCTTAAATCCAGCTCAGCGGTTAAATCGACTTTAAACCGCTGGCCAAGTTTGTTTTCTTCTTTGAACACACCGTGATATCCGTAAAACTCCATACCTTCTACATAAACTTTATCCATGGTGCACCCCTCCCTTATTCAGCATCGCGTCCATCATTTTCGCCATTCTGGCAATTTGCTTTACATCATGGACCCTGACAATGTCACAGCCTTTTTGAATGCCGAGACACACAGTCGCGCCTGTGCCCTCAGCCCGCTCCTCAGGCGGAAGATCCAGAACACGTCCGATGAATCTTTTTCGGGAGGTTGCCAGAAGAACCGGATACCCCAGCCCGCTGAAAATCTCTAGTTTGTTCATCACTGCCAAGTTATCGTGATAGGTTTTCGCGAAACCGATACCGGGATCAAGAATAATGTTCTTCTCGTCTACTCCGGCCTCAACAGCAATTTTTACACTCTCCATTAAGTCCGACAGCATATCCGGCAATAAGTCATTGTAGTTTCTTTCAGGGCGGTTATGCATGAGTACAATTGGAACATTATGTTCAGCTGCAACGGAAGCCATCTTCGGATCATGTTTGGCTCCCCAAATATCATTGATAATGGATGCACCGGCTTTCACTGCTTCATCTGCGACAGAAGCCTTGTACGTGTCTACAGAAATAGGAACACCAAGCTCTTTCGTAATCCGCTCAATCACCGGAATGACTCTGGACATCTCCTCATCCTCAGATACGCACTCAGCGCCAGGCCTTGTCGATTCCCCTCCGATATCAATGATATGGGCACCATCATCGATCATCTCTTTCGCGTGCAGCAGCGCCTTGTCCAAGCTGTCATATTTTCCGCCGTCCGAGAAAGAGTCAGGCGTTACGTTTAAAATTCCCATCACCAGCGTCTTCTCTTTATATGATAAAGCGCTGGGCTTAGTGTGGATTACTTGTGTTTGATCTATTGTGTGCTGCGCCATGCTCTTCCTCCCTTTTCATACATCATGTTCTTTATTTCTTTTTTGTATAACAATTGAAGAGCGGAGGTTGCTTCTCCGCTTTGGCTTCCATAGTTTACTTCTTCTATTTTAGTAAACGGGATGATTTCAAGAACCGAGTTCGTCATCCACGCTTCGTCAGCTGTCAAGAGAGCTTCTAGCTCATATCGGCCCGTTTTGAGCTCCAGGCCGATATTCTTTGCATTTTCTATGATAAAACGTCTCGTGACGCCGTCCAGAATACCGGTATCAAGCGATGGCGTATAGATACAGCGACCTTTTCTCCAGAAGACATTAGATATGATACCCTCTGCAACAGCTCCATCCTCCGTTAAGAAAATTCCCTCGACACGCGGATCATTTCCAATTTCCCGTTTCGCATACATATTATTTAGATAATG
>NZ_JBSIOT010000138.1:0-1477 GCF_053613335.1 Bacillus sp. LR--39 | reverse complement strand
GTGCAGGAAATCTCTTCGCCCTTCATGATATCCGAACGTACCCAGCTGATATTTGTTGCTGTGATTTTGTCAGAATATAAAAGCGGGTTATGGAACCCTTGATCCACGTAGAGGATGTTCTTTTCAAGATCTTTGCCTACCGCAAACCACGGCTCGCCGCTTCCGCCGATGCCAAGGCCGTGACGCTGTCCGATCGTATAGTACATCAACCCGTCGTGGCGGCCTTTTACTTCGCCGTCCATCGTCATCATATCGCCCGGCTGTGCAGGGAGATATTGGCTGAGAAACGTTTTGAAGTTGCGTTCGCCGATAAAGCAGATGCCTGTACTGTCTTTTTTCGTCGCCGTTGCAAGTTCTGCTTCTTTGGCGATTTCACGCACACGGCTTTTTTGAAGTTCGCCGATCGGGAACATGACTTTGCTCAGCGTATCTTCTGTCAGCTGATTCAGGAAGTACGTTTGATCCTTGTTTTCATCAATGCCGCGCAGCATTCTGACTTTTCCGCCGCTTCTGTCTACTCTTGCATAGTGGCCAGTCGCTAAATAGTCGGCGCCAAGTGACAATGCATGCTCCAAAAAGGCTTTGAATTTAATTTCTTTGTTGCACAATACATCCGGGTTTGGTGTTCTGCCTGCTTTATATTCATCAAGGAAATATTGAAATACCTTCTCATAATATTGCTTTTCAAAGTTTACGGCATAATACGGAATTCCGATTTGGTTGCAGACGCGGATCACATCTTCATAATCCTCTGTCGCCGTGCAAAAACCGTTTTCGTCCGTATCATCCCAGTTTTTCATAAAGATTCCGATTACATCATAGCCCTGTTCTTTTAACAGCAGGGCCGCCACAGATGAGTCTACTCCGCCGGACATGCCGACAACGACTCTTGTATCCTCCGGCCGTTTTTCCATTTCATTCACTCCAATTACTACGCCGCCTTATTGTGTCAGCCGTTTGACAACGTCGGCCACATGTTTGGCAGCAGTTTTCACTTGCTCAGCCGTATTGCCGAGGCCGAAGCTGATTCGAATAGAGGACGTCAGCCGGTCACTCTCTTCGCCGAACATAGCAGTCAGAACATGTGACGGCAGGACTGAACCGGCCGTGCACGCTGAACCGCTGGAGACAGCGACACCAGCCATATCAAGATTAACCAGCAGCGCTTCCACTGACACACCGGGGAAATAAAGATTCAGAACATGCGGCAGACTATGCTCTTTGTCCCCGTTGACCTCGAATGCCACACCTGCATCTCTAAGCGTGTCAGCAAAGATTGCTTTAAACGATTGATACTTCTCGTTTTTTTCGTCACGTTCTTCACTTGACAGCTTGATCGCTTCTTTCAGCCCGACAATGCCTGGAACATTTTCCGTTCCGGCACGGCGTTTTCTTTCTTGCTCTCCTCCGAATAAAAGCGGTGAAAGCTTCACATCTTTACTAGCATATAAAAAGCCTGTCCCTTTTGGCCCGTTGA
>NZ_JBSIOT010000137.1:0-1479 GCF_053613335.1 Bacillus sp. LR--39 | reverse complement strand
GGCTGGTGCCCGCCTTTGATAATGACATGCTGCGCACCCATCTTGACGAGCTGCTCGGCTGCTTTTTTCCGGTCATCCAGCGAGCTGATTGTCATTCCTGTCAGCGTTTCTGCTTCCGGGACATTCGGCGTAATCGCGTAGCTTCTTGGAATGAGCAACTCCTTTAAGGTGGCAACTGACTCATCACGCAGCAAGGATGCCCCGCCCTTTGCGATCATAACCGGATCAACAATTACACGATTGAATCCGTACTCGTCAATTTTTCTTGCCACTTCTTCAATCATGTCGGCATTCCAGAGCATTCCCGTTTTGACTGCATCCGGTCTCAAATCCTCAGCAACAGCGACAATTTGCTGTCTCAACGCCTCTACAGTCAGCGGATACACCCCATGAACGCCAAGCGTATTTTGAGCGGTTACCGCTGTAATCGCAGACATTCCGAATACATCAAGCTCTTGAAAGGTTTTAATATCAGCCTGTATCCCTGCGCCGCCGCCTGAATCTGATCCGGCGATTGTCAATGCTTTATATATACTCATTACACTACACTCCTTTTATTACCCGATCCATTTATGATAAATGGATTTTGCCCGGGCAATATCATTTGTTCCATGGATCAAAGCTCTGCCGTCCCGGAACAGCACCATTTTCATATCATCCGAGCGGCAGGAAATTAAATACGGGTTCGCAGCTACTTCAAGCCCGGCCTGCGTCAGCTGACCGGCAAGCGCTTCAAGATCCGCTTCTTTCGTAATAGATGATCTGATCTGCACCGTGTTCCTGCCGCACAATACAGCCGCTTTTGTTTGATTTTCATATGACAAAAACGGAAAATCCTTTGTGCCGCAGCTTGGGCATGCGTCATGTTTGAGATTGGCCGCTCTCACTTCTGACCGCTCGTTTTTCCACAAATCAAAGGAGCGCAGCACCGGCTCGCACTCCTCTCCCGTCAGCAGCTTCAGTGCATCTGTTACCTGAAAGACTGCTACCTGCAAAACAGCCGGACTGATGATGCCGGCTGTGTCACATGTTGCTCCGCCAATCGGAAGTGTATCGAGCAAGCAATGCAGGCAAGGAGTAGAACCCGGCACCACGGTAAAGGTGAGGCCGTAGCTCCCTACACAGGCACCGTAAAGAAAAGGAATCCCTTCCTTTACCGCAGCATCATTTACGATCAGGCGGGTTTCAAAATTATCAGCCGCATCCACAATAATCGATGCATCCCTAATCAGCTCGAAGATATTTTCTGCTGTCACATCCATGACAAGTCCGGTCACATCAACATCGCTGTTAATCGAACGGAGACGGCGCTCCGCAGCGGCTGCTTTCGGCATTTCTTTTTTGACATCATCTTCTGTATAAAGCTGCTGGCGCTGGAGGTTGCTCCATTCAACATAATCTCTGTCGGCAATTTTCACAGAGCCGACTCCCGCTCTCACCAGCATTTCTGCACTGGCTGTTCCGAGCGCGCCGGCGCCG
>NZ_JBSIOT010000136.1:0-1480 GCF_053613335.1 Bacillus sp. LR--39 | reverse complement strand
GTGTTGAAAGAACACGATGTGATCATCATCAATACAAACAAACAGCGGACGCTGGCCGGGTCTAAATATAATGAAAGGCGCGCCCAATGTGAAGAGGCGCTCGGCGATCTGCAACAGGAGTTGTCGATCGCAAGCCTGGGCGAATTGACGATGGAAGGATTTGAAGCCCATCAGCACCTCATCAGAAATGAAATCAATCAAAAACGCGCCAAACATGCTGTCTACGAAAATGCCCGGACGCTGAAGGCGCTTGAAAAACTTCGCGAAGGCGACCTCGCCGGATTTGGCAAGCTGATGAATGAATCCCATTTGTCATTAAGGGATGATTATGAAGTGACGGGGCTGGAGCTTGATGCCATTGTCCAGGCGGCCTGGGAACAAGACGGTGTCCTTGGCGCCCGCATGACCGGCGCCGGGTTCGGCGGCTGTGCGATTGCGATTGTAGAAAAAGACCGGACAGACAGCTTTAAAGAACGCGTGAATGCCGTCTACCGCGAAACGGTTGGCTATGATGCCGCTTTTTATACTGCGGCAATAGGCGACGGCGCCAAAGAAATATAGAAAGGGGAATGGATATGAGCGTGTTGGTTTTGGGCGGTGCCGGCTATATCGGTTCACACGCCGTGTACCAATTAATAGACAGAGGCGAAAACGTCGTTGTCGTTGACAACCTCGAGACCGGCCAAAGACAGGCAGTACATCCTGATGCGATCTTTTATGAAGGGGATGTGCGCGATCGCGATTTCCTCCGCACGGTTTTCGAAAAGGAACGTATTGAAGAAGTGATCCATTTTGCCGCCAGTTCACTTGTCGGCGAATCGATGAAAGATCCGCTCAAATATTACGACAACAATGTATCCGGAACACAGGTTTTGCTTCAGGCGATGCTCGAGCACGATGTAAAAAAAATCGTATTCTCCTCGACGGCGGCCGTCTACGGAGAGCCTGAATCGGTGCCGATTACAGAAGACATGCCGACAATGCCGACAAGCACCTACGGGGAAACGAAACTGATCATGGAAAAGCTCATGAAGCGGACTGAAGAAGCCCATGGGATCAGCTTTGTGTCTCTCAGGTACTTCAATGTTGCAGGGGCAAGGGAGACGGGAGAAATCGGAGAAGACCACCGTCCGGAAACACACCTAGTCCCCCTCATCCTGCAGACCGCTCTCGGCCAAAGACCGCATATAACGATTTTCGGCGATGACTATGATACGCCCGACGGCACATGCATCCGCGACTATGTTCATGTTGAAGACCTCATTGACGCTCATCTGTCGGCATTAGACTATTTAAGAAAAGGCGGCAAAAGCGATATATTCAATCTCGGCAGCAGCGAAGGATTTTCGGTGAAAGAAATGATTGATGCGGCCAGAAAGGCAACCGGGAAAGACATTACCGCCGAGATCGGCAAGCGCAGAGCCGGCGACCCGAGCATCCTGATTGCCGGCTCTCACAAGGCAAAGCAAGTTCTGGGCTG
>NZ_JBSIOT010000135.1:0-1487 GCF_053613335.1 Bacillus sp. LR--39 | reverse complement strand
TTTTCTTTATCTTATTTTGAAAACGCTTACAAATTCATTTGAAAAATTTCCTCTTTATGCGGAAAAAATCTGCATTTTGCTAAACAACCCTGCCCATGAAAAATTTTTTCCTTCTTACTATTAATCTCTCTTTTTTTCTCCGATATATATATCAAACATCATAGAAAAAGGAGATGAACCATCAAAAACATGTCTTGCAAACTTGTTGTATCAGTCACTCTGTTTTTCAGTTTTCTCACCATAGGCCCTCTCGCTCATGCGCAAAACAGCAGCGAGAAAGAGGTTATTGTGGTTTATAAAAACAAGGCCGGAAAGGAAACCATCCTGGATAGTGATGCTGATGTTGAACAGCAGTATAAGCATCTTCCCGCGGTAGCGGTCACAGCAGACCAGGAGACAGTAAAAGAATTAAAGCAGGATCCTGATATTTTGTATGTAGAAAACAACGTATCATTTACCGCAGCAGACAGCACGGATTTCAAAGTGCTGTCAGACGGCACTGACACCTCTGACAACTTTGAGCAATGGAACCTTGAGCCCATTCAGGTGAAACAGGCTTGGAAGGCAGGACTGACAGGAAAATATATCAAAATTGCCGTCATTGACAGCGGGATCTCCCCCCACGATGACCTGTCGATTGCCGGCGGGTATTCAGCTGTCAGTTATACCTCTTCTTACAAAGATGATAACGGCCACGGAACACATGTCGCAGGGATTATCGGAGCCAAGCATAACGGCTACGGAATTGACGGCATCGCACCGGAAGCACAAATATACGCGGTTAAAGCGCTTGATCAGAACGGCTCGGGGGATCTTCAAAGCCTTCTCCAAGGAATTGACTGGTCGATCGCAAACGGGATGGACATCGTCAATATGAGCCTTGGAACGACGTCAGACAGCAAAATCCTTCATGACGCCGTGAACAAAGCATATGAACAAGGTGTTCTGCTTGTTGCCGCAAGCGGTAACGACGGAAACGGCAAGCCAGTGAATTATCCGGCGGCATACAGCAGTGTCGTTGTGGTTTCAGCAACAAACGAAAAGAATCAGCTTGCCTCCTTCTCAACAACTGGAGATGAAGTTGAATTTTCAGCGCCGGGGACAAACATCACAAGCACTTACTTAAACCAGTATTATGCAACGGGAAGCGGAACATCCCAAGCGACACCGCACGCCGCAGCCATGTTTGCTTTGTTAAAACAGCGTGATCCTGCCGAGACAAACGTCCAGCTTCGCGAGGAAATGCGGAGAAATATCGTTGATCTTGGTACCGCAGGCCGCGATCAGCAATTTGGCTACGGCTTAATCCAGTATAAAGCACAGGCAACAGATTCAGCGTACGCGGCAGCAGAGCAAGCGGTGAAAAAAGCGGAACAAACAAAAGCACAAACCGATATCAACAAAGCGCGAGAACTCGTCAGCCAGCTGCCGGGCTCCGACGCCAAAACTGCCCTGCAAAAAAGACTGGATAAAGTACAGTCATACAG
>NZ_JBSIOT010000134.1:0-1489 GCF_053613335.1 Bacillus sp. LR--39 | reverse complement strand
GCCATAAATGCAATTCCAAAATTCGAGATGATCATTGGAACGAAAAGGCTCCAAGCCCCGATTGAGATACGAACAAGGAAGAACATCAATCCTTGTGCAGATGCGCGATATTCCGTCGGGAAAATTTCACTCGCCCATAATTGATAGTTGGCCTGTTGCCCCGCCCCGTTGTTTATGCCGATCATCACGATAAAGAGGATGAGAATCGGCATGCCCTCTGCCGGAAGCAGAAACAATGACCAGCCGATCACCGCCGCAAATGCGGAGATCCCAAACACTGTCTTCCTGTATTTGTCTGCAAACGGCATGAAGATAAAAGCGACGCCAAGCCCGGTGAAAATAAACAGCCCCATCTGCAAAATATTTGCCATGGTCGCTGATACATCGCCGACCTGCTGATAAATGTAAGGCATAAAAAACCCCATGACACCTGCAGCCAGATTCCAAACCAAGTACACGCCCATTAAGAATAAAATGCTTTTCAAATACTTAGGCTGAAGCAAATCGAGATAAGGCGTCTTCGGCTTCCTGACGGCTTGAGCCATTTCGGATTGATCCTGCCAGGCATCGGATTCCGGCAGCCTTTTCCGCAGAACATAAGTAATCAGTGCGATAACGAGCAAATGCCCAAACACGATTTTATTGCCCAATAAGCCTAAATCACCGAGCAGGACCGACAGCAGCAGAACCACAACCGCTCCCGCAGCCCATGCGACCTGTGCAACCCCGCAATGACGCGCCCTGTTTTTCTTAGGTGCGTTCTCTGCGATGATCGTCCAGGAAGCCGTAATATCAGCTCCTACCGATAAACCGATAATAATGTAACCGCTTAACAAAAAGGGGAAGCTGGTGCCGAATAAAACTAAACAAATGCCCAGTGCATAAACCAGCATACTGTTCGTATAGACAGCCTTTCGGCCAATTTTGTCGGCCAAAAAGCCTCCGAGCAGCGCTCCGATTGCTGCCGAAATGGCGTTGGCGCTAAATGCGCCGAGCAGTCCGATCTGTGTATCAGAAAGCTTCAGGTAACTGACCCATAAAGATAATCCTGCCGATCCTGCGACAATGGAGCCTGCATCAATGTAATTTGCCAAAGCTGCTGCGACGGTTCGTTTATTGAATGGTGAGACTGCTGCACTTCCATTGCTCAATTTAGAGCCCCCTTAATTGGTTGCTGGGACATTCAACAAGTGACGATCGATGTACTTTCTGGCGATCAATGCGTATTCAAGCGGGTTGGCAACATCGGGATCCTGCTCGGCTTCCACTACGATCCAGCCGGAATAGCCGTGCTTTAAAAGCGTTTGATATACTTCTCTAAAGTCGATGCAGCCGTCGCCTGGAACTGTGAACATCCCTTGCAGAAACGCCTGTTGGAACGAATTTCCTTCCCGCTTGCATTTCTCCATGATCTTAAGGCGCGCGTCTTTAAAATGAACGTGCCTAATACGGTCAATATGCTTCTCTAAAATGTTCATATAATTTCCAT
>NZ_JBSIOT010000133.1:0-1492 GCF_053613335.1 Bacillus sp. LR--39 | reverse complement strand
CCGTTGCACCGGGTCTTGCTGATGCGGCTGCTGTTGAAACAAGAGTGGGCTTCAGGCCGTTTACACCCGGATTTCTGCCGGTCGTAGGGGCCGTGCCGAATGTTCAAGGCCTGTATGCTGCAAACGGTTTGGGTGCTTCTGGACTGACGATGGGGCCGTTCTTGGGTGCAGAGCTCGCAAAACTCGTTCTCGGAAAGCAGACTGAAATCGACCTTGGCCCGTATGATCCAGCCGGAGCGCTTGCATAATAAATAAAGGTTTAACAAACAAATAGTATAAAGCTGTTCTAGCTTTTCTTTTCTGTATGTGTTAGCATTTATCTTTAATGAAAAAGAGGACGTGAACTGATTTTGATAAAAATTGATATACCCGCACCGAATGTCACCATCACTGAACGACAGCAGTCAGCTAATGATAACGAGCCGAAGATAAAACCGATTCACGGATTCATTGACTTTCACCAGATCCCAAGGGACAAAGGCGGCATTTTTATGTTTTACAACATTCATGACGAGCTGCTGTTTGTCGGTAAAGCCAGAAAGTTAAGACAGAGAATTAAGAAGCATTTCGAAGACACTGTTTCACCGATCAAACATCACAGAGACGAAGTATATAAAATTGAGGTATGTGTAGTTGATGATCCAATGGAAAGAGAGATTTACGAAACATATATCATCAATACACAGCACTCGAAGTACAACATAGACAAGGTATTTTTTAAATAAGACGTCAGTCTGCGGATTGAACAGCGAAGCCAGAGCTTAAGTCAAGTTCTGGCTTTTGATTTGGGCATTTTTTCGCATATAGACCATTTGTCTGTCATTCGAATAAATTATTGAGAAATTTCAGAAAATAATATTGACAATCCTACCCGCGGACTTTAATATAACAATATATAATGTTATATAACGTTATATAATAAAAACGGGGAGTGAAGGATTTGAGTCAGGCCACAGCAAAAGTAAATCGTGAGGTTCAAGCTTTCTTGCAGGATTTGAAAGGGAAAACCATTGATCATGTATTCTTTGTCGCATGCGGAGGGTCTTCTGCCATTATGTATCCGAGTAAGTATGTGTTTGACAGAGAGTCAAAATCAATAAACTCCGACCTCTACAGCGCCAACGAATTTATTCAGCGCAACCCTGTTCAGCTTGGTGAAAAGTCTCTTGTTATTTTGTGCTCGCATTCGGGAAATACCCCGGAGACAGTCAAAGCTGCTGCGTTTGCAAGGGGAAAGGGTGCACTTACGATTGCGACGACGTTTAAACCGGAGTCTCCTTTAGCGCAGGAGGCGCAATATGTTGCCCAGTACGATTGGGGTGATGAGGCGCTTGCGATCAATACAAACTATGGCGTTTTGTATCAAATCGTTTTTGGCACCCTGCAAGTATTAGAAAACAATACGAAATTTGAGCAGGCAATTGAAGGCTTAGATCAATTGCAGGCTGTATATGAAAAAGCCCTTAAGCAGGAAGCTGACAACGCCAAGCAA
>NZ_JBSIOT010000132.1:0-1496 GCF_053613335.1 Bacillus sp. LR--39 | reverse complement strand
AAACGATCGAGCAATTCAGCGTGAACAAGCTGGATTACGAAGCGCACGACATTAAAGTGATGGACGTTTTTAATTATTTTTCATATGCTGAAAAAAAGGATTTGCGCTTTGATCTGATTATTCTCGATCCGCCTTCCTTTGCGCGCACAAAAAAACGCACCTTCAGCGCGGCCAAGGATTATAAAAACCTGCTGAAGGAAACGATCGCCATCACTGCTGACAAGGGTGTCATTGTTGCCTCTACAAACAGCAGCGCATTTGGCATGAAGAAATTCAAAGGCTTTATCGATGCCGCATTTAAAGAAACAAACGAACGCTACACCATCATTGAGGAATTTACGCTGCCGGAGGATTTCAAAACGATTTCGGCATTTCCGGAAGGCAACTACTTGAAAGTGGTCCTTCTGCAGAAAAAATAATGAAAAAGCTGCCCTTTTCGGGGGCAGCTTTTTTATGTAGAAATGATCTGCTGGACGCGGCCGATGCGGCCATCTTCAAGCCGGACTTTAATGCCGTGCGGATGAAAGCTTGATTTCGTCAAAATATCCTTCACTGTCCCTCGCGTCAGTTTTCCTGTTTTTTGATCCTCTTTCAATACAATATCCACCTGCAACCCTTTCGAAATGCTGTTTCGCTCTTGCCCGTTCATAACGCACATCCTTTCTTTTGTTCATTATAGTCATTATGGTTTAAAAGTAACAGCCGGCTGATGAAGTGTATGTTTGTTTTTTTCAGCCTTCATTAAATATAATGTCAGGCCAAAGCCTGCTATGCTCAGAATGCCAAAAAGCAAGTAGACTGCGAAAATCGACACGTAGTCAAAAATGTACCCGCCTGCAAATGTGCAGAACCAGTTGCCGAACCCGTTGCCGATGACGGCGTACATGGTCAGCGCCGTCGCTTCAACGTGTCTTGGGGTAATCTTTTTCACATATTGAAGCGCCGCCGGGATAAATAAACCGATGGCCACTCCCTGAAGAAAGACCGTCACATATATGATCCATAGTGAAGGCGCCGTGAAATAGAGCGCCCACCTGAATAATGAGACTCCACCTGACAGCATAATGACGTTGAGCAGCCCCATTTTATCTATAAATGTTTGGGCAAACCGCATAAATGGTATTTCTGAAATCACGCCGATGAAAAATAAAATGCCGATAGCGGAAAGAGACGCGCCGCTTTTGTCCAGAAAAAGACTGAAATACGTATTGTTCGCTAAGTTTGGAGCAAATGTCGTAAAGGTGATGATCATAAAGATGAGGAAGGTTTTGTTGCTGATAAGCTCCCGGAATCCTTTGCGGATATTGACCTTTGTTTTCGTTTTCTGCTGGCCCGGCATTTGAGAAGCCAATATGGCGGCAATGCACAGAAAGGCACAGCCAAAGATAAAGATCACGTGAATGGGGTACAGCTGGTTCGTCACCTGTCCCATGGCAAACACCGCGACGCCGAAGCCGAGAGAACCAAACAGGCGGATTCCGCCGTAGTTGCCGTTT
>NZ_JBSIOT010000131.1:0-1497 GCF_053613335.1 Bacillus sp. LR--39 | reverse complement strand
TAAAAACCATGCCATTATTGTTCACCTCCCGGTTGAGATTTGCTTTCTTTCGTAAATAATTTCATTCCTAAAATGCCAGCCAGCAATAAAGCTAAAAAGAACATTTGGGTTGCTGAGAAGGATTCGCCCAGAACAATTCCAGTCAGATATGTTCCGACGGTTCCGATTCCCACAAACACAGTGTACGCCGCGGCCATCGGGATTTTTTGATAAGAGCGGATCAACAGGATAAAGCTGACCGCGATTAAGATAAAAATGATGATCCAATCCAAAAGCGAATCGGCATGTTTGAGGGAAGAGGCCCAAACAACCTCTAAAAGCCCTGCAATAAAAACAAGAACCCAATTCAAATGAAACACCTCTCTATTTTATGAATGAACGTCAGTCATTTTTAGGGCATTAAAAAATGAGCGGTGTTACCCAGTCATTTTTTAAGCAGTGCCTAAGCTCCGTTTTAAGAAAGTGAAAATTTCCTTTTTATACACTTCAACATTTTCATCTTGTTCAAATCCGATATAGAATCGTTCCGCAGTATTCTCGACCAAGTTGATAATCGTTCTGGCCGTCCATTTTGAATTGATGCCTTCCGTTACCTCATGGTTTGCAATGGCCTTGTTGATGATTTGTTCAAGCCAGGAATAATAAGGCTGATAGATCGTCTCCCATTTTTCCATGGAGTGGTCGATCGCAAGCCCGGAATAACAGAGGACAATAATATCCTTATGGCGTTCTGTAATGAGAAATGTCTCATCAATTAATATATCTAAAACGGTCCAAAAATCCTCGTCCCCATGCAGCCTACCTTTGATTTGATCAAGTGTATGGGTGAGAAGATTTTCTGCAATGGCCGGTATGAGGGCATTTTTAGATGAAAAATACAAATAGAATGTTCCTTGGGCAGTGCCGGCCTTTTTGACAATATCAGAAATAGATGCTTTGTCGAGGCCTTTTTCAGAAATCACTTCTATGGCAGCCTGCAGAATTTTTTCATATTTGCCCGATGTTTGTTTTGGCATGAGGAACACCTCCAATAATGACTGACTCTCATTCATTTTATCGCGTGAATGTATGTTTGTAAAGAATAAAGAAGCAAGAAAACCTGTTGCTTCTTTATTTATCGTAATCAATGGCGGCTTTTGGGAGCCCGGTATACTTTGCCCAGTAATAAATCGCAAGTGAGCCGATCGCGACTAAAATGAGGTCGACGGGATTGCTGATAATCCCTAAACCATGTCCGAAAGAACCGATGTAGGAAAAGATCAGCATCATAATATAAAACCCGATAAGCCACCAGCCTGATTTCAGCTGCTGAGCGAGGCTGACATCTTCTTTAGGCGTATATTTGCTGAAACAGAGATAGATCAAAAACATCACGAGCTGTGAACCGAGCAGCCAGGAGACTGTTTTCCATCCTGACCAGTACACGATAAACGCTGTAAATATAAAGGAAAGCGGCCCGATAATACTCATTCCTTTTAAATAAAACGGCCTGTTTAA
>NZ_JBSIOT010000130.1:0-1497 GCF_053613335.1 Bacillus sp. LR--39 | reverse complement strand
GCGGCATTTGAGATTGCTGCTGATTATCCATTGTGATCCTCCTTTGGTTTCTGTTCATTTTATAGTTTCCTTCAGACTGGGAGTTATATACATGGTTTTGAAGATGACGGCGGGAGGGAGTCGGATGTTGAGACATGTGTTTTTATTCTTATCTCAAAATAAAACACTTACCAAGTTCGCAAAAGCATACGGAACGCGGCTTGGAGCACGAAGGTTTGTCGCAGGGGATACGATTGAATCGGCGGTTAAGACCGTCAAAAGGCTAAACAGATCCGGTTTGTGTGCAACAATTGATTATTTAGGCGAGTATGCAGCTTCGGAAAAAGAAGCAAACCAAGTCGCAGAGGAATGCAAGAAAGCCATTCAAGCCATTGCCGAACATCAATTGGACTCAGAGCTTTCACTTAAGCTGACCTCAATCGGGCTCGATCTTTCAGAAGAACTTGCTCTTACTCATTTGCGCGCCATTCTTTCCGTTGCGAAGCAATATGATGTTGCTGTGACCATTGATATGGAAGACTATTCCCATTATGAACAGACACTTTCTATTTACAGGCAATGCAAACAGGAATTTGAGAAGCTCGGCACGGTCATTCAGGCGTATCTGTACCGGGCGGCAGAAGATATCAGAAAGATGCGGGACTTAAAGCCGAATCTCAGACTTGTAAAAGGCGCTTATAAAGAATCTGCGGCCGTAGCGTTTCCCGACAAAAGAGGAACGGACCTTCATTTTCAGAGCTTAATAAAGCTGCAGTTGTTAAGCGGGAACTACACGGCTGTCGCCACACATGACGATGACATCATTGCATTTACGAAACAGCTCGTCGCCGAACATCAAATCCCCGCGTCGCAATTTGAGTTTCAAATGCTATACGGCATCAGGCAGGAGCGTCAGAAGGAACTCGCCAAGGAAGGCTACAGAATGCGTGTGTATGTCCCATATGGAACGGACTGGTTCAGCTACTTTATGAGAAGAATTGCCGAACGGCCTGCCAATGCAGCGTTTGTGTTAAAAGGAATTTTGAAAAAGTGAAAGCAGCCGCGGGAAGCAGCTGCATTATGATTGTTCCATGTTATGTTTTTTATACTGCTGATTTTGACTTGTCCGTTTTCCGCCGCCGTAATGCTGAGTCGGACCGGCATCTCCCTTTACGCTCGCCGCGCTGACTGCCGCTGAAGACGGATTTTTTTTCTCTCGTACCATTCCCTTCACCTCCGGGCTTAAGTTGCCCGACTTTTATAGGCTTCATACAAAAAAATAACAAATTAGCTATTGAAGTCGAACCGGAAATCTTTTAAGATGAAAGAAGAAACGGGTTTCATTTTTTTAGTCAAAAAATGAATGACTATTCATTCAATGTTCAAGGGGGATATCTCATGCACAAACACATTCGGAAGGCAGCCGTTTTAGGATCGGGGGTAATGGGCTCCGGGATTGCGGCGCATTTGGCTAACATCGGATTTCCTGTCCTGCTGCTATATATTGTGCCGAACGAT
>NZ_JBSIOT010000129.1:0-1499 GCF_053613335.1 Bacillus sp. LR--39 | reverse complement strand
ACCACGACACGATCCATCTGTTGAATGCCGAGCTTCTGAAATCCGGCAGCTAAACGATCAACCCTTGTGTCAAGCTCTTGATAGCTCCAATGGGTGTTTCCGCATGTAATCGCAATGCGGTCGCCATATTTGGCTGCCCGGTCCCTTAACAAATCTCCAAACGTCTCACCGGCCCAGCAGCCGTTCTTTCGATAGGTCTCAGCTAACTCATCAGGCCAAGGCGTAAATCCTTTCAGCATGTTGCATCCCTCCCTGTTCATATGTGATCCACGCCCATTGCCCGCAGCATTGTCCGAAACTTTGCGGACGTCTCCTGAAGCTCGTCCTCAGGCTTTGAACCGGCCACAACACCAGCTCCAGCATACAGGCGGAGTGAGCGTTCTTCTGCCTCTGCACAACGGATGGTCACGATCCATTCTCCGTCACCGGCATCGTCACACCATCCGACCATACCGGTAAAGAAACCGCGGTCAAATGGTTCAATGCTGAGAATCGCTTCTCTTGCAAGATCAGTCGGTGTTCCGCAGACGGCTGGCGTCGGGTGGAGAGCCGCCGCCAATTCAAGTGCGGTTACAGACGGGTCGGAAAGCTCTCCCTTAATCACGCTGGACAGGTGCCACATCGTTTCCGTTTTGATCAGTGAAGGCTTCTCTGGAACCTCCAGCGTCCGGCAGAAAGGTCTCAGCGCTGCCGCAACCGCGTCAGCGACAACCGCGTGCTCATGAAGATCCTTTGCGGAAGAAAGCAATTCAGCTGCCCGGCGCTGGTCTTCAACAGGATCATTACTGCGCGGCCTTGAGCCGGCTAATGGGTTGGAAACGACCTGTGTTCCCATCCTTGAAACGAGAAGCTCCGGACTTGCTCCGAGCAATGTTCGGCGGGGAGACGTTTCCTCCTTACTGGACACGTCTGTGGCAAACGTGTAGCCATGCGTGTTATGCTGAGCCAGATGGCGAAGCAATTCATCCGTCTGAATCGGTTCAGGCGATGTCAAATGCAGCGATCTGGACAGGACGATTTTGCTGAGTGTTCCATCGGCAATGCGCGCCAGCCCTTGTTCAACACCATTTTTATAATCCTCAGGTTCAGGAACAGGCTTTATATGGTATGTATGCCCAGCCTGCTGTTCCTTTTCCTCATGATCAAATTGAAGCGGTCCTGACCAGCGCACTTCTTCAGGTACAACGAGCCGCGCTGGTTTTACTTGATCAAAAGGAACGGCCCCGACAACAAGCGGCCGGCTTTGCCCTGATTGTTTTGCCTGACGCAGCGTCTCTGCAATTCGGCCAGAAAGGGTTTCCATTTGGTTTTGCCCGTCTGCCTCCGGTACGATTTCACATATGCCTTTCGCTAACAAAACACGATGAGGAGACGCTAAGAAAAAGGCGCCCGGCTGATATTCATGAAGCAAATGCTCCGCTTTTGTTTCTGTTATAACGTTTTGATCCAACATTCTCATGAACCTCCTTTAAATTCAGTTACACGCCTAAGGTCGCGCC
>NZ_JBSIOT010000128.1:0-1507 GCF_053613335.1 Bacillus sp. LR--39 | reverse complement strand
TGAAAACCCACAAGCTTCCGGCCATCATTACACGATGCAGCAACAATTACGGACCTTATCAGCACAGCGAAAAAATGATTCCGACGATTATCCGTCATGCGAAGCAGGGCCTGCCTGTTCCGCTGTATGGCGATGGACTCCAGATCCGAGACTGGCTGTTTGCGGAGGATCATTGCCGCGCAATCAAACTGATTTTAGAAAAAGGAACCGACGGCGAGGTGTATAACATCGGCGGCGGAAATGAACGCACGAATAAAGAGCTGGCGAGTGCCATTTTGAAGCATCTGGGCTGTGAGGAATTGTTCGCCCACGTGGAAGACCGAAAAGGGCATGACCGGCGCTATGCGATCAATGCATCTAAGCTGAAAAATGAACTGGGCTGGCGGCAGGAAGTGACGCTTGAAGAAGGCATTGCGCGTACGATTCAGTGGTATACAGACAATGACCGATGAGAAGGTGATCTGATTGACAAAGGTATTGGTAACTGGGGCGGGAGGACAGCTTGGCTTGGAACTATGCCGCCAGCTGAAGCAAGCCGGATATGAGGTCATTGCGTTAACAAAGAAGATGATGAACATTGCTGACCAGCGCTCAGTACGGCATTCGTTTGGCCATTATCAGCCGGATATCGTGGTCAATAGCGCCGCGTTTACGTCGGTTGATCAATGCGAGAAAGAGCTTGATAAAGCGTACTTGGTTAACGGAATCGGCGCTTATTATACAGCGCTTGAGTCAACCCGCATCGGTGCTCAATATGTTCATATCAGCACGGACTATGTATTCAATGGGAAAGGAACCCAGCCATATAGGGAAGACGATCCCCTCGATCCGAAAACCATTTATGGAAAAAGCAAAAGGCTTGGAGAAGAACTGATACGATTAACGACAAAAGACAGCACGATCATCAGAACATCGTGGGTGTACGGACATGGCGGCAATAATTTCGTTGAAACCATGCTGAAGCTTGCTGAAACGAAACAAGAGCTTCGGGTTGTCAGCGATCAAATTGGTTCGCCGACTTATACGAAGGATTTAGCAGAAGCGGTCATCAAGCTGTTCAGCCATCCGCCGGGCATCTATCATGTCAGCAATTCAGGCATATGCAGCTGGTATGAGTTTGCGATGGCAATTATGGAAGAAAGCGGGCTGGAAACAGCCATTTTGCCTGTAACGACAGAGGAATACGGGAACAAAACGCCCCGCCCGGCATACTCTGTGCTGAGCCATCGGGCTATTGAAGAAGCCGGCATCCGCCCCCGCCACTGGCGGGAAGCGTTACGAGAGTATTTGCAGGAAAGGAGCAGTGCGTGTGATTGATGGAGTCAAGGTGAAAAAATTGATGAAGCATAGCGATGACAGAGGCTTTTTTGCTGAGCTGGTCCGGGACGATGAGAATCTCCTTGAGCATTTTGGGCAGGCCTCTTGGTCGAAAAGCTATCCCGGTGTGATTAAGGCATTTCATTATCATGAGAAGCAGGATGATCTCTGGTTCTTCCCAACCGGCCAC
>NZ_JBSIOT010000127.1:0-1508 GCF_053613335.1 Bacillus sp. LR--39 | reverse complement strand
GGCGCACCTGAAAAAACAGCTTCCTGCTTACATGGTGCCGCAAACCTTTACCTTCTTGGATGAGATTCCTTTAACGACGAACGGGAAAGTCAATAAACGGCTGCTCCCAAAACCTGATCAGGATCAGCTGGCGGAAGAATGGATTGGACCGCGGAACGAGATGGAAGAAACAATCGCACAAATATGGTCTGAGGTTCTCGGCAGAAAGCAAATTGGCATTCATGACGATTTCTTTGCGCTCGGAGGGCATTCCTTAAAGGCAATGACCGCCGCTTCCCGCATCAAGAAAGAGCTCGGGATTGATCTTCCAGTAAAGCTTTTGTTTGAAGCGCCGACGATCGCCGGCATTTCAGCGTATGTGAAAAACGGGGGTCCCGATGGCCTGCAGGATGTAACGATAATGAATCAGGATCAGGAGCAGATCATTTTCGCATTCCCGCCGATCTTGGGCTATGGCCTTATGTAACAAAATCTGTCCAGCCGCTTGCCGTCATACAAGCTGTGCGCCTTTGATTTTATTGAGGAGGAAGACCGGCTTGACCGCTATGCGGATTTGATCCAGAAGCTGCAGCCGGAAGGGCCTTTAACATTGTTTGGATATTCAGCGGGATGCAGCCTGGCGTTTGAAGCTGCGAAAAAGCTTGAGGGACAAGGCCGTATTGTTCAGCGGATCATCATGGTGGATTCCTATAAAAAACAAGGTGTCAGTGATCTGGACGGACGCACGGTTGAAAGTGATGTCGAAGCGTTGATGAATGTCAATCGGGACAATGAAGCGCTCAACAGCGAAGCCGTCAAACAAGGCCTCAAGCAAAAAACACATGCTTTTTACTCATACTACGTCAGCCTGATCAGCACAGGCCAGGTGAAAGCAGATATTGATCTGTTGACTTCCGGCGCTGCTTTTGACATGCCGGAATGGCTTGCATCATGGGAAGAAGCTACAACGGGTGCTTACCGTATGAAAAGAGGCTTCGGAACACACGCAGAAATGCTGCAGGGCGAAACGCTAGATAGGAATGCGGAGATTTTGCTCGAATTTCTTAATACACAAACCGTAACGGTTTCATAAAAGAAGTGATGAAAGGAGGAGACAGCCAATGAGCCAACTCTTCAAATCATTTGATGCGTCGGAAAAAACGCAGCTCATCTGTTTTCCGTTTGCTGGCGGCTACTCGGCGTCGTTTCGCCCTCTCCATGCTTTTTTGCAGGGGGAGTGCGAGATGCTCGCTGCCGACCCGCCGGGACACGGCACGAATCAAACGTCAGCCATTGAGGATCTCGAAGAGCTGACAGATTTGTACAAGCAAGAACTGAACCTTCGCCCTGATCGGCCGTTTGTGCTGTTCGGACACAGTATGGGCGGAATGATCACCTTCAGGCTGGCGCAAAAGCTTGAGCGTGAGGGCATCTTTCCGCAGGCGGTTATCATTTCTGCAATCCAGCCGCCTCATATTCAGCGGAAGAAAGTGTCCCACCTGCCTGATGATCAGTTTCTCGATCATATT
>NZ_JBSIOT010000126.1:0-1531 GCF_053613335.1 Bacillus sp. LR--39 | reverse complement strand
TCGATGCTGAGCGAAGAAATCACAAATGATGATGAAGTGAACCCGCAGGCAGGTACACAGCCAAACAACCTGGCATACTTGATTTACACATCGGGCACGACAGGCCAGCCGAAAGGCGTCATGGTCGAACATCAATCGCTCGTGAACTTGTGCTATTGGCATAACGATGCATTCGCGGTCACCGAACAGGACAAAAGCGCGAAATATGCCGGCTTCGGCTTTGACGCTTCCGTCTGGGAGATGTTCCCGTACTGGATCGCCGGAGCGGAGCTTCATATCATTGATGAAGCGATCCGGATGGACATTACGCGTTTGAATGAATATTTCGAAGAGAACGGAATAACGATCACGTTCCTGCCGACACAGCTGTGCGAACAGTTCATGGAGCTCGACAACCAGTCGCTGCGCGTGCTGCTTACGGGCGGAGACAAGCTGAAGCGGATCGAAAAACGGAACTACACGCTCGTCAACAACTATGGGCCGACGGAAAACACAGTCGTTGCGACGAGCACAGCAATCGATCCTGATGAAGGCATGCTTTCGATCGGAAAGCCGATTGCTAATACGCGGGCGTATGTGCTTGGACAAAACAACGAAGTTCAGCCTGTCGGCGTCGCTGGCGAGCTGTGCATCGCCGGCCGCGGGCTTGCGCGCGGCTATCTGAACAAGCCGGAGGAAACGGCGAAGCGTTTTACGGAAGACCCGTTTGTGCCGGGCGAGCGCATGTACCGGACAGGGGATGCGGTCAAATGGCTGGAAGACGGGCGGCTTGAGTACATCGGCCGGATCGACCAGCAGGTGAAAATCCGCGGCTTCCGGATCGAGCTTTCTGAAATTGAAGTCCAGCTCGCGCGGCTCTCTGAAGTTCAGGAAGCAGTCGTCACCGACATCGAAGACGCCTACGGCAACAAAGCGCTGTGCGGCTATGTCGTTGCGGACGAACAGCTTGATACAGAAAGCCTCGCCCGTAAGCTGGGGCAGACGCTTCCGGACTACATGGTACCGGCGTATTGGGTGCAGCTTGATGAGCTTCCGGTTACGGCGAACGGAAAAGTCGACCGAAGGGCGCTGCCTCAGCCTGACGTCGAAGCGCAGACAGCTGAATACAAAGCGCCGCGCACAGAAACGGAACAGCTGTTGGCAGACATTTGGCAGGATGTTCTCGGCATAGACCGAATCGGAGTCACGGACAATTTCTTCGCGCTCGGCGGGGACTCGATCAAAGGAATTCAAATGGCAAGCCGGCTTCAGCAGCACGGGTGGAAGCTGGAGATGAAGGACTTGTTTCAGCACCCGACGATCGGGGAGCTCAGTTCTTATGTTCAAGCCGCTGACGCTAAACCGATCGATCAAGGCCCTGTCGAAGGCGAAGTCACACTGACGCCGATCCAGCGCTGGTTCTTTGAGCGCAAATTTACGAACGAGCATCATTGGAACCAATCAGTTATGCTTCACGCCCCTTCAGGGTTTGACCCGGAAGCGGCAGGCAAGGCTTTAACCAAGATGATCGAACACCATGATGCACTTCGCA
>NZ_JBSIOT010000125.1:0-1535 GCF_053613335.1 Bacillus sp. LR--39 | reverse complement strand
TGCATATGCTAAAAGATTTTTTTATCCCAAATGTCGTCGGCCGTGAATTCAATCATCCTTCAGAAGTGCCGGACAGCCTGGCGCGGTATAAAGGAAACCGGATGGCAAAAGCGGGACTTGAATCGGCTGTATGGGATATTTATGCCAAAAAGAAGGGCGTATCCCTTGCTGAGGCATTGGGCGGAACAAGAGATAAAGTCCCTGCCGGGGTGGTAGTCGGCCTGGCGCCTCTTGACGATATGCTGAAGGAAATTGAGAGCTATCAAAAAGAAGGTTATCAAAGAATAAAAATTAAAATTCAGCCTGGGCAGGATGTGGAATTGGTCAAGGCCATCCGCAGCCGATTCCCAAACATCCCGCTTATGGCCGATGCCAATTCCTCTTACGAACTGAAGGATATCAGCCGTTTAAAGGAGCTTGATGACTATCATTTAATGATGATTGAGCAGCCGCTCCAAGCTGACGATATCGTTGACCACCGCCACCTGCAGAAACATTTGAAAACGGCCATTTGCCTTGATGAGAGCATTTGTTCAGTTGATGATGCGAGACGGGCGATTGAGCTAGGAAGCTGCAAAATTATTAATATAAAACCTTCTCGTGTCGGCGGCTTAACAGAAGCCTTAAAAATTCATGATTTATGCAAAGAGCATCATATGCAGGTTTGGTGCGGAGGAATGCTGGAAACAGGCATATCAAGAGCGCAGAACGTGGCGCTTGCTTCACTGCCTCAATTCACAATACCTGGCGATATATCTTCATCCTCACGCTATTGGGATGAAGATATTGTAACTCCTGATATTCGTATTGATAATGGATTTATTTCTGTGTCAAAACAGCCTGGTTTAGGGGTTGAGGTAAACCAAGATATTATGCGAAAATATGTGACCAAAATGGATGTTTTCACACAGCATGGTTAAGAAAAAAGCATTTTGCTATTTTGAATAAATGACACTGTGCTGTTACAGTAAAAGTGTTCGTTGAATACATCCCTTCTCGTTTGGACCGGCTGCTGACCCAGCCGGTTTTTTTATGTAAATCAGCTTGACAAAAATGGCCAAACGCGATAATTTTGCATAAGGGAAACTTTTTGTCCTGTGTAAATAAAACATGCTTTTGGCTAATTTAATGTCATATGTCTAAGAACTGACAACATAAGATAAAACAATCGGACATTGATGGCAAAGAGGAGGAGAAATATGAGACAAGGGCTGATGGCAGCAGTACTTTTTGCGACCTTTGCTTTAACGGGATGCGGAACGGATTCAGCCGGAAAAAGCGCTGATCAGCAATTACAAGTGACAGCGACAACATCTCAAATTGCCGATGCAGCAGAAAACATCGGAGGTAAGCATGTAAAAGTCACCTCTTTAATGGGACCGGGGGTTGATCCGCACCTTTACAAAGCTTCCCAAGGTGACACGAAAAAATTAATGTCTGCCGATGTTGTTCTGTACAGCGGGTTGCATTTGGAAGGGAAAATGGAGGATGTCCTCCAAAAAATCGGCGAACAAAAACAATCGGCGGCAGTAGCT
>NZ_JBSIOT010000124.1:0-1536 GCF_053613335.1 Bacillus sp. LR--39 | reverse complement strand
TATCACTTTCAGGCTTGAACCTAAAACAGATTTTATAAAAGGGGGGGAAAACACCTCAGCTGGTCTAGATCACTAGTCTGAAAAAGAGTAAAATAAAGGTATTCAAATTCCAGAAAGGCGGATCATCTATGGCAGAGAGTCTTCTTATCAAAGACATTGCGATCGTGACAGAAAATGAAGTAATCAAAAACGGCTATGTCGGAATCAATGACGGAAAAATCAGCACAGTCTCAACAGAACGGCCCAAGGAGTCATATTCAAAAGAGATTCAAGCACCTGCGGATTCCGTTTTGCTTCCCGGCATGATTGACATTCATATCCACGGCGGCTATGGCGCAGATACAATGGATGCTAGCTTTTCCACGCTCGACATCATGTCGTCAAGACTGCCCGAAGAAGGCACGACGAGCTTTTTAGCCACAACGATTACCCAAGAGCATGGGAACATTTCTCAAGCTTTGGTGAACGCAAGAGATTGGAAAGCGGCTGAAGAGTCCTCTTTATTAGGTGCAGAACTGCTCGGCATTCATTTAGAGGGCCCCTTTGTTTCGCCTAAAAGAGCCGGAGCGCAGCCAAAGGAGTGGATTAGGCCTTCGGATGTTGCGCTTTTCAAAAAGTGGCAGCAGGAGGCGGGCGGACTAATCAAAATTGTTACACTTGCGCCGGAGGAGGATCAGCATTTTGAACTGATCCGCCATTTGAAAGACGAATCGATTATCGCGTCCATGGGGCACACGGATGCCGATTCCGCATTGCTGTCGGATGCCGCAAAAGCAGGGGCGAGCCATATGACCCATCTGTACAACGCGATGAGCCCGTTTCATCACCGAGAGCCCGGAGTGATCGGAACGGCGCTGGCCCATGATGGGTTTGTGACAGAGCTTATCGCCGATGGCGTTCACTCCCATCCTTTAGCTGCAAAGCTTGCTTTTTTGGCGAAAGGCAGCAGCAAGCTCATTTTAATTACCGATTCCATGAGGGCAAAAGGCCTGAAAGACGGCGTATATGAGTTCGGCGGCCAAAGTGTGACGGTAAGAGGACGAACAGCTCTTCTTTCAGACGGAACCCTTGCCGGTTCGATCCTCAAAATGAACGAAGGCGCACGGCATATGCGTGAGTTTACAAATTGCTCTTGGACGGATATAGCTAATATAACTTCTGCAAACGCGGCCAAACAGCTGGGCATCTTTGACCGAAAAGGCAGTTTGACTGTGGGAAAAGATGCAGATTTGGTGATTGTCAGCAGTGATTGCGAGGTGATTCTCACCATTTGCCGCGGAAACATTGCATTTATATCCAAGGAGGCTGACCAGATATGAAAGTAATGGAATGTCAATCATATGAAGAGCTAAGCCAAAAAGCAGCCAGAATAACGGCAGATACAATCAAGGAAAAACCTGATGCCGTTCTTGGTTTAGCGACAGGCGGCACACCGGAATGCACGTATCGCGAGCTGATTCGCCTGCACCAAACTGAGAATCTCTCATTTCAAAACGTCACTACAGTTAATTTGGATGAGTACGCCGGACTTTCAAG
>NZ_JBSIOT010000123.1:0-1536 GCF_053613335.1 Bacillus sp. LR--39 | reverse complement strand
ATCAAGGCAAAGAAAATAACGACAATGATCATAATCACGATAAATACTTTCATACCGGCACTCCTTTCCGTAGTAAAGGTAGTGTGCCCGAACAGCAGGAATTTAATTATTGACTGAACACTCATTCATTATTTATCATAAAGATAATCTTATACAGATTCGGGGGTAGAGGATCGCGGTCTTTATCAGTAAAAAGGGGGAATTGGAATGAGCGGCTTTCTCATCGCAAATACATTATTATTTCTGATTGTAACCGCTTACGCTGTCTATTTGTTTGTGTATTTGGTCAAAACGAGACTGGCCTACATCAAGCTCGGCCAGAAAGAACAATTTGATCAACGGTTCAAGGAACGGCTTCACGACATATGGGTGAATGTATTCGGACAGAAAAAACTGCTCAAGGACAAGAAAAGCGGAATCATTCACGTCATGTTTTTCTACGGATTTATATTGGTTCAGTTCGGAGCAATTGACTTTATCATTAAAGGACTGGCTCCCGGCCGGAATCTGCCGCTTGGCCCGGTCTATCCCGCCTTCACCTTTTTTCAGGAAATTGTTACGTTTCTCATTTTAATTGCTGTTGGGTGGGCATTCTACAGACGTTACATCGAAAAGCTCGTGAGGCTGAAACGCGGTTTCAAAGCCGGACTCGTTCTCATTTTTATCGGAGGTTTAATGCTGACCGTTCTGCTTGGGAACGGGATGAATCTGATTTGGCATGAGCATGGGCTTTCTTGGAGCGAGCCAATTGCCTCAGGTATTGCGTTTATGCTTAGCGGAGTCGGGAAAACAGGTGCGGCGGTGATTTTCTATATCGCATGGTGGATCCATCTTCTGTTCTTGCTTAGCTTTTTAGTGTACGTGCCTCAGTCTAAGCATGCCCATTTAATCGCCGGCCCGGCAAACGTCTTTTTCAATAGAATGGAATCTGCCGGAAAACTTGAAAAAATTGATTTTACCGACGAAACGAAAGAAAGCTACGGAGCGGGAAAAATTGAGGATTTCAGGCAGTCTCAGCTGCTTGATCTGTACGCGTGTGTCGAGTGCGGCCGCTGTACCAATATGTGCCCTGCAACAGGCACCGGAAAAATGCTGTCTCCGATGGACTTGATTTTACGTCTCAGAGACCATCTCACGGAAAAAGGCGCTGCCGTCACCTCGCGCTCCCCATGGGTGCCCGCAGCAGCGTTTCGGCATACGAGAGGCAATCAGCTGGCTGCGGCGTCAGCGGGCAGCGGATCGCAGGAAGCCGCAGCGGCGCTTGATTACAATCCAAGCTTGATCGGCGACGTCATCACAGAGGAAGAAATTTGGGCATGCACCACTTGCCGAAACTGTGAGGATCAATGCCCGGTCATGAATGAGCACGTGGATAAAATCATCGACCTCCGCCGCTACCTCGTACTGACAGAAGGAAAAATGGACAGTGACGCCCAGCGCGCAATGACAAGTATTGAGCGGCAGGGGAATCCGTGGGGACTCAACCGCAAGGAACGTGAAAATTGGCGTGATGAGGCGCCGGATGCTGAGATTCCG
>NZ_JBSIOT010000122.1:0-1536 GCF_053613335.1 Bacillus sp. LR--39 | reverse complement strand
AAACCATTTTGAATCATCGGTCAATCCGGTCTTTTACTGATCAGCTTTTGACAGCTGAAGAAATTGATACATTAGTGAAAAGTGCGCAGGCTGCGTCTACATCCAGCTATGTGCAGGCATATTCGATTATCGGGGTTTCTGATCCTGAGAAAAAACGTGAGCTGTCCGTGCTTGCTGGGAATCAGCCTTACGTTGAGAAGAACGGACACTTTTTTGTATTTTGTGCGGATTTGTACCGCCATCAACAACTGGCTGAGGAAAAAGGTGAACATATTTCTGAGCTGCTCGAGAATACAGAAATGTTTATGGTTAGCTTGATTGATGCGGCGCTGGCAGCGCAAAATATGAGCATTGCCGCTGAATCCATGGGGCTTGGCATTTGCTATATCGGCGGCATTCGGAATGAACTGGACAAGGTGACAGAGGTGCTGCAAACGCCTGACCATGTGCTCCCGCTTTTCGGACTGGCAGTAGGCCATCCTGCGAACCTTTCCGGCAAAAAACCGAGATTGCCAAAGCAGGCCGTTTATCATGAGAATACGTATAATGTGAACACAGACGATTTCCGTCATACTATGAATACGTATGACAAAACCATTTCTGATTACTATAGAGAAAGAACAAACGGGCAGCGGGAAGAAACGTGGTCCGATCAAATACTGAACTTTATGAAGCAAAAGCCGCGTACGTATTTAAATGACTACGTGAAAGAAAAGGGCTTTAATAAAAACTAAAGCAAACCTCTCCGTCTGGAGGGGTTTTTATGTTTCACGTGTAACATATTCCGACAAATAGGGACATGCTTTCACAAATAAATGGCGAATGATAGGGGACACTGATAAGCAGTGTGAGCGGCTTTGGAGAAAAAATAGGGGATCAGTGATACGATGAGGATGAGGTGGTAGGGATGGTTTCATTAAGTATATTAGATCAATCTCCAGTATCAGAGGGCAGCAATGCAGAAACGGCCTTACAGCAAACCGTTGCGCTTGCCCAAGCTGCTGAGGACCTTGGATATAAGAGATTTTGGGTTTCAGAGCATCACTTTTCAAAACGTCTGGCAGGGTCCAGTCCTGAGGTGCTAATCAGCCATATAGCGGCGAAAACAAAGCGAATCCGTGTTGGATCAGGAGGAGTCATGCTGCCGCATTACAGTGCTTATAAAGTAGCTGAAAACTTTCGTGTTCTGGAGGGGCTGACACCAGGAAGAATTGACCTGGGGCTTGGCAGAGCACCGGGGGGAATGCCGATTGCATCATGGGCGCTGAATGACGGCGGTAAGCGCAATGCTGATCAGTATCCGCAGCAAATCAAGGAGTTGACCATGTATTTGCATGATTTGGCGGATGATAAACACCGTTTTCCGAATCTGACGGCTGCGCCGCATATTTCAACAGCTCCGGATGTGTGGCTGCTCGGCTCATCTGGAGAAAGCGCGCTGCTCGCCGCGGAATCTGGCGCTGGCTATATGTTTGCCCATTTTATCAATGGAGAGGGCGGAGAGGGTACTGTCAGACAGTATAAGAGGCGATTCAA
>NZ_JBSIOT010000121.1:0-1538 GCF_053613335.1 Bacillus sp. LR--39 | reverse complement strand
ACTTCAATTTCTTTTACACCCCTACCTTTATTTAAGGCAGAAAGAAAAACAAGCCACTGTAATTATGATTAATTACAGTGGCTCTTTATTAAAGTTTACATATTGCTTTTTAAACGTTTTAAAATACGATAGTAATCATCCAAATCAATCCCTGGAGCGAATTGCTCTGGAAGTTCTGGAAAATCGGGTACAGGCGCACCTTCAGGCATTCCGTCAATTACATGCAGCCTTTCACCTGTTTCTGGGTTTGCACCTTTCCAAATTTGGTTGATATCACGATAATCCGCTTCTCCCCATGTATACAACACATTGTACAATCCTTGATCCATAAACTTTTTGGCATAATCAAACTTATTATTATCCAAACTTGGAACTGGAAGCATTTTACCCACATCCACACCTGTAGCTACTTCTAGTGCTTTTGCATAGGCAATAATATGAGTCCCACCTCTGACAAGCAAGTATCCGGTCATCTCTAAGGCAGTCGGATGGGTCGTCATTTCATACACACGCATTTTGTGGTTTCTAGCACCGATTTCCAATAAATAATTGGCGAGTAGATCTTCAACGAGCGTTCCACTGTTATTTACATACGACCCATTCCACGGTCTTCCCATCCCGTCACCTGGAAAAGCTGTTTGAGCAGTGGTTGTAAAATGTGTAGAATAACGGGCATCCTTTCCATTTTGCAGTGGGGCGGTATCAGGATTGCCAGGAATGGTATTGCCAATCGAGAGCAGATTAATTGCATTCGCTACTAATTCAACATGGCCAAATTCCTCCGCTGTAATACTTGCAATTAAATCATAAAAGGGCTTTAGCTTTTTTTTACCGCGGAAATTAAAGGATTGAAACATGTAATTGTTTAAGGTGGACATCTCACCGAATTTTCCACCCATTAATTCTTGTACAGCTGCAGCAGCATTCATATCGCCATGTTCTGGATATGGTAACTCAATGGCAATTTTATTCACGCGTTTCATCATAAGCTTTACACCTCCATCCGTAAACAATAATCATTTTCATCATATGTTGGATGGAGCTTGGCTTATTCTCGATGAAACCAAATTATTTGTGCTGTACGTACATAGAATGGTGTCCCGCCCATCATGATGACGATATGATCAGGCATGACCTCTCGTAATACACCTCGTACAGAGCCGTGGGTCGTTTGAACAGCAAGGGATTGATTGTGAAGTCCCATTAAAGCTTGATAAACATACGGATCACTAAGTTTCCATTTTTCACTCATTTTCAACACACTCCTTTCATGAAGCCCATAGCAGTATATGCAAGGAAGTAAAAATGTGCATTTGTCCAATTGGAATGTTGGTTTTCGGATTTATTCAGACATCCATTCTTTCATTAGAAAAATAAACCCAGATTCTGAATCCAAAATAAAAACACCTATGAAATAGTGTCAGGGCGTCTCAATCTTAATCCTTGTTTAACTTTTAAACACGGGGTCCTACCAACAAAAAGCGCAAAACATACGCTATGCAAAATTTAACATGACGAAACTGTTGAGTGACAATAAA
>NZ_JBSIOT010000120.1:0-1540 GCF_053613335.1 Bacillus sp. LR--39 | reverse complement strand
TTAAGATGAAAGCTGTCAAAATGTACGAGGAAGGAAACAAAAGCTATAACACGTTAGCTGAAGAATTAGGGCTTCGAAGTTCAACCCAGCTCAAAAATTGGGTGAAAACATATCGGGAAGGCAAGTCTTTTGATGATCAAAGGGGAAAAGATACAAAGTCAGACAATCCTTTTATTGGACGCCCTAAAACAACGTTTAAAAGTGTTGAGGAAGAACGAGATTATTTAAAGGCACAGGTCGAATACCTAAAAAAGCGCTATCCAAATCTGCATGGGGAGGACGGATTTTGAAGGCAGCACGATTTGAAGCTGTTCACGAATTGAAGGACCGTTATCCGATTACGTGGCTGGTATGTATCGCCAAAGTGTCACGGTCAGGGTACTATAAATGGCGCAAGGCTCAAAGGTTTCGAATGGCAAGGCAACAGAGAGATCAGATCATAAAAGAGCACATCATGGCGATTCATCATTCACGCCCTTTCTATGGCTATCCTCGGATTACTGTCGCTTTAAAGAAAGAAGGTTTCTGCGTCAACCATAAGCGTGTTTACAGATTGATGAGAGAGATGAACATCCACTCGATTATTCGAAAAAAGCGTCGTTATTTTGGAAGAAAGGCATCGGTTGTCCTGCCAAACCGGCTTAACCGAGAATTTCAAACCAATCAGCCTAATCAGTTATATGTAACCGATATTACCTATATTGCTTGCGGACAACGATTCTATTATCTTTCTGCAGTACAAGATCTTTACAACAATGAGGTTGTCGCATGGAAACTGTCAAAGCGAAATGATCTTGAACTGGTGATGAAAACAGTGGAAAGTTTAACAGCTCAACGGGATGTCCAAGGGGCCATTCTCCACTCTGATCAAGGATTCCAATACACAACAAAAGCATATCAAAAGCGACTTGAAACCGTTGGTTTGAAGGGCAGCCATTCCCGTAAGGGAAACTGCCTGGATAACGCCTGTATCGAATCATTTTTCTCGCACCTCAAAACAGAGAATACATACTTTTCTTCATGTCAAACTGAAAAAGAGCTCCACAAAAGCATTAAAGATTACATCCAGTTCTATAATCACGAACGATTCCAGAAAAAATTAAACCAGTGTGCTCCGGTAGAATACCGTAACACACTGGTTGCTTAGGCTTTTTATGGCTGTCTACTTGACAGGGGTAAGACCAACCACATATGGTTTTGGGCTTTTATCATTTATCGAACACTATAGCTTGATGTATTGATCCCTCTCTCTGTGAGCCAATGATGGGTTTCACCTTTGATCACAAGGGGCGCCTTTTGTAAATCGTCACTCGTTCTGGCGCCCAGCACGGTCATAATCATCTTTAATTCCTCAAGGATCAGCTGAATCTCCTCAAGCAGCCCTTCCTCACCGCTGTCAGTCAGCGCTTTTAAAAAATGCCCTGCCATTCCGGCGCAAGAGGCCCCAAGCGCAATTGCCTTTGCCACATCAAGTGCATCTTGCAGACCGCCAGAAGCGATCATGGTGCTTGCAGGAAACTTAGAGCGGATTTCCGCCAAA
>NZ_JBSIOT010000119.1:0-1541 GCF_053613335.1 Bacillus sp. LR--39 | reverse complement strand
GGCCTATGGTGTTCAAATGGCCATTCATCCGGATGACCCGCCGTGGCAGATTTTCGGACTGCCGCGCATTATCACAGGAGAGGCAAGCTATAAGAAACTGCGGGCGATATCAGATTCACCGTCTAATTGTATCACCCTTTGTACAGGTTCAATGGGAGCCAATCCCGCTAACGACATGGTGGAGATCGCTAAAACGTATGCCGGCATCGCTCCATTTTCACATATTCGCAATGTGAAAATTTATGAGAATGGTGATTTTATTGAAACATCTCATTTAACAAAGGATGGTTCGATCAACATTCAAGGCGTGATGGAAGAACTGCATAAGCAGGATTACGAAGGATATGTCAGACCGGATCATGGGCGCCATCTTTGGGGCGAGCAATGCCGCCCGGGATATGGCTTATACGATCGGGCACTTGGCATCATGTATTTGAACGGGTTGTGGGACGCCTATGAAGCAATGGCAAAAAAAGAGGTGGGCGTATGATCCCGCTGCATGAGAACCTGGCAGGTAAAACGGCTGTCATCACTGGCGGCAGCGGCGTGCTTTGCTCTGCGATGGCACGGGAGCTAGCCCGTCATGGCATGAAGGTGGCGATATTGAATCGGACGGCTGAAAAAGGCCAAGCGGTCGTGAAGGAGATAACGGCGGCTGGCGGCACAGCGTGCGCTGTTGCTGCGGATGTGCTAGACAGGATGTCACTGGAGCGGGCAAAGGAAGACATCCTCGGCCAATTTGGCGCTGTTGATCTGTTAATTAACGGGGCTGGCGGCAATCATCCTGACGCGATAACCGATGTGGAGACATATGAAGAAGCGGGAGAAGGCCAATCCTTTTTTGATATGGATGAGAGGGGCTTTCTAACTGTATTCTCCACCAACTTCACCGGTGCGTTTCTGGCCACGCAAGTGTTTGGAAAAGAGCTGCTGAAGGCACATTCACCCGCGATTATCAATCTTTCTTCGATGAGTGCTTATTCACCTATGACGAAGGTTCCGGCATACAGTGCTGCGAAAGCATCCATCAATAATTTTACGATGTGGATGGCTGTTCATTTTGCCGAAACCGGGCTGCGGGTCAATGCGATTGCCCCAGGCTTCTTTCTGACAAAACAAAATCATGATCTGCTGATCAACCAAGACGGAACGTTCACCAGCCGATCTCACAAAATTATTGCGGGAACACCGATGAAGCGCTTCGGAAAACCCGAGGATTTGCTCGGTACGCTCCTTTGGCTGGCGGATGAATCCTATTCCGGTTTTGTCACTGGGATCACCGTTCCTGTCGATGGAGGATTTATGGCTTATTCAGGTGTGTAACGAAAGCGATGCAACAGAAACTGAACCAACATAGGGGTGAGGTTGAGATGTTTTCAAAAGATAAGCTTCCCGTTATCCTTTTTTTGTTCCTGGCAGGGGTGATTAATTACCTGGATCGCTCGGCGCTTTCCATTGCAGCTCCTTTTATTCAGGATGATCTCACATTGTCTGCAACGCAAATGGGCTTGATTTTCAGCAGTTTTTCGATTGGTTATGCG
>NZ_JBSIOT010000118.1:0-1542 GCF_053613335.1 Bacillus sp. LR--39 | reverse complement strand
AATTTCATAGCTTCCCTTCCCTTCAACCGAATCAAGAAGCGTCTCCTCGCCGTCCTTGTTTACATAAATTCTGTATACGGCCCGATCATCCTCTTGAGCGTCCCACTTTAATTCAATAGTAAAGAGCCCCGCTGCTTTAAATGTGTAATCGGCTGTGAGTGTTTTGACCGGCTTCAGCTCAATCGGGCTTTCCAGTTCTTTAACGTTTTTAGGCTTTGTGAACACATGACCGGTTTCTCCTGCCTGTGTCAAAATATCCTTAAACAGCCGCGTCGGGTATGAGCTCCCGGCTTTCAAATAATGGTTTTGATCCGTTTTGTCATAGCCCATCCAGACTGCCCCGGTTATTTTCGGCGTATAGCCTGCAAACCAGGCGTCCTTTGTCGCGCCGGAGACGCCTGTATAAGATGTAGAACCTGTTTTTCCCGCCAGGTCGCCGTGATAGGTGCCGGACGTAGCCGTTCCCTTTTTGACTACCTGCTGCAGCATTCTCGTCATATTCCAAGACGTCTGCTTGCTGAATACCCGCTTTCCTTCTTCTTTATGATCGGCTATTGTTTCTCCGTCTTCATCTATTATGCTCGAGATAAAGAAGGGTTCAGTATACGTTCCATTCGCGGCAAATGTATGAAACGCGCCGGCAAGCTGGAGCGGCGAAACGCCTTTTTCCAAGCCGCCTAGAGCAAGAGCAAGGCCTTCATCAGGGATATCAATGCCGTTTGCTTTCAAATAAGATTTTCCTGTTTCGACGCCGATCTCATTCAGCGTCCAGACAGCCGGCGCGTTTTTGCTGTACGTAATGGCGTCAGACATAGTGACTTCGCCCTCATACCTGCTGTCGTAGTTTTTCGGCGTATAATCTCCGTAGGACTGCAACTCATCCTTCAATAGGGAATATGGCTTAAATTTCTTTTCCTGCATCGCCGGTCCGTATACGGCAAGCGGCTTAAATGTGGAACCCGGCTGGCGGACAGCTGTGACGCGGTTATATCCTTTGGATGTGTAATCCCTTCCGCCGATGGCCGCTTCTACACCGCCTGTCTTGTTATTAATAAAGACCGCGCTTCCCTCGGCATTCTGATCTGTTCCGGGATAATAGCTATCCTCTTTCATCACCTGGTAAGCCGTCTTCTGCAGCTTCGAATCGAGCGGCACCTTGATCGTGTATCCGCCTTGAAGAAGCTGCTCCCCAGAAATGGAATACTTGTCCTCCGCCTCTTTGATCACAAGGTCAATGTAGCTGTCAAACCAAGGTGTTTCCGACTGTTTCTTCACATGCAGTCCAAGCGTTCGGCCCTGTGCGGTGACAGCCTCTTTCGCACTGATATAGCCTTGGTCATTCATCATACCTAGAATTGTATCACGCCGCTCCTTATTTTTATCAGGATGCAAAATCGGAGAGTACGTAGAAGGCGCCTTCGGAATAGCGGCCAAAACAGCGCCTTCAGATACAGTCAAATCTTTTACTTCTTTATTAAAATAATAGTGGGACGCCGCTTGTATGCCGTAGACCCCGTGTCCGAAGTAAAGCTGGTTTAAATA
>NZ_JBSIOT010000117.1:0-1552 GCF_053613335.1 Bacillus sp. LR--39 | reverse complement strand
GTGGCAGCAGCCAATCGCTTTGATACCGGGAAACACTTTATACAGCACTCTTGTACAGACAGACATCGGGTTTGTATAATTAATGACCCATGATTCAGGTGCGTAGTCTCTTATTGCCCGGGCAATTTCCGCAAATATCGGGACAGCACGCAAGCCCCTGATGATCCCTCCAGGCCCGACGGTATCACCTACAGACTGATAAATACCGCAGCGCTCAGGCAAGTGGACATCGACTTCCATATCATCCAGTGATCCCGGCAAAATGGAAATAATGACGATATCCGCGGCTGATAACGCCTTTTTCAAAGTAGAAACAGCCTCATATCTCCATCTGCCGTTCCCGCTGTGATTGCCGATCACTTCATTTTTCTGAGCGGCTTCAAAATCAAGATCATAGAGCGCCACCGTGCCTGACATCCGTTCATCAATCGCCAAATCACTCATCAGGCTTCTGGCCCAGCCTTGGGACCCCCCGCCGATATAGGCAATCTTAATCTGATCTAATGTACTGATATGAAACACTCCCTTTCTCAGCCTTTCACCGAACCAATCAGCATTCCCTTTGCAAAGTGTTTTTGTAAAAATGGATAGACCGCCAAAATCGGCAGTGTCGCTATGACAATGACAGCGAGTTTAATTCCCTGCTCCGGCGGAACGGCATTTTGCATCGTATCGCCATTGGTCGCCGTTAAATCCGATAAAATCGTGACTTGGCGAAGCACCATTTGCAGCGGCCATTTTGCACTGTCATTGATATATAAGAGAGCGTGGAAGAAATCATTCCAAATCCCGACCGCATAAAACAGCGCAAAGGTCGCTATGACTGGCTTTGACAGTGGCAGGGCGATCCGCCAGAAGACGCCGATTTCGGAACAGCCGTCAATTTTTGCTGATTCCTCCAGCTCGCGCGGCAACTGCTGAAAGAAGTTTTTGATAATAATCAGGTTGAACGGATTAATCGCCATCGGCAGAATCAATCCCCAATACGTATCCAAAAGGCCAAGTGATTTTACGACAAGGTACATCGGAATCATGCCGCCTGAAAACAGCATGGAGAAAATCACCAGATTCAACAGCAGATTCCGTCCCTTCACATGCCGCTTCGCCAGCGGATACGCCATTGTGAAGGTGAAAAACAGCTGTACAGCCGTCCCGACCACGGTGATGAAGATGGACACACCCATGCTTCGAAGGAACGTCGGTGTCGAAAACACATACTTGTAAGCATCAAGTGTAAAGGTTTTCGGGAAAATAAAGAAGCTCCGCTGGGCGAGTTCCGCTTCTGTCGCAAAGGAACCGGCGATAATATACAAAAACGGCAAAATGGTAATCGCGCCGACACCGCCGAGAAACAGAATGTTGCAGACGTCAAACACCCGTCCGGCTTTGGTGTTGTGCATCGTGTGAATTTCAGCCATACCTCTCCCTCCTCTAAAACAATCCTTCCTGATCAAACTTTTTCGCAATGTAATTGGCGCCAAAAATCAAGATAAGCACGACAACTGACTTAAACAAACCGACCGCCGTGCTGTAGCTATACGCCCCTTGGGTA
>NZ_JBSIOT010000116.1:0-1556 GCF_053613335.1 Bacillus sp. LR--39 | reverse complement strand
AGGTTATATTACGCTCGGCCAGCCGGCGACGACCTTGTCAGGCGGAGAAGCGCAGCGCGTGAAGCTCGCATCAGAGCTGCACAAACGCTCGACCGGACGCACGCTCTACATTTTAGATGAGCCGACGACAGGTTTGCATGTCGACGATATCGCAAGGCTTCTTGTCGTGCTGCAACGGTTGGTAGACAACGGAGACACTGTACTGGTTATTGAGCATAATCTTGATATCATTAAGACGGCCGATTACATTGTGGATTTGGGCCCGGAAGGCGGAGCCGGGGGCGGAACCATTGTCGCGTCAGGAACGCCTGAGGAAATCACTGAAGTGGAAGAATCGTATACAGGCCGTTATTTGAAGCCTGTTATCGAACGTGACAAAACACGCATGAAATCGCTCTTAAAAGCGAAAGAAACAGCTACATCTTAAAACCCTCTGTTAAGAGGGGACAGCTTGTCAGCAAGTCCATCCTTGGGCTTAGCAGGAAAGCTTTTTCTTTACGGCATAATAGGTTTAGAAGTGAACTTACTGTTCAAGCAGGAAACGCAGGTACACAACAAGCAGAAGATCTTGGTGTAATTAAAGATGAAATGGATGCGCTCTATTGAGGAAGTTGATGGCATTTCAAATCGTACTGAATTCAACAACAAAAAGTTATTAGATGGTACTGAAACTGATGGTTTCACTTTCCAGATTGGAGCAAATGCTGGCCAGTAGCTTACAATTAACATTGACAGCATGTCATCAACTGCTTTAGGAGTAAACGCACTTAATGTAACAAATTTTGCTAATACTCCTTTTGATACTCAACTTGAAAGTATTGATACTGCAATCAACAATGTCTCAAACCAACGTGCTAAACTTGGTGCGGTACAAAACCGTCTAGAGCACACAATCAACAACCTTGGTGCTTCTTCTGAAAACCTGACAGCTGCTGAGTCTCGTATCCGTGACGTTGACATGGCGAAAGAAATGAGCGATTTCACAAAGAACAACATTCTTTCTCAAGCTTCTCAAGCGATGCTTGCTCAAGCAAACCAACAGCCGCAAAACGTGCTTCAATTGTTACGTTAATTTTGAACGGCTATCTCTTTCTGATAGTTACAGCTTGCCGACAGAGTCCATTAACTGGATGTGCCGGCAGGCTTTTTTTGTTACAATCATTTTGTGACAGCCAGGGAATCACTTGTTTTTTCAAAACAAAAAAGGCAAGATATTGTCATCTAACCTTTAGCTTTGTTTCAGTTATAATGAATGATATGTTTTCCGCAATTACAAAGTCTTCTTATACAGCTGCTTACTTACATTCATTAAATCTTGAACAATATGCGTGTTGCTGCTGTCGAGCAGCACTTTTATATATTGGATATCGTGAGAGATCGGGAAGGGTCCGTGAATCTGCTCAAGCTCGGCGATCATTTCACGATTCATTCTTTTTTGTTCATGAATCAGCTTTAACACTGATTCTTGTGTTACTGTATAGTCACTGGGATCTTTCTCCATTGCTTGTCCAGCCTCCTTGGTTGCCGTAAGCTTTTTACATATTGTAATCGGTATA
>NZ_JBSIOT010000115.1:0-1556 GCF_053613335.1 Bacillus sp. LR--39 | reverse complement strand
ATAAATATTGTCTGACGTAATAAGGGCGTTTTCCAAATCGACTTGTTGAAGTCTCTCAGACACACGTGTCACTGAATAGCCGCCCCAGCTCGAATCTTTTTGCCACTCCTTGCCTTTAATTGTTTTCTTCTCATCGGCTTTAAGGGTGCCGTTTTTGATTCCAATAGCAGCCGCAATCGGTTTAATGGTAGAACCTGGCGCGTATGTCTTATTGAATTTCGCTGAAAACGGATTGTTTTTATCTTTGTTTAGCTTTTTCCATTCCTTATCGCTCCAGCCGAAAATAAATCCGTTTGGATCGTAGGAAGGCGCACTGACAAGGGCGAGTGTTTCGCCTGTCTTCGGCTGCAGCGCGACTGCCGCCCCGCTGTCATCCTTCAGTTCATCATACAGCTTCGTTTGCGTTTTGATATCAATTGTGAGGTGAAGATCCTCGCCGTCCTTTGCTTTCTTTTCAGCGATGACTTCCCCGGTTTGCGGCACGTAGATTTTCCAGCCAGTTGTGCCTCTTAGCTTGTCTTCATACACATTTTCAAGTCCGGCGATACCGATGTTAGACGTATCGCTGTACGTTCCTTCTTTCTTTTTCTTCAGTTCTTCCGCTGTAATGGCGCGGACATAGCCTGTCAAATGGGCTGTTTTTTCGCCATACGGATAGTAGCGGGAGCTGACATTCGTTCTTGTTACGCCTTGTAATGACGTCGCTTCAGAAACTAATTTCTCCTGGTCAGGCTTGACCTTTTTGAGCGGCACAAACGAATCGTCTTTTACCCAGCCTTGATCCAGCTTTTTCTTGATGTCGTCTTCAGTCAAATCAAGTTTTTTGGCGAGTTCTTTTATAACTTTCTCTTTTTTATCGCCAAGCTCTCCGGGAACAATTCCAATTTCCGGAACATCTGTATTGACAGCTAAACCTTTTCCATTTTTATCGTAAATTTGGCCTCGTTTCGGTTCAATGCTCATAATTTGCACGGTTTTGTCGTCAGCCAGCTGCTTGAAAATAAACGATGGGTCCCAATCTATATTCCATGACTCCTCGTCATCTGTTTTTTCTAATTTCAGCACAGCAGTATTCTTGAAGCTGACTTTGCCGGCATTTGTGTTCATGCTGACTTTATACGGGATATGTTTCATTGTCTTGTTGTCTTGATCGTCCTTATCTACTTCTCCCGCAGTGACTTTCAAATTTTTTACGCCGGCCTGCTCATAGATGGCTTTATACCTGTTGACGAAATCTTTTTTGGAGATTTCTTTTTTGACATCTTTAGTCAGGCTTTGATACATGTCATCGAATTGCTGATCGTTCCACTGTTTCACGAATGCTTCCTTGCGATCCTCTGGTGAATCTGTTTTGGAGCATCCGATTAACCCAATCAATCCGACGCATAGAAATACTAGTAGAATACACTTTTTTAACATGACTTTCCCCTGCCTTCCACTTGTTATTTTCTCTTAATTGAATTGGTGCGTGCAAGATTTTTTTGAAAATGAAGGAAAAGTTCACCGATTTTACAGAAATCTCCTATCGTTTGCTGTAGACTATTTGAAAAGACAGA
>NZ_JBSIOT010000114.1:0-1562 GCF_053613335.1 Bacillus sp. LR--39 | reverse complement strand
GGCCGTCTGAAATCAACGGAATCGAAACGATGGCGGGGCTGTTTATCAACACCATTCCAGTGCGGGTGAAAGTTGAACGAGATGCTGCATTCGCTGATATTTTCACAGCTGTTCAGCAGCATGCAGTAGAGGCAGAGCGTTACGATTACGTGCCGCTCTATGAGATTCAAAAACGCTCAGCCCTTGATGGCAATCTCTTAAACCATCTGGTCGCGTTTGAAAATTATCCGCTTGATCAAGAGCTTGAAAACGGCAGCATGGAAGACCGCCTCGGGTTTTCGATTAAGGTAGAAAGCGCATTTGAACAAACGAGCTTCGATTTCAACCTGATTGTGTATCCGGGCAAAACGTGGACCGTCAAAATTAAATATAACGGAGCCGCCTTTGATTCCGCTTTTATCGAACGGACAGCGGAGCACCTTACCCGCATGATGGAAGCAGCTGTCGATCAGCCGGCCGCTTTTGTGCGTGAGTACGGGCTTGTGGGAGACCAAGAGCAGCGGCAAATTGTCGAGGTGTTTAACAGCACGAAAACCGAACTCCCTGAAGGAATGGCTGTTCACCAAGTGTTTGAAGAGCAAGCGAAACGGACGCCGGCGAGCACCGCCGTCGTATATGAAGGAACCGAGCTGACGTACCGCGAGCTGAATGCAGCGGCTAACCGTCTGGCGAGAAAGCTTGTCGAACAAGGGCTTCAAAAAGGGGAAACAGCAGCGATTATGAACGATCGCTCAGTAGAAACCGTTGTCGGCATGCTGGCTGTGTTAAAAGCAGGTGCCGCATATGTGCCGCTTGATCCAGCGCTTCCTGGGGATCGTCTTCGTTTCATGGCAGAGGATAGCTCCGTTCGAATGGTTTTGATCGGAAATTCTTATACAGGTCAGGCACATCAGCTGCAGGTGCCGGTTCTTACACTGGACATAGGCTTTGAAGAGAGTGAAGCGGCTGACAATCTCAACCTGCCATCCGCCCCGTCTGATTTGGCGTACATCATGTACACATCCGGTTCAACGGGCAAACCGAAAGGCGTCATGATCGAACATAAAAGCATTTTGCGCCTCGTCAAAAATGCCGGGTACGTTCCTGTTACTGAAGAGGACCGCCTGGCGCAAACGGGAGCTGTCAGCTTTGATGCCGGAACGTTTGAGGTATTCGGTGCACTGCTGAATGGCGCAGCGCTTTATCCAGTCAAAAAAGAAACGCTGCTTGATGCGAAACAATTTGCTGCATTCCTGCGTGAGCAAAGAATCTCGACGATGTGGCTGACATCACCTTTATTCAACCAGCTTGCAGCAAAGGATGCGGGTATGTTCGGCACACTGCGCCATTTAATCATCGGCGGAGACGCCCTTGTCCCGCATATTGTCAGCAAAGTAAAACAGGCATCGCCGTCGCTTTCATTGTGGAACGGATACGGCCCGACAGAAAATACGACGTTTTCAACCAGTTTTCTGATCGACCGCGAGTATGGCGGCTCTATCCCGATCGGGAAGCCGATCGGAAATTCCACTGCCTACATCCTGGATGAGCAGCAATGCCTGCAGCCAATCGGCGCGCCTGGT
>NZ_JBSIOT010000113.1:0-1566 GCF_053613335.1 Bacillus sp. LR--39 | reverse complement strand
CCGCTGTTCGTGAAGCGGCTGCAAAGCATTTCGGCGATTTGAATAAAGTCCACCTGATAGAGCCGCTCGAAGTCATCGATTTTCACAACTTTGCAGCTGAAGCTCACTTCATCCTCACCGACTCTGGAGGGGTGCAGGAAGAAGCGCCGTCGCTAGGAAAGCCGGTCCTCGTGCTTCGCGATACGACGGAACGGCCCGAAGGCGTCCAGGCCGGGACGCTTAAACTGGCAGGCACGGATGAAGATAAGATTTACCAGCTGACTAAACAGCTGTTGACCGATCAAGATGAATATCGAAAAATGTCCAGGGCTTCAAACCCGTACGGGGACGGACAGGCTTCGCGGCGAATTGCGGAGGCGCTGCTTTATCGGTACGGATACCGAAGCGCGCGGCCTGATGTGTTTAAAGATAAATAAAAAAGCTTCCTTTTCAGGAAGCTTTCAGCTTGTCGACAAAGTCACAAAAAAGTGGCTTGATCGACAAGCTTTTTTTGTTAAAATGTGTGTGGAATCTAATTTTTGGAGGTTTTACCATGTTGACCAAACACTCTAAAGATCAGCGTGAACAGCTTGAAGTCGTTGCCTTAAGTGAGCTTGTACCTGAAGACCATTTGGTCAGGAAGATGGAAGAAGCCATTGATTTTTCATTTATTTATCAAAAAGTTGCCCCTCTTTATTCTTCAAAAGGGCGTCCAAGTATTGATCCTGTTGTACTGATTAAAATGGTGCTCATTCAATACGTGTTTGGTCATCGCTCCATGCGCGAAACCATTAAGCGAATCGAAACTGATGTAGCCTATCGCTGGTTTATTGGATATGGATTCTCTGAAAAAATCCCTCACTTTTCAACCTTCAGTAAAAACTATGAACGTCGCTTTCATGACACAGACCTATTTGAAACAATCTTCTATAGGATTTTACGTCAGGCCATGGATCTCGGCCTCGTCGATCCTTCGGTTGCCTTCATCGACAGCACACATGTCAAAGCGAATGCCAATAAGAAAAAGTTTGTGAAAAAGATCGTAAGAAAAGAAACAAGAGCTTATCAGGAACAGTTAGATCAAGAAATTAATGCCGATCGCGAAGCCAACGGCAAAAAGCCCTTAAAGCCCAGGCAATGCTCAGAAGAACGAGAAATAAAAGAAAGTACAACAGATCCTGAGAGCGGCTATTTTGTAAAGGGTGAACGGGAACGCCTTTTTGCTTATGGTTTTCATACAGCTTGTGACCGGAACGGATTTGTGCTGGGGACGGTTGTTGAGCCTGCCAATATTCATGACAGCCAAGTGTTCACGACCCTGTTTCAACAAGTGAAAGAGCGCGTCGCCAAGCCTCATACGGTCGCAGTTGATGCCGGATACAAAACACCGGTTATCGCAAAATTTCTTCATGAAGAAAACGTTCGCCCTGTTATGCCTTACACGCGTCCGCAAACCAAAAAAGGATTCATGAGAAAACACGAGTATGTTTACGATGAATTTTATGATGTCTATATCTGCCCGCAAGACCATATTCTCTCCTATCGCACAACCAATCGGCAAGGTTATCGAGAGTATGCTTCAGATCC
>NZ_JBSIOT010000112.1:0-1568 GCF_053613335.1 Bacillus sp. LR--39 | reverse complement strand
GTCCAAAGCACGACACTGTCAGAAAGCGGATCACCTGACGCTACCCCTAATGTAAACGGATAGCTTGAGAATTTAGGCGCAGCATTTACTTCAAAGGCCCCAACCGACTGGGTAATCGTTAATCCAAGAGAAAGTCCTGCAATCTTCCCCGCTCCTTGAATAAATTTGCGGCGGTCAAACGTATTGTTTTGAAAGCTTTCCTCTTTCAGTTTCTGTACCCATTCATCAAAACGACTGTCGTAGTATGCCATTCAAGATCCCCTCTCTCCTCATTGATCGTCTCCATTATAGGAAATCATTGTTAAACGACTGTGAAGAAGTGTGAACCGATTGTAAGCGTTGAACATCAAAAACAGTTCTTCCCTCACAAGACTGCCGCTGAAACATGCCGAAATCTGGCTGAATGACGCGTTTTCTGCATATCCTGTCGTTTGCAAGCCGCCCATTCGAACTATTTTTCTTCACATGATCTTAAAAAAACAAAAACACCGAGCCATTTCGCAGAATGACTCAGTGCTTTATCAGTTATTTCGAAAACAATCTGCTGAAAAAGCCCTTCTTTTTCGGCTTTTCAGCAGGAGGCTCTTGTTCTCTTACAATCCCTTTTTCCTTCGCTTCTTTTAGCCAAAATGGAAATTCAGCAAGCAGAGCATCATAAAGCTCATCATCAGAAATGCGGTCAATCTCTTCGATATGCAGGAAGTTCGTGTTATCAATGACACGCCCTTCTAACGTATCCAGTTTATTGAGAAAATCAAAGTTTCCGTTTCCGATGCCGACAAACTGCCAGAACACCGGTTTATCAGAAGAAGCTTCAATTATCGGTTTGATTGACTTTTTACAGCCCCCGTCATTGATAAAAACAATGAAAGCAGGATACGAGCTCGGTTCCTCCGCAATATATTTGCGCAGCACGTCCTTCATGACTGGCGGCTCATCATTTCTGCCGAATTTATGCAAGCGATCATTATTTAAAATTTCACGATCGACATAGCCCGAAAAATCCTTTTCTGAAACTGGCTTTAATCGGGAAAATTCATTATCATACACCCATACATCCAGCAAACCGTTATCATCAAACTGATCAGCCACTGCCAAAATCCGCTCCACCACATTTTGAACCGTCCCGTTTTTGTAGAGCGGTCTCATCGATCCCGTAATATCAAGAACCAGTCCAACACGAGCCGTCACCTTCGTTAACTGCTTTTTAGCCAACATCGATAAGGGGAGCAAGAAAATTATTTACTTAGCACCGTAATCGCAATTTTCTAACACTACCCCATAAAAATTAAAGTCGATTTTGATACAAGATAAAAGAAATAGTGAATTTTAAAAAAACTAAATAAGAAGCCCCACAAACTGCTATTTTGGGAAGGATTGATAAATTATTGCGATTTAAAAATAATTAGTTCATGAAAATTTCAACCCTGTTTGTACGACTCTACATAGATATAAAATTTATTCATGTTACTTAACGGTGTTTAATTTTAAAAAAAAATTTATTCATGTTACTTAACGGTCGTCAAACTGTAGTTATTAAAGTATGTTTTTTATAATGGAAATCACCC
>NZ_JBSIOT010000111.1:0-1594 GCF_053613335.1 Bacillus sp. LR--39 | reverse complement strand
TTGTCATGGCAGGAACTGTAATACCGGTACAGAGGTTCATAACAGACATCAACACCGCCAGCTGCCAATAAGGAAAATCCGGAGAAATCAGCACAAACAACAGCAATGCAATGATACAGCTGACCGACATTGATACAAACATAAGCTGACCGGCTTCAAACCGATTCGCCAGACGGGCAAACAGCAGATTGCCGATCACGAAGACCGCCATCATCGGCAGCAGCTCCACTCCAGCCATAAAGGAACTTGTGCCTCCTGCTTCCTGCAAAAAAAGGCTGAGCATAAACATGCCGCCAAAAAGGGCGAAATTCAGCAAAAACCCGATAAATTGGGCAGCTGAGAAGCGGCCGTTTTTGTATAAGGACGCCGGCAGGATGGGTGCTTTTGCAGAAATTTCCCGCAGCAAAAACAGCACAAATGCCAAAATCGCTGCAGTAAATGCTGCAAGAATCACTGGCGAGCGCCAGCCCGCTGAAGGCCCCTGTATCAAAGCATAGGAAAGAAACCCGAGAGCCATCATGCCAAGCAGATGCCCGATGATGTTCACGCGGCTGCTTTTTCCCGGAACGCGGCTGAGGATTCGGTAAGCTGAAATGAGCGTAGCAGCCCCTATTGGCACATTGATTAGAAAAATACTCTGCCAGCCCGCCAACTCTACCAGCACGCCCCCGATAAAGGGCCCAAGGGCTGAAGCGGCGGAAACAAGCGCGGCCCACAGCCCAAACATTCTCGCCCGCGCCCGCTCATCAGGGTAAGAGGCAGCCAAAAGGCTGAGTGAGCTTGGCATAAACAAAGCTGCTCCAATTCCCTGTATGAGACGTCCGGCAATCAGCATCTGCCCATTTATAGATGCAGCGCATAGACAGGAGGCCAGAACAAAAACGGCTAGACCCAAGATATAGATCGTCTTCGAGCCGAAACGGTCACCCAAGGCTCCGCCCGCCAGCAGAAGCGACGCAAAAGTAAGAATGTACCCGTCCACAACCCACGTTACACCTGAAAGTGACATTGAAAGAGTGTTTTTCATATCAGCCATCGCCACATTCACAACGGTCACATCAAGAGTTGCCATGAGGAAGCCAAGTGCGAGCACGATCAGCACGGATATGCCTGTTGATGATGTTGATTCTTGTATAGACCCGCTATTTTTCATTACAATTGCCCTTTCACTTGCTTGATTACCCAATCATCTATTTTTTCAAGATCATACAATTCCCCGACTCTGTCCATGACATGCTGCAAGGATTCTTCTCTCATAAGATTGGACCATTTATCCTCGATTTCCCCCATGACTGTCTCCAGCACACAGTGACTTTCACCCTCAAATACAGATTGCAGCAGGCCTTTCCCCTGATACATCGAACCTCTGCCTTCGACCGCTTGATAAACATCATAAAGCGTAATGTCCGCCAAAGGCTTCGTCAGGGTAAAACCGCCCTTCGTCCCTGGTAAGGATTCTGCCAAGCCGGCTTGAACTAATGTTCTCATCAGCTTCTTCAAGTAAGACGGAGACACGCGCAATCGCTGGCTTATAGCCTCTGACGTCAAAGAAGCCTGTACAGGCAGCCGTGACAGTAACAGCAGCACAGAAACC
>NZ_JBSIOT010000110.1:0-1600 GCF_053613335.1 Bacillus sp. LR--39 | reverse complement strand
GCAACGATAAAAAGCTCATTGGAAGATGTGAAAGCGCAGGTTGCCCAGGTGAAGGCATTGCCGGAAGCTACCTCTAAACTTTATAACGGCGCAAAAGCCACTCAAGACGCGATTGACAAATTAACTGCTGGATCTGAGAAATTATACAATGCGTCACAGCAGGTGACAGATGGCCAAACTAAACTGACAGCCGGCATCGGTGAATATAATAAGCAGTTCGCAAAAGCAAAAGCGGGCTCAGAGCAATTGGTGACAGGAAGCAGCCAAGTATCCGGCGGATTGTTTAAGCTGTTAGACGGGTCTAAACAGGTCCAAAGCGGATCATCAAAACTGGCAGACGGATCTGCATCACTTGATACAGGTTTAGGCAAGCTGTTGGACGGCACAGGAGAGCTGTCTAGTAAGCTGAAGGATGCGGCTGACCAAACAGGAGATATCGATGCTGATGATCAAACATACGGCATGTTTGCGGATCCGGTTAAAACCAAAGATGATGCCATTCATTCCGTTCCTAACTATGGAACAGGGCTGACACCTTATATCCTGTCAATGGGCTTATATGTCGGCGGCATCATGCTGACGGTTGTCTTCCCGCTGAAGGAAGCGTCAGGGCGTCCGAGAAATGGTTTTGAGTGGTTCTTCAGCAAATTCAATGTCATGATGCTTGTAGGAATCATTCAATCATTGATTGTGGCGACGGTTCTTCTATTGGGAATTGGTCTCGAGGTAGAGAGCACGTGGAGATTTTACGTGTTTACGATCATTACGAGTCTAGCTTTTCTAGCGATAATTCAATTTTTGGCTACAACGATGGGCAACCCGGGACGATTTATCGCAGTCATTATTTTAGTGCTGCAGCTGGGAGCGAGCGGAGGAACCTTCCCGCTTGAATTGCTTCCGCATTTCTATCAGGTCATCCATGGCGCATTGCCGATGACCTACAGCATTAACGGATTCAGAGCAGTCATTTCAAACGGTGACTTTGGCTACATGTGGCAGATGGCCGGCGTCTTAATCGGCATCGCCCTCGTCATGATTGCACTAAGCATTACTTACTTTACAATGTTAAGCCGGAAGGAAGAAACATCAGAAGAACAGCCGGCTTCATAAAGAAAAAGAACTTGTTTCCTTGGAAACAAGTTCTTTTTTTGTTACATTCCCCATTTAATAAGCAATCCTGTATAGGTTAATCCACCGCCAAACCCGAAAAGCAAAACGATTTGATCTTTTTTCAGCTTCCCGGCTTTCACTGCGAGATCAAGCGCCAAAACAATTGAAACCGAAGATGTGTTTCCGTAGTGCTCAACACTAGTGAGCGTTTTTTCAATCGGGAACGGTGTTTTTTCACAAATTGACTCGATCATGCGCAAGTTCGCGCTATGAGGAACAAACCAATCGAGATCATCAGAGCTGAGTCCTGCTTTATGTAAAAGCCGTTCAAATTCGCCAGGGACGGTTCGTGCGGCCCATTTATATACCTCGCGTCCGTTTTGCACCATTTTTCCAGAACCGACAAGCTGCACACCGTTTATTTCATTTCGCAGTCCGGCACGATACAAAATATCGCCGCCGTCCCCGCTTGTTCCTTGTACAGACGCAA
>NZ_JBSIOT010000109.1:0-1603 GCF_053613335.1 Bacillus sp. LR--39 | reverse complement strand
TGTGTCAGAGGTGCTGATAGGAGCCCGAGCACGGCTGATAAAGCTGCGGCCTATAAAGCTGTCTGCGGAAGGTTGGAAGACCGCCATATGCTGTCCGGATGCAACGATATGAATGATGGTGAGCTGGCAGCTGAACATTTTTATATGAGCGGGCGGGTTCCGACTGCTATTTATGCAAATAGTGATGAAGTGGCAGCTGGAATTCATCTATTTGCCAAAAAGAATAATTGGGATGTTGAAATCATAGGCGAGGGGAATACTTCTATCAGCCGTGTTCTTGGTTTTCCGTCGCTTGATTTGAATCTTGAGCAGCTCGGCATCGCAGCATTTTCTCTATTTTTGCAGGATGAACCCGCTGATATTAAAATTCAGCATAAATTTAAGAAAAAAGCTTGAACTGAAATGCATTTCATACCTTATAACTTCATTGAAGGCGAAGGAGGAGGAAGAAATGCAGATTGAACATACAGCGATCTGGGTTAATGATTTAGAGCGAATGAAGTCTTTTTATGAAACGTATTTTAATGGCAAAGCGAATGATTTGTATCATAATGAGAAAAAAGATTTTAAGTCTTATTTTATTACGTTTGGTTCCGGAGCAAGGCTGGAGATTATGAAAAAAGGAAATGTGACCGATCCGCCCTCACAAACAATGACAGGCTGGGCACATATTGCCTTTTCCGTTGGGAGCCGGGAGAAAGTGGATGAACTGACTGCTCGGTTGAAGGCGGATGGTTTTGCCGTCGTCAACGGCCCGCGGACAACAGGAGACGGCTACTATGAAAGTGTGATTGAGGATGATGAAGGAAATTTGATCGAGATTACAATCTGACATGGAGTGACTTAAATGCTGAGGACAGAAAAAGAAAAAATGGCAGCCGGAGAATTATACAATTCGGAAGATCAACAACTATTACTAGAACGCAAGCATGCGAGACAGCTGATTAGACAATATAACGAAACAACGGAAGATGATATAGTGCGGACAGAGCTTTTGAAGGAGCTGCTCGGTTCGGTTGGGGATCAAGTCACGATTTTGCCGACATTCCGCTGTGATTATGGCTATCACATTCATATCGGAGATCATACATTTGTTAATTTTGACTGTGTCATTTTAGATGTGTGTGAGGTGCGTATCGGCCGTCATTGTTTGATTGCGCCAGGTGTACATATCTACACGGCCGGTCATCCTCTTGATCCGATCGAAAGGAAATCCGGGAAGGAGTTCGGTAAGTCTGTGACAATTGGAGATCAAGTTTGGATTGGAGGCCGGGCGGTGATTAACCCGGGAGTGACAATCGGTGATAACGCAGTGATTGCTTCTGGATCTGTTGTCACTAAGGATGTACCCGCTAATACTGTTGTAGGCGGAAACCCCGCGAGGATTTTGAAGCAATTGTAATGAGATCAGTGCGGCAGATCCGCACTGACTTTTTTAAATCTGTTTCGCATTCGTATTAGGACCGAAGAAGATTAACAGCAAGGAGCATGCGAGCCAGCAGCCCCCAATAAATAAGAAGACGCTGATATAGCCGAGCTGAACGGCAATAAATCCGACAAGCAATGAGCCAAAAATGTTTGAAAAACGGCCAAGACCATAGGC
>NZ_JBSIOT010000108.1:0-1603 GCF_053613335.1 Bacillus sp. LR--39 | reverse complement strand
GCAAACTGAACCATTTCTCAGTAATATCCGGAGTGTTGTGTATGATATATTGATATAATAATTGATCGATATTCACGGTCTGTCTCCTTTTTCGTAATAGAAGCACTTTCATTATAAAATGATAAATCGGAATTGTGAATAAGACTAGAGAAAAATCAAATGATTATGCTCTCTGAGAGCATTCCAGCTTTATATCCTTAGGCGAATGCACCAATAAGAGTCCGCCCGCATAAACTGCAATGTACAGTTTACAATGAGAAAGGACGTTATCACATGTATTATGTTGATCCTTATATGTTTGCGGGGCATTTTTATGAGCCTTGGCCTGCTTTTGAATATGAATACCGATATCCATGGCCTGGCATTGGCAGCGGCGCTGTTCCGGGCTCTGGCGGCGGCTCCGGCCCTGGTATTGGCGGTGGCGCTGTTCCAGGCTTTGGCGGCGGTCCTGGTATTGGCAGCGGTGCCAGCCCAGGCTTCGGCGGTGCGCCGCAGGGACCCCCTCCTTCCCAAATACCAGCGAAACCCCCAAAACCGCAGGGTTCTCAAGGAGCCGTTTTGTTAGTTGAACCAATCACCATTCGTCCTTGCCTTTTCCGATTTACCTATGTTTGGTTAACCAATGGCCGCTCATTTTGGTTTTACCCGATCATCCTTGGCAGAAGGTCCGTCGGCGGCTTTTATTGGGATTCCTCACGGCGCCGCTGGGTTTATTTCGCCTTAGACACAAATCAGATCGATGTTGTGAGCTGCTCATTTTAATCAAAAATCAGCCGGTTTCCCGGCTGATTTTTTTATGTTACTTCGTCCGTAAACAGGTTATAGTATTATTATCTTTTCAACTTGGAGGTTTCCCTATGATCAAACAAATTGGCACTGTTGCTATATATGTCGAGGACCAGCAGAAAGCGAAGCAATTTTGGACAGAGAAGGTAGGCTTTGATATTGCAGCGGACCACCCAATGGGACCTGAAGCAAGCTGGCTGGAGGTTGCGCCAAAAGGGGCCGAGACTCGTTTAGTCATTTACCCGAAAGCCATGATGAAAGGCTCAGAGCAAATGAAGGCTTCTATTGTGTTTGAATGCGAAGACATCTTTGGTACATACGAGAAAATGAAGACAAACGGTGTAGAATTTCTCGGTGAGCCCAATCAAATGGAGTGGGGCACCTTCGTTCAATTTAAGGACGAAGACGGAAATGTGTTTTTATTAAAAGAATAAACTGTTGCGCACGGCGGTTCGATTCCGCCCTGCGCTTTCTTTGACATTGAGAATGAATTTCATTTACAATTATTCATATGTGAGAATGATTGGAGTGAGACAAATGTTTGTACAGTTGAGAAAAATGACGGTTAAAGAAGGCTTTGCAGATAAAGTCATAGAACGTTTCAGCGCTGAAGGAATCATTGAAAAACAAGAAGGTTTAATTGATGTGACAGTGCTTGAAAAAAATGTGCGCCGCGGTGATGAAGAAGTTGTTGTCATGATTCGCTGGGAATCAGAGGATCACTGGAAGCAATGGGAAAAAAGCGATGCGCATATCGCCGGCCACAAAGCAAACAAAGGCAAACCAAAGCCTGACTATCTGATCAGCACTGAAGTGA
>NZ_JBSIOT010000107.1:0-1606 GCF_053613335.1 Bacillus sp. LR--39 | reverse complement strand
AAAAAATGTGAAGCGGCTGCTCGGTAAGCTTTATTTTGCCGCCAGCGTAAGAGGGGTATCCGCTTACGCCTTATTGGTGCTCGCGTTATACGCATTACACGCCTCTCCATGGGTCATGGCTGTTGCCGTAATCCTGTATTGGGTATTCAACATGTATATGTCAGACCGTGTGTTGCGGGCGGCGATGGACGCCAAGCCTTGTCATCATCCGCATGTACAGGCAGCGGCCGATAAGATTTTTCGATCGGCCGGCATTTCCCATGTCCGCATATACGAAACGGAGAGTGATGATTACAACGGAATGGCAGTAGGCATGAATGTCGGGAGGTCAATGGTCATCCTGACAAGCGCCACACTAACACTTCCACAGCGTGTCATTGAAGGCATTCTGGCCCATGAGGCGATTCATATCAAAAAACGTGACGTTCTGTCATCACAGCTTTTGCGTTTTCTATATCTTGGAGCTGTCGTTGGGATTTTCCTCTTGTTTGAGCAGCATATCACCCATCCCGAGGCCCACAAAATTGCGCTTTGGGCTTTCATTATGGCAATCATTATCCTGTTCCAGCTCTATCAATCCTTTTGTTCACAATGGATGGAGGTGCGTGCTGACAATCTTGGCGCATCATTGCTGGAGGGCGGTTACAAACAAATGGCTGAAGCCTTGAAAATCTTGGCGGTTCGGCAGGATGAGGACATACAGAAACAAAGTGCCTACAGCTCTGAAGCAGGTGAAGACGAGCTTCAAATTGACTCTCTCACCCGTGATAAAAGCTGGTTTTTCAGATTGATTGATTTTCAGTTCGCTCCTCATCCCCCTATGTATTGGCGTGTCGGCACTTTATTGTCAAACAAAGGACGTGGGGTGCTAAAGCGCTGGCTCAGAGACCGCCTGAAAGAATCAATCACTTTGAAATGAAACCGGTCAGCGTTTCATCCGTATAACAGATATGGTGAAAAAAGGGAGTGACCAGAAGTGATAGTGATCTTATTGATAATAGCTATTATTGTTTTTCTTTCAGTCATTCAGCCGCAGCCATCGGATAATAAAAGCCGCCAGCAGGCGGACAGCGGGTATTTCGGTTATTCAGATCATAGCTCGCACCATGATGGATGCGGCAGTGACGGAGGTTTCAGCGATTCCGGCTGTGGCGGCGGAGGGGGCGGCGATTAAACGCCGCCTTTTTTTATTTCATTGATTCGATGTACGCACCAAAAGCCGAGCCTGACATGCCTGGGGACACGCGCACACGATGGAGGGCATACATTCCCTGGTCTCTCGAAGCCGCGCCCGGTTCTGTCGTCACGCCCATTTGATAGCCTGTTTTTTCAGCGGCCTTCAGCGTCTCCTCATTGTAGCGCCCTACCGGATAGCTGATGATGGTGGTTTGCTGATGAAACATGTTGTCAAACAGCTTTTTCGAATCAGCCATCTCGCTTTGCTGCTGTTGAGGCGTTAATCCGTTCAGTTCAAGGTGGTCAATCGTATGGCTTTCAATCGATATGCCGTGCTGTGCCATTTCCTTCATTTGTTCCTCTGTCAGATGGTGCTTATGTCCGATCGATTTGCCGATCATAAAAATCGTTGCCTTCATCCCGTACTTTT
>NZ_JBSIOT010000106.1:0-1607 GCF_053613335.1 Bacillus sp. LR--39 | reverse complement strand
GTTGCCTTCCTCAGTTGAAGCAAATCCACATTGAGGGCTGAGGCAAAGCTGGTCTAAGCTTACATAACGGGACGCTTCTTCGATACGGCGTTTCACGTCATCCGGATGTTCAAGCTCACCGAATTTAGATGTCACTAAGCCAAGAACAAGCTGAAGATCAGACCGTTTTACGTAACGGAGCGGCTCAAATCCGCCTGAGCGTGAATCATCATACTCTAAAAAAAGTCCGTCAAGATTCAAGCCGTCAAAGATGGTTTCGGCTGCTGCGTCATAGCCGCCTTCCGCTGTCCAAGTGGACTGGAAGTTGCCGCGGCAAATATGCATGGTTACCGTCAAGTCATCCGGGCGGTCTGCAATCGCGTCGTTAATCGATTTCGCAAACAGCTGGCGAAGCTCATCAGGCGTTGTTCCGAACGCTTCGATTTGTTTTAAGCCTTTTTCTGATAAGAAAACGGCCCACGCTGTATCATCAAGCTGGAGGTAGCGGCAGCCTCTGTCATAAAACGCTTGAATCGCTTTTTTATATGCTTTGGATACATCATGCTGGAAAAGGTGATAGTCGTTTTTGTATGCACCTTTTTCCAATTTTCCGCGGAAAAACAGCATATTCGGGCTTGGAATCGTCATCTTTGGCGTCGCGTCACCGGCAATGCTATGGAGAAATGAGTAATCTTCAAGCATTGGGTGAGTTGAAAAGTCGATATCACCTGTGACTTTAATGCCGCGTGCTTTTGTCTGTACGTTATGGAATTGAATGCCTTGCTCAGGAGTAAACGGCTCAACGCCATCTAAGTTTTCCAGGAAATCAAAGTGCCACCATGCTCTGCGGAATTCACCGTCTGTCACGACGTTCAGGCCGGTTTCCTTCTGTTTTTCCACAATGCGGATAATTTCATCGTTTTCGATCTGGCGAAGCTGCTCAGCCGTAATATCGCCGGCCGCTTTTTGCAGCCGCGCTTTTTTAACGGGCTCAGATCTCAACAGGCTTCCGACTTGATCCGCGCGAAACGGCGGTTTTTTTCTTTGAAGTGATTTTTGTTCTGCGGGTGTTGTTTGTTGTGACATGTTGTCCATTCCTTCTTTCCATTCAAATGTAAAAAAGCTCTTCCTTTGGATAAGGAAGAGCTTGCGTGACAATCTCAACCTTATCTTCAAGAGCAATCATTGCTCTAAAGGATTTAGCACCATTCTGTTAAACAGCGGTTGCCGGGTATCGCAGGGCCAGTCCCTCCACCTCTCTTGATAAGGAAAACCTTTTTATGAAATTTTCTGATAGTATCTATTATTCACACATTTTCTATTTCTGTCAATGATAGATTATCTCCACACATCGTTGGCAATGTCGATGACATGGCGAAGCTTTGCCCATTGCTGCTCCTCTGTCAGAAGGTTGCCTTCTTCTGTAGAGGCGAAACCGCACTGCGGGCTCAGGCATAGCTGGTCCAAGCTGACAAAACGCGCGGCTTCATTGATACGGCGTTTCACATCCTCAGGATTTTCAAGCTCGCCGTATTTCGATGTGATCAAGCCGAGCACAATTTGCAGATCCTTGCGCTTCACAAAACGGAGCGGATCAAAGTTTCCGGAGCGGTCATCATCGTATTCCA
>NZ_JBSIOT010000105.1:0-1621 GCF_053613335.1 Bacillus sp. LR--39 | reverse complement strand
TAAAAAATTCCCATCTGTGAAAATAGAACTGCGTGAAATATCCTCGTCTAGGCAGCAGGAGGAGCTACTAAAGGGCAACATTGATATTGGTATACTTCATCCTCCCTTACAGCATACAGCTTTACATATCGAAACCGCCCAAAGCAGCCCTTGTGTTTTAGCTTTGCCTAAGCAACACCCATTGACTTCTAAGGAATCAATTACGATTGAGGATTTAAGAGATGAACCAATTATTACTGTTGCTAAAGAAGCATGGCCTACTCTATACATGGATTTTATTCAGTTCTGTGAACAAGCAGGCTTCAGACCCAACATTGTCCAGGAAGCCACAGAATATCAAATGGTGATTGGTTTAGTCAGTGCCGGAATTGGTATGACATTTGTTCCTTCCTCAGCCAAAAAATTATTTAATTTGGATGTTACTTATCGAAAAATGGACCAAATACAGCTTAATGCCGAATGGGTTATCGCTTACCGCAAAGACAATCATAATCCGCTTATAAAGCATTTTATTCATATTTCAAATTGTCAGCAGACAAGAACTAAAGAGAGTGATGCAGGTACACGAACGATACTTGCAATCTCTTTTTTCTTTTGGGTTTCTTATGGAAATTTTATTAATTTAATATAATCGCTTAGTACAACTTTATATCAGTATACGTATACATACAGTACAAATAGTTGGCAAGGACATTAGTAAGCGCAGGACATTAGTTTGATTTTAAAAATGAAAGATAGAGAGGTGAAGTAAATTATTGAGTTCACCGGCATATTCACATTGCTCGCTTTTTTCGTAACAATGATTTTTATTTTCTGGAGACCAAAAGGACTAAATGAAGCTATCCCCGCCACATTTGGCGCTTTAATGGTTTTATTGTGCGGAAGTGTGTCATTGGCAGACTTAGGGGAAATCGGAACAAAAGTCACGGGTGCATCGGTTACAACCTTGCCACTATGATTATGGCCATTGCACTAGAAAGCTTTGGTTTCTTTGATTAGGTGGCTGCAAAACTGCTCCAACAATCCAAGGGTTCAGGCATCAAGCTTTTTTGGCTAACCAATTTGCTCTGCTTTCTCATGACCATTTTCCTGATGGGAGCATTTTGATCACAACTCCAATCCTTTTGCTTGTACTAAAATATTTAGGTTTAAAAAAACATCAAAAAACCCCATATTTATTAAGCGGTGTTTTAATAGCCACAGCCTCTAGCGCACCGATTGGCGTAAGTAATATTGTTAATTTAATTTCTCTCAAAATCATTGGAATGGATCTATATCTTCACACCGCCATGATGTTTGTCCCTAGTATGATGGGACTCATTTTTATGACTTGTCTACTGTTTATGTTCTTTTATAAACGTCTTCCCAAGAACCTGCCAGATATACCGAGCCATTTTCAGTCTTTGCGGCATAGAAGGTACCATCCTCTTCATTCGCCATCAGCTCCTTTACCAGAACGAAATCAAACAAAAATCATGTTGTTTGTGCTTGCATTTGTTTTTCTCGTCAGGATGAGTCTATTTGCAGCATCATATACCGGTATTTCTGTTCCTCTTGTCGCTGTCATCGGATCTATTATCCTTTTGGGATGGAGATGGATTTATTTCAAAACCTCCCCAAG
>NZ_JBSIOT010000104.1:0-1621 GCF_053613335.1 Bacillus sp. LR--39 | reverse complement strand
AAAAGGCTGTTTCGTTAATCGCTGCCCGTCCTGCCAGATCCAATGGGTATCAATCGCCGTGATCCGCCCCGGAGCCGCTGCTGCCACATGGGTAAACATCGCAAGGGAAATATCAAAGTGGTTGTTGGAATGCGAGCCCCATGTCAAACCCCAATCATGACACATTTGCGCAACCCGCACCGATCCTTGCATCGTCCAAAAATGCGGATCAGCCAGCGGTATATCGACCGCATGGAGCTGAATCGCGTGACCCATTTCCCGCCAGTCAGTCGCAATCATATTTGTCGCAGTCGGAAGCCCTGTCGCGCGGCGGAATTCAGCCATTACTTCACGAGCGGAGTAGCCATTCTCATCCCCGCACGGATCTTCCGCATATGCGAGCACATCTTGCTTTCCTTTGCATAATGCAATAGCTTCTTCTAATGACCATGCCCCGTTCGGATCAAGAGTGATCCTTGCCTCTGGAAAACGTTTCGATAATGCGGTAACAGCTTCGATTTCCTCTTCTCCCCGCAGCACCCCGCCTTTCAACTTGAAATCCTGAAAGCCATAGCGCTCCTGTGCGGATTCGGCAAGACGCACAATGGCCTCCGGCGTCAGCGCTTCCTCATGGCGCAGACGGAACCACGCACAATCTGACTGCTCATCGCTTTGATACGGCAAGGTCGTCCGCTTTCGGTCGCCGATGTAAAAGAGGTAACCGAGCATTTTTACTTCATCACGCTGTTTCCCTTCGCCCAGCAAAGCCGCGACCGGTTCGTGAAGAAACTTTCCAAGCAAATCTAACAAAGCCGCTTCCTGTGCGGTGACGGCGTGCACAGTGGTGCGCAAATCAAACGTCTGGTTTCCGCGCCCTCCCCTGTCCTGATCGCCAAACTGCTTTCTGACCATTTGCAATATCGCCTGGTACGCACCGATAGATTTTCCGACAACAAGCGGCTCTGACAGCTCCAGTGTGCGGCGAATATGCTCTCCGCCAGGCACCTCGCCGACTCCCTGATTTCCGCTGCTGTCCGTTAAGATTACGATATTCCGGGTAAAAAACGGGCTGTGTGCTCCGCTTAGATTCAGCAGCATGCTGTCATGTCCCGCAACAGGAATCACCTTCATTTCAGAAATTAATGGAATATTCGATCTTTTCTCTTTTTGAACCTGCTCTTGTATCGGTGAACTCATGCATTTCCCTCCCTTTATAAAGCGCTTTCAAAAATATTAGACAGGCAACGATTGATCGGGGTCTTGTTCTTGTTTCTTTAACACGACCCGTTTGATCGGCCCGACCAGCAGCAAATAGCTAAGGATCGCCGCAATCGCGTTAGCGCCGACAAACACGAGCGCGCCATTGAAAGATCCAGTGGCATTGACAATGTATCCGATAATAATCGGTGTTGTAATTGAGGCAATATTCCCGAAAGTGTTGAACAAACCGCCGCTTAATCCTGCACATTCTTTCGGAGACGTGTCCGACACGACAGCCCAGCCCAGTGCGCCGAAGCCTTTTCCGAAAAACGCGAGCGACATAATGACAACGACGAGCCATGCTGAATCTGTGTAGTTGCAGACAATCATACTGCAAGACAGCAGCATGCCGGCAATGATTGGCACTTTTCTTGCAAAGGTC
>NZ_JBSIOT010000103.1:0-1634 GCF_053613335.1 Bacillus sp. LR--39 | reverse complement strand
AAGCAGCAGGACAGCACACTGGTACAGGCTCTTCAGGAAGGCAAGACGATTAAAAACATCAAACAGAGCTATTTCAATAATAAAGGCCAGGAAATTACGACGATCAATCATACATATCCCATCGTCCAAGACGGCAAAATCAGAGGCGCCGTTGAAATTGCCAAGGATGTGACAAAGCTTGAACGGCTGATCAGGGAGAATATGAACAAAAAAGGCAGCACAACCTATACGTTTGACAGTATTCTCGGCACCAGTCCGGCCATTCAAGACGTCATCGAAAACGCCAAGCGGGCAACGCGTACGTCATCATCTGTCCTTCTCGCAGGCGAAACCGGCACGGGAAAAGAACTGTTCGCGCAAAGTATCCATAATGGAAGCGATCGTTCTGGCGGCCCGTTTATTTCGCAAAACTGTGCGGCACTGCCAGACAGCCTTGTGGAAAGCATTTTGTTTGGGACGAAAAAAGGCGCGTTTACCGGCGCTGTCGACCAGCCCGGCCTGTTTGAACAAGCCCACGGCGGCACGCTGCTGTTAGATGAAATCAACTCGCTGAATCTCAGCCTTCAGGCGAAGCTGCTGCGCGCCCTTCAAGAACGGAAAATCAGGCGCATCGGTTCGACAAAGGATACACCGATTGACGTACGTATTATTGCCACGATGAATGAAGACCCAATTGATGCAATTGCAGGCGAACGAATGCGGAAGGACTTGTATTACAGGCTGAGTGTCGTCACACTGATCATCCCGCCACTTCGGGAACGAAAAGAAGACATTTTGCTTCTCGCGTCGGAGTTCATCCAGAAAAACAACCATCTGTTCCAAATGAATGTTGAACACATCAGCGATGACGTGAAGCAATTTTTCCTTTCTTATGACTGGCCGGGAAATATTCGCGAGCTTGAGCATATGATCGAAGGCGCAATGAATTTCATGACGGACGAGCAAACGATTACGGCTTCCCATCTGCCCTATCAATACCGAATGAAAATCAAGCCGGCTGACATCCCAGAGCCGGAAACACCAAGACACCAGCCGGCCGCGGACTTAAAAGAAAAAATGGAAAGCTTCGAAAAATATGTGATAGAGAACGTGTTAAGAAAACACGGCCATAACATCTCGAAAGCTGCTCAGGAGCTTGGCATCAGCAGACAAAGCCTCCAATATCGGCTGAAGAAATTTTCTCACTCGTCTAACGAATAATCCGGTGCAGGTAGCCTGATCAGAAAAACAGTGCCTCTGCCGAATTCACTTTTCACGTCAATCGTCCCATTGTGATTGTCGATAATCGATTTCGTTATAGCAAGGCCTAATCCCGAACCTCCATATTTCCGGGAGAATGCTGAGAATGGAGGTATTTGCAGTTAACAGCCATTTGCTGCTGTTTCACGTGTAACATCCATGTTGTATTTTTCTTCATATTCGATATATCCTTTTTCAACTGAACGGGTGTAACCCTCGTTCAGTTTTTTTGCATATCAAAACAGCCTGGCAACGATGCCAGACTGCTTTTATTAACTGCCTAATTGGTCTGCGGAGGACAGCTTGATATCAACAGATTTTTCTTTTCCGCCGCGATAAAACTTCACCTTCACCCAGTCACCGACTTTTTTCTGATAAAGCCGTTTTCGCAGGTC
>NZ_JBSIOT010000102.1:0-1642 GCF_053613335.1 Bacillus sp. LR--39 | reverse complement strand
CTTCATCCCGTACTTTTTCAGCACCGGATACGCATCTTGATAATTGTCGGTGTACCCGTCATCAAATGTGATCAGCACGCACTTCTCACTCGGTTTTTTATCCTGCGTCAGCATGAGATATGCCTCTTTCGGCGTTAATGTCTGATAGCCGTTATCATGAAGCCACTTCATATGCGCCTCGAATTCTTTCTTTGGCACACGGAGGCTGTTTCCTGAAGAAATGCTGTGGTACATCAAAATCGGCAGCTTTGCCGGTTTCTCTGTTTTGATCCATGCGGATGTATCGTCTTCTTTTTTTTGAACTTGTACTGCCTTTTTTTCCGGTTTCTTTTGTTCCGCTTTTGGCATCGGCTGCTCTGCATTAGCCTCTTGATCAGCGCAAGCCGCAAGAACCAAACAGCTGCCCAAAAGAAAGATGCTTAAAAACAATCGTTTCATCGTTCTCCTGCTTTCTGTCTATTTCTTCCTCCTTTTTCATCGGTTTGATTCTGAGATTTTCAATAGCAAAAAACCGGACATGTCTCCATGTCCGGTTTTTTTGATCTTATCGGATTCTCACTTCTGTCTCACTGTCAAAGAAATGACCTTTATTCATATCAAATGCGACCGTCAGCTCATCGCCCGATTGAATATCGAGGCGGGCGTCGATCCGCGCAATAAAGTCTTGGTTGTCGATCTGCGAATAAATCATGATTTCAGAACCGAGCAGCTCTGCAACATTGATTTTCGCCTTAATCGAAGAGTTCTTATATGATTCGACGACAATCAATTCATCATGTATATCCTCAGGACGGATGCCAAAGATGACCTCTTTGCCGATATAGCCTTTTTCACGCAGCACTTTCATTTTTCCTTCCGGGACGGTTAATGCCGCAGAACCGATTTTGATTAAGCCATCCGTGAGCTTCCCTTTGAAAAAGTTCATCGCTGGTGATCCGATAAACCCGCCGACAAAGACGTTTTCAGGGAACTCGTATACATCCTTCGGCGTCCCGATCTGCTGAATTTTCCCATCTTTCATGACTACGATCCGTGTCGCCATCGTTAGCGCTTCTGTCTGGTCATGTGTCACATAAATCGTAGTAGTCTGCAGTCTCTGGTGGAGCTTAATGATTTCCGCCCGCATTTGCACCCTCAGCTTCGCGTCCAGGTTTGACAAAGGCTCATCCATCAGGAACACCTTTGCATCCCGCACGATTGCCCGGCCCAGCGCAACCCGCTGTCTCTGTCCGCCTGACAGCGCTTTCGGTTTACGGTGCAAATATTCCTCCAGCCCGAGAATTTTAGCGGCTTCTTCGACTCTTTTTTTGATTTCAGGCTTCGGCATTTTCCGAAGTTTAAGCCCGAACGCGATATTATCGTAGACCGTCATATGCGGATAGAGCGCGTAGTTTTGAAATACCATCGCGATATCCCTGTCCTTTGGCGCTACATCATTGACCCGTTTTCCTTCAATATAAAAATCGCCTTTCGAAATTTCTTCAAGTCCTGCGACCATTCGCAGCGTCGTTGATTTCCCGCAGCCGGACGGGCCGACGAATACGATAAATTCCTTATCGGCAATATGAAGGTTAAAGTCATCAACCGCCGGTTCCTTTTGATCATAAAATTTATAAATGTGCTCCATCCGCAATTCAGCCAT
>NZ_JBSIOT010000101.1:0-1646 GCF_053613335.1 Bacillus sp. LR--39 | reverse complement strand
CTTTTTTAATGATTCACGCAGCTCTCGGCAATTTCGCTGCGGAGGAAGGTTCCTGACAAATTCATTTTTTTCTGATTCAAACAGCTGAAAGTGAATCGATTGGTCGGTAATATAATTCAGGTCTAGCTCCTCATCCAGCGGGTAAAACGGATAAAAATGATTGACTCTCCAAAAGAACCGCGCATCTCCTATACGGTAAAACGCCGGGCTTTCATCCCAATAGGAGCCAAACTTCTCCTTTACCTTCTCAAGCACCGAATACCTGTGCATCACCGAGCAATGATCAATTGCGCACGGTGCGTTCCATGTCACTTGAGCGGCAGGCCTGACAGTTTCTTTTACAATGTCGCGATTCTCGTTTAAATGATAGGTTTTGGAGGCTGAGTAAATCACAGCCTTTTCAGGATGGGTATCGAGCTCCCGCACCATTTTCAGGAGGCGGTCCGGCATATAGATGTTGTCATCCGTCGCATAGGTGATATATTCACCCTCCGCCATCTCAATCGCCTGATTGATCAGTGCCGCGTATCTCGTTTTTTCTGTTCTTTCCTTCACTCCAGATATATCGCTTTGATAAAAACGCACTCGGTTATCATTCAAAAAAGGACGGATTACATTCAGCGTCTCTTCATTGGAGTTGTCATCCATAATAAACAATTCAAAATCTGAAAATGTTTGTGAGAGTATGCTAGAAATGGACTTTGCTACATAATCGCTTTTGTTATAGCTCGTCATAATGACTGATACTTTAGGCAAATCCTACACCTCCTTCTTGGAACTTCACACCTGAAACTATCGTTATCTTATGTTGCTTATGCTCAAGTTGCGCTAGGGATACAAACCAATATGCGAAAAGTTTGTGTATATCTCTGAAAAACAGCGGCTGCCCAGAGCGAAATCTGATCAGTCCGCTGTTCTTTTTCAGCATAATCCAAGCATCAGCCTCATAAGGTGAAAGAGATAAAAATCGCACCAGCGACTAAGATCGTTTTCCATCGGAGGTGAGTCATCGCGGAGCGTTCACCTATACATCCAGAACATGTTTTGAATGGTTTTCATAAAAAGGAGGAACGATATGAAACCGAAAAAAAATCAATATCAGCAAGTGCAGGCATTTGATAATATGCAGGGATATCAGCCTCAGTTTGGTGCCAACCCGTACCCGCAGCAAGGCCAAGGCTCACAAATGCAGCCAATGGGGATGCAGCCAATGATGCCAATGCAGCAGGGACAGCAAGGACAACAAGGACAGCAGGGATTTGGATTCCCGGGCCAGCAGCAGGGCGGCGGTTTTCAAATTCCATCGGGGCCTACACCATCAGGACCGGGCCAAAGCGTTCCCGGCATGCTGCCTGTTGAGGAATCTTACATCGAGAATATTTTGCGCCTGAATCGGGGAAAAACAGCCACCATTTATATGACATTTGAAAACAGCAAAGAATGGGGCTCGAAGATTTTTCGCGGCGTCATCGAAGCTGCGGGCCGGGATCACATTATTATCAGCGACCCGAAATCAGGAACACGCTACCTGCTCCTGACAATCTACCTCGATTACATTACATTTGATGAAGAAATTGCTTATACGTATCCATATTCCATGGCGTCCTATTCGCCAAGATAAGAAAAAAGCCAATCACTCATATGAT
>NZ_JBSIOT010000099.1:0-1648 GCF_053613335.1 Bacillus sp. LR--39 | reverse complement strand
AAAAGACCTCACTTTCTAACATATCGTTGACTAAGGCAACTATATGTGATTATAATTGGCTTAGTCAACAATATTAGAAAGTGGGGATTGATTTGAAAACAAGAGAATCATCTGTCGGATTAAAATTCAGAAAGTTCAATCGATTTTATACAAACGTCCTTGGTTTCCTTAATGAGCACATTTACGACAGCCCGTTTTCCTTAACAGAAACACGGATTTTATTTGAGATTTATAATACGCCTAATTGTACGGCAAAAGCTCTTCAGGATAAGCTGGGGCTTGACCGAGGATATGTCAGCAGGATTGTGAAGCAGTTTGAAAAAGAAGATTTGATCTATAAACAGAGGAGCAAAGATGACGCCCGCCACCATTATATTTTTGTCACAGAAACAGGAAAAACGATTTATAAAAAGCTGGAGGAGAAAGCCAACGAACAAGTAGAACTGATGCTGAATGAAATCAACCAAAAGGAGCAGTACAAGCTTGCCGAGGCGATGGCAGAGATTGAAGCGATCCTTTCACAGTCGCTTTCTGCCAGATCATCAGAAATATCGATTAGAGATTATTTTCTTTCGGAGGATCTTCAACTCCTTATTGAGAAACAAAGACAATTTTACGCGGAGGCTCACGGTTGGGATGACACGTTTTTAGCTTATCTCCAGGAGACATTTGACGCTGAAATCGAAAAAATATGGATTGCGGAAAGCGGCGGGAAATTTGCCGGCTCTGTCGGGTTGGTCAAGCACGATGAAAAGACAGTCCAGCTCAGATGGTTTCTGGTTGATGCGGATTTTCGGGGCAGGGGGCTCGGCACGCAATTGCTGGAGCATCTGGTTGCATACTGCCAAGACATGAAGTTTGACCGCATTTTCCTTTGGACGGTGAGCACGATGGCTGAGGCTCGTCCGCTCTATGAAAAATTTGGATTCAGGATAAGTGAAGTGAAACAAGAAGCGCCATTATGGGGACAGCAGCTGACAGAAGAACGGTGGGATTTGGAGCTGTCATGAAAAGACTGCATTATGCGTGGATTATCGTCTCCGTCACCTTCTTGATCTTATTGGCGGTTCAGGGGGTGCGGCTGTCGTTTGGTGCGTTTGTGGAGCCGTGGGAACGGCAATTTTCAATGGATAGAAGCACCATCTCGCTGATTTCGACGATGAGTTTTATTGTTTATGGCATATCACAGCCTGTGATTGGGCGGCTTGTGGACAAATGGGGTGCTCGGGCTGTTTTGTCAGGGAGTGCGTTACTGACAGGAGTCAGCATTTTCTTAACATACCTTGTGACTTCGCCTTGGCAGTTGTTTTTGCTTTATGGGCTGGGTGTCTCACTTGGAGTGGGCGGAGCATCGAATGTGGCGGCAAGTGTATTGGTCGTCAATTGGTTCAGCAAAAAGCGGGGACTAGCCTTTGGGATCATGGAAGCAGGCTTTGGCGCGGGGCAAATGCTTCTCGTTCCCGGCTCACTCATGTTGATCCATTGGTTTAGCTGGAAGCTGACGGTTGTGGTGTTGGGACTGCTATTAATCGTGATTGTCTTTCCGGCTGCGCTGCTGATGCTGCGGAACAATCCTTCAGAAAAGAATACAGAGCCGATAGGCGGACTGGCTGCATCAGAAAAAGAAACAGCACCCAAAACAACAGCT
>NZ_JBSIOT010000098.1:0-1680 GCF_053613335.1 Bacillus sp. LR--39 | reverse complement strand
GTAGTTAAACCCGCATAGCCCAATGGTGTCGAGCGTCAGCCGGGTCATATCTCCCGGGACATCGACTGCTTCATTCGGGTTGAGCCTTGCCCATTTTTGAATGAGCTGAACAGCGATATCGACCATTTTCTCATGATAGTCCTTCATGGCCTGCTGGCTGAAAGTCGGCATCAGAATGTTGTGCGCTTTTCTCCAGTTAGGCTCATGCGTCCAGCTCGTAAACAATCCGTCACCGGAAAATGCGCGAACCTTTTCCAAGGCGCCTTCAATGCTTTTATCAAACCGTTCTTCATCACAAACCTCTTTCACCAATTCGTGGCCGGACACTACAATGGTCGTGCCCGCGGGTGTATGGATTTGAAAAATTGGGCCCTGTTCTTCCGCCAGTTTGATCAGCGAAAGCGTCGGCTTGTCTTTATCGATTAAAGGCAAATTGCCGAGCGGCCCAAACGTCTTCGGCTGAGGAATCGGGCTTGTTTCCTTCATCGAACCATTCCTTTCCGTATGAGATGCCTTCTATTTGATTACATTTCCCTTTCATGGTCATGATTATTCTCCCAATTGACGCATGATCGCTGTTTTTTCTATACTTGAGAAGCTGTACAATACGCGAATAAGGTGAGTTTATATATGGATTTTGAAATTCGGTTTTTATCCTTTTATGTCATACAGGTGGAAGGCAAAGATGAGCAGGCGAACAAGCAGTTCAAGCACTTCCAGACCCTTGATACGGGCGAATTTGAAGAAAGCGAGCTGAAGGACTTTCTCGACGGGGAACTGAAAAAAATCGTCAAACGGAAAGCCGACCGCCATCCGCAGTCCGAGCAGGTCCCGACGAAAATCGGCCATTTTATCGTCGAGCCCGGCCACGAGCTCGATTCCAACCCAAACTACAACATGTTCAACCGCGCGCGTCTGGCGGAAACAAAAGAAGACTTCAATGAGCTGAGTGAGCTGTTCGTCCGCACGTACCTCGACACAAGCGCGGTTCGCGGCGGCGTGTTTCTCGTCGCTTCGGCCGTGCCGAGAAAATACTTTGACGAGTCATTTGTCTTCATTATGAAATGTGATTTTGAGCCGAAGGTCGCCCGCATCTCTGACGCGTCTTCTCTCATTAAAAAAGTCGAAATGGCGATCACGACAAAAAACATGAAAAGCATCCAATACCCGTACATGCCAGAGGAAGGAATGGTCGAGGAAGGTGAGCTGAAAATCCACCAGGCTTCGCACGCCCGCTATTTTGAGGACTTTCTGAAATTCGTCGAGTACGGAGAATCGATGCCGGAAATCATGAAAAATCAGGTCATGAACATGGTACAGGAGCACGTCTACGAGACATTTGAAGACAACAGCGAAGAGCTCAAGCAGTTCGAGCACGACATTGAGATTTGGGAAGCAAGCGAAAAACGGGAAATCCAAGAGCGCCTCGACACCCATCAAGTCATCGAAGCCTCCGCCCAAATCATCGAGCACACGCCAGAGGCCCAGCTGAAAATGAAAGTCGGAGAAACAGAGATTAAGGGATTGCTAGCGGATTTTGGCGATTCTATTCATCTCGCAAAAGTAAACGGGCGCTATGTCGCGCTGATTGAAGCCGAGACGATTTCGTTTGAGAAAGGCAGTTCGCCGGTGGAGTTTTATAAGCCTGAGGGGCTGCATGAGGTGATTGAGCGGATAAAA
>NZ_JBSIOT010000097.1:0-1681 GCF_053613335.1 Bacillus sp. LR--39 | reverse complement strand
GCTGGACGGAGCTTTGGGATGAGAATGCTGTATTTGAGTTTCCTTATGCGCCGGAGGGATCACCGAAAAGAATAGAAGGAAAAGCGGCCATTTACGATTTTTAAAGGAGGCAAAGCGTCTCGGTGCAAAGCGTGTAGTGATGCTAAGTGCGTCTGTTGTCCCTGAGAATGGTCCCGTTTTTGGCGCGCTTCATCAGGCAGTGCGTGAGTTTCCAGAATGGACGGTGCTGCGGCGGGACGCCGGGTGGAGCATGTCAGCATTTCTCGTTCCGAGCTGCAGAATCGGATGGAGACAGCTGGTTTGCCGGCTGATTATGCGGGATTTATGGCGGGGCTTGATGAGGCAATCAGCCATGGTGCGGAACATCGGGTAACGGATACAGTGAAGCGTGTGACGGGAAAAGAACCTCGTTCGCTGTCAGAGTTTGCGGCTGCTCATGCTGCATATTGGAAACACTGACCTCATTTTAGACTGAATAGTCTAGAAAGACCTTCGGCGCTTCCGAAGGTCTTCTTATTGAAAAAGCTAAGTCGTGTTTTAGTCATAATCATGCCTCCTGCTTCATACCTATTAAGGTCATTGTTTTTGAGAAAGGAGGAGCCGGAATGAAGGATATGCAGCCGTTTACGCCTGTCAAATCATATACGCCCTTTCACAGCCGTTTTGATCCCTGTCCGCCCATAGGGAAGAAATATTACAGAACGCCCCCTAACCTTTATATGACCTTTCAGCCTGAGCACATGGAGCAGTTTTCGCCGATGGAGGCTTTGAGGAAAGGCACCCTTTGGAAGGATATCTATGATTTTTATGAAAACCCTTATCGAGGGGGAGACGCACATGGCAAAAAAGGTTGATGCCGAATATTATCGTCAGCTAGAGCAAATACAGGCTGCTGATTTTGTGCTTGTTGAGCTGAGTCTTTATTTAAATACACATCCTCATGATGAAGATGCGCTGAAGCAATTCAATCAATATTCCGGCTATTCAAGGCACTTAAAAAGACAGTTCGAATCCTCTTACGGACCGCTTCTGCAGTTCGGCAACAGCCCCGCGGGCAAGGATTGGGATTGGGGAAAAGGGCCATGGCCGTGGCAAGTATAAGGAGGAATGCCTGAATGTGGGTGTATGAAAAGAAGCTGCAATACCCTGTCAAGGTCAGTACGTGCAACCCGACGCTGGCGAAGTATTTGATTGAGCAGTATGGCGGAGCGGACGGTGAGCTGGCCGCGGCTCTCCGGTATTTGAACCAGCGTTATACGATTCCTGATAAGGTCATCGGCCTTTTAACAGATATCGGCACGGAGGAGTTTGCCCATTTGGAAATGATTGCGACCATGGTCTATAAGTTAACGAAAGACGCCACACCGGAGCAGCTGCGTGAAGCTGGGCTTGGCGATCATTACGTCAATCACGACAGCGCGCTTTTTTATCATAATGCGGCGGGCGTGCCGTTTACCGCAAGCTATATCCAAGCGAAGGGCGATCCGATTGCCGATTTATACGAAGATATTGCCGCAGAAGAAAAGGCGCGGGCGACGTATCAATGGCTGATTGATATTTCGGATGATCCTGATTTAAACGATTCCCTGCGTTTTTTGCGAGAGCGTGAAATCGTACACTCTATGCGCTTCAGAGAAGCGGTTGAAATTTTAAAAGAAGAACGGGATAAAAAGAAGATTTT
>NZ_JBSIOT010000096.1:0-1683 GCF_053613335.1 Bacillus sp. LR--39 | reverse complement strand
CAAAACACAGGTAACGGTTGAGTACGATGAAAATAACAAACCAGTCCGCATTGACGCGATTGTTATTTCAACTCAGCATCACCCTGAAATTACACTTGAGCAAATTCAGCGCAACATTAAAGAATATGTGATCAATCCGGTTGTTCCTAAAGAGCTGATTGATGAAGAAACAAAATATTTCATCAACCCTACAGGACGTTTCGTAATCGGAGGCCCTCAAGGCGATGCGGGACTTACAGGACGCAAAATCATCGTTGATACGTACGGCGGCTATGCACGCCACGGCGGAGGCGCGTTCTCAGGTAAGGACGCGACGAAGGTAGACCGTTCTGCAGCTTATGCGGCAAGATACGTTGCGAAAAACATCGTTGCGGCTGAGCTTGCTGATTCTTGCGAAGTACAGCTTGCTTACGCGATCGGTGTTGCACAGCCTGTGTCAATCTCAATCAATACATTCGGTTCCGGAAAAGCTTCTGAGGAAAAACTGATTGAAGTTGTTCGCAATAACTTTGATTTACGACCTGCCGGCATTATCAAAATGCTTGATTTGCGCCGTCCGATCTACAAACAAACTGCTGCGTACGGCCACTTTGGACGTCACGATGTTGACCTTCCTTGGGAGCGCACAGACAAAGCGGAGCAGCTGCGTAAAGAAGCGTTAGGAGAATAATTTTATAGCCGCTTACTGGTTAAGCGGCTTTCCCTTTTTTATCGTTGTATTCATGTTTATTTTTTTACATAACTGTGAAACCAAATACTATTCACAGCGTCTATAAATAGGGGTTCAATGATGACAATTTTAATTATGGAGGCAATACTATGTGTGGATTTGTCGGGGTTTTTAACAAGCATCCGTTAGCTCAAACCGCTGATCAAGAAGAACTAATCAAACAAATGAACCAAATGATCGTTCACCGCGGTCCTGACAGTGATGGATATTTCCATGATGAGCACGTCGGCTTCGGATTCAGACGGCTCAGCATTATTGATGTAGAAAATGGCGGACAGCCTTTATCATATGAAGATGAAGCATATTGGATTATCTTTAACGGAGAAATCTATAACTATATTGAACTGAGAGAAGAGCTTGAAGCAAAGGGGTACACATTCAACACGGATTCGGACACAGAGGTTCTTCTTGCGACTTACCGTCACTATAAAGAAGAAGCGGCGTCCAAACTGCGCGGTATGTTTGCCTTTCTGATTTGGAATAAAAACGATCATGTGCTTTATGGGGCAAGAGATCCATTCGGCATTAAACCGTTGTACTACACAACAATCAATGATCAGGTTTATTTTGCCTCAGAGAGAAAAAGTTTAATGGTTGCTCAGAATGATATTGAAATAGACAAAGAGGCATTGCAGCAGTACATGTCTTTCCAATTTGTTCCTGAGCCAAGCACGCTTGATGCCCATGTGAAAAAAGTAGAGCCGGGTTCACAGTTCACAATCCGCCCGGACGGCGATATCACATTCAAAACGTATTTCAAAGCGAACTTCAAGCCGGTTCAGACTGAAGAAGACAAGCTTGTGAAAGAAGTCAGAGACGCGATCTATGACTCTGTAAACGTTCATATGAGAAGTGACGTTCCTGTCGGTTCATTCCTGTCTGGCGGGATTGATTCTTCCTTTATTGTGTCTGTTGCGAAGGAATTTCATCCAAGCTTAAAAACATTCTCTGTC
>NZ_JBSIOT010000095.1:0-1710 GCF_053613335.1 Bacillus sp. LR--39 | reverse complement strand
TAGAGGTTTCAGAGATATCGGCTTCTTTTTGAATCATAGAAAACAGGCGATTGCCTTCGCTGCTGTCGCCGAATAAAACAGCACCGACAATTTGATTGCCTCTCAGGACTATTTTTTTATAGATGCCGTCCTGCTCATCGAAGACTTTAATCGCTTTTTTCTCCTCTGATTCGTTAAAGTCACCGGCAGAGAAGACCTCGACGCCTGATACCTTTAACTGTGTGGAGAGAACGGAGCCCTCATACGGTTTTGTTTCGATGCCGCACATATGCTTTGCCAGCACTTTTGCCTGTTCATACAGCGGCGCCACAAGCCCGTAGGCGATTCCTCGGTGCTCGGCACATTCGCCGACCGCGTAAATGTGCGGGATTTCAGTCTGCATATAATCGTTGACGATGATGCCGCGGTTAACCGGAATGCCGCTCTCGGCCCCGAGCGTTGTATTTGGGCGGATGCCGACAGCCATGACGACTAAATCAGCTTCAATGCTTGTGCCATCCTTGAATCGGAGGCCTTCGACACGGTCGTCACCGACAATTTCTTCTGTTTGCTTTTCAAGTAAAAAGGTCATACCTTGTTTTTCTAACTCGTTTTGCAGCAGGCGTCCTGCCGTTGCATCAAGCTGGCGCTCCATCAGGAATGGGGCAAGGTGGATGACGGACACGTCCATGCCGAGATTCAGCAGTCCGCGAGCTGCTTCCAAACCAAGTAGTCCTCCGCCGATGACGGCAGCTTTTTTATATTGTTTTGACGCGGCGAGCATTGTGTCTGTATCTTTTATGTCCCGGAAAGCTGTGACGCCTTTTTTGTCTGCGCCCGGAATCGGAAGGATAAAAGGGACCGATCCTGTCGCCAGGATCAATTCATCGTAAGGCTGGATTCTGTCTGCATCTGTGATGACTGTTTTGTTTTCCGTGTCCACTTTGATGACTGTTTCATTTGTATACAATTGAATGTTGTTTTCTTCGTACCAGTCCCAATCGTTTAACGTAATATCTTTAATATCTGTATCGCCTTGAAGCACTTTTGACAAAAGGATTCGGTTGTAATTGGGATGCGGTTCGGCACCGAAAATTGTGATCTGAAACTCGTCTTTAGCAACACTCAGTATCTCTTCAATGGCCCTTACCCCGGCCATTCCATTACCAACAAGAACTAGCTGTTTTTTTCCCATCAGATGATCCGCTCCTTATCAAATGTTTTTTCCAGCGTAGCACAGCAAAAAGGAATATTTAAGATACATGTTATAAAATGTAACAAAATATACGAAAAGTTCTAAAAATTTTATGAAAAATTTAAATAGGTCTGATTCGGACGGCGCATACCTTAAAACCGGGCATTTTACAGGCTGGATCTAAGGCTTCCCCGATTAAATCATTCACATTTTGAGCGTCTGCCCAATGGATGGGAACAAAAACGGTATCTTTTCTGATTTGTTCTGATAATTTGCTGCGGACGGTGATGCTTCCCCGCGGCGATTCTATTTTTACCAGTACACGGTCCTCGATATTGTAGGTCGCTGCTGTTTGCGGATGGATTTCCATAAACGATTCAAAATGTCTCGCGGCAAGGGCGGCGCTTTTTCTTGTTTGGACGCCTGTTAAGTAGTGAGACATGACTCTGCCTGTCGTTAAATAAAGCGGATAATCGGCTGACGGTTTCTCTTTTGGAACAGGTGGTTCGTTTGGAATCACACTTAATGCCGCTTTT
>NZ_JBSIOT010000094.1:0-1725 GCF_053613335.1 Bacillus sp. LR--39 | reverse complement strand
ATGAAAGCAAACACGATCCCGACAGGAATGACAACCCAGCCATTTGTAGACAGTCCGTAGTTCAAGACGTAGTCAATTCCGCCGCCTGAGAACGTATAGCCGTGACGGACATGGAATAAATCACAAACGACAAAGATGACGCCGGCAAGAATAGAGTTAATCAAATAGAGCACGGGCGCAACGAACAAGAAAGAAAACTCCACTGGCTCTGTAATTCCGGTCAGCATAGATGTGAGCGCCGCAGAAATCATCACGCCGGAGATCATTTTTTTCTTTTCCGGACGCGCGGTATGGATAATGGCAAGAGCAACTGCCGGCAGACAGAAAATCATGTAAGGGAAATCCCCCATCATAAAGCGCCCGGCTGTCGTGTCTCCCGCGAAAAACCTTGTCAGGTCGCCGGTTACGGTGTTGCCTGTTGATGGGTCTGTGTATTCTCCCATCATAAAATAGAAAGGCGTATAAAAAATATGATGCAGGCCAAAAGGAATCAGCAAACGATAGATCGTTGCATAAAAGAACAGGCCGACTGTTGAATCGGCAATTAAACTGCTGGCTGCGTTAATTCCGTTTTGGATCAGCGGCCAAACGAATGAGAAAATGACGCCGATCACCAATGAACTGACGGAAGTAATAATCGGGACAAAGCGTTTTCCAGAGAAAAATCCAAGGACCGGATGCAACTCGATTGATGAAAATCGCTTATATAAATAGGCGGCGAGAAGCCCGATGATGATTCCTCCGAAATCCCCCATATCAATCAGGTGCTCGGCTCCTTCATACGGAGGCTGAAGGCCGAGTAATTTTCCCATATTGTCGAGGGTGACGGTTAAAATTAAGTATCCGATGACAGCGGCAAGTCCGGCTACACCTTCTCCGCCGGCTAATCCGATCGCGACCCCTACGGCGAAAATCAGCGGGAGATTATCGAATACAACGCCGCCTGCATCCTTTATAATAGGGATGTTCAGTAAATCCTTGTCTCCGAAACGGAGCAAAAGACCTGCTGCCGGCAGGACGGCAACCGGAGTCATCAACGCGCGGCCAAGCTGCTGCAGAATTTGAAATGCCTTTTTAAACATGACAGTCTCCTTTTATTGTTTTATGAGCATGGAGCACTCTTTAATTTTTGAGCTGCTTTATAATCGGCGATAACGGTTACATGATTGTGTTTTTGAAGAATGGAGGCTGGTACTTCTGTCGTGACAGGACCTTCAGCCATCTTTTGAATAGCGTCTGCTTTTTCCTCGCCGCTTGCTAAAAGCACAATATGTTTGCTGAATTCCATGATGGTTTTAATGCCCATTGAAATCGCGAGTCTCGGCACCAGCACCGGATCGCCGCCGAAGAATCTGGCATTTGCCTGTATCGTGCTTTCCGAGAGCTTCACAACACGTGTCCGGTCCTCAAAATCAGATCCCGGTTCATTGAAACCGATATGGCCATTGGCGCCGATGCCGAGAATTTGGACATCAATGCCTCCCGCCTGGCGGATGAGATCCTCGTATACTTTGCATGCCGCCTCAAGCTGCGGATTGTCTCCTTGCGGGATATGAATATGATCAGGCTGCATATTGATATGCTGAAAAAGATGCTCATGCATAAAATGGTTATAATTTTGCGGATGAGATGGAGAGAGACCAGCATATTCATCCAAATTAAATGTAGTAACCTTTGAAAAATCAATTTCGCCTGCCTGATAGTCTGAAATCAACTGCTTATACA
>NZ_JBSIOT010000093.1:0-1739 GCF_053613335.1 Bacillus sp. LR--39 | reverse complement strand
TTGCCGCACCGTGCGCCACGATCAGTACCTTCTTGTTTGGGTACGCCTGGTTCACTTTTGCCAAACCGCCCATCAGTCTGTCAGTGAGTTCTTCTAACGTTTCCATATTCGGATAGATGTTATCCGGATAGCGCTTTGTCCGTTCCTCCAGCGGCATGCCCTCCGCGTCGCCGTAATCGCGTTCCTTAAAATCATCCATCTCGACAATCGGAAGATGCAGATATTCATTAATAATTTCCGCGGTTCTTTTCGCTCTTTTCAGCGGGCTCGTCACGATAATATCCCAAGAAAAGTCCTTTACATATTCTCCGGTTTCTCTTGCTTGGCGTTCACCTGTTGTGTTTAGCGGAATATCGGTTTTTCCTTGGCATTTTTGCTGCAGGTTCCAATCGGTTTCTCCATGTCTTACTAAGCAAACGGCTGTCATAAAATCCCCTTCCTGACTTTATTCATATCGCTATTATACTAAATCGAAAGCATGCATCCTATAAAAAAGCCTATGCAAGAACTTCAAATAATAAAGCCAGCCCGATTCCGCCGCCGCTTCCGATGGCTGCAACAGCATATTGACAGTCTGTCCGTCTTTTCGCTTCATAAAACAATCTGGTTACCAGAGCTGCACCTGATGCACCGTATGGATGGCCAAGAGCTAATGCGCCGCCGCGCACATTGATTTTTGAAAAGGGAATGCCGAGTTCTTGCGAGCAGACACAAATTTTGACGGCAAAGGCTTCATTGATTTCAAATAAACCGATATCATCAGGTGTTACATCGTGTGTATGTAAGAGATTACGGATCGCATCAACCGGTGCCACGGGCGGAAAGTTGGGGTGAATGCCGCTGACAGCGCTGCCGATAAACCGAAGCACAGGCTTAAGTCCCAGGGCTGCCGCTTTTTCTTCTTCCATTACCAAAAGAGCGGCTGCTCCGTCTGCTATGCCGCTGCTGTTGGCTGCTGTGACTGTTCCGGAGCTGGTGTCGAAAACCGGCTTTGCGCGGGGAATAATCGCTTTTATCGGACGTGTTTTCAAAAATGCTTCGTCTGTCTCCAATTCCCCGAGAGGAACAATTTCTTCACGGTAAAATCCTCCATCATGCGCGTTCCTGCTGCGTTGATGGCTGAGAAGCGCGTACTCATCCTGCATGCTTCTGCTGATGGAATAGCGTGCTGCCGTATATTCTGCTGCGATTCCCATGTCGGGATCGCCGATGGCATCTGGAGAAAAGCGGGCCCGTTCTGAAAAAGGGGATTGGCTGCTGCTTTCTGAGCCGCCCGCGATATACATCGTGCCGGCTCCCGCTTGAATAAGGCTGCAGGCATAGCGCACAGCTTCAAGGCCGGAGCCGCACTGTCTGTCAATTGTCATTCCGGGAACCGATAAAGGCAGTCCGGCTTGAAGGGCTGACAGTCTGGCGAGGTTGCCGCCTCTGCCGGTAGCATTTCCGAGAATGACCTCGTCAACTTGATCCTCTAGCTTTCGGCTGAGACAGCGGATGATGGGAGCTGACAAATCCTCCGGCAGGAAGGGCTTCAGCAGTCCGTTTTGATTTCCAAAGATCGTTCGTTTTGCATCAACAATAACCGCATTCATTTATACTGTACGCCCTCTTCCAGCCATTTTTTCACACTGGAACGGGCAATTTTTCCGCTGCTCGTTTCCGGCAAGCTGTCTGCAAACACCCATTTTTTCGGGATTTTATAGGAGGCTAATTTCTGTTTACACCAGGCTTTCAGTGTT
>NZ_JBSIOT010000092.1:0-1741 GCF_053613335.1 Bacillus sp. LR--39 | reverse complement strand
TCGTCTGCAAGCAAGCTGTCATCATTCGGATAAACCGTCGCGTTTAATTGGTATTGCTCAACGACCTTTTGAGCAGCTTCTTGATTAACATCCGTTACAGCTACGATTTCTGCGCCGGACAGCTTATTCGTGATGCGGTTAATATGTTCTTTTCCGATTGCTCCAGTTCCAATTACGCCAATACGTAAACTCATTGACAGCCACTCCTTCTGTTGGTTACATGATTTTGCTTTCTGTTCCTTGCTTTACTTGACTCTGAGGAGATCCGTAGAGTTCCTCTTGTATTTGTTCAAGCGACTTGCCAGACGTATTCTGCGCAAAAAGCAGCCCGATAATCATACTGGCCGTCACACATCCGAGAAGAATTGCAGCCATTGTTCCAATGCCGAAATTGGTGATAATCATTGGGACAAACAGACTCCAAATCCCTATTGAAATACGGACAAGGAAAAACATCAGTCCTTGTGCGGAAGCACGATATTGCGTAGGAAAGATTTCACTGGCCCATAACTGATAGTTCGCTTGCTGCCCTGCTCCGTTATTGATGCCGATCACGACAATAAACAGGAGCAGAATCGGCAGGCCTTCAACTGGCAGCAGAAACAGTGTCCACCCGATCACCGCCATGAAAGCGGCGATTCCAAATACGGTTTTTCTATATTTGTCGGCAAAGGGCATGAAGATCAAAGCGACCCCCAATCCTGTGAAGATAAACAGCCCCATTTGCAAAAGGTTGGCCATGTTGGCAGATACACCGCCGACCTGCTGATAAATGTATGGCATAAAGAAGCCCATGACCCCGGCGGCTAAGTTCCAAACCAAGTACACACCCATCAAAAACAGGATGCTTTTTAGATACATAGGCTTGAGCAAATCAAAATACGATGTCTTATTCAATACAGCCGGCTTCTCTGCCTGAGCTTCCTCCGGCTGATTTTTTGTCTGCCAGGCGTCTGATTCCGGAAGCCTGATTCTCAGGATGTACGTAATCAGCGCAATCACAAGCAGATGGGCAAATACGATTTTATTCCCCAAGAGTCCCAAGTCACCGGCCAGTACGGAGAGGAGCAGTACAACGACAGCGCCCGCGGCCCAAGCGACTTGTGCTACGCCGCAATGTCTGGCCCGATTCTTCTTTGGCGCATTTTCCGCAATAATGGTCCATGACGCGGTTATGTCAGCTCCTACTGATAAACCGATAATGATGTAACCGCTTAACAACATGGGGAAATTAACCCCGAACAAAACCAAACAAATCCCTAGTGCATAAACCAGCATGCTATTGGTGTAAACAGCCTTCCGTCCGACTTTATCAGCCAGAAACCCGCCGAGCAGCGCGCCGACAGCAGCAGAAATCGCATTCGCGCTCAGCGCGCCGAGCAGCCCGATTTGCGTATCGGATAGCTTAAGGTAACTGACCCATAATGATAAACCGGCGGAGCCTGCCACAATTGAACCGGCATCAATATAGTTGGCCAATGCTGCCGCGATTGTCCGTTTATTGAATGCTGAATCTCCATTGGTATTGCCCATGTGTTCATTCCCCATTAAGCCAGATCCAACAACTGCTGATCAATATAGTTTCTCGCGATCAATGCATACTCCAGCGGGTTTGCAACATCGGGGTCCTGTTCAGCTTCAATGACAATCCATCCGGAATAACTGTGCTTCAACAGCAGCTGATATACTTCTCTAAAGTCAATGCAGCCGTCACCGGGAACCGTAAACATGCCTTTTAAAA
>NZ_JBSIOT010000091.1:0-1747 GCF_053613335.1 Bacillus sp. LR--39 | reverse complement strand
CTAGCCGTTTTAGGCGAAATACATGATGCCCCGTACAAAATTTTCGGGATGGCGAAGCTTGCGGATATGCAATTTTCCCCGATTCAGGACCGAAACGGCAATACACTCGCCAATTCGTTCGCGTTATATGAAGGAAAATACATGTTCTCTCCTGATACGCATATTCGCAGAACCGCATTCGACTCCTTTACCAATACCCTGCAAACATACAAAAACACCATCGCCGCCATCTATGAAACAGAGGTCAAAAAACAGGTCAGCATGTCAAGGCTGCGCGGATATGAATCCGTCACCCATATGCTTCTTCAGCCGCAAAGCGTCACGCTCGAAATGTACCGCAACCAGCTTGATGTGATTAAAAACGAACTTGCACCTCATATGCGCAAGTATGCCGCCTTGAAAAAACGCGTATTAGACCTCGACGAAATGCGCTTCTGCGATTTGCAGGCTCCGCTCGATCACGACTTCAGTCCAAAGACGACTTACGAACAGGCCGGCCGGATGATCTTGGACGCTTTACAAGTGATGGGGCCGGAGTACACGGAAGTCATGGAAACCGCCTTGACTGAGCGGTGGGTTGATCTCGCTGACAATATCGGCAAATCAACGGGCGCGTTTTGTTCAAGTCCGTACGGAGCGCATCCTTTCATTTTGATGACATGGACGGATACGATGCGGGATGCCTTTACCCTTGCCCATGAACTCGGTCATGCCGGCCATTTTTACTTTGCCAACCGAGAGCAGCGCATCATGAATGTCAGACCGTCTCTATATTTCATTGAAGCGCCTTCTACAATGAACGAAATGCTTCTCGCTCAGCATTTGTTTTCCAAAACAAATGATCCGAAAATGAAGCGCTGGGTCATCAACCAGCTGATGGGCACGTATTACCACAATTTCGTCACCCATCTGCTTGAGGGGGAATATCAGCGGAGAGTCTATGAGCTCGCCGAACAGGGGCACGCACTTACCGCTTCCGTACTGTCTGAGGAAACTAGCGCCGTGCTCTCCGAATTCTGGGGCAGCGGAGTTAAGGTTGATGAAGGAGCAAGCTTAACATGGATGCGTCAGCCACACTATTACATGGGGTTATACCCTTACACCTATTCTGCCGGGCTGACAGCATCGACGATCGTCTCGCAACAGATCAAAGAAGAAGGCCGCCCTGCCGTAGACAGATGGCTGAACGTTTTAAAAGCAGGCGGTACCATGAAGCCGCTGGACTTGTTGAAACACGCCGGTGTCGACATGTCGACAGACCAGCCGATCCGCCGGGCTGTGACGTATGTCGGAACATTGGTTGACGAGCTTGAAAAACTGTACGATAAAAAAGAAGACCGGCCTGATTAACGGGCGGTCCTCTCTTATACGGTTACAGACTGCCGAGCATTGGATTTCCTTTCATTCCGATCCATAAGTCTGATTGCTCTAATAAATGGGCGGTGCGCAGCAGCCAATGTTCCTTTCCTTTCGGAGCCGTCACTTGAACACCCAGCGGCAAACCTTCATTTGTCAGATGGACCGGGACGCTCATTGCAGGCTGTCCGGTTAAGTTGGCAAGCTGTGTGAATGGTGTATATGTCAAGCTTTTCAAAAACATTTGATAAATCAGCGACTGCTGCTCGATTTTTTCCAGCTCACTTACTTTCAGGAGCGCTTCGGCTTCTTTTTCGGTATGGGTGAGCTCGCCGACCTTTGGAGCGGGGTAAGCCGTTGCCGGGGTCACATACAGATCATAGGTCTCATG
>NZ_JBSIOT010000090.1:0-1755 GCF_053613335.1 Bacillus sp. LR--39 | reverse complement strand
CGAAAGGAGAGACAGAGGCAGAGGTTATCCGCCTGAAAGGTCTTGCAGAAGCGGAAGCAAAAGAGAAAATTGCGGCTGCCTTTGAACAGTACGGGCAGGCGGCGATTTTCGATATGATTGTCAAAATGCTTCCGGAATACGCGAAACAAGCAGCGGCGCCTCTTTCAAATATTGATAAAATCACCGTTGTCGATACAGGAGGAAGCGGTGAATCAAGCGGAGCAAACAAAGTAACCAGCTATGCGACGAACTTAATGTCAAGTCTGCAAGAAAGTTTAAAAGCATCCTCAGGAATTGATGTAAAAGAAATGCTTGAGAACTTTTCAGGAAAAGGAAACGTAAAACAAAGCATTAATGAATTAACAAATGAAATCAATGAAGCCAAAACGGTCCAAAAATCAGAGTAAGGAAAGAGCAGAACCGTATGGTAACTGTACGTGAAGCGAAGTTAGAGGATATAAAGGACATTGCAAAAGTGCATGTAGACAGCTGGAGGACAACATACCACGAAATTATCCCGATTGATTATTTAAACAGACTGAACTATAAGGAATTTGAAGACAAATGGAAAAGTCGCTCGTTAAAGGGAGTATTTGTTGCTCAGGACGAAAAGGGTTCAGTATTCGGCTTTGCTTCATTTGGACCTATTCGCTCTGAACAAGAAGGCTATGACGGCGAGTTATACGCTATTTATCTTCTGGAAGAGCGCCAGCGGCAAGGTGCAGGCAGGGCGCTCTTAGCAAAAGGAGCGGAGTATTTGCTTCAACATGGCTTTTCAAGTATGTTTGTTTGGGTTATTGAGCAGAATCCCTCGATTATATTTTATCAGGCCTATTCACCTGAAAGAGTAGCGGAGGACAACTTTGAAATTGCCGGAGTAAGGCTGAAAGAAGTAGGTCTTGGCTGGCCGGATCTTTCAGCTTTAAAAACACTTCTTAACAGATAACGAACAATCCCCCAGCGGAATTCGCTGGGGGATTGTTACTTTTACGCTTTGTCACTTTTAAGCAAACGGGGTGCTGTCATAAATAATAAACATAGGACAATTGCACAAATAATGAATGAAGGAACCATGTAAGTCGCATTATAAGTTAAAGAATAAATCCATACCGGCGTTCCTTTTGGAGCAAAGCTGCCGAAAAACACAGCTCCTGAAATGACATGCGCGGCATAGCGCAGCAAACTGCCGATAAAAACTGCGCTTACCACTGAAACAATCAATTTCCCTTTTGTTTTTGATACAGCAGCATTACGGACAGAAGAAGCGAAACAGCCGCTTATGCCAATTGCTGCGAAAGCGACAATGTAATCTAACAATAGCTGTACAAGATGTTGAGCAAACAAGTTTCCGATTGCTATTTGTATTAGACCTGTCAACAAACCTGTAGTAAGACCTGCTTTGACACCCCAGCGAAACGAAATTAAAAAGATCGGAATCATCATGATGGAGACCGAGCCTCCTTGAGGCATGCTAAGAAACATTCCTGAGACAATGTCTAAAATAACGGCTGCCGCTGTCATAATGGCAATTTCAATAAGGCGAACCAGTTGCTTAGATTGATTCATATCTATCTCCTTCCATTGACAGACAACCAAAAGGACAACAAAAAAGCAGCACGCGGAAGGATGAGAAAAGTTCCACGCACTGCTTTACGATCTGCAATTCATTTGACTTTGCCACATCCCTACGCCAGCGTTAACTAACAGGTTCAAAGGGTCAGAACGAAACCGCTCACTCTCAGCTTTAATGCTCCC
>NZ_JBSIOT010000089.1:0-1756 GCF_053613335.1 Bacillus sp. LR--39 | reverse complement strand
CGCCAAGCGCTTTCGTCAGCTTTCCTGGTCCGTTTGTCCATTCCCTCGGACTCCTGCCCGGCCTTCTCTCCTCCATTAACAGCTGGCCTTCATGCGGCTCAATCGCCCTGATTAATACCGCTTGCGGGACATCCTCTTCCGCGGCAACGACATTCAGCAATGTATGGGTGTGCATCACGTATGTATATACCCGCCCAGCTTCTGCAAACATGATCTCAGTCCGCTTCGTCCGGCGGTTGTTAAAGCTGTGGGCCGCTCTGTCTCCAGCCCCCATATAGGCCTCTGTTTCCACAATATAGCCTGACGCTGTGCCTTCGTCTGTTTCTTTTACAAGAAGGCAGCCCAGAAGCGATGGGGCAAGCTCAAGAGCGGTTTTTTGATAAAACGTGATGGGCAGCGGATTTTTTTCTCTCGTCACGAATCGACCTCTCCTTTTACCGATTTTTGTACATTGTACCATTCCCGAAGCAGATCAAAAAAAACGGCTGTTTTAAAATCTTTCCATTCAGGGAATATTGTTACCGTTCAAAAAAGGAGGGCCAACCATTGAAAGATGATCATCAAAACAAGCAGCACCAAACAAATGCCCAAGGAAGCGAGGAAGCGCTTTCCCATAAGACATCCGGGAAAAACGAGTCAGAGGATACCTTAACGAATAGGCAGGGGCATCCTGTTACTGACAACCAGAATGTGAGAACCGTCGGGAATAGAGGGCCTACAACACTTGAGAACTATGATTTTCTCGAAAAGATCAGCCACTTCGACCGGGAACGCATCCCTGAGCGGGTTGTTCATGCCAGGGGAGCAGGTGCACACGGGTATTTTGAAGCGCACGGAAGCTTCGGAGACGAACCGATTTCAACATACACAAGGGCCAAGCTCTTTCAGGAAAAAGGCAAGAAAACACCGGCATTTGTCCGTTTTTCAACTGTGAATCATGGAAAACACTCGCCTGAAACATTGAGAGACCCGCGCGGTTTTGCTGTAAAGCTATATACAGAAGACGGAAACTGGGATTTGGTCGGAAACAACCTGAAAATCTTTTTTATCCGCGACCCGCTGAAATTTCCGGATCTTGTACACGCATTTCAGCCTGATCCAGTGACAAACATCCAGGATGGTGAACGTATCTTCGATTTCATTTCTCAATCTCCTGAAGCGACACACATGATCACCTTCTTGTTTTCGCCTTGGGGCATTCCGGCCAACTACCGGCAAATGCAGGGTTCAGGCGTACATGCCTATAAATGGGTGAATGAGGAGGGCAAGGCCGTTCTCGTGAAATACCATTTTGAACCGAAGCAGGGCATCCGCAACCTGACACAGAAGGAAGCAGAAGAGATTCAAGGGAAAAACTTTAACCATGCCACACAGGATTTATATGACGCGATTGAAAATGGCGATTATCCAGAGTGGGAAGTGTATGCACAAATCATGAGCGATGATGAGCATCCTGAACTGGACTTTGATCCTCTTGATCCGACAAAACTGTGGTATAAAGACGATTTTCCATGGAAACCGATCGGCAAATTGGTTCTGAACAAAAATCCGGAAAACTACCATGCGGAAGTGGAGCAAGCTTCATTTGGAACGGGGGTGCTTGTCGACGGGCTTGATTTTTCAGACGACAAATTGCTCCAGGGGCGTACGTTTGCCTACTCTGATACGCAGCGCTACCGTGTAGGCGCAAATTACCTGCAGCTTCCGATCAACTCGCCGAAAAAGCATGTCGCCACCAACCAGGAAGGCGGGCAAA
>NZ_JBSIOT010000088.1:0-1768 GCF_053613335.1 Bacillus sp. LR--39 | reverse complement strand
AAATCTCTTCATCGTAAGCGCACGGATCATTTCGATACGTTAAAAAGTCAAATTGCACTTTGCTTTTGTCCATTTTCCGATATAAATTCATCACCATGGTTTCCGCGCCGCCCCTATTCATGCCGCTGAGAACATGGAGCACGCGTTTTTGGCTGCTATTCATGCTTGACAAGCCCTTCCTTTTGGTTCATCACTCTTTTTTTATGGTAGCGATTCATCACGGCTGCAGGCATAAACGCGCGGATTAACGGTTTTGCGATATATATGTAATCAGATAAAGGAAGCTTCAAGCGTCTGCACGCCTGATAGACAAGGATGGCATTGTCGATTGAATACGTAAATGACCGCCGTTTGAATGCATCGCTGTCTTCCCTCACTTTATACAAGGCTTCCTGAAGATTATAGCCCCTGAAGCCCTCTTCAAAAAAGCGAAGCCACAAATCAATATCTTCCATTCGTCTCGTTCGCCGCACCGACCGGTAGCCTTTCAGCGTGCGGTAGGCACTCGCTCTCATCATAATCGTGCCGTGGCAAAATGGGGTCCCTTTTGCCATGATGCCCGGCTCCGGAACAGAAGGCAGAATGCGGGCGCCTCTTACGCCAAATTCATCAAACACAAGCATGCCGGTGCCAACCACCTGATAGTGTCGGTGCTTTTCTAAAAACGCGACCTGCTTTTCCAGACGGCGCGGAAACGAAAGGTCATCTCCGTCCTGACGTGCGATATAATCGCCTGTCGCATGCGAAAGACAATGATTTAATGATGCGGCAAGCCGCTTATTTGTTTTGTTTTGAATCAGTTTGATGCGGTCGCTGTAATGAGCGGCATACTGCTTCGCGATGCGGAGCGTGCCGTTTGTTGACGCATCATCGCACAAAATCAGCTCCCAATTTTTATAGGATTGGCTGAGTATGGATTCTATGCTTTCTGCCAAAGTGCGTTCGCAATTATAAATGCCCATAATGACAGAAACTTTCGGTCCTGAGTTCATACGCTTTTCTCCTTTGTATCCATATCCATGTACGCGGAATAAATATCTGCCATTTCTTCCACCGTTCGCGCCTCCGAGAAGCGCAAGGCTGTTTTTCGGCCTTCCTGTCCCAGCTTTCGGCAGAGCTCCGGCTTATGGTAAAGCTGTTCAATCCGGCGGGCAAAAGCAGCACTGTCACCGATTTTGATCAGAAAACCGTTTTCTCCGTCGCGAATGATTTCCCGATGCCCGCGATTATCTGTGGCGATCGCCGGTTTTTCTGCCGCCATTCCCTCAAGCACATTCATGCCGAGGCCCTCTCTAATGCTGGATGCGACAGATACATCCGCAAGCTGAATCAGCTCATGTATGTCGCTGCAAAAGCCGTAAAAACAGACATTGGCGGAGGCACCAAGCTTTTCAGCTAACGTTTGATACGTTTGTTCCATTGCCCCTTCCCCGGCAAACACAAGGCGGAGCGAAGGAATTTTTTCTTTTAGCAAGGCTGCGGCTTCAATTAACTGCTTCTGGTTTTTGTTCAGATTGAGCTCAGCCGGATAAACCAATATAAAATCATCTTCACAGAACCCGTGCTTTTCTCTGAGTCTTTGCTGCTCTATCGGACTGACAGGCCGGAAACGCTCGGTGTTGACGCCAATGCCGTGAATTTTCTGCGTCCTTCCGCCCGGCCTTTGAAGTCCTTTCGCCCGTATGTAATCCTCTTCATTAATCGTAATCAGGCAGTCTGTATATGCTGAAAGCCATTTCTCAACCGGATAGTAAAGAAGCCAATTTTT
>NZ_JBSIOT010000087.1:0-1769 GCF_053613335.1 Bacillus sp. LR--39 | reverse complement strand
GATTAAACAGCACCGTTCCGGCGGCTGCCGCATAGTAGATCTTAACGGCTTTAGCGGAAAGCTTTTTGCCGGTTCTTTCGCGCGTTTTTGCCAGCCAGACCATGAGAGCCAGGTCCAGGAAAAGCGCGATGAAAACCGGATTAAACAGCTCCTGAAAACTGCTTCCAAGCCCCCCGAGGTTTTTTGCCTGGAACAGGACGGGAATGGTGATGAAATCGATGTAGAAACCATAAAAAATGCTGTTTGCAATCAAGATGCCCGTCAGGACGACATTAGCCCCGATTAAATAGATGCGCTGCGATTTTTCGCGAAAAAAGAGGCTGATGCCGAGTACAGGGATGAGAAAGCTAAGCGGGTTGATAAACAGGATCAGTTCCTGAAGTGCGTTGTCGATTTGTAAATTAAAGCCCAGCTTGTAGATGAAGTACGTCTTCATCCATATGAAAAATATGGATAGGCATAAAAACCACTGCTTTTTAAAAAATTGTTCTTTCATATAAATAGCTCCTCACATATAATCCCCGCAGGTAAAGAACACCAAGATAAAATGACTAAAAAAAGCATCATATAGCAATCGGTCAAACCGTCCCTTTCGTCAGGCGATCAAGTTCGCAATAAAATAGCACGAAACAACGGTGAGCACAGCAAGAACGACTTGTTCCGCCTTCCCGCCGGTTTTAATGTAAAGGGGCAGACGAACCTTAATGGCGGACGGAAAGAAAAGTTTGATGCCGTTTACAGTCCCGGCATCGAGGAGCAGATGGCTTGCCATTCCGGCCATCAATCCGACAAGTATGCTCTGATCTGCAAAATATAAATGTGTCGCGAATGCCGTGATGAGCAAAAAGAGCAGGCTGTGTGTAAACGTCCTGTGCCCGAAGACAGAACTGACCACTGCTGATAAAATCGGAAGCCTTCTGCCTATCTTGCTTTTTGTATGGCATATATCCGGAATCAATGCTCCGATAACGCCCGAGGCTGTCATGAACACCGGATCATATCCGTAAAAATAAGCAGCAGCCGTACAAGAAGCGACCCCTCCCATGATGTGTGTTTTTCCTGTCATATCGCTTCTCCTTTAAGACCTATAACAATTTCCTAATGAAAACTATATCAAGAGTTCTGACGGCCTTCAAGACAGATGGTAACAACTTGTCAGCTGAAAAAAACATTTTCCTAAACAATCGGCGCGTTTACATCTAAAATATGGCGTTTTCAGATAAAAAACACATTCCAAGGTTCTGCATAATTTAAATTTGATAAGCCAAATTAAAATTGTACCACATTTTTAAAGAGGTCATTCATTTGGGTATTTTCTTCAATAAAGATAGAGGAAATAAGGAAGAGGACCAAAACGCCGTTCGGGGGGCGCTTGAAGACGCAGGACAAGCGCTGAAAGGAGACCCGCTGCAAGAGGCGGTCAACAAAAAGAAAAATAACCGATAAATGACAGATGGAGAGAGCCCGTCTTCCATTCTTCAGAAGGCTGCCAAAAAAGGCGGCCTTTTGGCGCGGCTGTCCGTTTTTTCCATCACTTCCCTTTGACAGATCAAAATTTCTCTGGTAACCTCTTTTCAGAATATGTGATAAATCCTCACTCTTAACTCTTAGTGAGGTAGAGGTTGCGCGGATGATGAGTCGCATGTGTGAGGCTGATGGGGCCGATGATCATATGCAAAAGGCATCAGCGCCGAAGCATAAGGAAGCCATTCATTCTTTATGCTGGGTCTGCATTGAATAAGTGCAGGACTGCCGCGGGTATTCCCGCG
>NZ_JBSIOT010000086.1:0-1774 GCF_053613335.1 Bacillus sp. LR--39 | reverse complement strand
GCCGATTCCTTCGTCGGGAACCGACAATCGCGTCTCATGTCCCTGTGTTTCAATCCGGATTGTAATAGGGTCTCCCACACCTTGCTTGGAATATTTTAAGGCGTTGAAAAGGATTTGCTCAACAACAAAGGAAAGCCACTTTTGATCACTGGAAATCTGAACGGCATTTGGCGGCACATGTAATGTTGGAAAAAGGCGCCGCTTGATAAACTGACGTTTTTCCTGATTGATCAGTGAACGAACCATTTCTGCCAAATCAAAGGTTTGCGGCTTTACATCAAATGCAAATTCCTCCAGCCGGGCCGTTTGCAGCATCATCTCAAGACCGTGGCGAAATCTCTCATTCTCATCCTCCAGCTCCTCTAAAAACGTCGAAAAAGAGGATGAGGTTCCGTTTTTTCCTTCCTGAATCATTAAGGATATGACGGATACCGGTGTTTTCATATGGTGGACCCATTGGTTGGTGAAGGTATAATGCTGTTTTTGCTGATTGATATATTGTGAGAGCCTGCTTTCGTATTGCTGCCCGAGTGCGTTGATCATTTTCGTCCAAAGCGCTTGCTCTCCTGTTCTTGGCTTTCTGGCTTTCAAAGACTGTCCGATGTCATTCGAAGAAGAGGCTTGTTCTGCAAGCTTTTTAACATATGTGAGAAAGGAAAATTGCCGAACATAATCAGCAGCAAAACCTGCGGCTAAAAGAGTACCGGGCAAAATCCATATGTACATCATATTTTCTTTGGAAGGTTCTGCGCCGCTCTCTACAATGCTTAAATACGCAATCAGCATGGCGGACCCTATCCCTAATAATGAAAATAGAATAATGGCTAAGCGGTCGATGAGATAAGTCTTTAACATTCCGCTTCATCCTTCCGATTGACTTGAAATTGATAACCTTGTCCTCTGATTGTGGAAATGCAATCTGTCAGTCCTGCATTCTCCAGTTTTCTCCGCAGCCGATTGACATTGACCGTTAACGTATTGTCATCGACAAAATCAACGTCATCCCATAACGCCTCCAATAGTTCATCACGAGAGACAATTTTTTTATGCTCCCTCACAAAAATCGAGAGAAGCAGGAATTCTTTTTGGGAAAACAAAATCCGGACGCTGTTCCATTCGGCCTCATTCTGATCAGGATAAATCGTCAGCCCGCCAAGCTCCACTATTCTAGATTCCTGCGGCAAAGAGGGCGAATATTCACCATATGTGCGGCGCAGGACGCTTTTGATTTTGGCCATCACTACCTCTAGATGGAACGGCTTTGTGATATAATCATCGCCGCCATTTTCAATCGCCATTACCTGATTCAGCTCATCGGTCCGTGCCGATATAAAGATAATCGGCGCATTGGAAATGGTACGGATTTGCCTGCACCAATAAAACCCGTCAAAAAAAGGCAGGTTGATATCAAGGAGCACAAGATCAGGCTTCATTTCTGCAAATTCCAATTTTATATCATTCAGCTGTTCAGCAATTTTCACTTCATATCCGTATTTTTGAAGATGACCGCCCAGCAAAGAAGCAATCCGCTCATCATCTTCCACAAGCAAAATCCGATACACGTTGATCCCCCTTATATGTACATCACGATGATTTTTCTAGAAGATTCCAAAATTATTATAGCATGTGTGGAATAGTAAATCGGACTTTTTCTTTTTGTTATAATAGAATGACAAAGGTAAAATTTTCATAATAGGCAGGTGTCGTGATGAAGAAAATCATGCTGTTTCTGGCAATGACGTCAATTCTTTCAGCATGTCAGCCCAACTATACC
>NZ_JBSIOT010000085.1:0-1778 GCF_053613335.1 Bacillus sp. LR--39 | reverse complement strand
TGTCTCTCGCGACAGGACACTGGCAGCTATCATCCACCATAGCGGAGGAAAGCCTTGTACAGCTCAGCTCATGGGAGAAAACCGGGATTGGCCTCCTTATCATTTTAACGGTGATGATTCCTGCGGCACAGTGGCCGTTTCATCGCTGGCTGCTCGATTCGGCAATCGCGCCGACTCCCGTTTCCGCGGTCATGCACGCCGGACTCGTAAATGTAGGCGGCGTCATGCTGACCCGTTTCGCACCGATGTTCAGCGGTGATGGTCTGCAGCTTATTCTGCTTGTTCCCGCCGTCTTTTCCGTCTTGCTCGGAACGGGCATGATGATCGTCCAGACGGACTACAAGCGGCAGCTCGCAGCTTCAACGGTCGCGCAGATGGGTTTTATGCTCGTCCAATGCGCATTAGGAGCCTATATTGCGGCTGTTATTCACCTCATTTTGCACGGCCTGTTCAAAGCCGCCCTTTTCCTGCAAGCCGGATCAGCGGTGCGCCGTTATGAATCGTTCGCCTCTAAACGGGGCAGACCGGCTCTTTTCTGGGACATGATAGGCGGCGCGTTTGCTCTTACTGTCGTCATCGGAATTTGGGTCTCAGCTGCGGACGATGGCTATCAATTGATCAGCGCCCTTGTTTTAGGCTGGGCATTGTTCATTGCTTGGAGACAGCTTGTCACAGCCAATGACGGTCGCGTCACACGAATGGCCGGGCTTTTCATTTTAACGGGGGCTTCTCTCGCGTTTGCCATCATTCATTCCGGTTTACACGGGCTCCTGAAGGAAGCTGTTGTACAGGGGGCGCAACCGCCCGTCATGGCGGCCGTTTTAACGGTAGTCGTTTTGTTAGCTGGTACTGCTGCCGGCGCCTTGATCGTTCGGCAGCGGTTTGCATGGTCCGGCGCACTTTATCTGCGTCTTGTAAAAACGGGTGAGCCTCATTTTGAATCGGTCGAAGAACGGCCGAATTATCTTGACCAATATCTTACTCAAGGAGGTCGTCAATCATGAAAGCAGCACCCACATTGTCTAAACAATTGATCTTCAAATATGAACATCAGACAGCGGACTTTAATATTGATGAATCGGTTCAATCAGCAGCACGAGTCATTGCGCCGCTTTGGCCGATTGAAACCTTTGCCGCGCGCCATCCGTGGATGGGTCTTGAAGAACAGACATTTGAACAGACGGCCCGGCAGCTTAAACAGCAGCTTCAGGTTGATATATACCCAAAGTCCTCCATTTTCCGCTCCGCAAAACAAAGGGGAGAAATCGATGAGGCCATTCTTGAAAAAAAGCTGACGCATTGGCTCGATTCACATCAGCCCGGCATGCAGAGGGAAACAGCGGAAGCGTTTTGCAAAGCCGCGCTCAAGCTGGATGAAATCCCTGAAAAGCTCTTGAGATCCCCGCAAGTCGAAAAGCTTGCCAAACAAGCGGCGCGCGGGACAATCGATGATCAAAAAACACGCTTGATCAAACCGCTCAGCGTTTTTGCCGGACAAAAAACCGCTCACCTTCTTGATCATCATGTGATTAAATGGTGCAAGCTGTTTCTCGATGAATCACAATCGGCATGGCGGCTTCCACATCGCGAGAAAGGGTTTTACAGCGCTTGGCGGCAGCTTGTTGAACATGATCCCGCCCTGGCGCGAGCGGAACGCCAACGACTGAAAGGGTGGCCGGAGGAGCCTCGGGACGCGATGAAAAGAGCACTCCGAGCGCTTGATATTTCTGATGGAGACGTTCAGGCATACCTTGAAGCTCATTTGCTCTCTCTTCCGG
>NZ_JBSIOT010000084.1:0-1780 GCF_053613335.1 Bacillus sp. LR--39 | reverse complement strand
CGCAAAATTTGTTTTCCCGTAGATTTCGCTAGACTGACGTGTGAATTAGACGGAATTTGATTCAGCTTCACGGGATCTGTTTCCTTTTTCTGCCCAAAAGGCGCCCCTGAGCTTTTTCTGCGGCCGAAGGTATCCTCTTGGTCCTTAAGGGAAGAGCGGTCCCATATCTCAAGGAACATTTTGATTTTCCGGAAAGCCATATAGGTGCCGCCCGTCATCCAGTCAGGCTCACCGGACTGAACCCACACGATCGAGTTCATCAAGCTGTCATCCTCCGTGCTCTGGTTGCCTGTTCCATCTTTAAACCCGAAGAGATTGCGCGGTGTTTCGCCATTTTTTCCTCCGCTTAAAAAGCCTTTGTTCACAAAGCGGACCTCACAAGTGCCGACCGCTTGATTTAGCAGGTTACGCAGCGCGTGAAACGCCACTTGCTCGTCGTCTGCACATACTTGAATGCAGATGTCCCCTCCTCCCTGCTTTTCATCCAGGTTGTCATTGGGCATCGCTGGAAGAGCGGCTAGGTGCTTCGGCTTTTTGCTTTTCAGCCCGAAGCGGTCCTTTCCGTCTTTTTCAAAAAAGCCAGGCCCGAATCCGAATGTGACCGTTAAGTTGGAAGGGGATAAATCAGCAGACTCACCTGTATCCTGCGGCGGCAGATACTGATTTCTCTGCTCCGCTGACATTTTCTTGCCAGATGTCAGCATCTGTGTGAGACTTGTCCAGTTTCTAAATAACGTAATGATGTCGCTTTTGTCTTTTGCTGTTACATCCAGTGCAGCAAAATAGACATACGTCTGATGGGCAGTTGTGATTCCGGCCTGATGCTTTCCGTAAAACGGAACAATCTGCTCCTCCTCTTTTTCATCCTTTTTCGATGGCTTAGCCGCGGTCTGCACAAGCGGAGCGAGTCCGCCGAGTCCGCTGGCACCGATCGCAACGGCTGCCCCCGCCATTGCCCCCCATTTTAAAATGTCCCGTCTGTGAATTTGTTCTGACTTTTTTTGTTCATCGCTCATGCTGTTACAAAACTCCTTTTATAGCACATTCGCAATCTTCGACATGGTTTCAGAAAGAGTCGTCAGCTTTGTGCTCAGCTCTCTGATTTGCTTTTCACTTAATTTATCATAAGACGTATAGGACTGATCATTTGTTTTGTATTTTGCCATTAAAACTTCAAATTCGCTGAACTCCGTATCCAGTTTTTCCGTCAAGTCGGTGTGATCTTTTACAAGCGCGCTTTTCACTGTTTGATAAACGGCTTCGGAGCCTTCCACATTTGCCATAAGGTCAACTAAATCAATTCGTGAGTAGCGCTCTTCTTCTCCCGTGATTTTCGAAATTCCGGCTTCGTTCAGAAGCTCCATCGCGCCTGCAACAATTTGTTCAGGTGTTAATTTCAGTGATTGAACTGAACCGTCAAGCTCTTTTACATCCTTGAGAAGCTGGTCAGCTGTTGCCTTTTCCCCGGAAATATCTTGATCCTTCCAAATGGCCTTCTCAAGCTTATGGAAGCCTGTCCATTTGTCTCCTTCTTCAACATCGTTTTCTCGTGCATCAATTTTCGGGTCAAGATCTCCAAGGCTTTCAGCGATCGGTTCGATACGCTCGTAATAAACACGCGCTTTCGCATATAACGTTTTAGATTTTTCGATATCACCGGATTTCACAGCACTCGTAAATGCTTCAGTCGCTTTGACAAGCTGGCCACTCTGCTTTTTGACATAGCCTTTATACTCATCTGCTGCTTTTGCCAGCTGATCGCGAGCCTTTTTGCCGCTCT
>NZ_JBSIOT010000083.1:0-1780 GCF_053613335.1 Bacillus sp. LR--39 | reverse complement strand
TGAGAAAGTTATGTGCATAACCGTCTGCTACGTTTTTCATTTCGCCTTTTTTTCCTTTACCTTTTACATCTTGTAAGAAAATAACCTTCATCTCTGTACGCCTCCCTCAAAATACTCATCTACGGCGTGCTTCAGCCGTTCCAGCGCTTCAGAAACTGAAATGCCGGACAACTGAGTCGCCGCATTTGTTAAATGCCCTCCGCCTTCCAGGGCCTCCATGATGATCTGAACATTTACCTCGCCAAGCGACCGCGCACTGATACAAACCGTTTGTTCATCCCGTCTCGCCACCGCAAATGAAGCCTCAACCTCACTCATCGACAGCAGCGAATCGGCAGCCTGCGCAATCAGCACTTGATCGAAGTATTCCTCTTCATTTTCAGGAAGAGAAGCAATCGCAATGTTATCTTTATAGAGGACCGTATGCTGGATCAGCTTCGCCCGTTGAATATAGGAATCAACGGTTTCTTTCAGGAACTTCTGCACCAGCACCGTGTCGGCGCCTTTTGCCCTTAAATAAGAAGCCGCATCAAAAGTCCGCGAGCCCGTGCGGAGAGAAAAGCTCTTTGTATCCACTATTATACCAGCTAATAGGGCTGTTGCTTCAATCATATTGATTTTTAAGCGCTTCGGCTGATATTCAAGCAGCTCTGTCACCAATTCCGCTGTGGAAGAAGCGTATGGTTCCATATAAACGAGCAGCGGATCTCTGATAAACTCCTCACCTCTGCGGTGATGGTCGATGACCACGATATGTTCAATTTTATTGACCAGCCGTTCCTCCATAACGAGTGACGGCTTATGTGTATCAACGATCACAAGCAGTGTGTCATCATTGGAAATTTCCATTGCTTCTTCAGGCGTAATAAATCTTGACCACAGTTCTTCATATTTTTTGATTTCCCCAATCAAACGCTGCACACTTGATCCGATTTGATTTGGGTCAATCACGATAAAACCATCTTTGTTATTTGCCTGAGCCACCTTTAAAATCCCGATCGCTGCGCCGATAGAATCCATGTCGGGGAATTTATGCCCCATGATAATCACATTGCTGCTTTCGGTGACGATTTCCTTTAAAGCGTGAGAAATCACGCGGGCCCGCACCCTTGTTCGTTTCTCCATTGGGTTTGTTTTACCGCCGTAAAACTTCACCTTGCCGTTTGGCAGCTTAATGGCTACCTGGTCTCCGCCGCGTCCCAGTGCTAAGTCCAAGCTGGATTGCGCCAAATCGCCAAGTTCTTTCAGGGAAGAGACTGAAGCCCCGACACCGACGCTTAACGTCAGCGCTACACCGTCAAACGAGGTTTTTTCCCGCACTTCATCAAGAATCGAAAACTTCGAATTTTCGAGTTCAGTTAAGATGTGTTCATTAAGTACAGCGATAAAGCGCTCTGAAGACGTCCTTTTCAAGAAGATCCCGTACTCCTGCGCCCAAGCGTTCAGCAAAGATGTCACCTGGCTGTTCATCGTGCTTCTCGTCTGGTCATCCAATCCTTGTGTCACATCATCATAGTTATCAAGGAAAATATATGCCAGGACCGTTCTTTCGTTTTCATATAGCTTTTCAATCTGAATTTGTTCTGTTACATCAAAGAAATATAACAGACGCTCATCCCGTTTGATGACAACCCTAAACTTGCGGTCATTCAATGTAACCGTTTCCGATTCCACCTCTTGTTTGATAAGCGGCACTACCGATTCACAAGTATCGTAAAGTGATCTCCCCACTAAAGTGCTTTCATTAAAGCAAGAGGAAAGAAACGGATTTGCCCATTCT
>NZ_JBSIOT010000082.1:0-1790 GCF_053613335.1 Bacillus sp. LR--39 | reverse complement strand
AGGAATTGCATATTTTGATATCCGAGGAAAAACAAGCTTTGCGTAAGGAGGAGCTGTTTCTTCATCTATTAGAGGAGCTGATCCGCCATTATTCAGATGTCACGTTCCTTAGCAGCGTTCCAGAACCATCAGACGAAGTCAAAATGGTTTGTGAATTTTTAGAAGAGCATTATGCCGAAAATGTCACACTCAATGATTTGAGTGAATTAACAGGCTGGAGCAAGTATCATTTATTGCGTTCATTTACAAAACAAAAAGGCATTACCCCTAATAGCTACATGGAAACAATCCGGATTAATCAAGCCAAAAAACTCCTTGAACAAGGGGTAAGGCCGATTGATGCGGCATTTCAGACAGGATTCAGCGATCAGAGTCATATGACGAAGTTTTTTAAACGGCAGGTGGGGCTGACGCCGAAGCAATACATGAAGATTTTTGAAAAGGAGCTTCACAGATGAACATACAAAGAGAAACTTCGGGGCATATCGCAGCCATTGTGACCATTCTGATTTGGGGGACGACCTTTATTTCGACAAAAGTTCTGCTGGCTGACTTCTCTCCAATGGAAATATTATTTTATCGGTTTTTGATGGGCTTTATCGCTCTTATCCTCGTCCGTCCCAACATGATTCCGTTCAGAAATTGGCGGCAGGAGCTGTTGTTTGCCGGAGCTGGTTTATTTGGCGTAACCTTATACTTTCTATTAGAAAATATAGCTCTCACCTATACATACGCATCCAATGTCGGCATGATCGTGACCGATGATCACTGCGGTTTTGGCCCATTTTCTGCTCGAAGGCGAAAAACTGCGTCTGACTTTTTTGATTGGATTTGTCTCGGCACTGATCGGGCTTTTATTGATTACGTTTAACGGCAATGTGGTACTGCGTCTAAATCCGCTCGGAGACATCATGGCAGCCGGGGCTGCTCTCGTGTTTGGCGGATACTCGATATTCATGAAAAAATTAAGCGCTTACGAATACCACATCATCGAGTTGACACAGAGAGTATTTTTGTACGGCTTATTGTTTATGGTTCCCGCTTTATTTTTGTTCGACTTCCATTTTGACCTAAGCCGATTTTCATCTGCTTCAAATATACTCAACATGCTTTTCTTAGGGATTGGCGCTTCGGCCCTGTGCTTCGCCACTTGGAATTATTCAGTTGGCGTGCTCGGAGCCGTCAAATCCAGTGCTTATATATACCTGGTCCCGGTTATCACAATTGCCGCCTCCGTCCTGATCCTGCATGAAAACATGACATGGATCGCTCTTCTAGGAGGCGCCCTTACGCTTTTAGGCCTCTACATCTCGGAGATGAAACCGAAAGCGAAGCTGTTGGAGAATGGATGTAAAATGGATGCTTAACGGCATCCATTTTTTTATTTTGTCCTACGTTTGCCACCTATAAATGAACGCAATCTAACAAAGGAGGAATCGAAATGGTTGATGAAATGGTCTTAATCACACAGCAATGGCTGAACGATACGTACAGCGGCAAACATGGGTATAACCCTGTAGAAGAAAGCGGGAAAACTGGGTGGGATACGATCTACGGTCTGACTCGGGCGCTTCAAATTGAATTGGGTATCTCAGAGCCAGCCGATAACTTCGGGCCGACAACACAGCGTTTATTTAAGCCTCTTAAACGCCAAGCTCCAGATTCAAAACCAAGCAACATGAATTTTATTTTACAAGGGGCTTTATGGTGTAAAGGCTTTAATCCCGGCGGTTTTACAGGCGTCTTTTACGAAAAAACTGAAAATGCGGTAAAAGAATTTCAAAAAGCTG
>NZ_JBSIOT010000081.1:0-1792 GCF_053613335.1 Bacillus sp. LR--39 | reverse complement strand
GAATTTTTGAGAATCAACAGTGTCATGGACGAAACAACCGCCGGACCCGGTAAACCGTTTGGAGAAGGGGTAAATGCCAGCCTGACTTCATTGCTGGAGCTTGGAGAAAAAGAAGGCTTTACAACAAAAAATCTTGACGGCTTCGCAGGTCATATTGAATGGGGGGAGGGCGATGACATTATCGGCGTACTTTGCCATGTTGACGTCGTGCCGCCGGGAGATGGGTGGACGAGTGATCCATTTTCAGCTGAAATCCGCAACGGACGGATTTATGCAAGGGGCGCCATTGATGACAAAGGCCCGACAATGGCGGCATTCTACGCGCTGAAAATCGTGAAAGACATGAATTTGCCCCTGTCCAAGCGAGTCAGAATGATTATCGGAACAGATGAAGAAAGTGATTGGAGATGCGTAGAGCATTATTTCAAGCATGAAGAAATGCCAACAATGGGCTTTGCGCCTGACGCCGATTTTCCGATCATTAATGCGGAAAAAGGGATCATCGATGCTTCTTTACTTATTCCGCACCGCCCAAATCAAGCTGAACCAAAGGCAGTGCTTGTCTCGTTTCAATCAGGCCTTCGCTTAAACATGGTGCCTGACGCTGCGGAAGCTGTCATTGAAGGGCCGAAAAAAGAAGAGATTATGTCTTCATTTAAAGACATGCTCCGCACGACGGATCAAAAAGGGGAAGCTGCAATAGAGAACGGACAGCTCATTTTGCGTATGTACGGTCTTTCCTGCCATGCGATGGAACCGAACAATGGGATCAATGCCGGAATTTTATTGTGCGAATTTCTCCAGCAGACTGAGCTTGACGATGCAGGAAAGCGGTTTGTGCAAGTTGTGACAGATAAGTTCTCAGGTGATACAAGAGGAAAAAAACTGGACATTGACTGTGAGGATGAAATCAGCGGAGAGCTGACATTAAATGTCGGAACACTGCGCTATAAAGAAGGGCAAGGAGGCGAGCTCGGGATCAATATCCGCTATCCTGTGACAGCAGAAAGCAAAGCGATTCGCGATGCATTCGAAAGCGCATCTGAATTTGAGCTGGGAGAATTCAAAGACAGCAAGCCGCATCACGTGTCCGCAGATCATCCGTTAGTCAAAACCCTGCAAAAGGTTTATGAAGGCCAGCTGGGTAAAAAAGCTGACTTAATCTCAATCGGCGGGGGGACATATGCGAGATCCTTAAAAGCCGGTGTCGCGTTCGGCCCGCTGTTCCCCGGACGCCCTGACAGCGCACATCAAAAGGATGAATATATCGAAATTGATGACCTGCTGAGATCGACAGCGTTATATGCTCAGGCCATTTACGAGCTTGCAAAATAAAAGGACCGGCTTCTGCTGAAGCCAGTCCTTTTTTTAAATAAATGACCATAAATCAGTTGATAAGTACCGTTCTCCTGTATCAGCTGTCATGCAGACCACTACTTTGTCAGGAGAGAGGCGTTTCGCTGTTTCGATTGCCGCAAAGCAGGCAGCGCCTGATGAAGGACCGACAAGAATTCCTTCTTCAGCAGCAAGCCGTCTTGTCGTCGTATACGCGTCTTCATCAGAGATTTTGATAATTTCATCATAAACGTCTTCATTTAAAATCGGCGGTATAAAGCCTGGGCTCGTTCCTACAAGTTTATGAGCGCCAGGTTTTCCGCCGGATAATACAGGCGAACCCGCTGGCTCAACAACATGAACCGTGATATCCGGAAAAAGCTCTTTGAGCGCCTCACCTGTTCCGGTAATGGTTCCGCCCGTTCCAGAGGAGGCTACAAAAGCGCCGAGCGGTTTT
>NZ_JBSIOT010000080.1:0-1795 GCF_053613335.1 Bacillus sp. LR--39 | reverse complement strand
GATGTTTCCTGCTTCAAGGCTTGGGAATACGAATACGTTAGCGTCCCCTTTGATCTCGGAATCCGGCGCTTTTTTCTCAGCTACAGATGGAACAAATGCAGCATCAAATTGGAATTCGCCGTCAAGTGTCAGTTCAGGCGCTTTTTCTTTCGCGATTTTCACTGCATCCGCTACTTTTTCTGTTTCATCAGATTTTGCTGAGCCTTTTGTAGAGAAGCTGAGCATTGCCACGCGAGGCTCAATGTCAAACATTTTTGCCGTATTGGCACTTTCGATCGCAATCTCGGCAAGATCTTGGCTGTCAGGCGCAATGTTGATCGCGCAATCTGCGAATACGTATTGCTCTTCTCCGCGAGCCATGATGAACACGCCTGAAGTCTTTTTCACGCCTTCTTTTGTTTTGATGATTTGAAGAGCCGGGCGGACAGTGTCAGCTGTCGAGTGAGCAGCTCCGCTTACGAGTCCGTCTGCAAGGCCTTTATACACCAGCATTGTACCGAAGTAGTTCTCGTCTAATAACGCTTTGCGAGCCTGTTCTTCTGTCGCTTTGCCTTTGCGGCGTTCTACGAATGCTTGTACAAGGTCTTCCATGTCTTCATATGTATGAGGATCATAAATCTTAACGCCGTCCAGCGTAAGGTTCAATTCTTTTGCTTTTGCTTGGATCTCATTTTCATTGCCGATCACAATCGGATTCAGCACTTTGTTTCCCGCAAGCTTGCTGACCGCTTCTAAAATACGCTCGTCTAAGCCTTCAGGAAATACAATTTTAACGTCTTTTCCAGCTACTTTTTCTTGCACTGTTGAAAATAAATCTGCCACAATAAAACCTCCTCAAAAAGTTACAAAAACGCTTTCTTTTACTAGCATACTCTTCTTCCAATCAAATTCAAACAGCCAACTTTCATTATAGCGCTTTCATAAAAAAATCTTATTTTTCTAACTAATTTAAGTGACTCAATCTTCCCTTATAGGTTCTTCTATTTTGATGGAGTTATACGGAAGGGATGTTCAAGGTTTCTCCACAGTAGAATCGGATAAACTATGGTATAGTGAAAGTGAAGGCAATCATGAAAAGATAATGGGAGTGAAGATAAATGAGTGAACAGCAAATGACGAATGAAGCGGCAAAAACGCTTGACGGCTGGTATGCGCTTCATGATTTCCGCACAATGGATTGGACTTCCTGGAAGCTTCTCTCCAGTGATGAGCGCCAATCTATCATACATGAATTCACCGGGTTGCTTGAAAAATGGGGCGCAGCCCAAAAAGAAGGAAAAGGATCGCAAACTCTTTACAGCATCGTCGGCCAAAAAGCTGATTTTATGCTGATGATCCTTCGTCCTACAATGGAAGAATTAAATCAAATCGAGCTTGAATTCAACAAATCAAGACTTGCTGAGTTCACCATTCCGGCATACTCCTACGTATCAGTGGTAGAGCTGAGCAACTACTTGGCAAGCGGTGACGGCGATCCTTATGAAAATCCGCATGTGCGCGCTCGCCTTTACCCTGAACTGCCGGAATCAAAATATGTATGCTTCTATCCAATGGATAAAAGAAGATCCGGCAATGACAACTGGTATATGCTTTCAATGGAAGAACGCAGAAACTTGATGAGAAGCCACGGTTTAATCGGCCGCAGCTATGCGGGCAAAGTCAAACAGATCATCACCGGCTCTGTCGGCTTTGACGATTACGAGTGGGGCGTTACATTATTCAGCGATGATGTCCTTCAATTCAAGAAGTTAGTGTATGAAATGCGTTTTGACGAAGTCAGCGCTCGCTATGGCGA
>NZ_JBSIOT010000079.1:0-1797 GCF_053613335.1 Bacillus sp. LR--39 | reverse complement strand
GCCCGCATCCGGCGATCGTGAAATATCATGGCTACAATGCAAGCTATGATGGTGAGATTCATGAAATGGTAAACTGGGCACTCCATGGCTACGCCGCATTCGGCATGCTTGTCCGCGGCCAGCAGAGCAGCGAGGATACGAGTATTTCACCGCACGGTCACGCTTTGGGCTGGATGACGAAAGGAATTCTTGATAAAGATACATACTATTACCGCGGTGTTTATTTGGACGCCGTCCGCGCGCTTGAGGTCATCAGCAGCTTCGACGAGGTTGACGAAACAAGGATCGGTGTGACAGGAGGAAGCCAAGGCGGAGGTTTAACCATTGCCGCAGCAGCGCTGTCAGACATTCCAAAAGCCGCGGTTGCCGATTATCCTTATTTAAGCAACTTCGAACGGGCCATTGATGTGGCGCTTGAACAGCCGTACCTTGAAATCAATTCCTTCTTCAGAAGAAATGGCAGCCCGGAAACAGAAGTGCAGGCGATGAAGACACTTTCATATTTCGATATTATGAATCTCGCTGACCGAGTGAAGGTGCCTGTCCTGATGTCAATCGGCCTGATTGACAAGGTCACGCCGCCGTCCACCGTGTTTGCCGCCTACAATCATTTGGAAACAAAGAAAGAGCTGAAGGTGTACCGCTACTTCGGACATGAGTATATCCCTGCTTTTCAAACTGAAAAACTTGCTTTCTTTAAGCAGCATCTTAAAGGCTGATAAATGTGAAAAGCCGCCGCATATCATCAGGCGGTTTTTTTCTGCAAACTGCCGGAATGAGAACAGACTGGAGACGAATAGATATGAAACAAAGAATCATTGATGAATTAAAACGGATCGAGCAGTCATACGGAGTCAAAATCGTGTATGCCGTCGAGTCAGGAAGCCGCGCATGGGGATTTCCCTCGCAGGATAGTGATTACGACGTCCGCTTTATTTATGTTCCGAAAAAGGAGTGGTACTTTTCAATTGAGCAGGAGCGTGATGTCATTGAGGAACCGATTCACGATTTGCTGGATATCAGCGGCTGGGAGCTGAGAAAAACGCTTCGGCTTTTCAAAAAGTCAAACCCTCCGCTACTCGAATGGCTGTCCTCAGACATTGTGTATTATGAAGCATTTACGACCGCAGAGCAGTTAAGAAAACTCCGCACGGAGGCATTTAAGCCTGAAGCAAGCGTGTATCACTATATCAATATGGCGAGAAGGAACGTCAAGGATTATCTACAAGGACAAGAGGTCAAAATTAAAAAGTACTTCTACGTTCTTCGGCCTATTTTGGCCTGCCAATGGATTGAAAAGCACGGAACCATACCGCCAATGGACTTTACTGTTTTGATGAATGAACTTGTTGCTGAACCCGAGCTGAAGGCTGAAATGGAAACCTTGCTTGAACGGAAAAGAAGAGGGGAAGAGCTTGACCTCGAAGCAAGAATCGATGTTATTCACCAATTCATTGAAACGGAAATCGAAAGAATCATGGAAGCGGCAAAAGAACTGAAGGCAGAGAAAAAAGATATGACATCTGAATTGAACCGTTTGCTTTTGAATACGGTTGAAGAAGTGTGGAAGGATGGAGGAAGCTGATGTTTTTTGTCGCTTCCTTTTCTCCTTTATTCGACAGAATCCCCCCCCGACTTTCTAACTATCTGATTGTGGCAAACCCACAAAAATAATCAGAATCTTTGTATTTTGAGAATATTGTGAACGCTGGTTTTGTCCATTTACAATAAACTCATACAAATACTTCTTAGATTGCGGGGTGTTAAGGTTGGAAGTGATTACAAGAGATTTTTTCT
>NZ_JBSIOT010000078.1:0-1800 GCF_053613335.1 Bacillus sp. LR--39 | reverse complement strand
CAAGAACATCCTTGCAATTGACAGACGCTTTTTTTGCCCGCCGGAAAGCTTCACGCCGCGTTCGCCAATCATAGTATCCAACCCATCGGGCATGTTATGGACGAGCTCTTCCAGATGCGCCTGCTTCACAGCTTGCCAAATGTCTTCTTCTGATGCGCCTAGTCGGCCGTAGGCGATATTTTCTCTAAGCGTGCCCGAGAATAAGAAAACGTCCTACTGCACGACGCCAATCTGTCCGCGCAACGAAGAAAGCGTCATGTCTTTTATACTGATGCCGTCAATCCTAATGTCGCCCTCCGATGCTTCATAAAAACGCGGAAGCAGACTGCAAAGCGTTGATTTCCCCGCACCTGACGGACCGACGAACGCCACCGTTTCCCCCGCTTGAATGGATAGGTTGATGTCATTGAGGACATTGTGATGGCCATCATAGCCAAACGAAACATGTTTATAGCGGATATTGCCCTTCAGGCCGGAAACATCTCTCGCATCAGGTGAGTCCTGAATGTCCAGCTCTGTCTCCATGAGCTCCATATAGCTTTTGAAACCCGCGATCCCCCTCGGATACATTTCGATAATGGCATTAATTTTGTCAATAGGCCTGAACAGCACATTCGTCAAGAGCACAAACGCCACAAATTCCCCGTACGATAAGGAGCCGCGAATGACAAACCACGTCCCGCACAAAAGGACAAACAGCGTGACAAACCGGGTCAGCATATAGCTGATTGAACCGTTTTTCGCCATGATTTTGTAGGAAGAAAGCTTTGTGACACGAAAACGCTGGTTGTTGACGGCGAAGCGTTCTTTTTCAAATGCTTCATTTCCGAACGCCTGCACAAGCCGGATGCCGCCGATGTTATTTTCTACACGCGCGCTGAAGTCTCCGATATCCTTATTCAGCGTGGTAAATGCTTTGGTCATTTTTTTGTTAAAATAAAGCGCTAGCCAAATGACGATCGGCATAATGATAAACGTTAATAAAGCAAGCTGCCAGTTAATAAACAGCATCACTCCGAACGCCCCGAGAATGGTCATGACCGCAATGAATAAGTCTTCCGGTCCGTGATGGGCGACTTCACCGATATACATTAAATCGTTCGTGAGCTTCGACATCAGCGTTCCCGTCTTGTTGTTGTCGTAAAATTTGAACGAGAGCTTTTGCAAATGGTCAAAAAGCGACTTTCTCATATCAGTCTCAATATTGATACCAAGCATGTGTCCCCAGTAGGTCACGATATACTGAAGAGCCGAGCTGAGCGCGTACACCGCAAATAACCCGATTGAGGTCGCGATGATCAGTCCCCAGTCCCTGCCCGGCAGCAAGGTATCAATAAAATAATTGACGATCAAAGGAAAACTCAGCTCCATTAAACCTCCCGCGATCGCTGAGAAAAAGTCGAGAAAGAACAACATTTTATATGGTTTATAATATGAAAAAAATTGCCGCAGCACCTTATCTTCCCCCAACGTATAAATAACTGATAATATTTCTCAATTATACTATACACGGGCTGTTTTTCTTTTTTCTTACAGAACACCTGAAAACAGGCGGGCAAATGACTCTTTTGTCCGGTCAGCCACGCCTCTTTTATAAAAGCCGACAGGGCTGAGCTTTTCACTTTCCTGCATATCCTCTTCAAAATGGGCCTCAAGGGTTCGGATCGCTTCGGCATCCGTGAAGAACACATTCACTTCAAAGTTGAGCTGAAAGCTGCGCATGTCCATATTCGCGGTGCCGACGGAGGCGAGATCACCATCAATGATCATGACTTTTTGATGCATGAAGCCTTTTTGGTA
>NZ_JBSIOT010000077.1:0-1811 GCF_053613335.1 Bacillus sp. LR--39 | reverse complement strand
AGGTGTATGGGATGTGAAGAGAAATACAGAGGCGAGGGCTGTTCGTTCCAAACTGGATGAAAAAAGCTGCAAGGAAAAAATAGAAGGCGGCTGATAAGGAGATGGGGATAGATGTTTTCAGTTTTGAAAAAGCTTGGCTGGTTTTTTAAGGCGTACTGGCTGCGCTATACGATTGCGATTGTCCTTTTATTAGCAGTCAATGTCATTGAAATGTTTCCGCCTAAGCTCTTGGGGAACGCCATAGATGATATGAAAGCAGGGGCATTTACTGCGGAAGGGCTGCTGTTTTATATCGGTATCTTTTTTGTGCTAACGGCGGCCGTGTATATCATGTCTTATTTTTGGATGCATCAGCTGTTTGGCGGAGCGAATCTGATGGAGAAAATTCTTCGTACGAAGCTGATGGGGCATTTGCTGACTATGTCGCCGCCGTTTTATGAAAAAAACCGGACAGGCGATTTAATGGCACGAGGGACAAATGATCTTCAGGCCGTCAGTTTAACGACAGGGTTTGGCATCTTGACCTTAGTCGATTCTACGATGTTTATGATGACGATCTTTTTGACGATGGGGTTTTTGATCACCTGGAAGCTCACCTTTGCCGCCATTATCCCGCTTCCAGTCATGGCGATTGCAATCAGTCTATATGGAAGTAAAATTCATGAGCGGTTTACTGAGGCCCAAAACGCGTTCGGGGCGCTGAATGACAGAGTGCTGGAATCTGTTTCAGGCGTGCGGGTGATTCGCGCGTATGTTCAGGAAACAAACGATGTTCGCCAGTTTAATGAAATGACCGCTGATGTTTATCAGAAAAATATGAAAGTGGCTTTTATTGATTCACTGTTTGAGCCGACGGTGAAACTGCTTGTCGGCGCAAGCTATCTGATTGGGCTCGGCTACGGAGCGTTTCTTGTATTCCGGAACGAGCTGACGCTTGGAGAGTTAGTGTCCTTTAACGTTTATCTCGGCATGATGATTTGGCCGATGTTTGCAATCGGTGAACTCATTAACGTGATGCAGCGCGGCAATGCGTCATTAGATCGGGTAAATGAAACTCTTTCTTATGAAACGGATGTGACAGATCCAAAACAGCCCGCTGATCTTAAAGAGCCTGGAGATATCGTTTTCAGTCATGTCAGCTTTACATATCCAAGCTCAACAAGTGACAATCTTCAGGATATTTCATTTACGGTGCGAAAAGGGCAGACTGTCGGGATTGCCGGTAAAACCGGGAGCGGAAAAACGACAATTATTAAGCAGCTTTTGCGCCAGTACCCTCCAGGTGAAGGGAGCATTACATTTTCAGGCGTACCGATTCAGCAAATCCCTCTTGACCGGCTCCGCGGGTGGATCGGATATGTGCCGCAGGATCATTTACTGTTTTCACGGACTGTAAAAGAAAATATTTTATACGGAAAACAGGATGCAACTGATAAAGAGGTTCAGCAAGCGATTGCCGAAGCACATTTTGAAAAAGATTTGCACATGCTTCCGTCCGGTCTGGAGACAATGGTCGGTGAAAAAGGCGTGGCACTGTCAGGCGGGCAGAAACAAAGAATTTCGATTGCGAGAGCACTCATGGCGAATCCGGAAATCTTGATCCTGGATGATTCGCTTTCCGCTGTAGATGCCAAAACAGAGGCTGCAATTATCAAGAACATCAGAGAAAACCGCAAAGGAAAGACGACATTTATTTTGACGCACCGATTATCCGCGGTAGAGCACGCTGACCTGATCCTTGTGATGGACGGCGGCGTCATTGCTGAGAGTGGCACGCATCAAGAACTGCTGGCCAATAATGGGTGGTACCG
>NZ_JBSIOT010000076.1:0-1825 GCF_053613335.1 Bacillus sp. LR--39 | reverse complement strand
AGCCGCTCCAGTCAGAAAACCCGGCAGCACAGCGGGCACATGCCGTAACAATGATAAAAAGAAGAAAAAAACCGGTGCCCCAAAGCTGACCCGGAATTCTTCATTGAGGGGATAAAATTTCAGTTCACCGGCCAGCGGCACCGTAATCAGCATGAGGGCCAGTATATATCCGTCTTTTTCAATAAACCGTTCCAGTTTTATATTGATCACATCCTCGCTTTTTATTTTGGGGAATCGGGAGAAAACCTGCAAATTGCTTTTGACCCAGAACATGAGGTTTTTATAAATCTTACTGCTTATTTTCAAAATGTTTTTGTCGTATTTTGTATGATTCTGTAGTCTCCATTATACAGTAATTATACCTTCCGCTATTATGAAAGCGTTTAACGCCCCTTTAGCCTTCGTTTTGATACACCTCAGTCCTTTAAGAAAAAAATCAGTGAGGAGGAATTCGATGAAAGAATTGATAAAAGAGCACCAGAAAGACATAAACCCGGCGTTACAGCTTCATGATTGGGTTGAATACTATTGCCCTTTTGCCGCCAATGGACAAAGCGCAAACTATATCCCCGCTTTAGGAAAAGTCAATGATTCACAGCTCGGCATCTGTGTATTGGAGCCTGATGGAACGATGATACACGCCGGCGACTGGAACGTCTCTTTTACCCTGCAAAGCATTTCAAAAGTGATTAGCTTTATTGCCGTCTGCATGAGCCGCGGCATTCCCTATGTGCTGGACCGCGTAGATGTCGAGCCGACAGGCGACGCCTTTAATTCAATCATCCGGCTCGAAATCAACAAGCCGGGGAAGCCCTTCAATCCCATGATCAACGCGGGCGCCCTCACAATCGCTTCGATTCTTCCCGGAGAATCGGCATACGAAAAGCTCGAGTTTCTTTACTCGGTGATGGAAACTTTGATAGGAAAACGGCCGAGAATTCATGAGGAAGTATTCCGTTCTGAATGGGAAACCGCCCACCGCAACAGAGCGCTGGCCTACTATTTAAAAGAAACAAACTTTTTAGAAGCTGACGTAGAAGAAACACTTGAGGTGTACTTGAAGCAATGCGCTATGGAGAGCACCACAGAAGATATTGCGTTGATCGGCCTGATCCTTGCTCATGACGGGTATCATCCGATTCGACGCGAGCAGGTGATTCCAAAAGATGTGGCAAAATTGGCCAAGGCATTAATGCTGACGTGCGGCATGTACAACGCTTCAGGCAAATATGCGGCGTTTGTCGGCGTGCCGGCCAAAAGCGGCGTCTCCGGCGGCATCATGGCGCTGGTGCCTCCAAGCGCCAGAAGAGAACAGCCTTTTCAATCCGGATGCGGCATCGGCATTTACGGGCCTGCCATTGATGAATACGGCAACAGCCTCACTGGCGGTATGCTGCTGAAGCATATGGCGCAGGAATGGGAGCTCAGCATTTTTTAAATATGAAAAAAGAGGTGATTGTATGCAGCAAATCCTAGAACATATCGTCGGTATTGCAAATGATCTTTTGTGGTCAAAGCTATTAATTGTTTTGCTCCTTTCTCTGGGAATCTATTTTACGTTCAGGCTTAAGTTTTTACAGGTTCGCATGCTGAAAGAAATGGTCAGGGTATTAAGAGAAGGTGCTGCTTCCCGGTCGAAAAACACCATTTCTCCGTTTCAAGCCTTTTGCATCAGCATGGCGGCCCGTGTCGGAACGGGAAATATTACGGGCATTGCCATCGCCATTGCACTCGGCGGGCCCGGGGCAATCTTCTGGATGTGGATTATCGCCATTATCGGATCAGCATCCAGCTTTGTGGAAAGCACACTGGCTCAGATTTATAA
>NZ_JBSIOT010000075.1:0-1830 GCF_053613335.1 Bacillus sp. LR--39 | reverse complement strand
CACCATTGACCAGCTGTTAGACGCACCTTTAGAATCCGTCACGTACGCCGCGGAAGATCTTGGCATTCAAGTTGGCATGAGCGGCAGAGAAGCGCTTTTAAAAATGGTGAAATTAAATAAATTGGCTCCGGCTATTACTATGTCCCCTCTTACAAGCATACATTGTGATATGTAAGGGGGGATTTTCTTGCCAAGATATCGCGGCCCTTTTCGCAAGAGAGGACCTTTGCCTTTCCGTTACGTGATGCTCCTGTCCGTTGTCTTTTTTATCCTGTCAACAACGGTCAGCCTTTGGATGATCAATGGCTCGATCAAACCTGTTTTAATGGACATCGGCGAGATGGAAACGAAGCGTATAGCGACAGAGGTGATCCAGGATTCGATTGAGGACTATATGTCTGACAGTGAAAATATGAAAGATATGTTTCAAATGAATTCTGATGAAAACGGAAACTTAACGACAATCGATTTTAATACACAGGTTGTAAACAGTGTGAAAACAAAAGTGACAAAGCAGCTTCAGGCTCATTTGAAAGAGATGGAAACCCATACCGGACACAGCGGCGCCAGTGAAAACATTATGATCAACATTCCGCTGGGACAGGTAACCGGCAACAGCCTTCTTGGAAACCTCGGGCCGAAAATCCCGGTCCGGTTCAATTTAATCGGTGACGCTTTTACAGATGTCAAAACCAAAATCAAGCCGTATGGCATAAATAACGCACTTATTGATATCAGCATCTTTGTCGAAATTAAAGTGAAGGTCATCATTCCATTTGCCAGCAAAACCGCTGTCGTCACAAATAATGTTCCTGTATCGATTAAAGCAGTGCAGGGCGAAGTGCCGCAGTTTTATAATGGAAGCGGCGGCTCGGGTGTCACGCCTTCTGTCCAGCTTCCGAGCAGCAAAGAAGACGGTGCCGATTCAGAAAAAAGCAGCAAATAAGCCGCCTGTTGAAGAGGCGGCTTTTTGTTACTTCTTTTTTTGGTATTCATATCGCTCCCACGCCCTCAAATGCGGGTATGGATCAAATGACCATTCGGTTCTTCCGTTATCTTTGTACATGCCATAGTGCAGATGCGGCGGGAACTTCCCGGCGGTTCCCGGCGGGCCGTATCCGGAGCTGCCGACTGATCCGATCACTTGGCCAGGCTCAACGATTTGTCCTGTTTTAATCCCTTTGGCAAACCCATTGAGATGGGCAAAATAATGATACGTATTGTTAATGTCCCTGATGCCGATTCTCCATCCTCCGAAGCGGTTCCAGCCCTTCATTTCAACTACGCCGTAACATGTGGATTTGACAGGAAGGCCGTAATGGGCAAAGATATCCGTGCCTTCATGAATCCGCCTTCCACCGAAGCCGCGGGCATCTCCCCACGTGCTTCGGTAGCTGTAATCGGTTCTGATCGGAAGCGGGAATGCATGCTCGCCCAGATCAATATGGCCGTAGGCTTTAAACAGCTTCATGAATTCAGATATAATCCCCACTGTCTGATCACGCCGGTAATAATTCCAAAGCCCGATCCGGATGTTGTCTTCATCTGTGCCATACGACAGTAAGTATTGGCTGAACGTATACAAGATATCTTCATCGTTGCTGACCTCGGCTTTCCCGTCTCCATCGCCATCCATTCCGATTCCGTCAAACACTTTAATGCTTAAGGGCGCATCGTCTTTCGGATTCGGGTTTTCAGGCCCGCTCCAGATATCATCGGGTATATAGATGCTGATGATTCCCGCCTTGTCAGGCAGATCTTTCCGGTTGCTCCGCACGTTTTCTTCGTATTGATCAACAGCGGCGAGCGCATACCAAGGGATCTGCGTCA
>NZ_JBSIOT010000074.1:0-1838 GCF_053613335.1 Bacillus sp. LR--39 | reverse complement strand
TCTAGCTGCAATCGAATAGAGCGAGCCTGTAGGCTTCATCGTACTCTTATCGAGCTTAGTCAGCTTAATGCCGCTCCAAAACGAGCCGAATGCAAGCCACGGATTGCCATCCTTGTCGAATGTCAGCTCCGGGTCAATGGCGTTATAATTATTTGAGCTTGTCGAACGAATCACCAAGCCCTCGTCCTTCCAGCTCCCCGAACTGATGCTTGTTGAAGATGCCAGGCCAATGGCAGATGTATTGCTTCCAAAAGAAGAAACGGAATAATATAGCCAGTACTTGCCGTTATAGTATTGGATGTCCGGCGCCCACTGGTTTTGGCCATAATTCGGCACATAATTGGACCACCACGATAGCGGTGTAGTGAAAATGGATTTTTGTACGGTCCAGTTTTTAGCGTCTGAAGACTTCAAAACCCGCAGTCCCCGTTCTTCAGTAAGCCCTGTTCCGAGCGCATACCATGAGCTCCCCTCTTTAATCATAGTCGGGTCATGAAGCAGCTCATTGGATGCACCCCAAAACGCTGCCTCTGCGGGAGCAGCAGATGTGAATATCAAACCTGCAGCCAGAGCTGCACTCGAAAAGTGTAAGAAGCGTTTCCATGTTTTTTTCTTTTTAATTTTGTTCAACCTCCTTTAAATTAGAAAGCGCTTACAAATTAGATTGTTTATCCTCCCTTCCTGTCAAATCGAGCTGCGTATCATATATCGTCATGTTCAGGAAATTTTCGGTATCCCCTTTATTGTAGTCACTATGCTGTAATTTGTACAGACAAAAAAATAGAATCCGCCTAAATAGGCGGATTCTTCCGTATCTTTATTGGTACGTAATTTCGTCAACCGTTTTTCGGTCTAACTTCTTAATGACTTCTGTAATTAACTTTACCGCGTTTTCATAATCATCACGATGCAGCATGGCCGCGTGCGTATGAATGTAGCGGGTTGCAATGGTAATGGACAGCGCAGGAACGCCATTTGCCGTCAAATGGATGGCACCCGAATCAGTTCCGCCGCCGGCAATGGCATCAAATTGGTACGGAATGCCGGCTTCCTCCGCAGTGGCTACAACTGCATCGCGCAAACCTTTGTGAGAGACCATGGATGCATCGTAAACGATAATCTGCGGGCCTTTGCCCATTTTGCTTTGCGCTTCCTTCTCAGAAATGCCAGGCGTGTCTCCTGCTATTCCTACATCAACTCCAAACGCAATATCAGGCTGAATGGTGTGTGCAGCCGTTTTCGCTCCTCTCAGCCCGACTTCCTCCTGCACGGTTCCGACGCCATACACTATATTTGGATGGTCTGTGTTTTGTAAGTTTCTTAACACATCAATTGCAATCGCACAGCCGATGCGGTTGTCCCAGGCCTTTGCGAGTAGGAATTTTTCATTGTTCATGACCGTAAATTCAAAATGCGGAACGATCATATCTCCCGGAAGTACACCCCACTCCAAGGCTTCTTCCCGGCTTGAAGCTCCAATATCAATAAACATATCTTTTATTTCCACTGATTTTTTTCTTGCTTCAGGAGACAAAATATGGGGCGGCTTAGATCCGATAACCCCTGTGATTTCTCCTTTTTTTGTGACAATGGTGACGCGCTGGGCAAGCATAACCTGAGCCCACCAGCCGCCAACGGTTTGAAAACGGATAAAGCCTTTATCTGTGATTTGTGTCACCATAAAGCCGACTTCATCCAAATGTCCGGCGATCATAATTTTCGGGCCGTTTTCTGCACCAGTTTTTTTGGCAATTAAACTGCCCAGGCGATCTGTTGTCACCTCATCAGCAAATGGTTCTATGTATGATTTCATCACTTGCCTTACTTCTCTTTCATTG
>NZ_JBSIOT010000073.1:0-1840 GCF_053613335.1 Bacillus sp. LR--39 | reverse complement strand
TTGAGAAGAACCATAGTACAACAGTGACAATCACAAATCCCGGAATGACAAGCCATTTCGGCCCGTATTTATCGAACAAGCGGCCTGTAACAGGGGACATAAATCCATTTAAAATACCGCCCGGCAAGAGAACAAGACCAGATGCAAATGCAGTCAGGACTAAGCCGCCTTGCAGATACATCGGCAGAAGCAGCATAGATGACAGAATGACCATCATACAAATGAACACCATGATCACACCCAAAATAAACATCGGGTATTTGAACGCACGGAGGTTCATCATCGGCTGCATCATTGTCAGCTGGCGGATTGAAAATAGGATAAGGCCGACAACGCCGACAATCAGCGACACGATAACAGTCGGGCTGGACCATCCCCCGGAGCCTTCACCCGCGTTGCTGAATCCGAACACAATGCCGCCGAAACCAATCGTCGAGAGGATGATAGACAATACATCGATTTTCGGCTTTGTCGTTTCAGATACATTCTGCATATATGCGATACCGAACACAAGCGCCAGCACAAGGAATGGAAGAGAGATCCAGAAAATCCAGTGCCAGTTGAGATGCTCCAGAACCAATCCTGAGAAAGTTGGGCCGATGGCGGGCGCGAACATAATGACAAGACCGATCGTTCCCATTGCGGCACCCCGTTTATGAGGCGGGAAAATCACCAAGATTGTGTTAAACATTAGGGGCAGTAAAAGACCGGTTCCAAGTGCCTGAACGATCCTTGCCGCCAATAAAAACGGGAAGCTTGGCGCAAGCGCCGCGATCAAGGTTCCTATAATTGAAAAGATTAGTGACACGGTAAAAAGCTGTCTTGTTGTGAACCACTGCAACAGCAGTCCTGAAACAGGAACAAGAATACCGAGTACAAGCAGGTAGCCCGTCGTTAACCATTGGACGGTTGCCGCTGTAATGTGCAATTCCTTCATAAGGTCGGTTAACGCAATATTCAGTGCTGTTTCACTGAACATGCCGATAAAACCGGCCAACAGCAAGGAAATCATAATCGGCATCACTTTGTATTGCTGAGATGCTTTAGCTGTTGTTTCCAAAATCATTTCCCCTCTCTATCAACTGCATGTAGGATGTCGTTTTTTTATCTCTTCAGCAGGTCAGGAATGCAGCTGGAGATATGAATGAGCGGCGTACTGTTTTTTGCCGTCAAAGATAAAAGAATGCCGCCTTCAATCATCGCGTTAACCACAGTGCTGGCTTCTTTTGCACGGCTCTCGCTGCAGCCAGCCTGCCGCAGTTTCTCCTCATACACAGAGGCCCATTCTTTGTAGGCTTCATGACAGGCTTCGCGCAACGGTTCGCTTTTCAATGACGTCTCAGCCGCTAGCAAGCCCATAGGCAAGCCTTCAATGTCTTCCGTACATGAAAACTGGCAGGAGAGCTCCTTCAAAAAGGCTTGAATGCCTTCCGCTGGATCGGTGCAGGCTTCCATGCAGTCCGCGATTTTCTGACGGATATACTCCTTCATCTCATTCACGGCTTCGATCGCAAGCTGTTCTTTACCCCCGGGAAAGTGGTAGTAAAGAGAGCCTTTAGGCGCGCCGCTTTCCTTTATAATCTGGTTCAGCCGCGTGCCGTAATACCCTTGCAGCTGAAAAAGGCGGGTAGCTGCCGAAAGGATTTTCTCACGGGAATCTCCATAACTCATAACATTCCCACCTTACTGAATTGTAATCAAAAATATAGTGACTGGTCTATTATCTTGATTCAATCATCAATTGTCAAGAAAAATTCATTGTATGAAAAGACAAAAAAAGAAGGATATGACAACAAAAAATACTGAGAGAAAAGCTGACTGATCTTTTGACTGAATAGAT
>NZ_JBSIOT010000072.1:0-1852 GCF_053613335.1 Bacillus sp. LR--39 | reverse complement strand
AAGATGGCTCCCATCCCAATCAAAATCAGATCAAACAGCGACATTGATTTTTGAAAATTTCCTTGTTTAGACATTCGCTTCCTCCTTTGAAACCAGCCTTATATTCCTTACAATGTCCAATATGTAACAGAGAATACCGCTCCTAATAAAAAACAGGGCAGCCTGCGCTGCCCCTGTTTTTATTCGTGAACCGAATCAAAGTGTTTCACTGTTATATTTTTGAAGGAGGCTGTGCCGCCGTCAGAATAAAGGGTAATTGCTTTATCTTCAGGCTTTGGGAAGACTTCATTTGAAAAAACGGTTTTCCCGTCGCCAACAAATACTTCTATCGTTGTTTTATCGACAAGTATTTTCAAATGCACCTTACGTTTGCTTACATCATAAGGAGCTTTGCATTCGACAAAGGTATTGCTTTTGTCAGGCTGATTTGTGGCTGCTCTATTGACATATGCATAGCCGCCTTCGGCGAAAATGCCGACATCAATATGGCGTTTTTGGTCTTCTGATTCTCTGAGCCTGACGCCTGCATTCTTTAGCTCTGACCAAGAAAGATCCGTATCAAGCTGGTACGTATCACCTGTTATCGACAATGTTTTTGATCCGTTCACATCCTGATCCTCTATTTCGTCAGTTGAAACAGTCAGCTGCTCCAAAGCTTCAATCGGCTGTGAGACGAGGCTGTATGTTCCATCCTGCTCCTTCAGCCGGAGTTTGCGTATGACAGAATCTGTGCCGTTAAAGCCGTTCTTCATTGTCGGGGTGTTGTTGGCATAATCCCAATTGTTCATCCAGGCAAGCGCATACCGCTTTTCTAATGGATCTGTGCTTTTGCTGTCTTCGAACGTCACACCGCCATACCAGTCGAAGCCATAGTCAAGCCATTGGGCTTCAGTCTGATCCGCTTTGAATTCTTTTCCGTCGAAGCTTCCGGTCCAGTAGGCGTACGTATTTGGTTTGCCCCACGGTTTGCCATTCGCGCTGGCACCGAGAACCCACTTATTCGTTCCGTCGCTTGCCCGCATCATGTAGAGGTCGGGACATTCCACCATTCCCGCCTGTTCTGGGAAGAATCCGCTTGTGTAATGCCAGTCCTTAAGATTATCGGATTCATAAAAGCCGATTTTTGATCCTTCAGCCATGACCATGACCCATTTGTTATCCTGGTCATCCCATATGACTTTCGGATCTCTGAAATCGTCTGTGCCCGGATTAGGCATAACGGGGTTGCCACTGTAGAATTTGAATGATTTTCCTTTATCTGTGCTGTACCACAAATATTGCTCCTGTTTTTTGTCTTTGGCTGAGGGCTGTGTCACAATCGCGACAAGCGCATTTTTCCCGAAGCCGGCTGTGTTCTCTTTATCAACTACGACGGAACCGGTCCAAATGTCACCGTCCGGATTTGTATATTTCGGAATCGCCACGCCTTCATCGGTCCAGTGCACCAAATCCTCTGAGACGGCATGGCGCCATTCTGTGCCGTTGCCTTTTGGGTAATCCCGGTTATATAGATAGAAATAATGATACTTGCCATCAAAATAGATCGGTTTTTGAGGGTCATTTTTCCATTTATCCGGCGTCGTAAAATGATATGCCGCCCGGTAGTCCGGCTTCTGTTTTGATTTTATTTTTTGGTCATGTTCTTCTTTTGGAAATAAGTCGATAAACAGCAATATTCCTAAAAAGGTTAGGAATACGGTTAGCCATTTGCCTGCTTTTATATAGTTCATATGGGATTCACCTTTATGTTGATAAGAAATAAAAGAAAATGCCAATAGGATATCGGCATTTTCTTTTGCGTTTTTATTTGTTAACTGTTAATTGTCCTTGTTCAAGGATGCTGTCTTTGACA
>NZ_JBSIOT010000071.1:0-1855 GCF_053613335.1 Bacillus sp. LR--39 | reverse complement strand
GGAGCAATTGTCGGCTATCAGCCGTTCGGCGGTTTTAATATGTCAGGAACAGACTCAAAAGCAGGCGGTCCCGATTACTTAATTCTTCATATGCAAGCCAAAACAACGTCCGAAGTTTTTTGATTTGAGAGAAATAAAATCGTGCGATTCTTTAGCGGATCGCACGATTTCAACTTTTTGATCAGGAGGACAATTTATGCAGTATACAAAAATCAGTCACATGACTCCGGCTGAAAGAGTGGAGGCGCTGACAGCATCTCTGGTCAGCCTCAGCAGCGTGAACGGCACCGTTGGAGAAGGGACAAAAGCAGATTTCATCAAAGAAGTGATCACGAGCTATCCTTATTTTCAGGAAAACCCCAGTCATGTGTGGGAACAGGCCATTCCCAATGACCCATACAATCGCAAAAATATTTTTGCGTTTATTAAAGGACATGGAGAAAGCCGTAATACAGTCATTTACCATGCCCATCTGGATACAGTTGGAATCGAAGATTTCGGCCCTTTAAAGGATATCGCTTTTGATTGTGAGAAATTGGCCGAGTATTTCAGCCGCTATGAGTTCGATCAGGATGTTCAGCGGGATGCCAAATCAGGCGATTGGATGTTCGGAAGAGGATCTGTCGATATGCAAAGCGGCATCGCCGTGCATTTAGCCAATCTCCTGCATTTTTCGGAGAACCTTGAAAGGTTGCCGGAAATTGTATTGTTTATGGTCAATCCCGTTGAGGAGAGCCAGCATTCGGGCATTCTCGCCAGCATTTCAGAGCTGAACCGGCTAAAAAAAGAAAAACAGCTTCACTATTTGGCTGCTATTAATACGGATTTTATTACCCCACTTTACGATGGTGATCAGACAAGATATATCTATACCGGAGCCGCGGGAAAACTGCTGCCTTGCTTTTACATTTACGGGCGTGAAGTCCATGTTGGCGATACACTGGCAGGGATTGACCCAAATTTCATTTCATCTGAAATCACAAGCCGTCTCCACAATAACATCCATCTGGCAGAAAAGATTGAAGGGGAGTTGGTTCTGCCCCCATCCTGTTTGTATCAGCGTGATAACAAGGAATCCTATAATGTGCAAACGGCTGTCAGCACCAGCTTGTATTTCAATTGTTTTATTTATGAAAGAACAGCAAAAGAAATGATGGATTTGCTTATTGAAGTCACTGAGGAAGCATGCCGGGAGACAGAACGAAAATTATCAGATTATTATGAAGAATATGTAAAGAGAGCCAACCTGCCAAAGATACATTTATCATGGGGCATTCAAGTGTATAGCCTGGAGCAATACTTAGAAAAGCTGAGAAACCGGGGGATAGATCCCGAGCAGTGTATCGAGCAGACATTCAAAGCCAACGAGCACCTTGAACTTCGCATGAGATGCTTTCAGGCAATCGAAGAGCTTCAAAAGCTTGACCCCGATCAAGGCGCAAAAGTCATTCTATTTTACGCACCTCCTTACCTGCCGCATAACTATTTGAAAGAAGATAGCGCAAGAGATCAGCTTTTGCAGCATGTGATTAAAGAAGCGGCTGACAAAACCGCTGAATCGACAGGCGAAACATTTGTCTTCAAAAAGTTTTTCCCCTACTTGGCAGACGGCAGTTTTTTATCACTGCACGAAACCGATGGCGAAATTGATTCTTTTATCAGGAACTTCCCTGGGTGGAATATGATTGGAACCATTCCGTTCAAAGACATACGCAAGCTGAATATTCCATCCATTAATATGGGTGTGTATGGAAAAGACGGCCATAAATGGACAGAACGAGTCTATAAACCGTACACATTTCATGTATTGCCTCTCCTCATACAGCAAACCACCGTTCATCTTTTGCAAAGCTAC
>NZ_JBSIOT010000070.1:0-1873 GCF_053613335.1 Bacillus sp. LR--39 | reverse complement strand
TTCGCTGGAAGGGTATGAGGTACTCGCCGCAAATGCAGTGGATGCAGAAAAAGAAGATGCCGCCAACCTTGTACATGCCAACAAACCCGGAGATCTTGCCTATTACATTTATACATCCGGATCGACGGGCAAGCCGAAGGGCGTGATGGTCGAACACCGCAATATCGTCCGCCTTGTCAAAAATGCGGGCTACATCCCGCTGAAGAGCGACGTGAAGATGGCGCAGACGGGGGCTGTCAGCTTTGACGCCAGTACATTTGAAGTGTTCGGCGCACTGCTAAACGGGGGAACCCTTTATCCCGTCCCGAAAGAGACGCTCCTTGATGGAAAGCGGTTCAGAGTGTTCCTGGAAGAGACCGGAATCACAACAATGTGGCTGACTTCGCCTCTTTTTAATCAGCTCGCCCAGCAGGATCCGGGAATGTTTGCAACCCTAAATGATCTGATTATCGGCGGAGATGCCCTTGTTCCTGGAATCGTCAACAGAGTTAAACGCGAATCGCCGGAACTCTCGCTTTGGAATGGATACGGACCTACTGAAAATACAACATTTTCGACGTGTTTTTTCATCGATCAAGCATATGAGAGAACGATCCCGATTGGAAAGCCGATCGGAAATTCAACCGCCTATATCGTTGATGAACACGGCGCGCTTCAGCCGATCGGCGTGCCCGGCGAGCTGTGTGTCGGCGGAGACGGGGTGGCCCGCGGCTACTTGAACCAGCCTGAGCTGACAGATGAAAAGTTTGTCGGCGATCCTTTTGCCGAAGGGAAGCGGATGTACCGCACGGGCGACTTGGCAAAATGGCTTCCCGACGGGAATATCGAATTTCTCGGGCGGATCGATCATCAAGTGAAGGTTCGCGGCTTCCGGATCGAATTAGGCGAGGTTGAAGCGGCTTTGGCCCGCCTTGAGGGAATTTCAGAAGCGGCTGCTGTCATTCGGGAAAACAATACCGGAGAAACCGAGATTTGCGCCTACTACACTGCAGTTGGCGCGAGGCCGGCCGCACAGCTGCGGACAGAGCTGTCCCGGTCGCTTCCGGAGTATATGATTCCGGCTCATTTGATCGAACTCGACAGCATGCCGCTGACAGCCAACGGAAAGGTTGACAAACGGCAGCTGCCGGCTCCTATCGCTGAAGAGACTGACAGATTCGAAGCGCCGAAAAATGAAACGGAGAAAATTCTGGCGGCAATCTGGGAAGAGATTCTCGGCATCAAGCAGCCGGGAATCGATGACAACTTCTTTTCCATCGGCGGACACTCGCTGAAGGCGATGATGCTGACAGCCAAAATACAAGAGCAGCTCCAAAAAGAAGTGCCGATCAAAGTATTGTTTGAAAAACCGACGATCAGAGAGCTGGCCGAATTTCTTCAAGGGGAAACGAAAGAGAAAACCGCTCCGATTGCGCCGGCGCCGTCCCGTGCGAATTATCCGGTGTCATCCGCCCAACGGCGCATGTACATCCTCAATCAGCTCGAAGAAGCAAGCACGAGCTACAATGTGCCGGCGGTTCTGCTTCTGGAAGGCGAATTGGATAAGGAGCGTCTGGAAGACGCGTTTCGGGCCTTGATCAGCCGCCATGAAACATTGCGGACATCGTTCGAATTAATCGATGGAGAAATCGTTCAAACCATCCATCAAGACGCAGTTTTTCACCTGACGGAATCAGTGGCGGATGAAGCGGAAGCCGAAGCGGCGATCAGAGGGTTTATCCGGCCGTTTCAGCTGAATAAGGCGCCGCTCGTCCGGGCGGAACTCGTAAAGCTTGAAGAAAAGCGCCATCTGCTGATGATCGATATGCACCACATTATTACGGACGGAAGCTCCACCGGCATATTGATTCGCGACCTGGCCAGCTTCTACCAC
>NZ_JBSIOT010000069.1:0-1877 GCF_053613335.1 Bacillus sp. LR--39 | reverse complement strand
GACAAGCTGAAAAAAGTAGCGTCCGTGATCGGCATCGCCGCTGATTACAATACGGATTTATGGAAGGATCAAGCGCTACTTGAATTGAATAAAGCTGTGCTGCACTCGTATAAAAAGCAGGGTGTCAGCATCGTTGACCATCATACAGCGGCAAGCCAGTTTAAACGGTTTGAAGAACAGGAGGAAGAAGCGGGCAGAAAGCTGACGGGAGACTGGACGTGGCTGATTCCGCCAATTTCACCCGCTGCCACTCATATCTTCCACCGCTCCTATGATAACTCAATCGTTAAGCCGAACTATTTTTATCAAGATAAGCCTTATGAGTAAACAATAGAAAAGCGATGATGGCCTTCAAGGCTGCAGGATTCAGTCACAGAGATGTCGGTAACCTTTGAGAAAGGGCTTCCGTTCTTTACAGCCTCAACAAACGATTGCAGGGCGTTTTCCGGACCCTCTGCCAAAATCTCGACACGCCCGTCATCACGGTTTTTGACCCAGCCGGCCAGTTTTCGCTTATCAGCTTCCATTTGAACAAAATAGCGAAAGCCCACACCTTGAACCCGGCCGTTTACAATGATTCGGTATTGAAGCATGTAAAAACCACCTTTTCTTTTTATGATAATCAATCATTTTACAACCTGTAAAGGGGATGTGTTTGTATGAAACCAGAGCGCTATTCAGTTCTTTCTCTTAATCTGGGAAAACCGCAGACGCTTGAATATGACGGAAAGAAAATCGAAACCGGCATCATGAAGCGGCCGGCTGAATCAGCCGTCATGCTGTATCGGGAGAATTTTGAAGGAGACGGACAGGCGGACCTCGTCAACCACGGCGGACCTGATAAGGCTGTCTGTGTCTACCCGGCGGAGCATTATCCGTTTTGGGAAGAGTTCCTCTCAAGACCGCTGTCAAATGCCGCATTTGGAGAAAATCTGACGGTCGCGGGCCTGACTGAGGAGAATGTTTGCATCGGGGATGTGTTCAGGATTGATGAAGCTGTTGTTCAGGTCAGCCAGCCGCGCCAGCCGTGTGTAAAGCTGGCGAAAAAGTTTGGTGTAAAAGAAATGGTGCTGAAGGTCCAGCAAACCGGCTATACAGGGTTTTATTTTCGCGTGCTGGAGGAGGGCAGGGTGTCTCCCGGCGCGAACCTTGAATTGCTGTCCAGAGGAGAGAAGGGCATATCCGTCCAGTTCGCCAACCGCATCAACTACCATGATGCAAAAAATCTCACCGCCATAGAACTGATTTTAAGTGAGGCTGCACTATCGGAAAGCTGGAGAGCGTCCTTTATGAAAAAAAAGGACAGGCTGCTGCCGGTTGAATAGAAAAAAGCCGCGCATATCAACGTGCGCGGCTTTGCCATATTTAAGATTGTTTTTTCTTTGTTTCAAGCAGGTTGGCAAGAAAATAGGTTTTATAGCTTTGAAGCTTTCTTCCCTCATGGTGCGTGATCCCCTGCTTTTTTAGTTCTGCCACATACCAGCCTTTACTGCCGTAATGCATGTCAGAAAACTCCTTTCCCTATCTGATTTCGAGACGATTGGCATTGTAACATCTATAAAAAGATGCTGAAAAGAGATGCGGGGAAAACTGAGCCTTTCGCACTAGATGTACGAATGTTCTTCTGTATGTATATGCGGAGCAAAAGCCGAATATGATTTAATGGCCGGTTAGTTTGATCATGACAACGCCAAATGTCATAATGGCGAAAACAATGCCGATATATGTGAGCATCCCGTTTTTTTTCTTAACGCCGTAAACGGTCATAATGATGCCTTCAATGAAAAAAATGATGCCGAAAATAATAAACCACATGCAGATAAAGACTCCTTTCACAGACATAATAGTAGTGTAGCATATCTGAAAGAGCCGGGCTG
>NZ_JBSIOT010000068.1:0-1880 GCF_053613335.1 Bacillus sp. LR--39 | reverse complement strand
GCAATCGGCGGCATTTTCATAATTTGCTGATGCAGAAAAGGCATTTTGAACAGGAGCGTTGATTGATATAACAGCCCGCCTTCTTGGAAAAGCGCTTTGAAGGCAGGAAGGCTCCAGATGGTGATCGCCGCAGTTAAAATGTAGAAAGGAGACCACGCTTTCGCAATATCAGCAGCACGGTATGCCTTTTTCTCACCAGCATCGCCGGCCCCTTCCTCGCGGTAAATCTCTTTCGGCTGCCATTTGCGGAGGAAGAGGGCAAGCCCGCCCATGCTGAATAAGGCCGCCAAAATGTTTGCTAATTCCGGCCCGAGCACCGCCATTGTCAGTGTCTGAACCGCTGTATACCCACCGCTCACAACCAGAAGAGCGGGCCATGTCTGTTTGATTCCTTTCATTCGGTCTAATAAGAATACAAGCAGGAATGGTATTAAAAATGAGATCATCGGCAGTGTCCACATTAATGTCCGTGACAGCTCAAGAGCAGACAAATTACCAATCTGTACCCCTGTGATGACAGGAATTCCGATCGCCCCAAAGGCTCCGGAGGCTGCGTTTGCAATCAAGCAGAGCGCTGCCGCTTTTAACGGTTTAAAACCAAGTTCGACGAGCAGCGCCGCACTAATCGCAATCGGAACACCAAAACCGGCCGCGCCTTCTAAAAATGCGTTAAAACAAAAACCAATTAATAATAGCTGTAATCGTTGGTCAGGCGAAATGCCGGCAATGCTGGACCGAATAATGGTAAATTTCCCGGTTTTCACTGCGATTTTATACAGCCACACCGCCATCAGGACGATGTAGCCAATAGGCCACAGCCCGCTCCCGATTCCTAACAAAACAGAAGAAATCGCTTTTTCAACCGGCATATGAAATGCCAAAACGGAAACGAAGAAACTGACGGCTAGGGTAAGAAATGCCGCAAGAATGCCTTTCATTTTCAAAACAGTTAAAGCCAAAAGAAAAAAGAGAATCGGAGTGAGCGCCACAAGTGCGCTCACATACTCGTTTCCAAACGGATCATACAACTGCTCCCACATTGACAATCAGCCCTTTACTCTAAAGTTGCGGTTAGTTGACTTTTTGTTCTGCAAAATGAGGTTTTAAAATGTTTTTAAGGACGCCGGCGCTGTGAAGGAACTGTTCTTTTTCTTTCTCATTTAAGTTCAGCTCAGTGATACCTGCGATCCCTCCGCGGTTCACGACAGCCGGCACACCGATGTACACGTCATCTGCACCGTATTGCCCGTCCAAATATGTGCTGACAGTTAATATGCTGTTTTCATTATGAAGAATGGCTTTTGTAATGCGAGCAAGACTCATCGCAACCCCATAATAAGTCGCACCTTTTTTCTCAATGATATGGTAAGCTGCGTTTTTCACTTCATCTACAATTTGGTCCAGCTCCTCTTGTTTGTACGCATCGTTTTTCTCAACGAGTTCACTGACCGGCACACCGCCGACATTCGCGTGGCTCCAAACAGGAAGCTCTGTGTCGCCGTGCTCTCCGATAATATGCGCGTGTACGTTTTGAGGCGCTGCGCCAAAGTATTCGCTCAGCATGAAACGGAATCTCGCAGAATCTAGTGTTGTGCCGCTTCCGATCACCCGCTCTTTTGGCAGGCCGCTAAATTTCCATGTTGCGTAAGTCAGGATATCAACCGGATTTGTCGCGATTAAGAAAATGCCGTCAAATCCGCTCGCCATGACCTCACTGACGATGCCTTTGAAAATCTTCAAGTTCTTTTCTACTAATTCAAGGCGTGTCTCACCAGGTTTTTGGTTTGCTCCGGCGCAAATGCAGACAATATCAGCATCCTTGCAGTCTTCATATGTTCCGTAAGATGTTTTGACCGGTTGTGGCGCAAACGCCTTTCCGT
>NZ_JBSIOT010000067.1:0-1883 GCF_053613335.1 Bacillus sp. LR--39 | reverse complement strand
GTATCCGTTTTGATGCGGATGAGATTTCCTGACAAAAGTCGGCCGGAATGGATATTGGCCGGGCTGATCGTCCTTGGCATGTTTGCGATCTGGTACAGCTTCGTGTATGTACGCGGCTGGGAAGGGGCTGCGCTCGGAATGCTTGGATTCAATGTCATTTTCGGAGCCATTGCCGGATATTTGATCGATAAGGCCATCCGGCGTTACAGGAAAAGATAAGGCTGCTGCCGTCTCTCATCATGTCGAAATTTTCACAGACCGGCAGGAATTTTCTTTCGAAAGGAGAAATACATATTACTTTAAAATGAAAGCGTTTTCCGAAGCAGAAAGGTGATGTTGATGATACACGGTGTGACAAATGGGCTGAACAGTTTTTGTACGTGGGTGATGAGACTGGCCTATTTGAATGTGCTTTGGATTTTGTTTTCTCTTGCAGGCCTGGTTGCGTTTGGGCTGATGCCCGCTACTGCCGCGATGTTTACAGTGGCGAGAGAATGGGCGAAGGGGAATACAGATGCCCCGGTGTTTTCTGTCTTTTTTCGGGCGTTTAAAAAGGAATGGCGGGCATCACAGATCCTCGGGCTTATCGTTGTGACGGCTGCCCTGTTTCTGTTTGCGGATATGCGGATAGCGGCTCAGATGGACCAGCCTGTGCTCGTCAATGTATTCCTGAGCATTAGTTTGATTTTCGCGTTTGTTGTGCTGTATGTGTTCCCGGTATTTTCTCATTTTGACGTAAAAATCAGAGAGGTGCTGAGCATCAGCTTTTTCATTGCCTTCAGCCGTCCGGCGGTGACGCTTTTGATGGCGGCGGGCGCTGTCGGTGTGCTTTGTCTCGTTCTGTTTCATGTCACGTTTCTATTGTTTTTCAGCGGGAGTTTACTCAGCCTGATCTTAACGAAGCTGTCCTTTAAAGCGTTTCGGTCAATGGATCAGCGGCAGGAGAAAGAAAAGGCGGCATGAAGAAAAGAGTTGCTGGCTGGTACAGGCGGATGAAGATTAAGGATAAGCTGTTTGTGTTTCTATCGTTGATTATGGCCGTATCCTTTCTGTTTGTATACAGCGGGGTCCAGTATGCCTTTCATGTGTATGATGAGCAGATTTACCGCAAGTCCTCGGAGGTGCTGCGGATGTCTTCTGAAAGGATCGAAGACGAGCTGAAGAAGATAGAGGATGTGTCATATGAAATCATTACAGACGAACAGATTCAGCATATCCTGAGCATGCAAAATCGGGATGATACGTATGATCAATATCAAATGAAGCAGGAGCTGTGGGATCAGCTTGCGGAATATGCCAGCGATGAAAAGTACATCGATTCCATTCATGTGATTGATGCCCGCGGCTCAGAGTATTCAGCCGGAAGCAGTTCTTCAGATCTTTTGAAGCAGGAGCAGGAAGAGGTATGTAAGCGAGCGAAAGCGAAAAATGGAAGAAATCTTTGGATGACGCTCGGCGGGTCAGATCCTGTCCTGATTTCAGCACGGCAGATCAGATCCTATCACCAGCTGAGTCTGAACGGCTTGGGCATGGTGCTGATCCAAGTCAATGTAAAACAGATGATTCGTGATGCGCCGAAGGATTGGGGCGATTCAGTCGGAGACATTATGATTGCTGACCAAGGCGGGAATTTGGTGTATACAGCACATGCATCAGCGCATGTTCCTGAGGCAGCAAAAGAGACGCTGAAGCACCCCGGTTATGACTTGATAAAAAAGAATGGCAAACGTTACTTTATTTCTTATCTTCAATCATCCTACCAAAATTGGAGCTACTATAACGTCATCCCCTTTGATCAGATGTTCGCGAAAATTTCCTTTATGAAAACAGTGATCGGCACATGCTTTCTTCTCTTTTTCTGTGTGGTTTTGCTTTTCGGAAGG
>NZ_JBSIOT010000066.1:0-1888 GCF_053613335.1 Bacillus sp. LR--39 | reverse complement strand
ACCGGGGGAAAAAGTCAGTTTTTCTCCAACAGCATTCAGCCACTTCAAGAACACCGCAGAGCCTTCATAATGCCCGGTCAGCGCGGATTTGACAGATGGAATGCCCCATACGGAAATCATCGCCGTCAGCAGCAGAAATGGCGACCAAGCCTTAAAAATCTGTCCGCCGCTGTATGCAGGCGCCGCCGGATTTGTGCGCGCCGTTTCAATTGAGGCGGCCGACTCTTGTTCACCGGCAAACCGGAATGTTGTTTTCGGCTTCCACCATTTCAAAAACACAGCAAGCGCAGCCATAGAAACAAGAGCTGACAAAACATCGGGAAGCTCAGGCCCTAAAAAATTGGAACTGAGATATTGAACAACAGCAAAGGAAACACCGGATACGAGAATCGCCGGCCAGATCTCCAAGGCTTTCCTGAACCCGCTCATGATGATGATTAAATAAAGAGGAATAAATACGGATAAAAACGGCAGCTGCCGCCCGACCATTTGCGAAATCTCCATCGCCGGAATCCCTGTCGGCCCTTCTACGGCTGTAATTGGAATCCCAATTGCCCCAAAGGCAACCGGCGCCGTATTGGCGATCAAACAGATCCCCGCAGCATAAAGAGGATTAAAGCCGAGACCGACCAGCAGCGCGGCAGAAATGGCGACCGGCGCTCCGAAGCCTGCTGCCCCTTCTAAAAAAGCCCCGAATGAAAAAGCGATCAAGAGAGCTTGAAGCCGTCGGTCATCAGTAATCGAGAGAACAGAGCTGCGAATGATATCAAACTGTCCCGTTTTCACAGTGATTTTATACAAAAAAACAGACGTCACAATGATCCAGCCGATCGGCAACAATCCGTATACGGCTCCTTGTGTCGCGGACATCAGCGCTTTTTCCGCCGGCATACGATAAACCAATACAGCAATGATAAGGGCGATCCCCAATGTGGCCAAGCCAGCTGTATACCCCTTCATCCGTTTAATCGCGAGTGCCCAAAAAAAGAAAATAATCGGTACAAGTGCGGCAAGCGCTGATAATAGCAAATTTCCCCCTATAGGCGTATATGCCTGTGTCCATTGCATCCCAAACCCCTCCTTGAAACATAAACTGGCGCCATATGTAAGCGGTTTCTATAGATGATATGATCATCTGATGACTGGGTAATAAGACCAGTTACCTAGCATTATATTTTGAAAAAAATCAAAGTACAAGACTTTTTGACAAAATAGTCAAAATCTTTTGGCGGCCCCCAAAACAGAGTATAATAGATCGTAAACAGCCAGACCTACAAGTTACGGGGTGAATTGCATTGAAATACAAACAGATTAAAACAAAAAAAATATATGAAGAAGTAGCGGATGCACTATTAGATATGATCAAAAACGGCGAATTGAAGCCTGGGGATAAACTGGACTCTGTTCAGGCGCTTGCTGAGAGCTTTCAAGTCAGCCGTTCAGCGGTTCGCGAAGCACTTTCTGCGCTAAAGGCGATGGGGCTTGTCGAAATGAAACAGGGAGAAGGCACGTATCTGAAGGAATTTGAGCTCAATCAAATTTCTCAGCCGCTCTCAGCCGCCCTTCTGATGAAAAAAGAGGACGTCAAGCAGCTGCTCGAGGTCAGAAAACTGCTTGAAATCGGCGTGGCTTCACTAGCGGCTGAAAAAAGGACAGAAGCAGATCTCGAAAGAATTCATGATGCACTAAAGGAAATGGGCAGCATTGAAGCGGACGGGGAGCTGGGAGAGAAAGCAGACTATGCATTTCATCTTGCGCTTGCGGACGCTTCTCAAAATGAACTTCTTAAACACTTGATGAATCACGTGTCATCATTGCTGCTGGAAACAATGAGGGAAACGAGGAAAATCTGGCTGTTTTCCAAGAAGACCTCCGTTCAGCGGCTGTA
>NZ_JBSIOT010000065.1:0-1890 GCF_053613335.1 Bacillus sp. LR--39 | reverse complement strand
GTTCTTAATAAACTTTTCCTTCGTGAGGTCAGCACGATTTACATATCCTTTTGACACGCCCATTCCGCTGATGCACAGTTCACCGATCGCCCCGAATGGCTGGAGCTGGCTTTGCTCGTTCAGAATATAAACACTGGCATTGCTGATCGGCTTTCCAATCGGCAATGAGGAGATGGAATCCGGCAGATCATGCACGACGTGAGCTGTCGCAAACACTGTTCCCTCAGTCGGCCCGTAGCAGTTAATCAGCTTGCCCGGCCCCATGACCCGCAGCGCTTTTCTGACATGAGGCACTGAGGCGCGCTCTCCGCCGAATAACACGCAGCGAAGCCCCTTCATCCAATCCTCTCCCGCATCCGTGAGAAGATTAAATAGTGCGGTTGTCGCAAACATGACATTGACATTCTCTTGCAGAATCAGATCTGTGAGCCGTTCTGTATCAAGCAGCGTATGTTCGTCTGCGATAATGAGCCGTGCCGCATTCAGCATAGAAGCATAGAAATCAAAGGTAAATGCGTCAAAGGCGTAATTCGAAACCGACAAGAACGTATCCTGATCAGAAAATGCCATGTAGTCTACATGCTTGACCAAACCTTGAATATTGGCATGAGTGGTCATATTGCCTTTTGGCTTTCCGGTTGTGCCGGACGTGTACATGATATATGCCGGATCATTAGGATCAATCGCATTTGCAGGATCGCTTGCCTGTTCTTCAAACCGTGTTTGATCATCGATGAAGAGCGTTGTGCCTGTATACGGCAGCTCAGCCGCTTGTTCTTTCATCTCCTGATGCGTCAGAAGACAGGCTGCCGCACTGTCAGCCAGCATATACGAGATTCGGTCCTCTGGCAGCTTCGGATCAACTGGCAGATAGGCTGCTCCCGCCTTTAATACACCGAGAATGCCGATCACCAATTCAAGTGAGCGCTTCGTGTACAGCGCTACAACAGAGCCTTTGCCCGCACCGTGTTTTTGCAGCCGGCGTGCAAGGCGGTTCGCTTCCTCATCTAATTCGCGATAAGACAGGGTCTGGCCGGAATACGTAAGCGCCGGCGCATCCGGATTGACGTTCACTGCTTCCTTGAACCAATCCGTCAGAGGCTTTGTTTCATGAGCTTGAGCAGGCGGGTTTAAGCCGGTTAGCAAAAATTCTCTCTCCCTGTCGTCAACGAGGTTGATCGTGCTGACAGGCTGATCCGGATTCTGGATGAGCTGCTGAATTGCTGTGAGAAGCTGAGATTTCAAGCGCAGGATAAACGCCTCATCAAACACATTCTCATTATAGGCAAGCTTAATCAGCATCTCATCTCCCGGGGAAGCCATCAGGTTGAGATCATAATTCGACTTCTCAAAAACATGAACATCCACCATATCAAAGCCGTTTTCACTGCTTTCTTCATTTTTCGCATCCTGAAGCGGATAGTTCTCAAAAACAATGATGTGGTCAATCAGTTTCGGCTGATCGGCCTGGCTTTGGATGTCATAAAGCGGCACATATTGATGCGGCTCAGACTGCAGCGATTGCTCCTGCAGCTGCTTGAGCAAGCCGTTAAATGTGATACCCTCAGACAGCTTCACACGTCTCGGGACAACGTTGATAAACAGCCCGACCATATGTTCAACGCCTTTGATTTCCGCGGGACGCCCTGAAACAACTGTACCGAAAGCCAAATCGCCAGACTGCTGATAGCGGCTGATCAATACGCTCCAGACTGCCTGCAGCGCCGTACTTAAAGTGGTATGCTGCGATTTTGCAAGCTCGGTAAAGGCCTTTGTCTCCACCTCCGGCAGTGGAAAGAGCAGCTCTTTCGGCTCATAGCCGTCCTTTTGTTTCTTTCTTTGCTCCGCAAACGTCGTTTGTCCTTCAAAGTCCTCTAAATATTCGCGCCA
>NZ_JBSIOT010000064.1:0-1898 GCF_053613335.1 Bacillus sp. LR--39 | reverse complement strand
GTTTCATTTTGCTGAAAGGACAACGGTGAAAGCAAAGCACCTGTAGCCACAACTAACATGCGTTTAAATTCACCATTTTTCATGCGGTTTAATAAATGCCCATAAACTACCGTTGCTGAACAGCCTGCACCGCTTGCCCCTGCAAGAACGGGTTGTCCTTCCCGATAAATCATAAGGCCACAATCTTGGTATTGTTCTTCACTAATAGGAGTTCCATGCTTTTTAAATAGATCCATGGACACTTCCTGTCCGATTTGGCCAAGGTCACCGGTTACAATTAAATCGTAATAAGATGGCTCAACATTTCGTTCCTTTAAATGGGCTTCAATGGTATCAACCGCAGCTGGCGCCATAGCTCCTCCCATGTTAAATGGATCTGTCAATCCCATATCGATTACACGACCAATTGTGGCAGATGTGACATGAGGTCCTTCCCCAGAATCACTTAATAGGGCTGCACCTGCACCAGTAACCGTCCATTGTGCCGTAGGTGGCTTTTGTCCACCATACTCAGTTGGATACCGAAATTGTTTTTCAACAGCTGTATCATGACTGGAAGCTCCTGTTAACAAATATTTCGCTCCTTTTGTATTTACAATATAAGCACCTAGAGCCAGTCCTTCCATCGAGGTAGAGCAAGCACCGAATAAGCCAAAATAAGGCGCTCCAATCGTTCTGCTAGCGAAACTTGTTGGGGTGATTTGATTGATTAAGTCCCCAGCTAGGATAAATTGAACTTGATCCTTTTGTATGCCCCCTTTTTCCATGGCTTTTTGGCAAGCCTCTTCAAAAAGGATTTTATGTGCTTTCTCATAGGAATCCTGCCCAAGCCATAAATCAGCATGAAGAGTATCGAAATCATCTGGGATAGCACCATTGGCTTCAAATGGTCCACCAACGGTTCCAGTGGAGATAATGACAGGCTTTTGTTCGAAGATCCATGTACGATGACCTGCTAGCATTATAAACCACCCCACTGGATTAAAGTGGTTTTAATTAAGGCAATGACAAAAGCAGAAAAAACACCAAATAAAATAACCGCCCCCGCTAATTTAAATATGTTGCCACCTACGCCCAGTACAAATCCTTCGCTTCGATGCTCAATGGCAGGCGATATAACCGCATTGCCAAAACCTGTTACAGGTACAGCTGTTCCAGCCCCACCAAATTGGGCCATTCGATCATATACGCCAAAACCAGTAAGAAGCATTGTAATAAAAATTAACGTACCCACCGTCGGATTTCCGGCCGTTTGCTCAGTAAAATCGAAATAATAAATGTAAAAGTCTGAAATAAGCTGACCAATCAAACAAATAAGTCCACCGATTAAAAAGGCCTTAATACAATTTTTAACAACCGGTCTTTTGATCTCTCGTTGTTTTTGCAATTTTTGATATTCCTGTTGCACAGGAGTAAGTTGTTTCTTTTGATTGTTAGACATAACTCGATCCTTCCTCTTTAGGTTTGTTCCTTCATAAGACTTTTCAGTTTGTTCAAATCATTTTTTAAGTTCTTCTTATTCATATCGTTTTTTTTCAGTCTTTGCTCGACCTTTTCAAGTTCCCAGAATATTTTTTTATCAGTCGAAACAAAAACTTTATAGTCGGGATATTTTTTTTCTAAGTCGGATTTTACTGACTTCTCGATACTCTTTAATCGAAATCGATCAAAATTCTCAACTTTAATCGCTGCCATAAGCTCTTTATCAGTATTCACAGCTTTTACGTCTGTAATATCTTCCTTGGCAATTATCTTTTCTTTCGCATGATTGGCAACGGATTGATCAATTGGCTTACTTGTATGTACTTGCGAAATACCAAAAGTACTATTACCTTGAATAAATTCATTTTGATTACCATTACATCCTGATGCGAAACCAATGACCATTATAATAAAAA
>NZ_JBSIOT010000063.1:0-1905 GCF_053613335.1 Bacillus sp. LR--39 | reverse complement strand
CCGTTCACCAAAAGACAGCTTGAGGTTCTTCAGCAAATGGCCTACGGACTGACAAATGAGGATATTGCTGAAAAGGTTTTCGTCAGTGAAAGCACTGTGAAAACCCACGTGCACCGCATCCTGCAAAAATGCAATGCCCAAGACCGGACACAGGCAGTCGTATTTGCCATTCGAAACGGTATTGTGCAATAGAAATCTCTCATCCCGCCATGCTAAAATAAGACAAAGGAGATGATTGGAAATGAAAGAAGAAATCATTGAACGGTTTACTACATATGTAAAAGTCGACACACAGTCCGATGAATCCGTTGACACTTGTCCTTCCACACCCGGCCAATTGACATTAGGAAACATGCTAGTTGATGAATTGAAGTCCATCGGCATGCAGGATGCAGCCATTGATGAAAACGGCTATGTCATGGCAACTCTTCCCTCCAATACTGAAAAAGACGTGCCGACAATCGGTTTTCTCGCTCACGTCGACACCGCTACAGACTTTACCGGCAAAAACGTGAATCCGCAAATCATCGAAAGCTATGATGGAAAAGACATCGTTCTTAACGAACAGCTGCAGGTCACCCTGTCACCTGATCAATTTCCTGAGCTGTCAGGCTATAAGGGCCATACACTCATCACCACAGACGGCACCACCCTTCTCGGCGCAGACAATAAGGCCGGTATCGCTGAAATCATGACAGCCATGGATTACCTCATCAAACACCCTGAAATCAAGCACGGCACAATCAGAGTCGCCTTTACGCCTGATGAAGAAATCGGAAGAGGGCCGCACAAATTTGATGTGAAACGGTTCAATGCTTCCTTTGCCTACACGGTTGACGGCGGGCCGCTCGGCGAGCTTGAATATGAAAGCTTCAATGCCGCTGCCGCAAAAATTACGATTAAAGGCAACAACGTACATCCCGGAACAGCTAAAGGAAAAATGATCAACTCTGCGAAAATCGCGATGAAGCTGAACAGCCTGCTGCCGGCAGACGAAGCGCCTGAATATACGGAAGGCTATGAAGGCTTCTATCACCTGCTGTCGATTCAAGGAGACGTAGACGAAACAAAGCTCCACTACATTATCAGAGACTTTGACAAAGAGAATTTCCAAAACAGAAAAGAAACAATGAAGCGTGCCGTTGAAGAACTTCAAAACGAATACGGGCAAGACCGGATTCTGCTGGATATGAACGACCAATACTACAATATGAGAGAGAAAATTGAACCTGTCATCGAAATCGTCAACATCGCCAAGCAAGCGATGGAAAACCTCGGCATCGAACCGAAGATTTCTCCCATCCGCGGCGGCACCGACGGATCGCAGCTGTCCTACATGGGGCTTCCGACGCCAAACATCTTTACAGGCGGGGAAAACTTCCACGGCAAATTTGAATACATCTCAGTTGATAACATGGTCAAAGCCGTAAATGTCATCGTTGAGATTGCAAAGCAGTTTGAAGCGCAAGCCTAATGCCAAAAGCCAGTCCAAAAAAGGACTGGTTTTTTTGTGTGAAAATGAAACATTTTAAACACGTCCTCCGTAAAACAAGTATCAACAAATGAGGAGGAAAAACAATGACAAAACATGCAATCGCTGCAAAGAGTCTCTTGAAAAAATGGATCATTTCCAGGCCGCTTAACATGCAAAAGAAATCCAGCCCATTTCAAAAAATCAGAAAAATGTTCAAACGCTTCTTCAAATAAAACATTCAAATCCCCTAAATACAATCCGTATTCACCCGTACCGCCCAAATGCTCCGTAATTTGGGTTTTTTGTGTTCAATTCCGCAAAATAGGGTATAAACCAAACAAGCAAGAAAACAGCACCCAAAAACAGGCAATTTGAATTACGTAAACTTAGGTTAAAAGTTATATAAAGGAATTTATTTTATCGTCGATAGT
>NZ_JBSIOT010000062.1:0-1959 GCF_053613335.1 Bacillus sp. LR--39 | reverse complement strand
GCACGGTTTTTCGTCAGAAGCGCACCTGTTAATCCGTATTCCGTGTTATTGGCAATCTCCAGCATATGATCGAAATCACGCGCTTTGCAAATCGCAACAACCGGGCCGAAAATTTCTTCCTGCATCAAGCGGGCGTTTTCATCAACATCTGCAAAGATCGTCGGCTGAATAAAGTAGCCTTTTGAATCATCGCCTTCTCCGCCGGCCAATAGCTTGCCTTCAGATTTGCCGATTTCAATGTATTTCATCACTTTGTTGTAGGATGCTTCATGAATCACGGGACCCATATACGTATCAGGATCTTCTGGATTGCCGACAGTCAGCGTTTTGGTCAGCGCTACAGCTTTTTCCACCACTTCATCATACACATCCTGATGAATGACCGCGCGGGAGCCCGCAGAACACTTCTGTCCTGAATATCCAAATGCTGAATACACGATAGAGGATGCAGCAAGGTCAAGATCAGCGTCCTTGTCGACAAGCACTGTGTCTTTTCCGCCCATCTCAGCAATTACCCGTTTGAGCCATTTTTGGCCCGGCTGCACTTGGGCGGCTCGCTCATAAATCCGGCAGCCGACTGCACGGGAACCTGTAAATGAGACAAACCGTGTCTTCGGATGCTCAACTAAGAAATCACCGATCTCCGCACCATCTCCCGGAATGTAATTCAGAACGCCGTTTGGCAGACCCGCTTCCTCCATGACCTCGACAAATTTTGCTGCCACTACCGGGGCTGCGTCAGCCGGTTTTAAGAGAATCGTATTTCCTGTCACAATCGCTGCCGCCGCTGTTCCCGCCATAATCGCGAGCGGGAAATTAAATGGAGAAATGACGATGCCCACGCCAAGCGCTTCGTAATGATATTGATTGAACTCGCCAGCACGGCTCTTCACCGGAGCCCCTTCCTTGAGCTTTAACATTTGGCGCGCGTAGAACTCTAAAAAGTCTATCGCTTCAGCCGTGTCCGCATCTGCTTCCTTCCACGGTTTTCCCGCTTCCTTCACAAGATAGCTTGAAAATTCATGCTTTCTTCTGCGCAAAATAGCCGCTGCCTTAAAGAGAATATTCGCGCGGTGCTCAGGTCTTTGTTTTTTCCAGGAATCAAATGCCTGCAATGCGGCTTGCATCGCTTTTTCAGCAAGCTCTTGATCCGCTGTAGACGCGTACCCAATGATCTCTTCTTTATTTGCCGGGTTAATGGAAATGATTTTGCGGTCCGTTTCAATTTTTTCTCCATTTATGACAAGCGGATAATGCTTGCCGAGCTGAGTGTTTACAAAGGCCAATGACTCCCCAAATGCAGTTTTATTCTTTGCTTCCGTAAAATCGGTAAATGGTTCGTGCGCGTATGTGACTGTCATATGTAGTCCCCCTCGTGTTATGAAATATATCTTCGCATATGAATAAAAATGCAAGAATCATGCCATTTTCTTGTCTTTTGCTGAAAAAACTTGTTGAATCGAACAGAAATTTGTCTAACAGGTGATCACCTTTCTCTTTTTCCGATCTTGAACGCAAATTTATTTTGCGATTTTTGCTCTTTACGCAAAAAACAAATGCAAAATTATTTTGCGGAGGCTTCTCAAATTACACCCATCCGCGGAAACGCGATGCTTCTGCCGATTTCCTGATGCCCGTCATGTAAGCCGCCAAACGCATATCCACTTTATGTGTTGCCGCTGTTTGATAAATTGTTTCGAACGAGCTGACCATGACGCTTCTCAGTTTTTCTGCAACCTCTTCTTCCGACCAATAATATCCTTGGTTGTTTTGCACCTATTCAAAATAAGAAACCGTGACGCCGCCGGCACTCGCCAGGATATCCGGCACAAGCAGCACGCCTCTTTCATTCAGGATCTTAGTGGCATCAATGGTTGTCGGGCCGTTCGCCGCTTCAACGACGATTGACGCCTGAATGTTATGTGCGTTTTCGGCTGTGATTTGATTGGAGATCGCGGC
>NZ_JBSIOT010000061.1:0-1993 GCF_053613335.1 Bacillus sp. LR--39 | reverse complement strand
ACACTGCTGCTCCTCCTTCTTCTATATGTGAAGTTTTCCAGAACATACAAGAAGAACGAACGGATGAAATCTAAAAGAACATATACTCTGAACCAAGAAGGAATTCGTATATGTTCTAAAAAATATGACCTCATTTTCAATTGGGATGAAATCACAGCTGTTTTCGAATATAAAAATATCTTCAGGGTCAATACATCAAGTGGCCAATATATTGCGATCCCAAAACGTTTTTTTCATTCCGAAGTGGAGATGAACAGATTCAAGGAGATTATCCTTAAAAATACCGAAACAAAAAAACTCAAATTTAAAAAGGATCAGCATTGACAGTGCTGATCCTTTTATATTGATTGGTGGGTTTCTTTTGCCTTTTGTTTATCTAAAAACGGCACCAGCTCTATTACAGCCGATAAACCCACTAACACGATGCACACAGCGACAATCAGCAAATAACCATGAGTCATGTCAAAAAACAAACCGCCCGCATACACGCTGAGAGCTCCGGCAACCTGATGGATAAAGAAATTGATGCCTAACAGCGATCCGATCAATCCTGTTTGATAGCTTTCCGAAATTGACGCCGCGGTCAGCGGGATCACGCCTGTGTAACTGAGCCCGAATAACAGGATAAACCCGAAGTACCAAAGGTCGCTGTGATGAATTCCGAGAATGGGAATGAGCAGGCAAATGAGGCTGAGCAGCCGAATGAAAAATAAGATGGATAGCATGACGCTTCTGCTGCCGAGGAGATCGGACAGCCAGCCTGCCAATAATCCGCCAATGATGATAAACGCCCCGAACGCGGCCATCATTCCGTTGACATGAGAGACATGTGCATCCTTCAGCATCGGAACGAGATGAGCATCAATAATTCCCATCGTAAATCCGCATGTAAACACGCCGAAGTACAGAATATGAATGAGACGAGACTGCTTTACCACGTTCCAAAATCCCCGCCAGTCATAAGATTTTTTCACTGATGGCGCTTGCACATGTGGCGGGTGTTTCATCCCGAAGGCAAGGAGCGGCAGCAGAACAGCCGCCATGACGATGCCCAAAATCGTATAGGTGCTCTGCCAGCCGGCATGATACGGAGCCGCAGCCCAAATGGGTGAGAGAAGCAGCAGGCCCGCAGAGTTGGCATTGGTCAAAATAGCAAGCGCCAGACCTTTGTGTGTGTCAAACCAACGGCTGATGAAATACTGGGTCGTCACGCCGACCGCACAGGAGTATCCGATTCCGCCAAGCACACCGTAAATGGCGGAAAACACATGAACATTCGGTGAATAAGGAAGCACCAAAAAGCTTGCGCTGATGCAAACAGCTCCAAGCGCCATAATTTTTCTGACACTGAAACGGTCGATGAAAAAACCGACAAAAAACTGGACGATGCCGGTTGTGATCATAAAAATGCTGACAGAAACCGAAATCAGCGACCTGTCGGCATGGAAGGCATCCGCCATTGGCAGCATAAAAAATTGAAAGGAATTTCTGAATGAGTTCATTCCGATGGCGAAAACAAACGTAAACAGCAATACAAACCATTTCATCCTGGGAGACGTGCGCATGTTTCGACCTGCCTTTATTTGAGTATTTCGACTATTATACCATGCAAAAATTGGCATTCAACACAAAAAAAGTGGAACAGCCGAAGCTGTCCGCTTTTGATCACGGTTGAATGATCGGATGCTGATTCAAGATCGCAAAAATCCGTTCTGCGACTTCTTCCGTTTGTGACAGCAGGAACATGTGTCCTCCGTCAAATTGATGGAATGTGATGTCTTTTGCCCACTTCTTCCAGCCTTCCGCATCTCGTATGCATTTTTTATCATCAAGCCCGTTAAAGACATGAACAGGCGACTGGATCTGGGCCAGATCGTAAAGCTCAAATTGTTCAAGAGCCCGGTAATCTGATCGGAAAGAAGGCAGGAAAAAGGACATGACCTCCTTATTTTCAACAAGCTCTGCGGGCATTCCGCCTAATTGGATAATATGA
>NZ_JBSIOT010000060.1:0-2009 GCF_053613335.1 Bacillus sp. LR--39 | reverse complement strand
TGACACGAGGTGCTCCCCGCCCATACCCATTGGGAACTTCCCTTTTTCTAAAATGCTGTCCACGTACTCTTCAATCATATCCAGGCTTCGCTGCGGATTTCCGAACGGCAGCGGAATGTCGCCGGCGTCAAAGAAGTTCAACTCAGCCAGATCGCGGTCTAAATATGGGCTGTATTCCTCAAGGCCGATTGACACCTCACGGATTCTGCTTGGACCAAAGCGTGAGCCCGGGCGATAGCTGACTGTCCAGTCCATCGGCATGCCGTAAAGAATGGCGTCCGCCTCTTCCCACTCGGGACGGCTCGCGATAAATACTTTTCCTGAATAAGCTTCATCAAATCTCATCTATAATACCCTCGCTTTCCTGTAAAAAAGCGCAAGATTCGCTCCTGCGCCATACCTTCATTATTTAATCAAGTCACTCACAAATTTCGGCAGAACAAACGCCGCTTTATGAATATCTTTTGTGTAATATTTCGTCTCAATATCGAAGAAACGGCTGTCTTCCACTGCAAGCGGATCATATTTTTTCGAGCCAATTGTAAATGTCCACAAACCGCTTGGATATGTCGGAATGTTCGCCGTATACAGCTTCGTAATCGGGAAGATTTCCTTCACGTCGCGCTGTACATTTGTGATTAATTCCGGTGTAAACCATGGGTTGTCCGTCTGCGCAACGAAAATACCGTCTTCTTTCAGCGCTTTTGCGATTCCTGCGTAGAATCCTTTTGTAAACAGGTTTACAGCCGGTCCGACTGGTTCAGTTGAATCTACCATGATGACGTCGTATTGATTTTCGGATTTTGCAATATGCATAAATCCATCATCTACCTGCACGTCAACGCGCGGATCATCCAGTTTGCCTGCGATAGAAGGAAGGAACTTTTTAGAGTATTCGATAACCTTGCCGTCAATATCTACAAGTGTTGCCTTTTTCACGCTTGGGTGCTTCAGGATTTCTCTGATAACGCCGCCGTCACCGCCGCCGACTACGAGAACGTGCTCCGGATTTGGGTGCGTAAATAATGGCACATGCGCCACCATTTCGTGATAAACGAATTCGTCTTTTTCAGATGTCATCACCATGCCGTCTAAAAACAGCATGTTGCCGAACTCTTCTGTTTCCACCATTTCTAAATGCTGAAACTCCGTTTGTTCTGTATGTAACGTTTTGTTAACCTTCATCGTAATGCCAAAGTTTTTCGTCTGCTTCTCTGTGTACCAAAGTTCGCTCAATTGTCATCTCCCTTTCGAGGCTGTATTCATTTATTGTAAGCGTCTTATCAGCTTTTATTCTCGGTAGAAATCTCATTTTCACCTAAGGAAAAAGTATAGAGGATGGCGGGGAAAAAGTAAAGATGCGTCCTGTTCTGCGATGTTTAAAAACGATCTTTTTTTCTCATAATAGTAGAAACATAAAAAAAGGGGGAACCCGTTGTGGATGCAATGACAAATAAACGGCTGAGACTGACGCTGAAAACCGTTCGCGCCTTTATCTTTTTAGGGGCTTTTGCGGCCTTGGCGGCAGCTGCCGTGTTTATGACTGTCATTTTGATAGCCAAATACCAGGGCGCTCCCTCGGTGCAAGTGCCGCAATCCACGATTTTGTATGCGAGTGACGGCTCAAAGCTCGGGGAAACGAACTACGGCGAAAAGCGCTATTGGGTCCCCTTAAAGGACATGAATCCGACGATCGTAAAAGCGACAGTGGCGATTGAAGACCAGAATTTCTACGATCATCACGGCTTTGATTATAAACGCATGGCCGGCGCGGCGCTTGCTGACCTGAAAGCATTTGCCAAGGTTCAGGGTGCAAGCACCATCACCCAGCAATATGCGAGAAACTTATACCTTGAACACGACAAAACGTGGAAACGGAAATGGAATGAGGCGTTCTACACGATCCGTCTGGAACAAAACTATTCTAAGGACGAGATATTAGAAGGCTATTTAAATACGATTTACTACGGCCACGGCGCCTACGGCATTGAAGCAGCTTCCCGCCTGTA
>NZ_JBSIOT010000059.1:0-2010 GCF_053613335.1 Bacillus sp. LR--39 | reverse complement strand
TGAAGTTATTGTATGCATGAATGTTTAGCGCGATCACCATTTTTTCGAAAGGACAAAAAAGACTGGATGTCTCCAGTCTTCTTTATCTATATCCCTGCCCAGACATCTTTGGTGTACATACCGGTACCCTGCAGATGTCTCAGCCAGTTTTGCGCTTCTTGCTCCCCGGTGCCATGAACAGACTGATACGCCTTTTGCAGTGCCGCCTCCACATCCGGGGCCATTTTGCTGCCGTCACCGCATACATAAAGCCTGCCTCCGCGGTCAAGAATTGATATTAACGTTTCTGCATGGTCAGCCATGACATGCTGGACATACGTTTTCGGCATGCCTTCTTTGCGGGAAAAGGCTGTGTGGACAGTGACGATTCCGTCTTTTTCAAACTGCTCAAGTTCATCGCGGTATATAAAATCACGATCGTTCCTGCATCCAAAATAGAGATGAGCTTCACCGAGCGTTTTCCCCTCCCGCTTTAAAACTTCGCGGGCTTGAAGGAAACCGCGGAATGGCGCGACTCCCGTGCCAGGTCCGACCATAATGATTGGCGTTTCAGGGTCTTCCGGAAGCTGAAACCGGGATTCCGGTGTGCGGATAAACATCACGACATCATCACCCGCTTGACGCTCAGCTAAATCATTTGATGCCACGCCCCTGTATTCGCCACGGCCGCTCCACGCAGGGCCGCGCACGACGCCGACTGTGATCGATGCTAGCCGCGGATTCACTCTTGGAGAGCTTGAAATTGAATAATATCTCGGTTTTAACGGACGTAAAAGCTCTAAAAATCGTTCAAACGGCATGTCGCACGCTTCGTACTTTTCAAGCAGATCCAGCATGGAAATTCTTTTTTTCAATATTTGCTCCTGATAAACACCCTCTGCTGACAGTTCTTCTAATTCACGCCTATGCGGCGGACACACTGTAAATGCCGCCAGTTCACGTATTTGCGCTCTTGTGGCTGCTTCCTGCACCTCGACGCTGTAGCTGAGAAGATCATACAGGCTGACAGGACGGCCCAATGGCAGATGCCCCGCACTGCGGCCGCTTGCCGACAATGTCACTTGGTCGGTGCCCTTCAGGCCGAATCTGTGGAGAATCCGGCTGACATTGGTTTGGCTGTTTTTTGGCAATACGCCAAGATGGTCGCCCTCTTGATATTCAACATCCGGCGGCAATGCAATTTCGATATGGCGAGTGCTTCGATCGCTGTCTGCGGACTGGAGTTCACGATTTTCGGCAATGGATGCGTGAGAGGCTTCGTACGATCTAGCGAGCGGAGACTCGCCCAGCCCTCTGACAAACTGAAGGCTCAGCGTGCTTCGTTCCTTATCTGCGTTTTCATTAAGCTCAAGTCCGAATGCTTTGATGGCATCCGCCCACATGCTTTTTTTCCACTCGTCAAGCTGCCCTTCAAAATCACCGCTGACATCCCCTTCCCCGCGCCCAGAAAACCGAGTCGCGCCTTTTTCTGCAAGCTGCTCATCAATGAATCTCGGCACGTATTGATACGTGCTCGCCCAGTTGTGGTCGCCGCAGCCAAATACCGCGTAATGGACGCCCTCAAGCTCACCCGGTTTGATTTCTTGAAGCCACTGCACGAATTGTCCGGCATTGCTTGGCGGCTTTCCATTATAAGACGAGGTCACAATGACAACCGCTCCCTCTTTCGGCAGCTTTCCAATCCGGTCGTTCAGAGGTGCTGTCTCTGTCCTTACGTCGTGAAGACTGGCAGTATCAGCAAGCTCCCGGGCGACGCCTTCTGCGGTGCCGGTATCTGAGCCGTACAGCACGAGAAGCGGGCGGTTGTTAAGACCGATGACCGATGCGCCCTTTGCTTCCGTTTTCTCCTTTTGCTCATCAGGCGCGGCTTTTTCAGCTGTCTGGACGTCCGCATGAATGGCTTCCTGATGACGGCTTTGAACCCTGATGTGAAAATCGCCCGGCTTAAGTGTTAAGGTTTGTTTGATATCAAGCTCATAATTCTCATGATCAATCAATGTGAAATATTTT
>NZ_JBSIOT010000058.1:0-2028 GCF_053613335.1 Bacillus sp. LR--39 | reverse complement strand
GAAGGTGTAATTGGATCAAGAATGACGGGAGCAGGCTTTGGCGGATGCACCATCAGCATTGTAAAAGATGAGTTCGTTGATGATTTTATTCAGAAGGTTGGAGACAGATATCAAGAAAAAACAGGGCTCCGAGCGGACTTTTATGTCGCGGATATCGGAGAGGGAGCGAGAGAACTAAAGGGGGAGTGACATATGAGTATTATTGAACATCTGGAACAGCTGCTTGAGTATGGCCTGGAACGAAAATTGATTTCGATCTGGGATCGGGAATATACGAGAAACCGTCTTTATGAAGCGCTGGGCATCACACATCCCGAGCCGGTCTCCAGCACCAGCATCAAGCAGTCACAAAGCCTGCCGGACTTGCTCGCCCCCATCTATAAATGGGCTGCCGAAACCGGCCGAATGGAAGCGGATACAGATACGTACCGTGACCTGCTCAGCGCAAAGCTGATGGGCTGTTTTGTACCTGCCCCGTCCGAGGTCATTCGCAAATTTGAAGAGACAAAAGCATTATACGGCCCAAAACAGGCGACAAAGGAATTCTATCAATATTCAGAGGATGTCTATTATATACAGACTGACAGAATCGCCAAAAATGTTCATTGGACGGTGCCGACCGAATATGGCGAGCTGGAAATGACCATTAACCTATCAAAGCCTGAAAAGGACCCGAAAGCGATTGCGGCTGCAAGAGAGCAGGAACAGACAAATTATCCGATGTGTTTGCTGTGTAAAGAAAATGTCGGGTTCGAGGGAAGCGTGAATCATCCAGCCCGGCAAAATCACAGAATCATTCCGGTCATCCTTGAGGACGAACAATGGTTCCTGCAATTCTCGCCATATGTCTATTATCCAGAGCACTGTATTGTCTTAAAAGGTGAACATGAACCGATGGAGATCAGCAAAAAAACATTTGAAAGGCTGCTGTCATTTCTCGGGCAGTATCCGCACTATTTTATCGGTTCAAACGCGGATCTGCCGATTGTCGGCGGCAGCATCCTAAGCCATGATCATTTCCAAGGCGGCGCGCATGATTTTCCAATGGCACGTGCAGAAGCGGAAGACGTTTATGAATTAAATGATTATCCCGGCGTGTCGCTGGGCTTAGTGAAGTGGCCGATGTCTGTGCTCAGGCTCCAAGGAGACGAACCGGGGCATGTCGCCGAAGCTGCTGACCATATCTTTCGCACGTGGCAGACGTATTCCGATGAAAAAGCCGGCATTGCCGCCTATACAGGCGATACGCCTCATAATACGGTCACACCGATTGCGCGGCGCAGGGGAGACCTGTACGAACTCGATATCGTCCTGAGGAACAACCGGACGAATGAGGAGCATCCATTAGGAATATTCCATCCTCATCAGGAAGTCCACCATATTAAAAAAGAAAATATCGGCCTGATTGAGGTCATGGGATTGGCGATATTGCCGGGCCGCTTACAGGAGGAAATGAAAGAAACGGCAGCGGCGCTATGCTCTGCTGATCCGAAAACAGCCTTAGAACAAAATCCGCTCACGGCAAAGCATAGTGAATGGGCTCTTCGAATGATGGAAAAAAGAACCATAACAAAAGAGAATGCAGATCTAGTCATAAAAAAAGAGCTGGGACATGTATTCGCGCGCATCCTTGAACACGCCGGTGTGTTTAAGCAGACAGCAGAGGGAAAACAGGCCTTCAGAAGGTTCATCGATCAGTTGGGCGTCAAACCAGTCAAAAGCCTCAACCGCTAGGGTTGAGGCTTTTTCGATTTTTATGGCAAAACAAACACCCAAAGCGCTGACGCTTCGGGTGCTGCTGCTTTTATCCTCTTTTTCTGGTTAACAGGCTTACTAGAAAGACAACAATGGCTGCGCCGATTACGGCTGGAATAATGGCAAATCCGGCTAGGTGCGGCCCCCATGTTCCAAGCAGCCCGTGTCCGATCCAGGCGCCAATAAGACCTGCGATCATAGACCCGATAATTCCTCCGGGCATATCTCCTTTTACAAACAGGCTTCCAAGCCATCCGATAATAATAGCGACGA
>NZ_JBSIOT010000057.1:0-2044 GCF_053613335.1 Bacillus sp. LR--39 | reverse complement strand
GAGGCTGTAATGGCGACAATTGTTCAAGTTGAAGGCTCCGCGTATCGAAAAGCAGGCGCCTCTATGCTCTTTAAGAAAAATGGCAGACGGATTGGCTTGCTGAGCGGCGGGTGTGTGGAAGAAGATGTATTCCAAAGAATCAGTGCGCTGGGCGATCAGCTCACACCAACGCTGATTCCCTACGACATGCGGTCGGAGGACGATCTTTCTTGGGGCATGGGAGCCGGGTGCAATGGCATGATTCATGTTCATGCGGAGCGAATCACTCAGGAAAAAAGGCGGCACTATGAGAAAGTGAGGGATTGCCTTCATTCAGGCAAAGCTGTCACTTCCGTTACAAAGATTGGATCCTCCCATTATTTATTTCTGACGGAGAACGGGCATTTTGGCAACTGGCCGGACGCGCCTCTGCAAGATATTCAACGTACTGTTTCAACGCTTCATTTACCGCATTTCGATCAAACCACTAACATGTTTATTCAGCGAATTGAACCGAAGCCGCGTCTCATTCTGTTTGGGGCGGGACCGGATACTGTACCGCTGGCCAATTTGGCGGCTGACACAGGGTTTTCTGTTATCGTGACGGATTGGCGGCCCGCTTATTGTACATCCTCTCTTTTTCCAAAAGCGGATCAGCTGATCACCGCTTTTCCGGAACAAATGCTTAGCGAATTTCAATTTTTTCCGCATGATGCAGCTGTTGTGGCAACCCATCATTATCAGCACGATCAAACGATCATCAACTTCTTATTTTCTCAAAACCTCCATTATATTGGACTGTTGGGTTCGGCAAACCGCACGAAACGGCTGCTGAACGGAAAACATCCTCCGTCTCACTTTTACAGTCCGGTCGGGCTGAAAATCGGTGCGGAAGGTCCAGAGGAAATTGCGGTAAGTGTAGTTGCAGAAATCATTCAAACAAGAAAACGGATAGCAGTTGTATGAGAAGCCCCTATCTGATCGGCGTGTTTCTCGCTGCCGGCAAAAGCAGAAGAATGGGCCAAAACAAGCTGGCTTTGCCGCTAAAAGGAGAAAACATAGGCTCACTTTCTTTGAAAACTGCTCTGTCGTCCCGCCTTGATCACGTGCTGGTCGTCGAGCGGACAGAACATGCCTCCCTTGAGTGGATAGGAGCGCCGTATCACGCTCCGCCTTTTCAAAAACGCTGGAGCCTGCACGTTTGCCAAGACGCAGAAAAGGGTCAGGGGCATTCAGTCAGCAGCGGGGTGAGAAAAGCAGAAAGCATGGGGGCGGACGGCGTTGTCATTTTGTTAGCCGACCAGCCTCAGCTTTCCGTCGATCATCTCAATGCCCTTGTGGCTCTGGCTCCTGAGTCATTTGCCGTGTCATCGTTTTTAGGGGCGTTCACCCCGCCAATCTACTTCTCGTCGGCTTGTTTTCCTTATGTAAAGGGGTTAACGGGAGATGAAGGGGCTCGCAGGCTCCTGAAAAGCGGACAGCTTGGAGCAGGAGCGGTTTTGGAGGCAAAGGATAGCGGTGAGTTGGACGATATTGATACACCCGAGGAATATGACATGGTAAGGAGGGCGATGTCTTGAACGGCCAAGTGACAAAAGCAAGGATGAATATTCAATTATGGAGGCCGACAGCGCTTGATGAGGCCTATTCGCTTTTAGAGAAGCTTGCTCCGGATGTGTGTGCCGCATCGGGAAGCACGCTGCTTCAGCTTCAGTGGGACAAAGGAACTCTGCCGAAACAGCACCTTGTCAGCCTTGAAGGGATTGACGAGATGCGAGGGATCAGCGCCAGTGACACCCACGTGTCGATCGGGGCGCTCACATCACTGAATGAATGCAGAAAGAACCCTTTGATCAAGAGAGCGCTTGGCTGTTTCAGTGACGCTGCTTCCGCTGTCGCTGCACCGGGGATTCGCAGCCGTGCCACGATTGGCGGCAACATAGCGAGTAAAATCGGTGATTTCATTCCGCTTCTGCTTGTGCTTGGTGCTGAGCTTATCGTATATCAAAAGGAGCTAATCAGGCTGCCGCTTGGCGCTTGGCTCAGTGAGGAAGACTTTAGAACG